>NZ_JACESA010000018.1 GCF_013912065.1 Brevundimonas sp.
CGTGCCGATGACGGTCGCGGCCCTGGGCGGCGAGATCGACGCCCCCTGCCTGGTCTCCGACGCCTGCGACGGCAAGTGCAAGGCCGCCGTCGCCGTTCCCGCCGGCGCCCAGACCGGCAAGACGGTCCGGATCAAGGGCAAGGGGATGCCGCATCTGAACGGCCGCGCGCGCGGCGATCTGGTGGTCGAACTGTTCGTCGAGACCCCCACCGATCTGACTCCGCGTCAGAAGGAACTGCTGGAAGAGCTTGCCCTGTCGTTCGGCGAGGGGCAGAACCCACGCAATTCCAGCTTCGCCGGCAAGGCGAAGCGCTTCTGGGCCGACATTCTGGGTAATCAGGATGCGGACGGGTCGAAAGAGAACGCGGCTTGAGCGCCATCTTCCACGCCGGCATATCCGGCTATCGCGGCCGGATGGGTCGCGCGGTTTCCCAGGTGCTGGACGCGCGCGAGGACGTGGTCGTCGCCGCCCGTTTCGACTGGGGCGAAACGGCCGACATCTCGCTGTGCGACGTGATCATCGACTTCTCGACGCCGGACGCTTCGCTGGCCCTGGCCCAGGATGCTGCGGAACGCGGCGGCCCCAGCCTGGTCATCGGCTCGACCGGCTTCACGCCGGAACAGGAGGCCGAGCTGATGAAGGCCGCCGAAAAGATCGCCATCGTCAAAAGCGGCAATTTCTCGCTGGGCGTGAACATACTGATCGGCCTGGTCCAGCACGCGGCCCAGCGGCTGGACGCCCAGGACTGGGACATCGAGATCACCGAGGCCCATCATCGCCGCAAGGTCGATTCCCCGTCGGGCACCGCCCTGATGCTGGGCGAAGCCGCCGCCGAGGGACGGTTCACCGACCTGTCCGAGATCCGCTCCGCCCCTTATGACGGCGTTCAGGGCGAACGCGAGAGCGGCAAAATCGGCTTCTCCTCGATCCGCGCCGGCGGCATCATCGGCGAGCATACAGTCCTGTTCGCTTCCGAGGACGAGGTCCTGACCCTCAGCCATTCGGCCATCGACCGCTCCCTGTTCGCCAAGGGCGCGGTGGCCGCCGCCGCCTGGGTCCGCACCCGCGGTCCGGGACTCTACGACATGCAGGACGTGCTCGGTTTCAGGCAGGCCTGAACCGAGCTTTGTGCCTGATGGCGCTGTCGCCACGCGCTATGCTCGCGACGCGGTCGCTCGCGGCTTGAGCGCCGGCGTCGCCAGGTTGGCGGCGGTGTCGCGTTACTAGGACATGGCCGGGCCTCAAGTAACGCAAAGCGCGGTAGGCCCCCTTGGATCAGTGCGCCACTCGACGCCGCCTGAAGGCCGAACCGGTCAGAAGCGACTTGATGAAGAAGAAGATGGCGATGACGATCGCATAGCCCAGGAACAGGGCCAGGGCGGTCATCCAGAAGCCGACCGAGAGAATGTTCGGCAAGGCGAAGTCGCCCCCGTTCAGCACCGGCAACACCGCCAGCACGATCAGATGCACCAGGGTGGCGCCGAGAGCCGTCGACGCCAGCGAACGCCAATCCACCATAAGCAGAGCGGCGATGATGGCGATGATCAGGCCCATCACCTGGTTGACGCCGTCGAAGCCGGCGCTGGCCAGACCCGCGATTCCGCTCAGGAAGTCGCCGATCTGATCGATCAGATTTTCCACGTCGTCACTCCTGCAAAGAAAGTTTGAGAAAAGGCTTCAGCCAAGCTTGGGCGGTTCGTAACGGTTAACGCCGCTCATGCTTAAAGGCTCCCTCGCATGAGGCGGCCCCGCTTTCGGGCCGGGATCTTGGATCGACGGGACGACATGAAGGCCAGGAACAGCGTCGAGGACATCGCCGGCGGCATAGCGCTGAGGATCGCGGCGGCGGGCGCCTTCTCGGTGATGACGGCGACGCTGAAGCTGGCCTCGTTCGACGGGGTGGTGGCGTCCGAAATGCTGTTCTACCGCGCCTTCTTCGGCCTGCCCGTGGTGCTGGTCTGGGTCCTGACCCAGCCGGGCGGCCTGGCAGGCTTGACCACCCGCCGTCCCTGGGCGCTCGCGGGCCGCAGCGCCCTGGGCATCGTCTCGATCCTGTGCCTGTTCCAGACCCTGACCCTGCTGCCGCTCGCCGACGCCACGACCCTCAGCTTCACCGCCCCCATCTTCGCCACCCTGCTGTCCTTCCTGATCCTGAAGGAGGCGGTGGGACCGCGCCGCTGGGCCGCTGTCGCCCTGGGCTTCATCGGGGTGATCGTGGTCATGCGGCCGGGCGGGGGCGAACAGGCCGTGCCCCTGGCCGGGCTCGGATTCGCCCTGGCGGGGGCCGTGCTGACCGCCGGGGTCACCATCACCCTGCGCCAGTTGCGCGACACCGAACATGTCGCCGCCATCGTCTTCTGGTTCTTCGTCGCCTCTTCGGTCGTCGGGGCGGTCCTGCTGGTCTTCGTGGGCCGGATGCATTCCCCGGCCACCTTCGGGCTGCTGGTCGCCTCGGGCATCGCCGGCGGCCTGGCCCAGCTGTTCATGACGGCCTCGCTCAGGGCCGCCCCCGTCGCCGTGGTCGCGCCGTTCGACTATCTGCAGATCGTCGGCGCCGTCGTCTTCGGCTGGTGGCTGATGCACGCGACCCCGAGCCTCAACACCCTGGCCGGCGCCGCCCTCATCGCCGCCGCCGGCCTCTATACCGCCTGGCGCGAACATGTCCGCCGCAAGGCCGCCCTGATGCGGGCGAGCGCGCCGCTGGTTTAGCGGCCCGTCGATCCAAATCCGCCCGCCCCCCGCGCGGTCTCGTCCAGCGTCTCGACCTCGACCCAGTCCGCGCGTTCGTGTTTGGCGATCACCAGCTGGGCGATCCGCTCGCCGCGGCGGATGACGAAGGGTTCGGCGCCGATATTGGCCAGGATCACGCCGCACTCGCCGCGATAGTCGCTGTCGATAGTGCCCGGCGCATTGGGGCAGATGATGCCGTGTTTCAGCGCCAGGCCCGAGCGGGCCCGCACCTGGGCTTCGAACCCCAGCGGCAGCGCGATCTTCAGGCCGGTGGGGACAAGGGCGCGCTGGCCCGGCGCCAGGGTCATCGGCTGGTCCTCGGGCACCGCCGCCCGCAGGTCTATCCCGGCCGATCCCGTCGTCTCATAGGCCGGCAGGGGCAGGCCCTCGGCGTGGGGCAGGCGCTGGATCTGGACGGCGGTTGCGGCGGTCATTCTGAACTCTTGAAATGGTCGGCGATACGGGCCGCGACGGCCCGGGCTATGGCGGATTTCGACTGGCGCGGCCAGGCCTCGGTCCTGTCGGCGGTGACCAGCAGCACGGCGTTGCCGTCCGAGCCGAAGACTTCGTCGGACACGTCGTTGCCAATGATCCAGTCGCAGCCCTTCTTGGACAGTTTGGCCCGGGCGTTGGCCTCCAGATCCGTGGTCTCGGCGGCGAAGCCCACGACCAGTTTCGGCCGGTTCGGCCCCGGCGCCGCGATCCCCGCCAGAATGTCGGGGTTCTCGATCAGGGCCAGAGTCGGCGGGCCGCCCGGTCCCTTCTTGATCTTGCCGCCGGCGATGGTGTCCACCCGCCAGTCGGCGACGGCGGCCGACAGGACCGCGATCTCGGCGGGCAGGGCGGCTTGCGTGGCGGCCTGCATCTCCAGCGCGCTCTCGACGTCGATCCGTCTGACCCCCGGCGGAACACCCAGGGCCGTGGGGCCGGACACCAGGGTCACTTCGGCGCCCAGTTCGGCCAGAGCCGAGGCGATGGCGTAGCCCTGTTTGCCGCTGGATCGGTTGGTCAGGCCGCGCACCGGGTCGATCGGCTCGAAGGTCGGCCCGGCCGTGACCACCGCCCGCTTGCCCGCCAGCGGCCGACCGCCCGAGCCCGCCAGCAGGCCGACGATGGCGTCCAGGATCGCCGGAGGCTCAGCCATCCGGCCCGGCCCGTATTCGCCGCACGCCATTTCGCCCGCGTCCGGCCCGACCACGGCCGCGCCATGGAAGCCGTCGAAACCCTTCAGCCGTTCCACATTGGCCTGGACCGCCGGATGTTCCCACATCCGCACATTCATCGCGGGGGCCAGCAGCACCCGCTTGTCCGTCGCGATCAATGTGGTCGAGGCCAGGTCGTCGGCGATCCCGTTGGCGGCCTTGGCGATCAGTCCCGCGGTCGCGGGCGCCACGACCACCAGATCGGCCCAGCGCGACAGCTCGATATGGCCCATGGTCGTCTCTTCCCCGGCATCGAACAGGTCCGACCGCACCGGATGGCCGCTGAGGGCCGCAAGCGACAGGGGGGTGACGAACTGCGCCCCCGCCTCCGTCAATATGACCCGCGTCTCTCCGCCCGCCTTGGCGATCAGCCGCACCAGCTCAAGCGCCTTGTAGGCCGCTATGCCGCCGCCGACGATCAGCAGCAGTTTCCGGTTCGAGAGCGGGCGGTTGTCCATTCCTCCGTCTAGCGTCCCGAGGCGACGCCGTCGAGACAGACCACAAGAACATTGCGCGAACATTTAAGTTGTGCTTACGTCCCGTCAAACGAGCATTCAAACGGCGGGAGGTCGGGATGGAGTCTTACAATCGACAATGGGCGGGTGCGATCCTGGCGGGCTTGGCCCTGATCGGGCTGGCGGGATGCGACAACGCCTCGGCGGTCCAGACACGCGACCGCACGACCGAGGTCAGGCCTATCGCCATGGCCGCGACCGTGACGGATGCGGCGGCGGCCTCGACATCGCCCGAGGACAAGCCGGTGCTGACCGCCAACCGTCGCGAGACCGTCGACGCCAAGATCGCCCGGCTGTACGACCGCAACGGCGCCGATTTCGGCGCGGCTTCGGCCGAGGACTATCTGGCCAAGGTCACCGCCTTCACCACCAAGACGCCGCGCGACGTCGAGACGGTGAAACGCCCCAACGGCGACACCCTGATCTATCAGGCCTCGACCAACACCTTCGCCGTGGTGGCGCGAAACGGAGCGCCGCGCACCATGTTCAAGCCGACCACCGGCGCCGACTACTGGGCCGAACAGAAGGCCGCGGCGCCCAGCTTCGGCCAGCGGCGGCAATCGACGGATACGGCCGGCTGATATAGAGGGCAGGGTCCGACCGACGCTCTGGAACCCGCTCATGGCCGACGCTCCCGCCGCCCCGACCTCGCCGAAGACGCCCCTGCTGAAGACGGCGCTGATCTATGATTTCGACGGCACACTGGCGCGCGGCAATATGCAGGAGGTCAGTTTCATCCCCTCCGTCGGCATGGACATCGGCGCCTTCTGGGAAGAAGCCGAGCGCCTGACCAAGGACGCCGACGGCGACGGCATCCTGATGTACATGCAGTTGATGCTGCATCACGCGCGCCAGAACGGGTCGCCGGTGACGCGCGAGACCCTGCGCCAGCATGGCGAGGCCGTGGCCCTGTTCGAGGGTCTGAAGGACCTCAGCTGGTTCGACCGGATGAACGCCTTCGGCGCCCGGTACGGGCTGGAGATCGAACATTATATCGTCTCCGCCGGCCTGGAGGAGATGATCGACGGCACGCCGATCCGCCCCGCCCTGACCCACGTCTTCGCCTCCCACTATGTCTATGACGACAAGGGCGAGGCCGCCTGGCCCGCGGTCGGCGTCAACTACACCACCAAAACCCAGTATCTGTTCCGCATCAACAAGGGGGTGAAGAACCACTGGGAGCACGAGCGGATCAATCATTTCATCCCCGACGAGCAGCGGCCGGTGCCGTTCGACCGGATGATCTTCATCGGCGACGGCGACACCGATGTCCCGACCATGAAGATGATGCACACGAAGGGCGGCTTCTCGATCGCCGTCTATGACCCGCGCTCGAACGAGAAGGACCAGAAGAAGGTCTATTCCCTGATCTCCGAGGACCGGGTCAATTTCGTCGCCGCTGCCGACTATCGCGAGGGATCGGCCCTGGATCTGATCGTCAAGGGACTGATCGGCCGGATCGCCATCAATGTCGGCGCCATGCCGGCGGGGCTTTAGGCCGGACAGGCTCCAGATTAATGCTGGAGCGAAATCTGAGCTGAGCAGGCCTTGCGTCCAGCTCAGCCGATTTCGCTCTAGCGGCCGCCGGCCCGGAGCCAGGCGTCGCGCGCCCCGATCAGCCGGGCGGGGGCCAGACCGCGCAGGGACTTGGCGCCGGTCTGTCGCGCGCCCGCCTCCTGGCCCTTCTGCCAGACGACCACGGCGGGATAGGCGACTCCCTGGGCCACGTCGACCACCACGATCTCTGTCGGCAGGGCCGCGCCGCGATCCAGCCTCAACCGGATGCCGTTGTCGGAAAGGTCGGCGATGACACAGGCCGTCTCCACGCCGGGCGCGCAGACGATACCTCGCGAGTTGACGGCCCGCCGCGGCTGCGACCGTCGATCCGCCGAAGACGCGGGCTTGGATCCAAACATGCTCATGGCCTCAGAACGCGCGGCCTTCTCCCTCTCCGAAAGAAACGAGACCTCAGTGCCGGTAGCGGACTTTCGGCGGGTCAGGAAGAGCGAGCGGCGACATTACAGTTCCAATGTCCAGAGCAGGGTCCCGGCTCGTTCCGCCAGAACCGGCACGCCCAGCTCCCGGGCCGTTAGGACCGCCTCGTTCAAAATCAGGTTCAGGTTGCGCGGGGCCGCCCCGCCCAGCCGATGGCGCGCCAGGGCCAGTTCGGCCAAGCCGATCTGGTCCGCCGCCCAGTCCAGCGGCGCCGCGCCGACCAGACGATTGTGCAGACGGGCTTCCAGCATCTCCAGCCCGGCGAGATCGCATACGGCCTCGGCCAGAGCGATCTCGCGCACCATCCGGCGTTCGCGAACAAGGGCGCCGACGATCAGGCCCCGCCCCTGGGTCAGGGCCTCGGCCTGGTTCAGGACCATCAGGGGCATGGCCTCGTCGCCGGCGCGCAGCATCTGGATGACGGCCCAGTCCAGGGGACTGTGGTCGGGGGTGAATTGGTCGGCGGCGGCGTCGAACATGATCCGGCCCTGCGCCTGAGCCTCCGTATGGCCGGCGATGGCCGCCAGGGCCGACAGGCCGGCCCCGCACAGGGCCAGGGCGCGGGCGCGCGTCAAGGGGCGATGATCGGGCGAGGCGGCCTCGACAAGGGCGCCCAGATCGCGTCCGGCCTGATCGAGCAGCCGTGCGTCGCGCTTGATGACCCCGGCCTCCAGCGCCAGACTCGCCCGGTCCAGCCTCAGCTCGACGTCGGCCGCGCCCGATCCATGCTGGGCCGCGTCCATCAGGGCGGCGGCGTCCAGCAGGGCGCCCGGATCGCCGGACAGGCGCGCCTTGCGGGCCTTCAGCCGCGCATGGGTCGCATACAGGTCCGCCGCGAGACGGGATCGACGGGGACGGACGGCGGCGTCCAGCGTGGTCAGGGCCCGATCCAGATTGGCCGGCTCTCCACACAGGTCGAAACGCAACATCAGGGCCTGGGCCCTGTCGAGGGCGGCGCGCGTCGCCTGGTCGTCGCCTTGGGCGACGCGCGCCAGGCTGTCGGCGCAACAGTCGGCCCGATCCAGGCTGTCGACGGCGCCGCTGCGGCGGGCATGCTCGCGCCACAGGGCGGCGGCGCGGCTCTCGGTCTCGAAGGGCCGGGCGCAGGAGACCCGGCCGGCGTCGATGGACTCGCGCCTCGCCTCGGCGGCCAGCAGATCGACGCCGATCAGTTCGACCCAGCCCAGATCCTCGCTCTCGCGAGCGTGGGCGAACAGCTTGCGAAGGTCTCGGCCGAACTCGAACATGCGTTGGACGCCTCTCAATCCCGCTTCGGGACGAACGGTGCGTCCCACTTGGCTCTCAATGCAAACGCGACGCCGTGCGGGCGGTTCAGCTGGGCCTTAACGACGTTTTCAGTTCAGATCCGGCGTCTTGCGGCGGCACCGCTCCAGCGCGGCGCGGGCGGCGGGAGCGTCGGCGTTCAGTCGGCGCACGGCTTCGATCCGGGCGCGGGTCTGGTCGGCCTCGGCGGCGGGCGCGGACTTCCCCGCAGCGGTGGCGGCCTGCATCGCCGCCAGCGACCAGAACAGGGCGGCGTCATACAGGCGACGCCCTTCCGCGCTCTCTCCGCCTTCCAGTTCGGATGCGGCCTGGGTCAGGCCGGCGCAACGCACCGCCTCCTCGTAGGAGACGAGGCCGACGGTCGGCGTCTGCTGCATCAGCAGGCTGGCGAGGGTCAATGGGACCAACATCGAATGCTCCACGACGTCCCCCCGGACATCGCCGACATCAGACCACGTTCAGGCGACCGCGAGAAGGTCGAACCCAGGCGGCAATTGAACGGGACTGCGAATAACTGCCATGCAAGGCGGAAACCGGCTATGCTGCCGTGCAGCAAATGGCCCCGCCGACCGGGTCCCGGTTCCGGCAGGCCGAATAATGGATCGTCATGCTCTACACGTTTCATGAACTCGCCTATCAGTCGGCCCTCCCGTTCCGCATCGGAGCCCAGATGGCGCGGCGCTTCTGGACCTCGCCCTTCAATCCAGCGGCGGATACGGCCGTGGGCCGCACCGCCTATGCCTCGGCCGAACTGTTCGAGAGCGTCACCCGGCGTTACGGCAAGCCGGACTGGAAGCTGGAGACCTTCGACATCGGCGGCAAGACCGTCCGCACCACCGAACAGGTGATCTGGCAGAGCCCCTGGTGTCGCCTGGTCCGGTTCGCCCGCAATATCGGCGACCTTAAACGGGCCGGGAAACCGGCTTCCGGTCCCGCCGTCCTGATCGTCGCCCCGCTGTCGGGCCACTACGCCACCCTGTTGCGCGGCACGGTCGAGGCCTTTCTTCAGGACCACGACGTCTATGTCACCGACTGGATCAACGCCCGCCAGGTGCCGATGCTGGAGGGCCGGTTCGACTTCTTCGACTATATCGACCACGTCCGGACCATGCTGGCAGAGGTCGGCGGACGGCCCCACGTCGTCGGCGTCTGCCAGCCCGGCCCGCCCGTTCTGGCCGCCGGGGCGATCATGGCCGAGGATCAGGATCCGAACCGGCCCCTGTCCATGACCTTCATGGGTTCGCCCATCGACGCGCGCCTGTCCCCGACCGTGACCAACCAGCTGGCCGAGGAAAAGCCGTTTACCTGGTTCCGCTCGAACATGATCCATACCGTGCCCCTGCCCTATGCCGGGTTCGGGCGTCGGGTCTATCCGGGCTTCGTCCAGCTCTACAGCTTCATGTCGATGAACGAGGCGCGCCACCGCGACGCCCACTGGGACTATTTCAACAGCCTGATCGACGGCGACGGCGACGGGGTCGACAAGCACGAGGAATTCTACGACGAGTATCTGTCGGTGCTGGACCTGACCGAGGAATTCTACCTCCAGACCATCGATATCGTCTTCCAGCAGCATCTGCTGGCGCGCGGCCTGCTGGAGCATCGCGGAAACAGGGTGGATCTTTCGAAGATCACGGACATCGGCCTGATGACCGTCGAGGGCGAGAAGGACGACATCTCCGGCGTCGGCCAGACCCAGGCGGCGCACGCACTGTGCCCCAATATTCCCGACGATCGTCGGGTGCTTTACGTCCAGCCGGGCGTGGGCCACTACGGCGTCTTCAACGGCCGCCGGTTCCGTGACGAGATATATCCCCGTGTCCGCGACTTCATCGCCCAGAACGAGGCCCGCGGTGGCGTATCGCAACGGTCAGCGGCTGCCGCTTGACGCGGAGGGCGCGAACTCCGGTTCCGGCCCCACGCTCCGACTGTCCGTCAATCCCCGCGCCCGGCGTCTGTCGGTGCGGATCGACGCCCGCGCGGGCGAGGCCGTGGTCGTCGCCCCGACCGAGCGGGGTCTGACCCAGGCCGTCGCCTTCGCCCGCTCCAAGGGGGTCTGGATCTCCGAACGTCTGGCGGTGCGCCCCAAGAGCCGGCCGCTGGAGCCGGGCCAGGTCATCTCCCTGCGCGGTCGCCCCGTCCGGTTGGAGGCTGTGCCTGGCGCAGGCGCGGCCCGACTGGTCGAGGACGGGACCGTGATCCGCTCGGGCGGCGAGGGCGAGGCCTATGCCCGGCGGATCGAGAACCTGCTGAAACGCGAGGCGCGCCAGACCCTCGCGGACCGCACCGACGTCCATCTGCGCGCCCTGGGTCTGGCGCCGGTCACGATCTCGATCGCCGACACCAAATCGCGATGGGGCTCGTGCAGTCCGCACAATCGCACCATCCGCTATTCCTGGCGGGTCATCATGGCCCCGCCGCCAGTCATCGACTATCTGGCCGCCCACGAGGTCGCCCACCTGGTCCACGCCGACCACAGCCCGGCCTATTGGTCGGTGGTCGAACGGTTGGTCGGCGACCACAAGCCCTGGCGCAAATGGCTGAAGGATTATGGCGCCGCCCTGCACGCGGTAGGGCGGTGAACCGTCCCCTCCCCGCTTCGCGGGGAGGGGGACCGCCGCGCCTCTTCGCGCGGGGGTGAAGGGGTTCTTGAAGTCCCACTGACATCGGCGATGCGGCGAAGAGCCCCTCCGTCACGACGCGAAGGGCGTCGCGCCACCTCCCCGCAAAGCGGGGAGGTGGCGGCGGCGGGCGTGGTTAGAAGAACAGAGGGTCCGAACGTTTCTCGGCCGGCAGGCGGCCGTCGAGCTGCTGCTCGGGCGCGGAGCGGGGCGCCGGCTGGGGTGCGGCGGGACGGGCGGCCGGCTGGGGCGGGGACGTCGGCTGAACCGTCGCGCCCGGCTGTTCGACATAGGGCTGGCCCAGGCTGGGATCGACCGGCTCGACCAGGGCGCCGCCCTCGCCCAGGCCGGACATCAGGTCGCCGATGGGATCAGGCGCAGTCCAGCCTTCGGGCATGGGGGGGCCGTTCGGAATGGCCGGGGCGTTCAGGCGCGGCAGGGCCGCCTCCATGAAACCCTTCCAGATGGCGGCGGGCGACGAACCGCCGGTCACGCCGCGCATGGCGGTGTTGTCGTCCTTGCCGACCCAGACGGCGGTGACGAAGCCGCCGGTGTAGCCGACGAACCAGGCGTCCTTGTAATCCGAGGTCGTGCCAGACTTGCCGGCAAGGTCGCGCCCGGCGATGGCCGCGCTACGCCCGGTGCCCGAGGTCATGACCCCGCGCAGCATCTGGTTCATGTAGTAGAGGGACGGATTGTTGATGGCCTGGCCGCTCTGGCCGCTGGCGCGCTGATAGATGACGCGTCCCTGCGGCGTGCGGATGCGGCTGACGCCATAGGCCTCGACCCGGCGGCCGCCGTTGGCGAAGGCGTCATAGGCGGTGGCCATCTCCAGAGGCGAGACCTCGACGGCGCCCAGGGCCATGGCCGGCTCCAGGCCGATCCGGCTCTCGATGCCCAGGCGGCGGGCGGCGCGGGCCACGCTGTCGCGCCCCACCTGGTCGGCGACATAGGCCGCCACCGTATTGGTCGACTGGGCCACGGCCTGGGCCAGGGTCATGTTGCCGCTGAAGGTGTTGGAATAGTTCTTCGGCGACCAGTTGCCGATGGTGATCGGCTGATCGACCACCGGGGTCTGGGGCGTATAGCCAGCCTCGACCGCCGCCAGATAGACGAAGGGCTTGAAGGCAGATCCGGCTTGACGGCGCGCGTCCACGGCGCGGTTGAACTGGCTGTCGGCGTAGGAGCCGCCGCCGATCATGGCCCGCACCCGGCCGTCGCCGTCCAGGGCGACCAGGGCGGCCTGCTCGACCCCCTTGCCCTCGTCCCGGTCCAGGATGCGGCGCACGGAGCGTTCGGCCGCGGTCTGCAGCGTCAGGTCCAGAGTGGTCTCGACGATCATGTCCTCGGTCGGTTCGCCGACCAGGCCGCGGATCGACTTGTCCAGCCAGTCGATGAAATACTGGGCGTGCTGGGTCGCCAGGGTGCGCGAGACGATGACCGGCTGGGTCACGGCCTCCTCGCGTTGGGCGGCGGTGATTACACCGGCCTCTTCCATTTCGTTCAGCACGACGGTGGCGCGGGTCGCGGCCCGCTCGCTTTCGGACACCGGCGAATAGCGCGACGGCGCCTTCAACAGACCGGCCAGCAGGGCGGCCTCGCCGACGGTCAGGTCCTTGGCCGACTTGTCGAAATACCGCTGCGACGCCGCCTCGATCCCATAGGCGCCGGCGCCGAAATAGACCCGGTTCAGATAGAGGGCCAGGATCTCCTTCTTGGAGAATTTCATCTCCAGCCAGACCGCCAGCATCAGCTCCTGCACCTTGCGGCGCATGTTCTGGTCGGGGGTCAGGAACAGATTCTTGGCCAGCTGCTGGGTCAGGGTCGAGCCGCCCTGGACCACCCGGCCCGCGCGCATATTGGTGGCCACGGCCCGCATCATGCCGATCGGGTCGAAGCCGGGATGGTGATAGAAGCGCCGGTCCTCGATGGCGATGAAGGCCGCCGGCACATAGTCGGGCAGGGCGTCCAGGTCGGCGGGCGGCGCCATCTGGGTGCCTCGCGTCGCGATCAGGGCGCCGTTGCGGTCAAGATAGGTGATCGAGGGCTGGCGATCGATGTCGTACAGGGTCGAGGTGTCGGGCAAACCGCGCGCGAAGACGGCGAAGAAGACGACCAGGAAGATCAGGCCCCAGACGGCCAGCACCGCGCCCCAGTAGAGCGCCTGTTGCAACCGCGTGCGGGCCGGCTTCGCCCCGCCCTGCTGTCCGCCCCCGAACCCTGGACCCGCCATCGAATATCCTCAAGAACCGCGTATCGGCGGAATTAGCCCCACGGATGTGTACCCCGTATGAACCGCCGCCGAAACGGCCCCGCTGGCTTCACGCGACCGTGAGCGGTTATTTCGCCGAAAGAAAGGCGCGGCGGGCCAGCCAGACGCCCGTTTCCGCCCCGTCGGCCTCGACCTCCAGCCCGGCCGCGTCCAGCAGGATGCGATAGGCATCGGGGTCCAGACTGCCGTGATAGAGGGGTTCGCCTCGCCATTCGCCGATCGTGTCGCCATGGCCCGGCCCGGCGGTGAACATCAACCGGCCGCCCTCGCCGACACGGGCGGCCAAATTCGGCAGCACGCGCACCTGATCCTCGGGCGTGAGGTGGAACAGGCTATGCCAGGCCAAAACCCCCGCGAACCCGCCGTCCGGCAAGTCCGCGCGCATATCGCCCGTCGCCCAGTCGCCATTGGGCAGGGTCTTTTTCGCATGGGCGATCAGGGCAGGCGAGGAATCCCGTCCCATGACCTTGAACCCGCGCTCCAGCAGGGCCGCCCCAATCGGCCAACCGGAACCGCATCCGACGTCCAGAATGGACGCGCCGGCGGGCAGGCCGGCGACAAAGTGGTCCAGCCACCTCGCCTCGTCCAGCCCGTCGTCTCCTGGATACAGAAGGCGGCCGCGGTCGCGAATCCAGTCCGCCGCCTTGTCTTCATAGAGGCCGACGATCCGCAGGGCGGCCGGGTGGCTCATTTCGCCAGAAAGGCGTCCAGGGCGTCGTAGAAGGCCTCGGGCTGGTCGAACATGACGAAGTGGGCGCTGTCGTCGATGCGTTTCAGCTGGGCGCCCGGCAGGTTGGCGAAACTGGCCTGATAAATGGCGTCGGTGATCTGGGGCGTCATCCGGGGATCGTTGAACTTGACGTACAGGACCTCGGTCGGGACCGTGATCTTCGACAGTTCGGGGCGCAGATCGGTCGCGATCAGTTCGCGGAAGGCAGCGGCCGACACCTTCTGGTCGCTGGCGCGCATGTCCGCCAGCGCCTGTTCGCGGCGGCTCTCGTTATTGACCATGCCGGTGATGGAATCCGTCGCCCGGGCGACATAGGCGTCGCGCGAACTGTTCGCCTGGGCGGCCCAAATCTGGTCGGCGACCGGGGTCACGCTGTCGGCCGTCGCGCCGGGCTGGCCGAACATCGCCCCCATGAAGGGGATCATGTCGACGACCATCAGCTTGCCGACGCTGTCCGGATGGCGCGCGGCCAGCATCATAGCGATGGTCCCGCCCATCGAATGGCCGACCACGACCGGCTTCTCCAGCCCCTGTTCGGCGATATAGCGGGCGATCTCCTCGGCGACCGGGGCCGCGACCGGGGTCGGGGCGGCGCCGGTCTGGGCGTTGCCCTCGGCCGGAGCGCCGGCGAAACCCTGGACATGGATGCGGTGGACGCGCCAGCCGGCGCCGTCCTGAGCCGCCAGATGATCGACCGTCCCCTGCCAGACCTCGGGCGAGGAGCTGAGGCCGGGGATCAGGACGATGTCGCGGCCCTGGCCCTCCACCCGCACATGGATTCGGTCCGAGACGAAGTCGGCATGCTGATGGTCGCCATGCGCATGGCCGTGTTCGGGATGGACGCCATGGCCGTCCTGGGCATGGGCGGCGGGCGCGGCGACAAACAGGGCGGCGGCGAAGGCGACGGTGCGGATCATGGCGAAACTTCCCTTTGAGACAGCCTGATCGGCGTTCTTTGATCCGTTCATAAACCATCCCCCGTTCGCGGGGGAAGACGCCTCTTAGAGGCGCATGGACAAACCGCCCTGCTTCCTCGCGCGCTGGCCTCTATGGCTGCCGCTCTCGCGCTGATAAAAAGCGCAAATGACCGCCGCTCCCGTCCAGCCCCCCAAAGCCGAAGCCGCTCCGTCCAAGGCGGGCGCCTCGCCGTTCGGCAAGGGGTTCGTCGCCGACGCCTGGTATTTCGTCGCCTTGGCCCGCGACGTCGCCCCCGCCGGGCTGAAACGTCATGAGATCATGGGCGAGCCGGTCCTGGTCGGCCGCACCCGCGCCGGCGCCGTCTATGCGATGCGCGACATCTGCCCCCACCGCGCCGCGCCCCTGTCGGCCGGCAAGCTGGTGGATAAGCCGGGCGAGGGCGAGACGATCGAATGCCCCTATCACGGCTGGCGGTTCCGGCCCGACGGGGTCTGCGCCGCCATTCCCTCCCTGGTCGAGGATCAGGCGTTCGAGGCCAGCCGCATCCGCGTCCGGTCCTATCCCGTCCGTGAAAGCCAGGGCATGGTCTTCGTCTGGATGGCCTCGGACGCCCGCAATCCGATGGAGCCGGACCACGAACCGCCGGTCTTCCCCGGCGTCGTCGGCGGCGGGGCCAAACTGGTCGAGACGATGGAGTTCGACAGCCATATCGACCACGCCGTCGTCGGCCTAATGGACCCGGCCCATGGCCCCTATGTCCACCAGCAATGGTGGTGGCGGTCCGAACATTCGATGCACGAAAAGTCCAAGGCCTTTGTCCCGACCGAGTGCGGCTGGGCCATGGTCCGCCACGCCCCTTCGTCGAACAGCCGCCTCTACAAGATCCTGGGCGGCGCCCCCGCTACGGAGATTAGTTTCCGCCTGCCCGGCTATCGTTGGGAACATATCCAGGTGGGCGAGAAACAAGTCCTGGCCCTGACCTGCCTGACCCCGATCAGCGAGACCAAGACCCGGATCACCCAGATATTCTGGTCCGACCATTGGGTCTTCGACCTGGCCAAACCCTTCCTGCGCATGGGGGTGGTCGCCTTCCTGAAACAGGACGGCGGCATGGTGAACCTGCAGAACGAGGGCCTGCGCTATGACCCCGCCCTGATCTGGATCGACGACGCCGACAAACAGGCCAAATGGTATCAGCAGCTGAAACGCGAATGGGCCAAAAGCCGCGCCGAGGGCCGGGCGTTCGTCAACCCGATCGAACCGACGACCCTGAGGTGGAAGAGCTGACGTCGGCGACGCGGTTTAGAGCCCCTCCGTCACGGCGCTGAAGAAGCGCCGCGCCACCTCCCCATGAATGGGGAGGAGACAGACCTCGCCGTCCCACTGTCTCCTCCCCGCTTTGCGGGGAGGGGGACCGCCGCGCCTCTTCGCGCGGGGGTGGAGGGGCTCTGAACGCCCCACCGCCATCAGCGATGCGCTTAAAGCTTCAACCCGGCTTCGGTCGCCAGGTCGGACAGTTTCACCATCGGGCGCGGGCCCCAGTGGGCGATGACTTCGGACGCGGCCAGCGAGCCCAGTTTCCCGGCCTCTTCCAACGACAGACCACGCGCCAGACCCAGCAGGAAGCCGGCCGCGTACTGGTCGCCGGCGCCGGTGGTGTCGATCACCTTGGCGACCGGATAGGCGGCGACCGTCACGCGCTCGGCGCCCCGGATCACCACCGAACCGTGCTCGCTGCGCGTCACGGCGGCGATCTCGACGATTTCGGCCAGTTTGGCGGCGGCGGCGTCGAAGTCGTCGGTTTCGAACAGGGCGCCCAGCTCGGCCTCGTTGGCCAGGACGATGTCGGCCGACTGTTCAATGAACTCCAGCAGCTCGGCGCGCCAGCGGGCGACGACGAAGGTGTCGGACAGGGTGATGGCGACCTTGCGTCCCGCCTTGTGGGCGGCGGCGGCGGCGCGTTCGAAGGCGGCGCGGGCCGGGGCCGGGTCGAACAGATAGCCTTCCAGATAGACGATGGCGCTCGACGCGATCAGGGCTTCGTCGATGTCGTCGGCGAACAACTGGTTGGCGGCGCCCAGGAAGGTCGCCATGGTGCGCGCGCCGTCCGGCAGGACGTTGATCAGGCAGCGGCCGGTGCCGAAGCCCTTATCGGCCCCGCCGGTCAGGACCGGGGTGTCGAAATGGACGCCGGCGGCGCGGATGTCGTGGCCGAAGACCTCGCCCAGCGTATCGTCGGCGATCTTGCCGATATAGGCGGCGCGGCCGCCGAACGAGCCGACGCCGGCCACCGTATTGCCGGCCGATCCGCCCGAGGCTTCCACGCCCGGGGCCATGGCCTCGTACAGGGCCGCGCTGCGTTCGGCGTCGACCAGCTGCATCGAGTTGGGGGCCAGGTCCTGGGCCGTCAGGAAGGCGGCGTCGCAGGGGCTGAGCACGTCGACGATGGCGTTGCCGACGGCGCAGACTTCATATTGGGCGGTGTTCTGGGTCATGATCGCGCCTTAGCCGCTCGTCGCCGCCGCGTCACCCGAAATCCCATAAGGAAGCCCTTATATGTCGCCTCCAGGTGCGATAGGCAGGCGACCATGACCCAGATCGCCGTCCTGACCCCCGATCCCGACGACCACACCTATGTCGGCCGCTGGCCCAGCGTGCTGGACCGGCTGAAGGCGACGCTGGAAGGAACGGGCGCGACGGTCGTCGCCACGCCCTGGACCGACCATGTCGAGGAGGCCTCGGGTCTGGCGGCCCATGACCTGATCCTGCCGGTCATCGCCTGGGGCTATCACCGGGATCACGGCCGCTGGCTGAAGGCCTGCGCGGCCTGGACCGAGGCAGGGCTGCCGGTCGCCAATCCGGCCGAGGTGTTGCGCTGGAACTCGGACAAGACCTATCTGGCGCGCCTCGCCGACAAGGGCGTGCCGATCCCGCCGACGCGCTGGAGCGAGCGGGTCGATCAGGATCAGGTCGAGGCCGCCTTCGCCGAGACCGGGGTCTCGACCCTGATCGTCAAGCCGACGGTGTCAGCCGGCGCATTCCGCACCCTGCGCCTGTCGCGCGGCGACGTCCTGAGCGATGCGCCCGAAGGCCCAGCGATGATCCAGCCCTATCTGAAGTCGATAGAGACCGAGGGCGAGACCTCGCTGCTCTTCTTCGGCGGACGGTTCAGCCATGCGGTGAACAAACGCCCCGTGCCCGGCGACTTCCGCATCCAGATCCAGTTCGGCGGCCTCTATACAACAGTGACGCCGGACGCCCATGCCATGGCCCTGGCCGAACAGGTGCTGGCGGCCGTCGACGAGCCCCTCCTTTACGCCCGCATCGACCTGGCCCGCGACGACGCCGGCGCCTGGGTGCTGATGGAGGCCGAACTGATCGAGCCTGACTTCTATCTGGACCACGACCCGGCCAACGGCGCCGGTTTCGCCCGCGCCGTGCAGGATCGGTTAGCCGTCTAGAAGCTCTCCCAGTCCCCACCGCCGCCGCCCGAGGCGACCAGACGCGGCCGGGCGGGCGTGGTCTGGGCGGCGAAGGCCTGGATCCGCGCCTGGGCCTGGCGGATCGGGGCCGGCGCCTGGTCAGATCCCTCTTCGCTGACCTGGAAACGTCCAACCAACTGGGCCAATTCAGTCGCCTCGCGGTTCAGGCTCAGGCTCGCGGCGGTCGATTCCTCGACCATCGCAGCATTTTGTTGTGTGACCTGGTCCATCTCGTTGACGGCCGTATTGACCTCGGCCAAGGCGAGGGCCTGCTCCTGGGTCGAGGCGCGGATTTCGCCCATCAGATGGGTGATCTCATTGATGCGCACGGCGATGCCCGACAGAGCGTCACCCGATTCCCGCACCAGCACGACACCGCTCTTGACCTGATTGCTGCTGGTCGAGATCAGGGTCTTGATCTCGCGCGCCGAGTCCGCCGAGCGCTGGGCCAAGGCGCGCACTTCGGACGCCACCACGGCGAAACCGCGACCGGCCTCGCCCGCCCGCGCCGCCTCGACCCCGGCGTTCAGGGCCAGCAGATTGGTCTGGAAGGCGATCTCGTCGATCACGCCGATGATGTCGCCGATCTGTTTCGAGGACGTCTCGATCTCGCCCATGGCGGAAATGGCGCGTTGAACGACGCCCCCGCCGGTTTCGGCCTGGGTCCGGGTCTGGCTTACGACCGTATCGGCGGACTGGGCGTTCTCGGCCGCCTTGCGGACGGTGGCGGTGATCTGATCCAGGGCGGCGGCGGTTTCCTCCAGTCCGGCGGCCTGACGTTCGGTGCGGCGCGACAGGTCCTCGGCCGCGCTGCTGATCTCGTTCGCGCCCGACAGCATCGAACCGGCATTGTTGCGAATGACCCCCACCGCGTGATCCAGCGACGTCATCGCCCGGTTGAAGTCCTCTCGCAGGATCGCATAGTCACCCGGGAAGGCCTCTTTGATACGGTAGGACAGGTCGCCCGCCGCCAGAGCCGACAGCCCCCGTCCCGTGGCCTGGACCACCGACGACTGAGTCTCGGCCGCAATGCGATCGGCCTCGGCGCGCCGTTCGCGCTCCACCTCCACCGCCGTCACGTCGGTGGCGAACTTGACCACCTTATAGGGTTTGCCGTCGGCGCCGAAGATCGGGTTGTAGCTGGCCTCGATCACCGCTCGGGCGCCGCCCTTGCCGTAACGCTCGAACTTGTCGGTGATGAATTCGCCCCCGTTCAAGCGCCGCCAGAACTCCAGATACGCGGGAGCTTCACTCGCAGAGGGGTCAATGAACATCCGGTGATGGCGTCCCTGGACCTCGTCCAGGCTGTAGCCCATCACGGCCAGGAAATTTTCGTTGGCCGTAATGATCGTGCCATCCAGCTCAAACTCGATCACTGCCTGGGCGCGCTTAATGGCGGCTACGACCTCGCGGAGCTCCTGCAACTCTTCGATATTACGACGGCTCTGGCGGTTGCTGAACAATTTGTCTGCTCCTTCTGAACAGTTGCAAACTGAAGCAATCTTGCTAACAAATGATTATATCATTTCTGATATTCTTTTCCCATGCAGATACTCGAACGCCTTCTGGCTTTTCCGCCCGTTCGTCATAATCTACTGGGGGTCATGGATACAGCACCGACAGTTC
The DNA here is from genome assembly GCF_013912065.1 of Brevundimonas sp. Taxonomy (GTDB): domain Bacteria; phylum Pseudomonadota; class Alphaproteobacteria; order Caulobacterales; family Caulobacteraceae; genus Brevundimonas. Next base: position 19,377 of record NZ_JACESA010000018.1, read on the forward strand.
ACGGACGGGTCCCCGATCTGGAGATCGACTCGCAGTTGTGCCTGGCGCTTCAGACGACCAGCAGCCTGGTGACGCGAATTTACCGTCGCCTACTGGACCCGCTGAATCTGACCCACCCCCAGTATCTGATCCTGCTCGCCCTGTGGGAAACCGACCGCCCCCTGACCATGGGCGAGCTTGGTCGCCGCACTCACATGGATCCCGGCGCCCTGAACCCCCAGGTCAAGAAGATGGAACCCGCCGGCCTTTTGGAACGCCGAAGGGACGAGACGGACGAGCGCAAGGTCTGGATTCAGCCCACCCCTAAAGCCTGGACTCTGCGTGAAGAGGTTCTGGACGTCCGCCGCGAGGTCGTAAAACGCCTGCCTCTGTCCGAACAGCAGATCGTCAATCTGCGCGATCTTCTTCACAAGATGATCGAAGATATGGACTCGGACGACGTCCGCCTCGCCTAGCCCGCCTCGCCCAAGGCCATCAGCCCCGCCCGCGACGGACACAGGTCGGCGATGACGCAGGACCGGCATTTGGGCTTGCGCGCCGTGCAGGTGTAGCGGCCGTGCAGGATCAGCCAGTGGTGCGCCTTGGGCAGCCAGTCCTCGGGCACGACCTTGAACAGCTGGGCCTCGACCTTGTCGGGCGTGGCGGCGTTGGCCAGACCCAGCCGGTGGGAGACGCGGAAGACATGGGTGTCGACGGCGATGGCCGCCTCGATCCCCAGTTCGTTCAGCACCACGGAGGCGGTCTTGCGCCCCACGCCGGGCAGGGCCTGCAGGTCCGTCCGGTTCAGCGGAACCTCGCCCCCGTGCCGCTCCAGCACGATCCGGCTTAGAGCGATGACGTTGCGGGCCTTGCCGCGATAGAGGCCGATGGAGGCGATATAGGGGACCAGCCCCTCCTCCCCCAGGGCCAGCATCTTCTGCGGCGTGTCGGCGACCTGGAACAGCCGGTCGGTCGCCTTGTTGACCGAGACGTCCGTGGCCTGGGCCGACAGAGCCACGGCGACGACCAGGGTGAAGGGGTTGGAGAAGTTCAGCTCGGTCTTCGGGTCGGGCATGACCCCCGCCAGACGTTCGAAGATCGCCTCGACCCGATCTTCGTCCGGCGGCCAGGCCAGGACGGGAATGGCCGCGCCGGTCATGATCGACGGGCGTTTGACGGTCTGTTTCACCGGAGGTTTTCGGGCCTTGGGCGGCTTCATGCCTCGCTGTCGCCGTCGTCGCGGCGCGGGTCAAGACCCAGGCTTTCAAGGACCGCGTCCGCCGCCCGCTCGCCCTCCATCCACGCCCCGTGGGCCGTGCCGTAATAGACAGGGGCGGTGGCCTCGCCCGCCAGGAAGATCCGGTCCTCGACGGCGCCGCGTAGTTTGGCCCGGTCGCCGGCATGGCCCGGCAGGGCGTGGGAATAGGCTCCGCGCGACCAGGGATCGACGCCCCAGCCGCTGACCGCCACGGCCTCCAGCCGTCGGCGCATGTCCGACCCCAGGGCCGCGACCAGTTCGGAGACGGCGAAATCGACCACGGCCGCCGGTCCCTGCGCCTCCAGCCCCCAGGCCAGGTCGGCGCCGAAATAGGCTTCGATCATCGGCCGCCCGAACGGCCGCAGATGATAGCCGCCGGTCTGGGCCGTATCGCCCCTAACCCACAGCTGGGTGTCGGGCTGGAAGTCGCCCGCGCCCCGCACGGTCATATGCACCTTGGACGCCAGGCCCAGGGGCACGCCGGCGGTCGCCTCCAGCAGGGTCGGAACCGGCGGATCGATGCGGACGGCCTCGGTCGCGATCAGGCTGTTGGGGACGGTCAGGATCACCGCCCGAGCCGTCAGCTCGCCCCGACTGGTCTCAAGCCGCAGCAAAGGGCCGGACCGATCGATCCGCCGCACCGCGCAGTCCAGCACGACCCGTCCCGACACAGCCTCCCCCAGCCGGGCGATCAACCGGCCATAGCCTTCGCGCACCCGCCAGTTCACCCCGGTGTCGCCATAGGCGTCGTAGTCCAGGCTAGAGACCTCGGCGAAACGGGCGCCGTTCATGGCGCCCGAGATGGCGTCGATACGAGCGTTCCAGCGGCCGTCGGGATCGAAGAAGTCAGAGGCGGGCCGGTCCTCGCCCAGGCCAGCCCGGAAAAGGGCCGCCGCCTCCGACACCCGCTGGTCGAACGCGTCGAAGGCCTGGCGAAAGTCCGCCTGGTCGGCGGGCGTCATCTCGTGATCGAAGGCCTGGGTCCGCCACGGCGGCGGGGTCTGGTCCAGCGTCAGCCCCTCGGCCTCGACCCGACCGGCCAGGACATTATCGTCGGCCGAATGCAGCCAGCCGCAACCCATGTCGAGGCCCTCGCCCTCGACCCTCTGGGTCCAGGCCCGTCCGCCCAGGCGATTGCGGGCCTCGAGAACCAGAAGGGACAGGCCGGGGCGGATCAGCCGCTGCGCGGCGGCGATCCCGGCGGCCCCGGCGCCGATCACGACTACACCGACCTGAGAGGGCAGCGGGTTCGAGGCAGGGAGGCGGTCGATCATGCGCGGGGAAATACACGAAAACGGGTCGTGATCGGGATTCTTGCGAGCGGGCATTGATTTTTGGACGATGACGTCCATTTTAGCCCCGCTTCAAAACGTCGCACCTTCCCCGGATGTTCCCTATGTCGCCTGAACTGAAGAAACGTCTGCCGCTGATCATCGCGGTCATCGTCGGCCTGATGCTCATCGCCGGCGGGGTCGTCTGGTGGATCAACGGCCAACGGTGGGAGACCACCGACAACGCCTTCGTCCAGGCCGACACCACCCTGGTCAGCCCCCAGCTGTCGGGCCGGGTGACCGAGGTTCTGGTCGGCGACAACCAGCGGGTCGAGGCCGGTCAGGTCCTGGTCAAGCTGGACGATTCCGATCAGAGGGCCGAACTGGCCCGCGCCGAGGCCAATCTCCAGGCCGCGCTCGCCGCCGTCGGCAATGTCGACGCCCAGGCCGAGCAGGAGCGCGCCAACATCGCCGCCCGCGCCGCCGCCGTGACCCAGGCCCACGCCCAGGCCGGCCTGGCCCGGGCCGAGGTCGATCGTTACGGCAAGCTGGCCGAACAGGGCTGGGTGTCGCAGCAGCGTATCCAGACCGAGCGCGCCTCGGCCGCCACCGCCGACGCCAGCGTCCAGCAGGCCCAGGCCGCCCTGGTCGCCGAACAGCGCACCGCCGGGGTTCTGGGCTCGACCCGCGAACAGAGCGTCGCCGCCGTCGAACAGGCCCGCGCCGTCGTCGACACCGCCCGCATCGCGCTGGAGCGCACCGTCATCCGCGCGCCCGTCGCCGGCGTGGTCGGCGCGCGCAGCGTCCGGGCGGGCCAGTACGTCAACGCCGGGACCCAGCTGCTGTCGATCGTGCCGCTGACCCAGACCTATGTGGTCGCCAACTTCAAGGAGACCCAGTTGGACCGGATGCGCCTGGGCCAGACGGTCGAAATTTCGGCCGACGCCTTCCCCGGCCGCAAGATCGAGGGCCGCATCGACAGTTTCGCCCCCGCCACCGGCTCCGAGTTCGCCCTTATTCCGGTCGAGAACGCGACCGGCAACTTCACCAAGATCACCCAGCGGGTGCCGGTGCGGATCGTGGTCAGCGGCGCCGACCGGGGCCTGGCCCTGCGGCCCGGCCTGTCCGTCGACGTCAAGGTCGATCTGAAGAGCGAGGGTGGCCAGAGCTTCGCCGAGGCAGCCGTGGGCGCCCAGATGGCCTCCAACGAGGCGACCCGCCCGTGACCGCCGCCGACCCCGCCGCGAACGGCGCCGGGGTCCCTTCGGCCTCGAAGGGGCCCGTCGCCGGCCATCCCGAAATCAACTGGACCATGCTGCTGCTCGGCTTTTCCGGGATGGTGGTGGGTCAGTTCATGGCCATTCTGGACATCCAGATCGTCGCCGCCTCACTGCCCCAGATCCAGGCCGGCGTCGGCGCCTCGGCCGACGAGATCAGCTGGATTCAGACCGCCTATCTGATCCCCGAGGTGGTGATGATCCCCCTGTCCGGCTTCCTGTCGCGGCTATGGGGCACCCAGCGGCTGTTCCTGGCCTCGTGCGCCGGCTTCGTGCTGATGAGCATCGCCACCGGCCTGTCGACCTCCATCGACATGATGATCCTGTTCCGGGCCATCCAGGGCTTCGTCGGCGGGGCCATGATCCCGACCGTCTTCGCCGTCGCCTTCACCGCCTTTCCGCCGGACAAGCGGGTCACGGCCAGCGTGGTCATGGGGCTGATCGTCACCCTGGCCCCGACCGTCGGTCCGACCCTGGGCGGGCACCTGACCGAATGGCTGAGCTGGCGCTGGCTGTTCTTCATCAATGTCGCGCCGGGCCTGCTGGTCCTGTTCCTGGTCGGCCGGTTCGGCAATTTCGACAAGGGCGACCCCTCGCTGGCCAAGGGGTTCGACTGGTGGGGTCTGGGCCTGATGGCCGCCTTCCTGATGAGCATGCAGTTCGTGCTGGAAGAGGGCGCCAAGAACGATTGGTTCGACGACACCGCCATTCTGCTGCTGACGGTGGTCGCCGCCGTGGCCGCGCCGATGTTCGTCTGGCGGTCGCTGACCTATCGCCAGCCGATCGTCGAACTGCGCGCCTTCGGCAACCGCAACTTCCTGGTCGGCTTCATCATGACCTTCACGGTGGGTTTCGCCCTGTTCGGCGGCACCTTCCTGCTGCCGCTGTTCCTGGGTCGGGTGCGTGAATATTCGTCGGCCGAGGTAGGCACGACCATGGTGGTCTCGGGTCTGGCCATGTTCGCCACCGGGCCGTTCGCCGGACGTCTGGTGCGCAAGCTCGATGCGCGGGTGCTGATGTTCGGCGGCTTCATGCTGTGCGCCTGGGGCATGTGGGAGGCGCGGATCGTCACCGACGACTGGGGCTTCTGGCAGTTCGCGTCGGTCCAGGCCTTCCGGGGCGTCGGCGTCATGCTGGCGATGATCGCCTCGCAGCAGGTGACCATGGCCACCCTGCCGCCCCATATGGTCAAGAACGCCTCGGGCCTGGTGAACCTGTCGCGAAACGTCGGCGGCGCCTTCGGCCTGGCCATACTGAACACCGGCCTGACCACCAACACCGCCATCCACATGGGCGAACTGACCAGCGGCATAACCCAGGGCGATCAGGCCATGCGCCAGATGATGGCCGGCATGGCCCAGAGATTCGCCGGCACGATCGACCCCGCCGCCTCGGCGATGAAGGCCATCTACGGCATGCTGCAGAAACAGGCGACCACCATGGCCTTCGGTGACGCCTTCGCCCTGCTGGGCATCATGTGCGCCTGCGCCGCCTTCGTCACCCTGCTGGCCGAGCCGGTCAAGATCCCGGCCGGCGCCCCGCCGTCGGACGCCCACTGATGGCGCGCCGTCGCGGACAGATCGACGAGAAGAAGAGCGAGGCCATCCTGGAGGCCGCCGCGACCCTGTTCGCCGACAAGGGGCTGGCGGTGTCGATGGAGGAGATCGCGCGCGTGGCGGGCGTGTCGAAACAGACCGTCTACAATCGCTTCGCCTCCAAACTGGCCATCGCCCAGGCCATGGCCAACCAGAGGTCCGACGCCGTGGCGGCGCCGCTGAAGGAGGCCGGCGAACCGGCGGCGGTGCTGGAGGCGCTGGCCGCCAGCCTGCTGGATCGGGTCTGTCATCCGGACAAGGCCAGTTCGATGCGCGGGGTGACGCTGCTGTCGGCGGAGGCGCCCGATATCGCCATGGCGGTCTATGAGGCCGGGCCGCAGAGAAGCCTGGGCCTGCTGTCGGCCTGGCTGGCCGAACAGACGCGGGCCGGACGGCTGGACGTGCCCGACCCGGACGATGCGGCCGAGATGTTCTCGGGCCTGGTCCTGGGCCACGGCCATCTGCGCGCCATGCTGAACGTGCCGCAGATCGACGACGCCCAACGAACGCGACGGGCGCGAGAGGCCGCACGGGTCTTCGTCACGGCCTATGCGCCCCGCGATCTTCGCGCTAGGTGAGACAGGTCGCGTACGGAGTTCGCCCATGCTGATCCACCTGTCGTCCTGGCCCGAGATCGACGCCCGCCTGAACGCCGACCTGCCGCTGTCCAAGACGGTGGTCGTGCCGATCGGCTCCAACGAGCAGCACGGCCCCACCGGCCTCCTGGGCACCGACTGGCTGTGCCCCGAGATCATCGCCCACGAGGCGGAACGGACCGACGATACCCTGATGGTCGCCCCGACCTTCAACATCGGCATGGCCCAGCATCACCTGGCCTTCGCCGGCACCATTTCCCTGCGCCCCTCCACCTTCATGGCCGCGATCACCGACTGGGTCTCGTCGCTGAGCCGGCACGGGTTCGAGCGGATCTATTTCCTGAACGGGCACGGCGGCAATGTCGCCACCATCGAGGCGACCTTCTCCGAAATCTATGCGGAGTGGAGTTTTGTCGAGGAGGCGCCTCCGTTTGTCCTTAAGCTGAAGAACTGGTGGGATCTGCCGGGCGTGCACAGCCTGTGCAACCAGATCTTCCCGACCGGCCACGGCATGCACGCCACCCCGTCCGAGATCGCCGTGACCCAGGCCGCCTATCCCGACCGGATCAAGACGGCCGAATATTCGCCCCGGATCGCGCCCAGCGGACCGATCCGCGACGCCCTGGACTATCGCGCCCGCTTCCCGGACGGCCGGATCGGATCGGACCCGGCCCAGGCCAGCCCCGAGAAGGGCCGGCGGATCATCGATCTGGCGGTTCCGGCCCTGCTGGCTGACATCGCGGCCTTCGCCGCCGAGACCCGCCCTGGAGAGGCGTTCTGACCCGCAAGACCCGCTCGCCCGCGGTTCTGGGCGCAGAGCTGCTAAGCGCCTCGGCCGAGGTGATCGCGGCGCGGACCACCCTGATGGCCCAGGGTCTGACGGATCCCAGGGGTCAGGACATGGTCGAACTGTCGCTGATGAGCTCCGAAAAGGCCGAGGCCATGGCCGCCTCCGCCGGCGCCTTGGCGACGAACGCCGGCGCCATGGGCGAACGGCTGGGCCAGGTCGCGCTGGACGAGGGATCGCGGGCGATGCAGGCGGCTATGGAGATGGCGCAAGCCAGAAGCCCCGTCGAGGCGGCCCAGGCGCAGTTTCGTTACGCCATGGGCTGGTGGGGCCGGGCCACGAGCCAGACCCTGACCCTTAATCGCGAACTGGCCAAGGCCCAGCTGGAGGCCATAGCCCCCATCCACAAGACAGCCACTGCCAACGCCAAACGGCTGAGAAAGAGCTAGGGGGGCTGAACCGCCTTGTTCCCATTGCGTGGAGGGATCGCGAGCGAACCCCTCAACCCGCATAACGACGATAGGGGCCGGGTTGCGCCGACATGCTAGACAGGCGCCCCGCGGGGAGGAAGGACGATGTCCGAAGTTGCAAGCTGGCTGTCCGCCTTGGCCGGGGTCTGGCTGATCGCCGTCGGCTTCTTCATGGCGGCCGCCCCGCGCAAGGCCCTGTCGGTTCTGGCGGCCATGGGCGGAACGCCCTCTGTTCACTTCGGCGAAATGGCCGTGCGCGGAGTGGCGGGCCTTCTTCTGATTCTCGCCGCGCCCGCGTCCCGTCTTCCCGGCTGGATCGCCTTCATCGGATGGTTTCTGGTCGTGTCGGCCTTGGCGCTAGCCCTGCTGCCGCGACGATGGCACTCACGCTATTCGCGTTGGTGGGCGAAGGAGATTCCGCCAGTCGCCGTGCGCCTGATCGCGCCCGTTTCGATCCTGGGCGGGAGTCTGCTGATCAGATGCCTGATCTGAGCCGACCCCTAGACGGTCTCGACCACCTTCAGCCGGGGCTTTTTGACCTTAGAGGCCTTGGCCGGGCGGACCGCCTTCTTGGCGGCCTTTTCGGCTTTCTTGGCTTCCTTCTCGGCCAGCTTCAGCGCCTTTTTGGCGGCTTTGGCCTCGGCCTTGGCGGCGTCGGGGGCCGCGTCTGCGGCGGCGGCCAGTTCGGCCAGCTGGGCCAGGAAGGTGTCGCGTTGGCCCTTGGGCAGCAGGCCCATGATCCTCTTGTCGGCGGCCTCGACCAGGGGGCGCGCGGCCTCGAGCCGGGCAGCGCCCTCCGTGGACAGACGGACCGCCTTGGCGCGGGCGTCCAGGGTCGAGCGTTCACGCTCCAGCAGGCCCTTGGCGGTCATCCGCGTCACCAGGTCAGCCAGGGTCGAGCGGTCGATACCGGTCATCCGCACCAGTTCCGTCTGGGTCAGGCCGGCCTTCAGCGAAGCGGCCTCGAGAACGGCGAACTGGCGCTGGGTCAGGCCGTTGGCGCCCATTTCCTCGGAATAGATGTCCAGCGCCAGCTGCAACGCGCGATGCATCAGATGGCTGGGAGAGGTGGCCAGCGGCCCGACCTTGCGCAACGACTTGCCCGACTTGACCATTCGACCGTCCCCCGATTGTCTTTCGTCCGCATGCGTATCAGCGCCGCTTTACGATTTGACGCGAGAAGTATGTCCGTTATGCGACATTCTGTCTGTAGGCTACCCCGCTTAAATCAACGGTTAAGCTATAGCCCCGGATCCGGCGAGACGGGGCCGGGCTCCTCGTCCTTGGGCATGTTCTTCATGATCAGCGGCACCTGGGACAAGCCGAAGATCGAGGCGGCGATCCACAGGACACCGCGGAAACTGGTCCAGACATCGTTGGGATTGGGCGTGTCGCGGCCCAGGGCGTGCCAGATGGCGGTGACGGCGGCGGGGCTGCGGAAGATCTCGTTCAGGATCGCCACGGTCAGGAAATAAAGGCCGTAGCGCTGGGTCAGGGTGCGCCAGGCGGCGTCATTGACCTTGATGGCCGAGCCCAGCAGGGCCTTGAACGGATACTTCTTCAGCGGGATCGACCCCAGCAGCACGATCGCCAGCAGGCCGTTCTGCACCGTCAGCTTCAGCTTCACATAGAGGTCGTCCTGGGTGAAGACCGTCAGCAGGCCGAACACCAGGGCGAACAGGCCGGTGATCAACGGCAGGGGTGCGAACCGCCGCTCCACCGCATAGCCCACGACCAGGGCCAGGGCCGAAGCCCCGACCAGGACCCAGGTGGCCAGGATCATGTCGCGGGTGGTGAAATAGCTGATCATGAAGGCGGCCAGGGCGCCGAAGTCGACCAGCTGGCGAATCCACTGGCGGTTCTTCCTGGGCTCAGGCGAGGCGGGGGCGTCGGTCATCTCAGTCTTCCAGTCCCACCAGCGAACGCGAGAAGGCGCGCGCGTCGAACGGTTGCAGGTCCTCGATCCCCTCGCCCACCCCGATCAGCATCAGGGGGGCGTCCGAGGCCTGGGCCACGGGCACCAGCACCCCGCCCCGCGCCGTGCCGTCCAGCTTGGTCATGACGATGCCGGTGACGAAGGCCGTGCGGCCGAAGATCTGTTCCTGGGCCAGGGCGTTGCGCCCGACCGTGGCGTCCAGCACCAGCAGGGTGTCGTGCGGGGCGTCCGGATCCACCTTCTTCAGCACCCGCACGATCTTCAGCAGTTCGTCCATCAGCGCGGACTTGTTCTGCAGCCGGCCGGCCGTGTCGATCAGGACGACGTCGAAACCTTCAGCCTTGGCCTTGGCGTAGGCGTCGAACGCCAGCCCCGCCGCATCGGCGCCGTCGCGGCGGCTCTCGAAATGGGCGCCGGCCCGTTCGGCCCAGACCTTCAGCTGTTCGCGGGCGGCGGCGCGGAAGGTGTCGCCGGCGACGATCATCACCTTGGCGCCCTTGCCGGTCAGGTCGGCGGCGATCTTGCCGAGCGTGGTGGTCTTGCCCGAGCCGTTCACCCCGACGAACAGGACCACATAGGGTTTGGGACCGTTCAGCGGATCGAAGCTCGCCTGACGCGGCGACAGTTCGGCGGCGACGGCCTCCGCTAAGGCCTCCTTGACCTCTTGCTCCTGAGCCTCCTTGCCGAACTTCAGCGCCCGGAAACGATCGACGATCCGGGCCGAGGCGGCGGGACCGAGATCGCTTTCCAGCAGATGCTCCTCCAGCTGCTCCAGCGAGGCCTCCGACAGGGGTTCCTTGACGAAGCTGGCGACGACCTGGTCGGTCATCTGTTTGGAGGAGCGCGAGAGTCCGGCGGACAGGCGCTGGAACCAGCCCTTTTTCGGCGTGTCTGTCATGGACTGGCTCTAGCGCGCCGGCCGTCCGACGTCACGTCCAACCTGCGGGGCGTCCCGAGCCTGCGACGTTAGTGCTGGTTTTCGGGCAGGCGCACGACCAGGCCGTCCAGGGCGTCCGAGACGCGAATCTGGCACGACAGCCGGCTGTTCGGCTCGACCTCTTCGGCGAAGTCCAGCATCGACTCCTCCATGGCCGAGGGCTTGCCCGTCGCCTCGCGCCAAGCCTCGTCCACATAGACATGGCAGGTGGCGCAGGCGCAGGCCCCGCCGCAGTCGGCGTCAATGCCCGGCACATTGTTGCGGATCGCGCCTTCCATGACGCTGAGCCCCGGCTTCACGTCGACGACGTGCTCGGTTCCGTCATGCTCGATATAGGTGATGCTGGCCATGCGCCGCTCATATCAAGCCGCGCCGCCCGCGCAAGGCCGTAAGTTTACGCCGTGGCTCAGGCCTGTATCGACGCGGACGTGCCGCTGGCGACGAACGACGCCGACCTCCGACATTTCACAGCTCATCTCGGCCTGAAGCTGGCCTAAAAACCGGCCTGAACGACAAAGCCCCCGGAGCGCGAACTCCGGGGGCTCGTCATGTGGCTCGTCCGTCGACCTCAGGCCGCCTGTTTCTTGCGGCTGGGGGCGACCATCAGCTTCTTGGTTTCGGCGATGGCCTTGGCCGGGTTCAGGCCCTTGGGGCAGACCTGGGCGCAGTTCATGATGGTGTGGCAGCGGTACAGTTTGAACGGGTCTTCCAGATCGTCCAGACGTTTCTGGGTCGCGTCGTCGCGGCTGTCGGAGATCCACCGATAGGATTGCAGCAGGGCCGCCGGGCCGAGGTATTCTTCCTGGTTCCACCAGTAGCTGGGGCAGGAGGTCGAGCAGCAGGCGCACAGGATGCACTCGTACAGGCCGTCCAGTTTTTCGCGCTCGGCTGGGGTCTGGAGGCGTTCCTTCTCCGGGTCCGGCTCGTCGGACTGGAGATAGGGCTGGATCGAGTCGTACTGGGCGTAGAACAGGCTCAGGTCCGTCACCAGATCCTTGACTACCGGCTGGTGCGGCAGGGGGGCGATGGTGATGTTGTGCGAGGCGCATTCGTCCCAGCCCTTGGTGCAGGCCAGGGCGTTGCGCCCGTCGATGTTCATCGAGCACGAGCCGCAGATGCCCTCCCGGCACGAGCGCCGGAACGACAGGGTCGGGTCGATCGTGTTCTTGATGTGGATCAGGGCGTCCAGCAGCATCGGGCCGTGGTCGCCGGTCGGCACCTCATAGACGTCCCAGCGCGGATCGGCGTCCACCTCGGGGTCATAGCGATAGACCTTGTAGGTCTTGACGTCCTTGGACCCCGGCGCGGCCTTGAAGACCTTGCCCTTCGTCGGCTTGGAACCCTTGGGGAGAGTGAGCTGAACCATCAGGATATGTCCTTGGCCGCGGCGCCGGTGATGCCGTACCAATCAAGCTTGCGAGTGAAATACATGACCGCGAAGATCGCGGCGAAGCTGGCCAATGCGCCGACCAGCAGGGCGTAGTCCTCCAGCCGCATCAGTACATAGATGAGACCGTAGAGGAAGGTGAAGGCGATCAGGGCGCGAATGCCCTGGCGCCGGCTGTCGAAGGTCCATCCGGCATAGGCCGAGATCAGCGCGACGGTCGCCGTCGCCGCCAGGGCGAAGCCGATGTCGAAGCCGGTGTGTTCGGCGATGGACAGCAGCAGCATGTAGAAGATGACCTGGGCCAGACCGATCAGGATATATTGCGCCGGGTGCACACGTCGTCCGGTCGTGGTCTCGAACAGGAAGAAGGCCAGGAAAACCAGGCCGATGAACATCGGGGCGTATTTCAGCGAGCGGCTGACCGACTGATAGGGGTTTGCCGGCTCAACGAAACTGACCGCCAGATCGGCCGCGCCCAGCCGCGCCAGGGCCCCGGCGTCGCCCTCGGCGGGAATGCCGCGCGCCACGAAGGGTACGCTCCAGGCCGCGTCGAACCCCCCGTCCGCCGTCTCGCGGCGTGTCGGCAGGAAGCCGCCGTTGTAGGAGGGGTGGGGCCAGTCGCCCTTGATCGCAGCCTCGGTCGTGCCGGCGAAGGGGAGGACTGAAATCCTCTGCGCGCCCGAGAAGGTCGCCCGACCCGACACCTGCAGTCCGCCGGCGCGGTCGGTCAGGTTCAGCGGTGTTCCAAAGAGCTTCAATTCGGAACGGGGCGCCGTGGCGGACCGCATGTCGACGCCTGGATCGGTGGTCAGGGCGACCGACGGATCAAGCGTCGAGGGCGTCAGCACGGCGTTACGGCCGCCGATCTTGAGCGTGATGTCGGAGCGGGCGCCCCGAGCGTCGGATGCGCCGACCAGAATCTCGGCGCGGCTCCAGTCCAGCACGGCGCCGGCCGGCGCTTCCGCGCCCGCGCGGTCCAGATCGAACTGGGCGGAATAGCCGACCTGGGCCTCATAGACGGCGACGCGGAACAGTGAGCGGCGACGCACTTCGGAATCCGTGTCCACATCGATCCGGCCCTGGGCCGGGAAGACGTACCAGACGCCGGTCTGGATTCGGTCAGCGGCGAGGTTCGGGGCCGGGGCGACGGGGGCGGCAATCTGCGAGGCAGCGACGACCCCGGCCGAGCGACTGTAGGGGATGGCGATGACCGGCCCCAGGAAGGTCTGTTTGCCACCCATCAGGTCGCCGACCTCGGTCGCGACCCGATCGGCCCGATTGCTGCGATCCATCAGCAGGCCGAAGACGAAGAGGGCCGGAATGCTCATCAGCAGCGCCAGGGCGCAGACCAGCAGCAGCTTCAACCCCAGCGACCGCCGCGGCGTCGCCTTGCCCAACGCAAGACGCGCCGCCGTCGCCGCGCTGATCTCGAACGGCGTGGCGGGACTGTCAGGCTGTGCGTCTGAAGGCGGCTGGGCCATGGTGGATCAGTACACCCGAGCCTTGGGCTCGATGTACGCGATGTCGTCGGACATCGTGTAATTATGCACGGGACGGTAGTCGATCTGGACCTGTTCGCCCGGACGCTTCCACGCCAGGGTGTGTTTCATCCAGTTGGCGTCGTCCCGGTCCGGATAATCCTCGCGGGCGTGAGCGCCGCGCGATTCTGTGCGGTTCAGACCGCTCTCGATTGTAACCACGGCCTGGGCGATCAGGTTGTCGTATTCCAGGGTCTCCATCAGGTCCGTGTTCCAGATCAGACCACGATCGGTGGTCTTGATGTCGGAACCGGCGGCGTCGATGGCGCGCAGCTTGTCCGTACCCTGTTGCAGGGTCTCGCCGGTGCGGAACACCGCCGCGTCGGCCTGCATGGCCTTCTGCATGGCCAGGCGCAGCTCGGCCGTCGGGGTCGAGCCATCGGCGTGGCGGAAGCGGTCCAGCCGGGCCAGGTGGGCGTCGGTCTGGGTCTTGGAGGCCGAAGGCACGGCCGAGGCCTTGTCCACCACCTCGCCACAGCGCAGGCCGACGGCGCGGCCGAACACCACCAGGTCGGTCAGGGAGTTGGAGCCCAGGCGATTGGCGCCGTGCACCGAGACGCAGGCCGCCTCGCCCACGGCCATCAGGCCGGGCACCACGCTGTCGGGGTTGCCGTCGCGCAGGGTCAGCACCTCGCCGTGATAATTGGTCGGTATGCCGCCCATATTATAGTGGACGGTCGGCAGGACCGGGATCGGCGCCTTGGTCACGTCCACGCCGGCGAAGATCTTGGCGCTTTCGGAAATGCCCGGCAGGCGCTGATGCAGGATCTTCGGATCCAGGTGGTCCAGGTGCAGGAATATGTGATCCTTGTTCGGACCCACGCCGCGGCCTTCGCGGATTTCGATGGTCATGGAGCGGCTGACCATGTCGCGCGGGGCCAGGTCCTTCACGGTCGGCGCATAGCGCTCCATGAACCGCTCGCCTTCCGAATTGGTCAGATATCCGCCCTCGCCGCGCGCGCCCTCGGTGATCAGGCAGCCGGCGCCATAGATGCCGGTCGGGTGGAACTGGACGAACTCCATGTCCTGCAGCGGCAGGCCGGCGCGCAGCACCATGGCGTTGCCGTCGCCGGTGCAGGTGTGGGCGCTGGTGGCGCTGAAATAGGCGCGGCCGTAGCCGCCGGTGGCCAGCACGACCATCTTGGCGCGGAACTGGTGCAGTTGGCCATTATCGAGTTGCAAGGCGGTGACGCCGGTGCAGGCGCCGTCCTGCATGATCAGGTCCAGCGCGAAATATTCGACGAAGAACTTCACTTCCCGACGGACCGACTGGCCGTACAGGGTGTGCAGGATGGCGTGGCCGGTGCGGTCGGCGGCGGCGCAGGTGCGCTGCACCGGGCCCTCGCCGAAGTTGCGGGTCATGCCGCCGAAGGCGCGCTGGTAGATCTTGCCTTCTTCGGTGCGCGAGAAAGGCACGCCCCAGTGTTCCAGCTCATAGACGGCCTTGGGGGCGTTGCGGACCAGATATTCGATCGAGTCTTGGTCGCCCAGCCAGTCCGACCCCTTGACGGTGTCGTACATGTGCCATTGCCAGCTGTCCTCGCCCATATTGCCCAGCGAGGCGGAGATGCCGCCCTGGGCGGCCACGGTGTGGGAGCGGGTCGGGAAGACCTTGGTCACGCAGGCGACCTTCAGGCCCTGCTGGGCGGCGCCGAGGGCGGCGCGCAGGCCGGAGCCGCCCGCGCCGACGACAACGACGTCGTATTCGTGATCGATAAGTTCGTAAGCAGACATTATGCGATCAGGCTCCGAGACCGGCGGGCAGGGGCGCCGAACCCAGCGCCAGCCGCACGATGAAGAAGACGCTGGCGGCCGCCAGCACGAGGAAGACCAGGTTCAGCAGACCCAGCAGCGCCTTGCGGGCGCCCGGCTGGGGCACGTAGTCCTCGAGGATGACCTTCCAGGCCAGGCTGACATAGCAGAAGAAGACCACGGCCGTGACGGCCAGCAGGCCTGCGTTCAGCGGACTGGCGAACCAGTCCAGAACGACCTTATAGGCCGCGCCCGCCAGGGTGAAACCGGTCGAGGCGACCCACAGGCCCAGCGGCAGCAGGATCACCAGCAGCACCCGCTCGGCGGCCCATTCGCCGGCGCCGTGGCGCTCCGAAATCTTGACGTTGTTCTTGAACTTGGCGGCGCCGCTCACAGCGAAACCCTCCCGACAGCGAACAGGACGACCCAGAACAGGACCGCCAGAGGAACCGGCGCCCAGACGGCGATGTTCGACAGGGTTGTCGATGTCTTGATCGTCAGGCCGTTGCCAGTGTCGTTAATGGTGTGGCGGGCGCCGTTCAGGATGAAGGAGAACAGCACCGCCGTCAGGCCGAAGCCGACGAACAGGCCCAGCGGCGATCCGGCCAGGGCCAGGGCGGTCTCGTAAGCTTCAGGCCCGCAGGCCAGGGCGCCGAGCCAGGCCGTGACGAACAGGACGCCGACGGTTGCGGCGATGATGGTGGCCCGGAACAGGATCGAGGCGGCCATGGTCACATGCCAGCGCCAGATGTCCATGTGGGGCGAAAGCGGCGTGACGTGACCGTTGGGCTGGGTGACGAAACGACCGGTCCGGTCGCCGGATGCAACCCCCGGGGTCGGGCTGGGCTGAGTCATGCGAATGGTTCTCAAAAGCGAATGAATTCAATCGCCGTGTGCGGTTGCGAAGGCTTTTGTGACCCCAAGGCGGCGGTGTCAACGCACCGCGGCGATCATCGGCTCAATCTTGCCTGACAAAGGTTCCGCGACGTCAGGATCACGTTTTCGCGTGTGACCGATCTGCACTAGGCGCCGCAGTGCAGTGTTTGGCAGGTTAAGCTCATGTTCTGGCTAGTTTTCGTAATCGCCCTGAGTTCCGACCCCGTCGTCCAGACCACCGGTCTGCTCGACGCCACCCCCGAGACTTATCAGGCGCCGGTGGTGCGACCGTTTGAACCTCCCTCCGACTTTGGTCGAGAACAGGCTCAAGGCGACGCGGATATGGATCTGCACCGCGCCCCCCTGACGAGACCGGTAGACGTCGGTGCGTATGTCGGCAGTTATGAGGTCAGCCCGACCGACGCCGAGGTCGCCTACGACCAAGGGGTGGCACAAGCCGAGATCGACACCGATCGTCTCATGGGACCTCTGGACGGCCGCTGGCGCGTGAGCGCAGCGGACGGCGCGCCCCTGATGTCCCTGGCCCTGACCGACCAGGGCCAGGGACGGCGGGTCGAAGGCGCCTGGCGCAGGCTCGACGCTCCGCCCGAAACGCCCCTGAGCGGCCCGGCCGGCCCCGTCGCCACCGTCGGCGGCAAGCTTGTGGTTCCGGTCTCCGGCGGCGAATTGCGGCTCCAGCCGGCGGGACCGGGCTGGACCGGCGAATGGGTCCAGGACGGCCGCGCCCGGCCCGTCACCGTCTCGCGAATCGGCTAAGCTCGCCACGCCTGAATCGCCACACTATATGTGACGAATGACCCTGATGACTCCCCGCCCCGTCCTGCGCCTGCATCCCGCCGACCGCGATGACATCGGCGACCTGATCACGCGCCGTCCGGTGCCCGGCCCGGGCCTGGACCAGGTCGATCCCTTCCTGTTCCTGAACCACCACGGGCCCCAGACCTATGCGCCGGGCAACGACGGCCTGCCGTTCGGCCCACACCCGCACCGGGGGTTCGAGACCGTCTCGACGGCGAACTGGCCCATAATGATTCCGGCGGCGGCGAGAGCATCATAAGGGCGGGCGGCATCCAGTGGATGACCGCCGGCTCGGGCCTGATCCACGCAGAACTGTCGCCGGCCGACTTCAAGCGCGACGGCGGGCCGATGGAAATCCTTCAGCTATGGGTCAACCTGCCCTCGCGCCTGAAGATGACCAGGCCCAACTATGTGGGCCTTCAGGCCGCCGACATCCCGACCTTCACCACCGAGGGCGGGGTCACAGTCGAGCCGGTCTCCGGCGAATGGCTGGGGGTCGCGGCGCCGATCCAGTCGCTGATCGACATCCATCTGGCCGTCGTCCGTCTGCCCGCCGGCGCCCGGTTCGAGGCCCCGGTCGCCACCGGCCGCAATGTCTTCTTCTATACGGTCAAGGGCCAGGTCTCCGTCGCCGGAACCCCCGTGCCCGAATGGAACCTCGCCGCCCTGGGCGAGGGCGACACGGTCGAGATCAAGGCCCAGACCGAGGCCGTCGTCCTGCTGGGTCACGCCGAACCGATCAACGAGCCCGTCTTCAGCCACGGCCCCTTCGTCATGACCACCCGCGAGGAAATCATCCAGGCCATGCAAGACTATCAGGCCGGCAAGTTCGGTCCGCCGCCGCGGGTGTGAGGCGTTCGCCATCCCCCGACCGGATGATGCGTTCGCCGACGAAACCCTATATGACGCCGGTTCCTTAGCGACCGCCCAGCCGAAGACAC
Source organism: Brevundimonas sp. (assembly GCF_013912065.1). Taxonomy (GTDB): domain Bacteria; phylum Pseudomonadota; class Alphaproteobacteria; order Caulobacterales; family Caulobacteraceae; genus Brevundimonas. Next base: position 36,796 of record NZ_JACESA010000018.1, read on the forward strand.
GCCCAAATGCCCAGCCTGAACGAGATCCGCGCCACCTATCTGAACTTCTTCGCGGCCGACGGCCACGAGAAGGTGCACTCGGCTCCGCTGGTGCCGCAGAACGATCCGACCCTGCTGTTCGTCAACGCCGGCATGGTGCCGTTCAAGGACTATTTCACCGGCGCGTCCAAGCCGCCCTATCCCCGCGCCACCAGCTCGCAGAAATGCGTCCGCGCCGGGGGCAAGCACAATGACCTGGACAATGTCGGCTACACCGCCCGCCACCTGACCTTCTTCGAGATGCTGGGGAATTTCTCCTTCGGCGACTATTTCAAGGAACACGCCATCGACCGGGCGTGGAAACTGGTGACGCAGGAGTTCGGCCTGGACGCCAAACGCCTGTTGGTCACCGTCTATATCGACGACGACGAGGCGGCGGCGATCTGGAAGAAGGTCACCGGCTTCGGCGACGACAAGATCATCCGCATCGCCGGCAGCGACAACTTCTGGGCCATGGGCGACAGCGGTCCCTGCGGTCCCTGCACCGAAATCTTCTGGGATCACGGCGACAAGATCGCCGGCGGCCCTCCCGGTTCGCCTGACGAGGACGGTGATCGCTATGTCGAGATCTGGAACAACGTCTTCATGCAGTTCGAGAAGGAGAACGATCAGATCGTTCGCAACCTTCCCAAGCCCAGCGTGGACACCGGCATGGGGCTGGAGCGGATCACCACCGTGCTCCAGGGCGTGCATTCGGTGTTCGAGACCGACCTGTTCAAGACCCTGATCGCCGCCTCGGAAGACGCCACCTCGACCAAGTCGGACGGCGAGCGCGCCGCCAGCCACCGGGTCATCGCCGACCACCTGCGTTCGTCCTCCTTCCTGATCGCCGACGGCGTCACCCCGTCGAACGAGGGCCGGGGCTATGTGCTGCGCCGGATCATGCGCCGCGCCATGCGCCACGCCCACCTGCTGGGCGCCGCCGATCCGCTGATGCACCGTCTGGTCCCGACCCTGGTAGCCCAGATGGGCGACGCCTATCCGGAACTGGCCCGCGCCCAGCCCTTCATCGAGGATACGCTGAAACAGGAAGAGGTGCGTTTCCGCACCACGCTCGGCCGGGGCATGGCCCTGTTCGACACGGCGGTTCAGGGCTTCCGTCCCGGCGACATGCTGGACGGCCAGACCGCCTTCACCCTGTCCGACACCTATGGCTTCCCGCTGGACCTGACCCAGGACGAGGCCCGTCGTCGCGGCTTCTCGGTCAATGTCGATGGCTTCGAATCCGCCATGGCCGAACAGCGCCAGCGTTCGCGCGAACACTGGAAGGGCTCGGGCCAGACCGCCAACACCAATGAATGGCTGGCCATCCGCGACCGCATGGGTCCGACCGTCTTCACCGGCTATGACAACATCGAGGGCTCGGGCGAGGTCCTGGCCCTGATGAACGGCGGCGCACCCGTAGAGACGGCCGAGGCCGGCGAGATCGTCGAGATCCTGTTCGACAACACCCCCTTCTACGCCGAAAGCGGCGGCCAGACCGGGGATCAAGGCACGCTGGAATGGCCGGGCGGCGAGGCGGAAGTGCTGGACGTCAAGAAACACGCTGGCGACCTGCACGTCCTGTCGGTCCAGATCACGGCCGGAACGCTGCAGATCGGCGCCCGCGTCGCCCAACTGGTGGACGCCGACAAGCGTATGACCACCCGCGCCAACCACTCGGCCGCCCACCTGCTGCACACGGCCCTGAAGAATGTGCTTGGCCCGGCGGTCGCCCAGAAGGGCCAGCTGGTCGATGCCGAGCGCGCCCGTTTCGACTTCAGCCACGGAGCCCCCGTGACCGAGGACGAGCTGGCCGCCATCGAGGCCGAGGTCAACGCCGTGATCCGTCAGAACGTCCCGGCGGAAACCAAGCTGATGGCCCCTCAGGACGCCATTGAGGCCGGCGCCATCGCCCTGTTCGGGGAGAAATACGGCGACGAAGTCCGGGTTCTGACCCTGGGCCGCTCGCTGGTCAGCGATAACGCCCCCTATTCGGTCGAACTGTGCGGCGGCACCCACGTGGCCCGCACCGGCGACATCGGCCTGTTCAAGGTGGTTCAGGAAACCGGCGTCGCCGCCGGCGTCCGCCGCATCGAGGCCCTGACCGGCGAGGCGGCCCGCCTCTATCTGGAAGCCCAGGCCAAGGTCACGCGCGGCCTGGCCCGCGACTTCAAGATCCAGACCCAGGACGTCCCCGGCCGGGTCGAGGCCCTGCAGGGTTCGGTCAAGACGCTGGAGAAACAGGTCGCCGAACTGAAGAAGCAACTGGCTCTGGGCGGCGGTTCGGGCGCGTCCGCCGCGCCGGAAGAGATCGGCGGGATCAAGCTGATGGCCCGCGTTCTGGACGGGGTCGACGGCAAGGGTCTGCGCGGCGTGGCCGAGGACTTCCGCAAACAGGTCGGAACCGGCGTCGTCGCCCTGATCGGCGTGACCGAGGGCAAGGCCGCCGTCACCGTCGCCGTCACCTCCGACCTTGCCGGGACCGGGGCCGACCGGATCAGCGCCGCCGATCTGGCCCGCGCGGCGGTCCTGGCCATGGGCGGTCAGGGCGCGGGCGGCAAGCCGGACTTCGCCCAAGGCGGCGCCCCTGACGGTTCCAAGGCCGAGGACGGTCTGGCGGCGGTGCGTGCGGCCCTCGCGGGCTGAAGCCCGCCCGGATACCTAGCCCATCGGATCCGGCGTCAGGTCCACCCCGGTCAGTTGCCAGCCGAACAGGCCCCGCCGCTCCAGGATCAGAACCAGGGCGTCGTCGGGCCGGTCGTCGCGTGTCAGGGTCACGGCGAAGGCGTTGATCCCGCGATAGGCCCAGGACTGATGAATTCGATCCTTGGGCGTCGCGGGCGTGTCCGTCGGCGGAACCGGCCGTTCCGGGCGAGGCTTCTCGCCTGAGCGCACCATGGCGGCGATGGCCTGGGGGGTGACGAAGCCGTCGACCGCCCCCTCGACCAGCGATGGCGCCAGCAACATGCCCAGGGCCGCCATGCCGGTGTCGTCTCCGGCGCGGCGGCGGATTTCCAAGGCCGCGCGGGCGTTCAGTTCGGTCTTCAGACTGGCGCGGAAGGCGGGAAAGTCGACGTAGCGCTCCAGCCCCGCCTGATCCCCCGTCCGCGCCGCCCGGATCAGGCCCTGGGCCGCGACGAAGGGCGAGACGAAACAGGCGATCAGCAGGCCGGCCACGACGGCGACCAGTAGTCCGGTAACGATCTTGCGGGTCATGACGCGTCCACGCCCGTCCAACGCTGGACCGGGGTCACGAGGCGCCCTTGGCCTTTGCCGCAGGCGGAGGCGCCGGCGGCGGTGGAGGCGCGGCCCCGTCCGGCAGACCGATCTGGACCAGTTTCCACTCGAACGGACCCCGTCGCTCGAAGGTGAAGACGGTGCGCGATCCGCCCTGGTCCTCGACGGCCATCCGCGCCCGGTTGACGCTCCAGAAGACCGGGCGCGGCCAGGGCTCGGCCGCCTCGGCCTCGGTCTGAATCGTCGTCCTCAGGCTGGCGTAACGCCCCTCGCCCCGCATGAGGGCGGCCAGGGCGGCGGGGGTCAGATAGGCGTCGACGTCGGGCGCGCGAACGACCGGATTCTGTTCGAGCTGACGCCGGACCGCGCCGATCGGATCCTCGAGGAAGGAGGGCGCCGGCGCCAAGGCTTCGGGCCGCCCGGTCAGTTGCGGCCGCAACGACTGACGCACCGCCGGGAAGTCGATCAACCGGGCCAGCCCCTGCACATCGCTGGCCTCCGCCGCCGAGCGGATGGCGAAGAAGCCCACGGCCGGCGCCGCGAAGAAGGCGACCACCGCCACCACGATCGCCAGGATCAGAAGATTGCCAAACAGTCGTTTCAAGTCGCTTCCCCAAGGTCGAGCCGATCATGCATGCCCGTGACGACGACGCAATGAAAAGCCCCGCCGGATCGTTCCGGCGGGGCTTTATTCTCGGCTGTCCGCCACGCTTCGCGCGGCTTCGAGACGGGCTTAGCCGGCGTCCGGCAGGGCCGCCTGCAGGTTCTCGGCGACCTTGTCGAGGAAGCCCTCGGTGGTCAGCCAGCCCTGCTGGTCGCCGACCAGAAGCGCCAGGTCCTTGGTCATGTAACCGGCCTCGACGGTGTCGACGACGACCTTTTCCAAGGTCTCGGCGAAGACGCCCAGGGCCGCGTTGTCGTCCAGCTTGGCGCGGTGTTTGAAGCCGCGGGTCCAGGCGAAGATCGAGGCGATCGAGTTGGTCGAGGTGGCCTCGCCCTTCTGATGCTGGCGGTAGTGGCGGGTCACGGTGCCGTGGGCGGCCTCGGTCTCCAGCACCTTGCCGTCCGGCGTCATCAGGACCGAGGTCATCAGGCCCAGCGAGCCGAAGCCCTGGGCCACGACGTCGGATTGGACGTCGCCGTCATAGTTCTTGCACGCCCAGACGAAGCCGCCCGACCATTTCATCGCCGCCGCGACCATGTCGTCGATCAGACGGTGCTCATAGGTCAGGCCGCGCGCCTTGAACTCGGCGGCGTAGTGGGCGTCGAAAATCTCCTGGAACAGGTCCTTGAAGCGGCCGTCGTAGGCTTTCAGGATGGTGTTCTTGGTCGACAGATAGACCGGATAGTTGCGCTGCAGGCCATAGGCGAAACTGGCGTGGGCGAACTCGCGGATAGAATCGTCCTGATTGTACATGGCCATAGCCACGCCGGCGCCGGGGGCCTTGTAGACCTCGTGCTCGATCACTTCGCCGTCGTCGCCGACGAACTTGATCGTCAGGGTTCCCGGTCCCGGCATCAGGAAGTCGGTGGCCTTGTACTGGTCGCCGAAGGCGTGGCGGCCGACGACGATCGGCTGGGTCCAGCCCGGCACCAGGCGCGGCACATTCGAGCAGATGATCGGCTCGCGGAAGACCACGCCGCCCAGGATGTTGCGGATCGTGCCGTTGGGCGACTTCCACATCTTCTTCAGGCCGAACTCCTTCACCCGCGCCTCGTCCGGGGTGATGGTGGCGCATTTCACGCCGACGCCGTGCTTCTGGATCGCGTGGGCGGCGTCGATCGTCACCTGGTCGTCGGTGGCGTCGCGGTGCTCCATGCCCAGGTCGTAATAGTCCAGCTCGAGATCCAGGAACGGGAAGACCAGCTTGTCCTTGATCATCTGCCAGATGATGCGGGTCATTTCGTCGCCGTCGATATCGACGATGGGGTTTTCGACCTTGATCTTGGCCATGCGTGAGGTCCGCCTCTGAAGCTTTGGGGGAAAGAATATCGTGGCGGGGATATAGCGGGACGACGCGCCTGCGCAAACCCCGGCTTCAGTCTGGTCCGTCTCTAAAAAAGCCCAAGGCCAAGCTGAACCGCCCGGCGCGCGACGCTTTATGCCTGGCTACCCCCCAGACAATGACGGACCCCGCGAATGACCCAGGATGAGCAGGCGCTTGTCGATAAATGGATCGCCGTATTCTGCGAGGCGCCCCCGATCGTCGATGCGGAACTGATGCGGAGCCTGATCGCTGAGCAGGAAGCCATCCTGAGGAGACCGGTCGTATGTCAGAGCAATCCTTCCGCCCCGGCGACCGTGTGAAATGGGATCACAGCCAAGGGACGACGACGGGCAAGGTCGTCAAGAAGGTCGTCTCTCCGATACGCATCAAGGATCACAAGGTCGCCGCGTCGCGAGATGATCCCGAGTTTCTCGTGGAGAGCGACAAGACCGGCGCCAAGGCGGCTCACCGGCCCGATGCCCTCCGCAAGCTTTGAACCCGAGGCCTTGATCGTCGGCGCCGGCCCGGCCGGACTGACGGCCGCCGCCTATCTGGGGCGGTTCAGACGGCGGACCCTGGTCGTCGACGCGGGCGATCCCCGCGCCTGCTGGATCCCGATCAGCCACAACATGCCGGGCTTTCCCGCAGGGGTGGCGGGGACCGACATCCTGCAGCGCATGCGCGATCAGGCGCTGGAATATGGTGCGGAGATCGTCTCCGGTCGTGTCGAGACCCTCACGCGAGACGGCGACGGTTTCACGGCCCAGATCGGCGGCCGGTCGATCCGGGCCCGGATCGCGCTTCTGGCGACCGGGGTCATCGACCATCATCCCGACCTGCCCGGCGTCGAGCGCGCGATCCAGCGGTCCCTGGTCCGCATCTGCCCGATCTGCGACGGCTATGAGGCGACGGACAAGGCGGTCGCGATCATCGGCCATGACGACAAGGGCGCGCGAGAAGCCGCCTTCATGCGCACCTATTCCGAGCGGGTGACGCTGATCCATGTCGGTCCGGCGTCGGCCCTGACCCGGCACGACGAACTGGACCGGCTGGGCGTCGAACTGATCCTCGCTCCGATCGAGGCCGTCTCCATCGAACAGGACCGGGTCACGGCCCTGACCTGGGGCGGTCGCGCCCGTGGTTTTGACCTTGTCTATTCGGCGCTGGGCACGTCCCCCAACGCCGAACTGGCTCAGACGATGGGCGCCCAGCTCGCCGACGACGGCCGGCTGGAGGTCGATCTGCACCAGGGAACCAGCGTGCCGGGCCTCTATGCCGCCGGCGATGTGGTGCGCGGCCTGAATCAGATCGCCGTCGCCACCGCAGAGGCCGCCGTCGCCGCCACCGACATGCACAACCGGCTGCGGCGGATCGACGGCCTGACGGTGTCGGACTAGGCCTGGGCCTAGGCCTGGGTCGCGATCCAGCCGTCCACGATCCGCTCCAGCACCGACAGGGGCACGCCGCCGGTGGCCAGGGCCGTGTCGTGGAAACCCTTCAGGTCGAACCGATCGCCCAGCGTCGTCTTGGCCTTTTCGCGCAACCGGACCCATTCGTTGTGACCGACCTTGTAGGCGCAGGCCTGGCCCGGCCAACCGCAATAGCGTTCGACCTCGGACACGGCCGCGCCCTCCTGGTCGCCATAGGCCTCCATCATGTACTGGATGCCCTGTTCGCGGCTCCAGCCCTTGGAGTGGATGCCGGTATCGACCACCAGGCGGGCGGCGCGGAACATCAGCGACTGGATATAGCCGATCTGGCCCACCGGATCGTTCTCATAGGCGCCCAGTTCGTCGGCCAGCTGTTCGGAGTATAGCCCCCAGCCTTCGACATAGCTGGAAAAGCCCAGCAGGTTCATCAGCTTCGGCGCCGCCGCGCTCTCCTGTTGCAGGCTGATCTGCAGATGGTGGCCGGGCGCGGCCTCGTGATAGGTCAGGGTCGGCAGGGTCCAGGACGGCCATTCCGACGTGTCCTTCAGATTGATCCAGTAGATGCCGGGCCGCGACCCATCCAGACTGGGCGAGTTGTAATAGCCCATCGGCGCGCCGGCCTCGATCTCGGGAGGGACCCGCTTGATCTGGACCGTGGCCTTGGGCAGGCGGCCGAAGGCGTTGGGCAGACGGGCCTGCATGTCGGCCATCTGGGCGTTCAGCTTCTCGATCAGCTCGGCCTTGCCGGCGTCGGTGTTCGGATAGACGTACTGGGGATCTTCGCCGAGGGCCCGAATTCGCTCCGCAACCGTCCCCTGCGTCAGGCCTTGGGTCTTCAGCAGGCCGTCGGCGCGGGCGGTCAGTTCGGCCATCTGTTCGCGGCCGGTGCGATGGATCTCGTCCGCCGTCAGCCGGGTGGTGGTGATGTAGCGCAGGCTGTTGGCGTAATACTGCTGGCCCTGGGGCAGGCGCCGCACCGAGGCCTCGTGACCCGCGCGCGGCAGGGCAGCCTTCAGCAGGGCGTTCTGCGCCGCCAGGGCCGGATAGACCTTCTGGCTCAACAGGGCTTCGACCTGGGCGCCCCAGTCGCCGGTCAATCCCTTCTGGCCGCTCCGATCCACGACCGAGGCGACCATCGGCGAGGCGGCGGCGGCCGTGCCCAGGATTCCGTCCTGCTGGCGGATGGCCTTGGCCAGGATGAAGTCGGGCGGGATGACGCCCAGGGCGTAGTCCTCGCGCAGTCGCTCGGTCTCGGCGCTCAGCACGTCGGCGAAGGCGGCGATCCGGGACACATAGGCATCGGCGTCGGCCGCCGTCTCGATCGTGTGCTGGTTGGCGAGGAAGTCCGGCGTCGACTGATAGGCCCCGCCCTGCTGGCTGACCCGATACGGATTGGGCCAGCCGCCCTGGCCGTAGGGGATGGCGAAGGTGGCGATGACCCCGTCCAGATTATCGGCGATGGTATCGTAATAGACGCCGTCCTGGGCGTCCATCGACGACCGGTCGAGCGCGCTCAAGGCCGCGCGCTGGGCCTTGGTGAAGGCGCGGAATTTTTCCTCGTTCGCCAGGGTCGGGACCGTCAGCTGCGACTTGGTGGCGGCGCGCGGACCTTTGTCCAGACCGAAGGCGGTGACCGCTTCCGGGCTCAGGTCCAGGGTCTGCTCGAAGGCCTGGTCCATATAGGTCGCCAGCGCGGCCTTGGCCGCGGCGGCGTCGCCGGCCGCACCGTGGGCGAAGGCGGGTCCGCCCGCAGCGGCGAGGCCCGCGCCGGCGGCGGCGGACAGGAGAAGACGGCGACGGTCGATCATGGTGGAGCCCCCTGCGATAATGTCAGCCCGCAGTGGAGCCCCGCTCGCGCTATCCGGCAAGTGAAATCGCGGACAGGGACAAGGCTAGACCGGTCTCCTCCCCGCTTCGCGGGGAGGTGGCGCGACGCGCCTTCGGGTCGTGACGGAGGGGCTCTTCACCGCGTCGCCAGCGTCCGTAGGAGTTGCCCCCCGCAAGAGGAAGGAGACGGCGACGCCTACCCTGCCGCCTTCACCGCCGCGGACACGTCCGACACCACCCGTTTCACCAGGGCCTCGTCGTCGCCCTCGGCCATGACGCGGATCAGTCTCTCGGTGCCCGACGGGCGGACCAGCAACCGGCCCGCGCCGTTCAGCGCGGCCTCGGCCTCGGCGATTGCAGCCTTGACCTTGTCGCTGTCCAGCGGCTTGCCGGCGGCGTAGCGGACATTCTCCAGCCGCTGCGGGACCGGATCGAACTGGCGCGCCAGCTCGCTCATCGGCTTCCCGGATTCGACCAGGACGGCCAGCACCTGAAGCGCCGCCATCAGGCCGTCGCCGGTCGTGGCGTGGTCATGCAGGATGATATGGCCCGACTGTTCGCCGCCGATGTTGAAGCCGCCCTCGCGCATCCGCTCCATCACATAGCGGTCGCCGACCTTGGTCCGCTCCAGCGTCAGTCCCTCGGCCTTCAGCTTACGCTCGAGCCCCAGGTTGGACATGACGGTGGCGACCACGCCGCCGCCCGCCAGTCGCCCGCGCCTGGCCCAGTCCAGCCCGACCAGGGCCATGATCTGGTCGCCGTCCACCACCTGGCCCTTCTCGTCGCAGATGATCAGCCGGTCGGCGTCGCCGTCCAGGGCGATGCCGATGTCGGCCCGGTAGCGTTTGACCGCCTCGATCAGAGTTTGGGGATGCGTCGAACCGCACTCCGCATTGATATTGGTTCCATTGGGGGTGACGCCCACGGGGAAGACTTCGGCGCCCAGTTCGAACAGGGTGGTGGGCGCGACCTTGTAGCCGGCGCCGTTTGCGCAATCCACGGCGATCCGCAGGCCCTGCAGGGTCAGCTTCTTGGGGAAGGCCTGTTTGGCGATCTCGATATAGCGGGCCTGGGCGTCGTCGATGCGTTTGACGCGACCCAGCTTGTTCGACGGCGCCAGCCCCTGGTCCAGACCGTCGTCCATCAGGGCCTCGATCTTCAGCTCGATCTCATCCGACAGCTTGTAGCCGTCCGGCCCGAACAGCTTGATCCCGTTGTCGGCATAGTCGTTGTGCGACGCCGAGATCATCACCCCCAGGTCGGCGCGCATCGACCGGGTCAGCATGGCCACGCCCGGCGTCGGCACCGGGCCGAAAGTCCGCACGTCCATGCCCACCGAGGCGAAGCCGGCGACCAGGGCCGGCTCGATCGTATAGCCGGACAGGCGCGTGTCCTTGCCGATCACCACCAGATGGCGCCGGTCGTCGCCGGTGCGGAACAGTTTCCCCGCAGCCAGGCCCACGCGCAGCGCCACCTCGGCCGTCATCGGATAGGTGTTGGCGCGCCCGCGAATACCGTCGGTGCCGAAATATTTCCTGTCGCCCAAGGCGTCGTCCTTCGTGTCGGGTAACGTTCCGAAACCCCTTTTTTGATGCGGTCCGCCTTAAGATTGCATAGACGGCCGATGGGGCTCGATGCGTGGCTTAGCCCCGGATCGCCGCCAGTGCAAAGCGGCGCCCCTCTGTTCCCCTCGTCTGCGGAGTTCCAGCCCATGTGCGGCATCATCGGCGTCACCGGCAATGGACCCGTCGTTCCCCGGCTGATCGACAGTCTGAAACGGCTGGAATATCGCGGCTATGACTCCGCCGGGGTCGCCGCCGTGGTGGACGGCTCGGTCGAACGTCGCCGCGCCCAGGGCAAGATCCGCAATTTGGAAGCCGTCCTGGTCGAAGACCCGCTGAAGGCCACCGTCGGCATCGGCCACACCCGCTGGGCCACTCACGGCGCCCCGACCACGGCCAACGCCCACCCGCACAAGGCCGGCCGCGTCACCCTGGTCCACAACGGCATCATCGAAAACTTCGCCGAGCTGAAGGCCGAACTGGCCGCCGAGGGCCATGTCTTTGAAAGCCAGACCGACACCGAGGTCATCGCCCATCTGCTGGACGCCGAGCTGAACACTGGCCGGGCGCCGCTGGAGGCCTTCAAGGTCACGCTGGACCGGCTGACCGGCGCCTATGCCCTGGCGGTGCTGATCGACGGCGAGGACGATCTGATCCTGGGCGCCCGTCGCGGCAGCCCCCTGGTGGTCGGCTGGGGCGAGGACGAGATGTATCTGGGCTCCGACGCCCTGGCTGTCGGCCCCTTCACCCAGAAGATCTCCTATCTGGAAGAGGGCGACTATGTCGCCGTGACCAAGTCCGGCGCCCAGATGTTCGACGTGTCCGGCCGCCCGGTCGATCGGGCTGTGGTCCAGGTCTCGGCCTCCTCGGCCATGGTCGAAAAGGGCGAATACCGCCACTTCATGGAAAAGGAGATCCATGAACAGCCCGACAGCGTCCAGCATACCCTGTCGGAATATCTCGACCTGGTGACCGGCAAGGCCAAGCCCCAGGCCATCGACTTCGCCGCCCTGGACCGGATTCAGATCGTCGCCTGCGGCACCGCCTTCTACGCCGGCCAGATCGGCCGCTACGCCTTCGAGAAGCTGGCGGGCCTGCCGTGCGACGTCGAGATCGCGTCCGAGTTCCGCTACCGCTCCCCGGCCGTGTCGCAAAGGACGCTGGCGGTCGCCGTCAGCCAGTCCGGCGAGACCGCCGACACCCTGGCCAGCCTGACCTGGTGCAAGGCGCAAGGGTTGAAGACCGCCGCCGTGGTCAATGTCCATTCCTCGTCCATGGCGCGCGAGGCCGAGGTGCTGTGGCCGACCCACGCCGGGCCCGAGATCGGCGTCGCCTCGACCAAGGCCTTCACCGCCCAGGTCGCCGCCCTGCTGGCCCTGGCTGTCGCCGCCGGCGTGGCTCGCGGCCGGATCGACGCGATCCAAGAGGCCGAACTGGTCAAGGCCCTGTTCGAAAGCCCCCGCCTGATCGCTGACGCCCTGCGTATGGACGAGAGCATCCGCGCCGTCGTTCAGGACCTGGCCAAGGCCGACGACGTCCTGTTCCTGGGCCGGGGCGCCATGTTCCCTCTCGCCATGGAGGGCGCGCTGAAGCTGAAGGAGATCAGCTATATCCACGCAGAGGGCTATGCCGCCGGCGAGCTGAAGCACGGCCCCATCGCCCTGATCGACGAAGATACCCCCACCATCGCCCTGGCTCCCCTGGACGACGTTTTCGAGAAGACCGCGTCAAACCTGCAGGAGGTGGCGGCGCGCGGCGGCCCGGTCATCATGATCGCGCCGGAACAGGCCCCCGATCCCCACGGCGCCGGCATCCGCCGCATCCATGCGCCCGACTGCCACCCGCTGATCGCGCCCCTGGTCTACGCCGTGCCGGTCCAGCTGCTGGCCTATTACACCGCCGTCCAGAAGGGGACGGACGTCGATCAGCCGCGCAACCTGGCCAAGTCCGTCACGGTGGAGTGAAGCCCGCCCTCGCGCGCCGGACCGACGGCCGCTCTTGCCAGGGCGTCGATATCGCAGAGACTGATCGACGCCCGGCCGACGCGGATCGCGCCGGTCGCCTGCAGTTCGCCGCCCGCTGTGGAAATCCCCGCGCGGCGCACGGCCAGCAGATCGGCGATATCGCTCTGACGCAGCGGTATTTCCGTAGCCTCGCTTAGGGCGTGAATATCCAGCAGGAGCGAGGCGAGCCGTTCGGTGACCCGGCCCCGCGCCTGGCGCACCACCTCGGCCTTGGCCGCCTCCATCCGACCTCGAAGGTCCGCCATGGCAGTCTCGACCAGGATACCAGGATCGATCGTCGCGATCAGACGGTCGGCCGGAATAGCGGCCTGTCGGCCGTGGGTCAGCCACAGACCTTCCTCTTGCGCGGCCCCTCCGGCGACGGCGTCGAAATTCAGCAGATCACCGGGACCGGCGAGACCCAGGCACAAGGGGCCGCCCCCTCGCCGCGCCACCGCGCCCTCAAGCACCAGGGTGACCAATGGCCGGCCGTCCTGAAGCGAATGGACACGAGCGCCCGGAAAGACCCGCTGGTCACCCGGATCAATCCCTTGGACCGCCAGTTGGGACAGCAGGACGCGCGCGAGATTCGATTCGGACATGAGGCGGATCAAACCCAGGGCGGAGCCCTGCGCGATAACATGGGTTAATCCCTCAGACCGGCTCGTTCTGGAGGCGCAAATAGGTGGCGTCGAACTCGGCGATCTCGGCCAGCCTGTGCCAGTTCACGATCTCCACCTGGCCGCCGGTCCAGTTGACGACGCCCTCGCCGCGAAGCTCGGTGACGAGCCGGCTGACATGGACGGTCGACAGGCCCAGAGCGTCGCCGAGCACGGCCTGGGTCAAGGGCAGTTCGAACCGCATCCCGTCCGCCAGACCCACGGCCTGGAGGCGCAGATAGAGTTCGCACACCAGATGGGCGAGATGGCCCAGGCCGCTGCGCCGCCCCATGGCCACCAGCCACTGGCGGTGAATGGCTGCGTCGACGATGGTGTCCAGCCACAGCAGCCGCATCAGATGCGGCTGGGTTTCCGTCAGCCTGATCAACTTGGCATGGGGCGCGGAGGCGACGACGCAGTCGCTCAGGGCCACCACTCCATGGTCCATCTGTTTCATCAGCAGACTGTGCAGGTCGATGAAGTCGCCGGGCACATTGATCTCGGTGATCTGACGCGACCCGTCGGCAAGGGTGCTGTACCGGGCAGAAAAGCCCGAGATCAGCAGGGTGGAATGCAGCGGGTGCTCGTGCTGACTCACGATGTCGGCCCCGAAGCGAACGTCCCTCGACGGCCCCAGCATGTCCTGCAGCGCCTCGGCCTCGGCCGCCGTGACTGCATCGCGCCGGGCCAGTTTTTCGACCAGGTTGGTGATCTGCGGCTTCACCGGATTGGTGTTCATGCGCCGGCCTTCTTCAGCTTCCAGCCCTCTGGCGGCTTGTCGGAGGCCCTGGCCGTGACGCTGACCACGGCCTGGCCGGCGTCATCGGTGACGATTACGCTGAAGGAGCCGGTGGTCCAGAAGGCCGAGCCGCGATAACGCAGAATCTCGCCCAGTACGGTGACAGCCTCCTCGCGGGCGGCCTCAACATCGGGCAATTCCTCGCCCTGGTCGTCACGAATGCGATCACCGTTCTCGGTGTGGAAATAATAATGCGGCAATCGGGCCTCCAGCGTCAGGTCTGGATGAAGCGGTCGTCACGCCGATTGGTTCAGATCAGGATCCTGTGGTCAGAAGTCGCTGACCTCTGTCCACAGGGTCTGAGCATTTCCGCGCGCGGCGCCCATTCCAGACACTCGTCGAAGCGGCGCAGCGGAGGTCAGGTTTCCGACCGCTGGACGACGATGCCGAACGATGTAGTGGCGAAGCCGAATAGGGCGATTTTCAGCGACGGTTCTTCCGAGTAGGGGGCGATGTCGATGTAGTTGTCGATCAAACCATTGCCCGGCTCAAATGATAGGGGCGCCATACGGTGACCCTTTTTCGCCAATCTGGCCGCAAGAGACTCGAAATCTCGACGGCGAAATAGAACCGTGCCGGCGTCGTCAACCGTCGCGTCGTTAGAAAACAGGTTATACTCTGTTGTGTGGATCGCCCAGCCGCCAGTGACCTGCCCCTGAGTTTTCATCCAGCGGCGACCCGAGTCCCGGCGTTTGTTACGCTTCTCAGCGCGGTGTGAGCAACAGGCCGGGCCGCG
>NZ_JACESA010000019.1 GCF_013912065.1 Brevundimonas sp.
CCACCACCCCGCCGTTGACCGTCTTGCGGCCCTCCGGCGTCGGCTCCCACTGATAGGCGCGGGCCACGTTGAAGGCCATGTTGGTCGCCAGGGCGGTCTTGCCCATCGACGGGCGGCCGGCCAGGATCAGCAGGTCGGACGGGTGCAGCCCGCCCAGTTTCCGGTCCAGGTCGTTCAGGCCGGTGGCTAGGCCCGCCAGCTTGCCCTCGCGCTGATAGGCCTCGGCCGCCATCTGAACGGCGCCGGACAAGGCGTGGGAAAAGCTGACGAAACCGGACGACGGCTTGCCCGTCTCGGCCAGCGAATACAGGGTCTGTTCGGCCTGTTCGATCTGTTCGTCGGCGGGCGTCTCGGGATTGGGCGCCTCCTTGATGATCTCGCCGCCGATGCGGATCAGGTCGCGGCGCAGGGCGGTGTCATAGACCACCCGCGCATAGTCGGGGGCATTGGCCGCCGGCGGCGCCCGGTCCACCAGATCGGCGAAATAGCGCAGACCGCCGAACTCCTGGAAGGCCGGGTCCTGCTTGAACCGCTCCATCAGGATGGTCGGCTCGGCCAGCATCCCCTGGCGGATATGATCCTCGATCGCCTCGAACAGCCGCTGGTGGAAGGGTTCGTAGAAGTGCGAGCCGCGCAGCCGGTCGCTGAGCCGCTCGAACACGCCGTTGTCGAACATCAGCGCGCCCAGCAGGGCCTGTTCCGCCTCCAGGTTGTGCGGCATGGAGGCGACGCCGCTGGAGTCCATCGGCGATGACGAGAAGGGCATGGGGGCGAAGGCGTTCATTGTCTTTAACGCTTTAGCCCTGACACGCGCCTGCGTCAGTCGGGGACGTCGCCGCGGCCGTGGACAGATCGCCCACCCTGTGGGTGAACGGGAATTCTCAAGCGTCGATCACGCCGGACAGGGATATTTCTCGGCCATCCATTCGCGCAGGGCCTGGGTCACGCTGATGTCGCGTCGGGCCGCCGGAACGGCGTTGAACCGGGCCAGTATCTCATCCGAGGACAGTCCGACCTTGGCCGGCATGCAGGTGGCGGGGCGTCTTCCCGCTGTCGTGGCCGCCGTCTGTTCGGTGCGGATGGTCTGCACCGCGCCACGAAACTCGCCCATCAGCCTGCGGGTGTCGGATCGCAGCAAAGCGGTCGCGTTTCTCGGTATCCCGTCGGCCGTGGTCAGAAACTCCCGCACCGTCATGGCCTGCGCCGCCCCGGCGAAGAGCGACAAGGCCAAGGCTGTGGCGACGATCCTGGTCTTCATATCGAATCCCCCCTCGATCATGGGGAACCAGATTGACCGGCGATATGTGGCGCAACGAGGGCGTGAAACAACCTGCTGGTGCTCCCGTGATCGAACTCAGGGCGCCCGCCTGCGAGCCTGTCGCGATAACTATGACAAGTTTACAACAATGACGCCGACGTAAAGGTTGGAGTGCGGGTTTGTGCAAAAGTCTGCCTTGACCGTCACGTGCAGCGGTGAACATCTTCTGTTAAGGCCGTTGTTTGTCTTTACTGCGACAATTTCATTGCGTCGTCGCAGTCCCGGCCGGGGCGCTGGTGTCGTGGCCGATCGCCGCCCCATAAAATCAGGCTGCTGACGTTTGGGGACATCATGAAATCGTTTTCCGCTTGCTCGGCCCTCATGGCCTTTGTGTCCACCGGCGCGTTGATGGCCGCGTCAGCCGCCTTCGCCCAGGAGACGCCGCCACCCGCGGATGACGCCGCCGAGGTCGGCGAGATCATTGTCACGGGCACCCGCGCCATCGGCCGCACGCGGTTGGACAGCGTCGCGCCCGTGGACGTCATCACCGGCGAGACCCTGACCCGCAGCGGAACCGGCACGGAAACCGCCTCGGCCTTGGCCGCGGCCGCGCCTTCGATCAACTTTCCCCGTCCCGCCATCTCGGACGGTTCCGACCACGTCCGTCCGGCGACCCTGCGGGGCCTCGCCCCCGACCAGACCCTGGTGCTGATCAACGGCCAACGCGGACACGTCAGCGCCCTGGTCAATGTCAACGGCGCCCTGGGGCGCGGCTCGACCGCGTTCGACCTGAACACCATTCCGTCCGTCGCCCTGGGCACGGTCGAAGTGCTGCGGGACGGCGCCTCGGCCCAGTACGGCTCGGACGCCATCGCCGGGGTGATCAATCTGCGTCTGCGCGAGGCGCGCGAAGGCGGCGGCCTGACGATCAACTACGGCCGGTACGACACCAGTTTCGACACGGCGCGTGGCTCGCATAACCGCACGGACGGCGTCCAGAAGTCGGTCGCCGGTTGGGTCGGCCTGCCCTTTGGCGACGAAGGCTTCCTGACTGTGTCCGGCGAACTGCAGAGCCGCGACCCGACCAATCGGTCGGACTACGCCGCCCCCTCGGCCGTGGCGGACGGTTCAACCGATGTCGTCCTCGGCCGGTTCGGCGATCCCGGCGTTCAGTCGCAATCCCTATGGTTGAACGCCGGCACGCCGATCAGCGGGACTTGGGAAGCCTATGGTTTCGGCGGCATCCAGCACAAGGAGACGGAATCGGCGGCGACCGCCCGAGCCTACAACAACGCCAACAATGTCATCGGCGTCTACCCGAACGGCTTCCTGCCCAAGATCGGCACCGACATCATCGACTACAATCTTTATGGCGGCGTGAAGGGCGAGGCGGCGGGGATCCAGTGGGATGTCTCGGCGGGTTATGGCCGCAACACCATCGACTACCGGGTGTTCGACAGCATCAACGCCTCCTACGGCGACCAGGGCGACATGACCCAGAAGGAGTTCGAAGCCGGCGGTCTGGAGTATGACCAGCTGACGCTGGCCCTTGACGGGGTGAAGCCGCTGGAAGTCGGCCTTTATGAACCGCTGAACCTGGCCTTCGGCCTGGAATACCGCACCGAAGGCTTCGTCCAGACGGCCGGCGAACCGAAGTCCTATGACAAGCAGGCGGGCAGCACCAGGAGCGGCGGCGCCCAGGGCTTCCCCGGCTTCTCACCCGCCAACGCCGTCGACGTCGACCGCAACAACTGGGGCGCCTATGTCGACCTGGAAGGCAAGCTGACCGAGGCGCTGACGGTCGGCCTCGCTGGTCGCTACGAGGACTATTCCGACTTCGGCGACAAGGTGACGGGCAAGCTGTCCGCCCGCTACGATTTCTCGCCGGCCTTCGCCCTGCGCGGCGCGGTCTCCAGCGGTTTCCGCGCCCCCGCCCTGCAGCAGCAGTATTTCAGCTATATCGCCACCAACCTGGTCACCACCGGCTCGCCGCCCGTGACCAATCTGATCCAGTCCGGCACATTCCGCGTCGATGATCCCGTCTCGGTCGCCCTGGGCGCCAAGCCGCTGGAGCCCGAGACCTCGACCAACTATTCGCTGGGCGCCGTGTTCCGCGCCGGCAGGTTCGAACTGACGGTCGACGCCTATCAGATCGAGATCGAGAACCGCATAATCCTGTCGGAAAACCTCGGCCCGAGCCGTCCCAGCCAGTCGGCGGCGACGACGAGCGCCGTCCTGGCCATTATTCAGCCGCTGGGCGTCTCGTCCGCCCGCTTCTGGACCAATGGCGTGGATACGACGACCCAGGGCGTCGACGTGGTCGGGCGCTATCGTCTGCCGACGGATTCCATCGGCCGCTTCGACTTCACTCTGGCCGGCAACTACAACGAGACCACGGTCGACAAGATACCGGGCGTTCCGACCGGCCTGTCGATCCCTGTGTCCTCCAACTTCCTGTTCGACCGCGCCAACATTCTGTCGTTCGAAGAAGGCACGCCCAAGTACAAGGTCGTGGGCGGCGCCGACTGGACCTATGGCGATTTCGGCGTCACGGCCAAGGCGACTTATTACGACTCGGTCCTGGTCCCGAACAACACGGCCTCCAACGACTATTGGACCGGATCGGCCACCCTGTTCGATCTGGAGGGGCGCTATACCTTCCCGATGGGCGTCGGTCTGGCGATCGGGGTCAACAATCTGACCGACGAATACCCCGAGTATACTCCCGCAGCGCTGAACGCGGCTACGGGGTCGGTCGGCTTCCCGCAATACTCGCCCTACGGCTTCAACGGACGGTTCTTCTATGGGCGGCTGAGCTACAGCTTCTGATCCCGTCGGAGCGCCCGTTTTCGTCTGGAGACGGCGCCGGATTTCTCCACATCGGGATTGAGGGTTGCCGAAGCAAAAGGGGCGCGTTCCTTGCGGAACGCGCCCCTGATGTCTCGGCGGTCGGTCCCGAAGGACCGTTCAGGCTCAGGCTTCTTCGCCGAAGCCTTCCTGTTGACCGGCGCCGCCTTCGATCAGTTCCTGGGCCGATTGCTCGGCGGCCTGGCGCTCATCGTCGAACTGGCTGCGGATCACGTCCTCGCCCTTGGCCTGACGCTCGGCTTCTTCCATCGAACGGGCGATGTTGATCTTGACCGTGGCGCGGACCTCGGCGTGCAGGCGGACCAGCACGTCGTGAACGCCCAGGGTCTTGATCGCCGTGTGCAGGACGACCTGCGCGCGTTCGACCTTGCCGCCTTCGGCCTGGATGGCCTCGGCGACGTCGCGACCGGCGACCGATCCGTACAGCTGACCGGTTTCACCGGCCTGACGGATCATGATGTAGGTGGCGCCGTCGATCTTGTCGGCGACCTTCTGGGCGTCGGCCTTGTTCTTCTCGTTGCGCTGCTCGATGGCGGCGCGGTCGAGTTCGAACGCCTTCAGGTTGGCGGCGGTGGCCCGGCGGGCCTTGTCGCGCGGCAGAAGGAAGTTACGGGCGAAGCCGTCCTTGACGGACACGACGTCGCCGATGGCGCCGAGATTCTCGACGCGTTCAAGCAGAACGACCTTCATCTTACTTCACCACGTAGGGCAGGAGGGCCAGATAGCGGGCGCGCTTGATGGCCTTGGCCAGTTCGCGCTGCTTCTTCTGGGAGACGGCGGTGATGCGCGAGGGCACGATCTTGCCGCGTTCGGAGACGTAACGCTGCAGCAGCTTCACGTCCTTGTAGTCGATCTTCGGCGCATTGGCGCCCGAGAACGGGCAGACCTTGCGGCGGCGATAGAAGGGGCGGCGGCCGGCGGCGCCGGAGCCGGCCGGGGCGCCCGGGGTCGGGGCGGTGGTGTCGGTCATGTTCCGGTTTCCTTATTCGGCGTCTGCGGCGGCGTCGTCGTCGCGCGGAGTGCGTTCGCGCTCGCGCTCGCGTTCACGCTCGCGGCGGGCCAGCAGCGGCGACAGTTCCAGGTCGAGTTCCTCGACGCGGACGGTCAGCCAGCGCAGCACGTCTTCGTTGATGCCCAGCTGACGCTCGACTTCGGCCATGGCGGCCGGAGGGGCGTCGACGGCCAGCAGCGAATAGTGAGCCTTGCGGTTCTTCTTCACGCGGTACGTCAGATTGCGCAGACCCCAGTACTCGATCTTGGCGACGGAGCCGCCGCCTTGGACGATCAGGTCCTTGATGGTGTCGTTCAGCGCTTCGGCCTGTTGCGCCGAGATATCCTGGCGCGTCATGACCGTGTGCTCGTAAAGAGCCATGCGGTAGTCTCCCTTGTGGGCGTCGGCGCGGAAACGACCGGGTAAGTCGGTCTCCACGATGGCTCCTGGCGCGGCGGCCGGACCGAACGTCCAACCCTTTGGTGCTCCGCGACAGGACCGAAGCCCTGGAAAGGCGGGGCCTATAGGGGAAAAGGGGGCGATGCGCAACATTTCTCCCTCCCCCGCGCGGGGGAAGGTGGTCGAGCCGCAGGCGAGACCGGGTGGGTAGGGCAGGGCGACACGTCACAGAACTGTTCTGCTTCCGGCAGACGCTAGCCCGCCGGGCGGCCCCCACCCCGTCGCTGCGCGACGCCCCTCCCCGGAGCGGGGAGGGAGAGACGCTTGTGGGTCGTACCCAGTCCCCCTAAACCAACCCCATGCCGAAGCTGACGTCCGCGGTCGATCCGCAAAGCCCCAAATACAAGTCCCTGCATGCGCACAACAGCGCCCTGGTCGCCGAACTTCGCGACCATGTCGCCAAGGCCGCGCGGGGCGGTTCGGACAAGGCGCGCGAACGCCATGTGTCGCGCGGCAAGCTGTTGCCGCGGGACCGGGTCGAGCGCCTGCTGGACCCCGGTTCGCCCTTCCTGGAGATCGGGCAACTGGCCGCCCACGCCATGTATGACGGCGAGGCGCCCGCCGCAGGCGTGATCGCCGGCGTCGGCCGCGTCTCGGGCCGCGAGGTGATGATCGTCGCCAACGATCCGACGGTGAAGGGCGGCGCCTATTTCCCCATGACGGTGAAGAAACACCTGCGCGCCCAGGAGATCGCCGAGCAGAACCGCCTGCCCTGCGTCTATCTGGTCGATTCCGGCGGCGCCAACCTGCCGCACCAGGCCGAGGTCTTCCCCGACCGCGACCATTTCGGCCGCATCTTCTTCAACCAGGCCCGGATGAGCGCGCAGGGGATCGCCCAGATCGCCTGCGTCATGGGCCTGTCCACCGCCGGCGGCGCCTATGTGCCCGCCATGTCGGACGAGACCATCATCGTCAGGAACCAGGGGGCCATCTTCCTGGCCGGCCCGCCCCTGGTGAAGGCCGCCACCGGCGAGGTCATCTCGGCCGAGGAACTGGGCGGGGCCGAGACCCACGGCCGTCGCTCCGGCGTCGTCGACCATGTGGCCGAGAACGACGAGCATGCGCTGGAGATCGTCCGTTCCATCGTCGCCAATCTGAACACGACCAAGTCCGTCGAAATGGACGTGCGAGAACCCCGCGCCCCCGCCTTCGATCCGGAGGAGCTTTACGGCCTGATCCCCGACGACGTCCGCGCGCCCTATGACGTGCGCGAGGTCATCGCCCGCCTGGTCGACGGGTCCGAGTTCGACGAGTTCAAGGCCCTGTACGGTTCGACCCTGGTGTGCGGCTTCGCCCGCATCTGGGGCTATCCGGTCGCCATCCTGGCCAACAACGGCGTCATCTTCTCCGAGAGCGCCCAGAAGGGCGCCCACTTCATCGAACTGGCCTGCAAGCGCAAGATTCCGCTGCTGTTCCTGCAGAACATCTCGGGCTTCATGGTCGGCGGCAAATACGAGGCCGGCGGCATCGCCAAGGACGGCGCCAAGCTGGTGACGGCCGTAGCCTCGGCAGAGGTTCCCAAGTTCACCGTCCTGATCGGCGGCAGCTTCGGCGCCGGCAATTACGGCATGTGCGGTCGGGCCTATTCGCCGCGCTTCCTCTTCACCTGGCCCAACAGCCGGATCGGCGTCATGGGCGGCGAACAGGCGGCATCGGTCCTGGCCACGGTCCACCGCGACGCCGAGACCTGGTCCCCCGACCAAGCCGAGGCCTTCAAGGCCCCGATCCGCCAGAAATACGAGGACGAGGGCAATCCCTATTACGCCACCGCCCGCCTGTGGGACGACGGCGTCATCGACCCGGCCCAGACCCGCGACGTCCTGGGCCTGGCCATCTCGGCCAGCCTGAACGCCCCGATCCCGGACACGACGTTCGGCCTGTTCCGGATGTAAAAGGGTGAGCAGGAGGTTCGGAAAGAGTGAATAGTGCTAGTGAGCAAGGGGTGAGCCGCCCGTCGCGCCGAAGCCTTCGCTCACCTCTTGCTCACTCGCATCGACACCGCCTCCTCGCGCGTTGATTCCCCCAAGGAGTTCCAATGACCGACCACAAGCCCACCGAGGCCGAACTGAACGCCCTGGACGTCACCGACGCCGAGGAAGCCGAGATCAACCGGATCGCCCATCCGCTGCTGGCCGACCCCGCGCCGGACGCCAATGACGACCTGGTCCAGATCGACGCGACCACCGACGGCGTGGTCTTCGTCACCATCAACCGTCCGGCCAAGAAGAACGCCTTCGACGCCGCCACCATCGCCGCCCTGCACGAGGCCTTCGAGACCCTGCACGGCGCCGATCATGTCCGCGCCGTCTTCGTGCGCGGAGCGGGCGGAACCTTCAGCGCCGGCGCCGACCTGAACTGGATGCGCGACGCCGCCGACTGGTCCGAGGCCGACAATCGCGACGACGCCATGGGTCTGGCGAAGATGCTCAAGGCCCTGCACGACGTCCCGGCCCTGACCTGCGCCATCGTCGAGGGCGCGGCCATGGGCGGCGGGGCCGGCATCGTCGCCGCCTGCGACATGGCCGTGGCGGTCGAGGGCGCGCGGTTCGCCTTCTCGGAGGTCAAGCTGGGCCTGATCCCGGCCACCATC
The DNA here is from genome assembly GCF_013912065.1 of Brevundimonas sp. GTDB lineage: Bacteria > Pseudomonadota > Alphaproteobacteria > Caulobacterales > Caulobacteraceae > Brevundimonas. The sequence goes on from NZ_JACESA010000019.1 coordinate 8,167, forward strand.
GCCCCCTATGTGATCGAGGCCATCGGCCCCCGCCGCGCCCGCCAGCTGTTCCTGACGGCCAACAGTTTCGACGCCGACTACGCCGCTCACGCCGGCCTGATCGACCTGGTCCTGCCCGAGGGATCGGTGGACGAGTTCGTCGCCATGCTGACCGACAGCCTCACCGGCAACGCCCCCGGCGCCATGGGCGAGGCCAAGCGGCTGGTCAACGACATCGCCGGCCACCGCATCGACCACGGCCTGATGGACGACACCGCGCGACGCATCGCCCGCGCCCGCGTCTCCCCCGAAGGCCAGGAAGGCGTCCGCGCCTTCCTCGACAAGCGCAAACCCGGCTGGGCGGGGTAGGGGGACTACGCCCCCTCCGTCTCGCCGCTGCGCGGCGATCCACCTCCCCCAAGGGGGGAGGAATGCGAACAGTGATGACCGAAATCCTCCCCCCCCTGGGGGAGGTGGATCACCGGCGAAGCCGGTGAGACGGAGGGGGCCCGAACGCCGCCTACGCTCCTAATGACGCTGGTCTCACCCCAGCAATTCCAACACCTTCCACGAATCTCACCCCCTCCAACCCATCACCCCGCCCAGACCCCCTTATAATCACGCCCGGTCTCGTCGCTTGGAGGGCTCGCTTGGCCTGCGACCTTGCGGCGGCGGGAGCGGATGGAACGGGAGCGGGGGTGAAATCCCTCCGCGCCGACGGCGTCTCACGGCGTCGGCGGAGGATCGAGGGGGATACTCGATCGCACTCGGGACGGGGTTCGCAGACCCCGCCGACCCGTCGCAGGCTTATGGGGTTAGGCGATAAGACCGCCACCGCTCGGCGCCCCGAGCTTGCAGGCCAACCAACCGCGCGGGGCGTCAAACCTTCGTCGAAACGGTACTTCTAGATCAAACTCCGGGCGAAGGCCCGGCGCCCCGCCCAGCCCTCCATGACTTCGCAGCGAAAGCGCGAAGCCGATCACCCCTGTCCGGAGACCCGAATGGCCCACCCCAAACCTCGCCGACCCAGACCCGCCCGCGGTCTGCCGCCCGCCCACAGACACACCCCCGAGGAGGCGGCGGAAATCGCGCGTCTCCGCGCCGAACTGGAGTTCAATTGCATTCGGATCGACGCCATCCTGATCGAGAAACGGGCTGAGGCGGCCGAACGCGCCCGTATCAGGGCCGAGCGCGAGGCGGAGGAGCGCGAGACCCAGGCGAAGGCGTCCGCGCCTTCCTCGACAAGCGCAACCCCGGCTGGGCGAGGTAGGGAAAGCCCCACCGTCTCCTCCCCATTTCATGGGGAGGTGGCTCGTAGCGGAGCGGAGAGACGGAGGGGCTCTTGAAGTCCCCCGGTATTGGCGATGCGGTGAAGACCCCCTCCGTCACGGCGGTGAAGAAGCGCCGCGCCACCTCCCGCAAAGCGGGGAGGAGACAACCGTCTGCGTCACGTCAGGCGTCCAGCAGCGGCAGCAGCAGCGGATGCGCCAGCACCGGCGCGGCCAGGCGCACCACGGCCTGCGGATCCTCCAGACGCACCGCCGCCGTGGCGTCGGCGACGATGAAGTCGGCGTGGGTGCGCGACGGCTCGGTCAGCCGTTCGTGGCCGGGGCGGACCGTGGCCAGATACTGGGCGACGACGGAATCGGCCGACCGGCCGCGTTCGGACTGGTCGCGCAACAGGCGGCGGATGAAGCGGATGTCGGCCGGGGTGTCGACGAAGACCCGGATGTCGAACAGGGCGGTCAGGTCCGGGGTGCACAGCACATGGGTGCCCTCGACGATCACCACCTCGGCGGCGGGAATGGGCTCGCCGCCCGGTTCGCGGCCGTGATGAATGAAGGAATAGACCGGCGCGGTCACAGGGCGTCCGGCCTTCAGCGCCGTCAGGTCGGCGATCATCAGATCATGGTCGCGCGCGGCGACATCGTCGAAGTCGAAGGTGGCGGCGTCGAAACCGGGCAGGGAGGCCGCGTCCCTGTAATAGGAGTCCTCGCGCACCAGGGCGGCCTTGCCCTTCGGCAGGGCCGAGACCAGCGCCTCCGCCAATGTGCTCTTGCCGGAGCCGGAGCCCCCCGTGATCGCGATCAATATGGCCATGACCGCCTTCTAGAGCGGTCAAGCTCTCGACGCCACTCCGCCCCATTCCGGACGATCCGCCGCGCCAGGCTGACGCAGCGTTACGTTGCTTATCACTGATCACCAATGATAGCGTCCGCTCAAGCGTCACAGCCAATCAGACGCACATCAGGAACAGGAAACGAATATGCCGGGCATGCCGATGACGGGCTTGATGCAAGACTGGCCGCTGACGGTCGACAAGATCATCGACCATGCCAAAAATTGGCACGGTGATCGGGAGGTGGTGACGCGTTCGGTCGAGGGGCCGATCGTCCGCACCACCTATGCCCAGATCCACGATCGGGCCAAACGGGTCACCAATGCTCTGAAGTCCTGGGGCGTCAGGCCTGGCGACCGGGTCGCCACCCTGGCCTGGAACACCGATAAACATATCGAGACCTGGTACGGCGTCATGGGCATGGGGGCGGTCTGCCACACCCTGAACCCGCGCCTGTTCCCGGAACAACTGGTCTATATCATCAACCACGCCGAGGACCGGGTCATCTTCGTCGACCTGACCTTCGTGCCTCTGCTGCAGGCCATTCTGCCGCATATTCCGAAGGTCGAGCGCGTCGTCATCATGACCGACGACGGCCATATGCCCCAGACCGACCTGCCCGGCGCCGTGGCCTATGAAAGGGTCGTCGCCGAGAACTCGGCCGACTGCGTCTGGGGCGATTTCGACGAAACCACCGCCTGCGGCCTCTGCTACACCTCGGGCACCACGGGTAATCCCAAAGGGGTGCTGTATTCGCACCGCTCCAACTTCCTGCACACCTTCATGGCGTTGCAGTCTTCGGTCGTCGGCGGCAAGACCACGGATGTCATCCTGCCGGTCGTGCCGATGTTCCATGCCAACGCCTGGGGCATCGCCTTCGTCGGCCCGGCCTCTGGCTGCAAGCTGGTGATGCCGGGCGCCAAGATGGACGGCGAGTCGCTCTATGAGCTGCTGGAGACCGAGGGCGTCACCTTCTCCGCCGCCGTGCCCACGGTCTGGCAGGGGCTTCTGGCCCATATGAAGCAGAACGGATTGAAGCTCTCGACCGTCAACCGTGTGCTGATCGGCGGCTCTGCGGTGCCCGAAAGCCTGATTCGCGCCTTCCACGACGACTATGGGATCGAGGTTCTGCAGGGGTGGGGCATGACCGAGACCTCGCCGATCGGCACCCTGTCGAACATGACGCCCGAGACGGCCCGATTGCCGTTCGAGGAACAGCTGAAATACCGGACCAAACAGGGCACGCCTCCGCTGGGCATCGAACTGGCGCTGAAGGACGACGCCGGCCGCGCCCTGGCGCACGACGGCGAGACCTTCGGTCATCTGATGGTCAAGGGGCCGACCGTGGCCCGCGCGTATTTCCGCGAAGAGGGATCGATCCTCGACGACGGCGGCTTCTTCGACACCGGCGACGTGGCCACGGTCGATGAACTGGGCTTCATGCAGATCACCGACCGCTCCAAGGATGTGATCAAGTCGGGCGGCGAATGGATCAGCTCGATCGAGATCGAGAATATCGCCGTCGGCCACCCCAAGGTCGAACTGGCCGCCGTCATCGGCGCCGCCCACGCCAAATGGGATGAACGCCCGGTCCTGCTGATCAAGCTGAAGCCCGGCGAGACCCTGGACAAGCAGGAGCATCTCGACTTCCTGCAGGGCAAGATCGCCAAATGGTGGATGCCGGACGACGTGGTCGCTCTGGACGAGATTCCGCTGGGCGCCACGGGCAAGATCGACAAGAAGCTTCTGCGCGAGCGGATGAAGGACTACCGTCTGCCGGTCTGAACCCCCGGAGCCCCGATGCCGTCGACCAAACCCGTCCCCGCCCTGATCCCCTGGCTGACCGCGGTCTCGGCGGCGGCTCCGGTCCTGGTGATCGCGGCCATGGCGGCGACCCTGTTCGGCGGCGTCGATCGGGCTGTGACCTATGATCTGCTGACCTGGACCGTCGCGCGCGGCCTGGCCTGGGTCGGCCTCGCCGCCGCCCTGATCGTGACGGTCCTGGCGCTGCGGGATCTGAGCCGTCGCTGGGTCTTCGCCCTCGTCGCCCTGGTCCTGGCCGGGGCGACCCTGGGCGTCTTCCTGTTTCAGGGACAGCGGCTGGCCCAGCCGACGCCGCGCGACATCAGCACCCATGTCGATGAGCCGCCGGCCTACACCCGCCTTGCGTCCATGCACCGTGACGCCTCGGGGGTGACCGGTCCCGAGACCTGTCCGGCGGCGCGTTCGATCCCGACCCAGGTCCTGGCGCAACAGGCTGTCTCGGCCCTGGTGGACGCCGGCTTCCCGGTCGTTCGCGCCTCGACCTTCGAGGTAGAGGGCGTGCACGAAGGGGCCTGGTTCGGCTTCGCCTATGACGCCGTCATTCGCATCCGCCCCGGCCGCACCGACATCCGCGTCGCCGCCCGCGACTCCCGCCCCGACGGCGGCGCCACCTGCCGCCTGATGGAGAAGATCGTCACGGCGCTGGAGGCGGAAAGCCGCTAAACCGGACTGAACTCGGCCGCCAGGCCCGGCTGACCCGAGACCGTGGCCGCGCCGTCCTCCGCCAGCTTGACCAGATGAGCCAGCACCGACAGCGAAGCCGCCGGCCACAGCCGTCGATCCACCGCCGCATAGAGCATCGGGACCATCTCCGCCGCCGTCCGGTCCCCGGCCTCTAGCCGGGCCAGCACCTGGGCTTCCCGCTCAAGCCGGTGCTCTCGATATGCAGCCAGGAACGGCCCCGGCTCCGTCACCGGCGCCCCGTGCGTCGGCCACAGGGTGGCGAAATCCCGTGCGATCACGACGTCCAGACTGGTCATATAATCCCGCATATTCCCGTCCGGCGGGGCCACCACCGTCGTCGCCCAGCCCATGACGTGATCGCCGCTGAACAGGGCCTTCTCCTCCCTCAGGACGAAGGCCATGTGATTGGACGCGTGGCCCGGCGTGAACAGCGCCTCCATCGTCCAGCCGTCGCCTTCGACGACTTCCCCGCCGGTCAGCACGACATCCGGAGCGAAAACCGCATCTTCCTCCTCGTCCAGGGCGCCCGAGGCGTGGGTCTCCCGCGCCGGCGGCCGGGCCGCCAGGATCGTCGCCCCCGTCCGCTCGGCGAAGGGGCGGGCGAGGGGAGCGTGGTCGCGATGCGTATGGGTCACCAGCACATGGCTTACCGTCCGCCCCTCGACCGCCTCCAGCAAGGCGTCCAGATGCGCCTGATCCAGCGGTCCCGGATCGATCACCGCCACGGCCGCCCCCGCCTCTGGCCGTCCGACCACATAGGTTCCGGTCCCTGTGAAGGTGAACGGTCCCGGATTGTTCGCGATCACCCGCTGAATCAGGGGCGAGACCTGATCGAGTCGGCCATGAGCGAAGTCGAACGCCCGCACGAAGGGGATCACCATTGATCGCCCCGAAGGTGGCCTGGGGTTTGCCTTAAGGTTTCGGTAATAACCGCCGGAGCGCCCATCATGGCCCGTTCGATCGCCTTCGCTGTCTCAAATCGGCTCCAGCCTATCGCGGCGGCGGTGCTTTGTCTCATGGCGACGCAACTGGTCACCGCCTCCTGCACCCCGGAACCGGCGCCCTATGCGAGCCGGGTGGCGATTCAGCGATAGACGAGACTAGTGGCGCCGAACGCGGACCGCGCGGCTGTTGCCCAGCGTCATCATATAGCTTCCCAGCGACGCCCGACGCACGCGTACCGCTTCGCCTTCACGATTTCTGAAACGGACGGGCCCCGAGTCGATCTGGCGCCATTCCGAGCCGTTCGCCAGTCTGAAGACCCATTTGCCGTCGCCGGACGGATTGGCGGACGCCAGCGTAGTCTCGATCGCCTCTAGGACCGGTTCCGGCGGGATGTTCGTCCGGCCGACGAAGGGATTGACGATCTCGAAACCGAACAGCTGCCGATTCGTCTCGCGCACCTGCGCACGGTCGAGCACGACTACCTCACCCGCACGCTCGGCGGCATCCAGGGCTGACACGGCGCGATCAAAACAGGCGAGTCGGTCCGCGTCCGCCACAATTGTCCGGCAGCGGGCCACATCGCTGAGAGCGCCCGCCTGGGTGGACTCTTGAATCGTCGCAGCCTCAGCGTGTCCCGTCGGGCTCAAGGTCAGAGCCAAACAGGCCAAAAAAGTCATAATGTGACGCAAGTCGTTGCTCCAATTTCCGCCTAAGCTAGTCAAAAATACCCAAAACTAACGGGTAGCCTGAAGAGTCTGCATTGTTGATCCGCCGGTGTCCATGGCGTGGCTGATTTGCGACAGTCTTGCCACAATAGGGTTGCGATTATGCAATTCACGTGGCGGCGGGGTTAAAGGCGGGTCAACACTCCGGAGTTGGTTTCACGCCGGAAACGATGGGAGACCAAAACGGAGTTTTCGTGTCCGTGGACCGAATGCGATTTGAACCTTTGGAGGGTTATCAACGTGAGATCACAGAACCAGCGGAGGCGCTTGCTGGCGTCGACCATGATTGCGGGCTTCGCCGCCATCGGCATGGCGGCCCCTGCTATGGCTCAATCGACTGAGGATGAGGCCACGTCGGTTTCGGAAATCGTCGTCACGGGCTCTCGCATCCGTCAGGCGAACCTGGTGACGACAAGCCCGGTGACCCAGGTCACGTCCGAGGATGTCCGGGAAACAGGCGTCAGCCGCGTCGAAGATCTCGTCACCCAACTGCCGCAGGCTTTCGCGGCCCAGAACTCGACCGTGTCGAACGGCGCCTCGGGCACGGCCACGGTTTCGCTGCGTAACCTCGGCTCGACCCGCACCCTCGTCCTGATCGACGGCAAGCGGATGCCGTACGGCTCGCCGCTGGACGCTGCGGCCGACCTCAACCAGATCCCGGCCCAGTTGGTCGAGCGCGTCGAGGTCCTGACCGGCGGCGCCTCGGCCGTCTATGGTTCGGACGCCATCGCCGGCGTCGTCAATTTCATCATGAAGAAGGACTTCGAGGGCCTCGAGATCACGGCTCAGTACGGCCAGTATCTCCACCACAACGACTATGACGGCCCGGGCAATCTGCGTTCGGTCATCGAAGGCCGCGGCGCGACCAACCCGTCGCAGTTCCAACTGCCGGATGACGATGTCCAGACCGGATTCAGCCGTGAAATCACCGCCATCATGGGTGTGAGCTCGCCGGACGGCCGCGGCAATATCACCGCCTATGCCGGCTATCGCAAGAACAACAAGGTTCTCGGACGCGACTACGACTATGCGTCCTGCTCGCTAGGTGGCGAGAGTGCAGGCAGCTTCACCTGCGGTGGGTCGAGCACTTCCAACCCGGGGCGTTTCACCGATTTCGCGACCTTCGATTACACACTGGACGCTAGCGGCAACTTTATTCCGTTTAGCTCCGCCCGCGACGCCTACAACTTCGGCCCGCTTAACTATTACCAACGTCCCGACGAGCGCTACAATCTCGGAGCTTTCGGCCGCTATCAAGTCAATGACAAGATTGAGGCCTTCGCCCAGCTGATGTTCAATGACTATCAGTCGGTGGCTCAGATTGCGCCTTCCGGCAACTTCGGCAATACGACGACGATCAATTGCGATAACCCGCTGCTGTCTGCGGCTCAGGCGACGGGTATCGGGTGCTCGGCTGCTGACATCGCCGCAGGTTCGGATACCGACCTCTATATTCTACGTCGGAACGTCGAGGGCGGTGGTCGCCAGTCGCACCTGAATTACGAGTCCTATCGCGGCGTGGTCGGCATTCGGGGTGATCTCGACGACGCCTGGGGCTATGAGGTTTCGGCCCAATATTCCAAAGTCAGACTGTCGCAGATCTACCGCAATGAATTCTCGGTCGCTCGTCTGACGCGCGCCTTGGACGTTGTCACCGATCCCACATCGGGGGCGCCGGTCTGTTCCTCGGTCCTGGACGGCACCGACCCGAATTGCGTCCCCTACAATGTGTTCGCACCGGGAGGAATCAACCAGGCGACGCTCGACTATCTTCAAGTTCCGCTGGTCATGACAGGCTACACAGAACAGCAGGTCGTGACGGCGTCGGTGACCGGTGATCTGACCGACAAGGGCATTGTTTCGCCTTGGGCGCAAAGCGGCCTGAAGCTGGCCTTGGGCGCGGAATACCGTCGTGACGCTCTGGATCTGACCACCGACGTCTCCTACTCGACCGGCGACGGTGCGGGCCAGGGCGGCGCGACTATCGGCCTGGGCGGCGCCAACTCGACCTACGATCTGTTCGGCGAGTTCCAACTGCCGATCGTCGAAGGCATGCCGCTCGCCGAATCCATCACACTGGACGGCGCCTATCGCGCCTCGGACTATACGCTGGGCGGCAAGACCGACACCTGGAAACTGGGCCTCGACTACGCCCCGGTGTCGGACATCCGCTTCCGCGCCAGCTATCAGCAGGCGACGCGTGCTCCGAACGTGATCGATCTGTTCACGGCCCAAGGCTTCAACCTGTTCGACCTGGACGATGATCCCTGCGACTTCACCGACCCGGCCGGTGATGGCACCGCCTCGTCAGGCGCCTGTATCGGCACCAACCCGTGGCAGGTGACCGCCGCACAATCGACGAGCGGCTTCCTGACCAGCCCGGCCGGCCAGTACAACTACCTGCAGGGCGGCAGTCCCGAACTAGAGCCGGAAGACTCCGAGACCACGACCTTCGGCGTCGTGTTCACGCCCAGCTTCCTGCCGGGCTTCAACATGTCGGTCGACTATTTCAACATCGAGATCACCAATCTGATCTCGTCGATCGGCGCGGCCAATACTCTAGACGCCTGCTACAACGCAGGCCTGCAACAGGCGTGCGACCTGGTCCAGCGGAACGCCAACGGGTCCTTGTGGTCCGGCGACGGCGTCGTCGTCGACCTGAACACCAACATCGGCGGCCTGAAGACCTCTGGCGTCGACATCAACGCCGGTTACAACATCGACCTCGCCGATTTCGGCGCGGCGAGCTTCGGCACGCTCGGCTTCTCCTTCACTGGCACCTGGCTGGAGACACTTGAAACCGACACCGGCCTGGGCTTCGAAAACTCGGTGTTCGACTGCGCCGGCAAATACGGCAACACCTGCGCCGCCAACGGCATCGCCGCCTCGCCCGAATGGCGTCACCGCGCCACGGTGTCGTGGGGCACTCCGTGGGACGGCGTGCACCTCGGCGCGACCTGGCGGTATGTCGGCGAAGTGGAGCTGGACTCCGGCGTCACCACTCGCTTGGACAGCACCCTGGACGCACAGCACTATCTCGACCTGAACGGGTCATGGCAGCTGCGTGACAACGTCACCCTGCGTGGCGGTGTCAATAATGTGCTCGATAACGACCCGCCGCTGTCCTATTCGGTCGGGACCACGGGCAACAACAACACCTATCCGCAAGTCTATGATGCGATGGGCCGTTACGCATTCATCAGCGTGACCGCGAGCTTCTAAGCCCGCATTCGACTGAGCTGGAATGGGGCGGCGGACCTTCGGGTTGGCCGCCCTTTTCTTTTTTGGCGCCGCAGAAAAACCATTCGGTCGATCAAGCGTTACGTGCACTCAAGATCGGGCCGGGGGGCTCAAGACCACAGGATGCCAATGTTCAAGACCGCCGCCGCCGCACTCGCCGCCACCGTCGCTCTCGCGGGTGCGACCGCCTTCACCGAGGCCCAGGCTCAGGACCAGGATGGGCCGATCGTCACCGGAAATCGGGGCGCCGAAACGGCCGACGCCCTGAAGGTGCGCGAGGCCATCGCCTATGCGAACCCGCTGCCGCGCGGCGCGCCGACGCAGGATTATCCGTTGGTGGCCTGGTGCGATGCGCTGGTGACCGGGCACGCGGATCTGGGGGAGACCCTGACCGACCGTGCGCCCGAGGACGTCGAACTGGTGCGTCTGGGCCGACTGGAGGCCCAGGACTTCCGCAGCGCCCTGGCCGCCGCTGAACCACGCCAGACCGCCGCGACCAAGGCCGCCGCGCAACAGGCCGCCGCGGCCGTGAAGGCCCAGTGGGCGCCGCTGCTGGCCAGCCAGGACGAGGCGGCGCGCAGCCAGTCCTTCGGGCTCTTCTATGGTTTGCCCGGCCGTTGCGAGCATGCCGCGCGGCGTATCCGCAGCAATATCACCACCCCGCCCGCGACCCCGGCCGAAGTCGGTTTGGAAGCGCCGGCCGCGACCAACTGATCGTCGGGCATCCGGCGCGTCCGGAACGGCGGTCCGAGCTTCGGCTCAGGCCGCCGTTTCGCGTTTCTGGGCGTGGGGATCGTAGTTGAGGATCGGCGCCAGCCAGCGCTCGCAGGTCGCCACGTCCCAGCCCTTGCGGCGGGCATAATCCTCGACCTGATCGCGATCGATCTTGCCCACGCCGAAATAGTGGCTGCCCGGATGGCCGAAATAGAGGCCTGAGACCGAGGCGGGGGGCGTCATGGCAAAGCTCTCGGTCAAGGCCATGCCGGCGTTGGTCTCGGCCTGGAGCAGGCGGAACAGGGTGGCCTTTTCGGTATGGTCGGGCTGGGCCGGATAGCCTGGAGCAGGGCGGATGCCCTGGTACTGTTCGGCGATCAGGTCATCGACGCTGGTCGTCTCGTCGGCGGCGTAGCCCCAGAGCTGGGTGCGGACTTCCTTATGCAGCCGTTCGGCGAAGGCTTCGGCCAGGCGGTCGGCCAAGGCCGTGGCCAGGATGGCGGAATAGTCGTCGCCCGCTTCCTTGAACCGTTTGGCGATCTCCAGCTCGCCATGGCCGGCGGTGACGGCGAAGGCGCCGATATAGTACTCGCCCTCTTCGGCGATGAAGTCGGACAGAGCCAGGTTGGGCTTGCCGTTCGATTTCTTGATCTGCTGGCGCAGGGTGTGGAAGCGGGCGATCTCCTCGGCGCGGGTCTCGTCGGCGAAGACGACGACGTCGTCGCCGTCGGCGCGGGCGGGCCAGAAGCCGACCACGCCCTTCGCCGTGAACCACTTCTCGTCGATGATCCGCTTCAGCATGACCTTGGCGTCTTCGAACAGGTCGCGCGCGGCCTGGCCCACGATCTCGTCGTCGAGGATCAGGGGATAGCGGCCGATCAGCTCCCAGCTGGCGAAGAAGGGGGTCCAGTCGATGTGGTCGGCCAGATCCTGCAGATCCCAGGCGTCGAAGGCCTTGATGCCGATGAAGGACGGCTTGCCGGGCATGGGCTGGGTCGGATCGATGCGGAACCGGTTCTCGCGGGCCTGCGCCAGGGTGGCCCGCGCCTTGACCTCCTGGCCGCGGGCGTACTGTTCGCGAATGCGGATATATTCGTCGCGGGTGGCGGCCTCGTTCTTGGCGCGCTCGGTCTTGGACAGCAGGCCGGAGACGACGCTGACGGCGCGCGAGGCGTCGATGACATAGGTGGTCGAGCCCCGGCGATAGGCCGGTTCGATCTTGACCGCCGTGTGGGTGCGGCTGGTGGTGGCCCCGCCGATCAGCAGGGGGATGTCGAAGCCGCGCCGCTCCATCTCGGCGGCGACGAAGACCATCTCGTCCAGCGACGGGGTGATCAGGCCGGACAGGCCGATGATATCGACATTGTGAGCCTTGGCCTCGTCCAGAATGCGGTCGGCCGGGACCATGACGCCCAGGTCGATGACCTCGTAGTTGTTACACTGCAGCACGACGCCGACGATGTTCTTGCCGATGTCGTGGACGTCGCCCTTGACCGTGGCCATCAGGATCCGGCCGGCCTGCTCGCGCGGCTTGCCGGCCTTTTCGGCCTCCATATAGGGCTCCAGCCAGGCCACGGCCTGTTTCATCACCCGGGCCGATTTCACGACCTGGGGCAGAAACATCTTGCCCGATCCGAACAGGTCGCCGACCACATTCATCCCGTCCATCAGCGGGCCTTCGATGACGTGCAGCGGGCGTTCGACGCCCAGGCGGGCTTCTTCGGTGTCGGCGTCGATATATTCGGTGATGCCGTTGACCAGGGCGTGGGCGATGCGGGCGGCGACCGGCTGGTCCCGCCATTTCAGATCGACGACGCGGGCGACGCCCTTGTCGCTCTTATAGTTGGGCGCGATGTCGACGAGCCGTTCGGTGTTGGAGACGTTCGTCCGTTGCGGGCGGTTCAGGATCACGTCCTCGACCGCTTCGCGCAGGGTCGGGTCGATGTCGTCATAGACCGGCAGGTCGCCGGCGTTGACGATGCCCATGTCCATGCCCGCCTGGATGGCGTGATACAGGAAGACGCTGTGGATGGCCCGGCGCACCGGCTCGTTGCCCCGGAAGCTGAACGAGACGTTCGACACGCCGCCGCTGATCCGGGCGTAGGGCAGGGTCGCCTTGATAACCTTGACTGCCTCGATGAAGTCGACGGCGTAGTTGTCGTGCTCCTCGATCCCCGTTGCCACGGCGAAGATATTGGGGTCGAAGATGATGTCCTCGGGCGGGAAGCCGACCTCGTTGACCAGGATGTTGTAGGCGCGGGTGCAGATCTCGATCTTGCGGGCGGCGGTGTCGGCCTGGCCCAGCTCGTCGAAGGCCATGACCACGACGGCGGCGCCATACCGCAGGCATTTGACGGCCTGTTCGCGGAACTCGGCCTCGCCAGCCTTCATGCTGATGGAGTTGACGATCGGCTTGCCCTGTACGCATTTCAGCCCGGCCTCGATCACCTCCCATTTGGAGCTGTCGATCATCACCGGCACCCTGGCGATGTCGGGCTCGGCCGCGATCAGGTTCAGGAAGGTGCGCATGGCGACGGCGCCGTCCAGCAGACCCTCGTCCATGTTGACGTCGATGATCTGGGCCCCGGCCTCGACCTGCTGGCGGGCGACGTCCAGGGCGGCCGAATAGTCGCCCTCGACAACGAGCTTGCGGAATTTGGCCGAGCCGGTGACGTTGGTCCGTTCGCCGACGTTGATGAAGGTGGGACGCATTACTTGAGGCCGGTTCGAATCGAGTTCAGGGAGGCGAGCCAGTCGGCGGGATCGCCTTCATTCCACAGCTCAGCCAGTTCGGAATCCCGTTCGACACGGGAGAGTGCGCCCTGTGCCTCGCGTACGAGACTAGGGGACGGTTTTCCAAGGGCGGCGATACCCTCGCGTCCTTCCGGCGGGAGCGAATCGAAACGCTGCTGATCCGCCGCCGATACAATAGCGGCTGCAGCGACCGCGATCGAAGCCGTGTCGGCATCGACATAGTCTAGGGCGGTTGTCGCGGCGAAAGCTTCGTGAAGCCCAGTCCATGTCGGCGCGTCGGTGAAGGTCAAATACCAGTCGCTTGCCGTGTCGTTATCAAACGGGCCGACATCCCAAGTTCCTCGATATGCGATCGAGTTCGCATGTGCGTTTGACGCCGCTGCGCTGGCGCTTGGCATAGGTACAATCAGAAGGGCGATGATCAGAGCGATCATCACGCCACCATCTCGAACGGTTCGAGGCCCGACAGCCGCAGCGCCACCGGCCGTTCCGGGATCGCGCGGGGCTTCAACGGCGCGACCTCTTCGGCCACGTGGCGGATGTGGTCCGGCGTCGTGCCGCAGCAGCCGCCGACGATGTTGACCAAGCCCGACGCGGCCCATTCCTCGATGAAGTGGGCGGTCTCGTGGGGTTCCTCGTCGTACTGGCCCATGGCGTTGGGCAGGCCGGCGTTGGGATAGGCGGCGACCAGGGTGTCGGCGACGCGGCTGAGCTCGGCGATGAAGGGGCGCATCAGGTCGGCGCCCAGGGCGCAGTTGAAGCCGACCGCGAAGGGCTTGGCGTGGCGCACGCTGTTCCAGAAGGCCTCGGCCGTCTGGCCCGACAGGGTGCGGCCCGAACGGTCTGTGATGGTGCCGCTGATCCAGATGGGCAGGGCGTCCATGCCCTCGTCCTCCAGGTCCTTGATCGCCTTGATCGCGGCCTTGCAGTTCAGCGTGTCGGTGATGGTTTCGATCAGATAGAGGTCGACGCCGCCCTGGTTCAGGGCCTTCACCTGATGGCGATAGGCCTCATAGACCTGGTCGAAGGTCACGCTGCGGGCGCCGGGGTCGTTCACGTCGGACGACATCGACAGCATCTTGTTCAGTGGGCCGATCGAGCCGGCGGCGAAGCGCGGCTTGTGCGGTTCTTTCTCCGTCCAGCGGTCGGCGGCGGCGCGGGCCAGTTTGGCGCCTTCCAGATTGATGTCCCACACCGCCTGGGCGTCCAGGGCGTAGTCCTCCTGGGCGATGGTGGTGCCGGAGAAGGTGTTGGTCTCGGAGATGTCGGCCCCTGCGCCGAAATACTGGTCGTGCAGGTCCGAGATGATGTCCGGTCGCGTAATGCAGAGGATGTCGTTGTTCCCCTTCATCTGGTGTTTCTCGTCATAGCCGTTGGCGGCCACGAACCGGTCGGCGCGGAAGTCGGATTCGTCCAGACCGCGACGCTGGATCATCACGCCCCAGCTGCCGTCGAGGACGAGGATGCGTTCCTTGGCTGCCTGGTGGAGGGCGGCGATGCGGTCGGTGCGGGTCATGTGTTCACTCCTGGGAAGAACCCCTCCGTCACGGCGCAAACGCGCCGCGCCACCTCCCCATCGCTGCGCGACGGGGAGGAGACATGCGCCATTGCGTCTCCTCCCTGTTCGCCGCTTGGCGAATGGGGAGGTGGATCGAAGCGAAGCGAAGAGACGGAGGGGTTCTTCACGCGGACACCGCCTTTGCTTCACGCACGCCCAGCACCCGGCAGATCGCATAGACCAGGTCGGCGCGGTTCAGGGTGTAGAAGTGGAAGTCGGAGAAACCTTCTTCCTGCAGGCGGGCGCAGGTCTCGGCGGCGACCGAGGCGGCCAGCAGGCGACGGGTGTCGGGATCGTCGTCCAGGCCGTCGAAATGCGCTTTCAGCCAGTCGGGGATGCTAGTCCCGCAGGCGCCGCACATACGCGTCAGGCCCGCGAAGTTGGACACCGGCATGACGCCGGGGATCAGCGGAATGGTCACGCCCGACGCTCGCACCCGGTCGCGGAAGCGCAGGAAGGCGTCGATGTCGAAGAAGAACTGGCTGACCGCGCGGGTGGCGCCGGCGTCCACCTTGGCCTTCAGCACCTCGATGTCGTGATCGATGGAGGGGCTTTCCGGGTGTTTTTCGGGATAGGCGCCGACCGTGACCTCGAACCCGCCGGCGCGGCTGATGGCCTGGGTCAGTTCGGTGGCGTTGGCGTAGCCGTCGGCGCGGGGCGTATAGACGCCGCCGATGCCGGCGCCTCCCGGTGGGTCTCCGCGCAGGGCGACGATGTGATCGACACCGATGGTCTTGTAGCCGGCGATGACCTCGTCGACCTCGTCCCGACTGGCCTCGACGCAGGTCAGGTGGGCGGCGGGACGCAGGCTGGTCTCGGCGATGATCCGCTGGACCGTGCGGTGGGTGCGTTCGCGCGTCGAACCGCCGGCGCCATAGGTGACGGAGACGAAGGCCGGATTCAGCGGCTCCAGCCGACGAACGGCCTTCCACAGATTGGCTTCGGCCTCGTCGGTCTTGGGCGGGAAGAATTCGAACGAGACGCGCACGGCGTCCCGGTTCGAACCCGCCCGTGCGACCGGACCGAGCGGCGACAGCAGCAGGGCGCGGGCCTCGGCGAGATTATTGGACGAGGCCATCAGGCGGACTTTCGAGCTTGGGCGGCGGGGCGTTCCGCCGTCCAGATGGTCACGGTCAGGCCCTCGTTGTCGGGGGGCAGGGCGATGGGGGCGGTGGGCGTCAGGCCGGCCTCGACCAGCCAGGTGTTGATTTCGCCATCGGGGAAACCGAGGCGGCGATGCTGGTGGGCTTCGCGCATATGTTCGAAGTCGTGGGGAGCGAAGTCGACGATCACCAGCCGGCCTTCGGGACAGACCAGCCGCGCGGCCTCCGCCACCGCGGCGGACGGATCCGCCAGATAGTGGAGCACCTGGTGGACGATCACCAGATCGGCGCTGCCGGCGGGCAGTCGGGTGGCGAAGATGTCGCCGTGGCGGAGTTCGACCTTGTCCAGCCCGGCCTTGGAGACATTGGCGCGGGCGATGTTCAGCATGTTCTGGCTGAGATCCAGCCCCACCGACATCTTGGCCCTCTTGCCGAACAGGGTCAGCATCCGGCCCGAGCCGGTGCCGAGGTCGACGACCCGTTCGAACGGGCCGGGGCCGACGGCCCGCTCCAGAGCGGCCTCGACGGCCGCTTCGCTGATGTAGAGAGAACGCAGCCGGTCCCACTGGGGAGCGACCTGTTCGAAATAGCTTTCGGCGGCCTCTTCGCGTTCCTTGCGGACCTCGTCCAGCCGGCGATGATCCGCCTCGCCGGCGTCGTCGGCCAGGATGTCCAGTACGGTGTCGATCAGCCGGCGCGCCTGGGCGTCGTGCGACAGGCGGTAATAGACACGGGCGCCGTCCGGGAATCGTTCGATGAGCCCGGCGTCCGTCATCAGCTTCAAATGACGCGATACGCGCGGCTGGCTCTGGTCCAGAATGCGGGACATCTCCATGACCGATAATTCTTCGCCGGACAGCAGGGAAAGAAGGCGCAGCCGTGTGGGTTCGCCGGCGGCGCGCAGGGCGTCTACTGTCTGGTCGGCGGTCAGGCTCATAAGATCATATAAGGATATCCTTATATGATTATGCAAGCAAAAACCACCAAGCGCGGCTGTGCGACGGAAAGCGGGGCGACCCGCGTTGAACCTGTCGCATCCCCTTTGGAGTGGTTTCATGCGTCTGGTTCTGATCTCCGCCTTCATGCTCGTCGCCGCGCCGGCCTTCGCTCAGAGCGATTTCCCCGACGGCCCGCCTCCTTCGATGTCCGGTCCGCCGATGGGCGGCATGCGTCCGCCGGAGCGTGAGACCCTGGCCGATATGAAGACCCGGATGAGCGAGATGTTCGACCGGATCGACGCCAATCATGACGGCGCCGTCGACGCCTCGGAAATGTCCGCCGGACCCGGTGGGCGTATGCTGGCTCGGGCGGACGGCGACGGCAACGGTCGCATCACGCGCGACGAGATGAACGCCGCCGCCGAGGTCATGTTCAAGGCGATGGACAAGAACGGCGACGGCGTCGTCACCGCCGACGAACGCCCGCAGCGCCCGATGCGGCCCGACTGATTACGCGACGGGCGTCTTCAGCGGTTCACCCGCGAAGTGCGCCTGGAGGTTCTGCATCAGCAGCATCAGCATGCCCTGCACCCCGGCCGTCGTGGCGCCGGCGGTGTGGGGCGTGAGGATGACCTGCGGCAGATCGGCCCAGCGAGCGGGAGCGGTCGGCTCCTCCACGAATACGTCCAGGGCGGCCTGACCCAGGGCCCCCGACTTGAGTGCGGCGCGCAGACCGTCCTCGTCGACGACCTGGCCGCGCGAGACATTTACCAGAAGACCTTCGGGGCCGAGCGCCTCCAGCACCTCGCGCGAGATCAGGCCGCGATTGGTCTCGTCGGCCTTGCAGGCGACGACCAGGATGTCGCTCTGCTTCGCCAGGGCCAGCAGGCTTTCGGCGCGCGGCCATTCGGCGTCGTGCGGACGCGGCCCCCACCAGGAGACGCTCATGCGGAAGGCTTCGCATCGATCCGCGACCGCCCTGCCTATGGCGCCCAGGCCGACGATGCCGACGTTCTGTCCGCCCAGCGTCGGGGTGATGGTGCGGGTCTCGGCGGTCCAGCCGCCGGACCGGACCTGGCGGTCGCCGGAGACGATCTGGCGGCGCGCGGCCAGGATCAGGCCCAGGGCGTGATCGGCGACGTCTTCGTGATTGACGCCTGGGGCATGGGTGACGGGCAGGCCGCGCTCACGGCACCAGTCGATGTCGATCCCGTCGTAGCCCGAGGTGAAACAGGCGATCAGGTCGAGGGCGGGGAGTTGTTCGATCAGCGCCTTGTCGAGCGGATATTCGCCGGCGACGACCAGGGCGCGGATGTCATGGGCGGCCTCGATCGGCGGGCCTTCCCAGAAGCGGTAGACGTCATAGGCGCTCTCGAGGATCGGCGAGAGCGGGGCGAGATGCCGCTGCATGATAAGAACGGCGGGGCGTTGGGTCATGCAGCGGCTCCTCTTTTTCGATCAGACGATCAGCGCCCGAACTTCTGGTGCTGGATGCGCTTGGGAATGATGCTGTCCGCGCCCAGGCGACGCATCTTGTCCTGTTCGTAGGCTTCGAAATTGCCCTCGAACCATTCGACGTGGCCGTCGCCTTCGAAGGCGAGGATGTGGGTGGCGAGACGGTCAAGGAACCAGCGGTCGTGGGAGATGACCACGGCGCAGCCGGCGAACTCTTCCAGCGCCTCTTCGAGGTTCTGCAGGGTCTCGATGTCCAGGTCGTTGGTCGGTTCGTCGAGCAGGATCAGATTGCCGCCCGAGGCCAGGGTCTTGGCCAGGTGGACGCGGTTGCGCTCACCGCCGGACAGCTGGCCGACCTTCTTCTGCTGGTCGCCGCCCTTGAAGTTGAAGCTGCCGACATAGGCGCGGGTGTTGATCTCGCGCTTGCCGACCATCATCACGTCGGTGCCGCCCGAGATGGCCTGCCAGATGGTCTCGTCCGGCTTCAGATCGTCGCGCGACTGATCGACATAGGCCAGTTTGACCGTCTCGCCGACCTTGATCGTGCCGCCGTCGGGCTGTTCCTGGCCGGTGATCAGCTTGAACATGGTCGACTTGCCGGCGCCGTTGGGGCCGATGACGCCGACGATGCCGTTGGGCGGAAGCTTGAAGGTCAGATTGTCGAACAGGGTCTTGTCGCCATAGGTCTTGGCCAGGCCTTCGACCTCCAGGACGACGTTGCCGAGGCGCGGGCCGGGCGGGATCTGGATGTGGGCGTGGGTCTGGGCCCCGCGCATCGATTCCTGTTCCTCGACCATCCGCTCATAGGCGGCCAGACGGGCCTTGGACTTGGCCTGACGGGCCTTGGCGCCCGAACGGACCCATTCCAGTTCGCGGGTGAGGGCGCGCTGGCGGGCTTCGGATTCGGACTGTTCCTGCACGACCCGCTTGGTCTTGGCTTCCAGCCACGAGGAATAGTTGCCCTCGTGCGGGTGGCCCTTGCCGCGGTCCAGCTCCAGCGTCCATTTGGTGACGAGGTCCAGGAAGTAGCGGTCGTGGGTCACCAGGATGACGCAGCCGGGGAAGTTTTCCAGGTGGTGCTGCAGCCAGGCGACGGATTCGGCGTCCAGGTGGTTGGTCGGTTCGTCGAGCAGCAGCATGTCGGGCTTGGACAGCAGCAGGCGGGCCAGGGCCACGCGGCGCTTCTCACCGCCGGACAGATTGGTGACTTCCCAGTCGTCGGGCGGGCAGCGCAGGGCGCCCATGGCCATTTCGATACGGCTGTCGATGTCCCAGACGTCGCCGGCGTCGATCTTCTCCTGGAGGGCGGTCATCTCCTCCATCAGCTCGTCGGTGTAGTTCTCGCCCAGTTCGCCGGCGACGGCGTTGAAGCGGTTGACCCACTGTTTCTCTTCGCACCAGGCCTCGACGTTCTCGCGAACGTTCAGGCTGTCGTCGAGCTTGGGCTCCTGCTCAAGATAGCCGCGCTTGATGCCGTCGGCGGCGCGCGCTTCGCCGGTGAACTCGTTGTCCAGGCCGGCCATGATCTTCAGCAGGGTGGATTTACCCGAGCCGTTCACGCCGACGACGCCGATCTTGGCGTCGTTGTAGAAGCTGAGCCAGATGTTCTCGAAGATCTTGCGGCCGCCGGGGAAGGTCTTGGTCAGACCCTGCATCTGGAAAATATATTGCTGCGCCATGAGGTGCGGTGTCGCCCTTCGGGTTTCGTCGGATGAGGAGGTTTGGGCGGATGTAGCGATCCTGAGGCGGGAGAGCAAATAAGGCGGGAGGAACGACGGCGTCTTCGCCGTTTCGCGGCGAAGTTGGGAGGCCCTTTGCAAGTGGAGGGCTGGGCGGGGCGCCGGGCCTTCGCCCGGAGTTTGATCTAGAAGTACCGTTTCGACGAAGGTTTGACGCCCCGCGCGGTTGGTTGTCCTGCAAGCTCGGGGCGCCGAGCGGTGGCGGTCTTATCGCCTAACCCCATAAGCCTGCGACGGGTCGGCGGGGTCTGCGAACCCCGTCCCGAGTGCGATCGAGTATCCCCCTCGATCCTCCGCCGACGTCGTGAGACGCCGTCGGCGCGGAGGGATTTCACCCCCGCTCCCGTTCCATCCGCTCCCGCCGCCGCAAGGTCGCAGGCCAAGCGAGCCCTCCAAGCGACGAGACCGGGCGTGATTATAAGGGGTCTGGGCGGGGTGATGGGTTGGAGGGGGCGAGATTCGTGGAAGGTGTTGGAATTGCTGGGGTCAGACCAGCGTCATTAGGAGGGTAGGCGGCGTTCGGGCCCCCTCCGTCTCACCGGCTTCGCCGGTGATCCACCTCCCCCAGAGGGGGAGGATTTCGGTCATCACTGTTCGCATTCCTCCCCCCTTGGGGGAGGTGGATCGCCGCGCAGCGGCGAGACGGAGGGGGCATAGTCGTTGTCTCAGGTGAAATTGCCTTGAGCGGGCTTCCATTCGGAGATCGAGGCGTTAGACCCGCCCTATGTTGAACGCCTCCCCCATAGCCGAAGCCGTCGCCGCCGGGCGTCAAGCCGTGGCTGTCGACACCGTCATGATCGCCAAGATCACCGATATGGCCGGCGACTTCGCCATCAATCTTACGATCGCCGCCCTGATCTTCGCGGGGACGGTCGTCGCAGCCAAATGGGCGGCGCGGCTGGCGCGCAACGCCCTGTCGCGGGTCGGCGCCTTCCGTCACGACCAGACCGTCCTGAGCTTCGCCGTCCAGGTCGTGCGGGTGGTGGTGATCATCATCGGCATGATCGCCGTGCTGCAGCGGCTGGGGGTGCAGACGACCTCGATCATCGCCGTCCTGGGGGCGGCGTCTCTGGCGGTCGGCCTGGCCCTACAGGGCACGCTGTCGAACGTGGCGTCGGGCATCATGCTGCTGGTGCTGAGACCCTATCGCGTCGGTGATGTCGTGGACGTCGGCGGAATGGCCGGCACGGTGCAGCGGCTGGACCTGTTCACGACCCAGTTGTCGAACGCCAACAACCACAAGATCGTCATCCCCAATTCGAAGGTCCTGAGCGATTCCCTGACCAATCTGACCGGACAGCAGACGCGGCGGATCGAGATCAATTTCGGCGTCGGCTATGGCGAAGATCTGAACCGGGCGCGTGGAGCCCTGGCGGACATGGCGGCGGCGCACGCCAAGGTTCTGGCCGACCCCCATCCCTGGACCGGGGTCACAGGTCTGCTGGACAGCGCCGTGCAGATCACGCTGCACGCCTGGGTCGAGGTCGGCGACTGGTGGCAGACCCAGGCCGATCTGATGCAGGGCGGCAAGGAGGCCCTGGACGCCGCCGGGATCGAAATTCCCTTCCCGCATCAGGTCGCCGTGCCCTATGGGGACGAGGATGTCATGCCAGTAGTCCGTGTACGGACTGTCGAGGATGACAAGAGCGATTTGACGACGAAGAAGAGCTGATGCGTTACGATTTCGGATCCGACAATACGGCCGGCATGGCGCCGAGCGCGGTCGAAGGACTGGTGCGGGCCAATGAGGGCTTCACCCGGTCCTATGGCTCCGACGAGATCACCGCGCGGGCTGCGGATCAGATCCGTCTGCGACTGGACGCCGATGCGGAAATCCGTTTTGTCTTCAGCGGCACGGCGGCCAACGCCATCGCCCTGTCGATGCTGGCCTTTCCGTTCGAGGCGGTGCTGGCCCACAACGCCGCCCACGTCTGCACCGACGAGACGGGAGCGCCCGGCTTCTTCGGCCAGGGCCTGGGTCTGATCGGCCTGCCGGGGTTTTCCGGTCGGATCGATCCGCTGGCGCTGAAGGCGCAACTGGACGAGCCCGAGGTCGGCCATCGCCAGCCCCCGGCGGCCCTGTCCCTGACCCAGGCGACGGAGTACGGCGCCGTCTATACCGAGGAGCAGCTGCGCCACCTGATCGAACCGACCAAGACGCGGGGATACGGCGTGCACCTGGATGGCGCGCGCCTGACCAATGCGGTCGCCGCCGGCTTCGACCTGAAGGATATTCCGCGCCTGGGCGTCGACGTTCTGGTGTTCGGCGGGGCGAAGGCGGGGGCGAATTGCGTCGAGGCCATCGTTCTGTTCGACAAGAGCCTTGCGCGGCGTCTGGACAATCGGTTGAAACAGGCTGGCCAGGTGGCGTCCAAGGCGCGGTTGCTGGCCGGGCCGATGTTGGGCCTGCTGGAGAGCGGCGATTGGGAGGCGGGCGGCGCCCACGCCAATCTGATGGCTCAGCGTCTGGCGGCCGGGGTGGCGACGCGCTCGCCCTATGTTCTGGCCCATCCGGTCGAGGCCAATACGGTGTTCGTGCGGATGCCGGCCGAGGCGCACCAGAGGCTGAACGCCCTGGGCTGGGCCTGCTATCAGTTCGACGACGGGTCGGTGCGGTTCGTCTGTTCCTGGGCCACCCGGGAAGAGGCCGTGGACGAGCTGATCGAGGCGATCGCCGGGCTTAACTGAGCCTTCGATCCGTGCGCGGCCTTTCCCCGGTCGCATAGTCTGTCCATATGCGACCTATGGCGATGCGCGGAGAGCGCTCCGGCGGCCGGCGCGACCCTATGGTCAAGGCGCAACAGGCGGGGAGCATGCAAGAAAAGACAGAAGGTCCCCCGACGCTGAAGGCGTTGGCGGACCTGGTGCGGCTGGTTGGGCGCTCGGGCGCGCCGCAGCTGCGGCTACGGCTGATTTCGGCCATCGGCCTGACCTTGGCCGGCAAGGCCCTGGGGGTGCTGGCGCCGCTGGTGCTGGGCGCCGCCGTCAACCGGCTGGCGGCGGGGCAGGGGACGGCCGTGGCGGTCGGCTGGGGCTTTGCGGCCTTCGCCGTGGGCTGGGCCCTGGTGCGGTTCCTGTCCTCGGCCGCGCCTCAGATTTCGGACGTGGTCTTCGCTCCGGTGCGGTCGGCGGCCCAGCGGACGACGGCGGCCGAGGCCTTCGCCCACGCGCTCAGCCTGTCGCTGGACTTCCACCAGACCAAGCGGTCGGGCGCCCTGTCGCGGACCATGGATCGCGGCTCGCGGGCCGTCGATTTCCTGCTGCGCATTCTGGCCTTCAACCTGGTTCCGACGGGGGTGGAGCTGGTGCTGGCGGCGGCGGTGCTGGGCGGCAAATATGACTGGCGGTTCGCGGCCGTGGCGGTGGCGGTGGTGGTGGTCTACACAATGGCCACCTTCGCCATGTCCAACTGGCGGCTGGAACATAGGCGGGTCATGAACGCCGCTGATTCCGAGGCGGCCGGGGTCTCGGTCGACGCCTTGCTGAACTATGAGACGGTCAAGTCCTTCGGGGCCGAGAGCCGGGCGGCCCAGACCTATGACCGGGCCCTGGGCGACTATGCCCAGGCGGCGCTGAAGGCCAATAGTTCGCTGGCCCTTCTGAACGGCATCCAGGCCCTGATCATGAACCTGGGCCTGGGCGTCATGGCGGTCATGGCCGGGTTCGAGGCGGCGGCCGGGCGGATGGGGCCGGGCGACGTGGCGGCGGCGGTGCTGATCATGATCTCGCTGTACGCTCCCCTGAACATCCTGGGCTTCGCCTATCGCGAGATCCGCCAGTCCTTCATCGACATGGAGGAGATGCTGAAGGTGACGCGCCAGACGCCCCAGGTCGCGGATGCGGCCGAGGCCACGCCCCTGCCGCGCCCTGTCGATGCGCGCGGGGCCTCGGTGGAGTTCCAGCATGTCGGCTTCCGCCACGACGCGCGGGCCAATGGGCTGGAGGACGTCAGTTTCGTCGCTGCGCCGGGCACGACCACGGCCCTGGTCGGGCCGTCGGGGGCGGGCAAGTCGACCATCGTCAAACTGGCGCTGCGGTTGATCGACCCTCAGGAGGGGCGGGTTCTGATCGACGGCCACGACGTTCGCGCCCTGACCCAGACCTCGTTGAGGGCGGCGGTGGCCCTGGTGCCGCAGGACGTGGCCCTGTTCAACGACAGCCTCTACGCCAATATCGCCTTTGCGCGGCCCGATGCGGACGAGGCCCAGGTCTGGGCGGCGGCCGAGGCGGCGGAGCTGTCCGACTTCATCCGCGGCCTGCCGGACGGGATGGAGACGCGGGTCGGGGAGCGGGGGCTGAAGCTTTCAGGCGGCGAACGCCAGAGGGTCGGCATCGCCCGCGCCCTGCTGGCCGATCCCTGTATCCTGATCCTGGACGAGGCGACCAGCGCCCTGGACAGCCGCACCGAGGCGGCGATCCAGAAGACCCTGCGGCGCGTCAGCGCCGGCCGCACCACCCTGGTGGTGGCGCACCGGCTGTCGACGGTGGCGGACGCGGACCAAATCCTGGTGCTGAAGGCCGGGCGGATCGTCGAGCGCGGCGCGCACCATGAACTGGTGGCGCGTCTGGGCGGGGAATACGCCGCCCTGTGGCGCAAACAGACCCGGACGAAGGCGGCGGCTCAGGCCGAGGGCTGACCGGCCGCCGGCAGTTTGCGTCTGAGAACCTCGCTCAGATTGGCCATGATGGCCGTGCGATGTTCGATCGTCTCCTCAGCCTCGGGCGGCAGGGAGAGCAGAAGTTTCATCGCCTGGGCGTGAACCGTGGCGATGCGCCAGTCGAAGCCGCCCTGGAGCGGGGCGGCGTCCAGCAGGTCGCACAGTCCCTTGGCCGCCGTGCACAGGTCGTCCAGGGCGAACAGACTGGCGGCGTCGATGATCTGGCTGGCGGCCGCATAGGCCCTGTCCAGCCGCTCCGGCTCGGAGACGTCGGGCAGAGGTTCGGCCAGGAGGGTGGCGATGGTCTGGACGATGACGGCCCGCGCCTGATCCTTGAGCGCGTCCAGATTGGTCTTGGCGTCGCTCAGGGCCCTGCCGATACTGACGCCGCCGGGGCGATCGATCATTTCGGCCAGACGGGATTGTCTTGCCGCGTGGGTGATGACGGTCACGCGAATTCCACCGTCTTCTTGCGGATCATGTCGGCGCGGCGCTCCTCGCCCTCATATTCGACGCTCCGGAAGCGGCGATCCGGCCCCAGATAATCGCCCACCTCCAGAAAGGGGCGCGTGTCGCGGGCGACCCACAGGATACGCTCCAGCAGCATGGCGGCGCTGAACGGCTTGGTGACGACGAAATTGGCGCCGCAGTCCCGCGCCTCAGTCACGCGGCCCCGGCGGATGTGGCTGGCGGTCATGATGACGGGGGTGAAGGCGTTGGGATTGGGTCCGGAGCGCCGGAGCCAGCGAACCAGCTCGAACCCGTCGATGTCGGGCATGTCCGTGTCGATCAGCAGCAGATCGATCGGCTTGTCCTGAAGAATGCGCCGCGCCTCGGCGCCCCGGCCGATGGTGAAGGTCGGACGGACGCCGAAGCCCGACAGGGCGCTGGAGGTCAGGGTCAGGGAAAAGGGCGAGTCGTCGACCACCATGGTGATCGCGCCGCTCAGATTGAAGACCGCGCTGTCTCGAAGCGAATCAGCCTGTGTCGGCATGCGCGTTGCAGTTCCGGACCCTTGGGACTGGAAGCTTCACCGCATTTGATGGACGCCGGGTTAACAGCGTTCGATCAAAGCGCGCCGATGGCGTAGAAGCGGTCGGCCCGCTGCGTCTTGATCTGTTGCGGCGACAGGCCGTCGAAACCCTTCAGCTCTTCGGCCAGAACCTCGCCGACCTTCGCCATGGCGGCGTCGCGGTCGGTGTGGGCGCCGCCGACGGGTTCGTCGATCAGGCGGTCGACGATCTTCAGCCCCATCAGGTCGGGTCCGGTGATCTTCATCGCCATGGCCGCGTCACGGGCCCGCGCGCCGTCGCGCCACAGGATGCCGGCCGCGCCTTCGGGCGAGATGACCGAATAGATCGAATGTTCCAGCATCAGCACGCGGCTGGCGGCGGCGATGGCTATGGCCCCGCCCGAACCGCCCTCGCCGGTGATGGTGGCGATCGAGGGGACGCCCAGGGTCAGGCAGCGCTCGGTCGAACGGGCGATGGCCTCGGCCTGGCCCCGTTCCTCGGCGCCCAGACCCGGATAGGCGCCGGCGGTGTCGATGAAGCTGAGCACCGGCAGGCCGAACCGTTCGGCCATGTCCATCAGCCGCACGGCCTTGCGATAGCCCTCGGGCCGGGCCATGCCGAAATTGTGGGTGATGCGGGTGGCGGTGTCGTGACCCTTCTCATGGCCCATGATCACGACCGGACGGCCCCGGAAGCGAGCCAGGCCGCCTAGAATGGCCTGGTCGTCGCCGAACTGACGGTCGCCGTGCAGTTCGTTCCAGTCGGTGAACAGGCTCTCAACATAGTCGACGAAATGCGGCCGCTGCGGGTGGCGCGCGACCTGAGTCTTCATCCACGGATCCAGGCCGGCATAGATCTTCCTGCGCAGCTGCTCCGCCTTTTTGCGCAGGCCGGCGATTTCGGCGTCAAAGCCCCCGGAGGTCTCGGACAGGGCCGACAATTCGTCGATCTTGGCTTCCAGATCGGCGATCGGCTTTTCGAAATCGAGATAGTGCGTGGCCATAAAGGCGTCCGGGAACTGCGGGCGGGGCGCCCCAGGGGAAGGCGGGGGAAACTAGAGAGGTCGAGGCCGCCGGGCAAGCGGGTCAGAATGCCTTCGGCAGGCCAGCTTGTTTGAGGATGGTGTTGGCGGTGTGTCGGCTCTTGGAACGGGGAACGATGACGGCGTGTGGCTGATCCGGGTGCCGCCATTTCTCGTGGCTGCCCTTGGCATCGGACACGCGACGCCATCCGGCGGCGTAAAGGAGAGCCGAGAGTTCGGAATAGAAATCCTTGGGCATGGCAGCCTTCGATCAGATGAGGTCGCCGATCATCGCTCTCGGAGTTCTCTTCTACGCGTTGTGGGTCAGGCTGCGATCACATCAAAGCCGCCCACGGCTTCGAAACGGATCGGCACTTCGCCGTGGATGTTCAGGTTTTCAGCCAGAAGCTCAGGCGCGAAATGGCGAGCGAGGCTTTCGAACTCACCGAGCGTCGCCGTTTCCAGCACAAGCCCCACGATATTGGACTCGCTGCACCAGACCTCGGCTTCGGGGTCCCAGATCGCCTTGACGTAGAAATCCTCGGCCATGTCCCGAATATGCGCCGTCACTCGTCGCGCGCCAAGGGGTGTTTGGAGCGGACCATCTGGGCCAGGCGGTCGGTGGCGACGTGGGTGTAGATCTGGGTGGTGGCGATGTCAGCGTGGCCCAGCAGGGTCTGGACGACACGCAGGTCGGCGCCGCCCTCCAGCAGGTGGGTGGCGAAGGCGTGGCGCAGGACGTGAGGACTGACGCGGGCCGGATCGATGCCGGCCGTCATCGCCGCCTCGTCCAGAAGCTGGGCGAAGCGGCGCGGGGTCAGATGGCCGGTGCGGCCAGAGGAGGGGAAGAGCCAGGGACTGTCCGGCGCCTCGGGTTTTCGTTTGGCGTCGCGGGCGGTCAGCCAGGCCTTGATCGCCACGCGGGCGGCGGCGTTCAGCGGGGCCAGCCGCTCCTTGCCGCCCTTGCCGCGCACGATCAGATAGGCGGGATCACGGCGGACGGCCTCGACCTTCAGTCCCAGCAGTTCCGAAACACGCAGGCCCGAGGCGTAGGCCATCTCGACCAGGGCGACCAGACGCAGGCCCGCCGCCGCGTCGCGGGCGGCCGAGGCGGCCAGCAGGCGGTCGATCTCGTCGCGGCTGAGCAGCTTGGGCAGGGGGCGGCCCTGTTTCGGGGCGTCGAGACGGCGCGAAGGGTCATCGGTCCGCCAGCCCTCGGCCAGGGCGAAGCGGTAGAACTGACGCGCCGACGAGCGTCTGCGGGCGGCGGTGGCGGCGGACAGGCCGCGTCGCGATAGATCGGCGAACCAGGCCTCCAGCGCCTCGGCGTCGGCCTTCATCAGGCCGCCGGCGTCGGCCAGAACGGCTTCGGCGTCGGCCAGATCGCGGCCATAGGCGGCCAGGGTGTGGGGCGAGGCGTCGCGCTCGACCGCCATCATCTCCAGAAAGGCTTCGATCTGGGGCGTCATGATGCAATCCGCTCCGCAGACGGATGGCGCATGATCAGGCTTGGTGTAGAGGTTTGATCAATCATGCCTACCCGCGTCGCCGCCTTCGCCGTCCTTTCGACCGTCCGTTCCGCCGGAGCCGCCGGATGAGGCGGCGCGCGAATCCGGCGCCGAGCCGCACCATAGCCCTGGTCGGCCTGATGGGGGTGGGCAAATCGTCGGTGGGGCGTCGGCTGGCCAACCGACTGAAACTACCCTTCGCCGACGGGGACGTGGAGATCGAATCGGCGGCCGGGATGACGGTGTCCGAAATCTTCGCGGCCCTGGGCGAGGAGGAGTTCCGGGCGGGCGAGGCGCGGGTGATCCGGCGTCTGCTGGAGGGGCCGCCCATCGTCCTGGCCACCGGCGGCGGGGCGATGATGAACGCCGAAACGCGGGCCCTGCTGAAGGAAAGGGCCGACACCGTCTGGCTGAGGGCCGACCTGTCGGTGGTCGCCGAGCGGGTGGCGCGGCGCGACACCCGGCCGCTGCTGCGGGGCAAGGATCCGCTGGAGGTCCTGACCAGCTTGGCCGAGACGCGCTATCCGATCTATGGCCAGGCGGACGTGACCGTGGACGTGGGACAGGGCTCGCATGGCCAGGCGGTGGACGCCATTCACAAGCATCTGCGCCGGCACTGGCGCGAACGGCGTCGCGCGGAGAAGAGGCCATGACGATCATTCCGGTCAGCGGCGGGGCCTTCGCGGCCTATGAGGTCGTTGTGGGGCGCGGGCTGCTGGCCGAGGCGGGCGCGCGGATCGCGCCCCTGGCCAAGGGGCGGACGGTCATCGTCACCGACGCCACGGTGGCGGCGCTGCACGGCCCGGCCGTGACCGCGTCCCTGGCGGCGTCCGGCGTCCGGAGCGAGATCGTCGCTGTGCCGCCGGGCGAGGGATCGAAGTCCTTCGCCGAGTTGGAGCGGGTTCTGGACCGGCTGCTGGAGATCGGGCTGGACCGGAAGGACGTGGTCGTCGCCCTGGGCGGCGGGGTGGTCGGGGATTTGGCCGGTCTGGCGGCGGCCCTCTACATGCGGGGCGTCGACTTCGTTCAGATCCCGACGACCCTGCTGGCTCAAGTCGATTCGTCTGTGGGCGGCAAGACCGCGATCGACACGCCGCGCGGCAAGAATCTGGTCGGCGCCTTCCATCAGCCGCGCCTGGTCCTGGCCGATATCGACGTCCTGGCCACTTTACCGGAACGACAGGTGCGCTCGGGCTGGGCCGAGGTGCTGAAACACGGGCTGATCTGCGACCCGGCCTTCTTCGACTGGCTGGCGGGCGAGGGGGCGGCGGGGGCGGCCGGCGATCCGGCTGCGCTGGAACGGGCCGTGATCCGCTCGGTCGAGATCAAGAGCGCCGTGGTCGGCGAAGACGAGAAGGAGGCCGGTCGGCGCGCCCTGCTGAACCTGGGCCACACCTTCGGTCATGCGGTCGAGACCGAGGTCGGGTTCGACGAGGACGCGCTGGCGCACGGCGAGGCGGTGGCCCTGGGCTGTTGCATGGCCTTCCGCTATTCGGCGCGCGAGGGCCTGTGTTCCGCCGCCGACGTCGAACGGGTCGAGACGGTGGTCGCTGCGGCGGGTCTGCCGACCCGGCTGGACCAGGCGGGGTCGTTCACGGCCGACCGACTGCTGGCCCTGATGGCCGGGGACAAGAAGGCCGAGGGTGGCGCCCTCACCCTGATCCTGGCGCGCGGGATCGGTCAGGCCTTTGTGGCAAAGGGCGTGGACGCGGACCGGGTGCGGGCGTTCCTGATCGAGGAAGGCGCGTCCGCGTGATGCGGATCGCGACGGTTCCACTGCAGGACCGTTTCGTCCGGCTGGAGCCCTTCGAGGACGGGCTGCGCGACGAGGTCCGCGCGGCTCTGGATTGTGATCAAGCGGCCTGGGCGATCATGGTCGGACCGGCCTGGGGCGAGCATTTCGACGGCTGGTGGACAGCGGCTCTGGCGGCGATGCAGGCGGACACACGGATCGCCTATGCGGTGCGGCGGCTGTCGGACGGGGTCGTGGTCGGGACCACCAGCCTCTATGAGATCAACCCGACCTATCGGCGGTGTGAGATCGGTTCGACCTTTTATCGACCCGAGGCGCGGGGCGGCGTGATCAATCCGGCCTGCAAGCGGCTGTTGCTGGGCCACGCCTTCGAGGCCGGCGCGGTGCGGGTCGAGATCATCACCGATGCGATCAACACCCAGAGCCAGGCCGCCATCCTGAAACTGGGCGCCAAGGCCGAGGGGGTGCTGAGGAAGCACAAGATCACCTGGACCGGCCGTGCGCGGGACACGGCGGTGTTCGCGGTGATCGACGACGACTGGCCGGCGGTGCGGGACGGGCTGGATCGAAGGCTGGCGGCGTTCGCCTAATCCACCGCCCGGCATTGCGTCGGTTGGCGGCCCTCGACGGACCAGGTGGCGAGGACGCCCTTGCCGCGCAGTTCAACGTTGGAGGCGCGGTACCAGATGCCGTCGGCGGCGCGTTCCTGATAGAGGTCGACGGCCTCGCCGGACGAGTTGCGGATGGTGGCCATCTGGCGGGGGTTGTCGAAATCGACCGACAGACGCTCGCCGTTGTCGCACAGATAGACGGTGTGGACGACGCGGTTCAGCGTGCGATCCTGGATCTCGGCGCCGGTGCGTTTGCGGGCGGTCTGAGCCTCGATGGCGCGGTCCTTGACCTCGTCGCCGGTGCTGGGGGCCGTGTCGGGATCGGGGCCGCAGGCCGTCAGCAGAAGGGCGGCGGCGAGACCGCTGAACACGAGCGACGGCGGCAGACCCGGCTTGGACAAGGCGATATTCCTCCAACGGCGCCGCTTGGCGCGCGGTGCTAACGTACGCCGCCTGCCGCTGTTCCCCTCCGTTGGCGGAAGAAGGACTTGAGCAGGTCGGACGACTCTGCGGCCAGCAAACCCCAGTCCGTCGCCGGGCGCCAGTGGCATGTGGGCTGTTCGAACAGACGGGGACCGTGGATCACCGCCCCGCCCTTGGGATCGTCTGCGGCCCAGACCACCCGGCCGATGCGGGCGTGGCTGATGGCGCCGGCGCACATGGCGCAGGGCTCAAGCGTCACATAGAGGGTCAGGCCGGTCAGGCGGTAGTTGTCCAGCGCCGTCGCCGCCCGCCGCATGGCCACGATCTCGGCATGGGCCGTGGGGTCGTGGGCGGCTATGGGACCATTGGCGCCGGTCGAAATTACCTCACCTGAGGCAGGATCGACAAGAATTGCGCCCACAGGCACCTCTCCTGCGTCCGCCGCCGCTTGCGCTTGGTCCAGCGCCATGCGCATGAACCGCTGATCATGGTCCGCCATACAGACGACAACGACAAGAAGCCCCGCGCCCGTCAAGACGAACGGTCGCCCCGGCCCTTTAAATCCTCCGGTCCTCGCAAGAGCGGCGACGGGAAGACCTCCTTCGGCGACAAGCCGCGCAGCCCTCGCGACGACGGCGCCAAACGGTTCGGCGACAAGCCGGATCGAGGCGACCGGCCGCGCGCCGGCAAGGCCGGCAAGGACGGCAAGCCTGCGTCCGGTTCGGCCAAGAGCGACACTCCCCTGCGCGCCGAGCGAATCGCCAAGACCATGGCCCGCGCCGGCATCGCCTCGCGCCGCGAGGTCGAGCGGCTGATCGGCCTGGGCAAGGTGGCGGTCAACGGCCGCATCCTGGACACGCCCGCCACCCTGGTGACGCGCGACGACGTGATCACCGTCGATGGCAAGCCCATCGGCTCGACCCAGGCGACCCGCGTCTGGCGCTATCACAAGCCTGCGGGCCTGCTGACCAGCCACCGGGATCCGACCGGGCGGCCGACGGTGTTCGACGCCCTGCCGGCCGGTCTGCCGCGCGTGATCTCGATCGGACGGCTGGATCTGTCGACCGAAGGCCTGCTGCTGCTGACCAACGACGGCGAGTTGAGCCGGGCGATGGAGCTTCCCTCGGCCGGTCTGGTGCGTCAGTACCGGGCGCGGGCGCGGGGCAAGATCACGCAGGAACAGCTGGACGAGCTGAAGAACGGCGCCGTCGTGGAGGGCATCTCCTACGGTCCCATGGTGGCGACGCTGGACAAGGCCAAGGAGTCCAAATCCGAGGACGGCCGCACGCCGAGCAACCTGTGGATTTCGGTGTCGATCACCGAGGGCAAGAACCGTGAAGTCCGCAAGGTGCTGGAGTCCGTCGGTCTGACGGTCAACCGCCTGATCCGCCTGGCCTATGGGCCGTTCCGACTGGACGTGCTGCCGGTCGGGTCGGTCGAAGAGATCGGGCCGCGCGTGATCCGCGAGCTGCTGGCCGACTATATCCGGCCCGAGAACCTGCCGACCGGGAATACGGTCGAAACGCCTGCGCCGGTCCCCGGTCGTCGCGTGTCGACGCCGATCCTGAAGGGGAACTCGGGCTCGGCCATGTCGGACCCGTCGCGCAAGCCCAGCCGCGTCCGCGCCGCCGAAACGGCCCAGGCCGATGCGATCGAGCGCCGCGAACGTCCGCCCAAGAAGGAGGGCTGGGCCAAGGCCGCGCCCAAGACCAGCCATCCGAAACGGGTGTTCAAGCCGCGCGAGGGCGCCCCGGCCGACGGCGAACGCCCGGCCCGCGCCTACAAGCCGCGTGAGGAGGGCGATCGTCCGGCCCGGGCCTTCAAGCCCCGCGAAGGCGCCCCGGCCCGAAGCAGCGACGGACCCAAGCGCGAGTACAAGCCGCGCACGGCCGGCGCCGACGGCGCCAAGCGGGAGTTCAAACCGCGCGGCTTCGGCGCAGCCTCGCCCAGCGGGCGCGAGACGCGGCCGCCCCGCACGGGCGGCGGCAAGCCGGCCGGCCCGTCGGGCACCAGCGGTCGCGCGCCGGGGGGCAAGCCCCGCACGCCTCGGAGCTGAGGCTTGCGGATCGTCGCGGGCAGCCTGAAGGGCCGAGCCATCGTCGCGCCGGAGGGGCAGGGCACGCGCCCGACTTCTGACCGGGCGCGGCAAGCCGTGTTCAACGTGCTGGAACACGCCGCCTGGGCCGAGAGCCTGCAGGGGCTGCGGGTCATCGACCTGTACGCCGGCTCGGGCGCCCTGGGCTTCGAGGCCATCAGCCGGGGCGCGGGCTTTTGCCTGTTCGTCGAGACCGACGACGGGGCCAGGGGCGCGATCCGCGAGAACGCCGACGCCTATGGGGTGATGGGGCGCACACGCGTGCATCGGCGCAGCGCGACCGACCTGGGCGTCCGTCCCGGATCGGACGGCGAGGCCTTCGACCTGGCCTTCCTGGACCCGCCCTATGGCAAGGGTCTGGGAGAGCAGACCCTGGTGCGGCTGCTGGAGGGGAACTGGCTGAAGCCCGGCGC
Source organism: Brevundimonas sp. (assembly GCF_013912065.1). GTDB lineage: Bacteria > Pseudomonadota > Alphaproteobacteria > Caulobacterales > Caulobacteraceae > Brevundimonas. The sequence goes on from NZ_JACESA010000019.1 coordinate 41,439, forward strand.
TCTGGTGGTGTTCGAGCGCGGATCGGACGAGCCGGACATCGACACCCCCGGCTATGAACGGCTGGACGCGCGCGATTATGGCGCAGCGCGGGTGCTGTTCCTCAGGAGCGAATAGCCGGGTCGGACGGACGTTCGTCCAGGGCGTCCAACGCCGCCTGATGCGCCGCCATTCGCCGACGGCACCGCCGGGCGTGACGAAGATAGAAGCCGATACAGATCCACAGGAAGACGAAGCCGCCGGCAAAGACGGGCGCGGTCCTCGGCGCGGCCGTGTCGGTCATTGTCAGCATGATGGCCAGGAAGACTGCGCCCGCCAGACTGGTCGCCACGCCGGCCAGAGCCCAGCGCCGGCCGATGCGCGCCTGACCGATGGCCGAGCGCAGCACGGCCTGCGGCGTGTCGGTCAGCAGGCCGGGATCGCCGCGTCGCGACCACAGGGTCACACCCAGGGCGAAGGCGCCAAAGGCCAGGGCGGCGAGGGCGGCGGGCAGGGGAAGGCCGCGATGCAGACCCCAGCCCATAGCGGCGATGACCATAAGGCCGCCGGCAAGCTCGGCGATGAAATTGATCCGAGCCAGCCGGTCTCGGCGACGCACGGCGCGGATGAAGCCGGCGTCCAGCCGGGGGCCGTCGTCGGGCGTCTCGGTCCAGGCCTGGGTCAGGTCGGTCCAGTCGTCGTCGGGGATGGTCATGATCGAACCTCGGGGTTCAGCGCCTCACGCAGCGCCGCCTTGGCGCGGGTCAGGCGGATGGAGACGGCGTTGGGGTTCAGGCCCAGCATGTCGGCGATCTCGGCCGGGGCGAAACCTTCCAGGGTCAGCAGGGCCGGCTGACGCAACGACAGGGGCAGGGCGCGCACCGCCTGGCCCAGCCGGTCGTGCAGATCCCGTGTCTCGGTCGCCTCGTGCGGGGTGGGGGCGTCCGAGGGGGCCGCCTCGTCCAGCGGCTGGCGGCGCGGCTCGGCCGCCTCGCGCGCCACATGGGTGACGGCGCGGTTGTGGGCGACGCGGGCGATGAAATGGCGCAGGGGCGCATCGCCCCGGTGTTTCGGAAGGGCGCGCCAGACGGCCAGCAGGATCTCCTGCTCCAGCTCGCGCCGCCGCTCGCGATCCGCCTCATAGGCCGAGGCGATACGGCGCAGCATGCCGCCGTGCTCGGCCAGCAGGGCCTCGAAGGTCTGGTCGCGTCCCAAGCGCGGCGGTCTCCGTAAAAAATCGTCGGTCGGGATGAAAGACTCAAGGGTTGGCCGAGACTTTCAGGTCAGGCGTCGAAAAACAAAGGAGTTCGCCATGACGATCGAAACCGAGACGATGGAGTCGCCGAAAAAGGGCATGCTGGGGCGCGGCAAGGGGTTCCTGAAGGTGCTGGCCCTGCTGCTGCTGGTCGGGGCGATCTGCGCCTGGATCGGCCTGGGCATCGGCCTCTATCTGGACGTGGATCGCGGCGCGCGCATCACCCTGGCCATCGTCGCGGCGGTGACGACCGAGGCCCTGTTCTGGACCACGGCGGCCCTGCTGGGGGTGTCGGTGGTCGAGGCGCGCAAGCGGATCTGGCGCAGGATCACGGGACGGGGACGCGACTGATCTTCGGACCCCGACGCAGGGTGCGACGGATTCGGGCGCCGGCCGTGCGGCAAGCCCCTCCACCACCGCGCAAGAGGCGCGGCGGTCCCCCTCCCCCAAGGGGGGAGGAATGCGCGGGGTGATGACGGCGATCCTCCCCCCTTGGGGGAGGTGGATCGCCGGCGAAGCCGGCGAGACGGAGGGGGCGAGGTCAGTCGCGTGTGAGGCGCAGTCTCTCGGCCAGTCGTTCCGCCGCCGCCGTCACCTCGGACCATGTGACCTCGAACCCGGCGTCGTCGCCGAAATAGGGATCGGTCACGGCCTGGCCCTCGCGGCCGGGCAGGTGGTCGAGCAGCAGGCTGAGTTCGGCGGTCGCGTCGTCGGGCATGATCCGGCGCAGGTTCGCCAGATTGTCGTGGTCCAGGGCGATCACATGGGTGAAGCGACGAAAGTCCGCCGGCGTCACCTGCCGCGCCCTCAACCCCGAAATATCGACCCCGTGCCGCCGGGCGGTCGCCTGGGCCCGCGGGTCCGGCGGCTCGCCCGCATGCCAGTTCCCGGTGCCGGCGGAATCGACGATCAGGTCGAGGCGGAGGCGTTCGGCCTCGGCGCGGAGGGCGGCCTCGGCGAGGGGAGAGCGACAGATGTTGCCGAGGCAGACGAAGAGGATGGAGGGCATTGGTGATTAAGAGATATGGCAAAGCACAAAAGATTTGGCGACAAGCTGCAACTGTGAGGTGATGCGAACAATCGACCAACAGGGGAAATGGCTATGGACGCGAGAATTATCGACATAACGCCATCGGGAGGTCCCGCGGGTGTGGTCATTTGGCAGCTCCAGACGCTGCACAACGGGATGCCTCATAATAGTTTAGAGGGCAGTCACACCTCCACTAATCCTTCCCAACTTAGAGAACTGGCGCAAAGCGAGGGTTGGAATATCACAGAGGACGAGTCGCTCTGAGAAGGCGGAACTACCAGCCCTCTTTCATATCGGTGGTTGATGTATCGAATCGCAGATATCCCTGTTTTTGTTGGCCTCGCTTTCGGTGGAAGTGGAGGTGCAGATGCTTTGATCGGTCTTTGGGGTGGTCTGCTCGGCGCGATTATAGGTGCCGGTGCGACAGCCCTGACGAGCTACGTGCTTCAAAAACGGGAGTTTGATCGGCAAGAGGCGATCCGCCAAGATGATCGGTTTGAACGCCAACGATCTGTTGCTCATAGGATGTTCGTCAAACTTATGGCGATCCAGTCGGACTTGCAGCGCCTAAACGAACACTTGGTACCCCAGTTGAAGGCGATTCCCGCCGGCCAGGATGCGTGGCCTCGCGTCCTCGCCATGTTCGTTGATCGAGCTCCCATAATCTTCGACGGCGATGAAACGTCACTGCTTCTGGATCTGGGCCTAAATAACGAGTTCAACTTGGTGGGCTCTTTGCCAGCTATTAGGAACCAGTGTCATGAGGTCATGGTGAACTATGAGCTTAAACGTGAAGCGCTATGGGCAATGATGCCTCAGGAGGCTTTCACCGAAACAGGCGTCGCCATGACTCCAGGCCTTGCCCGCCAAACACTTCGTATTCGTACGGAATTGGAGGATCTGATCCAATACTTGGCGGGCTCTCTTCCAAGTTCAAATAAGGAAGCAATCAAGGGATTAAATGAAGTCCATGCTGCCCTGTTGAACAAGGAGCTTCTGCGATTTAAATTTGATCTTTCAAAGGCTCCCACGGATAGGGTGGGGTCAGTTGAAGCTGCGTCCGTTCGCGCTGGATAAACGCTGGAACGACCATCCACTTCTTGCCGCTCTAATTTCGTCATCCTCGCCCTTGTGGCGAGGATCCATACGCCCGGTGTCCCCAGGGTGCGCCACCGTCAGATACCGGGCGTATGGATCCTCGGG
>NZ_JACESA010000002.1 GCF_013912065.1 Brevundimonas sp.
GCCCTCGATCGGCTCGGTCGCCCGCCTGTCCATCACCACCCGGTCGCGCCGCCCTCGACCTGAATGGTCCAGGCCTCGGCCTCGTCGCGCGACCGGGTGGTGATGGACAGGCGGGCGACCGAGCCGATCGAGGGCAGGGCCTCGCCCCGGAAGCCCAGGGTGTGGATGCGCAGCAGGTCCACGTCGCCGGCGTCGTCGGGCTCAAGCTTGGACGTGGCGTGGCGCTCGACGGCCAGGGGCAGTTCGTCTTTCGGGATGCCCTTGCCGTCGTCGGCGATCAGGATGCGCGACAGGCCGCCGCCGTCCGCCTGGATCTCGATATTGCGGCTCCCTGCGTCCAGGGCGTTTTCGACCAGTTCCTTGATGGCGCTGGCCGGCCGCTCGACCACCTCGCCGGCGGCGATGCGATTGACGGTTTCGGGGGAGAGGCGACGAATGGGCATCAGACCCGGCAAGATAGGCGGCCGAAGGGATTCGCGCCACGCCGGTTGAAGGGGCGTCAGGCCGATTGGTCAGGCGGACTGGTCAGGCATGGGCGTGAGCGGCGGCGGCCGTGTCCTGCAGAACGGCCTGGAGGGCGGCGATCTCGATCGGTTTGCGCAGAACCCCGTCGGCGCCGGCCTCTCTGTAACGGGCCACGTCTTCGTCGAACACATTGGCGGTCAGCATATGGACCGGGGTGCGGGGCAGGCCGGACGCGGCCTCGTCGGCGCGGATGAGGTTGACGGCCTCGACGCCGTCCATGACCGGCATCATCACGTCCATCAGAATCAGGTCGAACCGGGTCCGGCGCACGGCGGCGACGGCTTCCTGTCCGTTCTCGACCAGCACCAGGTCGACGCCGAAGGGCTGCAGCAGAAGGGCGAGCAGTTTGCGGTTCGCCGGATGGTCCTCGGCGGCCAGCACGCGAAGCGGCTCGCGCGGGGTCTGGGTTTGGGGCTGATCCTGGGTCTGGGACGAGGCCTTGGGGACAGCGAGCAGGGTCGCCCGCTCGGCCGTGAAACCGAACCAGAACAGGGCGCCCCCCGACGGGCTCGCGTCCGCTCCGACCTCGCCGCCCAGAGCCTGGGCGCTGGCGCGGCACAGGGCCAGACCCAGACCCGAACCGCCGGCCGCGCGACCGGCGGCGAGCTGTTCGAACGGCTGGAAGACGCGTTCGCGCTGATCCTCGGGCACGCCCGGCCCCTGGTCGTGAACCTCGAACGCCAGGGAGACGCGACCGTCGGCGGCGGGCAGGGCGCGGGCCAGGATGCGGATGGTTCCGGCCGGGGTCAGTTTCAGCGCATTGGACAGATAGTTGATCAGGATCTGTTCGACGCGGGCCTCGTCGGTCAGGACGATGAAGTCCTCGGCCGCGCCCTGGCGTTCGATCTCCAGCGTCAGGCCCAGCTCGTTCACGCGTGACCGCCAGACGCGGGCGATGGCGTCCAGCCGTTCGGCGAGATCGACGGGGGCGAGGTGGAGATCGACCTGGCCGGACTCGATCTTGGACAGGTCCAGCGCGCCGTTGAGCAGGCGCAGCAACATGCCGCCGGCGTCGGCCATGTCGTCGATGACGGCGGCCTCGGCCTTGGGACGGCGTCGGCCGCGCAGAACCTCGGTCAGACCCAGGATGACGTTCAGCGGGGTTCGGACCTCATGACTGATCATGGCCAGAAAACGGGACTTGGCCTTGTTGGCCCGTTCAGCGGCGGCGTGGTCGGTCTCGGCCTGGGCGAGGGCGGACTGAAGCTGGCGCGAGCGTTCGGTCAGGGCGACCATCAGTTCGACCGTCTCGCGGTCGCTGCGCCACTGACGCCAGGCCGCGCCGATGACGCCCAGCACGAACAGGCCGACGGCGAACTTCAACGCTGGCCCCGCCACAGGCTGGTTGGAAGCGATGATCAGGGCGGCGATCGAGGGGGGAATGACGGCGGCCGCGAAACTGCGTCGGCTGATATGGACCTGAAGCGCGCCGACCATCAGGTTTCCGGCCAGCAGCAGGCGGAGATAGTCCAGATATTGCGGTTCGGCCCGCCAGACCGCCAGGATGAACAGGGCGTTGTGCGAGGCCAGGGCCAGGGTGACGGCCTCGGTATAGAGGGTGAACCGGCGCTCGGCGCCCGGCGCCTCCGGACGGGCCCGCGCGGTCTGGACCACGCGCCAGAGCAGGGCGTAGAGGCCGAACTGAATGATCGCGAAATTGGCCGCCCAGCCCCATCCGATCACCCAAAGCGCCACCAGCACGATGGCGGCTATGGTGGCCAGTCGTACGGGAAACATGTCCCGATAACGGTCGGCGTAGGCTCTCAGATAATCCGTACTATCGGCCACTTCGCCACGTTCCCCTGTCGCAAGCGTTGCCATAAGGGACGGAGCTTAATGAGGCCTCAACCGGAGGACGTCCTAACCCACTTTCACCCGAGTGGCCGCCTCCGGCAGGTCCTCGCCAAAGGCGCGCTGGTAGAATTCCGCGATGGTGGGGCGTTCCAGTTCGTCGCACTTGTTCAGGAAGGTCAGGCGGAAGCTGAGGGCGACGTCGCCGCCGAAGATGATGGCGTTCTGGGCCCAGGTGATGACGGTGCGGGGCGACATGACGGTGGAGATGTCGCCGTTCATGAAGGCGTTGCGGGTCATGTCGGCGACGCGGACCATGGCGGCGATGCGGCGGCGGCCCTCGGCGTCGGACCATTCGGGCACCTTGGCGGCGACGATCTCGGCCTCGACGTCGTGGTCGAGGTAGTTCAGCGTCGTGACGATGTTCCAGCGGTCCAACTGGGCCTGATTGATCTGTTGCGCGCCGTGATACAGGCCCGTGGTGTCGCCCAGGCCGATGGTGTTGGTCGTGGCGAACAGACGGAAATAGCGGTTCGGGCGGATGACGCGGTTCTGGTCCAGCAGGGTCAGGCGGCCTTGCGCCTCCAGCACGCGCTGGATCACGAACATGACGTCGGGACGGCCGGCGTCGTATTCGTCGAACACCAGGGCGACCGGGCGTTGCAGCGACCAGGGCAGGATGCCCTCGCGGAATTCTGTGATCTGTTTGCCGTCTTTCAGGACGATGGCGTCCTTGCCGACCAGGTCGATCCGGCTGACGTGGCTGTCCAGGTTGACGCGCACCAGGGGCCAGTTCAGGCGGGCGGCGACCTGTTCGATATGGGTCGACTTGCCGGTGCCGTGATAGCCCTGGACCATGACGCGGCGGTCGAAGGCGAAGCCGGCGCAGATGGCGATGGTCGTCTGCGGATCGAAACGATAGGCCGTGTCGATCTCGGGCACATGGCTGTCGCGCTCGGCGAAACAGGGCACGGTCATGTCGCTGTCCACGCCGAAGGCCTCGCGCAGGGTCACGCGGCGGGCGGGTTCGAGCGTCAGCAGGGGATCGGGGGAGGCGTCGAGCGGAGAGGTCATGCCCCCATCTAGAGGCGCCGCGCGCATGGCTCAACACACGCGCGGCTCAACACACGCTTATTTCGCCGCCAGTCTCACGTCGACATTGCCGCGGGTGGCGTTGGAATAGGGGCAGACCTGGTGCGCCTGGGCGATCAGATCGTCGATCACCGCCTGGTCCAGACCGTGGTCGGTGACGGTCAGGTCGATATCGAGGTTGAAACCCTCGCCCAGCGTGTTCTTGCCGAAGCCGACCCCGGCCGTGATCCTGGTGTCGGGACCGACCGGCGTGCCGGCCTTGCCGCTGACCAGGCGAAGCGCGCCGAGGTAGCAGGCGGCGTAGCCGGTGGCGAACAGCTGTTCGGGATTGGTGCCGTCGCCGCCCTTGCCGCCCATTTCCTTGGGGGTGGAGAGTTTGACGTCGATCTTACCGTCGTCGGTGGCCGAGCGGCCGTCTTCGCGGCCGCCGCCGGACGCAGTGGCCTGGGCGCGATACAGAACTTCCATGGTGGGCTCCTGGGGTTGAGAAGACGGATATGGGGCTTCAACGGGAGACGGCGAGGGGGCGTTGCATCCTCGCCCTAGCCTTAGGGGGGCGACGCGGGCTAAAGCACCCTTTCGGGGCGTGTCGTCGGAGTAAGCAGTGAAGATTGCCGAACGCTGGTTCGTGTGGGCGGGCATGGTTCTGCTGGGTGGCATCGCCCTGGCGGGGTTGGTGGTCGCCGTCTATGCGGCGTGGCTGTTTCACGACCTGCCCGACGCCTCGGAGTTGGCCGATTACCGGCCGCCGACGGCGACGCGGGTCTATGCCGGCGACGGCACCCTGATCGGCGAATTCTCCGACGAGCGCCGCATCTACGTCTCCTACGATCAGATTCCGCTGACGGTGGTGCAGGCCTTCCTGGCCGCAGAAGACCGCAACTTCTTCCAGCACGGCGGCATAGACGTGGGCGGCATCGGCCGGGCCTCGATCAAGAACGTGGTCAATCTGGCCCAGGGGCGCAGGCTGGAGGGCGGTTCGACCATCACCCAGCAGGTGGCCAAGAACGTCCTGCTGACCAACGAATCGAGCCTGAACCGCAAGCTGAAGGAAGCCATCCTGGCCAATCGCCTGGAGGCGACCCTGTCCAAGGAGCAGATCCTCAACCTGTATCTGAACGAGATATTCCTGGGCTATCGCTCGTTCGGGATCGCCTCGGCCGCCTATAATTATTTCGGCAAGTCCCTGGCCCAGCTGACGCCGGACGAGGCGGCCTTCCTGGCGTCCCTGCCCAAGGGTCCGAACAACTATCACCCCAAACGTCATCCGGGCGCGGCCAAGGGCCGGCGGGACTGGGTGCTGGGCGAGATGGAGCAGAGCGGCTGGCTGACCGAGGCTCAACTGGTCGAGGCGCGCGCCCGGCCGTTGAATACGCGCGATGCGCCCCAGCGGTCGGACTACAAGGACGCCGACTTCTTCGTGGAGGAGGCGCGGCGTCAGGCGGCGGCCAATCCCGATTTCGGCGCCCAGTTGCGCGCCGGCGGCTTCTACATGCGCACGACCCTGGATCCGACCCTTCAGACGGCCGCGCGCCAGGCCCTGATGCAGGGGCTCGAGAACTACGACCGTCGCCACGGCTGGCGCGGCGGCTGGGGCACGACCGATTTCGCCGACGGCTGGCAGGCCGCGGCCCTGAAGGAACAGGCCCCGCCCGAACGTCGCACCTGGCAGGCCGCCGCCATCGAGAGCGTCAGCGGGAACAATGTCCGCGTTCGCACCGCCAAGGACGACGAGACCGGAACCCTGATCGCGGCCGACGCCGCCTGGGCCAACGCCAACCGGCAACTGCGCCGGGGCGAGCTGATCTTCGTCGAGAAGAAGGACGGGCAGTTCGCCCTGAAACAGGTTCCGCGCGTCAACGGCGCTCTGGTGGCGGTCGAGCCCCAGTCGGGCCGTGTGCTGGCGATGGTCGGCGGCTATTCCTACGCCCTGTCCAGCTTCAATCGGGCGACCCAGGCGCGACGTCAGCCGGGCTCGGCCTTCAAGCCCTTCGTCTATGCGACCGCGCTGGAAGGCGATTTCACGCCCGCCTCGATCGTTCTGGACGCGCCGATCAGCTTCGCCGGCGGGGCCAATGGCCAGCGCTGGACGCCCGAGAACTACAGCCGTCAGTATTACGGCCCCCAGACGCTGCGGCGGGGCCTGGAGCTGTCGCGCAATGTCATGACCGTGCGGCTGGCCCAGTCGGTCGGGATGAAGAAGATCGTGGATCAGGCCGACAGGATGGGCATTCCCGGCCTGACGCCGAACCTGTCTGTGTCGCTGGGGGCCGGCGAGGTTACGCCGCTGGAGATCACGGCCGCCTATTCCGCCTTCGCCAACGGCGGCCGGCGGGTCACGCCCTATCTGATCGATTATGTCCAGGACCGGGACGGCAAGACCATTTTCCGCGCCGACACCCGCAACTGCCGCGAATGCGGCCGGGGCTTCTCGGGCCAGGAATCGCCGCGCCTGCAGCCGCGCGGAACCCAGGTCATCGACCCGATCACCGCCTATCAGATGAGTTCGATGCTGGAGGGCGTGGTTCAGCGCGGCACCGCCGCCAGCGCGCGCGGCCTGGGGCGCTGGGTCGGCGGCAAGACCGGCACGACCAATGAATATCGCTCGGCCTGGTTCGTCGGCTTCACCACGGACATCGTGGTGGGGGTCTTCGTCGGTTTCGACGACAACCGGTCCCTGGGGTCCGGCGAGGCTGGGGCCTCGGCCGCTGTGCCGGTCTTCACCGAGTTCATGCAGACGGCGCTGAAGGAAAGGCCGGCCCGGCCGTTCGTCCGGCCCAAGAACGCCGTCTTCCGCACCGTGAACGGCATAGAGGAAGCCTTCCGTCCGGGCACCGAACGCCAGGCGCCGGCGCCAGTCCAGGCGCCGACCCAGCCGGTCGGGCCGCAGAACTATTACGAGGTGATCCGTCGCGAGCAGGAGGCCGCCGCCGCCGCAACGGGCGCTCCGCCGCCGGTCGCGGCGCCCCCGCCGCCGAAGAAGGCGCCCGCCGAGGACTTGAGCGGACTGTACTGAGGCTCTAGGTAGGCCCATCGAACGGCGCGTCCTCGTGGCGCGCCGTTTTCCTTTCAATCCGCCCTATCGCGCGGCCCGCGGGCCGCGCTGCTTGAGGGCTTTTCTGTCGCTGGAGATTGCGATGAGACCGGATGTCGAGGCCATGAAGGCCGACATCGAGCAGAGCGTCGCTCTGCTCAGGAGGCGTCTTTGACTGGGATGTCGCTCTAAGAAAGCTCGATGAGCTGAACGCGCGGGTCGAGGACCCGACCCTGTGGGACAGGCCCGACGAGGCCCAGGCCGTCAGCCGCGATCGCTCGCGCCTGGAAGCCCAGATCAATTCCGTCAAGGCGATGGAGCAGGACCTCGAGGACGGGGTGATGCTGGCCGAGATGGCGGACGAGGAAGGCGACGAGGGCGCGCTGGAGGATGCGCGCGTCTCGCTACGGGGCATCAAGGATCGGGCGGCCCGGGCCGAGCTGGAGGCCCTGCTGTCCGGCGAGGCCGACGGCAACGACGCCTATCTGGAAGTCAACTCCGGCGCCGGCGGCACCGAGTCCAACGACTGGGCCGGCATGCTGTTGCGGATGTATTCGCGCTGGGCCAAGGCCCACGGGTACGAGGTCACGATCGAGGCCCACGAAGAGGGCGAGCAGGCGGGGGTCAAGTCCGCCACCATCCTGATCTCGGGTCCCAACGCCTATGGCTGGCTGAAGTCGGAATCGGGCGTGCACCGGCTGGTGCGCATCAGTCCGTATGACGCGGCCGCCAAGCGGCACACCTCCTTCGCCTCCATCGGCGTCTCGCCCGTCGTCGACGACGCCATCGAGATCGACATCAATCCGTCGGACGTGCGGACCGACACCTATCGCGCCTCGGGCGCGGGCGGTCAGCACATCAACAAGACCGACTCGGCCGTGCGCCTGACCCACGTCCCGACCAACACCGTGGTGGCCTGTCAGGCCGGCCGGTCGCAGCACCAGAACCGCGAACAGGCGTGGAAGATGCTGCGGGCGCGGCTGTACGAGCTGGAACTGCAGAAGCGCGAGGCCGTGGCTCAGGCCCTGGCCGACGCCAAGACCGACATCGGCTGGGGACACCAGATCCGATCCTATGTGCTGCAGCCGTATCAGATGGTGAAGGACCTGCGGACCGAGGTCGAGACCTCGGATACGCAAGGGGTGCTGGACGGCGATCTGGACGCCTTCATGGGCGCGGCCCTGGCGGCGCGGGTCGGCGAGACGCGCGGATCGAGCGCGGCGTAAAGTTCAGGGAGCAACCCTCTCCGCCACGAACGGCGGAGAGGGGCTTCGGTTCTGGATCAGGCGTTGGGCTTGGCGGCGACGAGGTCTGGCTTGGCCTCGGTTTCGGGCTTGGGCGCAGGCGCGGGAGCCGGCTGCGGCGCGACCGGAGCCACGGCGGCGGGCGCCGGGGTCTGGCGCTGGCCCTGGGCGACACGGCCCTGGAAGAAGGCGCCGACATCGATCGACAGCTGTTCGGCGGTGATGTCGCCGTCGACATAGGCGGTCGCGACCAGCTTGACCTGCTTGCCGAGAACGCCGCCGACGACACGGCCGCGGACCTCGATGAAGTCCGCCTGGACATTGCCTTCCACGGCGCCGGTCTCGCCGACGATCAGGCGGCCGACGCGGACGTCGCCCTTCACCTGGCCGTCGATCTGCAGGTCGCCGTCGCCGCTGACATTGCCTTCGAACACTAGGTCCGACGACAGGGTCGACAGGCCGCGGCCGGTCGGCACAGGCGAGGAGGTCGGCGCGGGGGCGCCGGCGCGCGGGGGAGACGGCATGTCCGGCAGCGGCGGGATCACCGGCGCGGACGGGCGGTTCGAAGGCGCGGGGGGCGGGGTTTTGCTAATCTTGTTGAACAAGTTGATCTCCTGCTCTGAGGAAGCGTGCGGGGTTCTGTGGTCGGCCGTTCAGCCAGACTTCGTAATGGAGGTGGACGCCGGTGGAGCGGCCCGTGGTGCCCATGGCCCCGACACGTTGGCCGAGCGAGACCGACTGGCCGGGCTTGACCCCCAGGGTGTTGAGATGGGCGTAGCGCGTCTTGAAACCGCGGCCATGATCTATCTCGACAGTATTGCCATAGCCTGAACGAACCCCGGCGAAAGCGACGACGCCGGGCGCAGTGGCGTAGATGGGGGTGTTCAGCGGGGCGGCGAAGTCCTGGCCCTGATGGACGGCGGGCCGGCCGTTGAACGGGTCGAAGCGGACGCCGAAGCCGGAGGTGGTGCGCGCCTGGGTCGGGCGTTTGAACGGCAGGCCCTCGGCGGCGTCGGTCAGGGCCCGCATCTCGTTGAGATTGGTCGCCGCGTGGCGGATGCGGACGGCGAAGGGCTCGTCGACGTCGAGGATGGCGGCGAGGGCGCGGGGATCGCGCGCCTCGACCAGAGGTCCGCCCAGGGGGCCGGAGGCGGCCATATAGGCGGCGGGGTTCAGGCCCGCCAGACGGAAGGCCAGGCGCAGCCGTTCGGCGCGGGTCTGGGCGAAGGTCTCGGCCCGGTCCAGCAATCGTTCCTGGTCCAGACGCACGGCCATGATCCGCTGGATCGGACCGACGCCGGCGGGGACGGGGCGGGGCGCCAGGGCCTTAGCGGCGCCGTCCACACCCTGGAACTTGCTCATCACCGTGGTCAGCGCGGCGTGGCGGCGAGCGATCATGGCGGCGGTCTGGTCCAGCGACCCGTTGGCGGCGGACATCCGCACCACCGCGCTCTCCAGCCGGGCCTGGAGGTCGGCGTTCAGCCGTTCCGAGGCGGCGCGGGCGCGGATCACCTCGGAATCGGCGCGCTGCCGGGCGATCGTGTCGAACAGGAAGGCGCCGGACGTGATCAGGGTCCAGGTGACGGCCGCCATGACCACGAGGCCCAGGGTCACCTGGCGGCGGGCGGTCAGGGCATAGGCCCGAACCTCGTCATGACTGCGGAGATAGACGTATCGAACGGGCAGAACGCGTTCGATCCAGGACGGTCTTCGCGATTGGTCTTCCGCAGTCATTACGCAACGCCCCCACGTCGAGGGGAGGTTTATCCGGTGCCAAGATGACACGGGCAAGACTGTTCATGCTGCGTTAACCACGATTAGAGCCCCAAAAGGCCGAAATCACGACATTGTTGATTGAGACTCCCGCAAAGAGGGAAATCGAGAATCGCGATTCAACCGGATTGTGCACCCCGTTCCAGGTCGCGAGCGGCCGCCAGCACGGCCGATGCGTGGTCGGCGACCTTGACGCTGCGCCAGGCGCGGGCGATCCGGCCCTGGGCGTCGATCAGGAAGGTGGCGCGCTCGATACCCATATATTCGCGGCCGTAGAGCTTCTTCTGAACCCAGACGCCCCAGGCCTCGCAGGCCGCGCCGTCCTCGTCCGAGGCCAGGACGACGGCGAGGTCGTATTTGGCCTTGAACTTGTCGTGCTTCTTCACCGTGTCCCTGGACACGCCGATGACGGGGACGCCCAGGGCGGCGAAGTCGGGGGCCACGGCGGTGAAGTCCTGGGCCTCGCGGGTGCAGCCGGTCGTGTCGTCCTTGGGATAGAAATAGACGACCGCGGGCTTGCCCTTCAGGGCGGCGAGGGAGACCCGGCCGCCGCCGTCGGTCGGGAGATCGAGGGCGGGGGCGGGTTGGCCTTCGGCAGCGGACATTTCAAACTCCGATCATCCCGGCGAAAGCCGGGACCCAGTTCTTTCGCGAGCCAGTACGTTGGATCAAGCGCTGCGGACGTCAGATGCGGCGGAGTTAGACGGGGCGAACCAGCACGATCTTCTTCTTGCCCGCCGCCAGCTTGATCACGCCGTCCTTGAGGTCGGCCTGGGTCAGCAGCTGGGCGCCGTCGGACACAGGGGCGTCGTTCAGGCGCAGGCCGCCGCCCTGGGCCAGGCGGCGGGCCTCGCCGTTCGAGGCGGTCAGGCCGGCCTTGGTCACGACGGCGGCGATCATGGCGCCGTACACCTCGTCCGCGGGCAGTTCGATGGTCGGCAGATCGGCCGAGATCTGGCCCTTCTCGAAGGCGGTCTCGGCGGCGGCGCGCGCCTTGGCCGCTTCGTCGGCGCCGTGCAGCATGGTGGTTGCGGCGTCGGCCAGGGCCTTCTTGGCGTCGTTGATCGCCGCGCCCTCAAGGGCTTCGTAGCCGGCGATCGCGTCGTCCGACAGGTCGGTGAACAGGCGCATGAACCGGGCGACGTCGCCGTCCTCGGTGTTGCGCCAGTATTGCCAGTAGTCATAGGGCGACAGGGCGTCGGCGTTCAGCCAGACGGCGCCGCCCACGGTCTTGCCCATCTTCTGGCCAGAGGCGGTCGACAGCAGGGGGGTGGTCAAGCCGAAGGCGGCCTTCTGGTCCACCTTTCGGGTCAGTTCGACGCCGTTGATGATATTGCCCCACTGGTCCGACCCGCCCATCTGCAGCTGGCAGCCGTAGCGGCGGTTCAGCTCCAGGAAGTCGGTGGCCTGCATCAGCATGTAGTTGAACTCGAGGAAGGTCAGGGGCTGCTCGCGTTCGAGGCGCAGCTTGACCGAGTCGAAGCTCAGCATGCGGTTGACGGTGAAGTGCGTGCCGTAGTCGCGCAGGAACTCCAGATAGCCCAGTTTCGACAGCCATTCGTCGTTGTCGAGCATGACGGCGTCGGACGGGCCGTCGCCGAAGGTCAGGAATTTCTCGAACACGCCCTTGATGCCGGCGATGTTCTCGGCGATCCGCGCTTCGGTCAGCAGGGGGCGCTGGGTGTCCTTGAAGGAGGGGTCGCCCACCTTGGTCGTGCCGCCGCCCATCAGGACGATGGGCTTGTGCCCGGCCTGCTGCAGACGGCGCAGCAGCATGATCTGGATCAGGTGGCCGACGTGCAGCGACGGCGCCGTGGCGTCAAAGCCGATATAGCCGGTGACGATCCCGCTGGTCGCCGCCTCGTCCAGCTCGGCCGGATGGGTGATCTGATGGATATAGCCCCGCGCCTGCATGGTGCGGAGGAAGTCGGATTTGAAAACGTGTTCGGTCATGGCGGAGGGTCCGTTAGCAGGGATGCCGACGGTCGTCTTCCCTTTCCGTATGCCCGCCCGCCCCAGCTAGGGCTTGAAGGCTTCGACTCTTAGGAAGGTCGCTGGGATCTCGGTGGCGTCGGGCCCGGCGCGGTTGTGCTGCTCGAAGAGGTCGATCAGTTCGGCCTCGAGCTGGTCGGCTTTATTCTCGCGCGCGGCGGCCTCAAACGCGTTCATCGTCGGGCCGTAGTAGGTCTTGAAGGTCTGGACGAGGTCGCGCGGCGGCCCGTCATTGCGAAAGACATAGGTGGCGCGTCGGCAGGTGATGTTCGAGGCGGACAGGCCGGCCGCAATGAACCGCTCATTCACGACCTCTTCCAGGCCCCAGGCCATCGGGCTGATGAAGCCGGGGGGCGGTGCGGGCGCATAGGCGGCGCTGGTCTTCAAGACCTGGGCGATCAGGGTCGGGTCGCCGGGAATCCAGTTGCCCATGACGATCCGGCCGCCCGGTCGGGCGACCCGGACCATTTCGCGGGCGACATTGGCGGGGTCGGGGGCGAACATCGCGCCGAACATGCTGACCACAAGGTCGAACCGCTCGTCGGCGATCTCCTGGAGATCGGATGCGTCGCCTTCCTGGAATCGGAGATTGTCCAGTCCGGCCGCTTCGGCGCGACGGTTGCCTGCGGCGACCAGATTGGCCGCGATGTCCACGCCGAGGACGGTCGCGCCGCGCTGCGCGGCCGGAAGGGCGGTGGTGCCGTCGCCGCAGCCGAGGTCGAGGATGTGATGACCGGGCTCGATATTCAGACTGTCGACGAAGTCCTCGCCGCTGGAGCGCATGGAGGCGGCGATACGGGTGAAATCGCCCTTCTCCCACAGAGCCTTATTCGGGTTCATGGCCGATCTCATCTCCGATACCAGTGATATGTAACACCTGCGGCCGGGGAGGGCCATGGCGCATCTGACAAACCTCATCGGCAGGCGGAGCGCCGTTGACCGCCGCCCCCCGTTCGATACGAAGGACGGATGCGTCTGCCCCTGATCCCGCACCCGACCTGTTCCCCCGCCGGGTTGACGCTGGAGGTCGAGGCGCGGCGGGCGGGACGGGTGTTGAGCCTGGAGTACGTCCTGGCCGGGCCGGTGGAGTTTGTACGCTGGCCGCAGGCGGCGGCGCGGGTGCAGACGGACGACCTGTGGCGGACGACCTGTTTCGAGGCCTTCGTGCGGACGGCGGACGGCTATGTCGAATACAATCTGTCGCCGTCGGGGGCCTGGGCGGCCTATCGTTTCGACGGCTATCGCGAGGGGATGCGGGGGCTTGAGATCGCGGCGCCCTTCATCGTGACGCGGATGGCGCAGGGGCGGTTCGTGCTGACGGTCGATGTGGAACTGCCGCAGGATGTCACGGACGCGGTCGGGCTGACGGCGGTGGTCGAGGGGCTGGATGGGGCGATCGCCTATTGGGGGCTGGCGCATCCGTCCGAGGAACCGGATTTTCACAATGAAAAGGGATGGGCGGCTGTTCTTTGATGCGCCGCTTACGCCCCAAACCCCGTCATCCTAGGCCTTGTGCCTAGGATCCATACGCCCGGTGTTTGGGTTGGGAGTCCGGTCTTCGCCGCTCGAGTCTATGGATCCTAGGCACAAGGCCTAGGATGACGCGTGGAGAGGGCGGGGGACGGCTTGTGAGCGGCCCCATCGTCGGGCATGGCTGGGCCGAGAGTCTCAGGAGCCGCCCATGAATTTCGGTCTCGACCGCCTGCTGTCCGACGACGCCCTGAGGGGGCAGCTGAAGGGGCGGCGCGTGGCTCTGCTGGCGCATCCGGCCTCGGTGACCAGGGATCTGGGTCATGCGGTGGACGCCCTGGCCGCCTGTCCCGAAATCGAGCTGACCGCCGCCTTCGGGCCGCAGCACGGGATGAAGGGCGATCTGCAGGACAATATGATGGAGAGCCCGGACTATCGCGATCCGGTGCATGGGTTCCCGGTCTTCAGCCTGTACGGCGAGGTGCGGCGGCCCAGGGACGAGTGGATGGAGACGTTCGACGTCGTCCTGATCGACCTGCAGGACCTGGGCTGCCGCATCTACACCTATGTGACGACGCTGCTGTATGTGCTGGAGGCGGCGGCGAAACACGGCAAGTCGGTGTGGGTGCTTGATCGGCCCAATCCGGCGGGGCGGCCGGTCGAGGGCATGACGCTGAAGCCCGGCTGGGAGAGTTTTGTCGGGGCCGGGCCGATGCCGATGCGGCACGGGATGACCCTGGGCGAACTGGGCCTGTGGTTCATCGACCAGTTCAAGCTGGATGTGGATTATCAGGTGGTGGAGATGCAGGGCTGGGCCCCCGAGGCGGGGCCGGGCTTCGGCTGGCCGCTGGGCCAGCGGGCCTGGGTCAACCCCAGCCCGAATGCGCCGAACCTGTCGATGGCGCGGGCCTATGCCGGCACGGTGATGCTGGAGGGGGCGACCCTGTCGGAAGGCCGGGGCACGACCCGGCCGCTGGAGCTGTTCGGGGCGCCGGACATAGATGCGCGGGCGGTGATCGCGGAGATGCGGCGGCTGGCCCCGGACTGGCTGGGCGGCTGCGTACTGCGCGACATGTGGTTCGAGCCGACCTTCCACAAGCATGTCGGGAAACTGTGCAGCGGGGTGCAGATCCATGTCGATCACCCCGGCTATGACCACGCGGCCTTCAAGCCGTGGCGGGTGCAGGCCCTGGGGTTCAAGGCGATCCGGCGGCTGTATCCCGACTACGACCTGTGGCGGGATTTTCCGTACGAGTATGCGTTCGGGAAACTGGCCATCGATGTGATCAACGGCGGACCGGGGCTGCGGGCATGGGTGGACGACGCGGCGGCGGGGCCGGGGGATCTGGAGGCGGCGACGCGGCCGGATGAGGCGGCGTGGGAAGAGGCGCGGCGGGGGTTCCTGCTGTATTGAGGCGGACGTGCTGGACATCTATTCGGGGGGAAGCGGACCTTCCTCGGAGCGCCTAGGCGACAGCGGGCTTTACCAACATCCGGCTCGCCGCTTGGTCCCAAGGGTGCGCGACGTCTAAGATCGCAACGATGATCCCAATGCGATGTTCAACATCGCTTGTGTCGCTGTCCTTGAACCCGTCGAAACTAGAGAATTTCTGAGCTTCTTCAGTGACGGCTGCTGCAAATGACGGCGGGTCGAAAAGGCCACGCGCCGCCTCGATGACTCCGAGTTTGGATAGATCGTAGGAGGTCGTTTGCCACTGATACATCAGGAACCACAGCCCGAAGCGGACGGTGGCGAGGTCGTCGAATCCAACCCGCTTTTTGATGGCCGGTAACACCTTCTCTGCAGCGAAATAATCGTGCTCTTGATCAACGGACTCGAACCATCCGCGCAGCACTTCAAAGCTGCCCGGATCCAACTGAGCCAACATCAGCGCGGCTTGTGACAGCGCGGCATGTTCGGCGTTCTCGCCGGTGAAGCCCCACTTGATCGATATGACCGAGTCTCGCTCTGCGACCTGACGTCCATAGCTTTCTAGCAGCCGTCGCAGTGGCGGGATGATGGCCTGGCGTTCATCTGCTGGAAGAGCGCGTACTAGGTCGAAGAAGCGCTTATCGTTCAGCCGCCTTCTGCCGTCGATAACGACGAACTGGACGGCATCATTAAACACAAGATCAGCAAGCCCCGCCTCCATCCGGTCCGCCATTTCACTGACAGCCATGGCCAAGCCGGCAGGCGATGCGTCATGAAGGGGTACCCGGACTGTGGCGCGATCAGCGATGTCGCGACGAACGCGGGAGATCGCCTGCTCTGACGGCAGAGGGCGTGGTGTAAGGCTGCCCATGACATATTTGGGCTCGGGGACCGCCGGCTGGAGCGGTCCCACCTGACCGTCAATCGTCACATGCCGCGTCTGACCGTCAGTAAAGGTCGCGACAAAACCCAAGCTGTCAGCGTCCCATGTGACCGCCTCGACCCCCGTCAAAAAGGAGACCGCCGCTTCTTCGGGACTTTTCCGTATTTGATACTTCTTGCGGTCTTCCGTGGTCATATCCTTGGTAAAGAACAGCTGGCTTCGCCCGTCCCACGTCCGCCAGTCTTGGCGGTCAGCATAGTAGTCCAAGACCCGTCCGAGGCTTGGTGAAGGCGTCGGCTGGTACCGAAGCGCTAGCCGCCGATGGTGGCGGAAGGGATCGAGCCGGTAAAGATCCAGGCTCACACCGTAGGCCCGGCCTTTGATAATGGCGAGATCGGGATGAACGGCCTTTGCGCGACCGGGAAACAGCCGCTCGAGCAGCGACGGATCGTGGGTCACGACAGACCCCAGATGTGCGCGCAGCGCCCAATAGCCGTCAGGGCTGAACCATCGGAGTTTGAAGACGGTTTGGCTCTTCTGGAATGTGCGAATGAAGCCTGTCGCCTCGCTCACTTCAACTGAGTCGTCTTCCGGGTGCAGGACTGCAATGCGCTTACCATTGCCGTTGCAGACAATGGCTCCGTCGGAGCGCGCGACGATGTCGCTGATGAAGAAGCCGGGCGCCAAATGAATAAAGCGATGCGTTCCCGTATCGACGTCGATACGACGAAGGCCGTCCCTCAATAGGGCCGACGGCATGTCGTCGAGCCGCTCACCTGAGCTGTCTGGGATGAAGACAGCCCGATGCTTGCTCGAGAAGGCGAAGCCTGAAAGGTATTGGAACGCCGCGCTCTGAACCGTCGCGACCACGGTCCGCTCTTCCACGTCGAACACCCCGACCCTCGGCAGTCGTCTACCGCGCGCTTTTCCCAAGGCCACGATGAAGCGATCATCGACTAGGTTGATGACCGCGCACTGATCGTCAAACGGGGCGAAACCCCAGGGCTCGCGCCCCTCGGGAAGGGCTTCAACGACGGTGACGTCGCCCGGCAAAAGGTCGAAGTGGCGAACGTCCATCAGAGCATGTCAACTAAGGTCATCCATGACACCTTAGGCGGCGACGGCAGAGCCCTGCAAGTTGCACTCTTTGTCACGCGCGGACCGAGTTCGTTGTCCAAACACCGGGCGTATGGATCCTCGGGTCGAGCCCGAGGATGACGGGGTCGGGTGGGGTTGGATTTTGCTATAACCAAAATCTATCACGCACCTGCAAATAACTGATTGGGCTTATCTGTTGCGGTGCGGTAGGAAGCGGGCCTCCCCAACCTACTGCTGAATGGACGCCCTGCATGGCCCTCATCAACACGACCCTCAAACCCTTCACCGCCGAGGCCTATAAGGACGGCAAGTTCCTGACGGTCACGGACGCCGACGTGGCGGGCAAGTGGGCGGTCTTCTTCTTCTATCCGGCCGACTTCACCTTCGTGTGCCCGACCGAGCTGGAAGACCTGGCCGACAACTACGCCGAGTTCCAGAAGCTGGGCGTCGAGATCTATTCGGTGTCGACCGACACCCATTTCTCGCACAAGGCCTGGCACGACTCGTCGCCGGCCATCGGCAAGATCACCTACACCATGCTGGGCGATCCCTCGGGCGTCGTGACCAACAACTTCGACGCCATGCGTCCGGGCGTGGGCCTGGCCGACCGCGCGACCTTCCTGGTCGATCCGGACGGCGTGATCCAGTTCACCGAAACCACCTCGGAAGGCATCGGCCGCAACGCCGCCGAACTGCTGCGCAAGGTCAAGGCCGCCCAGTATGTTCGCGCGCATCCGGGTGAAGTCTGCCCGGCCAAGTGGGAAGAAGGCGAAGCCACCCTGGCGCCGTCGCTCGACCTCGTCGGCAAGATCTAAGACCGACACGCCCATCGGATCCGGCCTCGCGCCGGATCCGTTCGGTCGGCGGGGGCGTGTTGCGTTTCAGCCCCCGCCGCCTGCTATTTCGTCGTGTTCGCCTCGCCCGGGATCGGGCTCGCAGGCGTCGCGTTCCAACAGTCTAGAGGAGCCCGCCATGCTGGACGCCAATCTGAAAACTCAGCTCGAGGGCTACCTCAAGAATATCGTCCATCCGGTCGAACTGGTCGCCTCGCTGGGCGCCGGGCCGAAGTCGGTCGAACTGAAGGGCCTGCTGGAGGAGATCGTCGCTGTCTCGCACGGCAAGGTCGAGATGGGCCGCGACTATGACGACGAGCGCCAGCCCAGTTTCCTGATCCGCAGGAAGGGCACCGACATCGGCGTGCGCTTCGCGGGCATTCCACTGGGCCACGAGTTCACCTCGCTGGTGCTGGCCCTGCTGCACGTCGGCGGCCATCCGTCCAAGGCGGCGCAGGACGTCATCCAGCAGGTCAAGGACCTGGACGGCGACTATGTGTTCGAGACCTATTTCTCGCTGTCGTGCCAGAACTGCCCCGACGTGGTGCAGGCGCTGAACCTGATGAGCGTGCTGAACCCGCGCATCAAACACGTCGCCATCGAGGGCGGCCTGTTCAAGGACGAGGTCGAGGAACGCAAGATCATGGCCGTGCCGACGGTCTTCCTGAACGGCGAACTGTTCGGCCAGGGCCGGATGGAGCTGGAGCAGATCGTCGCCAGGATCGACAGCGGCGCCGAGGCGCGCGCGGCCGAGAAGATCAAGTCCAAGGCGCCGTTCGACGTCCTGGTGATCGGGGGCGGCCCCGCCGGGGCGGCGGCGGCCATCTATACCGCTCGCAAGGGCATCCGCACCGGGATCGCGGCCGAACGGTTCGGCGGCCAGGTGCTGGACACGATGGCGATCGAGAACTTTATCTCCGTGCCCCATACCGAGGGGCCGAGACTGGCCGCCCATCTGGAACAGCATGTCCGCGAATATGAGGTGGACCTGATGAACCTGCAGAAGGCGACGAAGCTGGTCCCGGCCAAGGTTCCCGGCGGGCTGCACGAGGTGGTGCTGGAGAACGGCGCCAGCCTGAAGTCGCGCACCGTCATCCTGTCGACCGGCGCGCGCTGGCGCCAGATGAACGTGCCGGGCGAGGATCAGTACAAGAACAAGGGCGTGGCCTATTGCCCGCACTGCGACGGGCCGCTGTTCAAGGGCAAGCGGGTGGCGGTGATCGGCGGGGGCAACTCGGGCGTCGAGGCGGCCATCGACCTGGCCGGCATCGTGGCCCATGTGACCCTGATCGAGTTCGACAGCGAACTGCGGGCCGATGCGGTGCTGCAACGCAAGCTGGCGACCTTGCCGAACGTGCGCATCGTCACCTCGGCCCTGACGACCGAGGTGCATGGCGACGGCGAGAAGGTGACGGGCCTGTCCTACAAGGACCGCAACTCGGACGCCCATCACGACGTCGATCTGGAAGGCGTCTTCGTCCAGATCGGCCTGGTGCCGAACACCGAATGGCTGCACGGCGCCGTGGGTCTGACCCAGCGCGGCGAAATCGAGGTCGATCACCGCGGCGAGACCTCGCAGCCGGGGATCTTCGCCGCCGGCGACGTCACCACCGTGCCCTACAAGCAGATCGTTGTGGCCATGGGCGAGGGTTCCAAGGCCGGTCTGGCGGCCTTCGACTATATGATCCGCACGGTCCCGGCCGAGGAAGTGGTGGAGGCGGCCTGAGCCGCCTCCAGGCCTGTCACGCCGTCGCCGGAATGCGGGCGATCACCTTGATCTCGAAGTCGAAACCGGAGAGCCAGTTGACGCCCACGGCGGTCCAGTTCGGATAGGGCGCCGTGTCGAAGACGCGCTGCTTGATGGCCATGACGGCGCCGAACTGGTTTTCCGGATCGGTATGGAAGGTCGTGACGTCCACGATATCGTCGAAGCCGGCCCCCGCGGCGTTCAGCACGGCTTTCAGATTGTCGAAGGCCAGTTGGACCTGGGCGGGGAAGTCCGGCTCCGGCGAGCCGTCCGGGCGGCTGCCCACCTGGCCGGAGACGAACAGCAGGTCGCCCGAGCGGATGGCGGCGGAGTAGCCGTGCTGCGCGTACAAGTCATGGCGGCCCGCAGGGAAAACGGCGTCTCTGGTATTGGTCGTGGTCATGTCGGGGTCCTGGGTTCACATCGAGGAGGAGTGTTAGTATACGCCTCGTATGTGAATACGTCGGTACATACGACGCGTATGTCAACATGCGGGCGTGGAATTTAGGCGAACAGGAAATCCGATGGCGGCGACGCGGGCGGAGATGGTCGAAGAGACGCGGGCGCGTCTGATCGCGGCGGCGCGGCGGGCGTTCGCGACCCATGGATACGCCTCGGCGTCCATGGACCAGCTGACTGCGGAAGCGGGTCTTACGCGGGGCGCCCTCTATCACAATTTCGGGGACAAGAAGGGACTGCTGAGAGCAGTCATCGACCAGATCGACGCCGAGATGCTGGTGCGGATGCGCGCGGCGGGGCAGGGGCGTTCGACCTGGGACGCCTTCGTCGACGAGGGCGTCGCCTATGTCGAGATGTCGCTGGAGCCGGAAATCCAGCGCATCATGCTGCTGGACGGGCCGGCGGTGCTGGGTGATCCGTCGCGCTGGCCCAACCAGACGGCCTGTCTGCGCACGACGATCCAGACCATCCAGCAATTGATCGACGACGGCATCGTCAAGCCCGTGGACCCCGAGGCGGCCGCCCGGCTGGTCAACGGAGCGGCCTTGAACGCGGCCCTGTGGGTCGCGGCGGCGGACGAGCCGCAGGCCGTGATGGGCAAGGCCGTGGACGCCTTCCGGCAGATGGTCTCGGGCCTGCGGCTGCAACCCTAATGCAGCTTCAGTCGCCCCGAGACGCGGCGGTGAAGCAGGCGGGACAGGGCGAGGATTGCGGTGCGGCGGACGCCCAGGATCGCCCGGTGGTGGTCCAGGTGCAGGGCCATATAGGCCCATTTGGCGACCAGGCCCTCGATCAGGAAATTGGGTCCGCCGAGATTGCCCATCAGCGACCCGACGCCCCGGTCGCCGCCCAGCGACACCAGCGAGCCCTTGTCATGATAGACGTAGGGACCCGGATCGCGTGACGGGTCCGACAGGGCCCTGGCCAGATAGGCGGCCTGCTGGGCCGCCGCCTGGGCGCGGGCGGGAACGGGACGACCGTCCGGCCCCGGCGCCTCGGCGCAGTCGCCCATGGCGTAGATCCCCGGCGCCGAGGCGCGCAGATGGTCGTCGACGACGAACTGGTTGAGGCGGCCGGTCTCCAGGCCCAGATCGCGGTTTTGCTCGGACGCCTTCACCCCGGCGGCCCAGACGATCAGATCGGCCGGGATTTCGCCCTGGGACGTGTCCAGACGGTGGGCGTGGACGGCATTGACCTTGGCGTCCGTCAGCAGGCGAACGCCCTTGGCTTCCAGCGCATGAGCGGCCTTGGTCGAGACCCGCTCGGGAAGGCCGCCGAGGATGCGCGGCGCGGCCTCCACCAGGGTGACGCCCAGGTCGAATCTCTGCTCCTGGGTCAGGCCGGCCGACAGCTCGTCGTGACCCTCGATCAGTTCGGTGGACAGTTCGACGCCGGTAGCGCCGGCGCCGACGATGGCGATGTTCAGGGTTCGCCCGTCGGAATAGGCCGTCGTCAGGAAGGCCGAGGTCAGGCGCCGGTTGAAGGCCTCGGCGTCGGCGACATCCTCCAGCAGATGGGCGTGTTCGGCCGCGCCGGGGGTGCCGAACAGGTTCGAGCCGCTGCCGATCGCCAGGACCAGGGTGTTGAAGGCCAGGGTGCGGGGTTCGACCAGGACCTCGCCGTCGTCATTCCGGATCGCGCCCAGGGTGAGGGTTTTCGCCGCCGGATCGAGGCCGGTCAGGTCGCCGAAGGCGAAGCTGAAATGATTGCGGCGGGCCAGGATCGGATAGGACAGACCTTCCTGGTGACTGTCCAGGGAACCGGCCGCGACCTCGTGCAGGCTGGGTTTCCACAGGTGGAAGATGGACCGGTCGATCAACAGGACGCGCCGGCGGCCTTCGCGGGCGCCGAATTTACGCCCAAGCCGGGCGGCGAGCTCCAGTCCGCCCGCGCCGCCGCCGATGATGACGATGTCGTGCTGCATTCGGGTCTCCTAAGGCGAGACCTGGATGTAGGCTCAGGCCGGGTTTTCTTCCAGACGCTTGTCCAGATAGGCCCCGACGCGACGTTCGACTGCGCTCATATGGTCCTGCCAGAAGTGGCTGGCGCCCTCTTCCAGTTCGTAGTCGATGACGATGCCCTTCTGGGTGCGCAGCTTGTTGACCACGCGCTCGACCTCGACCGGCGGCACGATGGTGTCGGCGGTGCCGTGCAGGAACAGGCCCGAGGCCGGGCAGGGGGCCAGGAAGCTGAAGTCGTACATGTTCGACGGCGGCGAGACCGAGATGAAGCCGTCCGTCTCGGGCCGGCGCATCAGCAATTGCATGCCGATATAGGCGCCGAACTGATAGCCGCCGACCCAGGTCTGGCTGGCGCCGGGATTGTTCGACTGGAGCCAGTCCAGGGCGGTGGCGGCGTCCGCCAGCTCGCCGATGCCCGAATCGAACTCGCCCTGCGACTTGCCGACGCCGCGCGAATTGTATCGCAGGGTGGCGAAGCCGCGCTGCTGGAACAACTGGTGCAACGTCACCGCGACCGGGTTGTTCATATGCCCGCCCGCCTTGGGATGCGGGTGCAGAATCAAGGCGATCGGAGCGTTCGGGCGCTTGCCCGGGGAATAGCGGCCTTCGATGCGACCGGAGGCGCCGGGCAGGATGACTTCAGGCATAGGGGCTCTGGAATCCGTTCAACTGTCATTTCGCGTGTGCGTAATACTTGACCGCCGAGGTGGGACTTTCTAAGTCCCTCCGCAAGCGAGCCGCCTTTGCGAAGGCGCGGGTTCTAGCACAAGAGCCCCGGAAAGCGCGTAATTTTTGAGGGTGCGATATGCGTCTGTCGACCAAGGGACGATACGCCGTGATGGCGATGGCCGATCTGGCGAAGAACGGACGCGGCGAGAGCGGCGAAATCCGGGCCGTTTCCCTGGCCGAAATCGCCGCGCGCCAGGAGATTTCGCTGAGCTATCTGGAGCAGTTGTTCGCGCGGTTGCGCAAGAGCGAACTGGTCAAGAGCGTGCGCGGACCCGGCGGCGGCTATCGTCTGGCCAAGGGGGCGCACGAGACGGTGGTGGCTGAAATCGTTCTGGCGGTCGACGAGCCGATCCGGGCGACCCGGTGCGTGGCCCACGGCTCGCCTCAGGGCTGCATGCTGGCCGGCGAACGCTGCATCACCCACGACCTTTGGGAAGATCTGGGCGACGAGATCCATCGCTATCTGGCCAGCGTGTCCCTGGAAGACGTGGTGATGAACCGCACGGGCCAGCGGCGGCGCAATCTCGCCCCGACAGATCCGGTGGGGGTGGCGGCATGAGCGGCGTCTATCTGGATTATAATGCGTCGGGCCTGGTGCGGCCCGAGGTTCTGGAGATCATGACCGTCGCCCTGGCCGACAACGGCAATCCGTCGGCGGTCCATGCGGCCGGGCGACGGGCGCGGGCGCGGGTCGAGACGGCGCGGGCCCAGGTCGGCGAACTGGTCGGAGCCGATCCGACGGCGGTGGTGTTCAACTCGGGCGGCACGGAAGCGAACGCCCAGGGGATCGCCAGCGCCCTGGCGGCCGGGTGCGAGCGTCTGATCGTTTCGGCGACCGAACATCCGTGCGTGGCGGAGGCCGCGGCCAATGCTGGGGCGCCGGTCGAGGTGCTGCCGGTCGATGCGAACGGCGTGGTCGATCTGGCCTGGCTGGCGCAGGCCCTGGCCCGTCCGGGGCGGGCCGTGGTCGCCATCCATCATGCGAACAACGAAAGCGGCGTGATCCAGCCGATCGTCGAGGCGGCCGCCCTGGTGCGCGCCGCCGGCGGCTGGCTACATGTCGACGCCATCCAGTCGGCGGGCAAGATCCCGGTCGACATGCGCACGCTGGACGCGGACAGCCTGACCCTGTCGGCGCACAAGCTGGGCGGGCCGCAGGGCGTCGGGGCCCTGATCTTCAAGGAAGGCGTCTCGGGCGTCCGCATCCTGCACGGGGCCGGGCAGGAGCGCGGTCTGAGGGCCGGGACCGAGAATGTGCCGGGCATCGCCGGGTTCGGCGTCGCGGCCGACTGCGCCGCGCGGGATCTCGAGACGATGGCTTCGCACATCGGCTGGCGCGACGCGGCCGAGGCTCGGGTCAGGGCCGCCGGGGCGACGGTGATCGGCGGAGACGTGGCGCGTCTGCCCAACACCCTGTTCATGGCGGTCGAGGGTTGGGACAGTCCTCAACAGTTGATTACGCTGGATCTGGCCGGCGTCATGGTGTCGGCCGGTTCCGCCTGTTCGTCGGGCAAGGTCAAGCCGTCCAAGACCATCAGCGCCATGGGGCTGAACACCCTGGCGACCGGGGGCGTGCGCGTCTCCGGCGGATGGGGCACGCAAGAAGGCGACTGGAGCCGGTTCGCCGACGCCTGGATCGCCGCCTATGACAAGCACAAGACACGCGCCGCCGCGCGCGTGAGAGAGGTCGCCTGATGGCCGCCGTCAAGGAAACCATCGACGCCGTCGCCGCGCTGGAAAAATACGCGCATGGCTTCACCTCGGACATCGAACAGGAGTTCGCACCCAAGGGGCTGAACGCCGACATCGTGCGCTTCATCTCCGAGAAGAAGGGCGAGCCCGAGTGGATGCTGGAATGGCGTCTCGCCGCCTATGAGCGCTGGCTGGCGATGGAGGAGCCGACCTGGGCGGCGGTGAAGTATGAGCCGGTCGATTATCAGGACCTGTTCTACTATGCGGCGCCCAAGCAGAAGGAAGGGCCGAAGTCTCTGGACGAGGTCGATCCCGAGATTTTGGAAATCTACAAGAAGCTGGGCATCCCGCTGAAGGAGCAGGAGGTTCTGGCGGGGGTGCAGGGCGCGCCGCGCGTGGCCGTGGACGCCGTGTTCGACAGCGTGTCCGTGGTTACGACCTTCAAGGAGGAACTGGCCAAGGTCGGCGTGATCTTCATGCCGATTTCCGAGGCTTTGCGCGAATATCCGGATCTGGTGCGACAATATCTGGGGTCGGTGGTGCCGGTCTCGGACAACTATTTCGCGGCCCTGAACAGCGCGGTCTTTTCGGACGGGTCGTTCGTCTACATCCCGCCGGGCGTGCGCTGCCCGATGGAGCTGTCGACCTATTTCCGCATCAATGCGAGCCAGACGGGGCAGTTCGAGCGGACCCTGATCATTGCCGACAAGGGCAGCTACGTCTCGTACCTCGAGGGCTGCACCGCGCCGATGCGCGACGAGAACCAGCTGCACGCGGCCGTGGTCGAGATCGTGGCCCTGGACGACGCCGAGGTGAAATATTCGACCGTCCAGAACTGGTATCCCGGCGACGCCGAGGGCAAGGGCGGCATCTACAACTTCGTCACCAAGCGGGCGGATTGCCGCGGCGATAGGTCGAAGGTGTCGTGGACCCAGGTGGAGACCGGCTCGGCCGTGACCTGGAAATATCCGTCCTGCATCCTGAAGGGCGAGGAGAGCTCGGGCGAGTTCTATTCCATCGCCATCACCAATGGGCATCAGCAGGCCGACACCGGCACAAAGATGATCCACCTGGGCAAGAATTCGAAGTCGCGGATCATCGCCAAGGCGGTGTCGGCGGGCAAGTCGGACTCGACCTATCGGGGCCTGGTCTCGGTGCACCCGAAGGCGACGGGGGTGCGTAACTTCACCCAGTGCGACAGCCTGCTGATCGGCAAGGAATGCGGCTCGCACACCATCCCCTATATCGAAGCCCGCAACGGATCTGCCCAGCTGGAGCACGAGGCGACGACGACGCGGTTGAGCGACGACCAGCTGTTCTATGCGCAGCAGCGCGGGCTGTCGCAGGAGGAGGCGGTGGCCCTGCTGGTCAACGGCTTCGTCCGGGACGTGATGCAGAAGCTGCCAATGGAGTTCGCCGTCGAGGCGCAGAAGCTGGTGGCGATCAGTCTGGAAGGGAGCGTGGGGTGAGCTTAGCCTTGCCAGCATTTGGGACCGCGCGACGCCGCTTCATAGCGACGATCGGTCTCGCTTTGCTGGCTTGCGCTGCCCAAGTCTTGAGGTTCGAGTACAAGCTGATCGGTTCTGAAAACATCCACGCAGCCGTAATCGCTGTCCTTGCAGTCGCCTGGGTCGTCGCTCTCACACTCACATTTCGTGCAGATTGGCGCTGGGGTTTGGTGGCGACTCTGAGTGCTCCTTTGGCCCTCCTGTTTTTCGTCTGGATGGGCGTGATTGTTTACGCATGCGCTGTGAATGGTGCCTGCCTATGAGTTCTCATAGAATGCTTCACATCTCCAACCTCCAGGTCTTCGTCAGTGAAGAGCCGATTTTTAAGGGGCCGATGCTCAACGTTCCCGCTGGCGAGGTGCACGCCACCATGGGTCTGGGTCGTGGTATCATCAAGAGATCTGGTCTGATCCTATCGTCGAGGACATTCTGATGGAAACGATTGCCGTTCCTTTCCGAGAAGACACCGCTGATCGCCTGAAACGTGCGGCGGCCGAGATCGGGATGCCGGTTGGTGAATTTATCGCCTCGGCTGCCGAAGGGTTCATCATGGACAAGGAGGTTCACCGTGGCGCGCCGTTATCGGCGGATCAGATCGCGCAGATCGAGGCGGGCTTGGCCGCGGAGCGCGAGGGGCGGATTATTTCGAACGAGGAGGCGGATGCCCGGCTTGTGGCGCGTCGTACGCGGTGAAGGATTTCGAATGGTCTGAGCCCGCGCTGACGGCGTTCTCCGATTTTCTCGACCATCTTGACGCGCACAGTCTCGCAGCTTCGGACAAGGCGGAATCGGAGATCAAAGCCACGCTCTGGCGTCTAGCCGCGCATCCTCATCAAGGTCATCTGTCCCGCTGGCCTGGGCTTCTGGAATGGAGCGCAGCCGACTGGAAGAAGATCATCGTCTACCGCGAACGCCAGGACGGCATTCGCATCATCGCCTTCTACGACGCTCGACAGGATTTGAGCGCCGTTCATCCCACTACGAACGACTGATCGAAACAATGCTCTCCATTTCCAACCTCCACGTCTCCGTCGGCGACAAGCCGATCCTCAAGGGCCTGACGCTCGACGTTCCCGCCGGCGAGGTGCACGCCATCATGGGGCCGAACGGGGCCGGGAAGTCGACGCTGGGCTACGCCCTGTCGGGACGGCCGGGCTATGAGGCGACGGAAGGTTCGGTCGTCTGGAAGGGCGAGGACCTGCTGGCGCTGGACCCGGCGGAGCGGGCGGCCAAGGGCGTCTTCCTGTCGTTCCAGTATCCGATCGAGATCCCCGGCGTGCCGGCCCTGACCTTCGTGCGGACGGCGCTGAACGCCCAGAAGCGCGCGCGGGGCGAGGAGGAGGTGGCGGCGCCGGCCTTCCTGAAGCTGGTGCGCGAGGCGTCCAAGGCGCTGAAAATGGATTTCGACATGCTGAAGCGGCCGCTGAACGTCGGCTTCTCGGGCGGTGAGAAGAAGCGGATGGAGATCCTGCAGATGGCCCTCCTGGAGCCGTCGCTGCTGATCCTGGACGAGACCGATTCCGGCCTGGACATCGACGCCCTGCGGATCGTGTCGGAGGGGGTGAACGCCCTGCGCTCGCCCGACCGGGCCATGCTGGTCATCACCCACTATCAGCGCCTGCTCGACTATATCAAACCCGACCGGGTCCATGTGCTGGCCGGCGGCCGCATCGTGGCCTCGGGCGGGCCGGAGCTGGCGCATCAGCTGGAGGCGGAAGGATACGACAAGTATCTGCCGGAACTGGCATGAGCGCGACCTTCGCCATCGACCTGACCGACGCCTCGACCTTTCCGTCGCGGCGGAACGAGGCATGGAAATACAGCGACCTGAAGCGGTATCTTCGCGAGGCGCCGGAGCCGTCGGGCACGGCGGCGGTCGGAGCGCCGGGCCCCTTCTATGACCTGGGCGGGGACGCCATCGTCTTCGCCAATGGGCGCGCCGTGGGCGTGACGGACTTCATCGCCTCGGGCGAGCAGACACTGCGGCTGCGCTATATCTCCGATGCCGTCGGCACGGGCCACACGGCCAGCGCACGGGTGTCGGCGCGGGCCGGCGCCAAGCTGTTGCTGCTGGAGACCCACGAGGGCGCCGGCTCGGCCTATGTGGTCAACAACCGGCTGGAACTGGACGTGGCCCAGGGCGCCGAGGTGACGCGGGTCGTCTTGGTCGAGGAGCCCGAGGACGTCATCTCCGTCGCCGAGGCCGAGGTCCGGGTCGAGGCGGGCGGCGTGTATCGCCAGACCATCATCGCCACCGGCGCCAAGCTGCAGCGGATCGAGACCCGCATCCGGCACATGGCCCAGGGCGCCCATGTCCAGGCGGACGGCCTTTATCTGCTGAACGGATCGCGCCAGGCGGATCTGACCAGCGTGGTTCGCCACATGGAGCGGGACGGCACGACCAGCCAGTTGATCAAGGGCGTGGCGCGCGACACCGCGCGCGGCGTCTTCCAGGGCAAGATCGTGGTCGAGCGCGGCGCGGACGGCACTGATGCGCGGATGGGGCACCATGCGCTGATCGCGTCGGAACGGGCCGAGATCGACGCCAAGCCGGAACTGATCATCTATGCCGACGACGTCCAGTGCGCGCACGGCAATACGGTCGGGGCGCTGGACGATAGCGCCCTGTTCTACATGCAGCAGCGGGGGATTCCAGCCGACGAAGCCCGCGCCCTGCTGACCCAGGCCTTCCTGATCGAGGTCATCGACCGGATCGAACATGAAGGCGCAAGAGAGGTGGCGCGGGAATGGCTGACGGCGCGGTTGTGACTGATCTTGCCCCCTCCGTCGCGGCGCAAGAGCGCCACGCCACCTCCCCCATGGGGGGAGGATTTGATCCCTACGCCGTCAGGGCGCAGTTCCCGATCCTGTCGCGGTCGGTGAACGGCAAGCCTCTGATCTATCTGGACAACGCCGCCTCGGCCCAGAAGCCGCGGGCGGTGATCGACGCCCTGGTCGCGACGATGGAGGGCGGCTACGCCAACGTCCATCGCGGCCTGCACACCTTGTCGAACGAAGCGACGGAAGCCTTTGAAAAAGCGCGTGAGATCGTCGCCCGCTTCCTGAACGCCGAGAGCCCTGAACAGGTCGTCTGGACCAAGGGCGGCACCGAGGCGATCAATCTGGTCGCCAACGGTCTGGGCCTGTCGATTCAACCCGGCGACGAGATCATCGTCTCTGAGATGGAGCACCATTCCAACATCGTGCCGTGGCACCTGCTGCGGGAACGGCGCGGGGCGGTGATCAAGTGGATCCCGGTGCTGGACGACGGGTCGCTGGACATGGCGGCCTATGCCGAGCTGCTGGGGCCGAAGACGCGGATGGTCGCGGTCACCCATATGTCGAACGTGCTGGGGACCATCAATCCGGTTGCCGAGATCACGCGGCTGGCCCATGCGGCCGGCGCCCAGGTTCTGATCGACGGCTGCCAGGGCGCGGTCCATGCGACGCCGGACGTCCAGGCCATCGGCTGCGACTTCTATGTGCTGACCGGCCACAAGCTGTTCGGCCCGACCGGGGTCGGCGCCCTGTACGGCAAGGCCGAGGCGCTGGAGGCCTTGCCGCCCTATCAGGGTGGCGGAGAGATGATCGAGACGGTGGAGCGGGACCGCGTAACCTACGCCAAACCGCCGCATCGGTTCGAGGCGGGCACGCCGCCGATCCTGGAGGCCATCGGCCTGGGCGCGGCGCTGGAGTGGTTGGGCCAATACGACCGGGCGGTGGTTCAGGCGCATGAGCATTCGCTGTACCAGCACGCCGTCGATCGTCTGCAGGGGCAGAACTGGCTGCGCATCCTGGGGCAGGCGGAAGGCAAGGGCGCCATCCTGACCTTCGCCGTCGAGGGCGCCCATGCCCATGACGTGGCCCAGATCATGGATCGTTACGGCGTTGCCGTCCGCGCCGGGCTGCATTGCGCCGAGCCCCTGGCGAAAAGAATGGGGGTGACGTCGAGCACGCGCGCCTCCTTCGCCCTATATAACACCGTGGAGGATGCCGACGCCTTCGTGGACGCGCTGATCAAGGCGCGGAACTTCTTCGTGTAAGCCGATGACAGACAACACCATTCAAGACAGCGACGCCTTCAAGGACGCCTGGGACGAGCCCCAGAAGAGCGCCCTGTCGCAGGCCGAGCTCGACAGCCTGACCGAAAGCCTGATCGAGGCGCTGAAGTCTGTCTATGATCCTGAAATCCCGGTCGACATCTATGAGCTGGGCCTGATCTACCGCGTCGACGTGTCCGACGACCGCGACGTGGTGGTCGATATGACCCTGACCGCGCCGGGCTGTCCGGTCGCCGGCGAGATGCCGGGCTGGGTCGAGACGGCGGTCGAGAAGGTCGAGGGGGTGCGCAGCGCCAAGGCCAATCTGGTGTTCGACCCGCCGTGGGATTCCTCCAAGATGAGCGACGAGGCCAAGCTGGCCCTCAACATGTTCTGATGGACCTGTTCCGATGACCGAACTTCAAGCCACGTCCCGTCCCCGCCGTCCGCGCCCCAAGGCCGTGACCCTGACCGACGCCGCCGCCGAGCGGGTGCGCGAAATCCTGGACAATGCCGAGAACGACCACATCGGCCTGCGGATCGGGGTCAAGAACGGCGGCTGCGCGGGGCAGGAATACACCTTCGCCTATGCCGACAGCATCGGGCCTCTGGATGAGGTGGTCGAGGACAAGGGCGTCACCATCCTGATTGAGCCCAAGGCCGTGCTGTTCCTGATCGGCACCGAGATCGATTACGAGACGACCCGGCTGGCCTCCAAATTCGTGTTCAACAATCCGAACCAGACCGATGCCTGCGGCTGCGGCGAGAGCGTGACCATCGTTCCGGCCGCCGCCGTCTGACATGGCTTATGACGCCGACTTCGACGAATGGGTGCGCGAGCATTTCCATGACCTGGGCCGGCTGGAGATCAAGCGGATGTTCGGCGGGGCCGGGGTCTATGCATCGGGCGTGATGTTCGCCCTGCTGGACGACGGTGTGGTCTGGCTGAAGGCCGACGAGGCGCTGGCGGAGGCCTTCGCTGGTGTCGGTTCCAGGCAGTTCCAATATCCGACCAAGGACGGGCGGATGATGTCCATGGGCTATTGGAGTCTGCCTGAGACGGCGCTGGACGATCCGGACGAGGCGGTCGCCTGGGCGCGACGGTCGGTGGAGGTGGCGGTGCGCAAGGCGTCAGGGAAGAAGAAGAAGTAGAGGCTGGGCGGTGGGGGCTGGACGCCCCACCGGGACGCTCGGGATGCGGTGAAGAGCCCCTCCGTCACGGCGCTGAAGAAGCGCCGCGCCACCTCCCCGCGAAGCGGGGAGGAGACAGGGTCTAGCTGGGTGTTTCCATCAGCACGGCGGGCGTGACCGGCTTTCCCGTCGCCTGGGCGATCAGTTCGGCGGTGCGGGCTTCGATCACGGCTTCGAGGCGCGTCAGGAACTCCTCTTTCGGCAGGCCGACGGGGATGGGGTCGAGGAACTCGAGCGTCGCCGTTCCGGGATGTTTTTCGTACCTCTCCTCGGGCCAGAACAGGCCGAGGTTGGTGGCCAGGGGCACGACCGGCATGTCGAAGTCGCGGTACATGTGCCAGACGCCGGAGCGATAGCGGTATTTTTGGCCGACCGGGGCCAGATGGCCCTCGGGATAGATCAGAATCTTGCGGTTCTCGGCCTTGGCCTCCGCGGCGCGGGTGGCAAGAGCCTGGCGGGCTTCATGTCCGCCGCAACTGTTGACGACGATGGCACCCAGCTTCTTCAGCACCCCGCCGAGCAGGGGAAACTTCTCCAGATGGTCGCCGGTGACGAAGGCCAGGTCGTCGAACTGGTCATAGGTAGCGAAACCGTCTCCCCAGCTCTGGTGTTTTGAGGCGATGATGAAGGCGCCCTGAGGCAGCCGATCCCTGCCGCGCACGTCCAATCGAATGCCGGCGAAGACGGCCATGGCCTGGACCATCCGCCTGACATAGGCGCGGATGACCCAACCGGTCGGGCCGCGTCCGGGCGCCAGGGCGGCGAAGGCGGCGGCCAGGCCGTAGCCGATTGACAGAATCCAGTAGGCGATATTGAAGGCGAGGCTGCGCATGGACCGACTATGGCAGAAAGCGTCGCCGTGTCAGGGGCTTCACGCCGCCTTTTCGATCGAAGGCGCGCTGGTGACGCGATTACGGCCAGCGTGTTTCGACGCATAGAGGGCCGCGTCGGCGCGTTCCAGCAGGCCGGCGGCGCTTTCGCCCGGCAGGTGTTCCGCGAACCCCGCCGAGATGGTCACCGCCCCGAGCTCGTCATTGGTGGAGCGCCGGCGCAGGGAGCGGGAGGCGACTTCCTCGCGTATGGTCTCCAGCGCGGCCGTGACGGCGCCCGTACTTTCGCCCGGGAAGATGATGGCGAACTCCTCGCCGCCGAAACGGGCGGCGAAACGGTTTCCGCCGCAGATGCGGGACAGGATGGTGGAGACATAGCGCAGCACCTGATCGCCGGTCTGATGACCCCAGGTGTCGTTGAAGCGCTTGAAATGATCGATATCGAGGATGGCCAGGGTCAGGGGCGCATGGTGGTTGTCGGCGCAGACCTGTTCCAGACGCTCGTCGAAGGCCTTGCGGTTGGCCAGATTGGTCAGGGCGTCGGTCATGGCGTCGCGGCGCACCTGTTCCAGGTGTTCGCGCAGGCGCGCGACCTCCTTGTTGGAGCTTTCCAGACGTTTTTCGAGAATGGCGGTCTCGCGGTGAACGCGCTTGGTGGCGACCGTCAGTCCGCCGACGAGGGTTCTGAGAGAGGCTTCGTTTCCGGCCGTCTCCATGCTGGCGGAGGCTGTGGCGAGGGTCTCGCCATAGTCGGCCTGGGTCTTGTGGGCCTTGGCGATGGCGCCGGCGACGCTGGCCAGTTCGCGATCCAGCACCGCGCCGGCGTTGCGAATATCTTCGGACAGGCGGTTGCGCGGCAGGAATTCGGCCGCGAGCATTTCAGCGGTCTCGTCGGAGATGACGCCCTTCTGGGCGAGGAGGCGATTGATCTCCTGACCCAGAGGCGCTTCCGGGTCGCCGAGATAATGGAGCCAGAGTTCGAAATTGAGCGGTGTCGGCCAGACGCCGGCCCGCTCCATCTCGGCGACGGCGTTGCGCGCAAGGGAATAGGCTTTCGGGCCCCGAACCGCCATTTCGACCTGCGCTGTCATCCGTCTCTCCGCCAGCTTCCTTCTGAAGCCTTGGCGGGGAGGTTAGGAGATGATCCGTAATACCGGGTAAACGCAGGCGACGACGCGCGATGAAATCAGGCGCGGATGACGACCGGGCGACGCAGGAAGGCCGGGATATCGTCGCCGAAACCCTTGACGCCCGAACGTTCGCGCTCTTCCGGGCGACGTTCTCCGCGACGGTCCGACTGACGCAGCTGAGGTTCGCGATCGGCGCGGGCTTCCTCGACGGGGGCGCGGGCCGGGGCTGTCTCGGCTTCAACCTTGGGCGCGGGCCGGGGCTTTGCGACGGCGGCCGGTTTTTCGGCGACGGCCTCCACGACAGTCTCGGCGACGGCGTCCGGCTTGGCCTTGCGGCGGCTGCGTGAACGGGGCGCCTCGGCGGCCGGGGCTTCCGGCGCGGCGGCGGTCTCGACCGGTTCGGCGGCGCGCGAACGGCTGCGGCCAGTGCGCTCACCAGTGCGTTCGCTCGAGCGTTCACGACCGGTCGGACGCTTGTCGTCGCGGCGCGGGCCGTCCTTGATCGCGTCGAAGTCGATGTCGTCCAGGACCAGTTCTTTCGGATCCATCTTGATCAGCTTCAGCACCTTATCCAGCGACTTGTCGTCGGCCGGGGTGACGATCATGAAGGCCTGGCCCAGCTTGCCCGCCCGGCCGGTGCGGCCGATGCGGTGGACATAGTCGTCGGCGTGGTGCGAGACGTCGTAGTTGAAGACGTGGCTGACGTCCGGAATGTCCAGGCCGCGGGCGGCGACGTCGGAGGCCACCAGGATTTTCAGCGCGCCCGAACGGAAGTCCGCCAGAGTCTTCATCCGGTGCGACTGGTCCAGGTCGCCGTGGATCGGCGCGGCGTCGAAGCCGTGGGTCTTCAGCGACTTGGCGACGATATCGACTTCGGACTTGCGATTGCAGAAGACGATGCCGTTGCGCACGTCCTCACGACCGACCAGGGCGCGCAAGGCGACGCGCTTGGCCTTGGGGTCCGAGGTCGGGATGCGGACAATATACTGGGTGATGGTGTCGGCGGTCATCGCCGGACGCGAGGCCTCGATCCGGGTCGGATCCTTGAGGAAGGCGGTCGTCAGGCGGGTGATCTCGGGCGGCATGGTGGCCGAGAAGAACAGGGTCTGGCGACGCGGCGGCGTCAGTTTGAAGATGCGCTCGATGTCGGGGATGAAGCCCATGTCGAGCATGCGGTCGGCCTCGTCCACCACCATGATCTCGACACCGGTCAGCAGCATCTTGCCGCGTTCGAACAGGTCGAGCAGGCGGCCGGGGGTGGCGATCAGGACGTCGACGCCCTTGTTCAGTGCGGCCACCTGGTCGCCCATGGAGACCCCGCCGATCAGCAGCACCCAGCTCAGCTTGGTGCCCTTGGCGTATTTGGCGAAGCTCTCGGCGACCTGGTCGGCCAGTTCGCGGGTCGGGGCCAGGACGATGGCGCGCGGCATCCGGGCGCGGGCGCGGCCCGAGGCCAGGCGTTCGACCAGGGGCAGGGTGAAGGCGGCCGTCTTGCCGGTGCCGGTCTGGGCGATGCCCAGGACGTCGCGGCCGGCGAGGGCGACGGGAATGGCCTGTTCCTGAATCGGGGTGGCGGTCGTGTAGCCGGTGTCGGCGACGGCCTGCAGGGTCGTGGGCGAGAGGCCCAGTTGGGAAAATTCGGTCATGAATCCTTGGGAAGAAAGCGTCTGCGTGCATTGCAGCAACGGAACCGCCCCTCTTTGGGCGAGCGGGCGGCGCGGATCGCAGACCTGTCCCGAGGCTGGGGGCGATATAGAAGTCCCTGCCTCAAAGTCAAGTATTTCCGATATTCGTGGCGTTCCGGCGCGGGAGACCGAACCCGCGCCGTGACGCTCGCTATCGCTCATTCAGCCGACGGCGGGAGCCGTGGCGGGCGCGCGCCTCCTGGTCAGGAACAGGACCAGCAGCAGACCCAGTCCGGAAGCGACGGCGCCGGCCAGGGAGACGGCGGGATAGCCCAGGCCTCCGGCGATCACCGCCCCGCCCACCGCGGCTCCGATGGCGTTGCCCAGGTTGAAGGCGCCGATGTTCATCGCCGACGCGAGGTTGGGCGCGTCGCCCGCGGCGGCCATGACCCGCACCTGCAGCGGCGGCACCAGCGCGAAGCTGGCGACGCCCCACAGGAAGACCAGGATCGAGGTCGGGACCGCGAACGGCATGGCCGCGGCGAAAGCGACCAGGATGGCCGAGAGTGAAGCCAGGGTGATGATCAAAGTCCGGTCCACCGACCGGTCGGCGAACCGGCCGCCCAGCCAGTTGCCCAGCGTCAGCCCCAGACCATAGGTCACCAGCATGGCGGTGACGAAACCGAGCGAGGCCTGGGTCTCTTCGCGCAGGATCGGGGCGATATAGGTGAAGACAGTGAACATGGCGCTGGAGCCGATCACGGTCAGGGCCAGGGCCGCCAGCACCGGGCCGCGACCCAGGACCCGCAGCTCGGCGACCATGTCTCCGCCGGTCGGGGCGGGTCGGTTCGGCAGGGTCAGGCGAAGGGCGGCCATGACCAGAACGCCGATGGCGGCGATGCCCCAGAAGCTGGCGCGCCAGCCCAGGGCGTCTCCGGCCCAGGTCGCCAGGGGCACGCCGACGACATTGGCGATGGTCAGGCCCATGAACATGGCGGCGACGGCGCCGGCCTGACGATTGGGCGCGACCAGACTGGCGGCCACGATCGAGCCGACGCCGAAGAAGGCGCCGTGGTTCAGCGATGTCACCACGCGCGCGACCAGCAGCATGCCGTAGCTGCCCGAGATCGCCGACAGCAGATTGCCGATGGTGAAGATGGCCGCCAGTCCGATCAGCAGGGTGCGGCGGGGCACGCGGCCGGTGGTCAGGGTCATCAGCGGCGCGCCCAGCATGACGCCCAGGGCATAGGCGCTGATCAACAGGCCGGCCGTCGGGATCGACACGCCCAGATCGGTGGCGATGACGGGCAACAGGCCCATGGGCGCGAACTCGGTCACGCCGATGCCGAAGGCGCCGGCGGCGAGCGCCAGTAGGGGAGGATTGAGTTTCATGGAAAGGAGACCTTGAGGGAGGCTTAGACCAGCGGCGGGTTCAGGCGGGCGAAACCGGCCTGCTGGCGATAGGGGGTG
Source organism: Brevundimonas sp. (assembly GCF_013912065.1). Classification (GTDB taxonomy): domain Bacteria; phylum Pseudomonadota; class Alphaproteobacteria; order Caulobacterales; family Caulobacteraceae; genus Brevundimonas. The sequence goes on from NZ_JACESA010000002.1 coordinate 35,550, forward strand.
TGGGGATAGGGAGGCAGGACGTCGCTGGCGGCGTCGAGCGCCGCGACCTGATCGGGCGTCAGGCTCCAGCCGACGGCGCCCAGGTTCTGGCGCAACTGCGCCTCGTTGCGCGCGCCGATGATGACCGAGGCGACGGTCGGGCGCCGCAGCAGCCAGTTGAGGGCGATCTGGGGCACGGTCTTGCCGGTCTCCGCCGCGACGGCGTCCAGGGTGTCGACGACGCGATAGAGGTGCTCGTCCTCGACCGGCGGGGCGAAGGCGGCGGTCTGGTGCAGGCGGCTGCCTGCCGGGATCGGCGTGTCGCGACGGATCTTGCCGGTCAGCCGGCCCCAGCCCAGCGGGCTCCAGACCAGGGCGCCGAGGCCCTGATCGACGGCCAGCGGCATCAGGTCGGCCTCATAGGCCCGGCCGATCAGCGAATAATAGACCTGATGGGCGACGAACCTGGTGCGGCCGTGGCGGTCGGCGGCCGCCTGGGCCTTCATCAGCGCCCAGCCCGGATAGTTGGAGACGCCGGTGTAGCGGACCTTGCCGGAGGCCACGAGACCGTCGAGCGTGGCCAGCAATTCCTCGACCGGGGTCGAGGCGTCGTAGGCATGGAGCTGCAGCAGGTCGATATGGTCGGTGTCGAGCCGGCGCAGCGCGTCCTCGACCGCGCGGATCAGCCGGGCGCGCGAAACGCCCCAGTCCGCCGGGCCGTCGCCGGTCGGCAGTCCGGTCTTGGTCGAGATCAGCACCTGGTCACGACGGCCCTTGACGGCCTGGCCCAGCACCCGTTCCGACGCGCCGTCCGAATAGACATCGGCGGTGTCGAACAGATTGACCCCAGCCTCGAGGCAGATGTCGATCAGGCGACGCGCCTCGTCGACATCGCTGTTGCCCCAGGCGCCGAAAAGCGGACCGGAGCCGCCGAAGGTGCCCGCGCCGAAACTGAGCACCGGCACACGCAGGCCCGAGGCCCCAAGCTGACGATATTCCATGATTGTCCTCGCTGTGGCGACCGTCTTCGGAGGCACAGATGGACGGCGGCGCTTATCGGCGGTAGGGCGGCGTCAGGCCAAGGATTTTTGAAATGAACGCAAAGGTACCAGCCGTCGGCCTGGATCGCGCCCGCGAGATGGAGGTCTTCGCGACGGTGGCGGGCGAGGGCAGTTTCTCGGCCGCAGGTCGGGCGCTGGACCTGACGCCATCGGCGGTCAGCCGGACCATAGACCGGATCGAGGCGCGGCTGGGCGTGCGGCTGATGCTGCGCACCACGCGGGTGCTGACCCTGACGGCCGAGGGTCAGACCTATCTGGGCGCGGCGCGACGAATCCTGGCCGATCTGAACGAGGCCGAACAGGTGATCGCCGACCAGGGGGCGCCGCGCGGCCGAGTGCGGGTCAGCGCCGCCCTGGCCCATGGACGCCAGCATGTGGTGCCGTTGATCGGCGATTTCGTCCGGCTGTATCCGCACATCTTGCTGGACATCAATCTGACCGACGCGGTGGTCGATGTGGCTGGCGGTCAGGCGGATGTGGCGATCCGCTTCGGGCCGCTGGCTGACAGTCCTCTGACGGCGCGGCGTCTGGGCGAAACGGGCCGGACCATCGTCGCCTCGCCCGACTATCTGGCGCGGCGGGGCACGCCCCAGGTTCCTGAGGACCTGCACGACCACGACTGTCTGAACTTCAATTTCAGGAGAGCCGAGCCGGTCTGGCCGTTTCGACGAGATGGGCGCGACTACGCCCTGACGGTCAAGGGGCCGGTCGAGGCCAATAACGGCGAGACCCTGACCCAGCTGGCGCTGGCGGGCGTGGGGGTGACGCGGGTCGGGCATTTCAGCGTCGGGGACGCCATATCGGAAGGGCGTCTGGTCCCGCTGCTGGAGGCTTTCAATCCCGGCGATCGCGAGGCGATTCACGCCGTTTTCGTCGGCGGCGCAAACATGCCGGCGCGGGTGCGGGTCTTCGTCGACTTCATGGCCGACCGGCTGCGCTGAAACGAAAATCGCCGGACGGGCGAACCGTCCGGCGACTTCAGTCCAGAGCGCGAGGCCCGATCAGCGTTTGCCGAAGATCAGATCGCCGAGCTTGGCCAGGAAACCCTTTTCCTCGGCCTTGGGCGCCGGGGCTGCGGCCGGCTTGGGCTTGGGCGCTTCAGCGGGTTTGGGGGCCGGAGCCGTGGCGACAGCGGCCGAGGCAGGCGCGGCGGCGACAGCTGCAGGGGAGGGCGAGGCAGGCTTGGGCGCGGGCGCGGCGGCCTTGGATTCCGTCGGCTTCGGCGCGGGGGCCTTAGCCGTCGCGGCCTTGGGAGCCGAAGTCTTGGCGGCGGGCTTGGCCGCGGTCTTCGCCGGGGCGGCCTTGGCGGCCGGCTTTGCGGCCGGAGCCTTCGGAGCGGCGGTCTTCGGAGCAGCGGTCTTGGCGGCCGCAGCCTTCACAGCCGGGGCCTTGGGCGCGGCCTTGGCGGCGGCGGGTTTGGCGACGGCGGGTTTGGCGGCCGTGGTCTTGGCGGCAGGTTTCGCGGCGGCGGGCTTGGTCGCCTTGGGCGCGACGGTTTTCTCGGCGACGGCCTTCACGGCGCTCGACTTCGGCGCGGCTTTAGGCTTGGAAGCGGCGGTCGCCGGCTTCGGCGACGCAGTTTTAGACGTAGACGGTGACTTGGCCATGTATTCCCCGACCCCTCGGTTAGATAAAAAGCCCGGCGGCGTCGGGAAGACGAAGCGCCGGATCGCAACGATTCGTCATCTTAGCGGTGTTTGAGAAATGTCCGAGTCCGCAGTTCAGATAATCGCACGCGGCCCGCGCGAAAGCGCCGAGGCCGCCGCCGCCGCCATCGACGCCGACCCCACGCTGGAGGGGGCGACCTATTCAATCCTGGAGGAGGACGAGGATCGCAACATCTGGCGTATCGACGCCTTTCCGACCACGATCGACGAGATCGAAGGACTGAAGGCGCGCCTGGCCGATCATCCGGTGACGGTGACGGTGGAGAAGCTGGCGGACGCCGACTGGCTGGCCATGTCCCTGTCGGGCCTGCCGCCGGTGCGGGCCGGGCGGTTCTTTGTCTATGGCGCCCATGACGAGGGGCGGGTTCCGCCCAACGCCGTCAATCTGAAGATCGACGCCGGCGCCGCCTTCGGCACTGGACACCACGGCACGACCGTCGGCTGTCTTGAGGCGTTCGACGACCTGCTGAAGCGCGAACGGTTCGAACGGGTGCTGGACGTCGGCTGCGGCACGGGCGTGCTGGCTATCGCGGCGGCGCGGACCGGCAGCCGGATCGCGGTCGGGACCGACATCGACGCGCCGTCGGTGCGGATCGCCAACGAAAACGCCGCCCTGAACCAGGCCCACGCCAGCTTCGTCCACGCCTCGGGCCTGAACGACCAGCGGGTGCGCCGCCATGGGCCGTATGACCTGGTCTTCGCCAATATCCTGGCGCCGCCGCTGGTGGCCCTGTCGCAGGACATCAAGATGGCGCTGAGCCTGGGCGGGGTGGCCATCCTGTCGGGACTGCTGCGGACGCAGGAGCGCCGGGTGACGGCGGCCTATACGTCGCGCGGATTCCGGCTGGAGAAGCGGATCCATCACGACGCCTGGAGCGCCCTGGTGCTGCGGCGGATGGGCTGAGGAGAGATCATGCGCCAGACCTTCGACGAAACCACCGATCCGTCCTTCGGGGCGAAACACCTGCCGCTGCTGCGCGCCCGGATGGCGGAACAGGGACTGGACGGCTTCCTGATCCCGCACGAGGACGAGCATCAGAACGAATATCTGCCGGACGCCAACGAGCGGCTGGCCTGGGCGACCGGCTTCACCGGCTCGGCCGGGGCGGCCGTGGTGTTCCAGGACCGGGCCAGCCTGTTCACGGACGGCCGCTATACGGTTCAGGTCAGGGCCCAGACCGATCCGGCCCTGTTCGAGCGCCGCGACCTGAACGACGTCGCCGCCTATCTGGAGAGCGCGCCCAAGGGGTCGGTGATCGGTTATGATCCGCGCCTGCACAGCCCCGACGCCCTGGTCGCCCTGAAACGTGCGGCGCAGAAGGTCGGGGCCGAACTGAAGCCGGTCGAGGTCAATCCGCTGGACCAGGCCTGGGGCGAGGCCCGTCCGGCCCAGCCGACCGCGCCGGTGGTTCCGCACCCCGACGCCTATTCCGGCGAACCTCATGCGGAGAAGCGGGCGCGGATCGCCAGGGCCGTGGCCGAGGCGGGGGCCGATGTCGTGCTGCTGACCGCGCCGTCGTCGATCGCCTGGCTGTTCAATGTGCGGGGCGGGGACGTGATCCGTTCGCCCCTGCCGATCGGCCAGGCCCTGCTGGCGACGGACGGGACGGCGCGGCTGTTCCTCGACCCGGCCAAGGTCACCAACGAGTTGCCCCAATGGCTGGGCGACGCGGTGCGGATCGAGGCGACCGAGCGTCTGGCCGAGGCTCTGGACGGTCTGGGCGGACAAAAGGTTATGGTCGATCCGGCGCTGTCGTCCGCCTGGTATTTCGACCGGCTGGAGCAGGCCGGAGCGACTGTGGTGCGGGCCATGGACCCGTGCGCCATTCCCCGCGCCGCCAAGAACGCGGTCGAGATCGAAGGCAGCCGCCGGGCGCACATCCGCGACGGCGCGGCTCTGGCGAGGTTCCTGCACTGGGTCGATACGACGGCGCAGCAGACCCTGCCGGACGAACGCGAGGTGGTCGAGACGCTGGAGCGGTTCCGCGAGGAGACCGGGGCGCTGAAGGACCTGAGTTTCGACACCATCGCCGGGGCCGGGCCGAACGGCGCCCTGCCGCATTACAAGCCGGTGGGCGCGACGATCCGGCGGATCGAGGCGGGCTCCCTGCTGCTGGTGGACGGCGGCGGCCAGTATCTGGACGGGACGACGGACGTGACCCGCACCATGGCGGTGGGTGAGCCCACGGCGGACCAGCGCCACAAGTTCACCCTGGTGCTGAAGGCGCACATCGCCATGGCGACCGTGCGGTTCCCCGAGGGGACCAGCGGCCTGCAACTGGATGCGGTGTGCCGCGCCCCGATGTGGGCGGCGGGACTGGATTACGACCACGGCACCGGCCACGGGGTCGGCTCGTATCTGGGCGTGCACGAGGGGCCGCAGCGGATCGCCAAATGGGGCACGTCCCAGCCGCTGCTGGAGGGTATGATCCTGTCCAACGAGCCCGGCTATTACCGCGAAGGCCATTGGGGCATCCGCATCGAGACCCTGCAGGTGGTGACGCCGGCCGTGGTCCCCGAAGGCGGCGAGCGGCCGATGCACGGGTTCGAGCAACTGACCTTCGCGCCGATCGACCGGCGGCTGATCGAGGCGGGCCTGCTGACGCCGAACGAGCGAACCTATGTCGACGCTTATCACGCCGAGACCCTGGCCAAGGTCGGACCTCTGGTCGAGGGCGACGTCTGGGCCTGGCTGGAGGGCGCCTGCGCGCCTCTCTGACCCTGATCTAGGATCAGTGGGCGGGCAGTCTGCGCCGCAGGTGGGTTATGGGAATCTTGAGATCGGCCAGGGCCGCCTTCGTCGCCTCATAGCCAGTGGTGACGGGCTCGTCATAGGCCTTCCAGTCACGGATGTCGGTCGCGCCGGGTTGGGGCAGGATCAGCACGTCGGCCTCGGCCCGCGACTGCGCCATTTCCGAATCCCCCGTAATGGTCGCCGATCGCATCAGAATGGAGACGATGGGCGGGCCGCTCTTCCAGGCGCCGCTGAGCGCCCATTTCCACCAGGACGGGGGGTTTTCCAGCGCCGTCGGATCGACGCCGCGCGTCTGAGACATGTCGACGCCGATCATGGGGCCGCTGTTCAACTGGCGCATTACGCTGGTGGGGAAGTTCTTCAGTACAGCCCCGTCGACCAGCACCTGGCCGTCGATGACCACGGGCGGCAGAACCCCCGGAATGGCGATCGAGGCGCGCATGGCGCGACGCATCAGGCCGGAGCGATGAACCTCGATCCGGCCCGAGGTCAGATTGGCCGAGACGGCGAAGAAGGGCAGGGCCAGGTCGGCCAGATCGACGTCGCCATAGGCCCGCTGCAGCAGGCCCGAGACCTTACGGGCGCGCGACATGGCGATGATGGGGAAGGCCAGGTCTGACAGGGGATCCGATTCGACGAAGGCGCGGCGGATCTCGAAATCCAGCCGTTCGTAGGACCAGCCCAGGGCCGGGCCGGCGGCGATGACGGCCCCCATGGACGAGCCGCCGACGAAGTCGATCGGCACCCGGGCTTCTTCCAGCGCCTTGATCGCCCCGATATGGCAATAGGCCCGCGCTGCGCCGCCCGACAGGACAAGGCTTATGGCCGTGCCGGTGATGACACGCGCCATCCGTTCCGTGTCGGCGGCGACCCCCGAGACGCAGTGGAACCAGCGGTCGGGCTTCAGGACGTCTAGCCAGACCCGGGTGTTGGCCGGCCGGTTCATGCGCGGATCGCGCAGCAGGATCAGGTCCGTCAGCCGGCGGCCGTCGCCGAACCCCATGCGACGGGGCAGGTCGGAGGGCGGGGCCAGGAGACCGCTGCCGACGATGAACAGCCGGTCGACCTGGCGTGCGCAGAGTTCGGCCCAGGCGGGCTGGTCCTGTTCGGCGACATAGAGGACATAGTCGTGATTGTCCTCGACCCGGCTGAACCATTCGGCGGCCGAACTCAGGGCCGACTGGTCGATGACCCGACAGGTGAAGCCCATGGCCTGGACGGCTGCGGCGATCCGTTCGACGAAGGCGCGGATCGGGCGGGGGCGGGCCGAGACGAAGCCGAAGACGCTGGGCTCGGCGGCCCCGCCGGCGCGTTCCCGCGCCCGGTGGATCATCAGCCGGGACAGTTCGACCATCAGGTCCGGTTCGGTGCGGGCGGCTTCGAAGAAGGCGTCGCGCGGCAGGGCCAGGATCTCGGTATCGCGCAGGGCGACGACGTCGGCGGTGTGGGCGGTGCCGGCCAGCATGGCCATTTCGCCGACCGGCTCGCCCGGACGGACCACGCCCAGCAGATGCGGAGGTTGATCCGGCTCGGTGTGGAAGACCCCCAGCCGGCCCGACCGGACCAGATAGAGGGTGTCGGACGGATCCCCCGTCGAGAACAGCCGCTCGCCGCCGGTCAGGGCGAACCAGCTGGCGCGATCGATCATCGGCCCCTCGAAGATGCGCGACAGGGCGGAGGCCAGGGTGTCAGGACGAAGCGAAGCCATGAGACGGTTGTAGGTGAGATTCCAGGCAGGGTGAATCGGTTTCGCCTTCGCCAACTCGCTCGAGGTTCTCCCGTTTCTGATAACCGTTATCAATTAGGGATTTGGGGCGTTTTGTCCATGCACCGGACATGGACAATCGCCGGAGTCCGGCGCAAAGAACGAGAGACGATCGCCATAAGCGAAAGAACGAATATCTTGTTCGACTATAAAGCCGCCTTTGAAAACTCGGTGGAACAGGTGCGCAGCGAAGGGCGGTATCGCGTCTTCGCCGACCTGAAGCGCGTGCAGGGCCGGTTCCCGCAGGCGGTGCGGCGTCGCGAGGACGGCTCCGAACAGGACGTCGTCATCTGGTGTTCGAACGACTACCTCGGCATGGGCCAGCATCCCGACGTGCTGAAGGCCATGCAGGACGAGATCGACGCGGTCGGCGCCGGCGCCGGCGGGACGCGCAACATCTCGGGCACCACGCGCTCGGCGGTCGATCTTGAGGCCGAACTGGCCGACTGGCATCATAAGGAAGCGGCGCTGCTGTTCACCTCGGGCTATGTGGGCAACGAGGCGACCCTGTCGACGCTGCAGAAGATCCTGCCCGGCCTGATCACCTTCTCCGACGCCCTGAACCACGCCTCGATGATCGCCGGCATCCGCCATGGCGGCGGCGAGCGGCATATCTTCCGTCATAACGACCTCGAGCATCTGGAGGCCCTGCTGGCCGCCGCCCCGGTCGGGGCGCCCAAGCTGATCGCCTTCGAGAGCGTCTATTCGATGGACGGCGACATCGCCGACCTGGCCGGGACCATAGCCCTGGCCAAGAAATACGGCGCCATGACCTATCTGGACGAGGTCCATGCCGTGGGCCTGTACGGCGAAACCGGCGCCGGCGTGGCCGAGCGCGACGGCGTGCTGGACCAGATCGACATCATCGAATGCACCCTGGGCAAGGCCATCGGGGTCATGGGCGGCTATATCGCCGCCGACGCCGTGATTATCGACGCGGTGCGCAGCTGGGCCGCGGGCTTCATCTTCACCACCTCCCTGCCGCCGGCCCTGACGGCGGGCGCCCTGGCCTCGGTGCGGCATCTGAAGACCCATCCCGAACTGCGTGAGCAGCATCAGGAACGGGCCGCCACGCTGAAGGCGCGCTTCGCCGCCGCTGGCATTCCGGTGATGGACTCAGAGAGCCATATCGTGCCGGTGCACGTCGGCGATCCGGTGCACTGCAAGATGATCTCGGACATGCTGCTGGACGAGTACGGCGTCTATGTTCAGCCGATCAACTATCCGACCGTGCCCAAGGGGACCGAGCGCCTGCGCTTTACCCCGTCGCCGAACCACACCGACGAGATGATGGATCATCTGGTCGATGCCATGGACCGGCTGTTCTCGCACTGCAACGTGGCCCGGCGACCGGTCGCGGCTTGAGCGAGGACGGCGACGCCTCCGATCTGGGCGAGGTGATCGTCGAGCGGGTCCGGAACGGACCCTATGTCAAATGCTCTGCCATCCATGTAGCCAGCGGCCGCGAGGTCAGCGCAATCGGGCCGGTGAACGAACCCAAGGCGGTGGAGCGGGTGGCGATTGCCAAGTTGAGGCGGGCGTTGGGGCTTTGATTTCTTTCGTCATTCCGGGCGAAGCGTAGCGGAGACCCGGAACCCAGCGGCGCCACTGGGTTCCGGGTCTTCGGGCTAAGGGGCCCTTCGCCCGGAATGACGAAAGGGTAGGGAAGACACAAGATATTGTGGATACGGCCGCCGCAGCCTAGATAGGCGGCCTTCTGACCTGCGGGGATTCCGACGTGACCGCCTTCACCCATGACGCCTATTTCACCAAGACCCTGGCCGACGCCGATCCGGACGTCTTCAAGGCCGTTCAGGGCGAACTGGGTCGCCAGAAGGAACAGATCGAACTGATCGCGTCCGAGAACATCGTCTCCCAGGCGGTGCTGGATGCGCAGGGCTCTGTTCTGACGAACAAATACGCCGAGGGCTATCCCGGTCGCCGCTACTATGGCGGCTGCGAATATGTCGATGTGACCGAGGATCTGGCGCGCGAACGGGCCAAGCAGCTGTTCGGCGCGGCCTTCGCCAACGTTCAGCCCCACTCGGGCGCCCAGGCCAACCAGGCGGTCTTCTTCACCCTGCTGCAGCCCGGCGATACGTTCCTGGGCATGGACCTGGCCTGCGGCGGGCACCTGACGCACGGTTCGCCGGCGAACCAGTCGGGCAAGTGGTTCCGGCCCGTGACCTACAAGGTGACGGAAGACACCCATCTGATCGACTATGACCACGTCGCCGAAATGGCGGAGCGCGAGAAGCCGAAACTGATTCTGGCCGGCGCCTCGGCCTATAGCCGCCACATCGACTTCAAGCGGTTCCGCGAGATCGCCGACAGTGTCGGCGCCTATCTGATGGTGGACATGGCCCACTACGCCGGTCTGGTCGCCGGCGGCGCCTATCCCGACCCGATCCCCCACGCCCACGTCGTCACCACCACGACGCACAAGACCCTGCGCGGTCCGCGCGGCGGCATGATCCTGTCCAACGACGCGGACCTGGGCAAGAAGATCAATTCGGCCGTCTTCCCCGGTCTGCAGGGCGGGCCGCTGGAGCATGTGATCGCGGCCAAGGCCGTGGCCTTCGGCGAGGCGTTGCAGCCCGAGTTCAAGCTGTATGCCCAACAGGTGGTCAGGAACGCCCAGGCCCTGGCCGGGGTGTTGGTCGAGCGGGGCCTGGCCATCGTCTCGGGCGGCACCGACAGCCACCTGATGCTGGTCGATCTGCGGCCCAAGGGCGTGACCGGCAAGGCGACCGAGCACGAGCTCGAAAAGGCGCTGATGACCTGCAACAAGAACGGCGTGCCGTTCGACACCGCGCCCTTCACCGTCACCTCGGGCGTCCGCCTGGGCACGCCGGCCGGCACGACGCGCGGCTTCGGCGAGGACGAGTTCAAGCAGATCGGCCACTGGATCGCCGACGTCGTCTCTTCGATGAACGGCGGCGACGAGGCCGATCCGGCCGTGGTCGCGGGCGTGGCGGCCCAGGTGCGCGAACTGACCCACCGCTTCCCCATCTACGGATGAAATGACCGATGAAGTGCCCCTTCTGCGGTCATCAGGACACCCAGGTTAAGGACAGCCGGCCGTCAGACGACGGCTCGGCCATCCGACGCCGTCGGTCCTGTCCGAACTGCAACGGGCGTTTCACCACGTTCGAACGGGTGCAACTGCGCGAGCTGGTCATCCTGAAGCGCAACGGTCGCCGCACGCCGTTCGAGCGGGACAAGCTGGAACGGTCGCTGGGCGTGGCCCTGCGTAAACGGCCGGTTCAGGCCGAACAGGTCGAGCAGATGGTCAACCGGATCGTGCGCCAGCTGGAAAGCCTGGGCGAGACCGAGATCCCGTCCAGCGTCGTCGGCGACTTCATCATGAAGGCGCTGAAGGGCGTCGATGAGGTGGCCTATGTCCGCTACGCCTCGGTCTACAAGGATTTCCGCCACACCGGCGACTTCGCCAAATTCCTAGGCGATGAAGGGTTCGACGACCCGTCCGGCAAGGCCTGATGCGCGTCACCCTGAAACTGGCGACGTCGCTTGACGGCCGCATCGCCACGGCGTCGGGCGAGAGCCAATGGATCACCGGCGAGGCGGCGCGGCTGGAAGGCCATAGGTTGCGGGCGGGCCACGACGCCATCCTGGTCGGGGTCGAGACCGTGCTTCACGACGATCCCGAACTGACCGCCCGCCTGCCGGGGCGCAGCGTGGATCAGCCGCTGCGGGTCGTGCTGGACAGCCGGTTGCGGACGCCGCCCACAGCCAAGGTCGCGGGCGAGAACAGCCTGATCCTCACCACCGTCGAGCCAGCCCCGGTCGGCGCCGCCGAAGTGATCCAGGTCGAGGCCGAGGACGGACGTCCGGCGATCCCGGCGGTGCTGACGGCGCTGAAGGCGGCGGGCGCGGGCTCGGTCCTGATCGAGGGCGGCGGCCAGGTGGCGGCCTCATTCCTGCGCGCCGGCGTGGTGGATCGTTTGGAATGGTTCCGCGCCCCGATCCTGCTGGGCGGGGAGGGACGGCCCTGCGTCGCGGCCCTGGCTCTTGCAAAGCTGTCCGACGCCCCCAAGTTCCGTCGCCTGGGTGTCGAGCCCGTCGGAGACGACCTGTGGGAGCGTTACGAGCGATCGTAAGCCCGCCGCCGAGCGCTTCCGCCGGCTGATTTCAGACTATTCAGACTGTCTTTTTTGGGTCCGGGAGGGACCGGAGCCGAAATGTTCACCGGAATCGTCACCGACATAGGCCGCGTTCGCGACGTCCGTGAAACCGAGCGGGACCGCCGCTATGAGATCGAGACGGTCTGGGACGTCGCCGGGATCGACCTGGGCGCCTCGATCAGTCATGCGGGCTGCTGCCTGACGGTGACCGAGAAGGGGCCGGACTGGTTCGCGGTCGAGGTGTCGAACGAGACCCTGTCCAAGACCACCCTGGGCGCCTGGAAGGCCGGCGACGGCGTCAATCTGGAGCGGGCGGCCAAACTGGGCGACGAGATGGGCGGCCATGTTGTTTCGGGCCATGTCGACGGTCTGGGACGCGTCGTGTCGATCACGCCGGAGGGCGGGTCGCACCGGGTCGAGGTCGAGGCGCCGGCGCCCCTGCACCGCTATATCGCCGCCAAGGGCTCCATCACCGTGGACGGCGTCTCCCTGACGGTGAACAGCGTCGAGGGTCAGGTGTTTTCGTTGAATATCATTCCGCATACGTGGGAAGTGACGACCCTGGGACGCCTGAAGGTCGGCGATCCGGTCAATCTCGAGATCGACATGCTGGCGCGATACCTCGCGCGGTGGCAGGAGACGGCATGATGCAGTTTGCAGCCAGTAATATGAACGACAGCCCGATCAGTCCCATCGAGGATATCCTGGAGGACGCCCGCAACGGGCGGCCCTATATCCTGGTGGACGCCGAGGACCGCGAGAACGAGGGGGACATCATCATCCCCGCCCAGTTCGCCACCCCCGAACAGATCAATTTCATGATCCGTCAGGCGCGCGGCCTGGTCTGTCTGGCCATGACGGCGGAGCGCGCGAACCAGCTGCGTCTGCCGCCGATGGCGGCGGACAATCGCGAGAGCATGAAGACCGCCTTCACAGTCTCGATCGAGGCCAAGGAAGGCGTCACGACCGGCATTTCGGCCGCTGACCGTTCGCGCACCATCCATGTGGCGACCGATGCGTCGAAGGGCATGGATGACATCGTCTCGCCCGGCCACATCTTCCCCCTGGTGGCGCGTGACGGCGGCGTGCTGGTCCGCGCCGGCCATACGGAGGCCGCGGTCGACATCAGCCGCATGGCGGGCCTGACCCCGGCCGGGGTGATCTGCGAGATCATCAAGGACGACGGCGAGATGGCGCGGATGCCCGATCTGGTCGCCTTCGCCCAGCTGCATGGGCTGAAAATCGGCACCATCGCCGACCTGATCGCCTATCGCCGCCGCACCGAACGGTTCGTCGAGCGGATCATGGATACGCCGTTCGAGAGCGTCCACGGCGGCCCCTTCCGCCTGATGCTGTACAAGAACACCATCGAGGGGGCGGAACACGTCGCCCTGGTTCACGGCCGGCCCGAGCCGGGCAAACCGACCCTGGTGCGGATGCATCAGGTGGACTTCGCCTGCGACCTGCTGGGCCATGTCGAGGCGCGCCAGGACTATGTGCCCAAGGCCCTGCAACAGATCACCGAGCATGACGGCCCCGGTGTGGTCGTCTTCCTGCGCGATCCGTCGCTGAATTCGCTGGCCGAGCGGCTGGCCGGCGTGGACAAGCCGGCGGCGAAGGACCGGTCGCTGCGCGCCTATGGCGTGGGGGCTCAGATCCTGCTGGACCTGGGCGTCAAGGACATGATCGTGATGAGTTCGACGCGACCCGAACCGACGGCGCTGGACGGCTACGGCCTGCGTATCGTCGGCTGGCGCGACATGGATGGAGAAGACAAGGCGTGAATGACGCACCCCGTATTCTGATCGTCGAGGCGCGCTTCTACGACGAGCTGGCCGACGCCTTGCTGGAAGGCGCCAAGGAGACGTTGAAGGCGCAGGGCGCCCAGTTCGACGTCGTCACCGTGCCCGGCGCCCTGGAAGTGCCGACGACGATCGCCCTGGCCGAGGAGTCCGGACGCTTCCCCACCGCGCCGCGCTATGACGGCTATGTCGCCCTGGGCTGCGTGATCCGTGGCGAGACCTATCATTTCGAGATCGTCTCGGACCAGTCGGCGGCCGGCCTGATGGCCCTGGGCGTCAAGGGCCTGATCATCGGCAACGGCATTCTGACGACCGAGGACGAGGAGCAGGCCTGGGCCCGGGCCCGGCTTTCGGAAGGGGATAAGGGGGGCGGCGCGGCCAAAGCCTGCCTCGACCTCATTGCATTGAAGAAGCGGTTGCGGCTAGGCCTCGGCGCATGACTGAACCGAACAGCGTCAAGGCCGTCCTCGAACAACTGGCCGAGGCGGAAAAACAACGGGCCGAGCCCAACCTCAGCTCCAAACAGCGGCGGGCCCGCACCGTGTCGCGTCTGGCGGCCGTCCAGGCTCTGTACCAGATGGAGCTGGCGGGCGAGGGCGTGGAGACGGTGATCACCGAGTTCTCCAACTTCCGCTTCGACGCCGATATCGAGGGCGAAGCCCTGGCCGAGGCTGACGAGGCCTATTTCGCCGACATCGTGCGCGGGGTGATCGAGAGCCAGCGCGATATCGACACGGCGATCAAGGCCCGTCTCGCTTCGAACTGGCGGCTGGAGCGGATCGACGCCACCCTGCGCGCCCTGCTGCGCTCGGGCGCCTGGGAGCTGATCAAACATCCCGAGACGCCGCGCGAAGTGGTGATCGACGAATATGTCGAACTGGCCAAGGCCTTCTTCGACGACGCCGAGGCGCGGTTCGTCAATGCGGCGCTGGACGGCGTGGCGAAAGACGCGCGAGCCTGATGCCCGCGCTCGACGTCGCGGGCGAGTTCGAGACGATCGAGAAGCTGCTGCGGCCTCTGGCCCATCCCGAATGGGGGCGGGGGCTTCAGGACGATGTGGCGGTGCTGCCGTCCCGCCCCGGCCATGACCTGGTCCTGACCAAGGACGCCATCGTAGAGGGCGTGCATTTTCTGCCCGACGATCCGCTGGATACGGTGGCGAAGAAGCTGCTGCGGGTGAATCTGTCGGACCTGGCGGCCAAGGGCGCCGAGCCGTTCGGTTATCTGCTGGCCTGCCATTGGTCGGAGCGGTGTGGGTGGCCTGAACGGGAGGCCTTCGCGGCGGGTCTGGCCGAGGATCAGGCCCTGTTCAACGTCTTCCTGCTGGGCGGGGACACGGTGAAGACGCCGGGGCCGGCGGCATTTTCCGTGACCGCCCTGGGCTGGGTTCCGGCGGGCGCGGCCGTGTCGCGCGCCGGCGCCCAGGTCGGGGATCTGGTCTTCGTCACCGGGACGATCGGCGACGGCATGCTGGGGCTGAAGGCTGCGCGGGGCGAGCTGCCGCTGGACGCCGAAAGACTGAAGGCCCTGGTCGATCACTATCGCATGCCCATGCCCCGGCTGGATTTCGCCGAGGTCGTGCGGACCCTGGGGACGGCCGCAGCCGACGTGTCCGACGGTCTGGTCGCCGACCTGGCCCATATCGCCAAGGCGAGCGGGGTCGGCGTGGCGCTGAACCTGAACGTCCTGCCCCTGTCGGCAGCCGCCCAGGCCTGGTTCGAGGACCGGGTCGATCCGCAGGCGGCGCTGGAGGCGCTGGCGACCGGGGGCGACGACTATCAGATCGCCTTCACCGCCCACCCGCGCCACGAGGAGACGCTGAGACGCGAGGCTGAGCGGCGGCTGCTTCGGCTGACCCGGATCGGCGCCGTGACGGCTGGCGCAGGGGTTGCGGCGACCTATGACGGTCAGGCGGTCGCATTGGAGCGCGACGGCTGGACCCACGGTTGAGCCGCTCTGGCGGCAACAGAATCCTAACCGGAACGGGCTAAGCGTACCGATCATGGATCGCAGAACCCTGATCACCGCCGGACCGGTCGCTATGGCGACTGTCGCCGCCGCCCCGGCCGTCGCCTCGTCAAGCAAGGCGCCCGAGACGGCGCCGGCGCTGGGGCTGCCGGGTCTCGGCCTGCCCGTGATCGCGGACGGCCGGCTGAGAAACTACGTCTTCGTATCGCTGAGGCTGCACATCGGCGGCGGCAAGAGCCTGGAAGAGATGAGGCTCAAGGAAGCCTTCTTCCGCGACGCCCTGGTCAGGGCCGCGCATCGCACGCCGTTCACCGTGGCCGGCGACTGGACCCGTCTGGACGAGGGCCGGATGTCCGCCGCGCTCGTCGCTGCGGCCAATTCCATCTCGGGACGGGGTTCGGTCACGCGGGTCGAGGTCTTGAACCAAAGTCCGCGTCGCCGCGGCGGCATGCTGGGTCGCTGAAGCCCGTTCCAGCGATCACGGTTGCGTCACCGGGACGCCCATGACACGCTCCGCCTGCAAATCCCAAGGGACGCACTGACGCGTCCGCCGCGTGCGGGGGGACCGGAAGGCGGACAGAGGCGATAACGCCCGCCCGCGCCAAGGCCTGCGCGCCTGTTTGCAAGGGCATGGAAACGCCAATGACGACTTTTCTTACGCTGGCTTTCGCCGCCGGTGTTCTGGCGGTGCTGTACGGCGCCGTCCAGACCGCCGTGCTGATGAAGGCGAGCACCGGCAATGACAAGATGCGAGAGATCGCGGCCGCCATCCAGGAAGGCGCCTCGGCCTATCTGAAACGGCAATATATGACGATTGGCCTGGTCGGGATCGTGATCCTGATCGCGGCCTATTTCCTGATCGGCGTCTATGCGGCGGTCGGCTTCCTGGTCGGGGCCGTGCTGTCGGGCGCCGCCGGTTACGCCGGCATGCTGATCTCGGTCCGGGCCAATGTGCGTACGGCGCAGGCCGCTTCGGAAAGCCTGTCCAAGGGACTGAACCTGGCCTTCCGGTCAGGAGCGATCACCGGGATGTTCGTGGCGGGCGGAGCCCTGATCGGGGTGTCCGGCTATTATATCGTGCTGACGCATCATATGGGCCTGGCTTCGACCAGTCGGGAGGTGATCGACGGGCTTGTGGCCCTGGGCTTCGGCGCCTCGCTGATCTCGATCTTCGCCCGTCTGGGCGGAGGCATCTTCACCAAGGGCGCCGACGTGGGCGGCGACATGGTGGGCAAGGTCGAGGCCGGAATTCCCGAAGACGATCCAAGGAACGCCGCGACAATCGCCGACAATGTGGGCGACAATGTCGGGGACTGCGCCGGCATGGCGGCCGACCTGTTCGAGACCTATGCGGTCACGACGGTGGCGACCATGGTCCTGGCGGCCATCTTCTTCCGGGGTCAGCCCTATGTGGATGTGATGATGGCGCTGCCGCTGGCGATCTGCGGGGTCTGTATCTTCACCTCGATCATCGGCAGCTTCTTCGTACGGCTGGGCAAAAGCCAGAACATCATGGGCGCCCTGTACCAGGGGCTGATCGTGACGGGCGTCCTGTCCATCGGCGCGGTCTGGTGGGTCATCGATCAGATGGTTACTGGTCCGATCGTCACCGCGAGCGGGCTGGAGATCCAGCCGATGGCGCTGTTCTGGTCCGGCATGGTCGGACTGGCGGTGACGGCGGCCATCGTGGTGGTGACCGAATACTACACCGGCTCCAACTTCCGGCCCGTACGGTCGGTGGCCAACGCCTCGGTGTCGGGCCACGGGACGAACGTCATCCAGGGGCTGGCTGTGTCGCTGGAGGCCACGGCGCTTCCCGCCCTGACCATCATCGTCGGCATCGTCGCCAGCTTCCAGCTGGCAGGCCTGTTCGGCATCGCCATCGCCACCACCACCATGCTGGGCGTGGCGGGGATGATCGTGGCCCTGGACGCCTTCGGGCCGGTCACGGACAACGCCGGAGGTATCGCCGAGATGGCGGGCCTGCCCAGCGAGGTGCGGCATTCGACCGATGCGCTGGACGCGGTGGGCAACACCACCAAGGCTGTGACCAAGGGCTACGCCATCGGTTCGGCCGGACTGGGGGCTCTGGTCCTGTTCGCCGCCTATACGTCGGACCTGCAGTATTTCTCGGCCAATCCAGGGGATTATCCCTTCTTCGCCGACATGGGGCCGATCGCCTTCGACCTGACCAATCCCTATGTGGTCGTCGGCCTGCTGTTCGGGGGACTGTTGCCCTTCCTGTTCGGCGGCATGTCGATGATGGCGGTGGGGCGGGCGGCCGAGGCCGTGGTGGCCGAGGTGCGCCGTCAGTTCCGCGAGAACCCCGGCATCATGACCTATCAGGTCAAGCCGGAGTACGGCCGAGCCGTCGATATCCTGACCAAGGCGGCGATTCGCGAGATGATCGTGCCGTCGCTGCTGCCGGTGCTGTCGCCTATCGTCCTCTTCGTCGCCGTCCTGGCGATTTCGGACAAGGCCAACGCCTTCGCCGCGCTGGGCGCCATGCTGATGGGGGTGATCGTCACCGGCCTGTTCGTCGCCATCTCGATGACCTCGGGCGGCGGCGCCTGGGACAACGCCAAGAAGGTGATCGAGGAAGGCTTCACCGACAAGAACGGCGTCGTCCACGGCAAGGGCTCCGAGGCTCACAAGGCGGCCGTGACCGGCGACACGGTGGGGGATCCCTACAAGGACACCTCAGGGCCGGCGGTGAACCCGATGATCAAGATCACCAATATCGTCGCCCTGCTGCTGCTGGCGGTGCTGGCGAGCGGCACTGTCGGCTAGGTAAACCAAGCCGATACGAAAACGCCCCGGAGAGCGATCTCCGGGGCGTTTCTGTCTTGGCGCGAGCGTCGGTTAGTCCGGACGACGCTGGCCGGGGGTGTCGTCCTCGGTGCGGGGCAGCTGGCCGCGGCCGACGTTGCCCAGCAGTTGCTCCAGCACCGTCAGGGCGCGGCCGCGGGTCGGGGTCTCGGTCCGGTTCATGGCGATCTGCTCGCCGTCGGCCAGGCCCAGGGTGCGGACGCCGGTCACCGTGTCGCCGTTCGGCTCGAAGGTGACTTCGGTGACGGTGCGGCTGGAGATGGTCGGCCGGTTGTAGGTGTATTTCTCGGTCGTCTGGCTGATGTAGTACCAGACTTGGTCCGGTTCGAAGGTCGAGGTGGTCGACGGAGAACCCAGGCGGGCCAGCACCGTCTCCTTGGTGTCGGTTCCGGCGACGATGTCCTGGGGCTTAGCGTCGATGGCCTGGAAGCCGTTGGAGCCGATCGTCGGCGCGCAGGCGGCGGACAGGGTCGCCAGGGAAACGGCGGCGAAAAGCGGGACGAAACGAGACATGATCGGGCGCCTGCGAGAGAACAAGGTCTTTGACCTAGACGGACACGCGTCCTAGTTCAACGGCGCGGCGGAAAAGGGGCCGCGGAAAACCATGCTGAAAAACCTGTTCAAACCCCGGCCCGGCGCCCGCATCGGCGACCACCTGTACGCCCTGGCGGTGGAACAGGCCCGCAATGTCGCCTTCTATACGCGCCTGGGCGTGGCCGACCGGATCGACGCCCGGTTCGAGCTCTACACCCTGCATGTCCTGCTGCTGGTGCTGCGGCTGCGCGACGAGAACACCGAACAGGGACGCGACGCGGGCCAGGCGCTGTTCGACGTCTATGTCTCGGCCCTGGATCATGCGCTGCGCGAGGAAGGCGTGGGCGACGTCTCGGTCGGCAAGAAGATGCGCAAGCTGGGCGAGGCCCTGTACGGGCGGATGAACGCCTATGAGACGCCGCTGCGCGACGCCGATACGGCGGCGCTGACGCAGGCGCTGGCGCGCAATGTCTATGCCGAACCCGAGGCTGAACAAGCCGAGGCTCTGGCGCGCTATGCGATCGCCGTGCGGGCTGGTCTGGCGGCGCAGAAATTCAACGAAGTGCTGGCGCGGCCGGCCTGGACGGAAATTTGAGACTATGAGCGTGAGCCTTCCCTACAGCGAGACGGTGCGGATCAACCAGATCGGGTCCGGTCTGACCCGGATGCTTGAGCCGGACGCGGAGACGCGCAAGCGAATCGCCCGCGCCCTGGACCTTCAGCGGCTGGAGGATTTCGTGATCGACATGGAGGTGAAGCCGACGCCCTCGACCAGCGAATGGACGCTGAAAGGGCGGGTGAAGGCCCATGCGGTCCAGACCTGCGGCCTGACGCTTGAGCCCCTGCCGGTCGATGTCGATCGTCGCTTCTCGATCCAGCTGGTCGAAGCCGCGCCGCAGGAGACCGACGAGATCGAGGTGACGCTTGACGAAGAGGACGCCGACCTGATCGAGGACGGCAAGATCGACCTGGGCCAGTACGCCGTCGAGCAACTGGCCCTGTCGCTGGATCCCTTCCCCCGCAAGCCCGGCGCGGAATTCGTGCAACCGGAAGAGCCCGCCGAGATTTCCCCCTTTGCCGCCCTGAAAGCCCTGAAGTCGCCAGAGGACGAAGGCTGAGGTTGACGTAGGGGCCGGGTGGTTGCATCCCCCCGGCTGGGCGCTATCGTCCAGCGCCCCTATATCAAGCGTCGCGCGACAAGACGGCGCGGCCACACGAGGTCCATTTGCCAGCCCCAGTTACGATCTCGCTTGACGCCATGGGCGGCGATCACGGGCCATCCGTCGTCGTGCCCGGCGTTCGCTCCTATATCCGCACGCACGGCGGGGAAGGCGTCCGCTTCCTGCTCCACGGCGACGAGGCCCAGATCAGGGCCGAACTGGCGCGGTGCGACCTGCCGGCCGACGCCGTCGAAATCCGCCATACCGACAAGGTCGTGGCCATGGACGAGAAGCCCGCCCAGGCCATGCGCCGGGGTAAGGGCTCCAGCCTGTGGAACGCCGTCGAGGCGGTGAAGACGGGCGAGGCCGGCGGCGTCGTCTCGGCCGGCAACACCGGCGCCCTGATGGCGATCTCCAAACTGATCCTGCGCATGTCCGCGCCGGGGCTGGAACGGCCGGCCATCGTCGCCAGCTGGCCGACCTTCAAGGGCCATACGGCGGTTCTGGACGTCGGCGCCAATATCGGCAGCGACGCCGAGCAGCTGGTGGAGTTCGCCATCATGGGCGAGGCCTTCCAGTCGGCGGTGCGCGGCATCGCCCGCCCGACCATCGGCCTGCTGAACGTCGGGTCCGAGGACATGAAGGGCAATGAACAGGTCAAGGAGGCGCACGCCATCCTGCGCGACGGCCCGTTCGACCTGAACTATCACGGCTTCGTCGAGGGCGACGACATCGCCAAGGGGACGGTGGACGTGGTCGTGACCGACGGCTTCACCGGCAATATCGCGCTGAAGACCGCCGAGGGCACGGCGCGCTATATTTCCGCCCTGCTGCGCGAGGCTTTGACCTCGAACCTGCAATCCAAGCTGGGCGCCGCCATCGCCATGCCCGCGCTGAAGAAGATGCGGCAGAAGATCGATCCCAGCACGATCAACGGCGGCCCGTTGCTGGGGCTGAACGGCATCGTGGTCAAGAGCCACGGCGGCGCCGACGCCACCGGCTTCGGCAACGCGGTCCGCATCGCCGTGGAACTGGCCCGCAGCGACTATATGACCAAGGTCGGCGCCAATCTGGGCAAGCTGGACGCCGTGTTCGACCATTCCAGCACGCCCGCCGCCCCCGTTGGAGAATCCCTTCAGTGAGCGTCACCCGCAGCGCCGTGACCGGTGTCGGTTCCTTCCTGCCGGAACAGATCGTCACCAACGCCGATCTGGCCAAGATCGTCGACACCTCGGACGAATGGATCCAGGAACGCACCGGCATCAAGCAGCGCCACAAGGCGCGCGACGACCAGCCCACCAGCGACCTTGCGCTGGAGGCCGCCAAGAAGGCCCTGGCCGACGCGGGCAGGACCGCGGCGGACGTCGACATGATCATCGTGGCCACGACCACGCCCGACATGACCTTCCCTGCGGTCGCCTCGATCGTTCAGCGTAAGCTGGGGGCGCCGGTCGGCGTCGCCTTCGACGTCCAGGCCGTCTGCTCGGGCTTCGTCTATGCGCTGAGCGTCGCCGACGGCTTTGTCGCGCGCGGCCTGTCCAAATGCGCCCTGGTGATCGGGGCGGAGGAGATGACGCGGCTGATGGACTGGACCGACCGGACCACCTGCGTCCTGTTCGGCGACGGGGCCGGGGCCGTGGTGCTGGAGCCGCGTGAAGGGCAGGGCACGTCCGCCGACCAGGGCATGCTGGGCTTCGCCCTGCGCGCCGACGGGTCCAAGACCGATCTGCTCTATGTGGACGGCGGACCGGCCTCGACCGGGACCGTCGGTCATCTGCGAATGGCCGGCAATCAGGTCTTCCGCCACGCCGTGGTCAATATCGCCGAAGGCATCACCGCCGCCTGCGCCGCGGCGAATATCGAGATCGCCGACGTCGACTGGTTCGTGCCCCATCAGGCCAATCAGCGGATCATCAAGGGGGTCGGCGACCGCCTGGGTCTGGACGAGGACAAGGTCATCTCGACCGTGGCCATGCACGCCAATACTTCGGCCGCCTCGATCCCTCTGGCGCTGGACGCCGCGATCCAGGACGGGCGCATCAAGAAGGGCGACATGGTCCTGCTGGAGGCCATGGGCGGCGGCCTGACCTGGGGCGCCTGCGCCCTGAGACTCTAAGTCAGGCCATAGGCATTGATTTCTAGGAGACTTTGCGTCCCTATAGGCTGAACGGATCGCAACAAGCCGGGGATATGATGTCAGGCCAACAGACCGTAACGCGCGCCGATCTTTGCGAGGCCGTGCACGAAGAGGTCGGTCTGTCCCGGCAGGAATGTTCGGCCCTGGTCGAACGGACCCTGGAACTGATCGTGGAATCCCTGGAGCAGGGCGACACGGTGAAGCTTTCGGGGTTCGGCGTCTTCCAGGTTCGCGAGAAGCGCGCCCGGATGGGGCGCAACCCCAAGACCGGCGAACCGGCGGCGATCAATCCGCGCCGGGTCATCAGCTTCCGCGCCTCTCAGATCATGAAGAGCCGGGTGCACGACGCCGTCGTCGAGGCCTGATTCCCGTGGCCAAGAGCGCCGACGCCTTCCGCACGATTTCCGAGGCGGCCGAGGAGGTCGGGGCTCCGCAGCATGTGTTGCGCTTCTGGGAAACCAAGTTCGACTTCGTGACGCCGGTGAAGCGCGCCGGCGGACGACGTTTCTACCGCCCGCAGGACGTAGCGGTGCTGAAGGCGATTCGTCGTCTGCTGCACGATGAGGGGCTGACGATCCGCGGCGTCCAGCGCCTGCACAAGGAGCAGGGGCTCAAGAAGCTGGTCGGCGCGGAGACGGCCGATCTGATCGAGAACGGCGTCAGCGTACCGGCGGCCTCGCCGCGTTCGGCGGCTGTCGGCGAGCCCGCGCGCCTGCAGGCCGTCCTGGCCGATCTGGAGCGTGCGAAGTCCCGATTGGACGCCGTTCTGACAAGGTAGGTGGAAAACCTGTTTTAGCGTTTGCGGCGCGCGAAACCCGCGTCTATAGGGAGCGCCTTCGGAGCGTGGCGCAGCCTGGTAGCGCACTTGACTGGGGGTCAAGGGGTCGCAGGTTCGAATCCTGTCGCTCCGACCATCTAACCTTATGGTTTTATGGCGGATTTTAAGGGGTCGCTCTCGGGCGGCCCCTTAGCAATTGGGCCTTGGGGAGCATATGGGGAGCAGGCCGATTCCGGGGCACACGCCCGCGCCTGTCAGCGGCCGGACCTGGTGCAGGGCTGTCTAAGGCTGTGCAGGGCCGGTCAAAATTGATTCGCGCCTCTGAAACCCGTCTCGCGAGGGCAAAGGCGAGAGCGGGAGTCTCGTAATTGGCGCGAGCGATGATTTGGACGGCGAAGCATCTCGAAGCTGGCAATCGTTCCGAGGTCTGAGTCCTCAGCGGATTTCTTTTGGAAATTCCGGCCCCGCCGCGACCCCCTGGTGGCGCTCGATGTCGCTGGTGGATCGGAATGCTCTATGCATCGGTCATATAGGCTCGATATGTTCGATGCATAGCGCATAGCATTGACGGGATCGCTGTATGCTGCTATGCTCGATGCATAGAGCATATTGCCGCTATATGAGCGATGGGTAGGTCAATGCCAGCCTCGAAGAAGCAGAGCTACGCGCGATACACCTTGTCGGCCGCCAGCCTTCTCGGTCGCATGATCGAGCTTGAGCGCAAGTCGCGGCGCATGACGGCTCAGGATCTCGCCGAGCGCCTCGGCGTGTCGCGAGGCACGGTGCAACGGCTTGAGGAGGGCAATCCCAAGGTCGAGCTCGGCCTAGCCTTGGAGGCCTGCGCCCTGATGGGCGTCCGGCTGTTCGACGAGGACGCCGCAGGCCTGACGGCCCGCCTGGACGAAGCGGGCAAGCGTCTTGCCCTCCTGCCCAAATACGCCCGGCCACTGTCCACGGTTGTCGACGATGACTTCTGAGCCGTTCTCTTCTCCGCGCGAGGCGTTCGTTTGGGTCTGGCTGCCCGGCCGCGTCGACCCTGTCGTCGCCGGCCGCCTCGTGGCCGACGGCGCAGAGGTCGCCTTCGTCTACGGCCGCTCGTATCGCGCCTTGCCGGACGCCATTCCCCTTTATCTGCCCGAATTGCCGCTCGAAGCCGGCGTCATCCGGCCCCTGAACGGCCTGCCCATCGCCAGCGCCATCCGCGACGCGGCCCCGGACGCCTGGGGGCGCCGCGTCATTCTCAACCGGACCTTCGGGTTGAAGGGGGCGGCGCTCGACGGGGTCGATCTCGACGAACTGACCTTCCTGCTGCAGTCGGGGTCTGATCGGATCGGCGCGCTGGATTTCCAGACGTCCGCCACGGACTATGTCGCACGCGGCGGGGCGCACGCCACCCTGGACGAGCTCATCGCCTCGGCGGAAAGGGTCGAGCGCAATCTGCCTCTGAGCCCGGAGCTCGACCAGGCCCTGCACCACGGCAGCTCCATCGGCGGCGCCCGGCCCAAGGCCCTGATCACGGACGGGCCGGTAAAATATGTCGCCAAATTCTCGAGCGCCGCAGACACCTACAGTGTCGTGAAGGCCGAATACATCGCCATGCGGCTGGCGGCCCTGGCGGGGCTGGACGTCGCGCCCGTCCGGCTGGCCCAGGCCTCGGGCAAGGACGTCCTGTTGGTCCAACGCTTCGACAGGGAGGCGGAAGGAGCGGGGTGGCGACGCAAGGCGATGGTCTCGGCCCTGACGATGCTCGGCCTGGACGAGATGCAGGCCCGCTACGCCAGCTACCAGGATCTCGCCGAGATCGTCCGCTTCCGCTTCACCCGTCCACAAGAGACCTTGCGCGAACTGTTCGCCCGCATCGCCTTCAACATCCTGGTCGGAAATCTGGACGACCACGCCCGAAACCACGCCGCCTTCTGGGACGGCGAGCACCTGACCCTGACACCCGCTTACGACATCTGCCCGCAGGGACGGGCCGGGGAGGAGGCCAGTCAGGCCATGCTGATCGTCGACCAGAACCGGGCGAGCCAGATCGCGACCTGTCTGGCGGCGGCCCCTCATTTCCAACTGGATGCACCCTCCGCGGTCCGCATTGTCGAACATCAGGTGCGCACCATCGGCGACCACTGGGCGTCGGTCTGCGAGGAGGCAGAGCTCGGCGAGGTCGATCGGACCCTTTTCTGGGGGCGCCAGTTTCTCAACCCTTACGCCTTCTACGGCCTGGAAGGCGGCTCCGGGGAGCCTCTGACGAGTCTGGCCGCCGACTATCGCCGTCAGGTCGCCTGACCGGCGATCCCGGAGCCCGTGCGCGGCCTGACTGCAGCCCGTCGCGGCCTGGGAGGTCGCCGGTTTGCGGTCCGCGGCCCGAGCCGGGCGGGCGCCCCGGGGTCTTCAGTCAGCGGGTTTCCGCCGTAGTCCGTCCACGAGCAGGGCGACGAGCCTTTCTGATTGTCCGGGTCTGTCCGGGCTCGCCGACATTCCGAGGTGGGCGACGGCGTTGAGGATCTCGTCGGGCTCCATGTCGGTGCGGATGGCGCCGTCGGCCAGTGCGGCTTCGAAGAGCGTTCGAAAAGCCGGCCGGAGCCTCTGATCGAAATAGGCGGGGAGGGCGTCGTAGGTCGGATCGCCCGAATGCAGGGCCTTGGCCAGTCCCCGTTTGGTGCCCACGAAGCCGGCGTAGAGCTGCAGCCAGTTCGCCAGGGCCTCCACGGGCGGGTGTTCGGCGGCCAGGACGGGCGCCGCGTCGGCGCAGGCGTCCATCTCGTGACGGAAGACGGCCGCGATCAGGTCGGCGCGTTTCGGGAAGTGGCGGTAGAGGGTGCCGACCCCGACCCCCGCACGGTCCGCGATCTCACGCACCGGCGCATCGACGCCGCCCGTCGCAAATACGGCCTTGGCCGCCGCAAGCACGGTGTCGAGATTGCGTTGGGCGTCCGCACGGACCCGCCGGCCGGCGTTTGATTCTCCTGCGAGGGATTCCGTCTCGTCCACGTCTAACCTTCTTGCAAACGGAACATGGTTCCGGTTATATCCGGAATGCCGTTCCGTTTCGTGTTCTACCGCGCGAACGCGAATGCGGCCAGCCCTCAGGAAGGATTCCCGTCATGCAGTATCGCCCTCTCGGACGCACCGGCATCAAGGTCAGCCCGTATTGCCTCGGCGCGATGATGTTCGGCTCGCCCGGATCCCCCGACCATGACGACGGGATCCGCATGATCCACCGGGCCCTCGGCGCCGGGATCAACTTCATCGACACCGCGGATGGCTATAGCCGGGGGGAGTCGGAAACCGTGGTCGGCAAGGCGCTGAAAGGCCGGCGCGACGACGTGGTGCTCGCCACCAAGGTGCATCTGCCCATGGGCGACGATCCGAACATGCAGGGTAACTCCCGTCGCTGGATCACGCGCGCCGTCGAGGCCTCCCTCCAGCGGCTGCAGACCGATCACATCGACCTCTATCAGATCCACCGTCCGTCGCCGGAGACGGACATCGAGGAGACCCTGTCCGTCCTGACGGACCTGATGCGCGCGGGCAAGATCCGGGCGATCGGCTCCTCGACCTTCCCGGCCTCCGACATCGTCGAGGCCCAGTGGGTCGCCGAACGGCGTGGGCTGGCGCGCTTTCGCACCGAACAGCCGCCGTACTCGATCCTGAACCGGGGCATCGAACGCGAGGTGCTGCCGGTGTGCGAACGCTACGGCATGGGCGCCCTGGTCTGGAGCCCGCTCGCCAAGGGCATGCTCACCGGCAAGTATCGAAAAGGCGAGGAGACGCCCGACACCCTGCGCGCCCGCTACTTCCCCAACCAGATGCGAGATGCGGGCCAGCTCGACGCCGTCGAGCGGTTGATCCCGCTGGCCGAACAGGCCGGTCTGAGCCTGGCGCACATGGCGGTGGCCTTTGTCATGGCCCACCCGGGGGTCACCTCGGCGATCATCGGACCGCGCACCATGGAGCAGCTGGAGGACTATCTGGCCGGAGCCGGTGTCGCCCTCGACGACGGCCTGCTGGACGAGATCGACCGGATCGCCCCGCCGGGCGGCGACATCGGGCCCAACGACGCCAACTATGTGCCGCCGTCGCTGAAGGACCCGAAGGCGCGCCGTCGCGAGGCGTCGGGGCGGGCGGCGGCCTGAAGCACCGGCGGATTGGCTCACCGGCGATGGAAGGAACAGGAGACGCCGCTCCCTTTCCGGGGGCGCGAAGCTGAGCGGAGGATGAGGCATCTTATGCGGAAGTTCCGGCATGTCCGCCGCCGGACCGCCCTCGTAGAACCGGAGTTCACAAGCCGGTCGATGCGGATCGGCGGTCAACTCGGGGCCGGAACAGACGGCCGCTTCTGGAGACGCCCTCATGCTCAGGCCCTTGCTGTGTCTCTCGCTGGTCGCCCTCACGGGGGCCTGCACCACCGTCACCCAGGGGACGAGCCAGACCCTCGCCGTCGCGACTCCGAACGCTGACGGAGCGCAGTGCGTCATCACCAACGAGAGCGGCCGCGTCGTCGGCCGGGTCACCACGCCGGGGAGCGTACAGATCTCCCGAGCGCGGAGCGCGCTGGAGGTCCGTTGCGAGCGCTCCGGCTTCGAGCCCGGCGTGGCGCAGGTGTCGTCCGCCTTCTCGTCGCGGTCCCGGATCCAGTCGCCGATCGGCTACGCCGTCGACGGCATCTCGGGCGCGATGTGGAGCTATCCGGCCGAGGTCTCGGTCACGATGACCGCCAGCCCGCGGAACTGAACGTCGGCTCCAGGCTGCGTCACGGCGTCCCGGAAGGGCTCCGGCCGTGAACCGAAATGCGGTTGCGCGGCTTGGTCTACCGGCGCGACGATCATGCGTGCCTGGCTGCAGGAGACCAGATGGATCGGTTCCGACACGGCAGACGCGCGCCGTGATCCGCCGCGAGCTTTTGGCCGCAGGCCTGGGCGCGACCGGTCTAGCCGCCTGCGGCGACGCCTTGCCGGCCGTGCCCTCGTCTCGGGCCACGACGGGGATGGATCCCGCGCTCCTGGCGCAGACGCTGGAAGCGGCGGCGACCGTGCCGAAGCTCCACGCGATCATCGTGGCGCGCGATGGCGTCGTCCAGGCGGAGCAGGTGTTCCGCGGACCGGCTCTCGAGACGCCGGTCAACATCAAGTCCGCATCCAAGTCGGTCCTGGCGGGGATCGCCGGGATGGCGATCGGACGCGGAGTTCTGGCCGGCCCCGACCAGTTGATCGCGCCCTTCCTCGGCGACCGGTTTCCCGCCGATCCGGATCCGAGGCTGGCGACGTTGACGGTCGGCCACCTCCTGTCGATGCAGGCCGGGTTGGGATCGACCTCGGGGGCCGACTACGGGGCCTGGGTCTCCAGCTCGCACTGGGTGCGCTACGCCCTGGCCCAGCCCTTCGAGGCCGACCCGGGCGGCCGGATGATCTATTCGACCGGAACCTCGCATCTGCTGTCGGCCGTGCTCACGCGGGCCGCCGGCCGGTCGACCCTGGCCCTGGCGCGCGAGACGCTGGGCGAGGCCCTCGACATCGAGATTCCGTCCTGGCCCGCCGATCCGCAGGGGATTTATTTCGGGGGCAACGACATGCGGCTGTCGCCGCGCGCCCTGTTGGCGTTCGGCGAGCTCTATCGCAACGACGGTCTGCACGGCGGCGCGCGGGCTCTTCCCGAGGGCTGGGTGGAAACCTCATGGCGCGGGCGCGGAACCTCCCGCTGGAGCGGCAACCCCTATGGATACGGCTGGTGGATCAGGCGCAGCGGCGCGCACGACGTCTTCTTCGCCTGGGGCTACGGCGGCCAGATGATCTTCGTGACCCCTGATCTCGACCTGACCGTGGTCATGACCTCCAGTCCGGAGCCGGTCGCGGCGCGCGACGGTCATGTGGACGCGCTGCACCGGCTGCTGGACGTCGGGCTGATCCCTGCGGCCCGTCGCGGCGCCTAGGCGGATGTCTCACGCCGTCGTGCGTGCCGCGGCGTCGGCGCTTCGATCGCTAAGCGGTGCAATGGACGAGACGGCGGCTGCGGCCAACAGGATCAGGGCCGATGCCCCGAAGGTCGCCCGGTAACCGCCGGCGTCGAACAGGAGACCGCCCGCCGCGGCGCCGAGGGTGATGGCGAGCTGGATCGCAGCGACCATCAGGCCGCCACCGGCCTCGGCGTCGTCCGGAAGCGTTCGGCTGAGCCAGGTCCACCAGGCCACGGGCGCGGCCGTGCCCACCAGCCCCCACAGCGCGAGGAGTATTCCGGTCGCCAGGCCGTCACGGCCGAGGCCGATGAGGGCCAGGCCGATCACGGCGAGCCCGGTCGGGGCCGCGACGAGCGCCGTCCTGAGGCTTCGCGCGATGAGCTTCGGAATGAGCGCGCTGCCGACGGCGCCCGCCAGCCCCATGATCAGCAGGATCAGCGACAGAACCGACACGCTGACCCCCGTGGTCGTCTCCAGGAAGGGCCGGAGATAGGTGAAGAGGGCGAACTGACCCATGAACAGGAGGGTCACGCCGGCGATACCGATGGCCGCCTCGCGACGGCGCAGAAGCGCCAGGGCGTTGGCTCTGGTCGCGCGGCGGTCAGAAGGCATCGAAGGCAGGCTGAGGAACTGCCAGACCAGCACGATGGCGGCGAGGGGGACGACGATGAAAAAGGCGCCGCGCCAACCGATGAACTGGCCGAGGAAGCTGCCGAGCGGAGCGGCGATGGTCGTGGCCAGCGCGTTGCCGCCGTTGAGCAGCGCGAGCCCTTTGGGCAGGTCTTTGGCTGGAACCAGCTGCATGACCACGGCGGTCGACAGGGACCAGAAGCCGCCGATCACGACGCCCAGCATCGCCCGACCGACCATCAGGACCGCATAAGAGGGCGCAAGCGCCACGATCAGGCCCGACGCCAGCATAAGGCCGGTAAGCCCCAGGAGCAGGCGCCGCCGATCAACGCCGCGGGAAACCGTGGCGATCAGCAAACTGGTCAGGACGGCGAACAGGCCCGAAACCGCGATCGCCTGTCCGGCCTGCCCTTCGGTGACCTGAAGATCGGCGGCCACGGGCGTCAGCAGGCTGACGGGCATGAACTCGGAGGCGATCAGCGTCGAGACGCAGAGGGTCAGGGCGAAGACCGCGCCCCAGCGGGCGGGCCTGTCATCGGTCGGGAAGGTGTAGGCCGTCATGGTTCGCTCGCCGCGCCTGGAGCGGCGCCGGCGTCGGTGTAGCGGTCACAGCCTCGCGTGATCAGCCCGCCGGCGGTGAACGGGACGATGCGCGGAGCTCATCCTTGGGATCAGAGCCCCAGCGGTCGCAGTTCCCGCACCAGGTCGATGAACAGGCGCAGGGCGTTGGGCACCTGGCGGCGGCTGGAGTAGTAGATCTGATAGCCCGGACTGGTCGAGCTCCAGTCGTCCAGAACGGTGATCAGGGCGCCGGAGGCGAGGTCCGCCCTTACCATCGGCTCCGCCACATAGATCAGGCCGGCGCCCTGCCTGGCCGCCGCCAGACCGATCACGCCGTTGTCGATCAGCAGGGCGCCCGGCGCATCGACCTCGATCCGCTCGTCGCCGCGTTCGAACTCCCAGCGATAGATGCGATCGTCGCCGATGCGGATGCGAACGCAGGCGTGACGCGCCAGGTCGTGCGGCGTGACAGGCGTTCCGCAGCGTTCCAGGTAGGCGGGGGCGGCCACGACCACCCAGCGGATGTCGGCGGACAGCCGCTGCGCGATCATGTCCTCGGGCACAGTGCCGCCGTAGCGGATGCCGGCGTCGAAGCCGGACTCCACGACGTCGATCAGGCGGTTGTTGACGGAGATCTCGATTTCGACGTCCGGATAGCGCTCCAGGAAGGTCCCGATGATCGGCGCCACGAGATGCTCGGCCGCGTCGGTCGGCACGCTGAGGCGGACGCGGCCCATCGGGTCGTCCCGATAGCGGTTGAGGACGTCCACCGCCCGTCCGATGGCGTCATAGGGTTCCCCGATCGCGGCCTGCAGGGCTTCGCCGGCGGCGGTCAGGGTCACGCTGCGGCTTGTGCGGTTGAGCAGGCGAACGCCGAGGCGTTCCTCAAGCGCCCGCATCGAATGGCTCAGGGCGGAGGCGCCCACGCCGAGCTCGACGCCGGCCCGTCTGAAGCTGCGCTGCCGCGCAATCTCCAGGAAATAGGTCAGGTCGGCGAAGTCGGAACGGCGAAGTTGCATGCCGTCTTCTAGCATCTCTGCGTCGTCCCGTCGGCCTCTCGACGCCGGGATCGGGACAGCGACCTCGGCCGCGGGGCTTTGGATCACTGAGCGGACTTCATCGACCCGTTGCCGCGCCCGTGGGCGCCCGACGACGCCTCGACGCCCTAGGCTGGCCGTCATTCGGGAGATTGAAGATGCAAACCGTCGGAGCCCTCATGGCGACTCTCACCCTCGCGCCTCTCGCAGGCGAGCCTCAGATCGAAAGGCAGGACATGCAGATCGTCAGGCGGCACGATCAGACGGTACAGCCCGGGCCGGACGCCTGGTTCACCGGCGCGGTGACCATTTCCGGACAGTTCCAGAGGGAGGCGCCCTCCCGCGTCGGCGGCGCCGTCGTGCGCTTCGAACCCGGCGCACGCACGGCTTGGCACACCCACCCCCTGGGTCAGACCCTCATCGTCACCGAGGGCGTCGGCTGGACCCAAGTCGAGGGCGGGCCGATCCACGAGTTCCGGGCTGGAGACATCCTGTGGTGCCCGGCCGATCGCAGACACTGGCACGGGGCGACCCCGCATGAAGCCATGACCCACATCGCCATCCAGGAAAGCCTCGACGGCTCGCCCGTGACCTGGATGGAGAAGGTCACGGACGCGCAGTATCTGGCAGGCCCGGCGACGGACTAGCGCCGGAGGGCGGCGGACGCGTCCGCAGGGCATTCGGCTCCGGTTTCGACCCAGGCGCGGATGAGAGCGCCAAACTCCTCCTGGGTGCCGGGCGCCGGCGTCCGGTCGCCGCCGGAATTCCAGGCCCATCCGACAAGTCCGTCTTCGGCCATGTGGTGGACGAGGTCGTTCAGGTTGCGGTCTCCGTTGCGGGTGCGATCCTTGATCTGCCGGCAGATCTCGCCAAGCGTCTTGCCCTGCCAGGCCATGGACGCAGGGGCCAGGGCCCAGTGCGGATCGCCGGGCACGCCGGACGGCTCGAAATTGCTGAAGCCGTGGCAGGTCTTGCACTCCAGACCCGGCGCGCCGTTACCGTCGGAGCCGCGCGTCACCCACGGCTCATGAGGCGTCATCCGGTCGCCCTGCGTCGGCCGGTCGCCGACCGGGTGACAGTTCATGCAGCGAGGATGCTGGATCACCCGGCCGGCCTCGTTGAAGAGGGCGACGGATCGGCTGGCGTCGTCGGGCAGGCTGGCGAAGGCGGCGACGGGCTGCAGGTGAGCGATCGCGGGCGTGGCCTCGACCGGAGCGATGTTCTCGCGTTCGGGACGGTGGAGGTAGCTGTTCACCGACGACCAGGCGACGAAGCCGACGATGAGGACGGCCAGGCCGCTCAGGATCGGGTGGCGGCGCAGGACGTTTCGACGACCGGGTTCGCGCGCCATATCAGCCTCCCGCCGCGGCGGCGGCGTCCTTGATGGCGGCGCGGATGCGCATATAGGTCCCGCAGCGGCAGATGTTGCCGTTCATCGCGGCGTTGATGTCGTCGTCGTCCGGACGGGGCACGGCGTTGATCAGGGCGATGGCGCTCATCAGCTGGCCGGACTGGCAGAAGCCGCACTGGGGCACGTCGCGCGCGACCCACGCCGCCTGGAGCGCTTCGGCGACCGGACCCGAGGCGCCCTCGATCGTGGTGACGGCGCCGTCGAGCGCAGAAATGGGCAGGGAGCAGGACCGGCGGGGCTCGCCGTCGACATGGACGGTGCAGGCGCCGCACTGGGCCACGCCGCATCCGTATTTCGTGCCGGTGAGGCCGAGGATATCGCGCAGGACCCAGAGCAGGGGCATGTCCGGCTCGGCGTCCACCCCATGGGACGCGCCGTTGATGTTCAGGGTGTAGCGCATGCCTCAGGCCTCCACGAACGGCAGTCGATGCGTCGGCCGGCCCGTCAGGACGAGCAGGGCGTTGGCGACGGCGGGGGTGATCAGCGGCGTGCCGGGCTCGCCGACGCCGGTCGGCGGCTCCGCCGAGGGCACGATATGGGTCTCGATCTCGGGCGCTTCGTGCATGCGCACCGTGCGGTAGTCCTTGAAGTTGTCGTTCTGGACGACGCCGTCGCGGAAACGCACCTGGCCGTAGAGGCCGGCGCTTAGGCCATAGATGATCCCGCCTTCGATCTGGGCGGCGATCAGGTCCGGGGCGACGGCGATGCCGCAATGCACAGCCGCGACGACGCGGCGGACACGCGGGCCGCTCGGCGTCAGCGACACCTCGGCGACCTGGGCCACCGTGGTGCCGAAACACTGGCCGACGGCCAGGCCCCGCGCCCATCCCGCCTCGATCGGCTGTCCCCATCCCGCGCGTTCGCAGGCCAGATTGAGCACGTCCAGATACGGCCGGGCGTTGACCTTGGCGTAGATGCGTCGGCGATACTCGGCGGGGTCCACCCCGGCCCGGCGCGCGAGTTGGTCGATGGCGTGTTCGATGGCCGTGAAGGTGTGGGAGTGGCCCACCGACCGCCAGAACCCCACGGAGACGGGAAGCCTGGGACTGTAGACGCGACAATCGACCGTCTCTGCGAACTCCAGATAGGGCGAGGGTTCGACGCCTTCGATCGCTTGATGGTTCGGCCCCACCGGGATCAACGCCTGGCAGACGGTCCGGTGACGCCAGGCCTTCGGATATCCTTCCGCGTCCACCGCCACCGTCATCTTGTGATGGGCCATCGGCCGGTAGAAGCCGCCGGACATGTCGTCCTCGCGACTCCAGAGCAGCTTGACGGGGCGCCCCTCCATCCGGCGCGCGATCCGCGCCGCCTCGACGGAATAGTCCGCGCCCATGACGCCCCGACGTCCGAAGGATCCTCCGGCCGGCAGGACGTTGATGTTCACCAGACCAGGCGCGGTGCCCAGAGCCGTGGCCACGAAGACCTGGTCGGGCGTCTGCAGCTGGGTGGAGGAGTGGATCACCACGTTCGGTCCGTCGACCTGGGCGACACAGTTCATCGGCTCCATGGGCGCATGGGCCAGATAGGGAAGGTCCACGGAGGTCTCGAACAACTCGCCGGTGAAGGCCGTCTCGGCGTCCCCCTTGTTCCCGTAGGCGGTGGAGCCGTGCTCGACGCGACCATCGGCGATGTCGCGGTACCAGGCCGCGACTTCAGGGTCCGAGCGGCGCTCGGCGCGGCGGTCGTCCCACCGGATGCGGAGCGCCTCGCGTCCCTTCCGGGCGGCCCAGGCGTTCTCCGCGACGACGGCGACGCCCGTCGGGATGGCGAAAACGTCCACGACGCCGGGGACGCGTCGCGCGTCGCGATCATCGAACCGGGACAGCCGACCGCCGATGCGCGGCGAGTGGGCCACCATGGCGGTCAGCATGCCCGGCAGACGGACGTCCTGGGTGTAGATCGTGGCGCCGGTGCTCTTGTCTCGGCTGTCGAGACGGCGGACCCGCCGGGTGCCGATCAGGGTGAATTGGTCCGGCGTCTTGAGGGTCGGCTCCTGCGGCGGCTCAAAGGCCGCGGCGGGCCCGGCGAGTTCGCCGAACCCCGCCGATCGTCCGGAGGACGCATGACGCACGACGCCGTCCGCGACCGTCAGGCTGTTGGTCGGAACGCGCCACTGGGCAGCGGCCGCCTGAACCAGCATCGCCCGGGCCGCGGCGCCGACCTTGCGCATGCGATCCCAGGACTGGGCGATCGTTCTTGAGCCTGCGGTCATCTGGGGGCCGTACACCGCCGCATTGGCCGGAGCGGCCTCCACGCGGACCCGGTCCCAGTCGGCGTCGAGCTCCTCCGCCACGAGGGCGGCGAGGCCGGCATGGATGCCCTGACCCATTTCCTGGAAGGCGTTGGCGACGATGACGGAGCCGTCCGGCTCGATGCGAAGATAGGGGCCGAACGGGCTGTCCTCGGGCCGAACCGCGCCGGCGCCGAGGATGCGGGTGATGTTCGCCCCCACCGTGCCGAGCACCAGGGCGCCGCCCACGACCACCCCGCCTGTGGTGAGGACGCGGCGACGCGTGAAGAGCCGCCGTCGGGGTTTGTCCGTGGCGACAGGGCCGATGGATTTGGACTTCGGGGTTCGGGTCACAGGGAAAGGCCCTTCGACGCGTCTTGCGCCAATCCGTACAGCATCGGCCGGGATGGTCAGGGACAATATATCGGATCAAAGGAGTTCTTTGCCTGATCCTCCTGTGCGGTGGCCGCTCAACGCCTCGGCAGCCCGTAAATTCGAGCCATTGATAATCATTCGCGATCAGTATCGAGGTGGGGTTCCGATGTAGTTTGCGGGCTATATCGGGGGCTATACAGATGAGTGGAAGTCACCGCGTCATCGAAGTCAGCTCATCGCCGGAACGTATGCACTCCCTTGGGATTGCCCTAGTCTGATCGACTATCCGCCGGGTGACCGGAGCGGCTGAATCCAACCCTCGCACAGAATGGAGGTCTCCATGGCCGGCGAACTCGAACTCTCCCGTCGAGGCGTGCTGATGGTCGGAGGCGCGAGCGCGGCTCTCGCCACTGTATCGCCGGCCGACGCCCAGACGCCGTCGCCGGATACGCCGCCGACCCGGATGACGGTGGCCCTCGAGGTGAACGGCACGGACCGGACGCTGGAGCTGGACACTCGGACGACCCTGCTGGATGCGTTGCGCGAGCACCTGCATCTGACGGGAACCAAGAAGGGTTGCGACCATGGTCAGTGCGGCGGCTGCACCGTCCTCGTCGACGGCCAACGCATCAACTCGTGCCTGAGCCTGGCGGTGATGCACGAGGGGTCGAAGGTGACGACCATCGAGGGCCTCGGGGCGCCGGACGATCTGCATCCGATGCAGGCCGCCTTCGTCAAGCACGACGGCTATCAGTGCGGCTACTGCACGCCCGGACAGATCTGTTCCGCCGTCGCCGTGCTGGAGGAGATCCGCCAAGGTCTGCCGAGCCATGTCTCCGCCAGCCTGACCGATCGACCCCGGGCGACGAACGAGGAGATGCGCGAGCGGATGAGCGGCAATATCTGTCGCTGCGGGGCCTATTCCAACATCGCCGAGGCCATGGCGGAAGTCGCAGGAGCGCGCGCATGAGGCCCTTCTCCTACGAGCGCGCAACTACGCCGGCGGCGGCCGCCCTGGCGGCGCGGGCCAGGCCCGGCGCCAAATTCATCGCGGGCGGCACCAATCTCCTCGATCTGATGAAGCTGCAGATCGAGACGCCCCAGCATCTGATCGACGTCGGTCCGGCGGGTCTGGACAGGATCGAGGCGACGCCGGAGGGCGGTCTGCACATCGGCGCCCTCGTCACCAACACCGACCTGGCCGGCGACGCCCGCGTCCGGCGTGACTACGGCGTCCTCAGCCGCGCGCTTCTGGCCGGGGCGTCCGGGCAGCTGAGGAACAAGGCGACCACCGCCGGAAACCTGCTCCAGCGGACCCGCTGTCCCTATTTCTATGACACCGCCCAGGCCTGCAACAAGCGCGAGCCCGGTTCGGGATGCGCCGCGATCGGCGGCTTCAGTCGCCAGCTGGCGGTGATCGGCGTCAGCGACCACTGCATCGCCACCCATCCCAGCGACATGGCCGTGGCCATGCGGGTGCTGGACGCCCGGGTGGAGACGGTGAATGCGGCGGGCGAGACCCGGACCATTCCGATGGCCGAGTTCCACCGCCTGCCGGAAGACCGGCCGCATATCGACACCGTTCTGCCGCCGGGCGACCTGATCACCGGCGTGACCCTGCCGGCGCCGATCGGCGGGACCCATGTCTACCGCAAGGTCCGCGACCGCGCCTCCTACGCCTTCGCCGTGGTCTCGGTCGCCGCCGTGCTTCAGCGGGACGGAAGCGGTCGGGTCGCCTTCGGCGGTCTGGCGCACAAGCCCTGGCGGGTGGAGGCGGCCGAGGCCGCGATGCCACAGGGCGCGAGAGCCGTGGCCGCGATCGCCCTGGCGGACGCCCAACCGACGCATGAGAACGCCTTCAAGGTGACCCTGGCGGAGCGGACGCTCGCCGCCGTCATCAGCGACGCAAGAGGATAGGGCGATGAAGTTCGACCAGCCGGCGGGCCAGAACGCGATCGACCAGCTGAAGGTGGTGGGCAAGCCGATCAACCGGATCGACGGCCCCCTGAAGACCACCGGGCGGGCCCTCTACGCCTACGAACGCCACGACGTCGAGGCGCGGCCCGCCTACGGCTATATTGTCGGGGCGACCATCGCCAAGGGGCGGATCCGGCGTCTGCGCACCGATCGGGCCCGGTCGGCGCCCGGCGTTCTGGCCGTGGTGACGGCGGAGAATGCGGGGACGGTCGGCAAGGGCGACTACAACACCGCCAAACTCCTCGGCGGGCCCGACATCCAGCACTATCACCAGGCCATCGCCGTGGTCGTGGCGGAGAGCTTCGAACAGGCCCGCTCGGCGGCCGCGCTCGTCGAGGCGGACTACGTCAAGGCTCGGGGCGCCTTCGACCTGGCCGAGGCCAAGGCCGGGGCGGGAGACCCCAAGGGCGGACCCGAACAGTCCTCGGCCGGCGATTTCGCGGGGGCCTTCGCCGCGGCGCCTGTCACCCTGGACGAGACCTACACCACGCCGGATCACAGCCACGCCATGATGGAGCCCATGGCCACCATGGCGTCCTGGGAAGGCGACAGGCTGACCCTGTGGACCTCCAACCAGATGATCGCCTGGGGCAAGGGCGAGGTCGCCAAGATCTTCGGCATTCCGCCCGAGAACGTGCGGCTGGACTCGCCCTACATCGGCGGCGGCTTCGGCGGAAAGCTGTTCGTGCGGTCCGACGCCGTCATGGCCGCTTTGGCGTCGAAGGCGACGGGTCGACCGGTCAAGGTGGCCATGCAGCGTCCTCTGATGATCAACAACGCCACCCACCGTCCCGCGACGATCCAGCGGATCCGCATCGGGACGGAACGGGACGGGCGGATCACCGCCATCGGCCACGAGAGCTGGAACGGCGACCTGCCGGGCGGCGGTACTGAGGTCGCGACCCAGCAGACCAAGCTTCTCTACGCCGGCGCCAATCGGATGACCTCGCAGAAGCTGGCGGTGCTCGATCTGCCGGAAGGCAACGCCATGCGGGCGCCGGGCGAGGCGCCGGGTCTGATGGCGCTCGAGATCGCCATGGACGAGATGGCCGAGAAGCTGAACATGGACCCGGTCGAGTTCCGCATCCTCAACGACACCCAGGTGGATCCCGAAAAGCCGGAGCGGCCCTTCTCGACCCGTCAGTTCGTCGCCTGTCTGCGGACCGGCGCAGAGCGGTTCGGCTGGTCGCGCCGCAACCCGACGCCGGCGAGTGTTCGTGACGGGCGCTGGCTGATCGGTCTCGGCATGGCGGCGGGCTTCCGCAACAACATCGTCATGAAGTCGGGCGCACGGGTCCATCTGGACGCTCGAGGCATGGTCACCGTCGAGACCGACATGACCGACATCGGGACGGGCACCTACACCATCGTCGCCCAGACGGCGGCCGAGACCCTCGGGATCGATGTCGACCGGGTCGTGGTCAGGCTGGGCGACTCGGACTTCCCCGCCGCCGCGGGCTCCGGCGGCCAGTGGGGCGCCAACAGTTCGACGGCCGGCGT
The DNA here is from genome assembly GCF_013912065.1 of Brevundimonas sp. GTDB lineage: Bacteria > Pseudomonadota > Alphaproteobacteria > Caulobacterales > Caulobacteraceae > Brevundimonas. The sequence goes on from NZ_JACESA010000002.1 coordinate 73,807, forward strand.
CTATGCGGCCTGCATGAAGCTGCGCGAACAGATCATCGCGCGTCTCGGCTATCCCGCGGACGCGGCCTTCACCGGCGGACGCGTCCGCGCGGGCCGCCGCAACGCGACCCTGGCCTCGGTCGCGTCCGACGGCCCGCTCGTGGCGGAGGACTTCATCGAGTTCGGCGATCTGGGCGAGAAGTTCCAGCAATCCACCTTCGCGGGCCATTTCGTGGAGGTGGGGGTCGACAGCTACACGGGCGAGACCCGCATCCGGCGGATGCTGGCGGTCTGCGCAGCGGGCCGGATCCTGAACCCGAAGACGGCGCGCAGCCAGGTCATCGGCGCCATGACCATGGGCGTCGGCGCCGCCCTGATGGAGGAGCTGGCCGTCGACACGCGGCACGGCTTCTTCGTCAATCACGACCTGGCCGGCTACGAGGTCCCGGTCCACGCCGACATCCCGCATCAGGAGGTGATCTTCCTGGACGAGGTCGACGACAAGTCCTCGCCGATGAAGGCCAAGGGGGTCGGCGAACTGGGGCTGTGCGGCGTCGGGGCGGCCATCGCCAACGCCGTCTACAACGCGACGGGCGTTCGGATCCGCGACTATCCGCTGACGCTCGACAAGTATCTGGACCGGCTGCCGGCGATCGCCTGATCCGGGCAGCCTCGGTCGGTCCCGTCAGTCGTCCGGCCCGGGCCTGGCCGGGGCCGCGAGCCTGAAGACCTCGGCGATCCAGTCGACGAAGACGCGCAGGCGCGACGAGAGATGCCGGTTCTGCGGATAGAGGACGTAGACCGGCATCGGCGGGGGCGGCGACGCGACGAGCACCGGGACGAAGGCGCCCGCCGCGATCTCGCGGACGACCCGGTAGCGCGGGATCTGGATCAGGCCCAGTCCCGCCCGACCGGCGGCCGTATAGGTCTCGGCGCCGCGCACCACGATCTTGTAGGGCAGGGGGATCTCGCGCAGGTGCGGACCGTCCCCGAACTCCAGCGGATAGGGCTTGCCGGTGGCCGACGCCGTGTAGGCGACCATCAGATGCCCTTCGAGGTCGTCCGGCGTCGACGGTTCGCCGTGCCGGGCGAGATAGGCCGGGCTCGCCAGGGTGACCTGCTCGAAGTTCGCCACCTTGCGGCCGACCAGGCCGGAATCCGGCAGGTCGCCGGCGCGCAGGACGCAGTCCACGCCTTCCGCGACCAGATCGACCATCCGGTCGCCCTCGCTGAGGTTCAGGATGATGTCGGGATACCGGGCGATGAAGTCCGGCAGGGCCGGAAGCACGAAGAAACGGGCCAGGGTCCCCTGGAGATCGACGCGCAGGGGACCGCGCGGTTCAGTATTGCGGAAAATGGTCTCCGCCTCGTCCAGGTCGGCGAGAAGCTGGACGCAGCGCTCCTGATAGAGGGCGCCGTCGAGCGTGGGTCTGACCCGCCGGGTCGTCCGCTCGAGCAGACGGACCCCGAGATCCCGCTCGAGCCGCTGGATCGCGGTGGTCGCGGTGGCGCGCGGGAGACCGAGATCGACCGCCGCCGACGTAAAACTGCCGCGCTCTACGATGCGGACGAAGAGGCGCATGACGTCGATCCGGTCCATGTGCGCCGATAGAAGATTGTTGGGCTCATTGGAATAGTGATGTCGAAAATGGCTCACTAGTCGGGTGGCGCGAACCCGTTACCCTGAGCTCCCGTCCCAGGCGTTCAGGAGCCCCCTTGTCCATCCCCGATCAGCCCGGCTTCGCCGCGCGAGACGCCCGTCTTCTCATCCCCTCTCTTGGGCCTTTCTACGCCGCCATGGCCCCGATCTCGTCCGCGCTGCTGCGGGTGGCCTTCGGCCTGACCATCGTCACCCACGGCGTGCCGAAGCTGCTCGGGACCGCCCACGGCTCGATGGCGGATCCGATGGCGGGCTCCACCGCCCTGATCGGACGGGTCCTTGATCTGCCGTTCGCGCCGCAGCTCGCGCTGTTCGTCGCCCTGCTGGAGACCTTCGGCGGCCTTGCGGTCGCGGTCGGGTTCGGCGCCCGCCTCTTCGCGCCCATGCTGGCGGTGCAGATGGCGGTCATCTGCCTGGCCCTGGGACCGACCTATCCGTGGATCGATCGCGGCATCGAATATCCGCTGATCCTCGGCTTCATCGCCCTGTGGATCGCCCTGCAGGGCGGCGGCCGCTGGTCGGTCGATCGTCTTCTGGGGTGTGAACTGTGAGCGCTGTTGCGCCCCGCCCGACGATTGGGGCCGATGGACGCGGTCCCGGGCACGCCTCTGGCGTTGCGCGCGTTCCGCGAACAGGATCGGTCCGGTGCGGCCGCTCGCAGAGTGAAGGAGGCGCGGATTGGCGCTGATTGACGACGTCTTCTCGGATCTGCGCCTGCAGGGCGTGGTCTTCTCGCGCATGACGTTGAGAGGCGACTGGGGATACGCCAAGTCGCAGCTTCAGGGCGCTCCTTTTCATCTGGTGGTGAGCGGAGAGGCTTGGGTTCTCGCCGGTCCGCAGGCCGAGCCCAGACGTCTGGGAGAAGGCGACATCGCCGTCCTGTCCCACGGCGATCCCCATCTGCTTCTGTCCGCGCCGGGAGCGCGGACGCGGCCGTGGAGCGAGGTGATCGCCCGCGAGGGTCTCGGCCACTGGAGCCCGGGCGTCCGGTTCAAGACCTGCGATCTCGTTCTGGGTGAAGGCGCTCGGGAAACCGTGCTGATCTCGGGCGTCTTCGCCTTTCACGATCCTCGTCCGAACCTGCTGCTCGAGGCTCTGCCCGCCTTGATGGTGGCGACCTCGGACGCCGATCTCCAGGCCCTGGCCGGACTGCTGGACAGGGAAATCCGCACCCGCGCCCCCGGGGCGGAAGGCGTCGGCGGCAAGCTCGCGGACCTGCTCCTCGCCCAGGTGGTCCGTCGGCAGCTGGCCTCGAGCGACGCGCCGCTGGGCTGGCTGAAGGGACTGGCCGATCCCGAGATCTCCGGGGCCCTGTCGGCCATTCACCGGGCGCCCGAGCGGCGCTGGTCGGTGGAGCTGCTCGCGCGGGAGGCCGGCATGTCCCGCTCCCGCTTCGCCGCCCGGTTCCGCGCCGTCACCGGCCAGGCGCCGCTGGACTATCTGACCCGGCACCGGATGTTCCGCGCCGCCGGCGACCTGGCGACGCGCCGGATTCCGCTCGCCGAGCTGGCGGCGGGGGCCGGCTATGAGTCCGAGGCCGCCTTCAGCAAGGCGTTCCGGCGCTGGTCGGGCCACGCCCCGACGGACTACCGGCGTCGCCTTTCGCAGACCGGACGGGACGATCGCACGGCCCTTTGAGACGATCGCTGTCGGACGGGGCGGGCGGCTTCGGGTTAGGTTTCGGCCTTACGACCGCCCTCACGACCAAGGAAAGACGCGATGCGCCCGACCGACCGACCCGATGATCCCGATCTCGAACTGACCCGGCGGGGCGCCCTGGGTGTCGGCGGCGTGGCCGCCGCCGTGCTGGCGGCGCCCGCGGCGCGGGCGGAGACCGTGCTTCCGACCGCGCCGGTCCAGGCCCCGGCCTTCGGCGCCGACCTCGCCATCCGGCCGATCATCAACGGCGAGGCCGTGGAGGTGGGCATCGACGTCCGCACCTCCCTGCTCGACATGCTGCGCGAGACCCTGCACCTCACCGGCGCGAAGAAGGGTTGCGATCACGGCCAGTGCGGCGCCTGCACGGTTCACGTCGACGGCCGTCGGGTGGCGTCCTGCCTCACTCTGGCCGCCAAGGTCGACGGCCGGGCGGTGACCACCATCGAGGGGATCGCCGACGGCGAGCGTCTGCACGCCATGCAGCAGGCCTTCATCGACCATGACGCCCTGCAGTGCGGCTACTGCACGCCCGGCCAGATCATGGCCGCGATCGCCTGCGTCGGCGAGGGCAACGCCACCAGCCCCGAGAGCATCCGCGAATATATGAGCGGCAACATCTGCCGCTGCGGCGCCTATGTCGGCATCGTCGCCGCCATTCAGGATGTCGCGCGCCAGACGGGGAGGGGCTGATGCACCGCTTCACCTACGCCCGGCCCGAAACGCCCGACGCGGCGGTCGCGGCCTTCTCGGCGGCCGGCGCCGGAGCCCGCTACATCGCCGGCGGCACCACCCTGTTCGACCTGATGAAGCTGAACATCGAACAGCCGGCACACCTCGTCGACGTCACCGCGATCCGCAGCCTTGACGCGATCGAGACCGGAGGGCGGCGTCTCCGGTTCGAGGCCATGGCGCCGATGAGCGCCATCGCCACACACCCTGTGGTGCTGCGCGACTATCCGGTGCTGGCCGAGAGTCTGAGCAAGGCAGCCTCGCAGCAGCTGCGCAATATGGCGACCGTGGGCGGCAACCTACTTCAGCGCACGCGCTGTCTGTATTTCCGCAACGGGCCGGCGGGCGCCTATCCGTGCAACAAGCGTGAGCCGGGCTCCGGCTGCGCCGCTATCGAGGGTCTCGATCGTGGTCAGGCTGTTCTGGGTCAGAGCGCCCACTGCAATGCGGTGTCGCCGGGCGACTGGCCGGTGGCCCTGACGGCGCTGGACGCCCAAGTCGAGGTCCTGGGGCCGACGGGACGGCGAACCGTACTGATCGACCAGCTCTATCGCCTGCCGGGCGATACGCCCCATCTGGAGTTCAATCTCCAGCCGGGCGAGATGATCACCGCCATCGTCGTGCCCAAGACGCGGGCCGGACGGCGCTCGACCTATCACAAGATCCGGGACCGCGAGAGCTACGCCTTCGCCCTGGCCTCCGCCGCCGTCGCGCTGGAGATGGACGGCGACCGGGTGACGGCCGCGCGCATCGCGCTCGGCGGCGTGGCGACGCGTCCATGGCGGGCGTCGGCGGCCGAGGCGGGCCTGATCGGCCGCCGACTGACGCCGGAGACGGCGATGGAGGCGGGCCATGCGGCCCTGGCCGGGGCCGTCGCGGGACACCACAACGGCTTCAAGATCGAACTGGGCGCGCGCACCGTCGCCGACGCCCTGATGATCGCGGCGAGGAGGACCTGAGATGACCACCGCCCCCTTTCCGAACCGCCCCCGGGTCGACGCCCGGGAAAAGGTCACCGGCCGTCTGAAGTACGCCGCCGACGTGGCGGTCGAAGGCCTGCTCTACGGCATGATGGTGCCGTCGACGATTGCTCGGGGCCGCGTGGTCGCAGTCTCGACCGAAGCCGCCCTGGCCGTGCCCGGCGTCGTGCGGGTGCTGACCGCGGCCGACTGTCCGCCGCCGCCTCCGCCCGGCCCCGGCGGCCCGCCGCCCCCGCCCATGATCGTCGACCGGATCTCCTACCGGGGCGAGCCGGTGGCCCTGGTCGTGGCCGAAAGCCACGAGGCCGCGGTCGAGGGCATGGAGGCCGTGCGGGTCCGCTATGAGGCGGCGGAATTCTCGCCGCTGATCGACAGCGAAGGCGGGGTGCGTGAGCCCGTGGAGGATGTGACGGCCGGTAATGCGGACGGCGCCCTGGCCGGCGCCGTCACGCGGCTGAGCGGCGAGTATTTCAGCCCGAACCAGCATCACAACCCGATCGAGATGCTGTCCACCACGGCCGTCTGGGCCGACGGCCGGCTGCAGGTCTACGAGGGCACCCAGGGCAGCAACATGGTCAAGGGCGCCATCGTCGGCAATCTGCGGCTGGACCCGGCCAAGGTGGTGGTGAGCAGTCCGTCGGTCGGCGGCGGCTTCGGACAGAAGGGCTTCGCCCAGCGCCAGACGAGCCTGGCGGCCCTGGCGGCGGTTCTGATCGGACGGCCGGTCAAGATCGTGGTGCCCCGGTCCCAGATCTTCCACAACGCCACCTACCGGCCGCGCAGCCGGCACCGGATCGAGCTGGGGGCGGACGCCGCCGGAAAGCTGGTCGCCATCCGCTACGACGCGGATCACCAGCAGTCCCGGCACGGTCAGTTCGCGCCCGAGTACCATGAATCCTCGACCCAGATGTACGGGGTGGAGAACTATCTCGGCACGGCCGCCAACATCCGTATCGACACCCAGTCGCCGGGCTATATGCGGGCGCCCCATCCCCACCCCCAGGCCTTCGCCCTGGAGAGCGCCGTCGACGAGCTGGCGCTCAAGCTCGGGGTCGATCCGGTCGAGTTCCGGCTCCGCCATGACGCGACGACCGATCCGATTCACAACAAGCCCCTGTCCTCGCGCCATCTGAACGAATGCATCCGCGAGGGCGCGCGACGGTTCGGCTGGCAGGGTCGGCCGCTCGCGCCGGCCTCCATGGTGCTCGAGGACGGCGTCCAGGTCGGGTGGGGCATGGCCAGCGGCGCCTATCCGGTGCTGACCCACCCCGCCGAGGCGACCCTCAGAGTCAGCGCGGACGGGACGACGCGCTTTTCGGCCACGGCACATGAGATGGGGCAGGGCATCCGCTCGACCCTCGAACAGGTGCTGATCCGCGAGCTCGACATCGATCCGCGCAAGCTCGAGATCCGCATCGGCGACACCTCGGTGGCCGCCCAGCACGTGACCGCGGGATCCTGGGGCACGGCCAGCGGCGCGACCGCCGCCGGGGAGGCCGCCGCCGCCCTCAAGGCGCGGATGGCCGAGCTCCTGCAGGGCCGGGCGGTCTCCGGCAATCTGCACCAGCAGCTGGCCGCCGTCCGGCGCCCGTTCGTGGAGGTGGAGATCTCCCGGGTCGGGCCGGGACAGGGACCCAGGGACCTCGCCACCCTGCGGGCCGGGGGCATGGCCCTCTCCGGCCCGGTCTATCCGGACTTCACCAGCTTCAGCTACATCGCCCACTTCGTCGAGGTCCGGGTCGAGCCCCGGACGCGCCGCATCCGCGTGCCCCGCGTCGTCAGCGTAGTCGACTGCGGCCGGGTCGTGTCGCCGAGGACCGCGGAGAGCCAGGTCCGGGGCGGCGTCATCTGGGGCATCAGCGCGGCGCTTCGCGAGGAGACCGAGGTCGATCCGCGCTACGGCGGCTGGCTCAACAACGACCTCGCCGACTATGTCCTCGCGGTGAACGCCGACATCGGCGACATCCAGGTCGCCATGATCGATGAGCCCGACCCGGTGATCAACGCGATCGGCGCCAAGGGACTGGGCGAGGTGGCCATGGTCGGGGTCGCAGGCGCAGTCGCCAATGCGGTCTTCCACGCCACGGGCGTTCGCGTGCGCAAGATGCCGATGAGGATCGAGGATCTCCTCTGACCGACGCGGGGCGCCGCCGTGGACCCGAGGGAGAACCATTCCGCGTTGGCGAAATGGGCGGCTAGTCTCCTCCTGGCGCGTCCCGGGCCTGCCGTTGATGGAGCCTCGGCTTTCGAGGCTCCATCAACGGAGATCAGAGCTTTCCTTGCGTGAGCAGCTCGCGGGTTCTCGTGAGTGTTGACAGAAGTGCGGCCCTGTAGCCGCTTTCGCTGTCGAACTGGGCTTGCTCGGCCTGTTCCTCAGGACCGCCGGCCGCCCGGTCGCGCAGGCCGAGGTAGCAATAGAAGCGCAGTTGCAGGGCACCGTTCTCGTCTTCGAACAGTTCGTTGACGATGGCGCCCTCGCGCGGCCCGGCCGCTTGGAAGAATGTCACCTTGTGCTCCGGCTCGAGGGTGATGATCTCGCGCAGGTCGGCGCCAGCGATTGTCGCCTCGCGCACGAAGTGGGTCGGGCTTTCCTCGATTACGTCGCAGCGGGTGCACAGACCTTCCGGAAGGAAGAGGCGGGCGTCTCGCGCCTTGAGCTCCAGACCGGCCCAGATTTGTGCGCGGGTCAGTATGGTCTCGCCGGCGGCGTTCACCGGTACGGTGGCGGTTGAGTAGATCATGTCATGTCTCCTTGTTGTCGATGCGTTCAGGCCGCGTCGGCGGCGATACGGGCGGCGAAGTCGCGGTAGGTGTGGAGCTGGCGGCCGAGTAGGGTGGTCAGGCGCTCGACGTCGCCAGGCTCCGGGACCATGCCGTCGCTGACGTAGCGCTCGGCCATAAGGCGCATCTCGTAGGCCATCCACTTCGGCATCAGAGTGGCCAGGTTCTGCTCGAAGCCCGTGGGGTCATCCCCGCCATAGGCGATGGGCCGGCCGAGGACTTCGGACCACACGGCGGCGATGCTCTCTCCCGTCAGGGTGTCGGGCCCGACCAGGTTGAGGGTGGTGATTGGCAGGCGATCGTCGGCCGCATCGCGCCGGATCAGTTCGATGGCTGCGACTTCGGCAATGTCGCGGGCGTCGACCATGGCCACGCCCTTGTCGCCGATGGGCATCGGATAGACGCCATAGCCGAGGATGACGTCCTTGATCATCGTTTCGTTGTCGATGAAGTAGGCCGGGCGCAGGATGGTGGCGCTGAAGCCCATCTGCTCGATCATCCGTTCCGCCCCGGATTTCACCGCGAAGTGGGGGACGTTGACGAAGCGCTCGCTGTGAATGACCGACAGATAGACGACCCGCTCGACCCCGGCTTCGCGGGCGACGTTCAGGGTGATGAGCGCCTGAGTGAATTCATCGGCGGCCACTGCGTTGAGCAGGAATAAGGTGCGGACGCCGGTGAAGGCGGCGCGCAGGGCGTCCAGGTCGAGCATGTCGCCTTGGGCGACCTCGACCTGTGCGGGGAACTCGGCCCTGGCGGCGTCGCGCACAAGAACGCGGACGTCCGCGCCGCGCTCGATCAGATTCTGCACGACATGGCGGCCGACACGGCCGGTGGCGCCGGTAACGAGGATGGTCATTGAAGGTCTCCGGGTTGGGGTATGGGAACACCCGCAAAATCAGTGATCCACATTTGATCCGATAGCCGCTAGTTTGGGACAAACCGTCTCACAGGTGGAACAGATGGACCTGCTGGCCCTCGCTGACTTCAACCTCGTCGCACGACATGAAGGGTTCGGTCGCGCCGCCCGGGCGTCATCCCGGCCCAAGGCGACGCTGTCGCGTCGCGTCGCGGAACTAGAGGCGGCCCTTGGGCTGAGGCTGTTCGAACGCGGCGGACGGTCCCTCAAGCTCACCCAGGAGGGTCAGATTCTCCACCGACGGACAGCCGCGCTTCTGACTGAGCTTGAGGAAGCCGCCGCCACCGTCGCCTCGGCCGGAGATGCCCCACGGGGTCGGATGCGGATCAGCGCGCCGCTCCTCTTCTCGCAGGTCGCCATGGGCCGTCTCGCCGCGGACTTCGCCGCGCGCTTCCCTGATGTCAGTCTGGAAGTCACGACCGAAGACCGACCCGTGGACATGATAGAGGAGGGCTATGACCTCGCTATCCGCGTCAATCCGGACGCGGATGAGACCTTGGTTGGGCGGGCCTTCCTGCGGGACCGGCTCGTGGTCGTCGCTGCGCCTGGCTTCGCGCGTCCGATCGACGATGCGCCAGTTCGCGCGGTGGTTCGGGGGTCTGTCGGACTGCGACCAGGCTGGACGACAGAGTCTTCTGGCAAGCGGGAGACCTTCGAGATCAATCCGGTCCTCAATTTGTCATCCATGATCATGGTTCGGGACGCGGCGCGCGCCGGGGCAGGGGCGGCCCGTCTACCAATCTCGCTCGTGAGCCGCGACCTTGCGTCCGGCAAGCTTGTGCTGTGGGGTAACGTCGAGGGACCTGAGATCGCGCTGTGGGCCCTCTATCCGTCGCGCCGGCTGCTCAGTGCGAGGGTGGTGGCCTTCCTTGAACACCTCAGAACTGCATTTCCAACAGGCGCGCCGGAAGAACTCGCAGCCTTCACCGGCGACTAGCTTGCGATCCACTTGAATGTCCCGTTCCGGTAAGGAAGTCAGAGTCCGCAACTGGCGCGGTGCTGCCGCAAACCTAAAAGGCTCCGCCGCCGGCGATGTGCCAGCCGTGGGCGCGCAGAGTGGCGGGCTCGAATCGATGGCGGCGACGACTGTGCGGCGCGAAGCCTTGGCCTGGTTTACGGTCTGACAGCGATCGAGCTTCACGAGCGCATCTCCTGATCCGGTCGGAACAGTTCAAGTCGTCGCACACTGACTCCCACGGGCGCAGTGCGGAGGAAAACCATGTCCTATCGACGCTTCGGCGCGATGATCGCCACCTCGACGGTGGTGATGTTCGGCCTGATGTATTTGAACACCTATGCTGTCGAAGAGGTGCGGTTCAGCCAGACGCGGATGTGGATGGCCCTGCTGATGGGGGCGGTGATGGCCGTCGTCATGCTGGGCTTCATGTGGAAGATGTACGACGGCCGCCGGCTCAAGATCGGCATCCTAGCCGGGGCGGCCGTGGTCGCCTTGGGTTCCTTGTGGCTGGTTCGCGGCCAGGAGACGGTCGGCGACGTGGCCTACATGAAGGCGATGATCCCGCACCATTCCATCGCCATCATGACCAGCGAGCGGGCCCACATCCGCGATCCGGAAGTGAGACTGCTTGCCGACCGGATCATCGACGCCCAGGTGCGCGAGATCGCGGAGATGGACCGTCTGATCGCCCGGCTTGAGGCGTCGCCCCCGCCGAAAGGCGCGCCAGACCTTCCCGACTATCGCGATCGCGCCGCCGCCCCGCCGCCGCCGGAGACGGACTTCAGCGGCGGCTCGACACGCTGAAACCGCCGTTGGCTTTAAGCCGAAGCGGGGCCGAACCCAGACGGCTCGGCCCGTACGTTCAGTGGGGAGAGGCTTGCGGGGCGGTCGCCTCAGGGGTGACGGCCGAGATCTTCGGGACGATCAACGTCGAACACCGCCCTGTCGTCCGCGGTCGTGAAGACGGCGACGTCGTCGCGCCCAGCGAGCAGGGACCGCGCCCCCCGGTCGCCGCGGGTCCGCAGCAGGTCCTGAAAGAACGCGCGTCCGAAGACGATGGGATGGGCCGGCCCGTCGGCATGGTCGAGGCGCGCGGCGACGGCTCCGGCCTCGACGGCGTCGATCAGGGGGGCGACCGAGGACGGGTCGACCAGGGGCATGTCGCCGAGGAAGACGGCCAGGCTTTCGGCCTCCGGGGGCAGGGCCTCGACCCCGGCCCTGAGGGAGGCCGACAGCCCGTCGTCCCAATCGGGCGCCTCCACGATCCGCAGTCTCGGATCGGTCAGGGCGTTGAGCGCGGCCCGGACGTCGTCGGACCGGCACCCCACCACCACGACCACGTCGTCGACCGGCGCCGCGAGGGCGGTCTCGACGGACCAGAGGACCAGCGGCCGGCCGCGCCAGTCGGCGAGGAGCTTGCCGCCGCCGAACCGTCGGCCCGCGCCGCCGGCCAAGACCAAGGCGTGCCGGGTCACGCCCGCGTGCCGATGATCTCGCCGACGACGGCCGCGGCGACCTCGTGCGGCGCACGGGCGGCGATCTTCAGGCCGATGGGAGCGTGCAGCCGTTTCAGGGCGTCGGTGGGGACGCCGTCCGCCTCCAGCCGGGCCAGGCGTTCGGGCAGGCGTCGGCGCGCGCCGAGCACGCCGACATAGCCGGTGTCCCGCCCGAGCGCGGTCACAAGGGCCTCGTGGTCGAGATCGGCGTCATGGGTGGCGATGGCGACGGCCGTCCATCGGTCGGGCGCGAGGGCGGCAAGGGCCGCGGCGGGATCGTCGCGCCGGTAGTCGACGGCCAGCGGCGGCGGGGTCTCTGGGCCCTTGGGACGGACCAGGGTCACCTGCCAGCCCTGGGCCAGACCCGCCGAGGCCATGGCCAGGGCGAAGGCGTCCGCGCCGACGACCACCAGCCGCTGGACCGGCGCGTAGTCGCGCAGGCGGTCGGGAGGGTCGGCCGGGCCGCCCACGACGCTGCGTCGTTCGCCGTCGGAGATCAGGGTGACGAGACGACGCTGGTCGCGGGCCCCTCTGAGCGCCGCGATCACCGGGTCGTCGGGGAGGACGGGCTCCACCAGCAGGTCCAGCCGTCCGCCGCAGGGCAGGCGGGTGTCGACATAGGGGCTGCCGCGCCCGTAGACGACCCGTCTCGGTCGGCCGGCCGCTATCACCTCGCGGCCGTGCAGGGCGACGTCGGCCTCGATGCAGCCGCCGGACAGAAATCCCCCCATGTCGTCCCGGGTGACCACCATCTGGGCGCCGACGCCGCGGGGTCCGCCGCCCTCGGCCGACGTGATGGTGATTAGCGCGAAGGGCTCGCCGCGATCGGCGGCCGCGAACATGCGCGGTCGCATGTCGTCCTCAAGGCCCGCGGTATACCAGTCGCTCATCCCTCATCCCGCAGCTGGACCTGTCGGACGCGGCCGGCGCGCGCCGGCCGACGGCCGAACCGCTCGGAGGTCCGATATAGCGCCTCATATATATCGGTCTGACCGGGAGACCAAACGAAGAGCGGTCAGGAGCCGGGCGGGGAAAGCGGGGTTTCGCGCAGGTTGTCGACGAGGGCCGCATAGGCCGGGTCCTCGCGGGTCGCCGCCGTCAGGCGCTGCTCGAGAGCGCGAAAGGCCTCCAGAACGAGGGTCCCCTCGTCGGTGAGGAGGGCCCCCTGGGTCGGACCGCCGCGCACGGCGGTGACGAGAGGCGTCCGCCAGCAGCGGTTCATTTCGTCCACCAGAGCCCAGCAGCGCTTGTAGCTCATGCCGAGCGCCCGCCCCGCAGCCGTGATCGAGCCGTGGGTCTGGATGGCTTCCAGAACCGCCGCCTTGCCGGGGCCCATGGCGCCGGTCCCGGCGCTCATCACCTGAAGTCGCAATTTGACCGGTCCGACCTGCGCCAGCATCTCGGGCTCTCCCATTTGCCTGATCGTCCTATACGCCTCATCGGGGCGGCGGGAAGAGGATTGGACAAGCGTTTGGGACGAACGCACCGAAACCCGCGAAAGATCGGCCGGGCTCGCCGACGCGCTTTCACAAATCGGGTTCGCCTCCTGGCGAGGGTCGCCGGCGGCGATCAACGGTCGATCTTCATCAGCTCGCGATCGCATCCAGCACATGGCCGCGAAGCCAACGGTGCCCCGCGTCGGCGTCGAGGCGCGGGTGCCACATCTGCGAAACCGTGATCCCTTCGACCTCCAGCGGCAGATCAAAGCTCTCGACCAAGCCCGTGGATTCGCCGACGCCGAGACGAGCGGCCATGTAGGAGGCGGGCAGCAGGGCGACGAGGTCTGAAGCGGCGGCGATGGCCACGGCCGCGGCGAAGCCGGGGACGACGGCGATGACGGTTCGCGACAAGCCCAGGTCCGCGAGCGCACGATCGACCGGGCCGACGGCCACGCCGCGCCGCGACGCGGCCACGTGTTCGCACGCGGCGTATCGCTGGGGCGTGATCGGCTCGGCCAGCAGGGGATGGCCCTTGCGCGCCACGCCGACGAATCTGTCGCGGAACAGCGTCTGGATCCGGATCTCCGGCCCGCTTTCGCCGAGGACGCCGATCTCCAGGTCCACGTCGCCTTCACGCAGGGCGCGAACGTCCTTGTCGGGCTTGGGCGCGAACCGAAGCCGCACGCCGGGCGCCTCGGCCCTCAGGCCGGCGAGGAGTCTGGCTCCCATCGTTTCGACGAAGCCGTCGTTGGCGCGGATCGTGAACGACCTCTCGATCGCGGCGGGATCGAAAACGTCGTCGCCGGGCTGAAAGACCGAAAGGGCCTCCTGGGTGACCTGGCGGACTTGAACACGCAACGCTTCGGCCCGGGGCGTCAGCACCAGCCCACGACCGGCGCGGACCAGGAGCGGGTCCGCGGTCGCGGCGCGCAGTCGGTCGAGGGTGCGGCTCATCGCCGATGGACTGAGACCCATCTTGCGGGCGGCGCGGACGACGCTGACTTCGGTCAGCAGGGCGTTAAGCGCCGGAAGAAGGCTGAGATCGGGAACGGCCATGGGAAGGCTCCTGCGGCCGCACCCATGACCTGACAATTGCATTTTGCGCAATGATCGAGTGCGGCTGCTGAGCGTACCGCACGAGCGTTCGACGCGCTAACCCCTCTTCACCATGCAAGAGGAACGCAGATGAAATTGATCGCCATCGAGGAGCATTTCCTGACGCGAGAGGTGAGCGACGCCTGGGCGGCGGCTCCGGGACCTGCCGATCCGACCTGCGCCTATCACGCCGGCGAACTGGCCGCCCGGCTGGAGGATCTGGGCGACATGCGGCTAGACCTCATGGACGAGACGGGGGTCGATGTTCAGGTCCTGTCGCTCACCACGCCCGGACTTCATAATCTTGAGGCGGGGGCCAGTGCGGCTCTGGCGCGCCGGACGAACGACCTTGTCGCCCAGGCGGTCGCGCGCCGGCCTGACCGCTTCCAGGGCTTCGCCGCCCTGCCGACCCCGTCGCCCGCCGAGGCGCCGCGGGAGCTGGAACGGGCGGTGCGCCAGCTGGGGCTGAAGGGGGCGATGCTGTGCGGTCGGACGCGCGAGAAGCCTCTCGACCATCCCGATTTCTGGCCGCTGTTCGAGTGCGCCGCAGCCCTTGGCGTCCCTCTCTTCATCCATCCGCAGATCCCGTCCGAGGCCGTGCGCGAGGCGTCCTACTCGGGGATCGGCGAAGGACTGGACCTTGCCCTGGCCGGGCCCGGGCTGGGCTGGCATTACGAGGCCGGGCTGCAGTTCGTGCGGCTCGTCCTGGCGGGCGTCTTCGACCGGTTCCCGGGCCTGCAGGTCATCCTCGGACACTGGGGCGAGGTGGTGCTGTTCTACCTCGAGCGGATGACGGCGCTTGACCGCGTCGCGCGGCTCGACCGGTCGTTCGCCGTCTGCGCGCGGGAGAATCTGCATGTGACGGCCAGCGGCATGTTCAGCGACGCCTATCTGAAGCGATGCGTCGAGATCGTGGGCGTCGATCGCATCCTGTTCTCGACCGACTATCCCTACCAGTATCGGCCGGGTCGAACCGCCCGAACCTATCTGGATCAGGTCCCGCTCGATGCGTCGGGGAAGGCGAAGTTCGCCCATGAAAACTGGGAGCGCCTGACGGGCCGCAGCTGATCGGTTCCGGGCGCAATGGCGCCCGCGCCGGACGTCGGTCTGTGTTCATGTCGCGTGACCGGCGGCCTATAGGCTTCATGGGCTGAAAGCCTCAACGGCTGTAGGCCCAGGCGCCCGAGGCATCGAGCGCTGCGACGAACCGGTGTTGTCCCGGACCTGCCAGCCATGCCTCGAAGGACAGAAGATCGGGGACGAGCGCGCGCATCGCGTCCAGGTCCGCCGAACCGGACAGGACGCCCCGGTCCTGCAGCGCCGTCAGCTTTTGCAAAAAGACGTTGGCCGCGAGCACCGCGTCGCTGAACCGGGCATAGGGGATGGGCCGGCCGGCGGCGGCGCTGAAGAGGCGTTCGAAATCACGGCCGGTGACGCGGTCGCCGGCGATGTCGAATGTGCGACCCACGAATCGCTCACGGTCGGCGAACACGGCCGCGACGAGCCTGCCGATATCCTCGACGGCGATGAACTGCATGGACTGGTCGGGGGTCATGAAGAAGCTGAAGCGGCCTTCATCCAGACCGAAGCCCGGCATCATCAGCATCTCCATGAAGACCGTGGGTCTCACGATGGTCGCGTCGATCGGCAGGGTCCGGATGTGCGCCTCGATCCGCATCTTGCTGTCGAAATGGCCCATGCCGGTCGGCTGCTCCCCGACCGCAGCGCCGGAGCTGTAGACGAGGTGGCGCACGCCCGCCTCGACCGCCAGGTCGGCCACGAGGATCCCCCAGCCCGTCTCCTGTGCGTCGGTGATCTCGCCGCCGGGCGAGCTGGTCTGGACGCTGAAGACACCCTCCGCGCCCTGCATCGCCCGCCTGATCGAGCCCGGGTCCTCGAAATCGCCTTCGAAGATTTCGGCGCCGGCGGCGCGGAGCGCCCCGGCGGCGGCCGCCGCGGGATTGCGCGTCAGAATGCGAACCGTGCGCCCGGCCTGGAGCAGGGCCCGGGCGACCGAGCCGCCCTGCTGCCCCGTGGCGCCGAAGACCAGGACCGGTCCCATTGAGTTCGTCATCGTTCAACCCTCATCATCATCAAGGGTTACGCATATATACTGCTGCAGAAGCGCCGGAAGACGGCACAAATTCCAGCCCAAGGCACACCGGTGACACCTACGCTCAAGTCCATCCACGGTCGCCCGTACGAGGAGACGCTCGACGGCCCGCGGTTTCGACCGTGCGCCCCGAACAGCGTCCTCGCCCGTCTCGGCGACAAGTGGACCATCCTGGTGATGTCGCATCTCGCGGTCGCGGACGGCCATCGCCTGCGATTCTCGGAGCTCAAGGCCGGAATCGAGGGGATCACCCAGAGGATGCTGACCCTCACCCTTCGCAATCTCCAGCGGGACGGCCTGCTCGTGCGCCACTATTTCCCGGAGGTGCCGCCGCGCGTCGAATACGAACTGACCGAGATGGGTGCGAGCATGCTCCCGGCGCTCGAAGGGTTCACAGGCTGGATCCGGGACAACTGGCCGCATATCGACGCCTGTCGGCGGGCCTACGACAGGGACGACCCGCGAACGGGCTCCTGAAGGGGATGGGGCCGAGCTTGCCCCGCCAACGGATCGCAGCCCCAGGTCAGCGCGCCGGAATCAGGACCTCCACCTCCGCTCCGGCGTGGAGCCTTTCGGCGCCGGGCAAGCGACGCAGGAGGCCGTTTGCCGCAGCCATGACCGTGACGAGCGAGGAATCCTGGTCGATCATCGGACGCACGCGTCGGACGCCGTCAGGCCCGGTCGTCAGGATGGCGCGCATATAGTGTTCGCGCGGGCCGTTGACCGCGAGCGGAGCCTCAAGAACCGCGCGGACGGTCGCCGTCTCCACCGTTCCGCCCTGGAGGGCGGCGATCACCGGGCCCAGAAACAGTTCGGCGCAGACCAGGGCCGAGGCGGGATTGCCGGGGAGGCCCAGCAAGGGGCGACCATCGGTCAGGCGCGCGAACCAGACGGGCTTGCCGGGGCGCACGGCGACGCCCTCGACCGAGAGCGCGCCGCCGACCGACCGGACCGCCGGCTTGACCCGGTCATGGTCGCCGACGGAGGCGCCGCCGACGGTCACCAGAAGATCGAAGGCGCCGGCGTCAATGGCGGCCAGAATGGAGGCGTCGTCGTCCTTGGCCGGGCCGAGGTGGACGACCGTACCGCCGCAGCGACGCACGAAGGCCGCCAGTGCCGGGGCGCAGGCGTCATAGATCTGGTGCGGACCGGCGGGGGTTCCGGGGGCGACGAGTTCGTC
Organism: Brevundimonas sp.; assembly: GCF_013912065.1. Classification (GTDB taxonomy): domain Bacteria; phylum Pseudomonadota; class Alphaproteobacteria; order Caulobacterales; family Caulobacteraceae; genus Brevundimonas. The sequence continues at coordinate 90,795 of NZ_JACESA010000002.1, forward strand.
GCCGGTCGACAGGATCGCAACCACCGGCCGGCGACGGCAGGTCAAGGTCGCGCGCCCCGCCGAGGCGGCGAGCGCCAGACGCCACGGATTCAGTTTCGTCCCGGCCTCGAGCAGGACGGCGCCGGCGCGGAAGTCGCAGCCCTGCGGCCGGACCCAGGACGGGGCGTCCGGGGCGGCGGACAGGACGACCGTCTCCCCCTCGCGGGCGGCCTCTTCCTGGATCACCACCTGATCGGCCCCGGGGGGCAGGGCGGCCCCGGTGAAGATTCGAGCGGCCTGACCCGGATCGACGGTCACGCCGGCGTCGTGGCCTGCCGCGCTTTCGCCGACGATCTGAAGCCGCGCACCGGAGCGGACGTCCACGCCGCGAACGGCCCAGCCGTCCATGGCCGAGGCGTTGAACGGCGGCTGATCGCGTTCGGCCGTGACCGGCTCCGCCAACCAGCCTTCGTCGGCCTCCGCCAGAGGCACGGCTTCCGCCGCCAACGGGACGATCGCCGAGAGCATGGTCGCGCGGGCGGTCTCGACCGTAGGGAGGCTCACGGCCGGCTCCAGTCGCCGGAGGCGCCGCCGGACTTGGCCAGGAGGGCGATGTCGGTCACGACCATCTCGCGGTCGACGGCCTTGAGCATGTCGTAGAGGGTCAGAAGGGCGACGGACGCCGCCGTCAGCGCCTCCATCTCGACGCCGGTCTGCCCCTGGGTCCGGGCCGTCGCCGTGGCCTCGAGGCCTGATCCGTCCTCGCTGGGCCGGACAGCGACCTTGACCGAGGTCAGCATCAGGGGGTGGCACATGGGGATCAGGTCGGAGGTTCGCTTGGCCGCCATGACGCCGGCGATCTCGGCCACGGCGCGGACATCGCCCTTCTTGCCGCCGCCCGACAGGGCCAGCGCCAGGGTCTCGGGTCGCATGACGATCCGGCCGCGCGCCGTCGCCTCGCGCGTCGTCGTCGGCTTGTTCGAGACGTCGACCATGCGGGCGCGGCCGTCGGCGTCGATGTGGGTCAGCCCTGTCGCGGCGGGCGCATTCGGATCCGACATCATCGCTCCAGCAGCCGGGGCATGAGTTCGACCATGTTGCAGGGCTTGTGACGGCTGTCGAGCTGCCAGCGGATCACCTTGTCCCAGCCGTCGCGCACAGCCCCGTTGGAGCCCGGCAGGCAGAAGACGAAGACGCCGTCGATCAGGCCCGCCGTGGCTCTGGACTGCAGGGTCGACAGGCCGATGGTCTGATAGCTGACCTGATGGAAGATCACGGAAAAGCCGTCGATCCGCTTGTCGAACAGGGGCTCCAGAGCCTCGGGCGTGACGTCCCGGCCCGTCAGGCCGGTGCCGCCGGTGGTGATGATCGCGTCCACGGCGCCGTCGGCGATCCAGCCGCGAACCCGGGCCCGGATGGCCTCGACGTCGTCGGGCACGATGTCGCGCAGGACCGGGAGATGACCGGCCTCGGCGATCCGGTCGGCGAGGATCTTGCCGGAGGTGTCGCTCTCCTCGTCCCGGGTGTCGGAGATGGTGAGGACGGCGATCCGCACGGGGACGAAGGGCAGATCGACGAGGCGGCCGCCGGGGGCGGGCAGGTCAATGTCGGCGAGCGTGTCGGTCATGGGGTCTCCTCGGCCCAGCGGGCCAGATCGGCGTGGTCCTGGTCCCGGGGCTCGATCCAGCGGCGGCCGTCCGGACCGTCCTCTCGCTTCCAGAACGGCGCCCGGGTCTTGAAATGGTCCATCAGGAAGTCGGCGGCCTCGAAGGCGGGGCGTCGGTGCGCGGCGGCCACGGCGACGAAGATCACCGGCTCCCCGACCGCGATCGCGCCCCAGCGGTGCACGGCGAGAACGTCCTGGACCTCGAAGCGCGCGCGGGCGTCGGCCTCGATCGCCTCCATCACCCGTTCGGTGAAGCCCGGGTAGGCCTCCAGCGTCAGGGTGTCGACGATCCGGTCGCCGGTTCGGCTACGGGTCAGGCCGGTGAAGGAGACCACCGCCCCGGTATCCTGGCGATCGCGGGAGAAGCCTCGCAGCAGTTCGGCCGCGTCAAGCGGATCCTGGGTGATGCGGATCATGCTCAGCCGCCGCCGACCGGAGAGCCGAACGCCACCTCGTCTTCCGGGCCGATCGCGAGGTCGTCGCTGCGCAGGCTGAAGGGGGTGAGGGTGGTGTTGAGGATCACCAGGGTGCTGCGGTGATCGAGATGGTCGGCGAGGCGCGCATTGTCGCCCGCCGCCGCGGCCTTGATCTCGCCCAGGGTCGCGCCCTCGATCGTCGCCTCGGACCAGCCGGCGATGTCCCCGATGGTCCCGAAGAGTTTCACGACCGCCATCTCATCCTCCCGTCGTCGACATGGTGCGCATCACCGCCGGCGCGGCGCCCGGGCGGTCTATCCTGAAATCGTGCCCCTTGGGCTTGAAGGCGATGGCCGTGCGGATCGCCTCGCGCAGCGGCGCGTCGTCTCCCGGGTGGTCGCGCAGCACCTGGCGCAGGTCCGCCTGATCGTCCTGGCCCAGGCAGAGGAAGAGCTGACCGGTGCAGGTCACCCGCACCCGGTTGCAGGCCTCGCAGAACACATGGCTGAGCGGGGTGATGAAGCCGAGCGTTCCGCCCGTCTCCTCCACCCTCATGTAGCGGGCGGGGCCGCTGGTGCGCCGCGTCGAGGGCGTGAGGGTCCAGATGCGGCTGAGGTCTTCCCGAACCGTGGCGAGCGACAGGTACTGGTCCGTTCGGTCCGCCCCGATCTCGCCGAGCGGCATGGTCTCGATCAGGGTGATGTCCATGCCCAGGCCGTGCGCCCAGCGGATCAGGTCGGGGAGCTCGTCGGCGTTGTCGCCCTTCAGGGCGACGGTGTTGATCTTGACGCTGAGGCCCGCCGTCCGCGCGGCCTCCAGTCCGGCCATCACCGCCGCCAGATCGCCGCCCCGGGTGATGCGCCGGAACTTGTCGGGGTCGAGCGTGTCCAGGGAGACGTTGATGCGACGCACGCCGTGACCGGCGAGGGTCCCGGCGTGACGCGCCAGCTGGGTGCCGTTGGTGGTCAGGGTGATCTCTTCCAGATCCCCGGCCCGGAGGCGGCGGGAGAGGGCGGCCACCAGATCCATCATCCCCTTGCGGACCAGGGGCTCGCCGCCGGTGAGCCGGATCCGGCGGCAGCCGAGGTCGATGAAGGCGCCGCACATCCGCTCGAGCTCCTCCAGGCTGAGGAGATCGGCCTTGGGAAGGAAGACCGGGTTCTCGGCCATGCAGTAGAGGCAGCGAAGGTCGCAGCGATCGGTCACCGAGATCCGGACATAGTTGATCGTGCGGCCGAACGGATCGATCAGCGGCGGCTGCGCCCCGATGCCGAGCGGCGTCGTCTTGTCAGATTGGTAGATGACCGTCATGTTCGGAGGACTATAACGGGTCTTGGCCGATGGGCGCGCATTTTTTCTCATGAACCGCAACTCTGTGATGGCCGTGCTCGTGGGACTGGCCCTGATCGCCGTCGCCGCCTGCACCCCGGCCCGGCCGCCGCAGGACCGGACCGTGACGGTCTTCGCCGCGGCCTCCCTGACCGACGCCCTGACCGAGATCGCCGCGGACTATGAGCGGGACGAGGGGGGCACGGTGCGCCTGTCCTTCGGCGCCAGCGGGGCGGTGGCGCGCCAGGTTCAGGCGGGCGCCCCGGCCGATATCGTCATCCTGGCGGATTCCGAATGGATGGATCGGCTGGGAGCGGCGGGACGGCTGACCGACCGGCGCCGAGACCTGTTGCGCAATGATCTGGTGGTGATCGCGGCGAGCGGAAGCGCCGATCAGGGAGATCCCTTCGCGGCGCTCGGCGAAGGCGACCGCGTCGCGATCGGCGATCCCGAGAGCGTGCCGGCGGGGTCCTACGCCCGGACCTGGCTGCAGACATCCGGTCGATGGGACGCCGTCAGGGATCGTCTCGTGTTCGGGGCGGATGTCCGCGCCGTCCGCGCCTTCGTGGCGCGGGGCGAGGCGGCGCTCGGCGTGGTCTACCGCAGCGACGTCGTCGGCCGTTCAGACATCCGGATCGTGCTGGAGCTGTCCGCGGCCGAACAACCCGCCATCGTCTATCCGGCGGCCGAAGTGATCGGCGGCGGGCGCGAGGCGCAGGCCTTCCTCGACTATCTGGCCACGCCCGCCGCGGCGGCGGTGTTCCGACGCCACGGCTTCGAGCCCGCGACCTGAATGTTCGAGCCCCTGTCCGACTTCGAGCTTCAAGCCCTGGGCCTGTCCATCAAGGTGGCGACCGCCGCCCTGGTCATCTGTCTCCCGCTGGGCCTCGGCCTGGCGATGCTGCTCGCTCGCGGACGCTTCCCGGGGCGCTGGATCCTCGAGGCCGCGGTCAACCTGCCGCTGGTCCTGCCGCCCGTGGTGACCGGCCTGATCCTGCTCAGCCTGTTCGGGGTCCGGGGGCCGGTCGGACGCGTCCTCCATGACCTCTTCGGGGTCACGCTTGCCTTTCACTGGACCGGAGCGGCGCTGGCCGCGACCCTGATGGCCCTGCCGCTGGTGGTGCGCCCGCTGCGGCTGGCGATCGAGGGGGTCGACCGGGGGCTGGAGGACGCCGCCTCGGTGCTGGGCGCGTCCCGCCTGGCCGTGTTCGCCCGCATTACCTTGCCGCTGGCGGCGCCGGGCCTGGTCGCGGCGGCCCTCCTGGGCTTCGCTCGGGCGTTCGGAGAGTTCGGCGCCACGGTCACCTTCGCCGGCGCCATTCCTGGAGAGACCCAGACCCTGCCGGTGGCGATCTATTCGGCCCTGCAGCGCGCGGAGGGCGACGGAGCGGCGATGCGGCTGGCCGTGATCGCTGTCATCGTGTCGGTGCTCGCCGTCGTCGGTTCTGAAATCTGCAATCGGCGACTCCTGCGGGCGCGCGGCGCATGAGCCTGGCCTGCCATGCCGCCGGCCGTCGCGGGGACTTTCGCTTCGACATCGGGTTCGAGAGCGTGGCCCGCTCGGTGGCGGTCATCGGACCGTCCGGCTGCGGCAAGACCACCTTCCTGCACGGGCTGGCCGGCCTTCTCGGCGGGAGCACGGCGCGGATCCGGATCGATGACGCGACGGTGCTCGACGACGCCGTGGCGCGCCGGCCCGCTTATCGGCGCGCGGTCGGCTATGTGTTCCAGGACATCCGCCTGTTCCCGCACCTGACGGTCGAACAGAACATCGGCTTTTCGCGACGCTACGGCGGAGACGAGATGAAGGTGGGCCAGGCGCTCGACCTCATGGATCTGCGCGGCTTCGAGCGCCGCCGGCCTGCGGGCCTGTCCGGCGGAGAGGCGCGCCGCGTGGCCCTGGCCCGGGCCCTGGCCGCCCGGCCCAGTCTGCTGCTTCTGGACGAGCCCTTCACGGGGCTGGACGTGGCGCGCCGCGAGCGGCTCGCCCCCTATCTGCTGCGGCTGCGCGACGAGGTCCGTCTGCCGATGATCTTGGTCTCGCACGATCCGCGCGATCTCGACCTGATCGCGCAGGACGTGGTCACGGTCGCCGACGGTCGGGTGACGACTACGGCGAAGCCGACGGCCGCGGCGCTCGGCGACGAGCCCGGCCTCTGACCCGACGGCGGCGTCGGCGGGCTGCGGATCGCGCCGGCGGTGAGACCGGCGGCCCTAGTCGGCGAGCGCGTCGGTGATCGGCCGGGGATCGAACCAGTAGACCCGGACCGCAGCGGGCTTGCCGTCTCTCAGGGTCCAGTCCTCGCCCAGCATCACGGGCTCGCCTCGCAGGGTCTCGGCGGTGAGGGTCACGAAGACCTTTTCTCCCTCGCCATAGATGGAGGCGATCTTCAGGGTCTCGAGGTTCAGGTTCGCGGCCAGCTGGGGCAGGATCCTGGCGATCACGGCGTCGCGGCCTTCGGTGACGCCGCCCCAGGGCAGCATCGGCGGCGCCTCGGCGCGAAAGTCCTCATGGACCGTCGCGGCCAGGGCGTCGGGGTCCCCTGAGGCGGCCGCCTCGTAGAAACGCAGGACGGCGTCCTTGCTCTCACTCATGGTGCAGGCCTTGTCTGATGTGAAGGGATGTGCGGGGGCGCGGAAGTCGGAGCCGGGCCTTGGCCCTCAGGCCGGAGCGAAGCCGACCCGGGTCAGGCCTTCGAGCGCGGTCCAGAGCGTCGCCGCGGCGCGCCGGTCGCCGGCCGCCTCGGGCGGCTGGGCGAACCCCGGGAGGCCTCGAAGCCCCCGGAAGTCCCGGGGGCCGTAATAGCGTCCGGCTGCGGCTTGGGGCGAGGTCGCCGCGTAAAGGGTCGGCAAGGCTCCCTGGGCGGCCGGCTGGAACATCAGGGGCATCATCCGGAACCGGAACCCTTCCGGACTGTCGAGGCCCGGCCCGTCCGGGATCAGGTTCGTGCGGGCCACGCCCGGATGGGCGGCGAGGCAGGCGACGCCCCAGCCGCCGGCCCGGCTGCGTCGATCGATCTCGAAGGCCAGCAGCAGGTTGGCGAGCTTGGAATTGTCATAGGCGGCGGCATAGTCGTAGTCCCGCTCGAGCTGCAGGTCGTCGAAGGGAAGCGCGTCGGCCGTGCGCATGCTGCCGACCCAGACGATCTTGGGATCGCGACCGCGACGCAGCGCGGGGATGAGTTGGGCCGTGAGCGCAAAATGACCGATGGTGTTGGTGGCCAGGACCCGCTCGAAGCCGTCGACGCTGGCCTCCCGGTCGCGCCGTCCCATTACCCCGGCGTTGTTGATCAGAAGATCCAGACCGTCGTCCGCCGCCGCCATGCGGGCCGAGAAGGCCCGCACGGACGCGAGGTCGGCGAGATCGAGCCTTTCGAAGCGCACGGTCGCGCCCGGCGCCTCGGCGCGGATGCGGCGCACCGCTTCCTCCCCGCGGCTCGCGTTGCGTGAGGCGATGGTCACGGCCGCGCCCGCCCGGGCCAGGGCGAGGGCGTCCTGATAGCCGAGGCCGCTGCGATCGTCCTGCGGATAGCCGTTGCCGCCGGTGATCAGCACGCGGCGGCCCCTCTGGGCCGGGATGTCGGCCGTGGTCCAGTCGGGGATCGTCGTCTCGTCCGGTCCCGACGCGCCCCGCCCGGCGCCGGCGGAACAGCCGGCGACCAGCCCGGCCGTGACGCCGGCGGCGCCGAACGCCAGCATCGTCCGACGCGAGAGATCGCGGACCGGGAAGGAGAGGCCGGCCGGGTTCCGGGGGGCTGGTGTCGATCGCATGAGGAGGCTCCATCGGGTGCGATCGCAGGGTAGAAGCCCCGGCGCGGCGGACGATGCCGGATCGCCGCTGGTTTTTGCCTATTCCTCAGGCAGACTCCTGGTCTGCTGGCTTCGACGCCGGACGCGCCTTTCACCGTCCCCCTTCGCGCCCGCCGGCTGCTCTCAGCAGATCGCCGACGCGGCGGCCGTTCAGCCGGCAGGCGGCGATGACCCGGTCGTAGACGATGACGCGGCCGTTGCGGCCGCGCACCGCCGCGCAGGCGAGCACGCGGCCGCGCACGAGGTCGGTCAGTCGGGCCCGGGCGGCCCGGCCGGTCGGGCTGTTCAGCTCGGGCGCGTCGAAATCCGACAGCCGCACCTCGATCCAGGTCGAGGGATCTCCCGTCGGACCGAGACACAGGCTGTCGCCGTCGCCGATATAGCGGACCAGGCCGGAGAAGGTCTCGCCGGCGCGGCTCGGCAACCGGCCCTCGCACGGATCGGCGCGGGCGATCGAAGGCGTGAGCAGGAGGGCGGCCGCGAGGAGAATCCATTTCATTGCGGGAGAGTGCGGCCCGAGCGCCGCCACGCCAAGCCGCGATGCGGCGGAGGGGAAAAGGCGAGGGCGGGGAAGGGCGCTCCGATTGGGAGTGCAGACGATGGAGGTCGACATGCGACCCCTCCCCAACCCCGCGCGATCACCCTCTCCCCCGATGACGGCGGGGGCGGCAGCCTGTCCGGAACCGGCCGGCCTGGGCGATCTGGACGACCGATCCCTGCTTGCCCTCCTGCTCGGCCGCTGCGGGCGCGGCGCGGACGGCGACCGGCTCGCCGCCGACCTGCTCGAACGGTTCGGCGGGCTGGGCGACATCCTCGCCGCCGATGTTTCCGAGTTGGGTCGGATGGACGGTCTGGGGGCCAGCGGACTGCTGGACCTGAAGCTCCTGCGCGAGATCGCCGTCCGGCTGGCGCGCAGCGCCGCCAGCGCCCGGCCGGTCCTGTCGTCCTGGACGGCCTTGCTGGCCTATTCGCGGACCACGCTCGCCCATCTGCCGCGCGAGCAGTTCCGGGCGCTTTATCTTGATCGCCGCAACATCCTGCTCCGCGACGAGCTGGTGACCGATGGGACCGTCGACCATGCGCCCGTCTATCCGCGGGAGGTGATCCGGAGGGCGCTTGAGCTCTCCGCATCCGCCCTGATCCTCGTCCACAACCATCCCACTTACCTCAATCGATCACGCAGGATCACGATCGATCACGCTGAAATATCAGCGTTTTCACCTTTTTTGAAGGTTGCGTAGTGGGGGCGGTTATGGCAAATTGGGGGCGGTTAAAGGGGTAGAAAACGGCCTTCCGCTCCCAGCAAACGATCCCCGTTTCTCCTCGACCGATCCCAGTTGCGGAACAGGAGAAATGCGATGCCAAGCCTGACCGACACCGCGATCCGACATGCGCTGAAGCGTGTCGAGGTGAGTCAAAAGCAAGAAAACCTTGCTGATGGTGAAGGGCGCGGCACGGGTCGTCTGGTCCTTGTGCTCAAGCCGATGCCCAAGCGCGTGACCGCCGATTGGATGGCGCAACAGTGGCGCGACGGGAAGCGCACCAAGAAGAAGCTCGGCGCCTATCCCTCGATGTCGCTCGCCGCCGCGCGTGAGATCTTCAAGCGCGATTTCGCTGACGTGATCCAAAAGGGGCGCAGCATCAAGATCGCCACCGACACACGCCCCGGCACTGTCGCCGACCTGTTCGAGGGTTATGTTGCTGCCCTCAAGGAGGCCGGCAAGCCCTCCTGGAAGGAAACCGAGAAAGGGCTGAACAAGATCGCCGATACGCTCGGGCGCACTCGCCTCGCCCGCGAAATCGAGGCCGAGGAAATCATCGAATTAATCCGCCCGATCTATGAGCGCGGCGCCAAGTCAATGGCCGATCACGTCCGGTCCTATCTTCACGCTGCGTTTAGCTGGGGCATGAAATCCGACAACGACTATCGGCAGCAGTCCCCTCGCCGGTTCCGAATTCCTTTCAACCCCGCAACTGGCATCCCGACAGAACCGAAGGTCAAAGGGACGCGCTGGCTGGATGAAGATGAGTTCGTGCGGCTCTACCGCTGGCTCGAATGCCCAGACACACCAGTCCATCCGTCCTATCCGCGCGCAGTGCAGATCATCATGCTGACCGGCCAGCGCGTCGAAGAGATTGCGCGCCTCCATGTCGATCAGTGGGACGCCAAGGAGCGGATCATCGACTGGTCAAAGACGAAGAACAGCCAGCCCCATGCCGTCCCTGTGCCCTTGTTGGCGGCCGAATTGATCGAGTCGATAAAGCCTAACGAGTACGGCTGGTTCTTCCCGTCGGCAAAAGACCCGTCAAAGCCGGTCAGTCACGGCACGCTCTACAGCTTCGTTTGGCGTCAGCGGGATCGCGGCGTCATACCCTATGCCACCAACCGCGATCTTCGTCGGACCTTCAAAACGCTGGCAGGCAAGGCCGGTGTCCCGAAGGAGATTCGTGACCGCTTGCAGAACCACGCCTTGCAGGACGTCAGCTCTAAGCACTACGACCGCTGGCACTACATGGTCGAAAAGCGCGCTGGAATGGCGAAGTGGGATAAGTTTGTCCGCACCATGTTGGCCAAGAAGCCGCTGAAGGCTGCAGCATGACAATCCTCCGTCGTCCTGCCCAACAATTCAATGAAACATGGTGCGCAGAATCGACCAAGCCGCCGCCCGCTCCCACAAAGATCGCGGGGAACCGCCAGCCCTAGGCCGAGAGGGTCTTCGGCCCCGATCCACAAGGGACCAGCGACCGAGCGGACACGAAGGATCGCCACCTCGCCGTCGATGCACATTCACTCGAATGCTATCGGTCCCTCGACACAGAGCCGACCTTCTTCAAATTCGGCCGTTACGTTCGCTATGCGGTGGCTGATTTAGACGTTTGGGCAGAACGCCGCCGCCGGGTCCCCACTGACGCTCGATAGCGGCCAGCGTGTGAATGCCATTGCCAAGCTACCTCAGGATTCGGGTGCAGCTTGGCATGGCTCTCTAGCCGCATGCGCCCAGAATGCATCGTTTCCCCGCGAAATTGGAAAACATCGGCCCAAATCGGACTAGATCAGGTTAAACCCGCTTTACTAAGCTACGCTTGGGTGGAATAGTTCGACTAACCACTGCAGCCAGGGAAAGTGCGGTTCATGTCTGATCGCTGGATGTCAGTTGAGGAAATCGCCAGCTATCTGGGAGTGAGTAAAGACACGATCTATGGCTGGATAACAAAAAGAGAAATGCCTGCACACAAAGTTGGAAGACTTTGGAAATTTAAGTCGGACGAAGTTGATTCATGGGTGAGAGCTGGAAAAGCCTCCGATGAGGGCAGTGAACATGGTGTGAATGACGTGCGGGGACCGGGAAAGCGCGCTGCGAGGGGGAAGAAATGAGCGAGGTAGCGTGTATTGACCTGTTTTGTGGCGCAGGCGGCTTGACCCACGGCCTGATTCGAGCGGGTGTCCCGGTCGTCGCGGGCATTGATGTCGATACGGCGTGCCGCTACCCATTCGAGGCCAACAATGGCGCGCGCTTCCTCACAAAGGACATTAAGAACGTAAAGCCGTCGGATCTGAACAAGCTGTATGGCGATGCGAAGATACGGATTCTGGCGGGCTGCGCTCCATGCCAACCGTTCTCGACCTATTCCCAGCGCTACGACACCCTCACCAGTCCGCGCTGGCCCCTGCTGTATCAGTTCGCGCGCCTCGTCAAATCCGTCCGCCCGGACATCGTGACCATGGAGAACGTGCCCCTGGTCGAGAAACATGCCGTCTTCGACGACTTCGTCGCCGCCCTCCAGCGGCTGGGCTATAAAGTCTGGAAGAACGTCGTGGATTGCACCCAATATGGGCTGCCTCAGACCAGACGGCGTATGGTCATCCTGGCGAGCCTGATCGGCCCAATTGAGCTGATCTCGCCGACCCATAAGAAGCCGCGCACGGTAAAGGACGCGATCGGAAAGCTTCCCGCCATAGGGGCGGGAAGCGTCCACGACGACGATGCCTTCCATGTGTCGTCTAAACTTTCGGATTTGAACCTGGAGCGTATTCGCGCTTCCCGCCCCGGCGGGACTTGGCGTGATTGGCCCGAGCGCCTGGTTGCTGAATGCCACCGGCGAGAAACCGGCCGCACCTATCCGGGCGTTTATGGACGCATGAGCTGGGAAGATCCCTCTCCGACGATCACCACGCAATTCTATGGTTTCGGCAACGGCCGCTTCGGCCATCCCGAGCAGGACCGAGCGATCTCCCTGCGCGAGGGGGCGATCCTCCAAGGCTTCCCGAAGAAATACGCCTTCGTGGCGGATGATGGCCCGACCCATTTTAAAGTGTTGGGCCGGATGATCGGCAACGCGGTCCCCGTCGCTCTCGGCGAGGCAATCGGCCAAAGCATCGTAACGCATCTTAGCGTCGGAGCGCAGACGGATCAGGCGAAGAAGGATCAGGCGAAGAAGGGAGGCACCGCGGATGTCGCGCGTAAGTCCCTCGTCGCATGAGGCGAGCCTTCGCATGGCTCGAGTGCGGCAGAAGGGCACCGACGCTGAACTCTCGCTGCGCAAGGAGTTGCATGCCAGAGGGCTACGCTATCGTCTGCACGTTCCCCTGCTAAGCAAGCCACGGCGCGTCGCGGACATCGTGTTTCCCCGCACCAGAGTCGCCGTCTTCGTCGATGGTTGCTTCTGGCATGGTTGCCCGGAGCACGCCTCCTGGCCGAAAAGCAACGCGCAATTTTGGCGTGAGAAAATCGAAGCAAATCGCGCCCGAGACGCGGATACCGACCGACGCCTCAGTGCCTCGGGTTGGCGTGTCATCCGCGTATGGGCGCATGAGCGCGCCGACGAAGCAGCCGAACGCATCGAAAATGTCGTTCGGAGCGGGAGCGGGCTTCAATGATCGTCAGAGAAGCGAGCAGCGCGGCGGCTCAGATTGCCCATCACACGATTCCAGAGCCCGGTCAGTTGGTCGAAGCGCGCCGACGGCAATGGATCGTGTCGGAGGTCGATGGTGGATCGACGGCGCCCGGCCTTTCCAAGCGCCACCTCATCCGATTGACGTCGATCGACGAAGACGCCCTCGGAGAGGAAATCGAAGTCCTTTGGGAGTTGGAGCCCGGCGCTCACGTCATTGAGCGGGCTGGTCTGCCGCGCATCACCGGCCTGGATGATCCGGCCTCCCTACAGGCGTTCCTCGATGCCGTCCGATGGGGTGCCGCCACAAACGCCGATAGGGCCTATCTCCAGGCCCCTTTCCGCAGTGGCGTCAGCATCGAAGATTTTCAGCTCGATCCATTGGTTCGAGCCATCGACATGGCCCGCACCAGCCTGCTCATCGCGGATGACGTCGGCCTCGGAAAAACGATCGAAGCCGGCCTGGTGATCCAGGAAATGCTCCTGCGTCATCGTGCGCGCACTGCGTTGGTGCTGTGTCCAGCGTCCCTTCAGGAGAAGTGGCGTAGGGAGATGCAGGAGAAATTCGGTCTCGACTTCCGCATCGTCGATACCGAGTTCGTCAAGCGCCTGCGCCGTGAACGTGGCTTGCACGCCAATCCATGGACCTCGTTTCCCCTCCTCATCACCTCAATGGATTGGGCGAAACAGGGCGAAGGGCTGCGCCTGTTTCGGGACGCGCTGCCGCCCACCGTCACCCATCCTCGAAGATTCGATCTCCTCGTCATCGACGAAGCGCACAACATCGCGCCCGCGGTCGGACACTACGCTGTCGAGAGCCTCCGGACCAGGCTGGTGCGACTGCTTGCGCCGCACTTCCAGCACAAGCTGTTTCTCACCGCCACGCCCCATGACGGCTACACCGAGTCGTTCACCGCTCTGCTCGAACTGCTCGATGACCAACGCTTCGCCAGAAACGTCCTGCCGAGTGAGCCACAGCGCGCTCGGGTCATGGTGCGGCGGCTGAAAAGCGATCTGGTGGATGCGAACGGTAAGCGGCTCTATCCGGCGCGGCGTCTCGAAGGTCTCCACATCAAGTATGAAGATGACGAGAGGCAGATCCGGCATCATCTCGGCGATTACATATCGTCACGAGAGAATGGCGAGGGCGGCGCACGAGCCGTCGACCGCTTTGTCCATCAATTGCTGCGCAAGCGCCTCGCGTCGTCGCCCGCGGCATTCGCGGCGACGCTGGAAAAGCACATAGCGACGATCGAAGGCCGTTCGTCAGCCGATCAGACCCGGCGCAAGCTGGATGATCGCATCCTTCGCCGCGCCATTTCGAGGGCCGAAGAAGACTATGCCGACGACGCATTGCGCGAGGCGGCGGAATACGACGCGCTCAGCGAAGCCGGCAAACACATCCGGCCGCCCACCGAGCAAGAATGGCGGATGCTGGAGCGCCTGCGCTCTTGGGCTCAGCAAGCGTCACGCAGGGCGGATTCCAAGGCTCGCGCGATATTGGAGTGGCTCACCAAGCACCTCCAGGATGGTGGCGAATGGACGAATGAACGGGTCATCCTGTTCACCGAATACCGGACGACGCAGCAGTGGATGCAAGAGACACTCGTGGCGCACGGTTTCGGCGGCGACCGGCTGGCGTTGATCTATGGCGGCATGGATCACGACGAACGCGAGGTTGTGAAGGCGGCGTTCCAGGCCAGCCCTTCGGAATCGCCGGTCAGAATCTTACTGGCGACCGACGCGGCATCCGAAGGTATCGACCTCCAGAACCACTGCCACCTGATGATCCACCTAGAGATTCCGTACAATCCCAACGTAATGGAGCAGCGAAACGGGCGCGTCGATCGCCACGGCCAGCGCTCCAGCGAGGTGGTCATCTGGCATCCCGTCGATGACGAAGGCGATCACGGACAGGATATCCTGCGTGCGCTTCGGAAGCTCGACGCCATGCGGGCCGACATGGGGAGCGTCAACCCAGTCATCGCCCCTCAGCTCCCGGACTTAATCGAGGGGCGTCGGCGCGATCTGGATACTCGGCTGGCCGAAGCCCGTATGGAGAAATCGCGCCGCTTCGTCAGAGCAGAGCGGGATCTTCGAGAAAGAGTCGCGAAGCTGCACGAACGCCTCGCCGAGACTAAGCGCGAGCAAAATCTCACCCCCGATCACATCGAGAGGGCAGTGAGGGCGGCGCTGCGCCTTTCGGACAAACCAGACCTCGGGGCCACTTCTCTGCCCGGCGCTCCAGACGGCACCGTTTTCATCATGCCTGCGCTGTCCGGTTCATGGACGCGATGCCTGGAGGGTCTGGAGCACCCGTACACGAAGAAGGTCCGCCCCATCACTTTCGACCATGACGTGGCGAAGGGGCGCGATGACGTCGTCCTGGTGCATCTCAACCACCCCCTCGTCCAGATGAGCCTGCGCCTGCTACGGGCCGAAATCTGGGCTCGAGACGACGTGAAGAAAATCCACCGCGTCTCCGCCCGTTCTTTGCCCGACAGCCAGCTCGAAGGCCCCGCCGTCATCGTGGTTTCTCGATTGGTGATCACGGGCGGCAGCCACCACCGCCTGCACGAGGAACTCACAGAGGCCGGCGGTTATCTGCGTGACGCTGGCTTCCGCCGCGAAGACCGCGTGACGGAAGTGCGTAGATGGCTCCAGGATTCCGCCCCCGCCGTGTTGCCAGATACGACCTTCGCAGCGCTACGGACCCGTTTCGAGAAGCAGCGAGACTCCATATTGGGATCGGTCGACGCGCGCTCCAAGGACCGCCTGCGCTTCCTGTCCAATTCGATCGACGCCCGTAAGGAACGTGAGAGCGACGACATTCGACAGGTGCTCGACGATCTCGACAAGGCCCTGCGGGCCGAACTCGTCGCTGACCGTGAGCCTCAGCAGCTCTCGCTCTTCTCCGAGGACGAGCGTGCCCAGCTACGACGCGATCACGCGGCTCTCGAAGCGCGTCTCGCCCGTATTCCGCTGGAACGGGAGCAGGAGGTGCGCGCCATCGAGAACAGATACTCCAATGTTCGGGGTCACACCTTTCCCGTCGCGGTCATCCTGCTCGTGCCCGAGTCATTGACGAAGGGGCAGCCTAGATGAGCACCAACCACGATTGGCTCAACCTCATTGAGGTGTCGGGACCGTTCCTCGCGGTTCCCGTGTTGCGGGAGGTGCTTCCCCAGGGATTGGAAGCCCTGACCTCCGGCCGCCCGCAGCGGCTGCGCGCAGCCTATGACGAATGGCGTGATGCCGTCGATGCGGACGATGCCGATCTGTCGGCGATCCATTCGGCATGGATCGCCGAGGTTCTCCAGAGCGCCTTGGAGGTGGACGAGCAGGTTTTGCGCCGGGCGGCGATTTTGCCGGAGCGGCTGAAGGCGTCGATGCCCGAGCATGGCGTCACGATCGCTCCGGACCTGGCGATCGTCAATCCGACCCAGGGCGACGCCCCGCTCTTGCTCGTCCAGCTCTTTGATCCCGACACCAATCTCGACGCCACCCGGAACTACGACGGGCTGGCTACGACAGTGGGCGACCGTATGGTGGCGCTGCTTCGCGCCGTCGGGTGCCCGGTCGGTCTCGTGACCAATGGCGAACGCTGGATGCTCGTTCATGCGCCGGCCGGCTCTGTCGCGAGCTTCGCCAGTTGGTATGCCCGCCTCTGGGGCCAGGAGCCCGAAACGCTCCGCGCCTTCGTCAGCCTGCTCGGAGTCCGTCGCTTCTTCGGCCCGGAAACCGAAAGGCTACCGGCGCTGTTCGAGCGGTCGCTGAAGCATCAGGACGACGTGACCGACGCGCTCGGCGAACAGGTTCGTCGCGCGGTGGAAGTGCTGGTCCAATCCCTCGACCGCGCCGACCAGGACCGCAACCGGGATCTGTTGCACGACGTCGATCCGAAGGAACTCTACGAGGCCGGGCTCACGGTCATGATGCGGCTCGTCTTCCTGCTGGCGGCGGAAGAACGCGGTCTGCTCCTTCTCGGCGATCCCCGATACGACGCCTTCTATGCGCTCTCCAGCCTGCGTACGCAGTTGCGCGCCGACACCGAGGAGATACTCGAACGCCGCCGCTCGGCATGGTCGCGGCTGCTAGCGCTGTTCCGTGGCGTCTATGGCGGCATTGATCATCCGCTACTGCGATTGCCGGCGATGGGCGGCTCGCTCTTCGACCCGGATCGTTACCCTTTCCTCGAAGGACGCAAGAAGGGCACGAACTGGCGGAGCGATCTCGCCGAGCCCCTGCCGATCGACGACCGGACGGTCCTGCTCCTGCTGGAGGCGATCCAGACCTTTGAGGGGCGCACGCTGTCCTATCGCGCGCTCGACGTGGAACAGATCGGTCACGTCTATGAAGGCCTCCTCGAACGCACGGTCCAGCGCGTCGATGACGTGACGCTCGAACTCGAAGGATCGGCCAAGGCCAAGAGTGCGCGCGTGGCGCTCGGCGAGATCGAATCGGCGCGCCTCGACGGCGCCGCCAGGATCGTCGATCTCCTGAAGGAGCGCAGCGAGCGTTCCGAGCCAGCCATTCGCCACGCGCTCGGTCGGGAGGCGGACGAGCGCGTGGCGGCGCGGCTGCTCACCGTCTGCCGCGGTGACGTGGCCTTGCGTGACCGCATCCTGCCCTATGCCGAACTCCTACGGACGGACCCGTGGGGATACCCTCTGGTCCATCACGCCGGCGCTTTCGTCGTCGTCCTCGGCGCCGACCGGCGCGAGAGCGGGACGCACTACACGCCCAAGAGCCTGACCGAGAAGATCGTCGAGGAGACGCTGATCCCGATCGTCTATCGCGGCCCGGCCGAAGGCGCGGCACGCGAGGATTGGAAGCTCAAGAGCGCCGACGAACTCCTCGACCTCAAGGTCTGCGATCCCGCGATGGGATCGGGCGCCTTCCTCGTGCAGGCTTGCCGCTGGCTCGCCGACCGGCTGATCGAAGCCTGGTCCGACATGGAAGCTGCGGGCGGCCGGATCGACGAAGAAGGCCACATCCGCGCCGCCGATGACACGGCCGGGTTCGAGCCTCTGTCGCGCGACACCGAAGAGCGGGCGGTCCTGGCGCGTCGGCTGATCGCCGAGCGCTGTCTCTACGGCGTCGACAAGAACCCGCTCGCGGTCGAACTCGCCAAGCTGTCGTTGTGGCTGACCACCCTCGCCAAGGGACGCCCCTTCGGTTTCCTCGATCACAACCTGCGGAGCGGCGACAGCCTGCTCGGCATCCATGATCTCGGCCAGCTCATCGAGCTGGATATGAAGCCGAAGGGCAAGGCGCAGCTTCGCCTTTTCGGCCGGACGATCCGATCGGCCGTCGACAAGGCGCTCGCGCTCCGCAGCCAGCTTCGCTCGATCCCCATCCGCGACATCGGCGATGTCGAGGCGATGGCAGCGCTCGACGCTCAATCGAGTGCAACGCTTGCGACGTCGGAGCTGATCGCGGACGCCTTCATCGGCCTCGTGACCGCGACGGGAAATGGCGGGGACTTGGAAAAGCGTCTCGCTGCCCTCTCCACGGCGGCCGACCGAGCTTCAGATGGTGGGGCCGACGCCTGCCGGACTCTTGCGGCGCAGGCTCAGTCCGACCTCATGAGTGACTTTGTTGCCGAACAGCGTGGACGTCCTTTTCACTGGCCGCTGGAATTTCCCGAGGTTTTCCTCCGCGCCGATGGTGGTTTCGACGCCTTCGTCGGGAATCCGCCGTTCCTTGGCAATAGATTGTGGAAGGGAACCTACGGAGCTGCCTACCAGCGTGTCGTGCAGATGATCTTGGAGGTGGCGCCCGGAAAGATCGACCTCTCGGTCGTCTTCCATCGTCGGGCGGCCACGCTTCTGCGACATGGCGGAACCTATGGATTATTGGCGGCGAACAACATCGCCGAGGGCAGCGCTGTTTCCGTTGGGTTGGAACGGATAGCCGCCGAAGGAGACTTCTACTTCTCCCGTAAGGGTATGCCGTGGCCGGGGGCGGCCTCCACCGTGATCGCCATCGTGTGTTTTCGGAAGGCAGGATGGGCCGGGCTTCGGAACTGCGACGGCATTGCATGTGGCAAAATCAGCCCCCGCCTCCAGCCCGAAATCGGAGGGGGATGGGAGCCGAAGGCGCTTCCCGATACCCTGTTCGCGTTCGAGGGGGTCCATAACGGCAAAGGGTTGGCGCTCGTCCTGACCGAGGAACATCCATGGTTCGAGCGCCTTCGCTCTGAAAGCGGCTCTCTGTTACGGCCCTACATTACCGGCAACGACATCACGAGCACTTCACTCACTCGCGTTGAGCGCTGGGCTCTCGACATCGCCGATCTGCCGCTGGAAACGATCGAGAGCGAGTGGCCGATCGCCTATCGGTTTCTCATCGAAATCGTATTGCCCACACGAACCGCGAAAGACCTCAAGAGTTACAAGGGCCTCGTCGATCGGTGGTGGCAGTTCTGGAACCATCGCGCTGCGCAAATGCGTCAGCTTCGCGCCCGCCATCAATTCATCGCGTTTGCGAAGGCCGCAAAATATCCAATCTGCGTTCAGGCACCAACGGAGTGGATATACACGAATAAAATCGTGCTCGTGGAAGAGGCCAACGAAAACGTCCACCCAATATGCTTGAGTTCTATGTTTCAAATTTGGCTGCGTAATTATTCTGTTCGCAGCCTCGGAGGGGACAACAACACGCTGACACTCTCCGTCAGTGAAGCGCTTGCGACGTTCCCATTCCCAACAGGGCATGTGCCTGAGGATGCCATCGCCGCAGCCAGGGATTTTCAGGACACTCTCGTTTCATGGAGTCGTCGAAACTCGGCTGGAATGACGGACGCGATGAACGCCGTCCATTCATCCGCTTCGCGCGACGCCGAAATCCTCGCGATGCGCGGTCTTCTCGAACGCATCGACGCCGGAGTAGCGGATGCCTACGGCTGGAGCGATCTCGACCTCGCTCATGGCTTTCAAGACGATACTGCTGATGGAGATGCAAGCTCCAGCCATCATGGCCTGGATGAGCAAACGCGCGATCTCGTGCTTGCCAAGCTCATTGAGCTGAATCGCCAACTCTATGAAGCGACGGCGCCAGTTTCCGCTGCTGGTAAAGAACGCCCAAAATCCGGGAGGGGCAGACGTGGAGCATCTTTAGACGCTGGATTGCTTTTCGAAGATGCCAGAGCAGATGAGACTTCTGCCAGCGCCTCTCACTCTGAACCTATAACATACTGAGGCCACGCCGATGACGAAACCCACGAGCGACCAGGCAGAGGCCAGCCCAACCAAACGGTTCTTCGTGTCGATGCTGACGCGCGACATCAACCTCGCCGACGCGATCCTTGACCTTCTCGACAATTGCCTTGATGGCGCGCTTCGGCTCGCGGACGGCGGCAACGTCGATTACGCGCAGCATTTCGTGAAGATCGAACTCGCCGCCGATCACTTCTCAATCGAAGACAATTGCGGCGGCATCCCGCGCGATGTCGCGAAGAACTATGCCTTCAAGATGGGTCGCGAGCCGGACGACGACCGCGACTCCGACTCCGAAACTATTGGCATGTATGGCGTCGGTATGAAGCGCGCGATCTTCAAGATGGGCCGCGAAGCGCTGGTGCGCACCCGCTACGGCGATGACACGTTCGAGGTGCCAATCACCTCTGCTTGGCTCGAGGCGAAAGGATGGGACCCATTGCCGATCAACGAGCCGACGGAAGCGGGAGAGAAGCTCGCCGAGCCCGGCACCGTGATCCGCGTGGACGAATTATACGAGGGTGTCTCCAGGCACTTCGCTAACGAGGCATTCGAGAACGAAGTCCGCACGGCCATCGCCGAACATTTTACGATGTTCCTCCAGTGGGGCCTCAAAGTCGATCTTAATGGCAAACCAGTGCAGCCGGTTTTCGTCGAAGTGCTCGTTTCGGAGCGTGACGACGGGCCGGCGCCGTTCGTTTTTCAGAAAACCATTGACGACGTTCTGGTCTCAATCACGGTCGGTTTGAACAGCGGGCGTAGTCTCGGCAATGACGATGAGGACGACTCGGGTTTTGAGCGTGATCGCTCGTCCGCGACCGCCGGCTGGACGGTCCTCTGCAACGATCGCGCGGTAATCGTCGGCGACAAGAGCCGCCTCACCGGCTGGGGCGACGGCATTCCGCTGTACCACCCGCAGTTCGCCATCATCACCGGCATCATCGAGTTCCGCTCCAAGCGCGCGGACAAACTGCCGGTCACGACGACGAAGCGCGCGCTCGACACTTCATCGAACGTCTGGCTCGAGTCGTTGGTGAAGATGAAGGAGGGCATGCGGATCTGGATTTCTTATACGAACCAGTGGAAGAACCATCCACGCGCCGATCAGTCAAACTACTGGGAAGATGCGAAGCCATTGTCTTTGGCAAAAGCGGTCGCGGCGGTTGCCCAGCGTAGTAACGTCAAAAAAAGCGACACCCAGATCGAATTCAATCCGCAAAAGGTAAAGGTTCTGCCCGAGCCGCCGGGCAAAACACCGTCGTCGAGGAAAGTCGTGTTCTCGCGGCCGGTGGAAGAACTGCGGCTCGTCTCCAAGATGCTGTTCGACGTCGATGACGAAAAGCCGGGAATCGTGGGCGAGAAATGCTTCGAGCTAACGCTCGCCAAGGCCAAGAAGCAGGACGGCTGAGACATGAGCGCCGGATCTTCGCTTCCCTACCGGCTGAGGCCCAACAAGGCCGTCGACCGGGAATTGTTCCTCTCGCTGCTGATGCGGCTGGCTCCGGCATTGTCGCTGGATAAATACCACTATGTCGGTCTCGGCGGCCCCTTTCTCGAAGATTTCAGATTGGTGCATGCTCGGCTCGGCCTCGAACGGATGACGTGCGTCGAGACCGAAGGGGAGGTCCACAAGCGCCAACTCTTCAATCGCCCGGTCGGATCGATCGAATGCGTCCACAAGACGCTCGAAGATTACCTGGACGGGCACGACTTCGAGGTGCCCGCGATCGTGTGGTTCGACTACACGGAGCCGAAAGGCATCACCACGCAGATCGAACGCTTCGCGCGGACGATCGGCACGGTTCCTCTCGGGAGCGTGCTTCGGGTGACGCTCAACGCGAATCCGGCCTCACTCGGCAAACCCGATCCCAGCGAGCTTTCAGTCGAAATCGACGGTGAGGCGTCCGGCGATCGGGCAGCAAAGCCGACGATCCAGGAATGGAGGCTCGCCCGCTTCAAGGAACGCCTTGGTGCGCTTTTCCCGAGCGGGATGACCGCCGAGGGGATGAGCTTCAAGACCTACGGTCCGAGTCTTCTCCGTGCGCTGAAGCTGGCGGTCGAAAAGGAAGCGCTGAGCTTTCGCGATCGGCGTGTCGTTTGGGCGCTGGGCACACATTACGCCGATGGACAGGCCATGGTGACGGCGGCGCTCGTGGTGTGCGCCGCCAGTGACGCGGCCCTCGAACCGCTCGTGAAGGGGTGGGAATTCTATTCGACACCGGATGCACCGCACCGTCTCGACCTGCCCGCGCTTTCGACGCTGGAGCGATTGACGATGGAGTCGAACGACGATGTTCGAGCGAAGATGGCTTTCGACCTACCCAAATCCGACATGGGCGAAGACCCCATCGCAATCTTCAAAAAATTCTACCGCATCTATCCACACTTCTCTCGCGTCGAGCTGTAGAGATTCTTTCGAGGGCGACGCATGACTTTGATTGCTGATCCAGACTTGCAAAGCTGGCTTGCCAAGGAGCCGATCTGGCTCGGCCCGAGCATAGCTCGATTGAACGGCGAGCGTTCGGCCTTTTCGGCAGTCGATGAAGGGCACTGGATGGTCGCGACTGAAGCCGATGGCACGCTCAAGCGGGCCGGTCGGATTTTGCGCATCCGCGGCGATCTCGATACCACCACGATCTATTTCGACCGTGTTTATACGTTCCGCACGTCAGGCACGACGTCTGACCTTGGGTTGACGTTGCCGGCCGCTCCAATCGCGCGGCTCCGGCCGGAAGACCTGACAAGCATTTTCGCTCTGGACGGCATTTCGATAGCCGATATTCCGCTCATCCAGAACGTCGCCTATGTCCGCGATCTGCTCGAAATAGCCGTCCGCGACGACCTTCTCGGCCCCGCTGGCGGGCCGCACGAGCATATCAAGGACATGAGCGTCCGCGACCGCTACCTGGTCGGCAAGCTCGCGCCGCGACGGCCAAGCGACACCGATGCCGTAGTCGTCGAGCCGGCGGCCGGCGCAGATGAAATCCGCGACATCGAGGACGAGCGGGCAGCGCCCATCCACGAACCCGGCGCCGAGTTCGCGAGCGTCTCCGGTCGCGTCGAGCCAGAGGACGACGCCCTCGACGAAATCGACACCACGAACAATCAGTCGCTCGTGCCGTCGAGCATGGGGCTCACGTTCTGCGTCGCGTCGGGCGTGGAGTCATTGGCAGCCGAGGTTCGGTGGGGACGCTACGAGCGCGTCCCGAGCGACGAGCACGATGTGGTCAAGACCCGCAAGAACCGCGGGACGGGCCGGGAGGAGGAAACCAAGGTCAAGGTGTGGCGGCGAATCCCGTGCGGTGGAGTGGTTCCCCTGCCTCTGAAAGACGGGCCGATACGGCCGGCGACGCCGGATCGTGACCAGCCCGAGGTCCGGCTTCAAGGGACGATCCGAACGAACGCCCATGGGGAGCGCCTCGTCACCCTGTTCCTCGTGAACGGCCAACTGGAGCCCGACGACAACAAGGATCGCGCCTGGTTGTTCCAGCCGGAAATCTCGGTGGCCGCGCCGGAAGGCGCCCCAGATCCGTCGATCTTCAGACGGCGTCCTTCCAACGAAGTCATCGTCGATGACCCGGAACGCGATCGCCTGGCCCTGATCTATCGGAATCGGCTGGAGTTCGCCGTGGGCCATGGTGTCTCCGTCCATGCCGACACGACGCCGGGCGACTCCGCGAAGGCTTCGCACCTCCGCACGGAAATCATCCCGCGCTACGAGGTCGCCGTCACCGAAACGCCGGGCCTCGACCCTGAGGACCGCCCGGCCATGCGCCGGATGGTCGATGAAGGATGGCTCGACATGGGCCGCCTCGCGGAGATGGAACCGCAACGATTGCGTGAGGCGCTGTCGTGCCTGGTCGATGACTATGCCGTCTGGATCGGGGAACAGAGGACGCGGCTGAAAGCCGAGATCACCGGCTTCGACGATCCGGGACAGGACGTGATCGCCCGCTGCGAAGAGACCTTGCGCCGCCTGCGTGAGGGCATGAACACGCTTTTTTCCGACGGTTCGGCGCTATCGGCGTTCCGCTTCGCCAACAAATCGATGGCGCTCCAGCGTGTACGAAGCCTCTATGCCCTCAAACGCAGGCGCGGCGAGACGGCCGACGTCGCGCAGCTCGACATCCCGAGAAATCGGTCCTGGCGCCCATTCCAGTTGGCCTTCCTCCTGCTGTCGGTGCCGTCCCTCACCGATCCAGCGCATCCCGATCGGACGAAGCCTGCGGAAGCCTTCGCCGATCTCCTCTGGTTCCCGACGGGCGGCGGCAAGACCGAAGCCTATCTGGGTGTGGCGGCCTTCGCCATGGCGATGCGCCGATTGAAGGACGATCTCGGCGGCCTCGATGCTTCTCGCGGCCTGGCCGTGATCATGCGATACACGCTGCGCCTGCTGACTCTGCAACAGTTCCAGCGCGCTGCAGCCCTCCTGTGTGCGATGGAAGTAATCCGTCACGTGGACGAGAAGCTCTGGGGCAAGGAGCCCTTCTCACTGGGGCTGTGGGTCGGCAATCGAGTGACTCCGGGCCGAACCGAAGATGCCCACCAAGCGATCGAGGCATTGCGGAATGGCGACCGAAACAGGTCCGGCATCGCTTCACCGGCCCAATTGACGAGCTGCCCCTGGTGCGGCTCCGAAATCTCGGCGGGCCGCGACATCGAGGTCGACCGTATAGCTGGCCGAACCCTCATCCATTGCGGTGACAAACTCGGCACTTGCGAATTTTCGCGCGCTGGTTCCAGCGGCCGCTCGCATCCCGGCTTACCCGTGAAGGTGGTCGATCAGGAAATCTATCATCGCCCGCCGACGATGATGATCGCCACAGTCGACAAGTTCGCCATGATGGCCTGGCGGCCGGAGGTGCGAACCCTTTTCGGCCGGGTCGATGAAGAATGCGAGCGTCACGGCTTGCTCTGGCCGGGGCACGACTGCGGCACCGGGCATCGCGCGCGCGGTGCTCATCCCGCCGCGAGGGTGAAGCCGGTGCGCGCCGCCGTCCGACCTCCCGATCTCATCATCCAGGACGAGTTTCACCTCATCAGCGGGCCGCTCGGCACCATGGTCGGCCTCTATGAGAGCGCCGTCGACGAGCTGAGTTCCTGGCTTCTCGGCGGCACGAAGGTCCGGCCGAAGGTCGTGGCTTCGACTGCTACCGTTCGGCGTGCCGAAGATCAGGTCCGCAATGTATTCATGCGGCGCATCTCGGTCTTTCCGCCCACCGGCCTCGACGTCGAGGACAATTTCTTTTCTGTTCAGCGCCCCATCGGTGAGAAGCCCGGACGCCGCTACATGGGCATCTGCGCGCCTGGCAGTTCTAGGCCCGCCGTTCTGATCCGAACCTACACGGCCTTCCTCACCGCCGCACAAGCCCTCTTCGATCGCTTCGGCCCGGTTGCCGATCCCTACATGACGCTCGTCGGCTATTTTAATTCGCTGCGCGAGTTGGGCGGGATGAAGCGTCTCGCCGAGGACGACGTGCAGACGCGCTCCTTCCGTGTGAATATGAGCTTGGTCGATCGTCCGGGCTTGTCGCAACGTCGCGTCGATGACGTCCGGGAACTCACCTCCCGCGTCTCCAGCCACGACATCCCGCGCTATCTCGATCAGCTCGAAATACCGTTCAATGGGACGCTCGATCCCAAGACGGGTGAATGGGTCGAGAACCGGGCTCCGGGCGACCCACGTCCGATCGACGTCGTTCTGGCCACCAACATGCTATCGGTCGGCGTGGACGTGAACCGCCTCGGCGTGATGGTCGTCAATGGCCAGCCGAAAGGAACGGCGGAGTATATCCAGGCGACCAGCCGCGTCGGGCGCTCACCGCCGGGTCTGGTCGCCACTGTGCTCACCTGGGCACGCCCGCGCGACCTCTCCCATTACGAGACGTTCGAGCACTACCACGCGACCTTCTATCAGCACGTCGAAGCTCAATCCGTGACGC
The DNA here is from genome assembly GCF_013912065.1 of Brevundimonas sp. Taxonomy (GTDB): domain Bacteria; phylum Pseudomonadota; class Alphaproteobacteria; order Caulobacterales; family Caulobacteraceae; genus Brevundimonas. The sequence goes on from NZ_JACESA010000002.1 coordinate 116,050, forward strand.
CATTCTCTCCACGGGCGTTGGATCGCGGTCTCACGGGCACGATGCTGTCGATCATGCGGAATGGCTACGATCCCTTCGCGCCGAATACGGGCGCCGGCGCGATGAACAGCCCGAGCCGGCCGGAAATGACGACGACGATCGGCGTCGTGTCCGAGCGAACGTGGGAGGTCACGGAGGATTCGGCGAAGAAGGCGCTAACCGAACAAGAACTGAAGCATCGCGCCGATGATTGGGCCAAAGAGGCTGGCGTCGGTGGCCGCACGCTCGTCTATCAGAAATATGGGGCAGGCCCGACGGCCTATCCCCTGCTGGAAACTCCGGGCGTGAAGTCCTGGACGGATTGGACCGTTCCGATGTCGATGCGAGAGGTCGAACCCGGCGTGAGGCTGGTGATGGAAGACATGCGCTCGACGAATGATCCGACTTGGCGAGCCCGTGTCGCTCCAGCCGATGGGGGTGACGCATGAGCAAGACGCCCGTAGGTGAAATCCGTCCGAGTCAACTTTTGTGGACTTACGGCCCCGGCGCTCTGATCGACCTGCCCAATCTCTCGGTCGTCACCATGGGGATCGACCGTTGGGAAAGGGACCGATGCCAGCCCATTCAGGAGGCCCGGCTGCTGGCGAACGTCCGAAGCGTTCTCGGCCCCCAAGTGGAATCGCTGCGTATGCCGCCACTCGGCGACCGCGATGTCGTCGATCCGTTCTCGCCCGCGGCGCTGATCGGGGTTCCGGTGAAGCCATTCCCCCGATGGCTGCGCTGTGTGAAATGCGGCCTGCTGTCACCGTTCGACGCCGGCTTGTTCAAGCTGAAAGAAAACCGCTACCGGCCGGAATTGACGCGCTTCGTCCATGAGGGATGTCGCGGATCGAGCAACGATCAAAAAGCCCGAGACGCCGATGCCGTGCCGGCTCGTTTTCTGATGGCCTGCCGTGCAGGACACCTAGACGATTTCTCGTGGCATTGGTTCGTTCACGGTGGCCCATCCGATTGCCGCGGAACGCTGCGGTTCTTCGAAAGCGGCGCATCGCTGCAAACCGAGAATCTCTGGGTCAAATGCGATGCGTGCGGTGCGTCGAAGAACATGGCCCAAGCCTTCGGCCAGGCCGGCAGAGATAACCTGCCCGCATGTCGCGGAAGGCATCCCCACATCGATCGTTTCGATGATGACTGCCCCGAAGATCCGCGGGCGATTCTGCTTGGCGCGACCAATGGCTGGTTCCCGGTCACATTGTCGGTCCTCGCCATTCCTCAAACGGGCAGTCCTTTGGCGCAACTCATCGGCGATGGCTGGACCTTCTTCGAGGACGTTTCCTCGGCCGACGAGGTCGGGTTCGTGGTTAAGACGCTGAAGAAAGCGGCGCAGCTTCCAGGCATCGAGCAGTTCACCAGCGAGCAGATTTGGGCCGCCATCGAAGCCCACCGGAACGGAGGCGCGGACATCGGCCAGAGCGACCTCAAGGAACCGGAATGGCAAGTTCTGACGGCCGATGATCCGCCAACCGACTACCCGCATTTCATGAGTAAAAAGGTCGGGATTCCCAAAGGTTTCGAAGCGGCGATTACGCGCGTTCTCCTCCTGGAGCGGCTGCGCGAGGTAAATGCCTTGCTCGGCTTCACCCGCGTCGAATCCCCGGACGAAGGATCAGGTGACGACGCGGCGCCTCGCGCTCCATTGGGCAGGTCGGCTCCCGATTGGGTGCCGGCAACACAGGTCCACGGTGAAGGTATCTTCATCCGGTTCGATGCCGACGCTCTGAAAGCGTGGGCCGACAAGGATGCGGTCAAAGAGGTCGATGCGCGCTTGCGTGTGGGTCATCGCGGATGGCGTCAAAAGCGGAATCTCGACCCGCGGGACGGCTATCCCGGAGCGCGCTATGTCATGCTCCATACCCTAGCGCATTTGCTGATCAGAGAGTTGGCCCTCGAATGTGGGTACAACGCTGCCAGTATCCGGGAACGGATATATGCGGAAGTCGACGGAGCGAAGGATCAGGCTGGCTTCCTTATCTATACAGCCGCCGCCGATTCCGATGGAACGCTCGGTGGGCTTGTCGAATTGGGCAAACCCGAGAATCTTGGGCGCCTGCTTCGCCAAGCGCTGGATCGAGCACACGTCTGCGCCTCCGATCCCCTATGCTCCGAACATGACCCCAGTAAGGATCAATCGCTGCATGGAGCGGCTTGCCACGCTTGCTCCTTCGTGTCGGAAACATCTTGCGAACGGGGAAATCGGCATTTGGACCGTGCGTTGGTGATTCCGACATTAGAGAATCCCCTCGCAGCGTTTTTTCGGAGTTCCTGATGGGGCCGCTATTGAGTGCGGTTTCGGAACTCGTGACGCTGTTGTCGCCTTCGAAGGTCGAAGCAATCGCCGCTCGTCTCCGGGGAACTGGGCCGAAAGAACGAGATAGGAGCCTTCATCTGATAGTTGGCACGCCGACTGCCCGCGCCGCGTTGGATTCGTTCATCACGGCTTGGGAGCAATCCGAACTGCCAGGCGATGTAGTTGCGGGTATCTTGGTCGGCGCTACTCACACCCGCTTGCAAGCACAACGCGATAGTAACGTCGAACTGGTTTGGACCGGACCTACGACGCCTTTTGTGGCCACGCGGCGCACCGAACAGGTGCTCCTGGATTTGATCCAGCACGCGAAGTCCGAACTCTTCATCGTCAGTTTCGTCGCTTATGATGTGCCATCGGTCATTACGGCGATCAATGCAGCGATCGACCGTGGTGTCGAAACTCGAATTCTCGTCGAGGCGTCATCGGCCCACGGCGGCAGCTTGCTCGTCGATCCGGTGGCGACGATGAGAAGCTGCGTTCCTTCTGCTCTTCTATATGCTTGGACGGACCGGCCGCTTCCATTCACCGATGGTCGTGTTCACGCCAAAGTGGCGGTAGCTGATGACCGCACTGCATTTCTGACGAGCGCAAACCTCACCGGCCACGCCCTCGAAAAGAACATGGAGGCCGGAATCTTGGTCACTGGCGGCCATATCCCGTCCCGCTTGCAGGCGCATCTCCGTGCGCTCATCGAGACAAAGGTCATTCGTCAGGTCTGATGTGAACACGATCAGTGTATCCGAAGGCCCTCTTGCCTTTCGACTGCGTCTGCTGGAAGTCAAACATCATCGCTGCCAGGCGGATGCATTCTTGCCCGAAGATTGTCGTGAAAAGCTCGGAAGAAGCCGTCGGGCTCTCCATTCGAGCGGCGCCGCGGACGCAATCTCGCGAGACGTCGAATTTCATCGAAATCAACGCCGTCGAAGTGCCGCCGGAGCTTTCGCAATCTGTTTTCTGGCGCGTACCCCTCGATGTTCGAAAAGCCGCGTGGGTATCCCAGCGCACAATCGAGCTCATCCAGATCAAGCGATAGCGTTCTGACGCCCTCGGGAGTCAGCGCGCGGTGTGGACAGGACCAGGCAGGAAAAGCATCCGCGACTTGAAGCGTCAGGCCAGCCAACTTTGCTAGGTGCATCCGACACGCATCGCTGACCTCTACTTCGCGTAAGCATTCCGGGACGATGATGGTGCCGCTGGCGAACCAATGCGTCCAGCGCCGAGCCGTCGATCCTTGACCGAGAATCGCGACACGCCCCTCCTTTTGAGAGAAGTTGCGCAGGTCGAGGAAAAACCTCATAGCCCGATCCTCGCGCATCTCCGCTCGACGGGTGTCCCACCAATCAGCGAAGCTAGGTACTTTCGACATCTCTTTCTGAATCAGGAAAGTCACCGAGCGGGCGGCGGACAGGAAGGCATTCAGTTCAAAACCGAGCGCATGCCCGCGATTACGCGACAACCGCCGCATGAAGTATTCGGCCTCCAGAAGTTTTTCCTTTACGAGAAGAAGGCTGTGGAAGCGGAAATTCATACGATCAAGCTCTCGTATTTGAATCAGATGATTTTGAAAGTTCGTATTCGATCGCGGTGAGTTCTGTGCTCCACCAATTCAGGGCCTCACGATAGACATCTCGCGCGTCGTCTCCTTCGCTATATCCGTCGAGGATTGGCCGATAGATGTTTTCTCCAATCGGAACGATCTGCGGAATCTTCAAGATTTCGCCCGTGTCGGGATGCTGGGCCGTCATCATCACGGCGACGTCGACATGATCGAGCGGATGCAGATTGAATCGATACTCCTTCAGAATATTGTTTCGTTCCTGCTCTATGAATTCCCAGAAGACCGCATTCTCCGTCTTCTGCGACTTCCATCGATCATAGGCGACATCGACCTGGCGACGTACCTTGGGATCCGCGCCATCCACCTTGTGCAGCACGTGACCGACGGCACGAAGCAACGCGAGCGCCCCGGCCCAGTGCACACGCCACCGCACCAAGTCTTGCTCCGCTTCGAGCATTTCCAAAGCGATTTCACAGTCGGCAAGTACTTGGCGCGCCGTTCGTGTCATGATTTTCCTAAGCTCGGACCATCGGAAGCATCCGTATCGGCCAATTGAAAGTCAACGATCCGCTGATTGGAAGCATGCGAACTCCTCATCTGAAAGCGTAGGCGGGGAAAGTCTTCCCCTACGACCGAGCCAAAGTCTCGGCCTCCCCCTTCTGCGGGGAGACCCCGCAACGCCCCCTTAGAGTGAGAGTGGGGATCGGAGATCCGTGACGGGTTGAGTGTCGAGAGAGAGGCTCTCGGCGCCCGTCATGGAGTTTGATCCCATGAACATGCAGGTTCTCGATGCCCGCCGCGACATGAGTGGCGGCTACAAGGTCGATGTCAGCCGCGGCGAGCGTGTCGGGCGCGTGTCGTCCGAATGGTTTTCTCGCCCGGCCGACGAGCGTTACCTGTCCCTCTCCGAGCTGGCCCATTCTGTTCGCGCCCGGACGGAGCGCAGCCGGACCCGCGTGGTCGAGACCGCGCTGATCCATGTCGAGGCGAGCCGCGCTGATCCTGAGCGCTTGTCGCTGATCCTGCCGGGATCGGACACGCCGGTCGCGCCTACGCATTGGAGCTTCGGCCAGCTCGCCAGCCAGGTCGGCGCGCCAGCCGCCTATCTGCGCCAGCTTCCCGCCGCGTTGGCGGGCATCAACTTGCAATACGGCCTGACCTCGCACCGGGCCGAGCAGATCAAGACCCTGGAAACCGATGATGCTCGATCGGGGGGCCGTGTCGATCTGCGCGCCGTGACCGGCCCGGACTACGGGCGCATCTACGATCACGAACTGGTCGAGGCGGTGCAGCGGATCGCCGGCAATGGCACGGGCGATACGCGCTGGAAAGTGCCCGGCGTGCTGGACTGGTCGGCCGGCGTCTACAATCCGCGCGTCGACATCACCAAGGACACGACCACGCTCTATGCGTCCGACCGCGACGTGTTCCTCTTCTTGGTCGACGATCTCAACCCCATCGAGGCCGGCCGGCTCCCGGACGGCTCGCCCGATCTCTATTTCCGCGGCTTTTATTGCTGGAACTCCGAAGTCGGCGCGAAGACGCTCGGCATGGCGAGCTTCTATCTGCGCGCGGTCTGCCAGAATCGGAATTTGTGGGGCGTGGAAGATTTCGAAGAAATCACTATCCGCCACAGCAAATACGCCGCGTCCCGGTTCGCCCACGAAGCCGCCCCGGCGCTGCTGAATTTCGCCAATTCGTCGCCGATGCCCTTCATCAACGGCATAAGGGCCGCGCGGGAGCGCATCGTCGCCAGGACGGACGAGGATCGCACGGAATTCCTGCGCAAGCGTGGTTTCTCGAAGGCCGAGACCGGCAAGATCATCGAGACCGTCCTGGCGGAGGAAGGTCGGCCGCCCGAGTCCATTTTCGACTTTGTGGCGGGCATCACCGCGGTCGCCCGCGAAAAGACCAACCAGGATGCTCGGCTCGAACTGGAGGGCAAGGCCAAGAAGCTGCTCGACCGCGCAGCCTGATCCCCGTGGAGCCGGAAGCACGGTTTTCCGTGTCTCCGGCTTTGCGCGTTCGTGCCCTTCCGCTTCTCCTTATCCGTGGCGCTGCCCTCCAAGAGTGAGAGGGCGGCGCTTCGCTTCGTGACGAGTTCGGGTTCGAGAGAGAGGCTCTCGGCGCTCGTCGCGGAGTAAGGAACATGGCAACTGCCGTTCAGAAGATCACCCTGTCGTCCTCGCGCGACATTCCCTTCAACAAGCTGGTGCTCAGCCAGTCCAACATCCGGCGGGTGAAGGCCGGTGTCTCGATCGAGGACCTGGCCGCGTCGATCGCCCGTCGCGGCCTGATCCAGAGCCTCCATGTCCGCCCTGTTCTCGATGGTGAGGGCCAGGAAACCGGCATGTTCGAGGTGCCCGCCGGCGGCCGCCGTTATCGAGCGCTGGAGATGCTGGTTAAGCAGAAGCGCCTGAACAAGACCGCGGCGGTTCCCTGCGTCGTCGGCGCGAACGACAGCGGCATCCTGATGGAGGAAATCTCGCTGGCGGAGAATGACGAGCGTGTGCCGGCCCATCCTCTCGACCAATATCGCGCCTTCCAGGCGATGCGCGAAAAGGGCATGACCGAAGAGGACATCGCCGCCGCCTTCTTCGTCGACGTCAACATCGTGAAACAGCGGCTGCGCCTCGCATCGGTCTCGCCCGCACTGCTCGACATTTATGCCGAGGACGGCATGGAGCTGAAGCATCTCATGGCCTTCACCGTGTCGCACGACCACGCCCGGCAGGAGCAGGTCTGGGAAGCGATCCGCAATAGCTGGCAGAAGGAGCCTTATCACATCCGCCGCATGCTGACCGAGACGACGGTGCGCGCCTCCGACAAGCGCGCCGTATTCGTCGGCGTCGACGCCTACGAGGCCGCCGGTGGCATCGTCATGCGCGATCTCTTCGAGTCCGACGACGGCGGCTGGCTTCAGGATGTGGCCCTTCTCGACCGCCTCGTGTCCGAAAAGCTGACCACGATCGCCGACGAGATTGCGACCCATGGCTGGAAATGGGTCGAGGCCGCGGTCAGCATTCCCTACGGCGTCACCCATGGTCTTCGCGCGATCAAGGGCGTTCCGCTCGACATCACCGAGGAAGAACAGGCCACGCGCGACGCTCTGCAGGAGGAACTCGACCGGCTGATAGCCGAATACGAGGACGCCGACGAGCTGCCCGACGAGATCGATCAGCGTCTCGGCGAGATCGAGGTCGCCCTGGATGCACTCGACCAGCGTCCCGTCCGCTATGACCCGGACGAGATCGCCATCGCCGGCGTCTTCGTCAGCATCGACGCCGACGGCTCGCTCTGCGTCGATCGCGGCTATGTCCGCCCCGAGGACGAGCGTCCGGTGGAGACCGTTGGCGACATGCCGACGGACGAGGAAGTCGATCCCGAAACCGGCGAGATCCGCACGCCCGCCATCCAGCGCGCGGTCATCACCACCGGCGGCCAGCCCGTACAGACCGAGGAGGAGGACGAGGATGACGGCGTGAAGCCGCTGCCCGAACGCCTGATCATCGAGCTGACGGCCCATCGCACGCTCGCGCTGCGCGACGCGGTGGCGACCAATCCGCGGGTCGCGCTGACCATGCTGCTGCACAAGCTCGCCAGCGACACGTTCCGGCACACGGCTCCGACCGGCTGCCTCGAAGCAAGCGTGCGGCACCTCTATCTCTCCGGCCAGTCCGAGGAGATGAAGGCCAGCCCCTCGGCTCAGTCGGAGAATGAGCGGCATGAGCGCTGGGGCGATCATGTTCCCGCCGACGACCAGGCCCTCTGGGATTGGCTGGAACAGCTCGATGACGGCACCCGCCTCGACCTGCTGGCCCATTGCGTGAGCTTCGGGATCAATGCCCTCTTCGAGCGCCCGAATCCGCACGCCGCATCCGGCATCAGCCGCCACGGCCTGGATGTGCGTTTGGCGCAGGCCGACCGACTGGCCGTTGCCACCGGGCTCGACATGGTCGCTGCAGGCTGGAAGCCGACTGTCGGCAACTACCTCGGACGGGTGACGAAGGGCCGCATTCTCGAAGCCGTGCGCGAGGGCGCCGGTGAGCGGGCCGCGCAGCTTATCGGCCACCTGAAGAAGGGCGACATGGCCAAGGAGGCCGAGCGCCTGCTGGCCGATACCGGCTGGTTGCCGGAGCCGTTGCGCATGTCCAACGGCGCGGCCGGCGAAGATGCGCAGCCTGTCTCGCAAGACGACGCCGACGCCGACCTCCCGGCGTTCCTGGCCGACGACGGCGAGGATGACGAGCTGTCCGAGCCCGAAGACGAAGAGCACGTCGCACTGATCGCCGCCGAATAACGCGCCGATGCGGGGCGGTTCCGCCGCCTCGCATCATCTTCCATCCACCCCTCCGCCCGGCCTCACGCTGGGGCATTTTTTGTTTCAGGAGCCTGTCATGGCCGACTATTTCACCCATTTCTCGTGCCTGCTCGATGTGGGCACCCCAGAAAATGCCGCGCGAGCGCTCGACCTCTACAACGCGCTGTCCGCAGAAGGCGCGTCCGAAGAGCCGCCCTCTAAGGGCTTCCAGCTCTTCATCCAGCCCGAGCACGGCGGCACGAATCTCTGGATGCGCGATGAAGTCACCGGCCATCCCGAACGGCTGATCCAGTTCGTGAAGCGCTGCGCTGAGGCCTTCGGCCTGAAGGGGCGCTGGGGATTCCAATACGCAAAAACCTGCTCGCGTCCCCGTCTCGATGGCTTTGGCGGGGGCGCTCATGTCCTCGACCTCGCCACCGGCGAGACAGTCGGCTGGACATATACCGATGGCTGGCTCGCCGAAACCCTCGCCGACGAGGGAGCCCGGTCATGAGCATCCCCGACCACGCCCGGAGCAATTTCCAAACGCTGCTGCGTGCTGCCGCGGACGGAAACCTCGCGCTCATGGAATGTCTCGACGCAGAGACCGGCGCCCAGCGCTATGTCATCTGCGCCGTCGGGCGCGATGGCGGAGATGTCGTCTTCACACCGTTCGGCCATCTCGCGGATGGCAATCCCTACGAGTCCTATCTGCCGCCGGACCCTGACGACCCGAACGGTTTCCTGCGTCCCGAGGTGCAATCATAGCCGGCATCGCTGCTGGCCGTCACATCGATCACCACAGCGCCTCGCCTCACGGCCGGGCGCTTTTTTATGCCAGCCGATGAGAGGGAGAGGTCCGCCGGGACGGGATGAGTCTGGGCGGTTCAAGAGAGAGCGCCGGCCGGGCTCGTCCGTTCCAGCTCTCCCGAGGATCTCCCGATGACTGTTTTGTCGCCCGAGGCCGCTCCGGCCGCGCCCGTCGCCTATGCCCCCTCTATCCTGTCGGCCGCCCAGGGCCTGCTCGCGCATCTCGAACGCGGCGAACGCATCGAAACCCCGATGCTGCGCGGCGCCATGGAAACCGCATTCCTCGTTTCCGATTCGGGCGGTGCATGGGACTGGAAGGCTTCCTACGAAGCCTGCGAGGTGGCAACCGTCCTGTTTCTACGGAAATACGGACGCGCGCTTTTCCGTAAATCCGCGTCTCCGGTTGAACGGCTTTCCACCTTATCAAAGATCGCCGCGCTCCTGCCGACCCATACCTGCCGCTCGGAGGAGAGCCAGGCTCTTCAGCAATTCTCGGCACCGATCCCTCTTGGCCTCGCGGTGACGACGGCCGCGAGTATCGCACCAACCGATATTGTCCTGGAACCCTCAGCCGGCACCGGCCTGCTCGCTGTTCTCGCATCGACGGCCGGCGGTTCGCTGATCCTCAACGAGCTGGCTGATCGTCGCGCCGATCTCCTCGCCTCCCTGTTCCCGGCCATTTCGGTCACACGCTTCGACGCCGCGCAGATCGACGACCATCTCGATCGGGCGGCCGTTCCCTCCGTCGTGCTGATGAACCCGCCGTTCTCGGCCATGGCCAACGTCTCCGGCCGGGTTGCCGATGCCGGGTTTCGCCACATCGCATCGGCGTTGAACCGGCTCGCGCCCGGTGGCCGCCTCGTCGCAATCACCGGCGCCAATGTCGGTCCCGATATGCCCGACTGGCGCGATGCGTTCGTGCGCCTGCAGGAACGCGGCACCGTCGTCTTCTCGGCCGCGATCGCTGGCTCTGTCTATGCCAAGCATGGCACGACGTTCCCCACCAGGCTGACCGTCATCGACAAGCTGCCGGCCGACGACCCCATAGCCTTTCCAACGTCGCCCGGCACGGCGCCCGATGTGGTCACGCTGCTCGGATGGATCGAGCGCGACATGCCTGCCCGTGCGCCCGTCACCCTGCCGGCGATCTCCACGCCCGTCGCGGTCACGCCCCCGAAATCCGTGCGCGGCTATCTCGCCCGCGCGGCGTCCGCTCGTCCGGCGGCCCCGCTCGACAACGATCCGGAAGGCATCCTACTCGCCTATGAGACCGTGGACTGGTCGCCGGCCGAGGGCGCGCACCTGACCGAGGCGATCTATGAGGAATATGGATTGCAGTCGATCCGCATTCCCGGCGCGCAGGCGCACCCGACCAAGCTCGTGCAATCCGCCGCCATGGCGAGCGTCGCGCCGCCGAAGCCGAGCTACCGGCCGACCTTGCCGACGAACATCCGTAGCCTGCTGTCGGACGCCCAGCTCGAAACGGTGATCTATGCCGGTGAGGCGCACAGCGATTATCTCGCCGGCGCGTGGACGGTCGACGAGACGTTCGACCTCGTAAAAGCTGCGCCCGCCTACGCGGCCGGCACCGTTCGCTTCCGTCGCGGCTTCATGCTCGGCGACGGCACCGGCGCCGGGAAAGGCCGCCAATCGGCCGGTATCATCCTCGACAACTGGCTCCAGGGGCGCCGCAAGGCGGTCTGGATCAGCAAGTCCGACAAGCTGATCGAGGACGCGCAGCGCGACTGGTCCGCGCTCGGCATGGAGCGCCTGCTGGTCACACCGCTGTCGCGGTTCCCGCAGGGCAAGCCCATCGCGCTGTCGGAAGGCGTCCTATTTGCAACCTACGCCACGCTGCGCTCCGACGACCGTGGCGAGAAGGTTTCGCGCGTCCGGCAGATCGTTGAATGGTTGGGCTCCGACTTTGACGGAGTGATCATTTTCGACGAGAGCCACGCGATGCAGAATGCCGGCGGCGGCAAGGGAGAACGGGGCGACGTTGCCCCCTCGCAGCAAGGCCGCGCCGGCCTTCGGCTTCAGCACGCCGTTCCCAATGCCCGCGTCGTCTATGTCTCCGCCACCGGCGCGACCACCGTCCACAATCTCGCCTATGCGCAGCGCCTCGGCCTCTGGGGCGGCGAGGATTTCCCCTTCGCCACGCGCGCGGAATTCGTCGAGGCCATCGAGGACGGCGGCGTCGCGGCGATGGAGGTGCTGGCCCGCGATCTGCGATCGCTCGGACTCTATACCGCCCGCTCGCTCTCCTACGATGGCGTGGAATACGAGCTGGTCGAACACCAACTCACCGACGAACAGCGCCGCATTTACGACGCCTATGCCGGCGCCTTCACCATCATCCACAATCACCTCGACGCTGCGATGGAGGCCGCCAACATCACCGGTTCGACCGGGACGTTGAACCGCCAGGCCAAGTCCGCCGCGCGCTCGGCATTCGAATCCGCGAAGCAGCGCTTCTTCGGGCACCTCCTCACGTCGATGAAAACGCCGACCTTGCTCGGCTCGATTGAGCACGATCTGGAGGCCGGACACGCCGCCGTCGTGCAGATCGTGTCCACCGGCGAAGCGCTGATGGAACGACGCCTGGCCGAAATCCCGACCGAGGAATGGAACGACGTGTGCGTCGACATTACGCCGCGCGAATACGTCCTCGACTATCTCGCCCATTCCTTCCCGGTGCAGCTTTATGAACCCTACACCGATGGCGAAGGCAATCTGTCGTCACGCCCGGTCTATCGCGATGGCCAGCCGGTCGAGAGCCGTGAGGCCGTCGCTCGACGCGATGAGCTGATCGAGCGCCTCGCGTCGCTCCCGCCGGTGCCCGGCGCTCTCGACCAGATCGTCCAGCGCTTCGGCACCGACACGGTGGCCGAGGTGACGGGCCGCTCGCGCCGGATCGTCCGCAAAGGCGATCGCCTTGCTGTCGAGAACCGCGCGCCATCGGCCAACCTCGCCGAGACCGCCGCCTTCATGGACGATTTGAAGCGCGTGCTCGTGTTCAGCGATGCGGGCGGCACCGGCCGCAGCTACCATGCGGAGCTGTCGGCGAAGAACCAGCGGCTGCGCGTGCATTACCTGCTCGAGCCGGGCTGGCGGGCAGACGCGGCGATCCAGGGGCTTGGCCGCACCAACCGGACGAACCAGGCGCAGCCGCCGCTCTTCCGTCCGATCGCGACCGACGTGAAGGCAGAGAAGCGCTTCCTCAGTACGATCGCCCGGCGTCTCGATACGCTCGGCGCAATCACCCGCGGGCAGCGCCAGACCGGCGGCCAGGGCCTGTTCCGACCCGAGGATAATCTGGAATCTTCCTACGCCCGCGATGCGCTACGACAGCTCTATCTCCTGATCGTGCGTGGCAAGATCGACGGCTGCTCGCTCCATCGCTTCGAGACCGCCACCGGCCTCAAGCTGATGGACGACAACGGCATCAAGGACGAGCTGCCGCCGATCGCGACGTTCCTCAATCGGCTGCTGGCGCTCACCATCGAGCTGCAGGGCATCCTGTTCACCGCCTTCGAACAGCTTCTTGATGCCAAGGTGGCCGGCGCAATCGCCAGCGGCGTCTATGACGTCGGCCTCGAAACCCTGACGGCGGAGAGTTTCGTCGTCACCGATCGCACGACGATCTACACTCACCCGGCCTCGGGCGCGGAAACCCGGCTGCTGACCATCACCCAGCGCGAGCGCAATCGACCGCTGTCGCTCGACGACGCCCTCGGCTGGCTCGATGATCGCGGCGCGAAGCTGTTGGTGAACGAGCGCTCCGGGCGAGCCGCCGTGCAGGTTCCAGCGCCGTCGCTCATGCTCGACGATGGCGAGATCGAACGCCGCGTCCGGTTGATCCGGCCGATGGAGCATCACCATGCCTCGTTGAGGGCGATGGCGGAAAGCCATTGGCAGGAGGCCGACCGGAATACCTTTGCGGCCGCCTGGTCCCGCGAACTCGGCGACGTGCCCGCCTTCAGCGAAAGCACGATCCATATCGTCGCTGGTCTCCTGCTGCCGGTGTGGAAGCGGCTGCCGAACGAGTCGACGCGCGTCTATCGGCTCCAGACCGACGATGGCGAACGCATCATCGGCCGTCGTGTCTCGCCGGCCTGGGCGGCGAACGCTGCATCGACCGACGCGGCCAGTCTCGACGCCGACGATGCCTATGCCGCGCTGATCGACGGGCGCACGATCCTCGACCTGGCCGAGGGACTTCAGCTTCGCCGCGTGCGCGTCATGGGCGCGAACCGGATCGAGCTGACCGGCTTCACCGAGGCCATGCGCGACCGCCTTCGCGCCTACGGCCTGTTCACCGAGATCATCTCCTGGTCGCTACGGTTCTTCGTGCCGATCGACAGCACGGGACCGGCGGTGCTCGGCAAGCTGCTCGACACCTATCCGGTGGCCCGCATCGGCGAGCGGGAGGCTGCGTGATGGCCCGCCGCGACGCTTCCGATCTCGCATCTCGTCTCAGCCAACAGGCCGAGGCGGTGTGCAAACACTACCTCGGCGCCGGCCGCCGACAGGGCAATTATTGGCAAGTTGGCGACGTGCGCAACACGCCCGGCCGATCAATGTTCGTCCGCCTGAAGGACAGCGCCAAAGGCCCTGCCGGCAAATGGACCGATGCCGCGACGGGCGAACATGGTGATCTGCTCGACGTGATCCGTGAATCGCTGGGGCTGATCGATTTCGCTGACGTCGCCGAAGAGGCGCGTCAGTTCCTCAGCCTGCCGCATCCTGATCCCGAGCCGCAGCCGAAACAGCACGCACGCACGCCAGCACCATCCGGGTCGGCCGAGGCAGCACGCCGGCTCGTTGCCATGTGTCAGCCGATCAGCGGGACACTCGTAGAAGCGTATTTGCGCGGTCGCGGAATGACGGCTTTGCACGGATGCGGAAACCTGCGTTTCCACCCCCGCTGCTATTATCGGCCCGACGAGCACAGCCCGACCGAGACATGGCCGGCAATGATCGGCGTCGTCACCGATCTCTCCGACAGGATCACCGGCGCGCATCGGACCTGGCTCGCCCCGGACGGCTCCGGCAAGGCGCCGATCGACATCCAGCGAAAAGCGATGGGCGACCTTCTCGGGCACGCGGTCCGCTTCGGGCTCTCCGGCGAGGTATTGGCGGCGGGCGAAGGCATCGAAAGCGTGCTCTCCGCCCGCGAGGCCATGCCCGGCATGTCGGCGGCGGCCGCACTCTCGGCGGCTCACCTCGCCGCCATCCAGTTCCACGATGCACTACGGCGGCTCTATGTCGTCCGTGACAATGACCGCGCCGGGGACGGCGCGCGGAACACGCTGATCGAACGGGCGAACGCGGTCGGAATCGAGGCGATTGCCCTGTCCCCCGTGCTCGGGGACTTCAACGAGGATCTCCGTGCATTTGGGCGTGACGCGCTGATGGCGCATATCCGGGTGCAGCTCGCTCCGCAGGATGTCGCCCGCTTCATACTCATGGCGGCATAGGCCGGCGGTCGAACGGCGGCGGCGTGCGGCCGCCATCACGCTCGCCTGGATGCTCGATCCTTTGGAGAGGACCGCGCCTCGGCCTTCGAGAGGGCGATCGGCCCACGAGCGGTACGGACAGGCAATGCCTGCGGCCGACTATTTTCCGGCGGCGACCGACCACCCCACGCGACAGGTCGCGTGGGGACCCCGGATCAGCCGCCTTTCCATCGCGAAACAAAATAGCCGGCCTCCGGCATCCTCCGCGTTGCTCCGGCCCGGCGCGCGCGCCGGGTGCAGGTCCGCTCCGCCCGTGGGCTCCGTCGCCATGAAGGCCGCGACGGTCGCGGTCCAGCCAAAGGAGCAAACCATGCGCGAGCACGACGACTACGAACCCCACCACGAATCATCACCCACCGATCACGTCCTCACCGAACTCCAGCTCCACGGCTACCGCCCCTTCGCCGACGAGCCCGACCAGCGTCTCTTGCCAGACGGCAATCAGGTCGCGGGCGCGATCGCCGACATCTTCGACGCCCTGATCTCGACCCTGGAGGACACCCGCCTCGAGCCCGACCTCGACGATCTCCTCTGGTCGACCGTCAACGTCTTCCACCGCGCCACCGAACGAATCGCTCGCGAACTCGACGACAACGAGCAGGCGCAGAGGCGCTCGCAGCGGCAACAGGACGGCAGCGAGGTGAAGTCGGTCGAACTCGAGCGCCAGATCGCCGAGGGCAAGACGCTCATCGAACGGCAGAACGCCTTCGAGCTGATGCGCGACCAGGCCGCCGAACACTACGAACGCCAGATCGGCAAGCCGTGGCTCCCTCGCACAGGCTCAAAGGTCAACCATCGCCATCTGACCTCCGCGATGATCGACAGTCGCGACTTCCTCATGGCCAAGAAACGCGCCGAACAGGAAGTCCTTCTCCCTCCCGGTCCGAAGATCGTCGTCACCGGCGGACTGGACTTCAACGACCACCGGCTGATCTGGGCCAAGCTCGATCAGGTCCACGAGAAGCACTCCGACATGGTGCTGATCCACGGCAAATCCCCGAAGGGCGCCGAAAAGATCGCCTCGCTCTGGGCCAAGAACCGCAACGTCCCGCAGATCGGCTTCGCACCCGACTGGACGAAGCACGGTCGCGCAGCGCCGTTCAAACGCAATGACGAGATGCTCGACATCGTGCCGAAGGGCGTGATGCACTTCCCCGGCACGGGCATCAATGACAACCTCGCCGACAAAGCCAAGAAGCTCGGCATCCCGGTCTGGAAGTTCGGCGGCGCGTGAGCGCCGCCTTAGCTCAGATCAATCTTCCAGAATTTCAACACATCGCCGACTTCAGTTTTTGGATAGTGCAGATAGTCGGCGTTATCGAGATCAGCACGAAATTTGGCTTTCCGCTTTGCAATCTCACGCTTGATCCGATCCGTGAATGGCGCCGTGCCTGGAGGCAAGATTCCCGGTCGCTCGGGACACGGCCAGGATTTGGGATAGTCGGACGGCACCCAGCCCGATCGAACTTGCTCCGCCTGAACCCGCACATCGTCGTGTTCGCACGCCCATCCGTAGAGATGGAATGAACAGACACGCAGCATCGCCTTAATCTCGGGAATCGTGTCGGTGAATCCTTTCAGCGACGTCGGCAACCACACCATGTTCGCGACACACGAAAAATAGCGTGGATCTTGCACGACATTGCTGCGCTCGGCGAACGACGGATCGTCGTAACCCCAGATGTGGCAGACGGTCCAATTCTTCGGCTTTGGCGATGCCACGCCTAACGTTGCCACTAGGGCGTTGAGTGCTGCGACGTTGCCCTCGAACTTTTCCGCAGTGATCCCGGTCGCCTTGCGGGTATTCGTATAACGCCGCGTCCAGGCTGCATCATAGAGCGGCCGACCTCGCGCGGTTTGCGGCGCCCACACCGGCAGCGCGCGGAAAGTATCGGGATGAACCCATCGCGCGGTTCGTTCGATCAGTTCGACAATTGCTGGCAGGTCCGCCCGCAACGCTTCGTTTCCGTCGGGTACATGAAAACCGCTCACCTGACATCCCCCGCTAATATTCTTGCCTCGACGACGCGAGACATTCGGGTGAAGTCCGGACGGCTGAGCTGTTGAAGGTCAACGACTACCACTCTTGATCGGCCGACACACCCCCCGCTTATCTGCGCTGATCCTTGGTCCAGCCGATGGCCTGACGCCATCAACCCATAAAGGGTCGGACTACGCATAGCGTGCCGCCGCGCCGGCTTCGCCTGCGCGGTGATTGCGGCCACCGGCCGGACACATCGGGCGCCTGTCAGCGGGGGATGGTCCTCCGCCCAACAGGAGCCGGTTCGATGTCCTTCCCCGACGCACACGCCTTCGCCTTCAGCCTCGCCGCCACCCTGATGGTTGCCATCGTGATCTTCCGCGCCGGTGACGGCACGCTCTCGGTCGTGCCCGCCACCGAATACGATGGCGATGACGCCGCGATCGTCGGCGAAATCGACCCCTTCGCCTCATGACGAGGCGAAGGTCATGTCCGCCGCGGCGAAAACCCGAGCGGTTTTCGCTCCCGCCGGCGCACATCTTTTGCTATGGTCGGCGTTGTGCCGCGGTGGTGGTGGAAGGCGCAGCCGCTTGAGCTTTCCTATCGGAGACACCACCATGATCATTCTCGGCATTCTCGTCTGCATGGTCGCAATCGGCTTCCTTTGCTGGTTGCTTTTCACGCTCGCCGTTTTCGCGCTTCCATTCTTTGTCGGCGTGAACGCAGGCATGTGGGCCATGAATTCCGGCGCGGGGTGGCTTGGTGCCATTCTTCTCGGAGCGCTGGCCGCTGGATTCACCTTCGGAGCAGGTCAGCTCTTGCTCGGAACCGTGCGCCCGCTCTGGGCTAAGCTGGCGATCGCGCTCGTCTTCGTCGCGCCGGCCGTTGTCGCGAGCTATCATGCCACCCACGGCATCGCGAAGCACCTCATGCCTTCAGAGGGATGGCAAATTGCATTTTCCATCATCGGCGCGGTTGCCGTCGGCATCGCGGCCTTCCTTCGGATCGCTGGAATGGCAGGCGACGGCCAATCCGGCCGGGATCTTGTTCAGGCTTGAGATCGCGCCCCTCAACGTAGCCGGATCAGACAGGGATAGCGGCATCGTCCCGTCATAGGTGGCCCGGACCCCCGGTACGATGATGCACTGTTTCGCGGTCGAGGCCCATCCAGCGGCCACCCCAGGCACTTGGTGGCAGCGGCAAGCCGTTAGGCACGGCGCGGGCAGACAATGTCGGGGGCTGGCGTTCTCCTTGGAGGCGTAACGGACGAAGTCGGGCGCCTGCGCCAGGACAAAAGTGATGATCGGCTGGAACATCGTTGCGGCTGGTTTCAGGCGAGAATGGTCGCCACCTTCTCCGTCTGCCATCCGTTCAGCGAGCGCTCCAAACGGCCTCTCCAATGGGCTGATCTGGCCGAAGGACGGCTAACGCCTCGACCGCCTATGCCGCAACGGCGCGTCTCGACTTTCTTCCCCTGCCGGCCAAGGCCGTCATTCCTCGCGAGACAAGAAACTCGATCCTGCACCGTCCTCCGCGCTGCTACGGTCGCAAGCGATGCGTCGTCGGTCGCCTCCGGCCCACCGATCGCCATCGAGGCCGCATGGTGCGGTCTCGGGAACGGAAAACGGAGAAATACCATGGCGACCATCGGCACCTTCAAGAAGACCGGCTCGAACGAGTTCACCGGCGAAATCGTCACCCTCAGCGTCCAGGCCAAGGGCGTGCGCATCGTCCCCGACACCCGCGCCACCGGCGAAAATGCCCCCAGCCACCGGGTTCTGGTCGGCCGCGCCGAGATCGGCGCCGCCTGGTCCAAGCGCTCCAACGAGGGCCGCGCCTATCTGGGCCTCAAGCTCGACGATCCGAGCTTCAACGCGCCGATCTACGCGAACCTCTTCGATGACGAGGAAGGCGACACCTTCTCCCTCATCTGGTCTCGCCCGAACGGTCGGCGGGGCGACTGAGCCCCAATCAAGGCCCCGGCCGGACCGGCCGGGGCCTTTGCCCTGCGTGCGGCAGAGTAGCGTGCGAACCGCAACGAACGCTGAAAATCCAGAATTGCGGGTTTGAAGAGAAGAATCGGAGTGCATCGTCTCCAGTGGCTGATCAGCCTCGCGCACCAGTTATTTTCTCCTACATTGGAACACCGCGCGATGCCGCTACTCGTCCAGTCCTGCTCGAATTCGCACCCGCAAAGTCGAATTCCCGCCTGGGCGACAATGATGTCGGCCATGACTATGGCGGTGTTAGCTGCGACGGCAGCCGCAGCCGACATCGCTCCCTGTGCACACTGGCGGCGCCGACGACGATTAGCGTGCATCACTTTGTTTCTGATCTTGAAGAATCGGCGCGCTGGTATCGAGCGAATGCAGGGCTGGTGAACGACAGTTCGATGCCCATCTCGGCGCTACCAAGCTCAAGATGGGCCGATCCGATGTCGGTGTGATGCTCGTCCATGCGCCTTCATCAAATCCTCGGAGGTCGCTCGACCCGCGGATGCTGTGCTTCGTCGTCGACCAGCCGCTGGCACCGCCGCCGGGAGCAAAGCCGCTCTATCTCACGGACCCGGACGGCGCGGCCGTTGAGCTGGCGCCACGGCGTCGCGCCTCAAATGCCCAGAATTGATGGGCATCGTAGCGAGCGAGTTGCTGCCGCCGGGAGCGTAGGCTGCGATCACGGCCGCGCCCGATCCCCCCTTGAGCCAAATCGTCGAATAATAGGTTCCGCCGACGACAGAATCGGTCCGTTGGGGGTTTTTCAGAATCCGCCGCTCGCCAAGGTCATTTTGGCTCGCAGCGAGAACACAGAACGACTATAATAGTCGTAGTTCTGGCGTGCGTAGTCGTGGAAGTGGGAGGTGATCATGCATGATCACCGCCCGACAATCACGGGCCGCACGCGCGCTGCTTGGCTGGACACAGGAGACGCTCGCTGACCGCGCCCGAGTATCTTTGACCGCGCTGAAGCGCCTCGAATCCGAAAGCGGATTGGAGGTGTATGAAACCACGCGAGATCAAGTTCGACGGGCGTTGGAAGCTGCCGGCGTAGTCCTCCTGTCCACCGATCGGGGACAAGGTGTGCTGCTCGTCAATGGCCGTGAGGATAAACAACGCTGACCGAATTCGCGCGCGCGATGCCCCAGCCGCATCGACTGATGCTTCGCGGGCGTCATCCATCTCGCAAAATCCTTCGCTAGAATACGTGGCCGAGGTCCTCCTGTGCTGGGGAGCCAGGGATTCGCGATGATTGACCCATTCGAAGATGCCGCGCCGTCCGGTGCGGAGTTGACCGCTTATGATCGCGCGCATGTGAAGCTTTACGCGCGGCTGCTCGATGCGGCAGCGGATGGGGCGGATTGGCGTGAAGCCGTCCAAGTGCTTTTCAACATCGACCCCGTGCGCGAGCCGGAGCGGGCGAGGCACGTCCACGATAGTCACCTCGCGCGGGCTCAATGGATGACCCACACGGGATTTCGACACCTGCTACGCGGACCGAAAAACTAACGCCCATCAGCGCTCCTTTCCCGTCGCGATGCATCGCGTGCATCGCGCGATGCACGCCCCACGACTTCCACCAAAGATTGCAACTCGGAATCGTTGATCGCTCGTAGTTCGCTTTATCGGCGAGGAGCTGATGAATGAAGCCAGATACTTCGCAATGGCGTGATCGCAAGAGTTACGACTATTTCGATGCATTGGAGACCGAAGGTCTTGCATGGGAGTGTTTGCGCAGATGCGTCCCGTATCAGCAGCACTACGCTAACCTGGTTATCGAAAGACTTGAAACCGCTCCTTTGTCGCTCGATGCAGAGCGGCGTTGGGGGTTACGATTTCGCCGCGAGACCGAGCCTATCAGCCCTATCCCAAGACGTCCTCTGGTCGACGAGTGCCAGTTCCGCGGTTCTCGCGCTCACGCATCCGAACATTTTGTACGCGCCGCTGACGCATCCGCCGCCCGCCGGCCTTGGAGATCAACGCCATAGCCCGGAAGGCGTCTACGCACTCCACCGCCCCAGCGGGGTTGAACTCCTCTTTCTTCCGGGCAGCACGCCTCAATCCCCGCTCGCCGCACTCATCCCGATGGGTGACGATGCGCTGGGACACATCGAGGCGGCCACACGCTTCTGGCGATCCTGGCACGGTCGGCCCGCCGTCAAGGACACGCGCGTCACAAAACAGCAGCGGCGACGCATTCGGCTCATGTTGCAGGCTGCGGACGGCCGCGAGCACGGCGCCAGCTATCGTGAAATCGCCGACGCCATATTCGGCAGTGCGCGCGTCGCTACGGACCCGTGGAAGACGTCCCCTCTGCGCGACACAGTTATCGGCCTGGTCGAGAGCGCGATCACCATGATTGGTGGCGGGTATCTCCAGCTTCTGCGTCATCGTCGGCGATCCTAGTCGCGCCCAGCCGCATAGTGGGGTGGGATTTTAGCACCCCCCTTTCTTCCCCATCCTTCGCGAAGCCGTCCCTACGCCACCGTGGTCGCCATCCGCCGCTGAACCCCAGCGGTCGCCGAAAACCCACGGAGGCCCGATCCATGCGACCCGAACTCGCCGTTTTGCCGCCGCGCTTTCTGCGCACCAAGGAAGCGGCTGAATTTCTCAGCCTCTCCGCCCGAACCCTCGAAAAGCACCGCACCTACGGCACCGGCCCGGCCTATCGAAAGCTCGGCGGCCGTGTCGTCTATGCGGTCGACGACCTTCAGGCTTGGGCCGAGCGCGGCGCCGTTACCTCCACCTCCGATCCGCGCGGCAGCGTCCTCCCGGCCAAGCGCCAGACGTCTGCGCCGCCGGCCCATGCCGGCCGCTACGCACGCTGACCGGATTCCAGAATGGCGGCGCGACCCCGGCAACTTTCGGAGCGCGGACAGCTCGACCTGTTTCGAGCGCTCCCCGGCGACTTCGCGCCACGAGACGCGCAGGATCTCATGGCTTACCCGTTTTTCTCCCTCTCCAAGTCCCACCGCGTCGCCCCAATCGACTTCGCCGCGGGGAATGTTTCGATCCGGGTCGAGGCCGTGCCCGACCACGGCATGGCGACCATTTGGGACGCCGACATCCTCATCTGGGCCGCCAGCCAGATCGTCGAGGCCCGTGATGCCGGCCTTCGCACCTCCCGGCTGATGGCGGCCACGCCCTACGAAATCCTCATGTTCGTCGGGCGCGGCACCGGCCTGCGCGACTATCAGCGCCTGAAGGCCGCGCTCGACCGTCTGCAATCCACCACCGTCTCCACTTCGATCCGTCAGCCCGCCGAAGGCCGGCGCCATCGCTTCTCCTGGATCAACGAATGGCAGGAGCGGACGGATCGCAACGGTAAGCCGGCCGGGATCGAACTGATCGTGCCGGACTGGTTCTATCGCGCGGTCCTCGACGACGCGCTCGTGCTGACGATCGACCGCGCCTATTTCGATCTCACTGGCGGGCTCGACCGCTGGCTCTATCGGCTGGTTCGCAAACATGGCGGTCGCCAGCGCGACGGCTGGCGGTTCGACTTCCGTCATCTGCACCAGAAGTCCGGCAGCTTGTCGCCGTTCAAACGCTTCGCGTTCGAGCTTCGTGACATCATCCAACGACAGCCGTTGCCCGGCTACACCCTGTTCCTCGAAACGGAGATCGGTGGCCGCGTCCTACTGGCTTTCGAGCCGTCTCCGGCCTGTGGACAGGCTGTGGATCGCCTCGTGCTATCAGGAACCCGAACTATCGTGCCATCGGGAACCCGAGGCTCGTGCTATCAGGAACCGAAACAGGGCTTAACGCACGGAAATCAAAGCCGAAATCGCGCCCTTAACTTAGAGTCTAACCAAGAATCTAACTTTGCAGAGCGCGCGCGCGATGTGCAAAAGCTCATCCGCGACACCGCCCGAAGCCTCAGCACGGTCGCCAGAAAGAGCGGCGGACCTGCCCCTGAGTCGGCACGAGATTCCTCCGCGCCCGAGCTTCCGCTTCGACCTCAGCCGGGAGGTGCGCGATGATCATTGCGCTCCTCAATCAGAAGGGCGGCGTCGGCAAGACGACGCTGGCGCTGCACCTCGCCGGCGAATGGGCCGGACGCGGTAAGCGCATCACGCTGCTCGACGCCGACCCACAGGGCTCCGCGCTCGACTGGTCGCAACAGCGCAGCCGCAGTGGCCTTCCTCGCCTGTTCGGCGTCGTCGGCCTGGCGCGCGACACGCTGCATCGCGAGGCGCCGGAGCTGGCGCGCGACGTCGATCACGTCGTCATCGACGGACCGCCGCGCGTCGCCGGGCTGATGCGCTCCGCGCTGCTCGCCGCCGACCTTGTGTTGATCCCGGTACAACCATCACCGCTCGACGGCTGGGCCTCGGCCGAGATGCTGGCGCTCCTATCGGAGGCGCGCATCTACAGGCCGGACCTTCGCGCGCGCTTCGTCCTCAATCGCTGCGGCGCGCGCACCGTCATCGCCCGCGAGACCGCCGAAACTTTAGCCGATCACGATCCGCCCGTGCTGCGCAACACGATCGGCCAGCGCGTCATCTACGCCGACGCGGCGCAATCTGGTCGCCTCGCATTCGAGATCGACCATAGCGGCCCCGCCGCGCGCGAGGTCGCGGCGCTCGTCACTGAGATCGAAAGGATCGCACCATGAGCGAGCGATCCGAGCGGCGCGGCTTCGCAGCGCGCCCGACCAATGCCGATGCTTGGATCAAAGCCGCCGATGCCGCGCGCTTCACCGCCCGCCTGACCATCGACATCACGCCGGAGCTGCGTGGTCGTATCAAGATCATCGCCTTCAAGCGCGGCGTCACCGTCGCCGACATGCTGCGCGAGCTGCTCGCGCGCGAGTTCCCTTCAACATCAGGAGACACACCATGACCGGCATCGCGGCCTCCCGCATGCGCGGCGGCTCGTCGCCGGCCGCGCTCCCCCACGACACGCTTACCCATGTCGAGCTGACCTGGGTCGCGAAGAAGATCGAGAACTGGATTCGCTTCGGGACGCACGCCCACGAACAGATCCTCGATCGTCGACGGCGAGTCCTCTCCTTCCGCCCCGGCACAATCTTCGCCTTCGTGCGCTGGGCGTCGAACGACTTCGGCACGATCATTTCTCGCGTCGACATCGTGCGCGCCGTGTCGCGCGGCGAGGCCCACCAGACGCTGCCCTTCGTGCGGCCAGGCGGCGACATCCTGCTCAAGATCGAGAGCTGGCCCAAGGTCGAGCGCGTGCTGCAGGCGATCGACGCCATCGAGCGCATCGGCATCGATCCGGAAGCGGTCTCGTCCGATCACTGGCGGCATGTTCACAACCGGCTCGCTGCCGGCCATGAGCCGCGCGCCTACACGCTCGAACATCATCGCGCGTTCCTGTTGCGCCGTAGGGCCGAGCCGTGAGCCGCGCCGGACTGTTGCTCGCGACAGCGCTCGCCGCACTCGGCGTCGGCTATCCCGGCCTCACGCCGATCCCGATCAAGCTGGTGTGGAACGCATCGGCGAGCGCGCCGATCGGCTTCTATTCGATCGACTTCCACGGGCCATTCGACGTCACCGATCTCGTCGCGATCGATGCGCCGGAGCCGCTCGCCACGTTCCTCGCCGAGCGCGGCTATCTGCCCAAGGGCGTGCCGCTGATGAAGCGCATCCTCGCCGTCTCCGGGCAGACTGTCTGCCGCTCGAACCTCACCATCACCGTTGATGGCGTCGAGGTCGGAACGGCGCTTGAGCGTGATCGCGCCGGCCGCGATCTCCCCGGCTGGCAAGGCTGTCGCCGCGTCCAGACTGGCGAAGTCTTCCTCATGAACTGGCAGGTCCGCGACAGCCTCGACGGCCGCTACTTCGGTTTGATCGCGACCGACCAGATCATCGGCCGCGCCGTCCCGCTGTGGACCGACGAAGACGGAAACGGCCGCTTCGAATGGCGTGCGCCGACACGCTGACCGCTTCGCCATCGGCGGGAGCGGTGCTCGCCGACGGCTTCTTAAACCTCACCGCCAAGGAGACTGTCATGCCCCAGATTGGCGAATTTACGCGCGATGAGGCCGGTTTCATCGGGCACCTCGCAACGCTCTCGCTGAATCAGGACATCATCATCGTCGCAGCGGAGCCGTCCGACGCGGAGAACGTGCCAGATTATCGCGTTCACCTCTTCGACGGCATGAGCAACGAACCAGGCCCGGAGATCGGCGCGGCCTGGAAACGCACCGGCGAGAAGGCTGGCGAATACGTCGCGCTGCTGATCGACGATCCGGCATTCCCGCATCCGATCCGCGCCAACCTGTTCCGTGACGACGATGCCGGAAAGGCCTGGTCGCTGCACTGGTCGCGTCCGCGCGATCGCTCTGAGAAGGATTGAACGATGCGTGGCTCTCGTCAGCCGACGAGCCGTTCGCTTGCGTCCGGGCCGCGCTGCGCTGCCCGGCGCATGGCTCTCCTTCTCCTTTCCGGCCTTACGCTCGCGAGCGTCATGCCGGCGGTCGCGATGGCGCAGGACACGCCCGTCGTTCGACCGTCACCGCGCGATGCCTACGCCGATTACATCGCCGAGGCCTCGCGGCGCTTTGGCGTTCCGATTGCATGGATCAGGGCGGTGATGCGCGCCGAAAGCGCCGGAGAACCGCGCGCGGTTTCCTCCGCCGGTGCGATGGGCCTGATGCAGATCATGCCCGCGACCTGGGCCGAGTTGCGCGCGCGGCACGGCCTCGGACGCGATCCCTATGACCCGCGCGACAACATACTCGCGGGCGCGGCCTACCTTCGCGAGTTGCACGATCGCTACGGCTCGCCGGGATTTCTTGCGGCCTACAATGCGGGACCGGGGCGCTATGAAGCGTCGCTCGCCGGCCGGCCGCTGCCGGCGGAAACCCGCGCCTACGTCGCCTTGCTCGCGCCGATCATCGACGGTTCGGGCGCCACGAATCCGACGGCGATGGCCGCGATCGACCGATCGGCGTGGACACGCGCGCCGCTGTTCATCGCGCAGTCCAATCGCGTTTCAGCCACCGCTTCCGTGTCGGCCGCGCGTCCTGCCGATGACAATGCGGCTGCGACCACGGCGCGCGATGTTTCGGCCATCGTGCCGCAGTCGAACGGGCTGTTCGTCGCGCGGGCCTCTTCGGAGGAGCCGCGATGATTGCAGACGTCGGCAATCGCAGCATTTCGCACCCAAGCGCATACAAGGTGGCGCGGAGGTGGGAGACAGGCACCACAACCGGACGATGGCAGGATAAAAGGCCGCGAGGTGCGGCGTCGGTCGGTTGTGGTTTTTCAATAGGTTATGAGGCGATTTCGCGAGGTGCGGGATTTCTCCGCACCTCGCGGCTACGCCGATTTTCCTGCGATTTCCTGCGCTTCGCGCGATGTGCGGGGCATCGGCCATGACCGGCGACAGCAATTTCCGCATCCGACCTGGCCGCATCCGTTCATCTCGTGCGCAGCAGGCCCGTCCCTTCATCGCGCAGGTTCTCGCCGCGGCGAAAAAGGCCGGAGCCGGTGTCTCGCGCTCTGGCCGGATCACATCGGGAAACCGCTCGCGCTTCGGCCGCGGACAACGTGCAAGCATCCAGGCGAACCGGCTGCTCACGGCCCGCTCGCGTGGCGCCGTCATCAAGGCGCGCGTCGTGCGTCACTCGGCTTGCGCCGCGCCTCTTGCCACCCACCTCAACTATCTGCGCCGCGAGGGCGTGACCCGTGATGGAGAGAAAGCCCGTCTCTTCGGACCGGGCGGTGACGACGCCGATCCGAAGGCCTTCGCGGAGCGGTGTCAGGACGACCGCCACCATTTCCGATTCATCGTCTCGCCCGACGATGCCGTCGACATGGTCGATCTCCGGTCCTTCGCCCGTGATCTCGTCACGCAGATGGAAAAGGATCTCGACACCCGCCTCGATTGGGTCGCGGTCGACCACTGGAACACCGAGCATCCCCATGTCCATCTGATCGTCCGCGGGGTTCGTGACGACGGGCAGGATCTCGTCATCTCGCGCGACTACATCAAGGAAGGGATGCGCGATCGGGCGCGCGACCTCATCACGCAAGAGTTGGGACCGCGCACCGATCTCGACATCCAGCACCGCCTGGAACGCCAAGTCGGTGCCGAGCGCTTCACGCAGCTTGACCGTCAGCTAATTCGCGATGGCCATGCCACGGGCGTCGTCGACACGGCGATCGATCCGACCGCCCGGCCCGACGATTTTCACGCGCTGAAGGTCGGAAGGCTCCGTAAGCTGGAAACACTCGGCCTCGCCGAACAGCTTGGCCCAGGTCAATGGGCCATCGACCCGAAGGCCGAGGCGACCCTGCGTGAACTCGGAGAGCGCGGCGACATCATCAAGCGCGTGCACCGGGCTTTGAAGGATCGCGGCATCGAGCGGGGCTCGGCGGGCTATGTGCTCGCCGCCGAGAGCCTTGATGCGCCCGTCATCGGCCGGCTGGTCGATCGCGGTCTTGATGACGAGCTCAAGGGCACGGCCTACGCCGTGGTCGATGGTGTCGACGGCCGCACTCATCACATCAAGCTGTCCGACCTCGATGCCGCTGGCGACAGCGCGCCAGGCTCGATCGTCGAGCTGCGCAAGTTCGACGACGCGCAGGGGCAGCGTCGCGTCGCCATCGCCGTCCGCTCCGATATCGACATCGATCGTCAGGTCACGGCGACCGGCGCAACCTGGCTCGACCGGCAGAACATCGCCCGTGAACCGGCCGCCCTGTCCGAGGGCGGCTTCGGCGCCGAGGTTCGACAGGCGCTGGATCGGCGCGCGGATCATCTGGTCGCGCAGGGCCTCGGCGAGCGGCAGGGCCAGCGCGTCACCTTCAATCGCGGGCTGATCGACACGTTGCGTCGTCGCGAGTTGGACGCCGTCGGCGAAAAACTCGCCGCCGACACCGGCCAGCCATTCAATCGGGCGGGCGGCGGCGAGAATGTCGCCGGCACCTATAGGCAGCGTATCGCGCTCGCCTCCGGCCGCTTCGCCATGTTGGACGACGGCCTTGGCTTCCAGCTCGTGCCCTGGTCGCCCTCCCTCGAAAAGCAGCTCGGCAAGCACGTCTCCGGCGTCGCCCGCGACGACGGCGGGATCGACTGGAGCTTCGGCCGCAAGCGGGGGCTCGGCCTCTAACTTCTCTGCAAAAGGATCGCCGTTATGTCCGCAACGAAAATCCTCTGGGGCCAGATCCTCACGGTCTTCCTAATCGTGCTCGCCACCACCTGGGGCGCCACCGAATATGTCGCCTGGAAGCTCGGGTTTCAGGCGCAGCTCGGCCCGGCCTGGTTCTCGGTGCTGAGCTGGCCCTTCTACTATCCGACCGCCTTTTACTGGTGGTGGTATTTCTACGACGCCTATGCGCCGTCGATCTTCGTCGAGGGCGCCTTCATCGCCGCATCCGGCGGCTTTATTTCGATTGCCGTCGCCATCGGCATGTCGGTTTGGCGCGCACGCGAGGCCAAGAAGGTCGAGACTTATGGCTCGGCGCGCTGGGCCGAGAAGAAGGAGGTGGAGGCGGCCGGCCTTCTCGGACCTGATGGCGTTGTGCTGGGGCGCTACGATCACGCCTATCTGCGCCATGACGGGCCGGAGCATGTCCTGTGCTTCGCGCCGACCCGATCCGGTAAGGGTGTCGGCCTGGTCGTGCCCTCGCTCCTGACCTGGCCGGGCTCGGCAATCGTCCACGACATCAAGGGCGAGAACTGGCAGCTCACCGCCGGCTTCCGCGCCAAACACGGCCGCGTCCTGCTTTTCGATCCGACCAACACCAAATCCGCAGCGTACAATCCGCTGCTCGAGGTGCGCCGTGGCGAGTGGGAGGTCCGCGACGTCCAGAACATCGCCGACATCCTGGTCGATCCCGAAGGTTCGCTTGAGAAGCGGAACCACTGGGAAAAAACCAGCCATGCGCTGCTCGTCGGCGCGATCCTCCATGTCCTCTATGCCGAGGATGACAAGACGCTCGCCGGTGTCGCGGCGTTCCTCTCCGATCCGAAGCGCCCGATCGAGTCGACGCTGGCAGCGATGATGAAGACCGCGCATCTCGGCGAGGCCGGCCCGCACCCTGTCATCGCCAGCGCCGCCCGCGAGCTGCTCAACAAATCCGACAACGAGCGCTCGGGCGTGCTCTCCACCGCCATGTCGTTCCTTGGCCTCTATCGCGATCCCGTCGTCGCCGAGGTGACGCGGCGTTGCGATTGGCGGATCACCGACATCGTGGGCGATAGGCGGCCGACGACGCTATACCTCGTCGTGCCGCCCTCCGACATCAACCGCACCAAGCCGCTGATCCGCCTGATCCTCAATCAGGTCGGCCGTCGCTTGACCGAGGACCTGCAGGCGAAGGCCGGGCGTCACCGGCTTCTGTTGATGCTTGATGAGTTTCCGGCGCTTGGCCGCCTCGACTTCTTCGAGTCGGCGCTGGCGTTCATGGCCGGCTATGGGCTGAAAAGCTTTCTCATCGCCCAGTCGCTCAACCAGATTGAAAAGGCCTACGGCGCGAACAACTCGATCCTCGACAATTGTCATGTGCGCGTCAGCTTCGCCACCAACGACGAGCGCACGGCGAAGAGGGTGTCGGACGCGCTCGGCACCGCCACCGAGATGAAGGCCATGAAGAACTATGCCGGCCACCGGCTGTCGCCTTGGCTTGGACATCTGATGGTGTCGCGTTCGGAAACCGCGCGGCCGCTGCTCACGCCGGGCGAGATCATGCAGCTCCCACCGGTCGACGAGATCGTCATGGTCGCCGGCACCCCGCCGATCCGTGCGAAAAAGGCGCGCTACTACGAGGATGCTCGCTTCAAGGAGCGCCTGCTGTCTCCGCCGTCGCTTGTCGTGCCGACCAAAGGACGGCCCGACGATTGGACGACATTGCCGCGTCCGACGCGCCCGGACCTGCTCGATTCCCACTCTGCGGGCGACGCATCCGACGAAGACCCGACCGAGTCGGAGCGTCGGCATCAGCCCGAGCTAAACCGGGTGCAGCCGGCGGAGAAGAAGCCACCTGTCGAGAACGAATTCGAGATCGACGTCGAGCATGATGAGGACGACGACGCGGCCGCACGCAACCGGCGCATGACGCGGATGATGCAGGGCGTGGCGCGGCAGGTTTCGCTCGATCCCAACGACGGCATGGAGCTGTGAGCCGCAGATGTCGAAACCACCGAGAAAGCAGCGCCTCTCAGTCTACCTCGACCCTGCCGTAATGGGACGACTGGCGGAACATGCTGCGCGCCGCGATCATTCGCGGTCCCTGATTGCCGAGGCGGCCATCGAGTCCTTCCTGTCACCAGATTCAGCGGAACGGCAGGAGGCCGTCGTCACTAAACGTCTGGACCAGCTCGATCGTCGCATGACGCGGTTGGAGCGGGATGTCGGTATCTCGGTTGAGACGCTCGCGGTGTTCATCCGCTTCTGGCTATCCACGACGCCGGCGCTTCCCGAACCAGCCGCGCAGGCCGCGCGCGCCAAGACCGGAGAGCGTTATGACCAGTTCGTGACGGCGCTTGGCCGGCGACTCGCCAAGGGGCCGAAGCTCCGACAGGAAATTTCCGAGGATGTTAGCCCTCAAGGGGATGAAGGGTAGCGAGTTGGTCGTCGTTTATCGAACAATTCCGAAAAGAGCAGCACAACCACTCTGCCGGTGAGGCTTTCTGGCCCATCTTGGTCATCTTCCGTCGCCCGAGAGAACTTCGCTAAGACGCTCGGTTTATCGAGAATTTCGGATGCTCCCGTCACTGCGATGACTTTTCGCATGATGCGGGCAAACCTGAAGCGTCGTTCACTTGCCAGGAAGGTGTTGATCACCTCGGTCAGATTCTTTTGCGCCGATCCGACCGGCTTGCCTTCAACGAACGACAATATCGCATTGATAAGTGCTCCGATGTCGGTCTCCTCCAGCGTTGAAGCATCAATCGAGTCGTCGACGAATTTCTCTGCCAGTTCGGAAAGCAGTGTGCTTCGAGCTGGCCACGGTGTCCCTTGCGGTTTCGTCGCTGCCAACCATCGTGTCCGAAAGTCGCGATGCCAAGGCGGAGGTGGAGCGACCGCATATGGCAAGCCAGACGAAGGCCATTCAAGATCAGGAAGTGCCGTGATCTTCGAGTTCCAACCAGAGCCGTGCTCCCAAAAGGCGCGAACGAGGAAGGTTCCTTTTTCCCGACTTTCTGAGACCACCGCATCGTCAAGCGAGAACAGATTCTTGTTGTGAGAGTAGAAGATATCCTCAAATGCTGTGAGCAAATGCGCCCGCTCAACGGGTACAAAGTTCCAAGTCAACCAAATGAGATGCCGCCCTTCGCGCTGATAGAAATCCTCGCGCGCGACGATGATTGGTATCTGGGTTGTTGCGAGTTGAATTTCGAAGGCGATCGGCTTTCCATCGTAGACCGCACGCACATCAGGGCGGCGTCGACTTTCCCCGCACACAACATATTCGTCGATCACGACAGATTCTGGTTCTGTACGCGGATCTGCAACTAGCAGCTCAGCAACCAGATGTTTGACGCGCAGATGCAACGGACTTTCTTGCGCACCCTGGAACTGCGAGGCACTTACTTCATCAGTTGAGTCGGGCTCGCCTGTCCACCACGGACAACTGCGAGGCGCGCCCTTATGATGTCGCCAAAATGGCAAACGTGTCTTGGGCTCCCTCGGAGCATAAACTGCGAAGCCGCAGTGGTCGCAGACGAAGGCTGGCTGCCCTTCGTTTCGAGCCCGTGTGGCGGCACGCCTGATCTCTTGGTAGCCATCTGCACCGATCCGAAGCAGATCATCGCTCGAAATCACGGTCATGTCCTGGAGGCGAACGGCACGCTTCAATGTTCGTTGCAATCGTGACGTCATTCAGCTCTCCAGTAGCCTCGAATCAGTATGTCTCCTCGGGCGCGTTCAATTCATAGCAATGTCGCGATCTACGCTATCTCCTGTATTTGCACGCTACACTACTACGCCGATGAATCCTTGTTGAATCGGCCTAAAATCAGGCCCTTTTAATCATCCCCGTCCGGGGAAGGTCTGTCTCAGCCCCGTTGGAATCGGGGTTGTATGGCGGCGTCTCACCAAAATTCAGAAGGTTTTGCACGCGGTGCGCGGATGCTGCGCACCGCGCTCGGTCCCGCCATCGCACGCTATCTCGACGACGCCAGCATCGTCGAGGTGATGCTGAACCCTGACGGGCGGCTCTGGATCGACCGTCTTTCCGAGGGCCTGTCGGACACGGGCGAGCGGCTGTCGGCAGCGGATGGCGAGCGCATCGTCCGCCTGGTCGCCCACCATGTCGGCGCCGAGGTCCATGCCGGCGCGCCTCGTGTCTCGGCCGAGCTGCCGGAAACGGGAGAGCGGTTCGAGGGGCTTCTGCCCCCCGTCGTCGCCGCGCCGGCCTTCGCGATCCGCAAACCTGCCGTCGCCGTTTTCACCCTCGATGACTATGTCGCGGCCGGCATCATGTCGGCCGAGCAGGCGGAAGCACTCCGGCAAGGAGTCGCCTCGCGCGCCAACATCCTCGTCGCCGGCGGCACGTCGACCGGCAAGACGACCCTCACCAACGCGCTGCTCGCCGAGGTCGCCAAGACCGCCGACCGCGTCGTCATCATTGAGGACACGCGCGAGCTGCAATGCGGCGCGCCGAACCTTGTCGCCTTGCGCACGAAGGATGGCGTCGCCTCGCTCTCCGACCTCGTGCGCTCGTCGCTGCGTCTCCGCCCCGACCGTATTCCGGTCGGCGAGGTTCGCGGCGCGGAGGCGCTCGACCTGCTCAAGGCCTGGGGCACTGGCCACCCCGGCGGCGTCGGGACGATCCACGCCGGCAGCGGCATCGGCGCGCTGCGCCGCCTCGAACAGCTCATTCAGGAAGCGGTCGTCACCGTCCCGCGCGCCCTGATCGCCGAGACGATCGATCTCGTCGCGGTCTTGTCCGGCCGCGGCTCGCAGCGCCGGCTCGCCGAACTCGCCCGCGTCGAAGGGCTCGGTCCCGACGGCGACTACCGCGTCAGCCCCATCACCCCGAAGCCCCAAGAAGGAAAATCCGCATGATCTCGCATGCCCGCAGCTTGCCTCGCCGTCTGATGATGACGGCATCGGCCATCGTCATGAGCGTCGCGATGGCGCCCGCCGCCCACGCCTCCGGCTCGTCCATGCCGTGGGAACAGCCGCTCCAGCAGATCCTCCAGTCGATCGAAGGTCCAGTCGCGAAGATCATCGCGGTGATCATCATCATCGTCACGGGCCTGACGCTCGCCTTCGGCGACACGTCTGGCGGTTTCCGCCGGCTCATCCAGATCGTGTTCGGCCTGTCGATCGCGTTCGCGGCCAGCTCGTTCTTCCTCAGCTTCTTCAGCTTCGGCGGCGGAGCGCTGGTCTGATGGTGGGCGTCGCCGATCAGGACGTTCCGGGCTTCACGGTCACGGTCCACCGCGCACTGACCGAGCCGATCCTGCTCGGCGGCGCCCCGCGCGCCATCGCCATCATGAACGGGACGCTCGCGGGCGCTGTCGGGCTCGGCCTGCGCCTCTGGCTCGTCGGTATCGCGATCTGGGCGATCGGGCACGTCGCTGCCGTCTGGGCCGCCAAGCGCGACCCGCTCTTCGTCGATGTCGTGCGCCGGCATCTGCGCATCCCGGCACATCTCGCGGTTTGAGGGAGGGCGTCGCCATGATGAACCTCGCCGAATACCGCAACCGCAACAGCCGGCTCGCCGATTTCCTGCCCTGGGTGGCGCTGGTCGGCTCCGGCGTCGTCCTCAACAAGGACGGCAGCTTCCAGCGCACCGCCCAATTCCGCGGCCCCGATCTGGACTCGGCTGTCCCCGCTGAGCTGGTTGCCGTCGCCGGGCGCCTAAACAACGCCTTTCGTCGTCTCGGCTCCGGCTGGGCGATCTTCGTCGAGGCGCAGCGCCACCCCTCCAATCGCTATCCCGACAGCAGATTTGCCGATGCGGCCTCGGCGCTGGTCGATGCCGAGCGCAAGGCGGATTTCGAGGAAGCCGGCGCGCATTTCGAATCCAGCTACTTCATGACCTTCGCCTGGTTGCCGCCGGCCGAGGGCGCCGCGCGTGCCGAAACCTGGCTCTACGAGGGCCGTGAGACGTCGGGGATCGACCCGCGTGAGGCGCTGACCGGCTTTGCCGATCGCACCGACCGCATCCTGCGCCTGGTCGAAGCCTTCATGCCGGAGTGCCGCTGGCTCGACGACGCGGAGACCCTGACCTATCTGCACGGTTGCGTTTCGACCAAGCGCCATCGCGTCCGCGTTCCCGAGACGCCCATCTATCTCGATGCGCTGCTGGCCGATCAGCCGCTCGCGGGCGGGCTCGAACCCCGGCTTGGCGATCATCACGTCCGCGTCCTCACGATCACCGGGTTTCCGACGGCAACGACACCCGGTCTGCTCGACGAGCTGAACCGGCTCGCCTTTCCTTATCGCTGGTCGACCCGCGCCATCCTGCTCGACAAGACCGACGCGACCGAGTTGCTGACCAAGATCCGGCGGCAATGGTTCGCCAAGCGCAAGTCGATCGCGGCGATCCTCAAGGAGTTGATGACCAACGAGGCGTCCGTCCTCGTTGACACCGACGCCGCGAACAAGGCCGCCGACGCCGATATGGCGTTGCAGGAACTCGGCGCCGACTATGCCGGCATGGCCTATGTCACCGCGACGGTGACGGTCTGGGACGCCGATCCGCGCGCGGCCGACGAGAAGCTGCGACTGGTCGAGAAGGTCATCCAGGGCCGCGACTTCACCGCCATGGTCGAGACCGTCAACGCGGTCGATGCGTGGCTCGGCTCGCTGCCGGGCCATGTCTACGCCAATGTTCGGCAGCCGCCGATCTCCACGCTCAATCTCGCACACATGATCCCGCTTTCGGCGGTATGGGCGGGACCGGAACGGGACGAGCATTTTGCAGCGCCCCCACTGCTC
The DNA here is from genome assembly GCF_013912065.1 of Brevundimonas sp. Classification (GTDB taxonomy): domain Bacteria; phylum Pseudomonadota; class Alphaproteobacteria; order Caulobacterales; family Caulobacteraceae; genus Brevundimonas. Next base: position 150,427 of record NZ_JACESA010000002.1, read on the forward strand.
TTCGGCAAGACCGAAGGCTCGACCCCGTTCCGGCTTTGCATCCATGTCGGCGATGTCGGCCACACGCTGATCGTCGGCCCGACCGGCGCGGGCAAGTCCGTGCTGCTCGCGCTGATGGCGCTTCAGTTCCGCCGCTATGCGCGCTCACAGGTCGTAGCCTTCGACTTCGGGGGCTCCATCCGTGCCGCAGCCCTCGCGATGGGCGGCGACTGGCACGATCTCGGCGGCGATCTCAGCGACGGCGCTTCCGACAGCGTCAGCCTTCAGCCGCTCTCGCGCATCCATGATGTGCCGGAGCGTGCCTGGGCCGCTGACTGGCTGGTAGCGATCCTCGTTCGCGAAGGCGTGACCATCACGCCGGAAGTGAAGGAACATCTCTGGACGGCGCTGACCTCTCTCGCCAGCGCGCCGGTCGAAGAGCGGACCCTGACGGGCCTCGTCGTGCTGCTCCAGTCGAACGATCTGAAGCAGGCGCTCCGGCCGTATTGCGTTGGCGGTCCCTATGGCCGTCTGCTCGATGCCGAGCACGAATATCTCGGCACGGCATCGGTCCAGGCGTTCGAGACCGAGGGGCTGATCGGCACCGGCGCGGCGCCGGCCGTCCTCGCGTATCTCTTCCATCGCATCGATGATCGGCTCGATGGCTCGCCGACGCTGATCATCATCGACGAGGGCTGGCTTGCGCTCGACGACGAGGGATTCGCCGGCCAGCTCAGAGAGTGGCTGAAGACGCTCAGGAAAAAGAACGCCAGCGTCATCTTCGCCACGCAATCACTGTCGGACATTGACGGCTCGGCGATCGCGCCCGCGATCATCGAAAGCTGCCAGACCCGTCTGCTGCTCCCGAACGAGCGGGCGATAGAGCCGCAGATCACCGCGATCTACCGGCGTTTCGGTCTCAACGATCGCCAGATCGAGATCATCGCGCGTGCAATGCCGAAGCGCGACTACTACTGCCAGTCACGGCGCGGCAATCGCCTCTTCGAACTCGGCCTGTCCGATGTCGCGCTCGCGCTCTGCGCCGCGTCCGCCAAGACGGATCAGACGGCCATCGCTCGCATCGTCGCCGAGCACGGCCGCGACGGCTTCCTCACCGCCTGGCTGCACCACCGCGATGTCGGCTGGGCGGCGGATCTCGTTCCCACCCTCAACACCCAAGGAGAATTGATATGAAACTGCGCCATTCCCGCGCAGCGCGCTTTGCCGCCGCGCTGCTGACCGCTCCGATCGCGCTCGCGCCAATGATGGCGACGCCCGCGCACGCCATCATCGTCTACGACCCGACCAACTATGCGCAGAACGTCCTTCAGGCGGCCCGCGCGCTGGAGCAGATCACCAACCAGATCACGTCGCTTCAGAACGAGGCGCAGATGCTGATCAATCAGGCGCGCAATCTGACCAGCCTGCCGTTCTCCGCGCTCCAGCAGTTACAGCAGTCGGTCCAGAAGACTCAAGCGCTCCTCAGCCAGGCGCAGAACATCGCCTACGACGTCCAGAAGATCGACCAGATGTTCCAGCAGAAATACGGGAACGTCTCGATGTCGGCGAGCGATCAGCAACTCGTCTCCGATGCGCGCTCGCGCTGGCAGAACACCGTCGGCGGCTTGCAGGACGCAATGCGCGTGCAAGCTGGTGTCGTAGGCAACATCGACACCAACCGCGCGCAGATGTCGGCGCTGGTCGGCCAGAGCCAGGGCGCGACCGGCGCGCTGCAGGCGACGCAGGCCGGCAACCAGCTCCTCGCGCTTCAGGCTCAGCAGCTCGCCGATCTCACCGCCGTCGTCGCGGCGAATGGGCGCGCGCAGATGCTGACCGAAGCCGAGCGCGCGGCCGCTGCCGAACAGGGCCGCGAACAGCGTCGCCGCTTCCTGACACCGGGCGCGGGCTACCAGCCCGGCAATGCCCAGATGTTCAACAACCGGAACTGAGCGGGGGCGATCGCCATGGACGGCAAAATGTTCGCCCGGCTCGGCGCCGTCGTCTTCGTCGGGCTCGCCATCACCGCAACCGTCATCGAGCTGACCCGGAAAGAGGAGGAGCCGGAGGTCCGCTCGCTGGCCCTCCGACCTAGCGTCGATGTCGAGGCCCTCCAGCGTCAGCTTCGCGGATGCCGGGATATAGGCGAGGCCGCGATCCGTGATCCGGCCTGTCTCAAGCTCTGGGCCGCCAATCGCGACCGCTTCCTGGGCCAGAACCCGAAAGCGCAGCGGACGGCCTCGCCGGATGCGCCGACCCCGACCGCGACGATCGCGCCAGCGCCGGCGCCCGACCCGGCACTCAAGGAAACCGCGCCGGTCATTCAGCCGGAGCCCGCGCGTCCGGGGACGCACTGACATGGGCGGCACCGGCGTTATCGACAACTTCCTGGGCGTCTTCACCCGCTACATCGATTCAGGCTTTGGCCTGCTCGGCGGGGAAGTCGCCTTCATCGCCACGACGCTCATCGTCATCGATGTGACGCTGGCCGCCCTGTTCTGGAGCTGGGGCGCCGATGACGACATCGTCGCCCGCCTCGTGAAGAAGACGCTGTTCGTCGGCGTCTTCGCCTATCTGATCTCCAACTGGAACAATCTCGCCCGCATCGTCTTCGAGAGCTTCGCCGGTCTCGGTCTGAAAGCTTCGGGGACCGGCTTCTCCGTCACCGATCTCCTGCGTCCCGGCAAGGTCGCACAGACCGGCCTCGATGCCGGTCGGCCGCTGCTCGAATCCATCTCGAACCTGATGGGCTGGGTCGCCTTCTTCGAGAACTTCATCCAGATCGCCTGCCTGCTGTTCGCCTGGGCGCTGATCCTGCTCGCCTTCTTCATCCTCGCGGTCCAGCTCTTCGTCACCTTGATCGAGTTCAAGCTGACGACGCTCGCCGGCTTCGTGCTGATCCCGTTCGGCCTCTTCGGCAAATCCGCCTTCATGGCCGAGCGCGTGCTGGGCAACGTCATTTCCTCCGGCATCAAGGTGCTGGTGCTCGCCGTCATCATCGGCATCGGCTCCACCTTGTTCTCGCAGTTCACGCAAGGCTTCGGCGGCCAGACCCCGACGATCGACGACGCTATGGCGATCGTGCTCGCCGCGCTCTCGCTTCTCGGTCTCGGCATCTTCGGACCCGGCATCGCCAACGGCCTCGTCTCGGGCGGGCCGCAGCTCGGCGCTGGCGCCGCGGCTGGTGTTGGCGTCGCAGCCGGCGGCATGGTCGCGGCAGGCGCTGCGTCAGTCGGCACCGTCGCCTCTGGCGGCGCGGCCCTCGCCAGTGGCGCGGCCGCCGCTGCGCGCGGCGGCGCTGCCGTCGCTGGTGGCGCTTCCACCGCCTACAGCCTCGGCGCAGCCGGTCAGTCGGGCGCGTCGGGCATTGCATCCGGCCTCGGCAATGTGGCGAGCACCGGCGCGAAGGCCGCTGCCTCGCCGCTGAAGCGCGCCGTGTCCCGTGCGTCCGACAGCCTCAAGTCCAGCTTCGACGCCGGCTCCCGTGCCGCGACCGAGATCTCCGGCGGCGCATCCAGTGACGGCGGCGCGACGGAAGCCGCGCCCGCTGCAACCGCGGCTGCCACCCGCGACGGTCCGCCTGCCTGGGCCAAGCGCATGAAACGCTCGCAGCAACTCGCCCACGGCGTCCAGGCAGCCGCCCATGCCGTCAAATCCGGCGACAGCCATGGCGGCGGCTCTTCCGTCAACCTCTCCGAAAGCGACTGACTATGAACTTCTTCAAACGACCATCGACCCACTACGGGAAGGCACCACAACCCGAAACGCCCTATCAACGCGCCGCACAGGTCTGGGACGACCGGATCGGTTCCGCCCGCGTGCAGGCTCGCAACTGGCGTTATATGGCCTTCGGCTGCCTGGCCCTTTCGGCCGGCCTGTCGGGCGGCCTCGTCTGGCAGTCGGCCAGCGGCACCATCGTTCCCTGGGTTGTGCAGGTCGACAAGCTCGGCCAGGCGCAGGCGATCGCCCCCGCCATCGCCGACTATCGGCCGTCCGATCCGCAGATCGCGTTCCATCTTGCCCGCTTCATCGAGCAGGTTCGCTCGATCCCGGCCGACGCGATCATCGTGCGGCAGAATTGGCTGCGCGCCTACGAGTTCACCACACAGGGCGGCGCGCTCGCCCTCAATGACTATGCCCGCGCCAACGACCCCTTCACCAAGGTCGGCAAGCAACAGGTCGCCATTGAGGTGTCGAGCGTCATCAGGGCCTCCCCTGACTCATTCCGTGTGGCCTGGATCGAGCGCCGCTATCAGGACGGATCGCTCGCCGCGACCGAGCGCTGGTCCGCCATCCTCACCATTGTCGTGCAAACGCCGCGCGACGCCGAAAAGCTTCGAGCCAATCCGCTCGGAATCTACGTCAACGCCATCAACTGGTCGAAGGAGCTTGGACAATGACGCCTGCCTTCCGCACAGCCGGAAAGCCGGCTCTCAGTAAATCCTCGCTTGCGCTTCTGCTGGCCTGCACCTCGACTCTCGCCGGCTGCGCGACCAACACGCCGCCGCCCGAGATCAGCTATGATAACGCCGCGCCCGCCATGCAGACGGTCGACCCGCCGTCGCCGGTACGCATCGTCGAGCTGCCAAGGCCCTTGCCGCTTCCCGGCCAGATGAAGCCGGTGGACGGAGCGCGCCAGCCGGCCGAGGCCGCCGATCCCGCCGCTCGCGTCAATCAGGCCAATGCACAGGCGCGCGTGCAGCCGGTGCGCAACGGCTTCATCAACTCGATGCAGGTCTATCCCTTCACGCAAGGGGCGCTCTATCAGGTCTACACGGCGGTCGGGCAGATCACGGACATCGCGCTCCAGCCCGGTGAGCAGCTCGTTGGCGCCGGCCCCGTCGCCGCCGGCGACACCGTGCGCTGGATCATCGGCGACACCGAGAGCGGCACCGGCGCGGCGAAACAGGTTCACATCCTGGTCAAGCCGACGCGGCCTGATCTGATGACGAACCTCGTCATCAACACCAACCTGCGCACCTATTATATGGAGCTGCGGTCCACGTCCTCGACCTATATGGCGTCGGTCTCCTGGCAATACCCGCAGGATCAGCTCATCGCTTTGCGCCGCCAGAATGCGCAGGCGGAGGCCGCGCAGCCCGTGTCGACCAGCGTCGATCTCTCCCGCGTCAACTTCCGCTATGAGGTGACGGGCGACCGCGCGCCGTGGCGGCCGCTTCGTGCCTTCGACGACGGCCGGCAGGTGTTCATCGAATTCCCGCGCGGCATCGGCCAAGGCGAGATGCCGCCGCTGTTCGTCGTCGGTCCCGAGGGCGCGACATCCGAACTCGTGAACTATCGCGTGCGCGGCAACTACATGGTCGTCGACCGGCTGTTCGCCGCCGCCGAGCTGCGCTTCGGCGCCGACCGCAACCAAAAGCGTGTGCGGATCTCGCGCACCGACGGAAGGCCGGCGTCATGAGCGAGATCGAACCCGGAAAGGAGAAAGGTCCGGAGCCGTCCAGCGAAGACGGCGCCCTGCCGCTTACCGGCGGGCCGGCCGCGCCGATGCGTCTGCGCCCGGAACCGCCGCGCGTGACGCGGCTATCGCGCAAGGTTCTGGCCGGTCTCGGCCTGGTCGCCAGCGTCGGGATCGGCGGTGCGCTGATCTACGCCCTGCAAATTCAGGGCGGGCGCAAGGGCAACGAAGAGCTTTATGCGACCGACAATCGTGCGACCCCGGACGGCCTCAACAGCCTGCCGCGTGACTATACCGGGCCGGTGCTCGGCCCGCCGTTACCCGGCGATCTGGGTCGGCCGATCCTCAACGCACAGAATGCCGTGCCGCCGCCATCGATCGCGACGCCCAATCCCGGCATCAGCGCCGAGGAGCAACGGCGGCTTCAGGAGCTGGAATCGGCCCGGACGGCCCGACTGTTCGCTTCGACCGAGACGCGCAGCGTCTCGACGCAGCCCGCGGCGACCGCAACGCCGACCATCGCACCCACGCCCGATCTCACAAACCTTGGCCTGGCGCCGCAACCGGCGACGCCGACCGCACAGGACCGCCAGCACGCATTTCTCAACCAGGCGCCGGACAAGCGCACGGTCTCGCCCGACCGTGTGGCCGCGCCGGCGTCGGCGAATGTGCTGCAGGCCGGCGCCTTCATTGCGGCGGCCCTCATCACCGGCATTCGCTCTGATCTTCCCGGCCAGATCACCGCCCAGGTGACGGAGAACATTTACGACAGCCCGACCGGCAAGATTCTGCTCGTTCCGCAGGGCACGCGCATCATCGGCCAGTACGACAACGGCGTCGGCTTCGGGCAGCGCCGCGTCCTGCTTGTCTGGAACCGGCTGATCTTCCCGAACGGCCGCTCGATCGTGCTTGAGCGCCAGCCCGGCGCGGACGCAGAAGGGTATGCCGGCCTCGAGGATGGCGTCGATTATCACTGGGGCGAGCTGTTCAAGGCGGCTGCTCTATCGACGCTGCTGAGCATCGGCGCGCAGACGGGATCATCGGGTGATGAGAGCGATATCGTTCGAGCTCTGCGCCAGGGCGCGGGCGAGAGCATCAGCCAGGCAGGGCAACAGATCGTCAACCGCCAGCTCAACATAGCGCCGACACTGACGGTCCGACCGGGCTTCCCCGTCCGCGTCATCGTCACGCGCGATCTCGTGCTCGAACCGTACGGAGGCTGAGATGGCCAAGCTGAAATTGGGACCGATCGCCGACGAAAAGCCGGTGAAAGTAACGCTTGAACTGCCCGCTAACTTGCATCGAGATCTCGCCGCCTATGCCAGCATCCTCGCCAGCGAGACCGGGCGGTCTGCAGCCGACCCGATCCGCCTGATCGTGCCGATGCTGGAACGCTTCATGGCGACTGATCGTGGGTTCGCGAAAGCGCGGCGATCAAATCCAGCTCACTGATCCTGCGAGGCATTTAACTCGGTCTTGCGGCTCCGGCGCGCCTTCGCAATGCTCAAGAAGCGCCGGAAAGCAGGATTATCGTTACGGGGTGACCAAACCGCCGCAAACGGGATCACTTCATCCGAAATCAGCCTCTGCACAATCCCAAGGCTACATCTCTCGGCCATGGACTCGGTAGCCAAGAGTATACCGCGGCCAATCGCCACTAAGGTCAATAGGTTATCGCAGCCAACATTTTGAGCCAGAACGGTTGGCCTGTATCCGACTTCGGCCAAGCGCTTCGTCAGGAGACCGTGTAATTCTTGGCGCAGGCCAGTTTCGGCTATGAAGAAGATCTCTCTTGTCAGATCCGGCCAAGACAGTTCCGCTCGATTAGATAAAGGGTGATCTTGAGGCAAAATCGTATAGATCCGCTCTGACCAAAGCGGCATGGAGTCGCACTCGCAACAAGGAAATGTGTCAGTGATGAAGGCTATGTCAAGATCAAAGTCTCGGATGGCTTTGATATGTGTTGTCGGATCGCCTTCGACAAGTTCGATCTGTACGCCTTCATGGTTTGTACTGAATTCTCCAAGAAGATCCTTCAGAAAGCTGCTGGCAATCGGAGCCACCAACCCGATACGTAAAAGGCCCTCTACACCACATCCAGTTAGGGAAACATCGCTTAGGCCGTCGTCAACCTGTTTAAGAATGGCTTGCGCTTTCCCCCTAAACCTCTCTCCAGCAACAGTGAGCCGGACTCCTCCGTTGGTGCGTTGAAACAGTGATACACCAAGTTGATCTTCAAGGTCGCGTATGCAGCGACTGATTGTAGACTCCTGAATGCCAATAGAATTGCTGGCCTTACGAAAACTTCCATTCTTTGCAGATTCCAAGAAATATCTCAGATGGCGCAGCTCTGGGAAATTCCGACGCCTCGCCATCTTGGAGTTTCTCACTCTGGATTTGGCATATTAATGTGATTTCCATTTGCCGAGCGGCTAGATGGAAATTGCAGTCCGACTGCAATTCGATTCCAGCTGTTTATCGTTCCAATTGTCGCAATGAGATAGACAATCTCTGCGGAAGTGAAGACCGTTTCAGGTGAGGCCTCGACGTTGGTGATTGCGTCGTTCAACGACGTTAGCTTCTCCGTCAGTGCAAGTGCAGCGCGCTCCCGCGGATTAAAGAGATCTGTTTTCCTCCACTCGGAGAGAAACTCGATCTTTTCCTCTGAAATTCCTATCTTGCGTGATATTGACAGATGCAATTCAATACAAAAATCACAGCCGTTCAATTGTGACGCGCGCAACTTTATCAATTCCGTCAACGTTTTTTCTAGGCCGGAACTGTCGACAGTTTTGCTGATTGCCAGAAGCGCATCACGAATTGAGGCGGCTTGCACACCGAATTCTTCATAAGTCATGGTCATTACAACGCCTCATATTTCAGGGTGAGAAACAACGCCTGTTCCCACCTTTGCTTGCTGCCGACTGAGCAATGTGATGCGCACTAGGCAGAGTAATGCGATCACAAGAAAATAGAGCCATGCCACATGACCCAAAGGAGAGGTTAAGACGGATACAAAGGACGCTATGGAGAACATCGCGACCACCATCCACAGGAACGGGTGACTGGCGGATACTGGATGCATCTCCATCCAGATCAAAACACTGGCGAGGCCAAACCACAAAAGAGTAGGGGCATGCCAAGTGACACGGATTACCAGCCATGTTTGCTCAACTGAGCCGCGTGGCGTCGGCAGGTCTTTGACAAACTTTAATGGGCTTATGAGAGCAAGCTCGCCCATAATCGAGTGAGCGAGCCCGACCGCGATGATCAGCAGAGCGGCTGTCATCAGATGCGGAAACCGTCGATGCAGCAGGTGACTTACCAGGAAGGACGCGGCGACAATTAGGACGCCTATTCCCACAAATGCGATCATCGCCGGATCTCCCAGCGTAGTAATTTTACCGTTTTAGAGCAGGTAGATGGCATGATCGTTCTCATCTAGGGATTGTCGGGTGAACATAGCCCGAGAGTGCGCGGGAAATGAGAAAGCGAATGCCATGTTTATGGATCGGGAGAATGGTTTTGAGGTAGATTTCGCCCGCGCGATTGTGGGTGACGCAGACAGTAGAGACGGTTGCGAATTGCCCGCCGTTCTCAACGCTCTTCAGCACGGAAACCCGAAAATCCAAGTGCTTGTTGTCGCGCCCTGCGACGAGCTCGTCACCTGTTAACGTGAAGATGGGCCAAGCCCAGATGGTCTCGCCGACCCTGTACGTTGTTCGGCGTGCGTTCGAAAGAACGTCGGCGACAAGCGGTGTTTCAATACCGAATGGCTTCACCGCGATGTTTCTCAGAATGATGGCGGCTTTCATCCACCCTGGCTTCCCACCGAAGATGCCGAGAAAGATATCGGTGACAGTCATGTCGGCCACCGGCAGCTCGAACCTGTAAGATTCTACGAGACTGGCACGGCTGACGAAATCTGCATGGATCTCAGAGTGCGAAGGGAAATCGACACTCGTCCATCGTGATGCCGAAAGTGCTTCGTTAAGGCTCGGTCGATCCATTCAGTCATCTCCTGCGCGTGCAGAAGGCAGTCGATTTGCCGCAGCGTCCAGCAATGCCCGAGAGTACAAACAATGAAACCCAGTCAGAGCCCGGTAGCCAATGCCGATCCTGCTGCGTCCCTCCGCCGGCACGACGGCGGAGCCGAAATAGAGCGTGGTGTCCCCGCGCTTGGTTTCGATCATAAACCAGGATCTCGTGTTGCCCGACTTGTCGTTCAACATGATCTGATCTGGCTGGCGCGCCTCCACCTGCCAGACGGAAAAGCGTGACACCTCTCCGAGCGCCAGTCGGCGTGCATCCTGGTCGCTTGTGGCATAGCCAAACAGACCGAGAAGCCAGCGCTCGATCTTGAAAAGCGGCGTCGTGTAAAAGGCTTCGACATAATTCGTAAAATCAACATGTCCGGCAACTGTTACGGCGAAGCAGTCCGTGTAGACGCCCTCTCTTTGATAGGCGGCCAACAATGCAGTGGTCGGTAGTTCGCGAGCGGCGACCGATGACATCCTCCTCAATCGGGCAGGTCCGGATGTAGTCGAGGAGCCAGGCCTTTGATGCTCATTTGGGATCATTTCGATCGCTCCAGGGCGCCGGTCGGCCAAAGACAAAGCCGATACCTTGAAGATGTTGAACGAATTCCGGTTGGAAGCCGAGGCGCTGGTAGACCGGATGGCGGATGGTAAGACGATCCTCCGCGCCGAAGCGCCGTATGGACTGCTTCTCGCTGAAGGAATGGGTTTGGCAGATGACAACCGGACCCGACGAGGGGCCGCCGGTTCCGATGACGGGAACCGTCAGATAGGGCTTGCGCATGGAGGCGAACATGTTGCTGAAACCGATATGCCGCATAATCTGCCAGAAGGTGCGCATTGACTGGCGCTGGCCAATGCTCAACTCGCCATCTGCGATCAGGTGACCATCCTCTGACGGAAACTGGAAGTTGATCCGCTTCTTGCCTATCGTGATATCGCTGTGAGATATCTTCGCGTCCAAGCACAGATGCTCGCGGTTATAGCGCACGACACGCTCTGTGCTGTTCCACAATCCATGGCACACCATACGTGCGGGCGAGGCGGTGACGAGCGTGCGAAGAACGGCGTAGGGGCTGGCGGGAACTGGCTCGATGGGACGTGGTGCGGCAAAGAGCGAGATCTGGAGCTCGTGATGCGGTCCAAGATTGGCTTTAGAGAAATCGCAGATCCAGATCGCCGCGAGCGCGCGCCCTTGCGAATCGACAACTGGCACAAGGTCGGCTGGGGCCAGGAGCTCGGATGCGACCTTCGCTTCAACGGTCCCGCCTACCAGAAGCATTGTTCCATCCATGACGTGGTAGGGGGTTGAAAGCGCCTCGCCTGAAATGGTTACTTCGCCATCCAGCGGATGATCTCGAAAGAGGATGCCCTTGTCGTTCATTGTAATTCCGTGCCCAGATCAGGTGGAGTTGTTTCTTGCGTTGATCTCGGCGCCAGCAACCGCATGAAAGTGCTGTATAGACGCTCCATTTCCACTGCGTTTTTGCCGAGTCCGGTCGCGGTGAGGCCAATAAAGGCGGCGTTTTCGATGATGGCCAGATCTCTGGCGTCTTCGGGGGTGAAGTTGCCGCTGGCAAGATGCAGGTCGGCAAGATAGGAAATACGGATCTGGTCGATCTCGGCAACCATCTGCTCGACTTCCTGGTTCTTCTCGGCAAGTCGTCGCATGCCATGGCCGATCCTAGGATCGAGATGGATGACGATGCGATTAAGGTGCTCCATTCGCTGCTGAGGCTCGGCTTCGGCTTCAACGCGTTCGATCACGTTTTCGGTGTAACGTTTGCGCCAATGCACGGCTAATGCGGTGATGAACTCGTCGTGACTTTGGAAATGCGCGTAGAAGGAGCCCTTCGTTTTTCCGGCGCGTAGACAAAGTCCGTCGATTGTCAGGGAATCAGGGCCGCCCTCAGCCAAGGTTTCAAGGCCGAAATCGAGCCAATCCATTACAGACATTCGAAGTCTTCCTGCCTTGCTCATGTCAGGAGGCCCGCAATGCCGAGAAGCCCCAGACCGAGAAACAGGATCCATTGGCCGAATTCCTTCATCGGCAGGCGAAAGATCGCGATCTGAATGACGTTGAGAAGCGCGAACAGGAATGACATGCCCGTCGCCAGCACCGCCAGATCCGAACTTGCGCCAGATCGCGAGGCATAAGCGAAAGCGGCTGCCAGCGCCGCTATGGTAATGGTGACGAGATGCCAGCAGTAATAGTGGGTGTACTTTGCGCTTCGATTAATCTCCGTCGAAGCCAGAAGTGGCCGCACTGCTTCACGACCTCCGGCGACAACGTGGATTACACAAATAAGCGCCGCTACACCCGCAGCAGAAAGGAACCATGCGTTCAAATTCACTTCTCCAGATATCCATGTAACAGTACCATACCGTATTGTACTAAAGCGAGCAAGCATCAGGGTTGATATTTTTGGGACCGATAGCGCACCGGCTCACTAAGCAGGTGCAGGTAGTGTGCCGGATTTTGGCGAAGGCGGCATCTGGGCTTGGTTTAGACGACGTGCCGTCGCGCGATCTCCGTCACGACCGCGCCAGGCGCCAGCGTCTCCTCGATAATCTGCATCTTCTCGTCGCGCGACCAGCGCCGCCGACGCTCGATGCCGTTGAGAATCTCAACCCGCATCAACCGACCTTAAGGCTAGCCTTAAAGCCATATGCTTCGTCAGAAGCCATCAACGCGACAAGGTGGCACTCATCGGATGCGTTCTTGCCAGGCGCGGTCCGCCAAAAAAGTTCCCGCGTGCGCCATGCGCTGTCGATTGAAAAAGTCAGGATGGTGAAGCGCCGCCGGTCACCGAACTGCCGAAGACAAGTTACCTATTTTGCCAGCAGGCGTTGTCGATGTACTACCCTACACCTTACGTCCGACAAAGTGGTTCCCCAGAATTCTAGAGTTCTATTTTAACTATCGAGCACTTCGTTGCATGACCCAGCGTTCGTTTGCAAATCGGCAAGAATCGACTTGCGCCGACTGCGAGCGCAATTTCTACGAGGCCTTCATGCCCATAGTGCTCGACGATTAATGGCCGCAATTCTCTGTCCTCACCTGTGGATTGGACCACTGCCTCGACAAAGCAGTAGAGGGCGCCAAGTGGCGTCGGCAAAGAATGCGGACTTGATCGAATTACGGCTTGGAGCACCTCGCTTCGAACGCCCGCCTTAATCGCGAGATTAACTTCGACTTGAACGCAAGTACCGCAATCTTCATCGCGTGCCGCAACAATTCGGGCAATGTGGTAGGCATCGGCGGGCAACTTGCCACGATAATTCGAAATCGAAAAGATCCGAATAAATCGACGGAAGGCGGGGAAGGACGAACGCAGTATATCCTTTATGTAGTCCATTGACCCCCCAAGCTCTCTTGCCGAGACATCAATTCGCCACTCAATAATTTGTCTCAGCATTTCGCTCCCCTCAACCGCGTCAGAAACGGACGTTCGTAAGATATCAATACCATACAGTATGGTACTTTTGTCAACATGGGATTTCTTGGAAGCGGTCTGAATTAAATGGTCTGCACCCATTCGCTGGTGCGTCCGAAGGTAAATTGTTCGGGCCTTCAATTCGGTGACGGGCTGATATAACCCTCGAATTTATCAATAATATCGCCGATTTCTGGACGAGCACGCCGTGAGGGCTTCTATATTAAAGTAAGTGGACATCCGCGTGCTCGCCGACTCCTCACCAGTCCAGTGACGGCACAGTACCGGCACCCGCCCGATACGCCAGGAAGCGCGCCAAGCCGAGGCGCTTCGTGTTCTGAAAATGAGAGAAGAGCCAACGGTCATTGTCGCGCACTGCTACATAACTTTGCACCTTTCCGAACTTGCGGGGCGGCTTCCGGCCCACGTCGCCCCGGGTGATCAGCAGCGCTACGTCTTTTCTCAAGAAGCGGAGTTCAAGCCTTTCGACGAAAAGCTCAGTCTTTTTCAGCGGGCCTGTAAACAGGACCCGATGTGACTCGGCCACCTCGCGCCGCCCGCGATAGACGCCGCCGAAGAACGCGATGTAGCGGCAGTCTTCGGTGAAGACCGAGGCGTATTCATCAGCGTCGCCGTGCTTCCAAGCATCAATCGACCTTGCTAAAAGCGTTTGGATGGCCTCCGGTCCATCATCTTCGGCGATGCTCACCTGGGGTCTCCTCTATGGTAATGACATTAAAAGTGTAATGGCCCCCTAAATCCCCGGACACGATCTCCCACTTGTTAAGTGTTAGGAGTAATGTGCCCATTATGACCAGTCACATCCCCAAGATAGAAGTGCTGTCCGGCCGTGAGCGTCGCCGTCGCTGGTCGACAGCGGAGAAGCTGGCGATAGTCCAGGAGACTTACGAGCCTGATGTCACGGTCAGCATCGTTGCGCGACGGCACGGCATTCAACCGAACCAGCTATTCGCCTGGCGCAAACTTGCGGCGCAGGGTGCGCTGACGGCCACGGCATCGCAGGAAGAGGTCGTTCCTGCATCCGAATACAGAGCGCTTCAGAACCAGGTGAAAGAGCTGCAGCGCCTCCTTGGCAAGAAGACGATGGAAGGCGAAATCCTCAAGGAAGCGCTTGAGATCGCATCAGGGTCAAAAAAACACCTGTTGCGCTCGCTCTCGTTGCCGAAGGACGCTTCGCGATGACGACGGTGTGTGAGACCCTGGGTGTCGCCCGATCCAACATCGCGGAATCTGTGAAGCGACGTCCCTCCAAAGCCAGAGGGCGTCCGCCGCTTGCTGATCGGGAGCTGGTGGATGAGATCAAGACCATCATCGACGATATGCCCACCTACGGATATCGCCGGGTGCACGCGATCCTTTGCCGTAAAGCCCGCAGCGAAAGCCGACCGTGGCCAAATGCCAAGCGCGTCTACCGGGTGATGAAGGTTCATGGTATGCTTCTTCAGCGCCACACCGGTGCTCTCGACACCCGTCGCCACGATGGCCGCGTTGCTGTCGAGCAATCCAATCTGCGCTGGTGTTCAGACGGCTTCGAGATCGGCTGCGACAACAAGGAGAAGGTCCGCGTTGCGTTCGCGCTCGATTGCTGTGATCGCGAAGCCATTGCCCATGTCGCGACAACAGAGGGCATCAAGAGTGAGGACGTCCGGGACCTGGTCATTACGGCTGTGGAGAACCGCTTCGGTCTCATCAACACCCTTCCAAAGCCAATCGAATGGCTGACTGACAACGGCTCCTGCTTCATCGCAAAGGACACCAGGTCACTGCTTGTCGATATCGGCATGGAGCCGTGCTCCACGCCCATTCGCAGCCCCCAATCCAATGGGATGGCAGAGGCTTTCGTCAAAACATTCAAGCGCGACTACGTCTCTGTGAACCCTCGACCAGACGCCGCAACCGTCATCGCGCAACTGCCATCATGGTTCGAACACTACAATACCCTTCACCCGCACAAGGCATTAGGGTATCGCTCACCGCGTGAGTTCTTAAACCGTCAAACAGAAACCTGATCATGTCCGGTTTTTAAGGGGCAACTCCAAAAAGGAAATAGTGTTAGGTAATTTTGTTATCTATTTTATGAGGGATAGTCAACTTGCCCAAACTCTCTCAAGCCAGTCGGCCGGGCCGGCCCCTCATTGAAAAGGCACTCTGCATCAGCATTGCGCAGCGTCTTGGCGATGCTTTGATGCTCACCAACTTCGCTTTTGCCGATCGCATGGGAGTCAATCTTGTCGACCTGAAATGCATCGCGATTCTTGCCGAGACTGGCCCCATCACTGCGGGTCGCTTGGGCGAACTGGCGAATACGTCAACGCCGGCGACGACATTAATCATCAATCGTCTCGAAGCTGCCGGAGTAGTGAATCGACAGCGGGACTCCGAAGACCGTCGCCGTGTCATTCTGCAGCTCAATCGCAAGGCCAGCGTGATCGCGGCACTCGAGGACCATCAGTGTGAGTTGGTCAAGGCAATGATCACCGTCATGGCGCGGTTCAGTGATGCGGAACTGGCAAGGATAAGCGAGTTTATTGACGTCGTCGGAACAGCCCTCACCGCAGTGGCGAACCGTGTGCCTGATCGATTTTAGCTTTGTCCGGCATGGTTCGGAAAGATGGACGACTCCTATTCTGTAGGCGCTTAAAGAGGTCGAGGGCGCCCTGAAGACGCTTGAGTCGGAACGCACCCGCGTCGTTCGGCTTCGTGCTGCGTCAGAAGCAGCTTGCCGAGCCGCTCGCTAAGCGAGCACGGTGTTCCGACAGGGCCTTCTATGTGGCTGCCGTCATCGACCTGTTCTCGCGCCGTGTCGTTGGCTGATCGATGAATGCCAACATGATGGCCCAGCTCGTCGCGGATGCGCTGATCATGGCGATCTGGCGCAGACGCAAGCCGGATGCACTCCTTCACCATTCGGATCAGGGCGGCCAATACACCAGCGAGCAGTTCCAGCGTCTCTTGGCCGTCCACGGTATCACCTGCTTAATGAGCTCGTCCGGCAATGCCCTGGGGTAGTGCGTAAGCGTCGTCCCGACGGCACCTTTTTCCCTGAGGCGTGAGCGCTCAAAGTGACGATCCGATGGAGGATCGTTTTGTGTCTACGCTTGACCATAGACGTGAACCGGAGGTCGAGGTCCGGCGCTTCGAGGTCATCAACGGCGCGATGGGCCGCCGGCGCTGGTCGGCGGACGAAAGGGCGCTGATCCTCTAGGAGACGCTCGCTTCTGGCGCGGTCGTGTCGGTGGTTGCGCGCCGGCATGGTTTGACGCCGCAGCAGTTGTTCACCTGGCGGCGCGAGGCGCGCAAGGCGGCTGGGGCGCCGCCGGCCTTTGTGCCCGCGGTGATAGCTCGGGTTGGCGGCGACGCCAGCGGAGCCCGACGCACCCTCGCGATCGCCGCGTCCTAAGCGGCGTCCTCAGCGACGTCGGACAGCAGCGATTGAGGTCGATGTCGCCGGCGTTAAGCTGACGATCGAGAACGGCGCCTCGCCCGCCACGATCGCAGCGGTGATCGGCGCCCTGAAGGCGACGGCGTGATCGGTCTGAGCGGTCCGGTCCGCGTGATGATGGCGACGCGGCCGGTCGACTTCCGGAACCAAGCCGTGGAGAGTTGAGATAGCTTGGGGTGTCAAATTCAACGCATTCAAACTGTTGGTGCGGGTGGTCGGAATCGAACCGACACTCCTTTCGGAACCGGATTTTGAATCCGGCACGTCTACCAGTTTCACCACACCCGCATATTTGCCGCCGATTCTAGCCCAGGCTCTCAGCTCCTATGCTGCACCGAACACCGTTCCGGCAGTTCCTACACTCCTCAATCCCGCGCCGTCAGGCCCTTGAAAATACGCCGCTTTCAACTCTTCGTATCTGTGAATTGATAGACAAGCTTCTTTTTGAGACCTTTGGGTCTGCTGGCTTGGCCGCTACATCACGTGAGTGATCAGAGAGAAATGATCTGCGCTAATGAGAAACGGTTCCGTTGAGCCACCGCAGTTGCAGTCGATGGATACGCGTTGAGCCTGCGCAGCACCGGCCAAGATTATTGTCGCCCAAAAAAAATTTACCAATCAGATAGCTAAGCGGCGGACCGAAAGAGCAATTTGAGATGATTGCAGGCCCCCGCAACCATCTCAAACTGAGATACCAAATCGCACCTCAGCCGTCCCAACCAGGCGGCTTTTTTTTGCGTCCGCAAGTTCTGATGGATGCGCCCTCCCGCGGCCAACGACTATCGCGATACTAACGAAAGCGATCCGGTAGTAGCGCCATTTGTATTTCTCAACCGTCGGATGTTGCGCACTCTCGCATCAGTTTGTCCTATTTGTAGCCGGAAGTAGCCGCGCGTGCTACGCCGACCGCAAAAGACTTCTCCAAGAAGCACGTTGTGTTGCAATTGTCTCCGTGCAGCAGCGTGAGCCACCGGATGTCGGCAAGCCCAAAGATGTCAATGGGTGACGACAACGTCGAAAAATGGCTGGCGCACGATTGGCAACGTGGCGTGAACCATCGCCGCTAAAAGGAGGCAATATGGCGGAGATCAGATTTCTCACTGCGGAGGAAGTGGTGGAGCGTTACCGCGGCGGCGTGTCCGTCGGGACGCTTAGAAACTGGCGAGCGATGAAGATCGGTCCATCGTTTGTGAAGGTCGGCAAGGCCGTCCTCTACCCCATCGACGAGCTTGAAGCGTGGGACCAGAGGAATAGGGTGCAATGCTGCGTCAAAACGACTCACCGAGCACACCGGTGATCAGCCGTGATGACCACGATCGAGCATTGCGGACATACCCCATTTCCCGGCACCAGCTTCGTCCGATCTATGAATAAATTCTATAATATCAAATGGTTATCCGGAAATATCGCGTGGTCCACAACCATCCTTCGGGCGATCCGACGCCGTCGCAGGCGGATATCGCCATGACGCGGCAGATCGTGGACGGGGCGAAGCTCTTCGGCCTGCAGGTCCACGACCATCTGGTCATTGGACGCGAGGGCACGGCGAGCTTCCGTTCGCTCGGCCTGTTCTGAGGCGGCCGTGACCCTGCACGCCATCGTCGCGGCCCTCGGCGGCGACCTCTACCAGGGCGGGCTGCGCGCCAATGTGCCGGCGCCGGGCCACAGCGCCGATGACCGTTCCGTCTCGCTCCTGCACGCCGATGGGCGCGTCATCATTCATGGGTTCGGGGCTGCGGACTGGCGCGAGGTGCGCGACGTCCTGCGTCGACAAGGGTTCATCGAGGCAGACGGTCGCCTCATCGGCGCGGGGCGCGCCGGGCCCTCGGCGCCGACGCCGGACCGTCGAGTCCGAGTGGAGACCGCGCTGCGCCTCTGGGACGGCGGCGGCCCTCTCGCCTCCGGTGACCCGGCGTCGCGCCATCTTCGGCGCCGCCACGTCGCGAGCGGCGACGGAGCGCTCGATCTGCGCTTCAACCCGGCCGTGCCGATCTCCGTCTACCGCGACGGCGGCCGCACCCGGCCCGCGCTCATCGCGCGCATATCGAACATCGAGGATCGGCTGACGGCGGTCGAGATCACCTACCTCGAGCCGAACGGCCTTCCGGCGACCGGCCTCAAGCTCGGGCGCAAGACCGTCGGCGTCGTGCCTCCCGGCGCAGCGGTGCGGCTCTCACCGGTCGCCGCCGAGATGCTCGTTGGCGAAGGCGTCGTGACCACCCTGTCGGCCATCGACAGATTCCAGCTGCCGGGTTGGGCGCTGCTGTCGGCGAACAACCTCTCCACCTGGATTCCGCCTGTACAGCTTCGGCGCCTGTTGATCGCCGCCGACCGCGGTGCGGCCGGGGAGGGCGCGGCGGTCCGGCTCCTCCGACGGCTCAAGGCCCTGGGACTGAACGCGCGCATCGTTTGGCCCGACCCGCCGTTCGGCGACTGGAACGAGGTCGCGCGGGCGGCCAGGGAAAGGGAGGAGCGAGGGCGGTGAGGGGGCGCCGGAGCGGCGGGGATGGCCCCGTCGCCCGTCTGGAGACCATCCTCATGACCGATCTTGTTCCCGCCGCCACCCCTGTCGACATGCCGGTCGTCGTCTCGCGTGACGAACGCACCGTCCGTCTCGGCGACGTCGGCATCGCCCGGGAGAACCTGCGCTTCAATGAACCGCCGGACGACGACATTTCGACCCTGGCCGCCACGATGCGGGCGGCGGGCCAGCTTCAGCGACTGACTGTCCGGCCGGGGCGCGGCAGGCAGGAACAGCGCTGGATGGCGCTGGATGGGCGTCGCCGTCGCCTCGCGCTGGGCCTCTTGCGCGACGCCGGGGAAATCGACGAGGACTATCCGGTCGAGGTCTATGTCGAGACCGATCCGGCGCGTCAGGCCGCTGCGGTGCTCCTGACCAATACCGCCCTCCCGATTCACGTCGCGGACGTGATCGCAGCCATCGGCCGAATGCTGAAATCCAAGCTGAGCGTCGAGGGGATCGCCCGTGCGCTCGGCTATGCGGAGATCGACATCAGGCGTCTGGCGGCCCTGGCCGGCCTGCCGCCGGTGGCGCTCGAGGCGCTGAAGACGGGGCGGATCACGCTGAAGAACGCGCGGGCCCTGACCCGGCTCCCGGACCGGAAGGAGCAGGTCGACATCGCGGAACAGGCTCTGGCGGGCTACGGCTTCCAGGAATGGCGGATCACCGACCGGCAGCCCTCGGGCCGCGTGACGATCCGCGACCGTCGTTGCGCCCTGGTGAGTCCGGACCAGTATGCGGCGGCGGGCGGCCGGATCGAGACCGACCTGTTCGATGAGATGCCCGCCGTCCTGCTCGACCCTGACAAGCTCTCCGACCTGTGGCTCGCACGCGTGCGCCGGATCGGCTTGACGTTCGAGGCCGAGGGCGTCGAGGTCCACGTCACCGCAGGCTCGGAACCGGACATGCCCGAGGATCTGGAGCCCCTAGGCTACCGCAGCGAAGACCTGGACGAGACCGAGCTTGCGGCATGGCGGGCGGCCCGAGACGCCTGCGTCACGGCCTATGACGCGGCGCGGGACGCCGACACCACCGAAGACGGCGCCGACGAAATCCTGACCCGACTTGTCCGCGCCAAGATCCTCAGTGACCAGGCCGGTGTCGGCGGGCGGGTGGTGACGGCGGTCGTCATCTGGCCCGCCGGCGGTTCGGGAATCGACCTCCGCTGCTATTCGCCGGCGGAGCCGAACGACGAGGCGGACAGCAGGGAGGCTGACCAGGGGGACCATCCTGCGCCGCCGGTCAGGCCGACCTCCTACGCGCCGCCCCAGGCCGAGACGCCCCCCTTCGACACCGAAGGCGTCACGCACGCCTTGCACGCGGTCCGGACCGACGTGGCGACCCGGGGCCTGATCCGCGCCCTGGCCGACGATCCGGGCGCCGCCCTGATCCTCGTGATCGCGCGGCTGTTCTCTGTCCTGGTGCTGCGGATCAATCTGGCGCCGTCCCAGTCGGCCTCGACCCTTCACGCCGAGCCCTATGGAACGTGCAAGGATCCGGCGATCGAGACCTTGGACGGCGTCGTGCGTCAACGGCTCGATCAACGGCGCGCCGCCTGGCAAGCCTCAGGCGAGACCGTCCTCGCCTGGGTCGGCCTGCTGCCCCACGGCGAGAAGATGGCCCTGCTCGCCGAGCTCGCCGCGATCAGCCTCGATCTCAGGGAGCCGCGAACGGACGGTGTGCGCAAGCTCGCGCGCGCGGAGGCGGCGGAACTGGCCGAGCTCTGCGGCGCGGACATCACCCTCCACTGGACACCGGACGCCGCCTTCCTTCGTCCCCACTCCAAGGCGCAACTCCTGGACATGCTGGTCGAGATGAAGGCGGAGGACGTCCGGGCGGCGGCGCTGAAGAAGGACGAACTGGTCGACTGGGTCGTCGAACAGGCGGCGTCGCGGACCTGGGCGCCGGCCGGTCTGTCCTGGTCCAGGGCGCCGGCCATCAGCGAACCCGACCATGGCGAGATCACCGAGGACGACGGTGGGGACGCCGACGACGATCCCGGTGAAGGTCCCGGCGGGTTCGTCTTGACCCCCGCAGGCGAGGCCGCGCTCGATCCCGCAGCGGCTTAGGCGAGCGTTCGGCCCTGAACATCGCTCCGGCCCCGGCCGGGGCGGTGTTCTGCTGTGACCGGAAGAGCGCCCGGAGGCGGAGGAAGGGCGGAGTGAGGCGGCCTGGGGGACCGAGAGGGAGGCGCCCTCCGCTCCAGGCGACCGGAGCCCGCCATGAACTCGATCCGCAACCTCTCGCTCTTCGCCGACCCGTCCATTTCAGATGTGGCCGCCAACATCCTGGCGGCGGCTCGGGCGCTCGCGACCCATCTGGCCCGCTCACGTCCTCTCGACCGCAAGCTCGTCGCCGGCGTCATGACCACCGCCTTCGGCGCGTCGGACGCGGACGGCGCATGGTCCTGGCGCGACGCCTATGACGCCATCGAGGGCGCCACCGTGCTCCAGATACGGCGCCTGGAGCCGCAGGTCGGACGGCTGGAGGATTCGCCCGCCGAGATCGCGGCTCTCCTGGGCGCGGTGTCGGCCCTGGGCCTGACCCATTCGCGGCGAAGCGAGGAACAGGCCGCTCTCGACCAGTTCTCCACGCCGCCGCAGCTCGCCGCCCTCGCGGTGCTGGCCGCGCAGGTGCGCCCCGGCGACACCGTGCTGGAGCCCTCGGCCGGCACCGGGCTGATGGCCGTGGTGGCGGAGGCCTGCGGCGGCGACCTGACCCTCAACGAGATCGCGCCCGCCCGCGCCGCGCTTCTCGATGGCCTGTTCCCCCTGGCCGCGCGGCGCCGTGAGGACGGTCGCCACCTGCCCGATCTGCTCGCCGAGGCCGGAGCCTTCGATGTCGTCGTCTGCAATCCGCCCTTCTCCGATCTCGGGGCCCATCTGATCGCGGCCCTTAAGGTCCTGGCGGATGGCGGGCGCATGGCGGCGATCGTCCCTTCGACGGCGCTCGCCGATACCGGCCTGAGACGCAGCCTCGAACGACATGGCGTCATGGTCGGCGCCGTCGCCTTTCCCCCGCGCGCCTTCGCCAAACACGGCACATCGGTGCAGACCGGCCTGCTGGTCATTGACCGGGGCGAAAGGAGCGCCTGGAATGGCCGGCTTCACCAGCCGGACGATCTGGAGGCCATGGCCGGGATCGTCGCCAGCCTGCCCCCGCGGGGCTCGGCCAAGCCGCGCGTGCGTCTGACGCTGGACGCCGCGGCGTACCTGGGCCCGCGCGATCGCGCCCTGGCCCTGCCCGGCGGGCGGCTCGCCTTTCTTTCGGGAGCGAAGCCGCTCGCCTACGACGTGCGCGCCTGGCCGGGAGAGGAGCGGGACGTCGGCCTTTACCAGGCCCACGCCCTGGCGCGGATTGTTCTGCCCGATCCCCGACCGCATCCGTCGCCTCTGGTGGAGTCGGGTCCAATGGCCTCGGTCGCGCCGCCGGCGCCGACCTATCGACCCGTCCTCCCTCCGGTCATCCGGGACGAGGGTCGGATCTCCGACGCCCAGACCGAGACGGTGATATACGCCGGCGAGGCGCACGGGGCCTGGCTCCCCGGCCGGTTCCGCCTCGGCGAAACCCCGCATGAGCTGGTGCTGGTCCGGGACGAGGACGAGGGCGCGATCCGGTTCCGGCGCGGCTTCTTCCTCGGCGACGGCACCGGCTGCGGCAAGGGTCGGCAGATCGCGGCGGTGATCGCCGACAACATGGCCCAGGGCCGCGTGCGCGCCGTGTGGCTGTCCCGGAACGACGCCCTGCTGGAGGACGCGCGGCGCGACTGGGCCGCGATCGGCGGCGGCGCCCACGACCTCGTCCCGCTGTCGCGCTGGAAGCAGGGCGAGGGCGTTCGTCTCGATCGCGGCGTCCTGTTCACCACCTACGCGACGCTTCGCCAGCCGGCGCGCGGCGGTCGCCCGTCCCGGCTCGACCAGATCGTCGCCTGGCTCGGCGATGACTTCGACGGCGTCATCGCCTTCGACGAGGCCCATGCGATGGCCAACGCCGCCGGGGGCGGCAAGGGCGCGCGGGGGACGAAGAAGGCGTCTTTGCAGGGGATGGCCGGTCTGGCCCTGCAGAACCGGCTGCCGGCCTCTCGGGTCCTGTATGTCTCCGCGACCGGAGCGACGACGGCCGAAAACCTCGCCTACGCGGCCCGCCTGGGCCTGTGGGGCGGGCCCGAGGCCCCCTTCATGTCGCGCGCCGACTTCCTCGACGCCATGGACCGGGGCGGTGTCGCCGCCATGGAGCTGGTCGCCCGCGAGCTCAAGGCGCTGGGCCTCTATGTGGCGCGCAGCCTGTCGTTCGAGGGCGTCGAATACGCGCCGCTCGTTCATCCGCTGACGCCGGACGACATCGAAATCTGGGATGCGTGGGCCGACGCCTTCCAGCTGATCCACGCCAACCTGGCGGAGGCGCTCAGGGCCACGGGATTGAGCGACGAGGACGGCAAGCCCAAAAGCCCGATGGCCGCCTCAGCGGTCCATTCAGCGTTCGAGGGCGCCAAGCTGCGCTTCTTCGGTCATTTGCTGGCCGGGCTGAAGGCGCCGAGTTTGATCGCCTCGATCCGCGACGACCTTGCCTCGGGGCGGTCGGCCGTCGTCCAGATCGTCTCGACCAACGAGGCCGTGATGGAGCGCCGGCTGGCCTCCATCCCGCCCGAGGAGTGGAACAACCTCTCCATCGACCTGACGCCTCGCGAATATGTCCTCGACTATCTGCGCGAGGCCTTCCCGATCCACCTGATGGAGGCCATCGAGGATGACGATGGGGGCGTGACCCTGGTCCCTGTGATGAACGAAGGCCGCCCGGTCGTCAGCCGGGAGGCTCTGGAGCGCCGCCAGTTTCTGATGATCCGGATGGCCTGTCTGCCCGCCGTGCCCGGCGTGCTCGATGCGCTCCTGGAGGCCTTCGGTCCGGACGCCGTCGCCGAGATCACGGGCCGGTCCCGTCGCGTGGTCGTGCGGGACGGCCGCCGGGTCGTCGAGCGGCGCGGCGCCTCGGCCGCGCGCGCCGAGACCGACGCCTTCATGTCCGGCCGGAAACGCGTGCTGATCTTCTCTGACGCGGGCGGCACGGGCCGGAGCTATCACGCCGACTTGTCCGTTCCGAACCAGCAGCGCCGGGTCCACTATCTGGTCGAACCGGGGTGGCGGGCGGACGCCGCCATCCAGGGCCTGGGCCGCAGTCACCGGACGCACCAGGCGTCCGCGCCCCTGTTCCGGCCGGTCACCACCGACATCCAGGGCGAGAAGCGGTTCACCTCGACGATCGCGCGACGGCTGGACTCGCTGGGGGCCCTGACCCGGGGGGAGCGCCGCACTGCGGGCGCCGGTCTGTTTCGGCCCGAGGACAATCTGGAAAGTCCATGGGCGCGCCGCGCGCTGCTGGTCTTCTATGGGGCGCTCGCCTTCGGCGAGCTCGACTCCATGGCGCTCGAGACCTTCACGGCCAGGACCAGCCTGAAGCTGCTCGACGCCGACGGCGGGCTGAAGCCCTCGGACGACCTGCCGCCGATCCACACCTTCCTGAACCGGCTGCTGGCGCTTCGCATCGCCGATCAGAACGCCCTGTTCGCCGACTTCGATCGCATCCTGTCGGGCATCCTCGAGCGGGCCGCCGCCTCGGGCGATCTCGATCGCGGTCTGGAAGACATCGAGGCCGAGGAACTGGAAGTGACCGACCAGGAGGTCATCCGCACCGATGTCTCCACGGGTGCTGAGACGGCTCTGGTGACCTTCTCGCTGAAGGTCCGACGCGAGATCCTGCGCTCGGAAGACGCCCTGTCCTGGGCCGAAGGCATCGCTCACCAGCTGGTCGTCAACGAGAAGTCCGGGCGAGCCGCGATCGCGGAGGTGGGACTGACCACGGCGACGGAGGAGGATCGTCTGGTGACGGCGGTGCGGCTGATCCGGCCCGACGACCGGCAGACGATGCCGGAGAAGGCGTTCGAGGAGTCGTCGTGGAAGGGGGGCAATGTCGCCGAGTGGCGGCGGGTCTGGGACGAGGAGGTCGCGGGGACGGACCCGTGGCGGACACGGGAGCTGACGCTGGCGACCGGGCTGCTGCTGCCGATCTGGGGCCGGTTGCCAGCGCGCGGGTGTTCGGTTCGACGCGTCCGCGCGCCGGATGGGCGGCGCTGGCTGGGCCGGGTGCTCGACCCGGTGCAGGCCAGGACGCTCAAGTCCGCGCTTGGCTTGACGGAGGTCGGCGACGCCTGGGCCGACGGCGCCAAGACCGCCGCCATCCTGCTGGAGCGGAATGTTCAGCTGTCGCTGGAGGGCGGGCTCTGGCTCAAGCGGGCGCGGGTCATGGACCGGTGGCGGATCGAGGTGGTCGGCGGCCGGATCGATCGCGACGCTCTGGTCGCCCTGGGATGCTTCGTCGAGATCATCGCCTTCACGCCGCGCGTCTTCGTGCCGGTCGATCAGCCGAAAAGGGTGGAGGCGGTGCTGCGTCGCCATCCGGTGCAGACAGTCCTCGACGGCGCGGCGGCGTGAGCCGGGCCAGGCGGGGCGGAGGCCCCGCCTGGCGGGAGGGAAGTGGGGAGGAAGGGACGTCCCGGGTGAAGCGGGATGAGGGAGATCGGCTTCCCGGCGCTTCGGATCAACAGGAGACTGACATGCAGACCATGGTGTTCACCGGCCGGTTGGCGGCCGACCCCCAGATCAGCGACGATTTCGGCAAGGCCGTCTTCCGGCTGCTCGAGAAGCGTGGCGTCGACAGCGCCGGCAAGGACCGGCTCGTCGGCGTCAACTGCGTCAGCTGGTCGAAGGGCCTCAACGAGAAGGTCATCGCGCGCGGCCTGGCCCAGGGCTGCGAGGCCCTCGTCACCGGCGCCTTCATCGACACGACCTACACGGCGAGGGACGGCGCGGAACGGGCGGCCAAGGAGCTGGTGGTCAACCGGCTGACCGTCCTCGACTGGGCCGAAGGTCGCGACGCCGCCTCTGCGTCCGACCGCGCCGCCGCCTGATCCCTTCACCCTCATTTCATTCAACAGGAGACTGACCATGCAAACCCTCGTCATCGAAGGCTATCTGGCCGCCGACCCGTCGATCCTCTCCGCCCAGGGCTCGGGCCGGAAGCGCGCCAGCTTCCGTGTGCTGGAGACCACCCGGTTCCGGCGCGCCGACGGCACGCCGGGCGAACGGACGACCGGCTTCAACTGCCTCTGCTTCAACGAGGCGACCGCCGAGAAATACATCGAGCCCTTCGCCCGGAAGGGCAGCCGCGTTGTGATCCAGGGCCACGTCGAGAACGACACCTGGACCGGCAAGAACGGCGTCGAGCACTACGACCTGCGCGTCATCGTCGGCGACATCCGGCTGAAGAATCGCAGGGAGACCGCAGACGAACCCGCAGGGGTCGCCGAGGGCATCGACGGCGCGGGCGGTTACGACGTGAACGACGACATCCCGTTCTGAACCTGAAGCCTGAAACAGACCTTGACCCGGAGCGCTTCGCGCTCCGGGTCATTTTGCGTGTCCGGGCCGCGAGGAGGGGGAGGAAGGGCGACCGTGGGCGAGCCGATCGGGCTCTTAGCCGAGGATACGCCCATGACCATCTGGACCAACGACCGAATCGAGCGCCTGGCGGCGCTCTGGCGTGACGGTCAGACCGCCGCCGTCATCGCCCGAACGCTCGGCGAAGGCGTCAGTCGCAACGCCGTGCTGGGCAAGCTCCACCGTCTCGGCCTCTGGACGGCGCGCTCCCAAGCGATCCGGCGGGGCCCGCGGCCCGGGTCGAACCGCCGGTCGACCGCAGGGGCGCCGGGACCGACGTCGGCGCGTCCTGTCGTTCCTCAGGACGCGCCCCTCTCATCCCCCGGCGTCGGCACGCGGACGATCCTGACCGTCCGGCTCGGCGAATGCCGGTGGCCGATCGGGGAGCCCCGCAGGCCCGACTTCCGTCTGTGCGGTTGCGCCGTCAGCCGGGGCGCCTTCTGCGCACCCCACGCCGACCGGGCCTATCGCCGCGCGCCCCAGACGATCGACAGCCTGGTGAAGGGCGTGTCGGCATAGGGCGGCGCCCTGCAGGCTGAAGCTATTCAAGCGGCGTGCCTCGCGGGGGCGGTTCTGCGGAGGCGACGCTTCCCGTCGCCTGATCGACCGACCGTGGCCGCGTCGTCTTCCGCATCGGCGCGACGGCGCCGAAGGGTGTCGTCGTCGCGAAGGGCGACGACGACCTGCCCCCACACAACGCCCTCCGATCTTGTCATATCACCCCGGAAGTCAACGGCTGCGCCGTTCCCCTCCGCGGGTCGCAAGCGGCGACCCGCTCCGGTGACTGCCGGGGCCCCCGATATGGCCAAGACCGGGGTCGTTGCGCATGGGGCGCACGGCATTCTCAAAGGAATGTTCCAATGACCTTCTACAGCCATCCCTTCATCGCCTCCGCTTCCCAGAAGTCCGATTCCGCCTTCGACGACCTGTCGGCGTCGCTCGGCGATCAACGGCCGCATCCGACCGAGGAGGCCCTGGTCCAGCTCGGGCGCGCCCTCATGACCGAGCTCGTGGACGTGATCTCCGACACGGCCCTGGAGGACTATCAGACGATCCTGGGAGAGGCCCTGATCGGCGCCTTTCATTCGGCGGCCGGACGCATCGAACGGGATGCGGACCGGGCGCGCGATACGATGCGATCGCTCGACCGGGACTTCGACGGATCGGAGGCGGCGGATGCCGAGCTTCAGGAAGCGACGGCGAAAGCCCGGGCGGGCGATGCGGCGACGCAGGCCTGCGAACTGATCCGGGACGCGGCGTCGGACACCTGGACGGTCGCGACGGGGGAGGTCTGGACGGCCTGGCGCGGATCACGGCGCGGCACGCATCTGACGGCGGCACAGCTCGAGGCGAAGCAGGCGATCCGGGCGATCCGCAGTCGGAAGTCGGGAGAGGCGGATCCGGGCGGTCCCGTGATCGCCTTCCGGGGCGCGCCGACGGCCGACACATCCGAGGATGCGGGCCGGATCTTCGACGCCCTGAACTGGGCGAAGTCGGAATGGCCGGACATGGCCCTGGCCACGACGGGGGCGAGGGGGGCCGAGAAGCTGGCGATCAGATGGGCCCAGCAGAAGGGGGTGAAGCTGATCCTCGCCCGCGCGGATTTCGACGCCCACGGCAAGGCGGCTCCGTTCCGGGCGAACGACGAACTGATCGCGCTCGAGCCGGAGGTCTGCCTGACCCTGGTCCATTCGGTGGATCGGGCGAGGGGAGACCAGCGTCCGTTCGGACCGGCGCTCAACCTTGGACAGAAGGCGATGGAGAACGGGCTGCGGCACGTGCCCATCAAGGCGCGAGCCGCCTGATTCCGTGGGAACGACATCAACGACCCGCTCGGCTTCGGCCGGGCGGGTTTTTGTTTGTCATCTGGGGACCCCCTCGACCGTAAGCAGGCCCTACGACCGTCCGGGCGCACTTCGGGAGCCGGGGTATCGGCAGATTTGATCGGATGTGCGGAGGTTTGACGGCAGTGTCCGGAAATCTGCGAAAACCCCGGAGGGCAAGATAAAAGGGTGTGTCGGGCGGTTCTCGTTTCCCTTAGACTTTCAGTCTGTTGGGACGAACCTCTATGCTGCCGGGTGACTTGCCGTGACTTGTCCGCAGGCGGTGGGATCCCGGGCTGACGGAGCGTGGCTCATGCTCGTACGAGAGGCTATGGAGGGCCGGTTGCCGTCGACCGCGGCCGGCGAGCCCAGGACGGTGGAGGTCCGGCTTCCGCTGCGCCTGAAGATCGAGCGCGACCCCGTCCGCATGGGGATGATGAAACGTCTCGCCAGTTCCCGGATGTTCGCCCTCGGAGATCGGACAGGGGTGCTGCGCGCGGCCCAGAACCGTTCCGGCCGCGCCTTTCGCCTGGACGTCCGCCAGCGGGTCGTCGTCAAGGCCCTGGTCTCGCGCCACACGGGCAAGGGCGCGGAGCGGGCGGCGGCCCTGGCGGCGCACATCGGCTATCTGGGACGGGACGGCGCCGGGATCGACGGAAGCCGGGCGGAGTTCTTCGACCGCGAAGGGGAGGCCCAGGAGGTGGTCGCCGCCGCTCGGGCGTGGGGCCAGGACCGGCATCATTTTCGCTTCATTGTCTCCCCGGAGCATGGCGATCGACTCAATCTCAAACCCTATGTCCGGGAGGTGATGGCGAGGGTGTGTGCGGACCTGGGCGAGCCGGATCTGACCTGGGTCGCAACCTGTCACTACGACACCGATCAGCCTCACGCCCACGTGCTTGTGCGCGGCAGGCGGTCGGACGGGCGCGACCTGGTCATCCCGCGCGACTATATGGGCTACGGCTTCAGGGCCCGCGCCCAGGAGGTGGCGCAGGAGCGTCTCGGCGACCTGAGCCGGGTGGACGCCGAACGGCGGATCTGGCGCGAGACCGCAGCGGATCGGTTCACCGCCTTCGACCGACGGCTCCTCGCGGCTGCGGACCCGCAGGGCCTGGTCCCGGACGGAGTGGGCGGGACGGACGCCTGGACGGCGCTGAGCCGGGGGCGCCTGCGTCACCTCGAAGGCCTCGGTCTGGCGACGCGGCAGGGGCGGCGCTACCGGCTGGACGGGGAGCTAGAACTGAAGCTTCGCACGCTGCAGCTGAGGCGGGACGTGATCCGGACCTTGAACCAGAGGCGGCTTGAAGCCGGCTGTGACGTTCGGCGTCTGGCGCAGGGAGCCGTGCGGGGTCGGGTGGTGAAGACCGGGTTTCATGACGAGGCCGGGGCGGCGCCCTGGGTGATCGTTCGCGACGCCGCCGGGTTGGAGCACTATGGACGCCTGCGGACGGGCGCCGCCCGGCTGGAGCTCGGCAAGACGGTCGTTCTGGCCCCGGCCGGCGCCGGCCTGGCGCAGGTGGTTCAGGGGCGGGGAGCGGACCTCTTCCGATAGGATGCGCTGATCCGGCTATGGCGGCCCGGGGGATCATCCGACGGGATTGCGGCTTCAGGCTTCGACCCGCTGGACCCGGGCTTCGAACCGGTCCCGCGCTCGCAGTTCGTCGTAGAAGAGCTCCGCCTGGGCCGGCGGGTTCAGGACGTAGAACATGGTCACGGGCAGAGGATCCAGCCGGTCCCGTTTCCAGAGGCTCGCGCCGCCCCGGGTTTCCAGCAGGGTCCACTGACCGGGCTCGTTCGGATGAGGGTGGGGTTTCATGCTCTGGAGACTAGCCGGGCTCCTCGAGGGCCGCCAGAGGGCGGCCCGGTCGGAGAACCGCGAGCGGCCGGGGTCGGCGATGTCCCGACGAGTCGCCTCGCGCCCGGCGTGGCCGGAGGTCCGCCCAAGGCGCGGCGCCGAGTTTGCGAGGATCGAGCAAACAACTCGGAGGATCGGGCTGACCGCGGCGGCCGCTGGGCCGTTTAGAGGATCGGCGTCGGACGAGCCCCTCTTGGGCCGCCTGCGCTGCTTACGCCGGCTGCCGACGGCGTGAGGTTCGCCCCGATTTCGTCCGAGGCGCTCGCCCGGACCCCAGCAAGGATGACCCATGTCGACGATCACGAACGGGCTGGCGATCGCCCAGCAATTCATTGGCTGCGTGGAAACGCGGGACCGGGAGGGCATCGAACGCCTGCTGCATCCCAAGGCGCGCCAGGTCTTCGTGCTCAACACAGACCCGGCTCATCCCAGCGGGGTGTTTGAGGGCAAGGACGAGGTTCTCGCCTACACCTTCGGCCTGTTCGGCAAGTTCGACAGCCTGGTCTGGGTGGACAAGGACTGGACGGTCTCTGCGGACGGCGCCCGGGTCTTCCTGCAGGCCCAGAGCGACGGCGTGGCGAGCCATTCCAAGGCCGCTTACCGCAACACCTATGTCATTCGCTTCGACATCGCAGGCGAGCGGATTGTCCAGATCCTCGAATATGCGCTCGACGACGTCTTCCTCGCTCTGGGCACCCCGCCGGGCGACTGGGACAAACGCGCAGTCGCCCTGGCCCGGACGCTGCCCTACAGCACCGTGGTTGACTCCTCACTCGTAGGATCCGGCAATTAAAGCGGGGCATCGGGTATTCGGTTTCCGCGCGGTTCGAGCAGGATGGCTCGAACAGGCCCGCCGACCGGCGGACGAGAGGAGCCGCCATGACCCACTGGACCGCCGACGACATTCCGAACCAGACCGGCCGCTCGGCCGTGGTGACCGGCACGGGCGGGCTCGGCCTGGAGGATGCGCTCGCCCTGACCCGCGCCGGAGCCGAGGTGGTCATCGCCGGGCGCAACCCGGACAAGGGGGCCGAAGCCGTCGCCCGGGTCAGGCGGGAGGTTCCGTCGGCCCAGGTGCGGTTCGAGCGCCTCGATCTGGCGGACCTGGCCTCGGTCACGGCCTTCGGCGAGCGCCTGCGCGGCCAGACCGATCATCTGGATATCCTGATCAACAACGCCGCGGTCATGGTGCCGCCGACGCGGGTGGAAACGGCGGACGGGTTCGAGCTTCAGCTCGGCACCAACTATCTGGGCCATTTCGCCCTGACGGCGCATCTGATGCCCCTGCTGCGCAAGGCATCGGCTGCGCGGGTTGTGAGCCTGTCGAGCGTGGCCGCCCGCAGCGGCGCGATCGACTTCGACGATCTGAACGCTCGGCGCCGCTACCGGTCGATGCCCGCCTACGGACAGTCCAAGCTGGCCTGTCTGATGTTCGCCTTCGAGCTGCAGCGACGCAGCGAAGCCGGCGGGTGGGGCGTCGCCAGCCTGGCCGCCCATCCGGGCGTTTCCCGCACGGACCTGCTGCTCAATGCGCCCGGCGAGGGCAGCCTGCCCCGCTTCTTCCGCAAGACCTTCCCCTTCCTCTTCCAGCCCGCGGCCCAGGGCGCCTTGCCGACCCTGTTCGCCGCCACGGCCCCCGAAGCCCGTCCGGGCGTCTACTACGGGCCGGACGGCGGCGGGGAGCTGCGCGGCTATCCGACCGAGGCCAAGGTTCCGCCCCAGGCGCTCGACGAGACGGTCGCCCGGCGCCTCTGGGCCATCTCGGAGGATCTCGCCGGGGTCTCGTTCGGTTAGGTGAAGACCTCTCGCAGGACCTCCTGCTGTCGATCGCCCCGGTAGCCGTTCTACGCGAGGCTCCTCGGCTAGGACGACGCAGCATCCTCGCCGGGGCGGCCCATCGCGTCGAGCAGGGCCTCCGCCAGGCCTTTCTGCATCGCCGGCTCGCCGCGGACCCGCGCGGTCTGTTCCAGCGCGGCCGTGGCGTCCCGGTGCAATCGGAAGAGGGAGGCGTTCTGGGGGATGCCGCCTTCCGGCGCCGCTCCGGCGATCAGGGCCTCGCAGCGCGTCGCCGAGGGCGAGGTGAAGGCGCGGCAGGAGATCGGCCGAACCGCATAGACGGTGCAATGGTTGTCCTGCCCCAGGAGCGGGCAGCGGTGGCGCAGGCTTGTCGGGTCTGCGGCGGCGATGGCGAGAGCCTCGGCGGCGCGCAGTCGGACGATGAGCGCGGACCGCGCCTCGGCCGTAAAGGTCGCGACGACGTGGTCGGCGATCATCTCCGCGACGCCGGGCGGCACAGCGACCGCCAGGTGACAGCAGAAGGCGCAGCCGGCGGCGCAGTCTGTGGCGGGCTGGTTCGGGAAGGCCGCCGAGAATCCCGATCCGGCCGCCTCTAGGACGGCGATCACATCGCGCGCCGCATCCGCGACCGTCGGCGCCCTATCGGCCAGCCGCTGGAGTTCGCCGCGATAGGTGCGAAAGACGCCTTCGAAGCGGTCCGCGACGGATCGGGTCAGGGCGCCGACCTCGGCGAACTCGCCCACGACCCGGTCGACGGCTTGCGCTCTGTTCGGTGTGTTCAATCCGCCCCCCCCCTGTGACACCGGCGCATCCGTCGCCGTTTCCGGGCGACGCGCGCGGAGGGGGGCGGAAGGGATGGCGGTGACGCCAATATCCCCGCTCGGGCGGTCGAACGGGATGCGCGATCCTCGCCTTGTCTTGCCTCTTCCTCTGCAATGTCGGGCGAGGCGTGGTTCGGAGGGGGTCCCGCCCGTCAGCCGGCTCCAGGTCGGGGCCGCCGCGCGGACCCGTGTCGAACGGAGCGGCGGGCCTACATCGCCGGATCCCCAGGGCGGCCACCGAGGGCGGGGGGGCGCCTCGGTGGCCTTGTGGGGGATCGCCGGAGGTCAGAAAAGAGGGCGATCCCTACCGGATCGGCAGGCCGGGGAGAGGCAGGGCCGATCCGATATTCGGGGTGACGGGATCCCGACCCCGGAGGGCCGCCGTCGTCGTCACCATGAGAAGAAGACTATCGACGGGTGCGCCTGGCGGCGATGCCCGTATTGCCGAGAAACTTGCCCAGGGCTCCGAAACCTGAACGCCGCCCCGGCAGGTCCGTCACGCCGCCGCGGGCGACGCATAGTCCATGGCGCGCAGGTCCGACAGCAGGTCCGGACCCTCGGGCGTCCACCCCAGTCGGTCGCGGGTCCAGGCGCTGGAGGCGACCAGATCGAGGCCGGCGAAGGTCGCCATATACCCGAAATGGTCGCCGGCCCTGTCCGCCGGGATCGAGACCACGGGCAGGCCGAGACCGGCGCCCAGGACCTCGGCGATGGCGCGAAGCGTCACCCCTTCTTCCGCCACGGCGTGATAGCGCGCGTTTCGCTGTCCCTTCTCAAGGGCGAGACGGTAGAGGAGCGCGACATCCGAGACGTGGGCGGCGGAGAACCGGGTGGCGCCTTCGCCGACATAGGCGGAGACGCCCCTCTCGCGGGCGATGTCGATGAAGGGAGAGATGAGGCCCTGCCGGACCGTGTCGTGCACCTGGGGGAGCCGGACGGTGATGACGTTGACGCCCTCGGCCTTGAGGGCCTCGCCGGCCTGTTCGGACGCGACCCGGGGAATGGGGTGGGCCAGATCGAGATGATCCTCGACGGCCGGTTCCCCGGGGGCGGAGGAGCCGATTCCCGTGACGGAGGTGATGATCAGCGGACGGTCGCCCCGTTCCAGGGTCTCGCCGAGCGCCGCGATGGCGCGGCGGTCCTTTTCGCAATTGGCGGCGTAGCGGCTGAAGTCGTGGTCGAAGGCGGTGTGGATCACCGCGTCGCTGTCGGCGGCTCCGGCGCGCAGGCTGTCGAGGTCCTCGACGTCGCCCCTGTGGGGGACGGCGCCCGCGGCCTCGAGGGCCGCCGCCCCGGACGCCGACCGCGTCAGGCCGAGCACCTCATGGCCGGCGGACAGCAGCTCGCCGGTGATCCGTGATCCGATGAAGCCGGTGGCTCCGGTGAGAAATACGCGCATCTCGTGTCTCCTCTGAACTGAGGATCCCTCTGTGCCGCCTTTGATTACCGTGTTAAAGTCGTGACCTTATCCTGTTATAAGGTCTAACCCGATGACTGACGCCGAGGGCCGGCTGGGGGCCTATCTTCGCAGCCGCCGCTCCACCCTGGAGCCGCTCGCGCTCGGCTATCCGGCGGGACGGCGGCGCACGCCCGGCCTGCGACGCGAGGAGGTGGCGCAGCGCGCCGGCATCAGCCCGACCTGGTACGCCTGGCTGGAGCAGGGGCGGGGCGGGGCGCCGTCGGCGGATACGCTCGACCGGATCGCGGCGGCCCTGATGCTGACCGAGGCGGAGCGGGAGCATCTGTTCCTGATCGGTCTGGGGCGGGCGCCCGATGTCCGCTACCGGCCGGGCGAGGGGATCACACCGCGGCTGCAGGGGGTGCTCGACGCCATGCCCTGGAGCCCCGCCATCATCAAGACGGCGACCTGGGACGTCGTGGCCTGGAACCGGGCCGCGATCGCCCTGAACGACTACGGCGCGCTGCCGCCCCGGGAGCGGAATGTGCTGAGGCTGATCTTTCGGGATTCCCGGGTGCGGGCGGCCCAGGACGACTGGTGGAGCGTCGCCCGCTTCGTCGTGGCGACCTTCCGCGCCGACGCGGCCCGCGCCGGGGCGGGCGCCGAGATGGCCCAACTGGCCGAGGAGCTGTCCCGGGAAAGCGCCGAGTTCGCGACCTTGTGGCGCGGCGACGACGTGGCGGCCCCGGGCGGCGGCGTCAAGCGCCTGAACCTGCCGGAGGTCGGGGGCATAGATCTGGAGTTCTCGACCTTCGCCGTGAGCGGGCGCTCCGAGCTGGCGCTCGTCGTCTACAACGCGGCCACTGAAGGCGATGCGTCGCGCCTGCGCCGGCTGATCGAGGCCCGTGCGGAGAACGCGGGGGTGGCGTGATCGGATTTGTCGGGCGCGGCAGGGCCTGCCAAGGCTGAGGTCATGCTCGCTTCCGAGACCTTTTCTCTCTCCCCCCACGCCTTCGCGAGCCACGGCGCGACCCTGGAGCAGCTTTGCGAACAGGCCGGCGTGGCCCTGTCCAACGCCTGGAGCACCGACGACTTCTTCCGGATCTGGGCGGCGGCCGATGCGGCGTCGGAGGACCGGTCGGCGGGGCTTCGTTTCGGCGCCGGGGGGATCGCCGGCGGCTACGGCGTGGGCGCGCTGGTCGCCCTGCATGCGCCCGATCTGCGCGCCGCGCTCGCCGCCCTGTCCCGATACAAGCGTCTGACCTGCCCCGAGCGGATCGAGGTGGAGACCGGAGGGGGCGAGGCGGTCGTCCGCTATCGCTGGCTTCAGGCGACGACCGCGCCGCCGCGCCTGCTTGTCGACATGACCCTGGCGTCGCTTCGGGACCTGGCGCGGCGGGGGACGGCCGGACGTGTCGCGCCCGTTCGCCTCGAACTGGCGCGCCGGCCGATGGACGAGCCGCTCCTGCGCGCTCATTTCGGATGCACCGTGGTGTTCGGCGCGCCCGCCGACGCCATGGTGTTCGAGGCCGACGCGCTCGATGCGCCGTTCGTCACGGCGGACGGCGGCGCCTTCAGCCGGTTGCTGCAGCGGCTGGAGGACAGGCTCGCCGAGGGAGACGGGTTTCCGGCCGTGGTTGGAGAGGTGCGCGTGGCCGTCGCCCGTCTGCTGAGCGAGGGTCGCCGCCCCGGCCTGGACGCGGTGGCGGGTCGGCTGGGCGTCAGCGGACGAACGCTGCAGCGCAGGCTCGAAGGCGAGCACACCGGCTTTCAGCAGGAGCTCGCGGCCGTCAGACGGGTGACGGCGAACCGTCTGCTCCTGAACACGGCGCTCGATCCCGTCGCCATCTCCATGCTTCTCGGCTTCGAGGAGCCGAACTCCTTCGCCCGCGCCTTTCGCGGGTGGGAGCGGACCAGTCCGGCGCGCTGGCGCACACTGCAGGCCGAGGACCACCCATGAACCAGACTGTCCTGATGCGCCCTAAACGTGTCCTCGTCACCGGCGGGTCCGGCTTCATCGCCGGACATTGCATCCTCCAGCTCCTTGACCAGGGCCATCGCGTACGGACGACCGTTCGAAGCCTCGCGACGGAAGCGGACGTCCGGCGCGTCCTGACCGAGGCCGGGATGGTGGAGTCGGGCAGGCTCGAGGTCGTCACGGCCGATCTCCTGAGTGACGACGGCTGGGCGGAGGCCGTCGCCGATGTCGAGGTCGTCCTTCACATCGCGTCCCCGGTGCGGCCCGGCCGTGTCGCCGACGAGGACGCTCTGATCGTCCCGGCCGTCGAGGGCACGCTGCGCGTCCTCAGGGCGGCCAGGGACGCACGGGTCGAACGGGTCGTCCTGACCTCGGCCTTCCACGCCGTCAGCTGGGGGCATCGCCGCAGCGGGCGCACCTTCACCGAGGCGGACTGGACCGATCTCCAAGGCCCGGGGGTGGACGCCTATGGACGAAGCAAGACGCTGGCGGAACGCGCGGCCTGGGCCTTCATGGCGGCCGAGGGCGGCGCGATGACCCTGACGACGATGCTCCCCGTGGCGGTGATGGGACCCGTGCTGGGGCAGGCCGTGTCGGGATCCAACCACCTGATCCAGCGGCTGCTGAGCGGCGAGATGCCGGCCTTTCCGGACCTCTACATTCCGGTCATCGATGTCCGAGACGTGGCCGCCGCCCATGTGATGGCGATCGGCCGAGCGGACGCCGCCGGTGAGCGCTTTCTGCTGTCCAACGGCCCTGCGCTGCACCTCCGGGAAATCGCAGCGATCCTCCGGCAGGAGATCGGCGCCGCGGCGGGGCGCGTCCCGACCCGCGCGCTCCCGAACGTGGTGCTGCGGGCGCTCGCCGTCTTCAACGCAGACCTCCGACCGATCGTCCATGATCTCGGCTACGCCAAGGCCACCTCGAACGAGAAGGCGGGGCGGATGTTGGGCTGGACGCCGCGACCGCCCCGGGCGGCGGTCATCGCGGCGGCCAGGAGCATGGTTGATCGGGGTCTTCTGAAAGCGTGATATCAGTTGACGTCGGGCGGACCGAACGTTGGCTCGGCGGGGGAACCCGCGCCTTGTCGAGCGCGGCGGCCGTGGTGGCTCCCGGTGCGATGGCGGGGCGGCCCGCCGGAACGGACGGGTCGGCGGGGGGGCGCCGTGGTTACGTCAGTGGATCGAGGATGACCCGCCCTCCTGAAGGGCGGCGAACCGGGCCGGGTCGGCCTTGGCGTGCTGGGATTCGCGGCGGGGCGGCGAGCCGAACATCCGCGCATACTCCCGGCTGAACTGGGACACGCTCTCGTAGCCGACGGTCACGGCTGCGACGCCCGCCTTGACCCCTTCGGTGACCATCATGCGGCGGGCCTCGAGCAGCCGGAGCTGCTTCTGGTACTGAAGCGGCGACATGGAGGTCAGGGTCTTGAAATGCTGGTGGAAGGTGGAGGGGCTCATGCCGGCCTTGCCGGCCAGTTCGGCCACGCTCATCGGCAGCTCGAAATTGTCGCGCATATAGGCGATCGCTGCGGCGATCCGCAGCGGCTGACCCTCGGGCAGCACCATGCGAGCGACATTGCGGCCGGCCGGCCCGATCAACA
The DNA here is from genome assembly GCF_013912065.1 of Brevundimonas sp. Taxonomy (GTDB): domain Bacteria; phylum Pseudomonadota; class Alphaproteobacteria; order Caulobacterales; family Caulobacteraceae; genus Brevundimonas. The sequence goes on from NZ_JACESA010000002.1 coordinate 188,046, forward strand.
GCCAGTAGGAAATCTCGCGCATGATCGCGGGATAGAGGATCTCGATGGCGTGCGGTTGACGCACGAGATCGAGCAGGCGCAGGAGCGAGCCCGTCATCTGGGCGTCCAGATCATTGACCACCAGGCCGAAGCCGGCCGGGCCGTGCAGATGGGGCATCGAGTCCAGCCGGGTGACCACGTCCAGGATGATCTCGGCGTCCAGCTCGAGGGTCGCGCCGGTGAAGGGTTCGTCCGGCGTCGCCTCGACGATCTGGCTGACGACCGGCACCTCGATGGTGACGACCAGCGACTGGCCTGCGCCGTATTTCACCGTCCTGTCCGCGACCATAAGCGACTTGGCGCCCTGGGTGACGAAACAGATCTTGGGCCGGTACTGCATGTGCTGGGGCGGCAGGGTGAGGGACGAGCGCATCAGCGTCAGGCCCGGCACCGGGGTCGCGTAGAAGCCGTCCGCACCGATGTGGGCGTCGAGAATCCGGGTGATGGCGGCGTTCAACTCGCTGTTCATGGTCAGCCTCGCGGAATTCGATGACCGACCCTAGGTCGCCCCCGGAAAGCCCACAAGCCGGTCCGTAGCATCAGGCAAAAAACAAGGCGGTTTGGACATTCGCTTTGCCGACGACATCCGCATTCTAGGGCCGTCGGCGATCTGAATCGCGAAACAGGCGAGGGTTCGTCCCCATGAGACTGAGGCATGCGACCGTCCTGATCACCGGCGGGTCCTCCGGCGTCGGCCTGGCGCTGGCGCGCCAACTCGTCGCCCGCGACAACACCGTCATCATCGTTGGACGCGGGCTGGCGGCTCTGGAGGCGGCGCAGGCCGAGACGCCCGACCTGCATATCGCGGTCTGCGACGTCACCGCCCCGGCGGCCGTCGCCGAACTCTACGTCGAGCTCGCCGACGCCTTTCCTGCGCTGAACGTCCTGATCAACTGCGCCGGCGCCATGCGGCGGCTCGATCTGCGGGCGGATCTGGACCCATACGACCTGACCCTGGAGATCGAGGTGAACCTCAAGGCGGCGATGTGGATGACCGCCCGGTTCCTCCCGCTGCTCGGCGTCAAGGCGGAGGCGGCGATCGTCAATGTGACCTCCGGATTCGCCTATGTGCCGATGGCGATCGCCCCGGTCTACAGCGCCAGCAAGGCGGGGCTTCGCGCCTATACGCGGTCGCTGCGGGCCCAGATGGCCGGAACCGGGATCCAAGTGTTCGAGATTGCGCCTCCGGTCCACGAAACGCTTCTGCGTGATAGGGCCGAGCACGGTCCCGCGCCCTTGTCTGCGGAGGCGGTGGCGCGCGCGGCGATCGCGGGGATCGAACGGGGAGCAATCGAGACTGTAATCGGGCCGGCGGGCCGCCTGCGCCTTCTGAGCCGGCTCGCGCCGAAGCTTGCGTTCGCCCGCCTCAACGACGGCCCCGTGTCGCGGATGGCGATCGCGCGGATCGGCGCAGGGTCAGGGGCTCCAGCGGTGCAGTCTTCCTCGCAAGCAGACGGCGCCCGACCGGACGGTGTCGGCGCCGCCGGTCCGTCTTGGACCGCTGCGGGGATCCCAGCCGTGCGGCGGCCGCAGTCGCGCGCAGAGGCGCCCGCGTTGAACTGCGGAGGATTGCACAAGAGTCGCGCCGCGGAGTCTTCAGGCTTCAATCCCGCCGGCGGCGACCGGACCGGGAGCGCGCCGTGACCTGCGCGCATCGTGTGGCGTCGGCCCCCAAATCCTGGATCGGCCGTCTCATGGCGGGGCGGCGGCGCGGCGGCGCTTCGGGTCCGACCGCGGCCCAGCAGCGGCTGCAGGCCTTCTATCTTCATATGGCGCTCTGGACGCTTCAGGCCTGGCTCGCGATGTTCTTCGCGGGCGCGGCCTACGCCAAGCTGACCCAGCCGCACGAGATGCTCAGCCTGTTGCTCGGCTGGCCTGAGAGCGTCGATCTCGGGGTCGTCCAGGCCGTCGGATTGGTCGAGCTCGCGTTGGCCGGCGGGGTGCTGGCGCCCCTGGCCGCCTGGAGAGGCGGGGGACAGGTGATGGCCTTCTCCGTGATCGGCATGATCGGCCTGACGGCCTTCACCGGCGCCCTGCACCTGTCGCGGGCGGAGCCGGGGTTCGCGGTTCTGAACCTTTGTCTCGCGAGCCTCGCCCTCGCCGTGCTGATCGGCCGGCTGCGGGAAGCCCGGGTGACCCTCTAGGCGGGGCCGAGCTCCGTCTCTCATCATTCACCGGCGCATCACGACGCCTTCAGAAATCGGGCGCTCCATGCAGTGGACGGACGGCTATTACACCGGCACGGAATACACCTCCGGCTACTATCCCAACCTTGCGCCGGACCATCTGCGGTTCGTCTGCCAGGCGGCGGGCGTCCGGTGCCGCATTCCCGATCAGCCGACCTATCTGGAGCTGGGCTTCGGGCGCGGGGTGTCGGTCAACATCCATGCGGCGGCGAACGCCGGCGTCTTCTGGGGCGTGGACTTCAACCCGGCCCACGTGGCCCATGCCGAACGGCTGGCGGAGGCGTCGGGGGCGGACGTCGTCCTGTCCGAGGAAGGGTTCGCCGACTTCTGCGTCCGGCCTGATCTGCCCATGTTCGACGTCATCGCGCTGCACGGCGTGTGGAGCTGGATCTCCGAAGCCAACCGGCGGGCGATCCTGGACCTGATCCGCCTGAGGCTGCGGCCCGGCGGCGTCGCCTACGTCAGCTACAACGCCCAGCCGGGCTGGTCGGCCCTGGCGCCGGTGCGTCACCTGCTGGAGCTCGGACGCGATCGGGCGGTCGGCGCGGCGGTCGGCGCCGATGATCCCGGCGGCGTGGAACGGGCCCTCGACTTCCTGCAGGACGTGGTCGCGGCGAGCCCCCGGTATTTCGCGGAGGTGAAGCCGGCCGCGACCCTGGCCTCGGGCCTGCCGAAGAAGAGCCGCACCTATCTGGCGCACGAGTATCTCAACACCGACTGGCACATTCCCTATTTCGCCGAGGTCGCGGCGGGGATGGCGGAGGCGAAACTGAGCTTCGTGGCCTCGGCGCGGGTGCTCGACCGCGTCAACGACCTCAACCTGACGCCGGAGGCCGTCGCCCTGCTGGACAGGTGCAAGCCGCTGGAACTGCGCGAGTCGGTCAGGGACTTCATGGTCAACCAGCGTTTCCGGCCCGACGTCTGGGTGAAAGGCCTGGTTCGCATGACTATTCCCGAGCAGGAGCGATTCTGGGCCGAGCAGAGGTTCGTCCTGTCCAGCGTTCGCGACGAGATCGTCCTGGCGGTGAGCGGCGCCCTGGGCGAGGCCGTCCTGCCCGCCGAGGTCTACGGGCCCGTCGTCGACGCCCTGGCGGCGGAGGACTACAGGCCCAAGACCCTGCCCGAGATCGTCGCGGCGACGGGTCTGACGACCTTGCGCACCATGGACGCCATCTCCGCCCTGACCGTCCTGGTGGGGATGGAGGTCTTGCGCCCGGCGAGAGTCCCGGCGGCCGAGGCGGTGACGCGGTCCCGCGCCTACAACGCCCATGTGATGGAGCGGGCCGTGACCGGTCCGGCGCTGAAGCATCTGGCGGCGCCCGTGACCGGCGGCGGCCTGGCCTGTCCGCGGCCGGCGCAGCTCTTCCTGCGCGCCTGGCTCGCCGGCGACCGCGAGGCTTCGGCGCTTGCGGCCTCGACCTGGGCGGTCTTCCAGACCACGGGCGACCGGGCGGTGAAGAACGATCAGGAGATGGTCACGCCGGAAGAGAACCTGACGGTGCTCGCCGAGATGGCTGAGCGGTTCGTCCGGGTGGTCCTGCCGCTCTACCGGGCGCTGGGCGTGCTGGACTGAGCGCGGGAGGCCGGGCCTTCAGGCTTGGTCGGCCGAAGACGGCGACTGATTTCCTAGCCCGCCATGGCGGCGATCCCGGCGCCGTGGTCCTCCGACCCCGGACGGGCGGGACGCGGCTCGGATCCCCGGGTCTGGCGTCGCGGGGACTTGCCGAACATGCGGGCGAACTCGCGGCTGAACTGGGACACGCTCTCGTAGCCGACCGACAGGGCGGCGTTCCCGGCCTTCTCGCCGTCGGTCATCATCAGCCGACGCGCCTCCAGCAGACGCAGATGCTTCTGGTACTGGAGCGGCGACATGCAGGTCAGCATCTTGAAATGCTGATGGAAGGAGGAGGCGCTCATGCCGGCGGTGCGGGCCATGTCGGGCACGCTGATCGGCGCGTCGAAGCTTTCGCGCATCTGCTGGATCGCCTTGGCGATGCGCGCGGGCTGACCTTCGGGGATGGCCAGTCGCGCCACATTGCCGCCGGCCGGCCCGGTCAGCAGCCAGTAGGAGATCTCGCGCATGACGACCGGATAGAGGATCTCGACCCCGTGCGGATGACGAACGAGATCGAGCAGGCGCAGGATCGAGGCCGAGACGTGGGCGTCGATGTCCTGGACGACCAGGCCGGAGCCCGGCTTGCCCCGCGGGGCGCCGCCGGTCTCGAGCTGGGTGGCGACCTCCAGAATGATCTGCGGATTGAGCTCCAGCACGGCGCCGACGTAGGGCTTCTCGACCGAGGCCTCCATCTGACTGAGGACGGGCACCTCGACCGTGACGATCATCGACTGCATGTCGCCGTAGCTGATGGTGGTGTCGCCGACGAGCACCTCCTTGCGGCCCTGGGCGACCATGCAGAGCGACGGACGGTAGTGCATGTGACGCGGCGCGACGGAGGCGTGGGTGCGCAGCAGTCGAAGGCCCGGCACAGGCGTGTCGTAGACGCCGTTGGTCACGCCCTGGGCGTCCAGGATGTCGGCAATCACCGAGGTCAGTTCAATGGCCATGATCGACGTCCGCAGCTGTTTATGACCGGATCCTACGCCTGCGACGGACTGTGAACAACGGCAGGCGGAGGATTGGGCAATTCTGGCGTTGGATTCGGCAAGTACAGATTGACGCACCTCGGCGGGCGGGGCCGTTCAACCGGACGCATGATCGCGCCGACGCGGCGGCGGCCCGCCGCATCGGCCCGCTTTGGCTGCGCGGCCGCAGTCTTCTAGAGGAAGCCGCCGTTGGCGAAGACGACCTGGCCGTTGATCCATTCGCCGTCGGTCGAGCAGAGGGCTGCGATGGCGTTGGCGACATCCTCCGGTTCACCGATGCGGCCGTACGGGGTCATCTGGGCGGCTTGGGCGCGCATCGGCGGCGGGACGTCCAGCAGGCTGGTGTTCGTCGGTCCGGGGGCCAGGGCGTTGACCGAGATGCGGCGCCCGGCCAGCTCCTTGGAGAGGACGCCGGCGTAGATTTCCTGAACCGCCTTGGTGGCGGCGTAGCCGCCGTGCGTCGCCCGCTTGGCCTTGATGGAGGTGGAGGCGAGGGTGACGATGCGCCCGCCGTCGCGGGTGCGGCGCGCCGCCTCGCGCAGGACGTTGAAGCTGCCCTTCACATTGGTGGCGATCATCCGGTCGAAGGCGGCGTCCTCGAACTGGGCGAAGGGCGCCGTGTTCATGATGGCGGCGTTGCTGATGACGACATCCACGCCGCCGAAGGCCTGCTCGTTGGCCTCGAACAGGGCGCGGACGGCGCCCGGATCGGCGACGTCGGCCTGACGGGAGATTGCGCGTCCGCCGGCCGCCTCGATGTCGCGCACGACCTGGGCCGCCAGGTCGGCGTTTGTAAGATAGTTGATGGTCACGGCGAACCCGTCGCGCGCCAGCCGCTTAGCGGTGGCCGCGCCGATCCCGCGAGAGGATCCGGTGACGATGGCGGCCCGGCCTGCTCCGGGCTGGGCTTGGGCGCCTGCGGCGGCGGACGCAGTCTGGGCGCGGGCGCCGCCGGCCACGGCGAGGGCCGGGGCAGCCGCGGCGGCCAGGGCCAGGAGCGATCGGCGGGAGGTGTCGGACATGGGCTGAGGTCTCCGTTTGGGGTGAGCCGAGAGGAGCACGCCGCGGAGGGACGGGTCTTGCCGTATCCAAACGATGATTTGCCTGATCCCACGGGGGCGGAGCTGTCGGAGCGGGGCGAGGGCTGCAGGCTCGCGGGCCGCCGCTGCTAGGGGTGAGCGCCGTGGAAGTCCGCGTCGATCTCGCCCTCGAAGATGACCATGGCCAGGCAGTGATCCGTGACGCAGTGATCGGCGTGGTGCTGGCCGCCAGGTTGGCGCCAGTAGGCGCCCGGCCGCAGGATGGTGGCTATCTCCTCGCTTCCCTCGGCCCCCCAGTGCTTCATCTCGCCCTCGATGAGGATGCTCCGGTAGGTGTGGGTATGGGTGTGGAGCCGGCGGCTGCCCGCGTAGTTGTGGGTGTATCGGAAGAGGGTGATGGACGGCGTGGAGTAGGGGTCGCCCTCGATCGCCACGATATTGGGGCCGTTGGGGCTGGACGCGACGAGCGGTCGAAAATCCCGAAGCGCCTCGGCAGGCAGGATCAGCATGGTCTGTGGAGCTTCAGGCAGTGTTGCAGCGCGATCCTGCGACGCCGCTGCGGTCGCCGTTCCCACGAAGACGGCGCCGGCCAGGGAAAGGGTCGCTAGCCGGCGAGGCCCCGTGCCGGGGAGGCGGGCGGAGGGGCGAGGGAATGGCTGTTGCATCTTGGACTCCTGCGCGATGCATGGGACGGGGTTTGGACGTCAGGACCGCAGGCGATCCCGAGCAGCCGCCTGGGCCGCGCGCATCAGGCCCTGATACTGGGCGTCCTTGCCGGGATACCAGGGCATGCGGCCGATCTCGGAAAAGCCGGGGAGGGTCTCCATGTGGGCGACCATCCGGCGCCGCATGGGCGCGTCCGGCAGGGGGCCGTACATCGCCTCGACATTGTCCGCCGCGTGGTCGGGGTTGGAGGTGGCGCACAGGACGGTTGTGACCGCCGGATGGCCCATGACCCATTTGAGGAAGAACTGCGCCCAGCTGGCGGCCTCGAACTCGCGGGCGAAGTCGGGCAGGGGGCGGCCCTGGACGATGTGCAGCAGCCGGGCCTTCTCCAGCGGCAGATTGATGAGGACCCCGACTCCGCGATCCGCGGCCGCCGGCAGAAGGCGACGTTCCGCGGACCGGTCGAAGATCGAATAGTTGGTCTGGACGAAATCGACCTCGCCCCGCTCGACGAACCCGGCCAGCGCATCCTGCTGGCCGCTCTCATGATGGGTGACGCCCACGTGGCGAATGCGGCCCTCCCTTTTCCAGGCCTGGAGGAGGGGCACGACGACGCCGGCGTTCACGAGCGCGTGGCACTGCATGAGGTCGATCGGGTCGCGCCAGGTGCGCAGTTTCGACTGTTCGAGACTGGCCAGGGCGTGACTTTCGTCGCCGGCGTATTCGCCGGTCGACCAGACCTTGTTCGCCACGAACAGGTCTGACGCTTCCGGCGTGTCGGCGAGAAAGGCCCCGACCGAAACCTCGGCCGAGCCGTAGAGGGGCGAGGTATCGACCACACGGCCTCCGCCGTCGACATAGCGGCGAAACACCTCGCGCAGGGGGGTGCGGTCATTCCCCGGTTTCGCGTCGAAGGTCAGGAAGGTGCCGAGCCCCAGGGTCGTAAGGGCCTGCCCCGTCCGTGGGACAGTCCGGGTGCGCGGGGGGCGCCCCCGGCGGCTCTCGCTGAGGCCCGCCGTCCCGGCGGGACCGGCCTGGGCCGAGGCGGGGCGCGAGACCGAGGCGGCCGTCACGGCGGCGACGCCCGCCCCCATCCCGCCCAGAAAGTCCCGCCGGGCGGGGAGCGGACGCCCCTCGTCGATGTCTTGTCGCATGGCGGTCTCCTCGGCTGGGTGACGGAAACGGACTCAGACGGTCAGGACGCCGTCCCGCAGCCCCCGGGCGATCCGCCGGTCGGCGACCAGGCAGGCCAGGCCGGTCAGGGCGACGCCGACCGGAACGATGAGCAGGCCCACGCCCAGGCTGTTGGCCAGACCCGCCGCAGCGACGGCGTCGCTGATCATCCCGACCAGGACCGGGCCCACGGCGGGCCCGAGCAGGCCGGAGGCGATCATCACCAGGCTGGAGGCGAGGGCCTGACGGCCGGGACCGGCGACCAGATGCGCCGCGCTGAAGGCGGCGGGCAGCAGGAAGGCGAAGGCGAACATGCCCGGCACGAACAGGGCGATCGACATCCAGCCGTGCGGCGCGAACAGGCCGAGGCCAAGCGCGGGCGCGGCGATCAGAAGGGCGATCGCCGGAATGCGCAGAACATGGCCGGATCGGGCCCGGGCGCGGTCGAAGGCGCGACCGCCCAGCAGGGTCCCGGCGATGCCCATCAGGCCTTGGAGCAGGCCGAAGGCCAGCCCCGCCTCGCCGGCGGTAAACTCGTGGGTGCGGATCAGGAAGGGGGCCGAGAAGGCGTAGAAGGAGGCGGTCCCGAAGCCGAGGGCGAGGCTGGCCAGCATCAGCCAGCGGAAGCCGGCGGAGGTGGCGAGCCGGAAGGCCGAGGCGAGGAAGGGCCGGGTGTCCTCGGCGGCTCGGGGCTGGGGCGGTGTCGGCGGAATGACCAGGAAGGCGAGCAAGGCGGCGAGGCCGCCCGCAACGCCGAAGGCGATCAGGGCCGTGCGCCAGCCCAGGCTGTCGGCGATCGCGCCGCCGGCGGCGAAGCCCACCATGGTGCCGAGCGGGATACCCATGGAGAAGAGGCCGATCGCCAGACCGCGCCGCTCCGGGGACACCAGCCGACCGATCAGGGCGTGACCGGACGGCATGGCGCCGGCCTCGCCGACGGCGACGCCGAAGCGGGTGAAGGCCAGGATCATAAAGCTTGCGGCCAGACCGCCGAGGGCCGTCATGGCGCTCCAGACGACAAGGCAGATCAACAGGACGAGACGCGGCGATCCGCGATCGGCGGTGCGGGCCAGGGGCAGGGACAGGAGGGTGTAGCAGACAGCGAAGGCGGCCCCCGTCATCAGGCCGATCTGGGTGTCGCTGAGCGACAGATCCGTCTTGATCGCCTCGGCCAGGATGAAGGGCAGGATGCGGTCGATCTGGCTCAGGGCGTTGATGAGCAGGAGGACAGCGAGGAGGGCGGCGAGGCGCCAGCCCTGGACAGGGGAGGGCAGGGCCGGGGCGGGCTTCCCGGGCACGATCATGTGGCGAACCTGACGCCGGTGAGCTGTTCCGACACGTCCCAGAGGCGGGCGGCTGCGGCCTGGTCGAGCGCGGCGGCGGGGATCCGGGCGTCGGCGGGATGGCCCCGGGTCTCGGCCAGCCGGTCGGGACCGTAATAGCCCCCACCCACGGCGTCGGGGGAGGTCGCGGCGTAGAGGGTCGGAAGTGCGCCCTGGGCGACGGGCTGGAACAGGAACCACAGGGCTCCGCGCAGGCGGCGCATGGGGTGACCGCCGGGCGTGTTGTACAATAGCTGGGTCCGCGAGACGCCGGGGTGGGCGGCGATGCCGGAGACGCCCCAGCGGGCCGCCTCGCTGCGACGCTGAAACTCGAGCGCGAACATCAGGCAGGCGAGCTTGGACTGGGCGTAGACCGGCATGGGGCGATAGCTCCGCTCCGCATTGAGGTCGTCGAAGTCGATGACGCCCTGACGCGCGGCGACGCTGGACAGGCTGATCATCCGGGCGTCCTCGCCCTTGCCCAGAAGCGGCAAAAGGCCTGCGGTGAGGGCGAAATGGCCGAGGTGATTGGCGCCGAGCTGGAGCTCGAAGCCGTCGGCGGTCGTCTCCCGGTTCGGCGGCGCCATGATCCCGGCATTGTTGATGAGCAGCTCCAGGCTGTCGAGTTGCCCTTTGAGCCTGTCGGCGAACGCGTCCACGGAGGCGAGGTCGGCCAGATCGATGAGCTCGAACCTGACGTCGGCCGAGGGGATCTGGTCGCGGATGGCGGCGACGGCCGCATCACCCTTGCTGAAGTTGCGCCCTGCCAGAATGACGCTCGCGCCGGCTCTCGCCAAGGCCAGGGCGTCCTCGAAGCCGAGCCCGCCGGGTCCGGTGATGACGGCGGTGCGGCCCTGCTGGCTCGGGATGTCTGCGGTGGTCCACGGGGTCATTCGATGTCTCATGCGGCGGTGATCGCATTTGCACATTCGGAGATCGGACCGCCGATGCGAATGTCCGAACCATCAAATCAATTGCCTGATCCTCCGAACTGGGGGCGAGGGCTGGGAGGGCGAGAGAGATGCAGGGTAGATCTCGGGTGGGTGAACGACCGCGCCTGACTCATCCCTGACCTTCGCAAGGTCTGTTTCTGGGCGGTGAGCCGAACTCGCTATTGGGGACCGGCAATAGCCGCTGCGACGACTGCGTCTTCGGCTGAAGTTCCGCCGGAAATCCCAACTGCTCCGACGACCCTACCATCCAAAACGATGGGCACACCCCCACCGATGGCCACGAAGTCATCTGCCGTCAGCAGCGCGTATCGACCATTATTCACCTGCTCTTCCCGACTGACCGTCGAGGTGCGGAAACGAGCGGAGGTTCGAGCCTTGTTCTGGGCGAGCGGGATGGAGCCGTAGGGGACGCCGTCCATCCTCACGAAGGCGACCAGTTCTCCTGACGGTTCGACCACGGCGATGGCGAGCGGCAGGCCGCGACGCGCGCCTTCGTCCAAGCCGCGTTGAATGATCGCCTGGGCCTGTTCCGCACTGATGGGATCGCCGTAGACCGCCGGGGTTGGGGGCGTCGACTGGGCGTAGGCCGGTGTCGAAAGTACCGTCAGGCAGGCGATGGCGATCAGCAATTTCATGGTCATCTCCGATTGCTGCTGAAAGGTCGTGCCGGCCCCACGAACTGCGCGTCGGTCACGTGTTCAAGCCATTGCACCGGGGCACCGTCGCGGTCTTCCGACACGGCGACGTGGGTGAGACCGCTGGAGCGCGTGCCGCCGTGCCAGTGCGAGACGCCGGGCGGTGTCCAGATGACGTCTCCGGAGTTCATCTCCCGAACCGGCTCACCCTCGATCTGCGTCCATCCCTGACCCGAGGTGACGACAAGAAGCTGGCCATGCGGATGCCGATGCCAACGGGACCGTGCCCCCGCTTCGAAGGTGACTGTCGCCCCGCTGAGAGCGGAGTCGCCAGTTGCTTCGAAGGGCGAGGTCACGGCCACGCGACCGGTGAAGTTGCCGGACGGGACGGTCGAGGCCGCCCCTGCGGCGCTCCACTCGGGCACGGTTTCGAGAACCTCCAGCGCCCGCGTGACTCGAGGCCAGCCGACGTAGAAGGCCAGATGGGTCAGGGCCTCGCCGACCTCGACCCGCGTCAATCCGGCCGTGGAGGTTTGCCGGATGAGACCCGGTATCTGATCCGCTTCACCAAGAGCAGTCAGCGCCGAGATCGTCACCAGCAGTCGATCGCGCGGAACCAGGTCTGTGCGTCGCCAGAGGTCGTCCTTAATCACCGTGTCGGTGAGCCGGGCGAAGTCTGGTGCGAAGGCGTCCTCGGCGGCGGGTGTCGGCCTCGACGGGGCCGGGCGTGCGGCGAACGGAGCCAAGGCGGCGATGTCGACATCGCGTGCCGTATAAACCTCGTCGAAGACGGCGAGCGAGATGACCGCGCTCGGCCAGCCCGCGTAGAAGGCGAGATGGGTCAGCACGCCCGACGCCTCAACGGGGGTCACGCCATTGTCTAGCGCTCGCCCGAGGTGACCCCGAAGCTGCGCCGGTTTGTCGATGGCGATGAGAGCGCTGATGACCATGAGGCTGCGGTCTCGCTGGGTCAGGCCTGGTCCGGGCCAGACCTGTCCGAACAGCACCTCGTCCGTATAGGCGGCCATGCCGGGCGCGATCCGCTGCTGAACCGGCCCCGAAGGCCGGGGCTCGGCCTGCTGAGCCTGCGCGCCGGTCGTGGTTAGAGTCGCCAGAAGTCCGACTATGAGTCCGCGCATCCCTCAGGTCCTCGGTGGGGCTTCGACCTCGGAATAGGCCAGAACGGCGTCGGGCAGGCGGGCGCCCCTGATCTCGATGGCGTCGGCAGCGGTCGTGAACTCGGCCAGTTCGGCCGGGGTGAACCGGACGGTCGCGGCCCCGGTGTTCTCCAGCATGTGCGCCATCTGGGTGGTGCCGGGGATGGGCACGATCCAGGGCTTCTGCGCCAGCAGCCAGGCCAAGGCGATCTGTCCCGGCCGGACCTCCTTGCGCTCGGCCCACTGTTTCACAAGATCGATCAGGGTGAGATTATGCGGCAGGTTCTCGGGCGAAAAGCGCGACTCGCCGCCCCGGATGTCGCCGGGTGCGAAGCGGGTGTTGGCGTCGATGGCGCCGTTCAGGAAGGCCACGCCCAGCGGGCTCCACGGGACGAAGCCGATGCCGAGTTCCTCGCAGGTGCCAAGCACCCACTCTTCCGGGCCGCGCCACAGCAGAGAATATTCGTTCTGCACGGCCGCGAGGGGCTGTTCGGCGTGGGCTCGACGCAGGGTCTGCTGACCCATCTCGCACATGCCCCAATGCAGGACCTTGCCCTCGGCCATCAGCTCTTTCATCAGGCCGGCGACGTCCTCGATCGGCACGGCCGGGTCGACGCGGTGCTGATAGAGCAAATCGATCCGGTCGGTCTTCAGGCGCTGGAGCATGCCGTCGACGACGCGGCGCACGTGCTCGGGTCGGCTGTTGAGGCCCGGCCGACGCTGGCCGGTTTCCTGATCGATGTTCCAGCCGAATTTCGAGGTGATAGCCACCCGGTCGCGGATCGGAGCGACCGCTTCGCCGAGCAGGCGTTCCACTTCATGGGGACCATAGGCCTCGGCGGCGTCGAAGAAGGTGACGCCGGTGTCATGGGCCGTGCGTATGATGTTGATCATCTCCGGCCGGGTCGGGATGGTCGTCTGATAGGTGCGCGTCATGTTCTGCACGCCCAGACCGATGCTGGATACTTCCAGGCTGCCGAGGCGGCGGCGGTCCGGCGGGGTGATCTGGGTTGTCCGGGCGGCCTGCGCCGGTGCTCTCGCGCTCACTGAGGTCGCCGCCGTCGCCGCAAGGGCTGGCAGGGCCAGGCCGGCGCCGAGCAGGCCCCGACGTCCGACGCCTCTGGTCTTGTCACTGGTTTGCATGGGTCGTCTCCTGGTAATTGGGATTAGCGGCCGGTCTGGGCGAGAACGGCTTCGGGCAGGCGTTCGCCCTGGATCGGGATGGCGGCGGCGGCGGCGCCGATGGTCGCAAGGTCGTCGGTGGTAAGGTCGACATTGGCCGCCCCCAGATTCTCTTCCAGCCGGTGCAGTTTGGTGGTGCCGGGGATCGGCACGATCCACGGCCGCTGCGCCATCAGCCAGGCCAAGGCGATCTGGGCGGGGGTCGCCCCCTTCTGCGCGGCGATGCCTTTCAGCAGATCGACCAAGGCCATGTTGGCCGCCCGCGCCTCGGTCGAGAAGCGGGGCGAGACCGAGCGGAAGTCGCCGGGCGCCAGTTCGGTCGCGGCGTCGATCTTGCCGGTCAGGAAGCCGGCGCCCAGGGGGCTGAACGGCACGAAACCGATGCCCAGTTCGTCGCAGGCGGTCAGCGCGCCGTTCGCCTCGACGTCGCGGGTCCAGAGCGAATACTCGTTCTGAAGCACGGCGACCGGCTGCACGGCGTGGGCGCGGCGAAGGGACTCGACGCTGGGCTCCGACAGGCCGAAGTGCCGGACCTTGCCTTCAGCGATCAGAGCCTTCACCGCGCCGGCGACGTCCTCCATGGGCACGGCCGGATCAACGCGGTGCTGGTAGAGCAAGTCGATATGGTCGGTTCGCAGGCGCTTCAGCATGGCGTCCACGACGGCGCGGATATGCTCGGGCCTGCTGTTCAGCCCTCCGGTGCGGGCGCCGGTCTCCAGATCGATGTCGAAGCCGAATTTGGTGGCGATCACCACCTGGTCGCGGAACGGCTCGACCGCCTCGCCGAGCAGGGACTCATTGGCGAACGGCCCATAGGCCTCGGCGGTGTCGAACAGGGTGACGCCGCGCTCGAAGGCGTCACGGATCAGACGCACCGCGTCCTGTGTGGGCGTGGCGTCGCCATAGGCTGACGACAGGCCCATGCAGCCGTAGCCAAGGGCCGAGACCTCAAGGCCGGACTTTCCGAGGATGCGTGTCTTCATGGGGTGTCTCCTATCGATTGGCTTGGGCGCCGGCGTCGGAGCCCAGCCATTCCGTGAGCAGGTTGATCGTCCGACGTTCCTGGTCGGCCTCCATCACGAAGGCGTCGAGGATGCGCGCGCCGGGCGCGTGGCTGACGAGGACGGACAGGCTGGAGCCTAGCCCGTAGCCGCCGTGGGTGATGAAGGGGCGCACCGTCTTGCCGGCCAGGTCATGCCGGCGCAGGAAGCTGCGGATTACGGGCGGCGCGGTCTCGCCCCAGATAGGGAAGCCCAGATAGACGGTGTCATAGGCGGCCAGGTTCTGAACCTCGGCCTTCAAGGGCGGCTCGTAGCCGGCGTCCCGCTCGCGTCGCGCCTGATCCACGTTCGCCTGATAATCCTCTGGATAGGGTTCTGCGGGCAGGATTTCGAACAGGTCCGCGCCCAGCGTGCGCTTCAACTGACCGGCGATGACGCAGGTGTTTCCCGAGCGCGTGAAATAGGCAACCAGGATGTTCGATGTCGGCCCCGCCGCCGGTTGGGTCTCCTGGGCGCAGGCCGTGGTCGATCCCGCCATCAAGGCCATGGCCACAGGCGCCGACAAGGCCGCTCGCCGCGAGACTCCATGACCGCCGCCATCCGTCATCGCCCGACCCTCGCCTGCAAGTGCGCGGGATAGCGGTCGCCCTGAACCGTGATCTGGGCGACAGCCGTCTCGATCTTCGCCAGGTCGTCGACCGTCAGTTCCACCTTGGCGGCCCCGAGGTTCTCTTCCAGCCGATGCAATTTGGTCGTGCCGGGGATCGGCGCGATCCAGGGCTTCTGCGCCAGCAGCCAAGCCAGGGCGATCTGCGCCGGCGTGACGTCTTTCGCCGCCGCCAGGGACTGAAGCGCCTCGACCAGGGCCTGGTTCTGTCCCAGCGCCTCGCTCCCGAAGCGGGGCACGACACTGCGGAAGTCGTCCTTGCCGAAAGTGGCGTCCGCGCCGATGGCGCCGGTCAGGAAGCCCTTGCCAAGCGGGCTGAACGGCACGAAGCCGATGCCGAGTTCCTCCAGCGCGGGAACGATCTCCTGCTCCGGCTCGCGCCACCACAGGGAGTATTCGCTTTGCAGGGCCGTCACCGGTTGGACGGCGTGGGCCCGCCGGATGGTGTCGACGCCGGCCTCGGACAGGCCGAAATGCTTGACCTTGCCCTCGGCGATCAGGTCCCGAACCGTGCCCGCCACATCCTCGATCGGCACGTCCGGATCGACCCGGTGTTGGTAATAGAGATCGATGGCGTCGACACGCAGGCGGCGCAGCGAACCCTCTGTCGCCCGGCGGATGTCGTCCGGGCGGCTGGACAGTTTCTGCTCGCCAAAGGACTGGCCGGGCTCGAAACCGAACTTGGTGGCGATCACGACCTGATCGCGGAACGGCTCAAGCGCCTCGCCGACCATCTCCTCGTTGGCTTCGCCGTAGATCTGGGCCGTGTCGAACAGGGTGACGCCGCGCTCCACGGCGGACCTGATCAGGGCGACGCCGTCTTCCCGCGCGACGGCGCGGCCATAGCCGTGGCTCAGGCCCATGCAACCGAGGCCGAGGCTGGAAACCTGAAGGCCGCTCCGGCCGAGTTCGCGCTTGTCCATATCCGTCTTCAACATCGTGGTTCGGACCATCGTCGTCCGTTCGCCAGGAAAGATAGTGCCAGCGCATAATGTTGATTAGGGTGGGCAATCCGCATGCTCTTGTTAGTCAGGCTTACAGATGGCCCAGCGCTTCGATGATCTCGCCGCCTTCACCGTCGTGGCCCAGGAGCGAAGTTTCACCCGCGCCGGGGCTAAGCTGGGCGTATCGCCGTCGGCCCTGAGCCAAACGATCAAGGGCCTGGAGAGCCGGCTCGGCATTCGACTCCTGGACCGAACCACACGCAGCGTGTCGCCGACCGAGGCGGGCGAACGGTTGCTCAACACCGTGGCGCCCCGTTTCGCCGACATCGAGCAGGAACTGGCCGCGCTCGGCGACATGCGCGAACGGCCCAGCGGCACGATCCGCATCAGCGCCGGTGAACATCCGGTGCGCTCGGTTCTCCAGCCGGGCCTGTCCAGGCTGCTCCCGGACTATCCCGACGTCCGGGTCGAGGTGATCGTGGACTATGGCCTGATCGACATCGTGGCCGACGGCTTCGACGCCGGCGTGAGGCTGGGCGAGCAGGTCGCCAAGGACATGATCGCCCTTCGTATCGGCCCCGATGTCCGCATGGCCGTGGTCGGTTCCCCTGGTTACTTCGAGCGCCATCCTGTTCCCGCGACGCCGCAGGACCTGACCGAGCACAACTGTATCAACATGCGCCTGCCGACCCACGGCGGCCTGTTTCCGTGGGAATTTGAGAAGGACGGGCGCGAACTGAGGGTGCGTGTCGAGGGGCAGTTGACCTTCAACACCATTCGGCCGCGCCTGGAGTCAGCCTGCCGAGGACTGGGTCTGGCCTACATGCCGGAGGACATTGTCGCTTCGCAGGTCGCGTCAGGCGAGTTGGTGCGGGTGCTGGAGGACTGGTGTCCCCCGTTCCCCGGGTATCACCTCTACTATCCGAGTCGGCGCCATCCCTCGCCCGCGTTCGCCCTGCTCGTCGAGGCGTTGCGATACCGAGAGGGCGGCTAGGTCCGCTTTCGGGTCATGAGCCAATGACCGCTCGTGTCGCTTTGCAGCCATCCCGCGGGCGGGGCTTCTTCGAGAAGGGCTACGAACGCGATTCCGATCGCACCTCCGCTTCAGGGCCTCAGCGGGAGATTAACGCGGGTCAGAGCGTCCTCTCGAAACGCACGCCGGTGAGCTCTTGAGACTCGGCCCAAAGGCGGGCGCAGGCGGCCACGTCCGTCGCCTGTCGGGGAATGCGCGCCTCGACTGGAAAGCCGTTCAGTTCGGCCCTCCCGTCAGGGCCGTAGTAGGCGCCGCCCCTGACCTCGGGGGCCGTCGCCGCGAACAGTAGCGGCAGGGCGCCCTGGGGCGCGGACTGGAACAGGAACCCCAACAGGCCCCGCATGGCGCGTCGCAGGCGGCTCGGACCACCCGGCGTGCTGTAGAGCAGGTTGGTGCGCGAAAGGCCCGGATGAGCGGCGAGGCTGGTCAGGCCCCAGCCGCCGACCTGGCTCCGTCGCTGCAGTTCAAGTGCGAACATCAGGCCCGCCAGCTTGGAGGCTGCGTAGACGGGCATCGGCCGGTAGGCGCCCCGGGACTGAAGATCCTGGAAATCGATCCGGCCGTGGCGCGCCGCCACGCTCGACACCGTCACGACCCGCGCCTGTTCCGACTTCGAAAGCAGCGGCAGCAGCCGGCCGGTCAGGGCGAAATGGCCCAGGTAGTTGGTTCCGAACTGAAGCTCGAAGCCGTCGGCCGTCTCCAGCCGGCGGCGTGGCGACATAACGCCCGCGTTGTTGACCAGAAGGTCGATCACGTCCGTCTGTCCCCTCAGGCGGTCGGTCAGGGACCACACCGACGCGAGGCTCGCCAGGTCCACCGTCTCAAACCGGACCGACGCCGACGTCGTCTCGGCCCGGATGCGCGCGATCGCTTCCGCGCCCTTTTCCGCGTCGCGACTGGCGATGATCACCTGGGCGCCGGCACGGGCCAGCGCCCGCGCGGTCTCGAAACCGAGACCGGCGGAGCCGGTCACCAGGGCGGTTCGGCCGCCCTGCGGCGGAATGTTCGCGGTGGTCCAGCGGGACATGACGGGGTTCTCGGACTGAAGGGCCCATCAGGAGTGGGCGGAGGCCTTCAGCTTGCGCGACCGGTCGCAAAAGCGAATGTCGGATGCTGTTTGTTTCTTGCCCGAAGCTTCTCCGCTGAAGCGACTGGCGGCCAAAGCCCGTGAGCGGGCTGAGAGCCAGCGTCCCTGCTGGTGCGCTGCGGACCGATCCTGGCGCCTGGCGGGACAAGGCGGCGCCCGGACCTTGATCGGTATCGGATCGTCAGTCTCGGCGGACGCCTTGTTCGTCCCTGGTCCATCATTGACCGACGCCGCCAGACCCCTCGCCGCGAGCCGCCATGCCACCGTTTACGTCGCGGCGGCCCATGCAATGGCGTCCGGCCCGGCCGGAAGCATCATCGGGCAGTCGGGGTCGGTCGCGGCGCGATAGACCGCCTCGGCGACATCGCGGGCCGTTGTCAAAGGTTCGTCGGCGCCGGCCATCAGGGTCATCACCTCGTGCGCGAAAGCGGCGTAGGGCTCGGGAAAGCCGCCGCTGCACATGATCTGGCTTCGCGCGCTGTCGGCGAAGGCGGTCGAGGGCGCTCTGCCCGGCAGGACGACACGGGCGCGGATGCCGAACTGAGCCAACTCCAGATCGGCGGATTCGGTCAGGGCGTTGAGGGCGGCCTTGCTGGCGCGATAGATCGACAGCAGGGGCAGGGGCTTGTAGGTCGAGCTGGACCCGACGTTGACGATGGCGCCCGAGCGCCGATCGCGCATTCCTGGCAGCACCGCCTGCATCATCGCCATGGCTCCGAACAGATTGGCGTCGAAGACGCGGCGCGCCGTCTCCATCGGCGTGCCTTCGATGGCGTTCAGCCAGCCGATGCCGGCGTTGTTGACCAGAACGTCGACGGGACCCGCGGCGGCGACCGCCGCGGCGATGCTGTCAGGATCGGTGACGTCCAGAGGGAGCACCCGTAGATGCGCCGAGGCGGGCAGGGTGCTGGCGGTCGGGTCGCGCATGGTGGCGACGACGTTCCAGCCCTTGTCGAGGAACTCCAGGGCGGTCTCGCGGCCGAAGCCGGTCGAACAGCCGGTGATGAGGACGGTCTGCATGGGAAACTCCTTGCGGGGGACGACGTGAGGCCTCAAAATATGAAGCATCCTTCAGTTTTGGAATTCGCATTTGAACCGGCCCGATCCCACGCTGCTGCAGCCCCGCAAATCGCCGCAACAGGCCCGCTCCGCCGCCACGATCGAAGCGATCCGGCAGGCGACCCTTCAGGTTTTGCTGGCCGACGGCGTGGGGCGTCTGACGACGACGCTTGTCGCCGAGCGGGCAGGCGTGTCGGTCGGCACGATGTATCAGTACTACCCGCACAAGCAGGCCCTGCTGTTCGGGATTGTGGAGAAGCAGCTGCTGCTGATCGAAGACGCGATGTGCGCCGCCTCCGACCGCCTCATGGGGGCGGACCTGAAGACCCTCGCGGAGGGGCTGGCGGCGGCGTGGCTGGACGCCAAGATGGCGGACATCGTGTCGTCGCGAGCGATCTACGCGATCGCCTCCGAGTTCGATCTTTCGGCGCCGATGGGGCGGGCGGCGAAAATGCTGATGGAGATGTTCGACGCCTTGCTGGCCAGTGCGCCGGACGCCCGATTTGCGGATCGGGCGTCGGTCGCCTTCATGCTGGCCGCCTTGCTGGGCGGATCGGTGCGGATGGTGATGGAGGCCGATCCGTCCGAGGACAATCTCGAGCGGTTGCGTGTCGAGCTGCCGCGCGCTTGCCATGCCTATCTCGCCGCAGCCCGCATCTAGCGTCAGGTCGGCCTTGGCTTTGGCGTGAGGCGAATTTCCGGGTCCAGTCCGCGGGCCAATGGCCGCGGCCTCGCGCGAGTCCGTCGCTCAAGGTGGACCGCCACTGACTGGCGAAATCGGGAAGGCCCGCCCGCGCCTCCGGCCCGAGCGAGGCGGGTAAAAGGCGTGGGCGGGAGTCCCTGTCGTCACGTCACCGGCTAGGCGGCGGGCAAGGGGCCATGGGCCAGGACGAGCGGCACCGTCAGGCGGCCGGCGATGAGGGAGCCGGTCAGGGTCTTTCGGTCTTCCGACAGGCGACCCTCGAACCGGGCGCCGGCGGACGGCACCGCGAAGCGGACCTCGCCTTCGGTGATGGTCGGGCCCTCGACGGGAACGTCGCTCATCCCCATCGCGGGATTGTCGAGGAGTGCCTTGCCCTCGGCGTCGATCGTCAACGTCAGTTCGGACCGACCCGCGGGGGTGATGATGGCTCCCTGCCATGCCCCGGCCAGGTCGGACGCGGCCTGGGCCGCAGCCGCGCCGGCGTAGATCAACGCCACGGCGGCCAGAGGAAGGACAGACGCGCGGAAGCCGGACATGAGGATCTCCTGGTTCAGGGAAGCCCGAGCGCGATCACGGCGCCGGGCGGACCGGGCGAGACGCCCAGCCTCGCCCACCGCTAGACAGCCGCGACCGGACATTCCATCGCCTGACCGCCCGCCGGGAGGATCGGACAACTCATCGCGAAGATAGAGCAATGATTGACGGGTCGGCGGCGGTCTTCGATGTCTTCAGCCTGATGTCAGCACATAGCGCACGGCGGGATCGCCGGCCCAGGCGGCGGCAACCTCGCAGAGAGGCAGGGTCTCGACCTGGGCCTTGAATCCGGCGCTAGGGGCTGCCGCCAGGAGCTCGCCCGCGCCCTGCAGGAGCTGGTCGATCGCGACGCTGCCGATGCCGCTGCCGAGAAGCTCCAGCCCCGTGCTGCGCAGGGCGTCGCCGCGCAGGGCGATCTGGTCGCCCGCGACGGTCCCGAGCTGGACGTAGCGCAGGCGGGGCTCTCCGGACCGGGACCCGCGGTTCGCCGCGGCGGCGGCGATGACGCGGGCGGCGGGTTCGCCCCAGACGAAGTCGAGCACGATGTCCACGCCCTGCGCGAACGTCTCGCGGAGCCGGTCGTCGGCGCCGTCGTCCAGGGGGATCGCGGTGTCGAGATCGAGCGCATCAAGCCGCGACCGGTTGCGGCCGGTTCCGATGACCTTGCCCGCGCCGAGGTGGCGCGCGATCTGGACCGCCATCGATCCGGCCGCGCCGGTGGCGCCGTTGATCAGGACCGCGGAGCCCGGCTCGGGCGGCGCCCGTCGGGTCAGGGCGACCCAGGAGGCCAGGCCGCCGGTCGCTATGCCCGCCGCCTGCACGTCCGAGAGCGCGTCGGGCACGGCGGCCAGCATGGTTTCGGACGCCAGGGCGCGCTCGCCCATCGATCCGAAGGGCGCCTTGGGGAAGAGGAAATAGACCCGGCGACCTTCCGGATCGATGCCGACGCCGTCGACGCCGGGGACGAAGCCCGCCGCTGCGGCGCTTGAATAGTGGCGGCCGGCCGCCAGCTGTCGCACGATCGGGCTCAGGGGCGCGGCGTGCACCTGGACGACGGTCTCGCCGTCGCCGGCGACGGGATCCTGGAAATCGAGATACTCGGGCGGTTGTCCGAGGGTGGTGACGACAGCGGCCTTCATGGTCCGGCTCCGTTAGGTTTGAGGTCGGCGCAGGAGATAGACAGTCGGTCTGGAACGAACTACGCGCCGAAGTCCCCATTTTCTTTCTGATCGTCCCGAATGATGGATCCGCTCTCGGAGCTGCTCTCACTGTTGAAGCCGCGCAGCTACATCACCGCCGGCTTCGACGCCGGGGGAGACTGGTCGCTGCGCCTCGACGATCTCGCCGGCCGGATCAAATGCTACGCCGTGATCCGCGGCAGTTGCTGGCTGAGGCTGGAAGGCGAGGGCGAGGCGCCGATCCATCTGGAGGCGGGGGACTGTTTCGTCCTGCCCAGCGGTCGCCATGCGCGCATCGCCAGCGACCTAGCCCTGGAGCCGGTGTTGGCGAGCCGGAGCCTTTCGCCGGACCGGGACGGGGAGACGGTCGTGTACAACGGCGGCGGCGATGTCTTCCTGGCCGGCAGCCGCTTCGAGGTCAGCGGCCGTCACGCCGAGCGCCTGCTGCAGACCCTGCCGCCTGTCATCCATCTTCGACAGGCGACCGACCAGGCCGTGCTGCGCTGGTCGATCGAACTGATGATGCAGGAGCTGCGCGAGGCCAAGCCGGGCGCGGCTCTGGTCGCCCAGCAGCTGGCGCACATGATGCTGGTGCAGACCCTGCGGCTCTACATGGCCCAGACGCCGGACGACCGGACGGGATGGCTCGCGGCTCTGGCGCATCCGCAGCTGGGCGCGGCGCTTGGCGCCGTTCACGCCGATCCGGGGCGACGCTGGACGCTGGGCGAGCTGGCCGAGACGGCCGGGATGTCGCGGACGGTATTCGCGCGGCGGTTTCGGGAGATCCTGGGGGAGACGCCCATCGGCTATGCGACGCGCTGGCGGATGATCATCGCCGCCGAGCGGCTGTCATCGTCCAGGGACTCTCTGGCGCAGATCGCCCAATCGGTCGGCTACGAGTCCGAGAACGCGTTCAATGTCGCGTTCAAGCGGGTCATGGGCGCGGCGCCGCGGCGGTATGCACGCGAGGCAGATGGAAAGGCAGGGAGGGTGGAAGGCACGGGGCAGCGGGACCGGTTGGCGTCGGACGGGGATGGGAGGGGGCGGACCTGACTCAGCTGAGACCTTGAGACCGTCCGCTTTCGGCTTGCTCAGGCCCCAGTTGCAGGACCCCGCATAAGGCTAAGTAGCTATTCCGATATTCAAGCGGACAGCGGTGGCAAAGGTCTCGTCGCGATCGCCCGCGGTGTAGTCAGCGACTTAGGAGTGCAGAGAGCGTCGAAGGCTGGACGGTAGCCTTCGACGGACAAAGGTAGCCTTGATCTACAAAAAGATCGGAAACCTGCGCGCTTGCCAACTGCTGCTCGGCCCCGGAAAGGTGGAGAGCACCGTTAGATATCTCGGCATCGAAGTGGACGACGCGTTGGAGATTTCGGAGCGGATCGACCTTTGTGTCCGCTTGGGGCCGCCTGCCGGAAAGCGGACTGCCCTAATGTCTAGCAGGGGTGGGGAGCAGACCCGCTGCCGCAACGAAACGTTGCGTACTAACACGTAGTTAAATCTAGTCTTAAGAGGTTTCGTGGGACGCTGTTCGCCAGGAGCGGACCATGTCAGAGAAATCGGCCTTAACGCGCTCGCAGCTGCTGCGCATTCTGGTCTTCGCCGTGATCGCAGTGTCGGCGCTCATTATCAGCGTCGGCGGGATGGTCGCATATTCCGCCTCTGTGATCGACCAGCATGCTGTCCGCACCCAGTTCAGTCTGGTCGACCGTAAGATCGAACGGCGCCTCAAGGGCCTGCGCGATGATGTTCTGTCGGCAAGTGTCTGGAATGACGCCTACGTGAAGACCCTGGCCGGCGACAGGGAATGGATGCAGCTGAATTACGGCGACTACTACGCCGACTATATGCACCACGAAGTGACCGTCGTATTCGATGGGGCTGGGCGTGCCATCTACGCCTCGCGCGACAGCGAGGAGAAGCCCCCCGAGACGGAAGCGGCGCTGCTGGACGTGGCCAGGCCCATCGTCGCCGAGCTTAGCCGCCGCGCCGAGGCCCAGCGGGTCGGCCCCGTCAAATATGGGCTAGACGCCGTCATGACCCGAGAAGCCACCGTGATGGTAGGCGACGAGCCGTATTTCATAACCGTCTCCAGCGTCGTCCCCGAAGATGCCGAGCATGACCGGCCCGGCACGCCGAGTCCCTTCGTCATGTCAGGGGTTTCGGTTCGATCGTTCGTCTCCTCGCTCACGACCGATCTTATGCTGACCGCTCCGAGGCTCGTGGGAGCAGATGAGAAACTAACGGAAGCGTCAGTTCCCATCCAGGACAATGCAGGGCAGCTGCTGGGCTCGGTTCGTTGGGCGCCGGATCGTCCAGGAGCTTCACTCCTGGTTGGGGCCATTCCGGGTCTGTCGATCATGGTCGCCCTCCTACTGGCCGCGCTGGCTATAGGCGGCTCCCGTGTCTATCGGCTCATGCGAGATCTGGCGTACAATGAGGCCGCTCTAGACCGCAGCCTGGCGGAGGCGGAGGCCGCCAATGCAGCGAAGTCCCAATTCCTCGCTAATATGAGCCACGAGCTGAGGACACCGTTGAACGGCATCATCGCCATGACGGAGCTCCTGCGGGATCATCAGACGGATCTACGAGGGCGCGAAATGGCGGCCACGGTCATCTCATCTGGTCACACGCTCGAACATGTGGTCAACGACATTCTGGATGTCGCCAAGATCGAGGCGGGACTGCTCAATTTTGAGGCTGCGCCGTTCGAACTGGACGAGTTGCTGAAAGCGGCAGCTGAGCTTCATGGTGCGACTGCAGCCTCCAAGGGCATCACGCTTGGACTGACGATACACGACGAAGCATCTGGGGTATATCTGGGCGATAGGACGCGCGTGTCCCAGGTCATATCCAACCTGATCAGCAATGCGGTGAAGTTTACGGAAGCCGGCGGGGTTCAGGTCACAGCCCGGCGGCATAGCGACCGGGGTCTCTGTCTGTCGGTCAGCGATACGGGCGTCGGATTTGACCGGGCGACTGCCTCCCGGCTCTTCCAAAGATTCGAGCAGGCGGATGTATCTGTCAGCCGGCGATATGGTGGCACAGGGCTCGGTCTCGCGATCTGCGCATCCTTGACAGAGATTATGGGAGGCCGGGTCGCGGTGCGCTCGGTTCCAGGCAAGGGATCAACCTTCTTCGCCCATCTGGCCCTGCCGAGGATCGGCAACGCCGAGGCCATAATGTCGGAGCCGGACGCCGCCCACTGCTCTGACGCAAAATCCCGCTCGCTGCGGGTGCTCTATGCGGACGATCACGCCGTCAATCGTCAGGTGGTGACGATGATCCTGGAACCGCTCGGCGTCGACCTGTCCTTGGTCGAGAACGGACGGGAAGCCGTCGATATCTTGACCGCCTCCACCTTCGACATCGTCCTGATGGACGTTCAGATGCCAGAGATGGACGGCCTGACGGCCACCCGGCTCCTGCGAGCTCATGAGGCCGCAAACGGGCTTTTGCGCACGCCCGTCATATCGCTGACCGCCAATGCCATGCCGGACGACGTGGATCGAAGTCTGGCGGCCGGCGCCGATCTTCATCTCCCCAAGCCGATCCGACCGGCCCAGCTGCTCGAAGCGATCGACCACGTCCTCGCCCTATCCCAGCACCACGCCGCCGCCGCCGCCTGAGACGCATGAACAAGTCCATCATCGTTGCTCTAGGCCTCGCCGGTTTGGCCTGTCCCGCTTGGGCGCAAACCTCGGACTGGTCGCTGACGGGCACTGTGGGTGTCGTCAGTGACTATCGATACCGTGGCTATTCGCTCTCGGATGAACGACCGGCCCTTCAGGGCGGGCTGACCGCAGGTCAAGCTTCCGGCTTCTATGGCGACGTATTCTTCTCCACCATCGATGAGTACGGCGCCGGCTTGGACGGTGATGGGGCCCAGGTGGAGATTACAGCGACGGTGGGCTGGGCGGGTGAGGTGGGTGGCTTCGATGTCGATGTCGCTGCCAGCGCCTACCGCTACCCGGACGGCGACGACGTGAACTATGTCGAGTTCCCGGTGCAGATTGGCCGGACTTACGAATGGCTCCGCTGGACTGTCGGCCTGGCCTTTGCACCTGCCCAGGCGGCTCTAGGCAACGAGGAGAACCGCTATGGCTGGACGTCTGTGACCTACGCGCCCCCGTCGTGGCCGGTGTCGTTGACGGGCCGTGTCGGATACGAGGACGGCGCATTCGCGCCTGATGGAAAAACCGACTGGTCGGTTGGCGTCGCGCGAGACCTGGGGCGGGTAAGCCTGGATCTGTCTTGGATCGACAGCGATCCCGACAATGGCCAAGCCGTGGCGTCCGTGTTCGTCAACTTCTAGCAAGGCAGCAGGACGAGCAAACGAGCTGCTACGCACGTCCACCTCCAACATAGACCCAGTCGAACTCATCGCCGACGCACAGAACGGGTCTCTGCTGGACAGATACTGTGCAAGGATCAGCTGATTTGAGAGTCCGCTTTGGTCGGGAATCCTCGACTGGGTCCGCACGCGCATTCTCGCCGGTGGCACGGCTTACAGGCGCTATCATTCCGAGGTTTCGCGCCAGCGCTTCGGTTTCCGGTTTGACGGCAATGGGGCGGCCTGTCTCCAGGCGCCGCCCAGGCTGCGCGCGGAGATGGCGGGTCTGGTCCGGTTCAAATCCGCGACCCTGACGGATATCGGCTTCGAACGCTCAGGCGTCTGGGGCGAGGCGACGGCGATGCAGAGGGGAGTCTGCTCGGCGCCGGTCTGGCTCTCTGGGGCTTCTTTCTGCCGCTTGGTTTGATGCTCAGCCTCCAATTGAGCGGTGAAGACCCTCAAGCGGCGACAGCCGATGCAAAACGTACTGCTTTACTGGGCTGGGCTGGTGCGCTCGCCAGCAGCCATGCAATTTTGGATATGGAAGCAGCGAAACGTTCTATCGGATCAGAAATCGCGCGGACTGAACGTCGAAAATCCATCCAGACCCTGTTCGCTGCCCTCACTGCGGGGATTGTCGCTTTAGCGAAGGTGGGCAAGTTTGATACAGAAGCCTGGGGTGAGGCTCTTGTTTTTGTTAGTGCAGGCCTGAGCGCAGGAGCGACGCTCGGCCTGTTGGCGATGTTTGGCTACGTCGAACGCCTTCACTTCATCAGCGAAGCCGTCGAGGAAGCGATTGAGCGGTTGCGGACAGCTAGCTCGGTGAAAATACCCTAAAAGCGAGCGCCCTGAGCTATCTGGGACGGATTATCGACTAGGGCGGCAGCGAGCGATAGTGGGAGAGACTGTCTGAGCGGAACGTAGCGCTTAGGTGGCTCACAGGGAGGGGGCTACGAGCAAGGCCGACCTCTGATTTCGAACCGTTCAACGTCTGCAGTCTGTGCGCAAGGAAAAGCGGTTGATTGGCGGGCAGCGTCCCAACGCAACCTCTGCGGCGGGGCGATACGCTTCTCGCTGGATCACCCGTCGGAAAAAGAGTAGCGTTCGCTGAGGCTTGGGGGGCTGAGGCGTGTGGGTGTGGATTGCTGCGTTGACGATCATCGTCTTGGTCGTCTGGCAGAAGAACCGAACGACGAAGAAGGCGAGCCGCCGGGCTCCAGTCGCGCAGGCTCGTGGGATCAATGTGATCGCCGTACCGTCGCCGCAGCGTTTCGTGCTCGAACTTCCGACGAGCCAGTCGGACGCGGGGACGTCGATCGTGACCGTCCCCACGATCTCGGTCGAAGCCGATTTGTTGGACGGCCTTAGCGCCGATGATCGTGCGCTGGCGGGTCGTTTCGGACTCAGCCAGGAGGGCGATCGCTTTCGGTGCCGCGGATTTAGTTTCTCCAGCCTCGCACAGGCCTTGGCCTATGCGCGCCGCCTGAACATGGAGTTGGCCGCGCCGGTTTCGGTCGAGCCGCAGTCGCTCTCAACTCCGGCGCAGCGGCAAGTGCCGGTCCCTGCCCATTCGCCGGCTACAGAGCCGCAAGACCTCTTTTACCGCATGTCCGAAGCCGATCGCGCGCTCGCGGCGAGGTTCGGTATCCAGCCGGTCGGAGATCGCTTCCGCTGTCGTGGCTATACCTTCACCACGCTCGGGCAGGCCCTTCACTATGTACGCCGGCTGGCCGCGGAGACCGCGACGCCGAGCGCGCCGCCGCGCATCACCGTGCCCGTCGCAGGGACGCCGGTCGTGCCTGTCGCTAGATCGGTCCCGGCCGCCGAGAAGACGCCGGTATCTTCGCCGTTGAGCGATACGGATCGGATGCTGGCTGTCCTGTACGGGGTCGAGAGTGTCGGAGACGGTTTTCGTTGCCGTGACCATCGCTTCACCACCCTGGCTCAGGCGCTCGCCTATGCGCGTCGCCTCAATGCCGAGGTGGCTCCTGCGCAGGCGCCCAAAACCGCCTCAGCGCCGGCGGTATCAGCTCGCCCGACATCCTCTGCTGCGCAGGGGGCGACAGGCCCGACTTGGGTCGGTCAGGGAGCGTCTGTCACCGTCAGCGGCGTTAGGCTCGTGTCCCCAATGATCTACACCGGCGTCTTCGCTCGCAGTTGGGAGGCGCCGCGCCATCTGGTGCATCCTGGTCTTCAGGTCGCGCCCAGCGGCGAGGATCGGGACGGGCTGTCGCTCGGATACTGGCCTTCGTATTCCGGCCTGACCCCGGTCGCCCGGCACACCTATCTACAGTGGTTGTCGCTCGGGCGTCCCGCCGGCTACGGGATCGGCTACGTCTTCCTCTTCTTCTACGGCCTGGAACGCCGGCTGTTGCGGGAGGAGGCGGGAGACGCTGACGAGGTCGTTGCCGAAGTCGGCCGTCTTCTGACGCTGTACGGCGACAACGGCTCATTCCGCGGTTATGCGCGCCGTCTTCTTGCCGCGGTCAGCCTGATCCGGAACGATCCCGTGGCCGAGCCCGTCCTGTCGCCGGATATTCGTTCGGGCGAATACGAGATGCCCTTCGCCGTGCGGCGCTATCTCGGGGCGCGGCTTGCGACCGGCGCGGCCTTCGAGGCCGATGACGCTCTGCGCTGGCTCCTGTCCTCGCCCGAGACCTATCTTAACACCCCAGGGCGACGCTGTTTCGACGAATTGATAGCCTTGTGGCGGGTCCGGTTCGCGGCGCGCCATCCGGCGGGGCTCAAGGTGCGAGCGCCGAAACGTCGGCTCTCCACCGTCTATCGCAGCGCCAGTGGCGAGTTCGAGCTCGAGCTATCAGCGGGCGATATCCCGGATATCGCCGCGGTGACCGCGCCGCTCAACGGGTTGCGGGATATGCTGGCGGCCTGTCAGCAGGAGCTGGAAGGGCTCAGTCGTCTGCTGTTGCGCAAACCGGACGCCCGCACGAGCCTGGAGGGCGCGCTCTGCCTGCCACCTGATCTCCAGACCCCTGTCGCCGAAGGCCTGATCGCCCCGGTACGGGCACGGCTTGTCGAGCTCGTCGGACCCGATGAGCGTGGAACCGTGACGACGTCGGCGATCCTGAGCCTGCTTGATATCGACTGCGAAGGCGCGAAGGTTCCTGCGGCGCAGCAGAAGCAGTTGGCGGGCATGCTCGATCGCCTCGGTTACGCCTTTGAGCCCGACCGCCGCCATAGCGACGCCGCTCTCGAGACCGGCGGGCATATGGTGCTCTTTGCTGGCCGCTGTGGGGCGGCGCCCCCTGGCGATCGGACGGCTTACGCCGCGACGCGCGCCAAGGTGGAGATCGCTATCCTCGCCTCAGCCTCCGACGGCGAGGTGGTCCAGGCCGAGTTGAATCAGATCTCCACAGACCTCGAAGCGGAGCCTGCGCTGTCGCCGGACGACCGGTGCAGGCTCTCGGCCCATGCGCTCTGGCTGAGCCGGGATCTGCCGCGCCAGCAAAGCGCCCTGAAGCGGCTGGCGACGGCCTCCGAAGCCCAGCGCGCCGCAGCGGCCAGGTCGGCCATCGCGGCCGTCGTTGCGGACGGTCGGATTCTGCCGGCGGAAGTCCGGTTTCTGGAGAAGCTGCACAAGGCGCTCGGTCTGCCCGAGGGCGAGGTCTATGCGGCGCTCCACCGGGGAACGATCACCGACGCCGGGTCGCCGCCGGTCGCGGCCAATGACGGGGCGGCACGTCCCTCGGGCGATGTCCCTTTGGCTTTCGATCTGACACGCCTCGATCGGCTGCGCCAGGAGACCTCACAGGTCTCTGCGCTGCTCTCGACCATCTTCCAGGAGGAAGAGGCGCAGCCGTCGCCTGTGTCGCCACGGGCGCCCGCGTCGGCGGAGGGCCGCTTTCCGGGGCTCGACACGCACCACGCCGCCTTGCTGGCGGGTGTGGTCGATGCCGGCGGTGTCGCGGATCTGGACCGGTTCGACGCCGAGGCCCGGGCCCTCAAACTGCTCCCGGCCGGCGCCGTGGAGACCATCAACGAGTGGGCTTTCGACGTCTTCGACGAGCCCCTTATCGAAGCTGACGATCAGGTCGTCGTCGTGGAGCACCTCCGCGCCCGCCTGATCGAACTGGAGACCGCCGCATGACGACTCAGCACCCTCTGAAGACCCGGGATCGCGATGCGATCCTGCAGGCCCTGGCCGCCGGCGTGGTGCCCCGGACCGGACTTGCGCATGTGCAGGTGGGCCGAGCCGGTGAAGTCGGCGCCCTGGTCAGGGACATCGACCGGATCAGCGAGGGCGGAGCGGCGCTTCGCTTCGTGATCGGGGAGTATGGCGCGGGCAAGACCTTCTTCCTGAACCTGGTGCGTCTGCTCGCGCTGGAACGCCGCTGCGTCACCGTCCACGCCGACCTTGCACCCGACCGCCGTATCCATGCGACGGGTGGGCAGGCAAGGGGACTCTACGCCGAGGCCGTGCGCAATCTCGCGACCCGGACCAAGCCGGAGGGCGGGGCCTTGGGCACGGTGGTCGAACGCTTCGTCACCGAATGCGTCCGGGACGCCGAGGCCAGATCGGTCGATGTGGAGGCCGCCATCGATGCGCGTCTCGCGCCGCTACAGGACCATGTCGGCGGCTACGACTACGCCGCCGTGCTTAAGGCCTACTGGCGGGGCAGCGAGGCGGGCGATGCGGCGCTGACGGGGGCGGCCCTGCGCTGGCTTCGAGGGGAGTATTCGACCAAGACCGAGGCGCGCCAGGCGTTGAACGTACGCAACATCATCGACGACGATGGCGTCTATGACAGCTTCAAGCTGCTCTCGGCCTTCGTGCGCCTGGCGGGCTATGCCGGTCTCGTCGTTGTCTTCGACGAGATGGTGAACCTCTACAAGCTGCAGAGCGCCCAGGCACGAAATCAGAACTTCGAGCAGATCCTGCGCATCCTCAACGACGTCCTGCAAGGGAGCGCCTCGGGTCTTGGTTTCGTGTTCGGCGGCACGCCGGAGTTTCTGATGGACAGTCGACGTGGGCTCTACAGCTACCAGGCACTCCAATCCCGCCTGGCCGAGAACGCCTTCGCCACACAAGGCCTGGTGGACCTCTCGGGTCCGGTTCTGCGTCTGCAGAGCCTGACCCCCGAGGACCTGCTGATCCTGCTGGCCAATATCCGCAGTGTGTTCGCCCAGGGCGATCCCGCCCGACACCTCGTGCCGGACGAGGCTCTGCCGCTGTTCATGAGACACTGCAACGGAAGGATCGGGGAGGCCTATTTCCGCACGCCGCGCAATACCATCAAGGCGTTCGTGAACTATCTGTCGGTGCTCGAACAGAACCCGCACCAAGGGTGGGCCGAGCTCATCGGCGGGATCGACGTGGCCAATGACGCCGAGAGCGCCAATGATCATGCGCTCGAGCCGGAGGCGGCAGACGATGAACTGACTGCGTTCAGGCTCTAGTCTTGGAGGGCTTTGATCGACTGCACCGCGAGGTGCAGCGCTGGATCCGAGACGAGGGCTGGACGGGGCTGCGTCCGATCCAGTCGCGCGCCATCGATGCAGTTCTGGGCAGCGAGACGGACGTCATAATCTCGGCCGCGACTGCAGCAGGCAAGACGGAGGCGGCGTTCCTGCCTCTGTTGTCGCGCGCGGCCGAGCGGGAAAACGAGGGATTGTCGATCCTCTACGTCAGTCCGCTCAAGGCCTTGATCAACGATCAGCATCGACGTCTGGACGGACTGTGCGAACGCCTGGGGTTGCCGGCGGTGCGGTGGCACGGCGACGCGCCGGCGGGTCCCAAGCAGCGGCTCCTCAAAACCCCGGCCGGCGTCGTCTTCATCACGCCGGAATCGATCGAGGCCCTGTTCCTGCGCCGAAGCGCCGAGGTGTCCCGCCTGTTCGGCCGTATCGACGCCGTGGTGATCGACGAGCTCCACGCCTTTCTCCAGGGGCCGCGCGGGTTGCATCTGGCCTGTCTGTTGCGGCGGATCGAGCTCGCCACGGGGCGACGACCTCGCCGGATCGGTCTCTCCGCGACTCTGGGAGACCCGATTTCAGCGTCGGCCTGGATGAATCCGACGGCGCCGGAGCGGGTGGTGCTGATCGAGGACGCCGCCGCGGCGAGCGATATCCATCTTCAGATCAGGGGCTATCTCGAGCCGAACGAGACCGGCCCTTCGGCGGACGGTCCTGAGGCGGAAGATCCGCGTACGGCGCTCGACGACATCGCCGACCACGCCTTCGGCGTGCTGCGCGGCGACAATCACCTCTTCTTCGCCAGTTCGAGGCGCAACGTCGAGGCCTTGGCCGACGGGCTCCGGCTGCGCAGCGAAACCGCCGCCGTCCCCAACGAGTTCTTCCCCCACCACGGCTCATTGTCGCGAGAGCTGCGCGAGACTCTCGAGAGCCGTTTAAAGGCGGCGGTCCTGCCGACGACAGCGGTGGCCACGACGACCCTGGAACTTGGGATCGATCTGGGCAGCGTAAAATCTGTAGCTCAACTGGGCGCGCCACGCTCTCTGGCCAGCCTGAGACAGAGGTTGGGACGGAGCGGGCGGCGCAAGGGCGCGCCGGCGATCCTGCGCGTCTATGTGCGCGAACGTTTTCTGGTCGGCGCCGCCGGTCCCCTGGACGCTCTGCGGCCCGAGACCATACGCGCCGTAGCGGCCGTTCGCCTGTTGCTTCAGCGCTATGTGGAGCCGCCGCAGAGCGGCGTAGGCCTGGCCACGGTGGCGATCCATCAGATCCTGTCCCTGATCGTGGAGCGCGGGGGCGTGTCGGCGGGCGGGCTGTTCAATGCGCTCTGTGGCGCCGGGCCGCTCGTCCAGCTGGATCGAGACCTGTTTCTCGCCCTGCTACGGGGTATGGGCGATCCGGCGGTGCGCCTGATCGAACAGGCGCCGGACGGCCAGATCATGCTGGGCGAACTGGGCGAGCGCCTGACTTCGGATCGGGAGTTTTACGCCATCTTCGACACAGACGAGGAATGGACGTTGCGGCACGGCGTGCGGGCTCTGGGCCAGATTCCGATCTCCAATGTCCTTTTCGTCGGCAGTATCCTCGCCTTCGCGGGACGTCGGTGGCGGGTAACCGGCGTCGATGACCGGGCGAAGGTCCTGAACGTGGAGCCGCACCGGGCCGGGCGACTGCCCTTGTTCGAGCGGCAGTCGGTCGAACCCCTCGGGGATCGGCTCGCCCAAGAGATGCGGTCGGTCTATCTGACCCAGGATCTTCCGGCCTATGCGGATCCCGCCGCGACCGCACTGCTGCAGGAGGGCCGGGACGCCTTCGCCGCCTACGACCTGACGCGACAGGCGTTCCTGGCCGATGGGCCCGATACCCACCTCCTGTTGTGGCGAGGCGGAGCGATGAACAGCGTCATGGCGGTTGCGCTCCGGGCCGTGGGGGCCGAGACCGAGGTGCACGATCTCGGCGTCACCCTGGCGCAGACGGCGCCAGATCGGGCGCGGGCGCTTCTCGAGGCCGTCGCCGCACAGTCTCCCTCCGCAGCAGACCTCAGCGGGTTTGTGGCCAATCTCAGCGAGGCGAAGTTCGACGCTTATGCGCCACCGGAGGTGCTGCG
This sequence comes from Brevundimonas sp., assembly GCF_013912065.1. Lineage (GTDB taxonomy): Bacteria > Pseudomonadota > Alphaproteobacteria > Caulobacterales > Caulobacteraceae > Brevundimonas. The sequence goes on from NZ_JACESA010000002.1 coordinate 221,082, forward strand.
CCGGCTGTGGACGCATCGGCATGCCGCTTACGTCGCCGAGCTTCCCCGGGTCGCCGCGGGGGCGGCCCAGGCGATCCGCAGCGCGCCCCCTCTTCATCTTCTCTCGACCTAGGACACGCGTATGGACAGTCTGATCAACAAACTGGGCAGCGAGCGGATCACGGCGCGCCAGATCGACGAACTGGTGGGCCTGGCGCGCGGCATCGCGGCCGACGGCGATCTGAACCAGGCGGAAGTGGAGTTCCTGCAGAAATGGCTGGCCGCCAATACGGTCGTCAGCGACCAGCCGGTCATCCGCACGCTCTATGCGCGGATCAACGAGGTCCTGGCCGACGGCGTCCTGGACGATGACGAAAAGGGGATGCTGCTCGAGACGCTCAACAGCTTCTCGAGTAGGGACTTCGAATTGGGAGAGGTGCTCAAGTCGTCGACCCTTCCGCTTTGCGATCCAGCTCCGGCCCTGCAGTTCAGCGGGCGAACCTACTGCTTCACCGGCACCTTCATGTTCGGCCAGAGGAAACACTGTGAGAGCGCGGTCTTGGAGCGTGGCGGGCAAGTCGGCGGGTTAAGTCGAAAGACGCAAGTCCTGGTGGTCGGCGCCTATGCGACCGACTCATGGAAGCACTCCAGCTTTGGAAACAAGATCCTCCAGGCCTCGGCGTGGCGCGATGAAGGCAGTCCGATTTCAATCGTGTCGGAGGCACACTGGACTGCACATTTGTGACGAATAGCGTGTGATCAGCAGGCCCTGCTTAGGTTGGGCCGCATGTTCCTTAGCGGTTCCTGCGGCCCCCGCGTTGAGCTCTTGCTCCCGGCCGTCACTCACACGCGCTACGCCGGAATGTCGTGTTCCTGGCGGACTGCATATGACTGCTATTGGCGCGACCGCGCTGTTGCGTTCGAGTGGACGCGCCGTTGAGGTGCTGAAGAAGATGCGGCCTCACGCCTGTATCATTATCCTCTCGTTTGACCCTCGTGGAGCCAGCTAGCCCCAAGCCTACTCTTGACAGATCACCCGCCCGAACGCGCCCACTTCGCTGCAGGCTGAGACGAAAGTCATCAGCAGCCAGTAGAGCTGGACGAAATGGGGTGACGGAGGGTTTCCGGCCGCGATGTCGGCCAAGGCGTCGCTCACCCTCTGTTTGCTCAGCGAGGAGGTGACGACGTAGGCGCGTCGCATCATGTCCGGCGTCGAGCGCACCGCGCCGATGGCCTCCGGGACTGTCGCGATGTCGCCGCGGATGACGCGACGGATCGCCGACGTCACCCTGTCCTTGGTGTAGACGCCCCTCCAGGAGGCGACCTTGCGTCCCATCTCGCTTTCCGGCAGCGCCATATTGCCCAGGTTCTTCAGCGCCTGGCTCACGGCCTCATGAAGGGGAGTTGCGCCGAGCGACAGGCCCTTGTGCTTGGCATGGTAGAAGCTCACCGTCGGCGGTGTGGCCGTGGTGTTCAGGCCAATAAAATCCGCCCACTCGTCGCTGAGGTCGTCACACAGCAGCACGTCGTCCTGGCGGGCGATCTGGTTGACCACCACCCCGAATACCGACGTCGGATCAAACGTCGTCTGGACCGGCGTCAGTCCGCCCTTCTCGCTGACGGCGTCCGCAAGGGCGCGCTCTGTGATCAGGTACCTCAACAGGTCGTCGCCTCCCGCCGCGAACCCGTCGTCGCGGTACAGGGCGCCGTCGATGTAAGCCAAGGCCAGATCCTGGAAGAGGACGATGAAGCGGCTTTCGCGGTTGATATACGACCGCAGTGACTGGGCCTTCGGATCCTGCCCAAGAGCCGCAGCTTTGTGTTCGACGGTCAGGCTTTCGGCGGCGGCCAGATCAAGGCTCCGCAAGCTGATGCGTCCCTTGTTGATCTTGAGCTTGCCCAGTGTCCGACGCCGGCCCTCGGTCGGCTCGAGACGAAGCTCCTTCCTTACCGTGCGGACCGACAGACTCGGACCCAGCGTATCGAGCACTGCCGCCGTCTCGTTATGCGACAGCGCGACGGGTCCGCCTTCTCCTTCCTTCACGAGCCGCAGCGGGCCGTGCTCATCCAGAAGCTCCTCGGCCAACAACGCCGTGTTGACGGAAAAGAAGGTGGGCTGCAGCCGGTCTCCGTACGTCGCCAGGCTGACCGAGCGCGCGAATGTCCGCAGAAACGGCGCGACCGGAGCGTTCTGATTTTCGAGCTCCTCGATCATACCCACACACCAGGGCACGAGCTCTTCGTGCCCTGCTGTGTCGGATCGCTGGGAGATGCGTCCCGTGCTGGGCGTGGTCGTATAGTGTCCGTCGTCGCGGCGCAGCGTATAGCCCTGAGGCGCGAACCGACTGCTGCCGGCGGGCCCCACGACGTTTCGCAAGTCTTCCGATTCCAGCATCTTTGACCGCAGGACGTGCTTCGACGGGCTCAGGTTGCGAAGCCGCATCTTCTCGAAAATCGCGTCGCTATGGGCGAGCGCCGCCTCGACCCGTTCAGCATCGATCCGGTTCAGATGCTTGGACTTGAAGGCCGTGGTCAGATCGAGGCCGGACCTGAGGACGGCGACCTTTCCCGCATGCTCGACGAGCATGAGAAAGCCGTAGACCCGCTCCTTCACCCGCGGAGGCGGATCGAGAAAGCCGGGGTTCCGATGATGGGCAAAACAGATGGCCGACCATCGGGTGCCGTCGAGGGCCTCTCGATCATGGCGAAAGAGGTTCTGCGTAGGCTCAATCGCCTGGCGTCTCAGATCACGAAACAGCTCATCGATGGCTTTGTCGGTAATACGCTCGGCCACGTCGTAGAAATACGCCGCCTTCGGCGCATGTAAGTTCCGGATCATCGCCCACCCCCGTAAGGGCTGACCATCCGCCTCTTGGGGGATCAGATCAATCTCTCCGTGTTCGATCACTACCAAGGCTCCCTCAGTGGCTGTAGGTCTGCGGACTAGAGCGGCTAGTCGCAAAGAGGGTAAAATGATTGAGGTGTTCCCGAACCTTTATATTGGCTCAGAGCACGACGAGCATCTGGTTCGGGGGGCACCGGGCTGGTTCATCATCCATGCGTGCAAAGAGCCTTACCATCGCCAAGCGCTTGGCTATTCGGGAAGGGCGGCATCCAAGGATCACCCTGAATATCTGATTGCGCATCGACCTGGCCGGTTGATTTTGAACCTCATCGACGTCGACAACGTCAACTACATCGGCGCCGAACTAGTCGATGCAGCCTTGGCCGCCATTCACGAAAGGATCGGCTTCGACAAGGTCCTCGTGCACTGCAACCAAGGTGCCTCCAGGTCGCCCACAATCGCTTTTCTCTACTTGGTCAAGCACACGGAATCTTTTCGTGGCCTGACGCTCGACGCCGCGCTCGCCAGGTTCAGAGACCTGTACCCGCCCTACAACCCCGCCCGCGGGATGGCGGAATATGTCCGGATCAACTGGGAGCGCTACACACCTTAGAATCTGATCTTGCTCGCCGAATCTTCGGCCCCGAGATTTTAGTGTCTACTTCTCGGCGAGGAGCGAGCGTCCGCAGTTGGCGCATCGGCGACGTTCGGTGGGAGCAAGGCTCAGCTGGCGGCGTTGCGCCGCAGCGTTTCGATTCGAGCGCGGCAAGCGGCGCTAACAAGCCTTTCTAGGTTCCGCGCCGCCGAAGACAGCCAAAATAGATCCTCGGCCGAGAGATCGTAGTTGTCGGCGTAACGCGCCTCCACATAGGCGCGCTTCAGCATTTCGAACCGGCGGCGGTCGGCGCGCTGCTCGCGCGGCCACGCGGCCACCAGCGCTTGATCGATCGCCTCCGCTTGAGACCGGAGGAATTTGATGTTGTGAGAGCGCGGGAAATAGAAGGTGTGGACGAGAAGGAAGCAGGCGTAAGAGCGCTCTACGGCTTGATGAAGTAGGAAGGCGGCGTCTTTGATGTTTCCTCGTGAAGCGTAGAACTCGCTGCCAGCCAAGGCTTCTGTGATCTTGGCGGACCATTCAACGAAATACCGCTCCGCCATCTCGACCGCTTCTTGCGGTGATAGCGGCTTGGGGGTCGCGAAGGCGTGGCCGGGCAGGGCGTAGAGTTCGACGCCGTCCTGGATGACGCTGGTCCAGAAATACTGGCCCTGGCTCAGACCCTGGTTCACCTCGCCCATGGTGTGGACGATGAGGTTGACGATGCGGCCGATGGCTGGGTCGCGGGCGATCTTGTCCTCGGCGACATACCAGTAGTGGGAGATGTCGGTCAGGTTGGGATGGCTGACGATCGCGAGGATGTCGAAGTCGGACTGGTAACCGGTCTCGGGCGCATCGACCCAGTCGTCGCGCGAATAGGAGCCGAACAGGATCAGCTTGAGGATCTTGCCGTCGCGCCGCCAGGACTGGGTCGGGCCGCCGCCGGACTGGATGGCGCGGTCGAATTCGTCCAGCAGGATGGTCTTGATCCGCTCCAGCTCGCGCTGCTGGCGCTCGGGCAGATGGTCGAGGGCGTCCTTCATGATGATTCGAGTCTAACACGGGATGGGGGTGACGGCAGCGCTTGGACCCGTCGTCGGGGTTGTCCTGCGACGAAAGGAATCAGGCGGAGGCGTCCGACCGGAAGTGTGAGAACATGACTGTCGGCATGGCCGACGCCTTTGGCGCGGGGGGCGCTTGGACAGGGCGGCGGCAATCCGGTCGGACCGCGGCATTCTACGCGGGGTTCGCCCGGTCGCAACCCGGCCTCTTGTCAGGCGGCGATTTCTGGATGAGACTCCTGGTGCGTTCGTAGGGACGCCGAGGCGTGAGAACCTCGATTGAACTGTTCGACCTGATATTACGCTCCGTGCTCGGGTGGCGTGCGCGTATGTCCAGGCCTTGCCCTTTGGGGCGAGGCTAAAGGCGCTCGCGCGTGTCTCAATCCACGTTCTCAACATCCGGCATCGGCCGGGTCCGCCTCTTTGCGAAAGGAGGCGGACCCGTGTCGGATCAGAGCCAGCGCATCGGAAGGCGAGACGGCCGTCTGGCCGGACTCTATCGCGATCACGGCGGCTGGCTGACCCGGTCCCTGCGCCGGCGCTTCGGCGACGAGAGCGACGATATCGCCCACGAGACCTGGAAACGGATGGTGGCTTTCTATGGAGACGCTGCGGAGGTCCGGTCGCCTCGCGCGCTCCTGCTGACGATCGCCCGACGATGCGCGGCGGACCTGGGCCGCCGTCGGACACGTGGCGACGAGACCCGCAGTGGTCTCGACTGGGGCGATCAAGGCGCCGCCGCCGCTCAGGACGAGGCGCTTCTTCTGCAGCAGATCATCCTTGGGTTGCCAGAACCGCTGCGCGATGTCTTTGTGATGTCGCGTTTTGTCGGTCTCAGCAACGCCGAGATCGCCGAGCGCCTGGGCATCGCCCAGAAGACCGTTGAATGGCGGATGACCAAGGCCCTGGCGCATTGCGCGGCCCAGCTCCGCTAGAATGGGGCGGACGATGAAAAGCCCGACCAATCGGGTGCGAACGGCCGAGCGTGAAGCGGCGGAGTGGCATCTCCGCCTCGGGGCGCCGCGCGTGAGCACCCAGACCGTTCAAGACTTCTTCGAATGGCGGCAAAACCCCGAGAACGCCGCCGCCTATGGCCGCGTCGAATCCGTCTGGACGGGCGCGCGGGCGCTGTCGGGCGCGCCCGCCGTCGGCGAGGCGGTCGCGGCGGCCATGGCGCGCAGCCCCCGGCGGCCTTGGTCGCCCCGAGGCGTCGCTGCGCTCGCCGGCGCCCTGGCCGTGGTTGTGGCCGTTGCGGGCACCGGGCTCTGGGCCTCGCAGCGCAACCTCTATCGCACCGAGATCGGCGAGCAACGCGTCGTCACGCTCGCGGACGGGTCGTCGGTCCGCCTCGACACGGATTCGGTCGTTCGGGTGCGCTTCGCACAGGGTCGCCGGGACGTGCGGCTCGAGCGCGGCCAGGCGCTGTTCACCGTCGCTCATGATCCGACGCGGCCTTTCGTCGTCCTCGCCGGCGACACGGCGGTGACGGCGGTGGGGACGGTCTTCGACGTCCGACGCACGGGGGCGGCCGCGCGGGTCACCCTCGTCTCCGGCGTGGTTGAGGTTCGAGGTCCGGTCGGCGGTTCTCAGCGGCGGCTGACGGCGGGTCAGCAGGCGACCCTGTCGCACGCCGGGCCCGTCGTGCGCGCCGTGGACGTCCGCAGCGTCACCGCGTGGAGCCAGGGCCGTCTCGTCTTTCGCGACACGCCGCTGGCCGAGGCGGTGGCCGAGGCCAACCGCTATCTGGAGGATCCGATCGTGCTCGACGCCCCGGGGCTCGCCCAGGCGTCCGTCAACGGCGTGATCCGGACCGGCGACAGGGCCGCCTTCGTGGAGGTCGTGTCCGCGACCTTCGGTCTGAGGTCTTCTCGGGATCCGGACGGCCGGCTTCGTCTGACGGCTGAAAATAATTCGCCGGGGGCTCCGGGGTAGGCCGGGGTCCAGGCGGTCTCTCTCCCCGACGTCATTCGCGTCGTGGGGAGAGAAGTGATGAATCGAGTGAGCTTGTTGTGCGGCTGCGCCTTGGCGACAGCGACGTTCGCGGCCGGGCCGGCCGGGGCGGAGGCGGCGCAGACCTACGCCATCCCGGCCGGACGCCTGGCCGACGCCCTGAACCTCTACGCGTCCCAGTCGGATCGGCAGATCTTCTTTTCGAGCGCCCTGGTCGAGGGTCTTTCCTCGGACGGGCTGACCGGGCGCTACGGGCCGGACGCGGCGCTGGACCGCCTTCTGGCCGGGACGGGTCTGACCTGGTCGACCACGCGTCCGGGCCTCATCTATCTGCGCCGGATCGAGACCGACGTGCGTCCGCCGGCGGCGGCGCAGCTGTCCGAGATCGTCGTCACCGGCACCCTGTTGCGATCCTCAGGGCCGCCGTCGTCTCCCGTGACGATGCTGGATCGCGACGCGCTGGACCGGAGAGGCCTGGGCACGGTGGCCGAGGTTCTGGCCGAACTGCCCCAGAACTACGCAGGGGCAGGCACGCCGATCGCGACGACCACGGGCGCGGACCGGGGCGGCTCCAACGGCGCCTATGCCTCGAGCGTGAACCTGCGGGGCCTGGGGCCGCAATCGACCCTTCTGCTGATCGACGGCCGGCGTCTGGCCGGCTCCGGCTTCCGCGGCGAGCTGAACGATCTGTCCGCCGTTCCATCCGGCGCCGTCGAGCGCGTCGATGTCCTCCTCGACGGCGCCTCCGCCATCTACGGCTCGGACGCCGTGGCGGGGGTGGTCAATGTCATCATGCGGCGCGCCTTCGACGGTCAGGAGAGCCGGCTGCGCCTGGGCGCCGTGGAAGGCGGCGGCGAGGATCTGATCGTGTCGCACGCCGCAGGCCGAACCTGGGACGGCGGTTCGGCGCTGCTGGCCTACGAATATCAGCACGCCCAGGGGCTGTCGTCGCTGGACCGCTCCTATACGCGCGACGGCGACCTGCGGCCGTTCGGCGGCTCGGATCGACGCAATCTGTTCAGTTCGCCCGGCAATATCGTCGTCTATGATCCGGTCGCCCGGGCCTATCGGTCGCAATGGGCCATTCGCCCGCCCGCCGGCGGCGCGGCGACCTCGCCGGCCGACTTCGCGGCGGGCGAGACCAATCTCCAGGCCGTGTCCCTGGGCGCCGACCTGACGCCCAGTGTGGAGCGGCACAGCCTCTACGGCCGCCTGCGCCAGTCGGTCGGACGTCTCGATCTGACCGGGGATCTGCGGTTCAGCCGCCGCGACTATGAGCTGGCCGGAGCGGCGAGCCTCGGGGTCTTCACCGTGACCGCCGCCAATCCTTATTTCGTCTCGCCGAGCGGCGCGGCGGCGCACACCATCGCCTATTCGTTCGAGGGCGATCTGGGGCCGACCCGGCAGTTCGGCGCGTCCCGCAGCCTCGGGGCCTCACTGGGCGGCGCCTACGACCTGGGCGGCGGGTGGTCGCTGGACGGTTATCTGGCCTATGCGGAGGAGCGCGGCGAAAGCGGGGTGACGAACCGCCTCAACACCGCCTTCCTGAACGAGGCCCTGGGCGTGACCGCCGACAATCCGGCCACGGCCTTCCGGGCCGCCGTCGACGGCTATTTCAACCCGTTCGGCGACGGGGCGGCCAATACGGACGACGTCCTCGCCTTCATCGGCTCCGGTTCTGTCGCCGGGCTCGACCGTAGCCGCCATCACACGCTCAATCTGATGATCGACGGACCGATCGCGCGTCTGCCGGGCGGGGAGGTGCAAATCGCCGTCGGCGGCCAGCTGCGCCACGAGACCTTCGCCAGCCGCACCGAAAGCCTGACGGGCGCGCAACCGGTTCTTTCCGTTTCGCCGGATGCGGAGCGCGCCATCGCCGCCCTGTTCGGCGAAGTGCGGATTCCGCTGATCGGCGAGGACAACCGCCGCCCCGGCGTCGAACGGCTGGAGCTGTCGCTCGCTGCGCGGTTCGAGGACTATGACGACTTCGGTTCGACAACCAATCCGAAGCTGGGCCTGGTCTGGTCGCCGAGCGAGACGGTGCGGGTGCGCGCGTCCTACGGCTCCTCGTATCGGGCGCCCTCGCTTCAGCAAAGGAGCGCGCCCTCGGTCACGAGCGGAACCTTCCTGGCGCGGGAAGGCGGGGGGCAGGCGCTCGTCCTCTATCTCTACGGCGGCAATCCCGCGCTGAAGCCGGAGACGGCGGACACCTGGACGACCGGGGTGGAATGGCGCCCCGGGTCGGCGACGACGCTGAGCCTGACCTATTTCGACACCCGGTTCGAGGATCGCATCAGCCAGCCGGTCACGGAAAACCTGTCGACGGCCCTGATCGACCCGACGCTGTCGCCCTTCGTCCGCTTCCTCGATCCGGCCGGAAACGCCGACGACCGCGCCCTGGTCACCGCCTATATCACCGCCCCCGATTTCCCCTTGGGCGGCCAGTTTCCCGTCGAGAGTTATCAGGCGCTCGTCGACGGCCGTTGGGTCAATGCGGCCTCGGTGATCGTGAGGGGCCTGGACGTCAGCGGCCGTACGACGATCACGCGCGGCGATCAGCGGATCGCCGCCGAAGCCTCCGCCTCCTATCTGCTCGACTACGAGACGCGGACCACCGGGGCGGCCCCCTCGGTCGACGCCCTGGGGCGGGTCGGGCGGCCCCAACGGCTTCGCGCGCGGGCGGGGGCGACCTGGAGCCGCGGGGCCTGGTCCGCCGGCCTCTTCGCCAATCACGTCTCAGCCGGCCGCGACGTCTCGAACCGGGCGGTGGAGTCTTGGACGACGGCGGACGCCCGTCTCGCCTGGTCGCCGTCCGCGTCATCCCTGGGCGGCCTAGAGGCGGCCCTGTCCATCCAGAATCTGTTCGATCGGGCGCCGCCCTTCTACGACGCCGCCGGCGGGTTCGGGTTCGATCCGGGACAGGCCAATCCCTATGGGCGCATGGTCGCGCTTCAGCTGATCCGGCGCTGGTAGGCGGTCATGCTGAAATTCCTGCTGCGGGCGCTTTTGGCGTCCGTGCTGGCCTGCGCGCCTTGGGCTTACGCGACCGGGGCTTACGCGACCGGGGACTGCGCGACCGGGGACTGCGCGACTGCAGCCGGCGCGACGGGGGCCACGGCCGAACCGGCTCGACCGCTGACCCTGGACGACGTCCTGCGGATGGAGTCCTTCGGGGCGGCGAGTCTGTCGCAGGACGGGCGTTGGGCCGTGTTCGAACGCCGCACCCCGTATGAGGACCTGCCGCGCTATGATCTTGGCCACAGGTCGGTCTGGGCGGGCAGCCGGCTCTGGATCGCAGACCTGAACGCGCAGGCGCCGGCGGCGCCTCTGCTGCCGGAAGGGGAGGGAACAGGCATCACTCTGGGCGGCTGGTCGCCGTCGGGGACGCAGCTGCTGGTCTTTCGGCTTCGCGGCCGAACCTGGGAGGCCGGCGTGGTGCGGCTGGCGGATCGATCGGTGCGCTGGACCGGCCTGACCCCGGATCTGCCGCTGACCGGGGCGGCCTTCGCCTGGCGCGACGAGCGTCGGCTGCTGCTGACCACACGGCCGGACGGGGGGCTGCCCTGGCCCCTCGCCTATGACGGGGACAGCCAGATCAAGACCGTGGCGCTCTGGCGCGAGGCCGAGGCCGGTCGATTGTCGAAGGTGGCGTTCGACACCCAGGCGGGCGTGCTCTCCGGCGCGGACGCCCCGGACCGGCGACTGATCGAACTCGACACGCTGACGGGCGCGGTCCGCCCCCTGTTCCACGGCGCCGTCCAGGACTTCGCCCTGTCGCCGGACGGGGCTATCGCCGCCGTCGTGACCGGCGCCGCGCCCATTCCCGTATCGCATGATCACGTGGTGCAGATGGATCTGGCCCGACGCGGTCGTCTTACACTCGTTGACCTCGCCGGCGGGCCGACGACCGCCCTCGACGCGCCCTTGGACGTGGCGCCGCATCTGCTGCGGTGGTCGGCTGACGGCGCGCGCCTCTTGATCTGGGCGCGGACTGACGGCGAGGACTGGCAGGCCGGCGGCTTGGCGTCGGTGACGCGGGACGGACGGGTCGCCTGGCGCGGACGGGGCGCGCTCGATCCCCTGCCGGCCGGAGTGACGATCGATCAGCTCCGCGGCGTCACAGCCGACTGGCTGGGCGAGACGCCGTTGCTGTATGCCCGCGACGGGGCCGGGGACCGGTTCGACTGGTTCGCGCTCGAGCCGGGCGGGCCCCGGATCCTGACCGCCGCCCTGCGGCGGCCGCCCGGTCGCCTGTCGGCGGCCCCGGACGGACAGGTCCTGCTCGTCGGCGACGGATCGGTGTGGCGGATACGGGACGGGGGCGTCGCCGAGCTTGTCGGCGAGCGCGGCGGCTATGTCGACGCCGGCTTCAATGATCTGCAGAAGCCGGTCCGGCTGCGGTCAAACGAAACCCCGCGCCGGGCGGCGGCCTGGGTCGAGGCCGCGGGGGTGCTGACGTCGGTGGAGCCGGACGGTCCTCATGTGATCGGTCCGATCGGCGAGGGCGGCCGGGTGGCGGCCGTCGGGGATCGCTCGGCCCTGGTCCTTACGGCGCGACAGGGCGTCGCCGCCCTGGACCTCCTGCGGGATGGTCAGAGCCGCCGGCTGGCGACGCTGAACACAGGATTCGCGTCGCGAACCTTGCCGCAGCCCGTCGCGGTGGAGCATCGGGACCGCCTGGATCGCCCGGCGCGGAGCTGGCTCTTTGTCCCTGCGGACCGGCCGCTGGATCGCGCGCGCGGCCTGATCGTCATGCCCTATCCCGGCGCCCTGGACAGCGGCCGCATCCAGGACCCCTTCAGTCTCGTCTATGGGGCCCGCGCGGCGCTGCTGGCGTCGCAAGGTTTCGCGGTCCTATCGCCATTTCTGCCGATCGATGCGCCCGAGGGCCTGTCGATCGAAGAGATCGGGCGAGGCGTCGGCCTGGCGCTGGATGCGGCGCTGGCGGCCTATCCAGCCCTGCCGGCCGATCGGGTCGGTCTGCTGGGTCACAGCCATGGCGGCTATCTGGTGCTCGGTATGGCCGCGCGATCCTCACGCTACCGGGCGATCATCTCCTGGGCCGGCATGAGCGATCTGGCCGGGGAGTGGGGCGAGTTCACCCCCGTCAGCCGCACCGCGCCGGCCGAATTCGCGACCCTGCGCCAGCAGAGCGGCTGGGTCGAGACCGGCCAGGGCGAGATCGATGGGCCGCCTTATCGGGATCCGGACGCCTATGTGGCGGCCAGCCCCTATTATGAGGCCGACCGGATCCAGGCGCCGGTGCTGCTGATCACCGCGGACCGCGATTTCGTGCCGATATCGCAGTCCGAGCGGATTTTCAGCGCGATCAACCGGGAAGGCGGTCGGGCGCGGCTCGTGACCTATTGGGGGGAGGGGCATTTCAACTGGAGCCCGGCCAATATCCGCGACATCTACCGAGAGATCGACAGCTGGTTCGATGAGGCCTTCACTGGGTCGTCGGTCGCAACGACCCGCGCCGGACCCAGGCTTTTAGAGCCGTAATCCTGATGTCGTTTCATGGCAATCGATCGCGCGCGCCGGTCGGACTCCACGCCCTTTGATGATTTCGGCGGCGCGGAACGCCAAGCCGACGACGCCGCGTCCCCATTGGAAATGCTGGACATGAGTCAACGACTGCGCCTCCGTCAGAAAGCCGCCGAAGCCGATGAAGGCGATCAACTACGATCTGTCAATCGAGCGCTACAACGGCGACACCGGCGCCTATTCGCTGGGCCTGTTCTAGAAGGATACCGAGAACTTCCTGTTCCGTTCGGCCTCCAGCAACATCCGCGACGGTACGGCGGGGGCGAACATGGGGCCGGACGGCGTCACCATCTCCATGCCCAACAACGGCAAATGGGCCGAGGTTTACGGCGCCGAGATGAGCGCCCAGCAGATCTTCTACGGGTTGCCGGGCGCCCTGTCGGGGCCTGGGCGCCAGCGTGAACGTGACGCTGCAGCGCCCGGAAGCCGAGACTGGAATCTCCTGGCACCCGGCGGGCTACACCCTGCCGCTGATGGAGACGCCCGAGGCCATCGCCAATGTGCAACTGTTCTGGCAGCACAGCGGATGGGAAGCCTAGGCCGCCTAAGCTGCCAGTCGGAGTTCCTTGAAGGCATTTACAGGCCGGGCACTGGACGCTGTCCGACTGACGAATTTTAAACGCTAAGTGTTGGCTTCGCCGTCGGACGTGCGGGATGTAGCGACGACTCTCAGCCTCTCCAAGCCAGAGCAAGACGCCGTGGACGGCCTCATCGTCGGCACGCCAAGAAGCGTTTGCCTATTTGGAAAGCGGCCCCGATCCGGAACTGCGCCGATGGCGCAGCATAGTGTGGAGACCCAGCAGCAGAAGATCCGCCAGATGCGGGCCTATGGTGGGACACCGGCATCCGCGTCCTCGGCCCACGCCCATTGAGGCACCCGATGGAACCCGCCGCCGGCGTCTTGGGACCGAACCTCAGGAATGTCGATTCGCGCCCACGACGGCGCCGGTCTTGACGACAGTCGCGCCTGAAGCCCGCCGTCGGTCTGGACCTCGGCGCCGGCTCCAGGGGCGCGCGACGCTCAGCCCGACAGGCCGGCGAGAGGGTCGACGCCGATCAGCCGGGGATGGAGCAGGATCAGGGTCCCGTAACAGACCAGGCCGGCCAGACCGCGCCACAGATCCGAGGGTCGAAAAAGGCTCACGAAGGGGGTGTCCCGGGTCGCTCTTCGCATGTCGCGCCACAGGTTTAGGCGTCTTGCGCCCTCGCGACGATCAATCATGGTCTGGCCGATTAGCGCCATGGCGCCGAGCAGCCCGAAGAGCACGACATGGGCCAGATCGCCATTGGCGACCAGATGGGCCAGGGCCCACAAGGCCAGGGCCGTCAGGATGGGGTGGCGGATCCACCGGGTCAGGCCGGGGCGGGTCGGGTCGAAAGGCGCTGGGCCGCCTCCGCCTCCGAAGGAGAAGGGATTGGGCCGTCCGAGCGTCAAGGCGAGGATCAGAACCGCCGCGGCCATCGCCCCGAGGACCAAGAGGTTCTGCCAGGGGGCCCAGGGCCAGATCATCAGGCGCGGCGCCCGGTTCGTCGCCATAATCAACCAGGCCAGAAGGCCCAGAGACAGAACCGAATAGATCCAAGTGAACCCCGTCTGTCCTAGCATCCGCTTCAGAGGCGCCCGAAGCCCCGGTCGAAGCGGGGCCCAGTGCGCGATGAAGAACGCCGCCAGGGCGGCGATGAACTCAATCCAATCCACGACAGGCTCCTGATCGAAGTCCGGGATCGGGCTCGGTCCGGCCCGTACGGGTCAGGCCGGGCCCCATTCCATCTCCTCATCCGTCACCTGCAGCCCGGAGTCCAGACAACCTGTGGACCGAAAAGCCTGAAGCCGCGACGGGCCGGCGCCTTCCTGTTCCAGGTCCTCGTGCAGACGGTCGAGACGCGACGCCGGATGCAGCCGAGGGTGGATCGTGGTGCGCAGATCGTGGGGTTTTCCACTATCCAACAGCAGCCGCAGGCTGGCGCGGGCGCGACGGCCGCTGCCGCGGGCGCGGGTCAGGTCGTCATAGTCGTCGAAGGCGGTCTTGACGTCGAAACCCACCCAATCCACCAGCGGCAGAACCCGCGCCAACCGCGACGGATAGGCGCCGCCGGTGTGCAGGCCGATGCGGAAGCCCAGGGATCGAACCTGGACGACGGCATCGATCAAGCCCTTCTGCAATGTGGGTTCGCCGCCGCTGAAGACGACGGCGTCCAGCAGGCCGCGCCGACGATGCAGAAAATCGAGCGTCGTCGGCCAGGACAGAAGGGCGGCGCCCCTGACGGGCAGGAGGTGGGGATTGTGGCAGTAGCCGCAGCGCCAGGGACACCCCTGGCAAAAGACGGTCGCCGCCAACTGACCGGGCCAGTCGCAGACCGACAGAGGCTCGAACCCGCCGACGAGCAGCTCACTCAAGACCGGCGGCCCGTTCGCTGAAATAGAGACGCTCGCGGAACTCGCCCTTCTTGCCGAGATTGAACGACGAAACGGGGCGGTGATAGCCCATCACCCGCGTCCACACTTCGCAGGGTTGACGCTCGCTCTGGGGAATACGGTCCGCAGCTGAGGCGGGACGGTTCTGAGACATGATAAGCTCCTGGGTTTCGAAGGGGACAGTGTCAGGCGGCCGCGCGGGCGCGACGGGCCAAGATCACTTCGTCGCATTTGGGGCAGAACGGGTGCTCGCCGGCGAGGTAGCCGTGCGTGGGGCAGATGGAATAGGTCGGGGTGACGGTGATGTAAGGCAGGCGGAAATTGGCCAGGGCGCGCTGGACGAGTTTGCGACAGGCCTCGGCGCTGGAAAGGCGCGCGCCCATATACAGATGGAGCACCGTGCCGCCGGTGTATTTGGACTGCAGGATCTGTTGGCGATCCAGAGCCTCGAACGGGTCGTCGGTGTAGCCGACCGGAAGCTGGCTCGAGTTGGTGTAATAGGGGTTTTCGGGCGTTCCGGCCTGGAGGATGTCGGGCCAACGACTCCGGTCTTCCTTGGCGAAACGATAGGTGGCGCCTTCGGCCGGCGTGGCTTCCAGATTGTACATGTGGCCGGTCTCGTCCTGGAAGGCGAGGATCCGGGCGCGCACATGATCCAAAAGCCGCTCGGCCAGGGCGTGGCCCGCCGGGGTGGTGACGTCCTCCTCGTCGTCGGTGAAGTTTCGGATCATCTCGTTGATCCCGTTCACCCCCAGGGTGGAGAAGTGGTTTCGCAGCGTGCCCAGATAACGCCGCGTGTAGGGAAACAGGCCGTCGTCCATCAGGCGCTGGATCTCCGTGCGCTTGATCTCCAGACTGTCGCGGCCCAGGTCCAGCAGCCGGTCGAGATCAGCCAGAAGCGCGGCCTCGTCGCCCTTGCGCCTGTAGCCGAGCCGGGCGCAGTTGATGGTGACGACCCCGAGCGACCCGGTCTGTTCGGCGCTCCCGAACAGACCGTTGCCGCGCTTGAGCAGTTCCGTCAGGTCGAGCTGAAGCCGGCAGCACATGGACCGGACCATGTGCGGCTTGAGATCGGAGTTCAGGAAATTCTGAAAATAGGGCAGGCCGTATTTGGCCGTCATGGCGAATAGCCGTTCCGCGTTCTCGTGATCCCAGGGAAAGTCCGGCGTGATGTTGTAGGTCGGGATGGGGAAGGTGAAGGCGCGGCCCAGGGCGTCGCCTTCGCTCATGACCTCGATGAAGGCGCGGTTGATCATGTCCATCTCCGGCTGGAGGTCGCCATAGGCGAAGGGCATGGCGTCACCCCCGATCATTGGAATCTGCGCCTTCAGATCATCAGGGCAGGTCCAGTCGAAGGTCAGATTGGTGAAGGGCGTCTGCGTGCCCCACCGGGAGGGCACATTGAGATTGAACACCATCTCCTGAAGACACTGACGCACCGCTTCATAGGGCATGGCGTCTTTGCGGACGAACGGCGCCATATAGGTGTCGAACGAGCTGAAGGCCTGGGCGCCCGCCCATTCGTTCTGCAGGGCGCCCAGGAAGTTGACGACCTGACCGACTGCGCTGGACAGGTGGCGAGGCGGCGCCGACTCGATCTTGTTGGCCACCCCGTTCAAGCCTTCTGTGAGCAGGGTTCTGAGCGACCAGCCCGCGCAATAGCCGCTCAGCATGTCCAGATCGTGGATGTGCAGGTCGCCCTCGCGGTGGGCGGCGCCGACGGCGGGCGGATAGAGGTGGGACAGCCAGTAGTTGGCGATCACCTTGCCGGAGACATTCAGAATCAGACCCCCCAGGGAATAGCCCTGGTTGGCGTTCGCGTTCACCCGCCAGTCCTGCCGGTCCACATATTCGCGAACCGTCTGAACGACGTCGATGGATGGGGCGGCTGGGCGGGTGGCGGTCAACATATGGTATGTCGTTCCTGGTGAATGACTACATGTTGGGTTTTTTCTTAGGCCCGGGTCAATGCGGCGCGGTGCGGCATCGGGCCGCGCGGCGCCGACCGATAAGCCGAATTCAGATGTCGTTCCCGGGATTGATCGCCATCAAGACGAGGACGGCGACCGCGCACGACGGGCGCTGTGACGCGCCGAAACATCGATCAGAGAACAGGAGTTTGCGCCAAGGCAAGGCGCCCGTCGCCGGGCGGCGCCAGAAGGGAGAGCAAGGAGTTCCGTCATGACCACCGATCGCCCCCTTCGCGCTCTTTCAACGCCCGTCCTGTTCAGCTTAGGGCTTCGGCCCTTCTTCCTGTTCGGCGCCCTGTGGGGAGCGATGGCGGCGCCGCTCTGGGTCTATGTTCTGGCGCATGGCGACGGACGGATCGCCGGTCGCGCGGGGATGGACTGGCATATCCACGAGATGCTGTTCGGCTATGTCGGCGCCGTCATCGGTGGTTTTCTTCTGACCGCCGTGCCGAACTGGACCGGTCGCGCGCCACTCGCGGGAACGCCGCTGGCGGTGTTGTTCGGGCTCTGGGCCGTCGGACGTCTGGCCCTGTCGACCCCCGGAGCCGACGCCTTCACCCTGCTGATCCTCGACGGCCTCTATCTGACAGGGCTGAGCCTGGTCGTCTGGCGCGACGTCCTGGCGGCGCGCAACTGGCGCAATCTCGGCGTCGCCCTGGCCGTAACCGGACTGGCCGCCGCCAATCTGGCCTTCCACCTCAGGTCAGGAGAGGCCGGCGGTCTGGACGCCGTGGTGCGCGCCGGTCTAGGCCTGATCGTCATGCTTCTGGTCCTGATCGGCGGCCGTGTGACGCCGAACTTCACCCGCAATTGGCTGGCGCGCCAGGGAAGAGGGCGGCTGCCCGCCCCTGCCTCGCGGTTCGATCTGGGGGTCATGGCGTTTACCCTGACGGCTCTCGTCGCCTGGGTGTGGCGGGCCGACCATCCGGCGGTCGGAGTGGTCCTGGCCTTGGCGGGGCTCTTGAACGGCGTGCGGCTGGCCCGGTGGTGCGGCTGGCGCACCGTCGGCGAGCCGCTGGTCTGGATTCTGCACCTCGGCTACGCCTGGCTCGCCGTCGGCCTGGTCCTGCTGGGGCTGGCCGCCATGGGGGCGAGCTTTGCGCCTTCGGCGGGCGTCCACGCCCTGACGACCGGGGCCATGGGGGTGATGATCCTGGCGGTGATGACCCGGGCCACGCGCGGCCATACGGGACGGCCGCTGGAGGCGGACCGGGCCACGGTGGTCTTGTATGGGCTCGCCAATCTCGCCGCCGTGGTGCGGGTGGCGGGCGGGCTGTGGCCGGAGGTCTATGGCGCGGCCCTGATCGTCGCGGGCGGCCTTTGGGCGGCGTCTTTGCTCGGCTACGCCCTTGTCTACGGGCCGATGTTGCTAGGACCGCGCTTGAGGTGAGGCGCCGCGGCTTGACCGGTGGATCGTTCGGCCTGAACTCAGGCCGTGCGCGGCGCGGCGGAGACGCCGGAGGGGGCGGGCGGCGGAGGCGCGCCGGGCGTCGTGGTCAGGCTTTCGGTCCCCGCCCGTCCGATCGGAAGCGGGCCGGCCTTGACGTGGTTGTCGATGAGCGGCGAGGGGCGGGCCAGGCGCTCGAGCGCGCGAGGGCGCGCCAGGTGAATTTCCGGGCCTCGCACCTGAACCCCGTAGTCCGCCAGTTGGGCGAAGGCGCGCGACAGATTCTCGGGCGTCATGCCGAGGAGAGAGGCCAGGACGCGTTTCCCATACGGCAAGACGATATGATGAGGGTCGCCCTGCCGGGCGCTTTGCGCCAGAAGATAGTTGGCCACGCGTTCCAGGCAGCCGCGCAGCTTGTGAGCCTTCACCATACGCACCACGCCGCGGTAGCAGCCGGCCAATTCCTGCACTACGGCGAAACCGAAGGCGGGGTCTTGCCGCGTGGTCCGGCGCAACGCCTCGCCGGACAGCATCAGCACCTCCGACCGCTCCAGGGTCCGTGCGGACATCAAGGCCGGCGCCTCGAGCATCACGGCCGCCAGAATAAAGGTCGAGACGGGGCGCAGAACGGCGAGAACCGCCTCTTTCTCTTTCCAACTCCCCTGGAGCTCCACAGCGCCGTCCAGCAAGACATATAGAAAGTCGACCGGATCGCCCTCCATCAGCAGAGTGGTGCCGGCGGGAAACCGTTGCAGAAAAGCCCCGGCCGTGGCGTCGCGGAAGACGCTCGGGGTCATGTCCGCGAACAGGGGCAGGGTGCGGATGCGGTCAAGGTCTGTCTGACGAATGGACATGACCCACAGGATCACGTCGGACGAGATTTCCGATTGATCCCGATCAAATCGCCTTCAAAGGGGTGAAGACTCCGCCCGTCGGTGTTCAAAGGCGTCCGATTTGCGCAAAGGCAAGGCGGGCGACGCCGAGACCGGTCATTCTGACGCGCACGAGATGTTGCGGCGGACCGGATGGCCATGGCCCCACGAGCGGAGAAGACGGGAAAGACCGGGATCCGCGCGGCCGCGTGGGCCCTGTCCCAAGCCGTTCGCCTGGCGGATCGGCTGGAGCCGGTTCATGCGGCCGACGACAACTGGCCCCATGGGCTGGGCGATCTACTCGCCGAATTGCAGGACGGCCTGGACCTTTGTCAGGCGCGCGAGACTGGGCGGTTCGCACAGGATCAGGCCCCGGCCTCTCAGACGCGGCGTCGCGCTGAGATCCTTCGCCGCGCTCGAGCTCTGGGGGCGGTCGAGCGCGCCCTGGAGCAACTCTCGGCGTCCGCCTCCGCACCCGCAGACTGGCTTCGTCTTCAGGCGAGCTGCCGGGTCGTTACGCGCGCTCTGCGCGATTGCTGGGCGTTCGAAAGGCCGAGCGGCGGCTGCGCTTGCGCTGAGGCGGCATGATGGTCGCGCCCCTCGTCCTTCTGGTCGATGACGACCCTGCGGTGGCGCAATCCGTCGCCTTTGCGCTCGAAACCGAAGGCTTCAGGGTCCGACGATATGGCAGCGCCGAGGCGCTGCTCGAGGCCGTGGAAGATCGCGTCGGGGAGGGGGCGGGATTGCGGGCGGCGCGCTGCCTCGTCCTCGACTATCATCTGCCGGGTCTGGACGGGCTGGCGCTTCTGAATCGACTGAGAGCCGCGTCGCTCGCCGGCGGCGCCATACTGATCACCACCCACCCGCGCCGCGGGGTCTGCGAAGACGCCGCCCGCGTCGGCGCGGTCCTGCTTGAGAAGCCCCTCATCGGAGGCGCCCTGCTCGAGGCCGTCAGGGACGCCTGCGGCCTCAGCCGCCTCGCGTCAGAACCGTGACGCGAACCAGCTCGGACAGGCTGCGCACCTGCATCTTGGTCATCACATTGGCCCGGTAGACCTCGACGGTGCGCGGACTGATGCCGAGATCATAGGCGATCACCTTGTTGGCATGGCCGGCGACGAGCCCCTCCAGAACCTCTAGCTCGCGTTGGGACAGCGAAGCGAGGCGCTCGGCGACGAGAGGGTCCCGTGCGGCGGTGCGGGCGCCGTCGGGTTCCGCGAGCGCGCGCTGGAGCGCCTCGATCAAGACGGCGTCGTCGAACGGCTTTTCGATGAAGTCCTGGACGCCGGCGCGCATCGCCTCCACGGCCAAGGCCAGGTCGGCGTGTCCCGTCATCACCACGATCGGAGTGGTCGCGCCGCTCGCGCGCAGACGCCGCGCCAGATCGATACCGCTCATCTCGGGCATGCGCACATCAGTGAGGATGCAGCCCGACAGGGGTTCGCGGCGCGCCGCCTCCAGCAGTTCGAGCGGTGAGGCGTAAAGCCGCGGCTCCAGGTCGTTCGTCGAGATCAGAAAGGCGAGGGAGTCGCGCAGGGCCGCATCGTCATCGACCACGTGCACTGTCGTGTCAGCCTGGATCATCGTCGCCATCGGTGTCGTCTTCATCTGCGGTCTTCAAGGTAAAGGCGAACTGCGCGCCGCCCTCCGGACGCGGGGTCGCCCAGATGCGTCCGCCATGCGCTTCGACGATGGTTCGGCAGATCGACAGACCCACGCCCATTCCCGTTCGCTTGGTGGTCACAAAGGGCTGGAAAAGCATATCCGCCACCGACGGGTCCAGTCCCGATCCCGTATCGGCGACGGTGACGCAGGCCTCGTCGGCGCATCGCGTGAGCGATATGGTCAGATCCCGCCGGGGCTGGTCTTCCATGGCCTCGATGGCGTTGCGGATCAGATTGAGCACGACCTGCTGGATCTGGACACGATCCGCCAACACCAGATCGACGTCGGGCGGGAAATCGAGCGTGACGCGCACGCCATGCTCTTTGGCGCCGACCAGCGCCAGGGCGCCGGCCTCCTCGATCAGCTTGGGCAGGCTTTCGACGCGGCGTTCCACCTCGCCGCGCGCGACGAAGTCGCGCAGCCGGCGAATGATGTCGCCCGCGCGCAAGGCCTGGGCTCCGGCCTTGCGAAGCGCGTCCTTGAGCACCTCGCGCGGCAGTTCCTCACGATCGAGCAGACGCGCCGAGCCGTTGAGATAGTTGGCCATGGCGGTCAGGGGCTGGTTCAGTTCGTGGGCGAGGGCCGAGGCCATTTCGCCCATGGCGGTCAAGCGCGAGATATGGATCAGCTCGGTCTGCAACTCCTGTAGCCGGGTCTCCGTGGCCTGGCGGTCCGTCAGGTCGCGAATAAAGCCGGTGAAGTAGCGTTCCTCGCCGGACTGCATCTCGCCGACCGCCAGTTCGAGGGGAAAGGTCGCCCCATCGCGCCTTTGACCGACCACGACCCGACCCTGGCCGATAATCCGTCTTTCGCCTGTCCGCCGATAGCGCTCGAGATAATCGTCGTGTTGCGCCTTGTAGGGCTCGGGCATCAGCCGTTTGACATTCTCCCCGACGACCTCGCTGGCCGTCCAGCCGAACATCCGCTCGGCCGCCGGGCTGAAGGACCTTATGACGCCCCTTTCGCTGATCACGACCATGGCGTCAGGGACCGTGTCCAGGATGGACTGCAGATGCGCCTCGCGCGCGCGTAGGTGAGCGTTGGCCGCGACGACGCCGCGGCGGCCCCGGTGAAGAAGTTCCCCGCCCACGCTCAAGCCGATTCCGACAGCCAGAAAGACCAGGGCGGTGGCGATGTCGCCGCCGGTCCTTGGCCCAGCCTGCCAGGTGATCAGCAAACCCCCGGCGGCGCCGAGCAAGGCGGCGAGGGCGCCGGCGCCGAATCCGCCCACGGCGGCGGCGGCCGCGACGGCAGGGACGAAGAAGAGAAAAGCGATCCGCTCGCCCAGCATGGGCGCCATCGCCCACCGCGCGGCATAGGCCAGGCCCACTCCGCCCAGAGCGATCGCGGCGCCGACCAGATGCCGGTGCGGTCGCACCCGTTCGGCCCAAAAGAGCGGCGCGCTGATTCGGCTGGTTTTCATCGGCCTCCATCCGCCTGTTCAGGCGAGTCTGGCACGTCCGCCGACGAAGAACCATCCGGGGGGAGGAGGGAGCCTTGTCCTTTGCGCGCGCGCAAAGGCGCCAAGGGCGCCGGTTGCTAAGAGACCGGCTGCGGACGGGACCGGGCCGCCGCCTGCGACGGGAGATTTCGATGACCACGCGACGGGCGCTGCTGACGGCGGCGGCGGGATGGGGGCTCGGCGGCGCGTCCGCCGCGCGCGTCCACCGCGTTCAGATGCTGAACCGCGGGCCGGGCGGAGCCATGGTGTTCGACCCGGCCTTTCTGCGCGCCGAAATCGGAGATCTCGTTCGCTTCGTGCCGACCGATCCCGGACATAATGCGGAGGTCATCGTCGGGCTTGCGCCGACGGGAACGCCGCCGACGCGCGGCGCCATGGGGGCGGTGTTCGACCTTCGTCTCGAACGACCCGGCCTCTACGGCGTCAAGTGCGCGCCTCATTTCGGCATGGGCATGGTGGCTCTGATCGCCGTTGGCGATGTCCGCGCCAGCCGCTCCGGGTTTGAAGCCGGTGTGGCGCGCCTTCCAGGGCTGGCCCGACGACGCATGATCGAGGCGCTGGCGAGACTGGGTTGATCCGAGACGGCAACTCGGGTCTTTCCCCTAGGCGACACACCCGAGTACCGAAATCGGCCTGTCCCCCGTAGCGTCACGGCGTTGAATAAACCCGAGGTCGCCATGTCCGCAGCCCTTCTCGCGATGACCCCCGAGCCGCTCGAGCGTCCGCTCCCGACGCCAGAGCCCGAAGCCATGTGCCCGCTCAACGCCGCCTTCGCCGACAGTCAGGCTCTTCGCACCACCGTCGATCTGGGCGACGACCTGTTTCTCGCCGGCGCGGCCGCCGACTACGCCTATCGCGTGGAGGCGGGCGTCTTGATGAGCTATCGCCTGCTGCGGGACGGTCGTCGCCAAGTCGTGGACTTCCATCTGCCTGGCGAATTTCTCGGGCTTGAGGCGGGCGTGGACTATACGACCGCTGTGCAAGCCATCACGCCGGCCGTCGTAGCCGGGATGCGGCGTCGGCGTCTTTCGGCCTTGGCGGCGACCGATGTCCGCCTGACCGGCGCCCTGTGGGCGGCCTCGGTGAGGGTCTGCCAACGCAGTCAGGATCACGCCGCCATTCTCGCTCGCCAAAGCGCCACCGAACGGGTCGCCGCCTTTCTTCTCGCCTACGCCCGACGAGTCGGATCGCTCGACGACATGATCTTGCCGATGAGCCGCCAGGACATGGCGGACTTCCTGGGTCTGGCGATCCACACCGTCTCGCGCACCCTGACCCAAATGGAAGGCTCCGGCCTGATCTCGGCGCGCTCCAGTCGGCACGTCCGGCTGGTCCGCCGCGACCGGCTTGAAGCCCTTTGTTCCTAATCCGGTCTGTGAAGACCTGAAACGAGAAAGCTGATGAATATGACTGACCTTCTGAGTGATATCGACGTCCATCATGCGCCGCGTTCGGTGTCTGATCGCATCGCCTGGGGTTTTGTGAAGTCGCTCCGCTTCTGCGCGGACACCTTCTTCGCCAAGCGTTACGGCCACCGGGCCGTGGTGCTGGAGACGGTGGCGGCCGTGCCCGGCATGGTCGGAGCCACCCTGACCCACCTGAAAGCCCTGCGGCGCATGAGCGACGACCGCGGCTGGATCCGCACCCTGATGGACGAGGCAGAAAACGAGCGCATGCACCTGATGACCTTCATCGAGGTGTGCCAGCCGACCCTGTTCGAACGTTTCATCGTCATGGCCGTGCAATGGCTGTTCTATCTCTTCTTCTTCGGCCTCTATCTGGTCTCGCCCCGCACCGCCCATCGGGTCGTCGGCTATTTCGAAGAAGAGGCGGTGATCAGCTACACCCATTATCTTGCTGAGATCGACGAAGGGCGTAGCGAGAACGTCCCTGCGCCAAAGATCGCCCGCGACTACTGGGGTCTGCCCGCGTCCGCAACGCTGCGTGACGTGGTCCTGGTGGTGCGCGCCGACGAGGCGCATCACCGTGACGTCAACCATGGCTTCGCCGATGAACTGGCCGGCGGACCGGTCAAGGCCGTGCGGCCGGGTCCTGCGCATGTTCCGCTTCAACCGCATTGGACGGTTGCCTGAGGCGGGGGATCGCGATGCCGACCTCCCTGCCTCAGGCCTGGATGACGCATGCCCGTCGGACCCTGCCACGCTACACCAGCTATCCCACCGCCGTCGCTCTGCGGCCCGGGACGCTCGAAGAGGTCGAGACCTGGTTGATCGCGGATGAGGGGGAGAGCCTCTCGGTCTATGTCCACATCCCCTTCTGCGATCGACTGTGCTGGTACTGCGGCTGCCACACCAGCATTGTCTCGGACTATGAGCGGGTGGCGGCCTTCCAGGCCCAGTTGTTGCGGGAGATCGCGCTCTGGGCCGAACGGCCCGGGGTGCGGCGCGGGGTCGTGCGCCATCTGCATTTCGGCGGCGGCAGCCCCAACATCCTGCGGCCTGCGGATTTCGTCGCCGTCGTGGACCGGCTGAGGTCGATCTTCCGCTTCGCGCCCGACGCGGAGGTGGCGGTCGAACTCGACCCGGCCCGACTGGAGATCGGTTTCATCGCGGGCCTCGCGCAAGCCGGGGTCACGCGGGTAAGCCTTGGGGTTCAGACCTTCGACCCGGCGGTCCAGGCGCGGGTCAATCGACCGCAGCCCTATGCTCAGGTGGCTGAGGCCGTCGAGGAATTGCGGCGCGCAGGGATCGCGGGCGTCAATTTCGATCTGATGTATGGCCTGCCCGGTCAGACGCCGGACAATGTGGCCGAGACGGCGGACCTGGCGGCGGGGCTCGCGCCCGACCGACTCGCCGTCTTCGGCTATGCGCATGTGCCCTGGTTGAAGAAGCACCAGAGCATGATCGCCGAGACCGAACTCGCCGACGCCGCCGGACGTTGGGCCCAAGCCGGGGCGGCCCACGACCGACTGGTCTCGGCCGGTTACGAGGCGATCGGTCTGGACCACTACGCGCGTCCCGACGATCGTCTGTCGCGCGCCCTGGCGCAGGGCGGGCTGCGGCGCAATTTCCAAGGCTATACCGACGATCCCGCGCGGGTGCTCGTGCCGCTGGGGCCGTCGGCCATCGGTCAGTGGCCGACGGGACTGGTGCAAAACGCCGCGGATGCGCGGGTCTGGCGGCAGGCGATCTCCGATGGCCGGCTGCCGGTCGCACGGATCCTGCCCCTGACATCCGAGGATCGGCTTCGGGGGGCGGTGATCGAAGCCCTGATGACCGGGCTGTCGGCGGATGTCGATCAGATTTCCCAGAACCACGGGCAGTCTTCCGATCACCTCGACGCCTGTCTGGACCGGCTTCGGGAGGCGGCGGACGCGGGCTTGTGCCGGATCGACGGGCGGCGCGTCTGGATCCCGGACGCGGCGCGGCGGCTGGTTCGCACCGTCGCGGCGGCGTTCGACGCGGCGGGCGAGCCGCCGCAACGCCATGCGCCGGCGGTTTGACGACGCCGGGGCTTGAGGGGCGTCAAGCCATTGAGCGCGAGGGGTCAAGGCGCTCGCGGTCGGGCGGGCCTAAATTCCTGACAAAGGAGACCCCATGCGCCCTCATTCCCTGGCTCGACTGGCCGCGCTCGTCGCCCTAGCGGCGGGGCAGGCCGCAGCCCAGACGCCCGCCGCGGACATCGTCCGTCGCGCCGACGACCTGCCGGCCCCGCTCACGGCCAAATCCCCGCGGACGCATCAGGTGCGGTTGGAGGCGATTGAGCGTGACGGCGCGCTGTCGGACGGACAGACCTATCGCTATTGGACCTTCAACGGTCGTACGCCCGGCCCCTTTTTAAGGGTGCGCGTCGGCGACAGGATCGAACTGACCCTCGCCAACGCCGCCGACAGTCAGATGATGCACAATATCGATCTGCACGCCGTGACCGGGCCGGGAGGCGGGGGCGGGGTCACGCGGGTCTATCCCGGCGAGAGCGCCAGCTTCCGCTTCAAGGCCCTGGCGCCGGGCCTCTATGTCTATCATTGCGCCGAGGCGATGGCGGCCCAGCACATCGCCAACGGCATGTACGGCCTGATCCTGGTGGAGCCCGAAGGCGGACTGCCGCCGGTCGATCATGAATTCTATGTCATGCAGGGCGAAATCTACGCCGAGGCGGACGGCGAGGGCCGTCTGATCGAGGATCTGGATCGGCTTCTGGAGGAGCGGCCGTCGCATTATGTGATGAACGGCGCGGTGCGCGGCCTGACGGGCGAGCGTCGCATGCGGGTGCGGGTGGGCGACACCGCCCGCCTCTATTTCGGGGTCGGCGGTCCCAACAAGACCGCCAGCCTGCATCTGATCGGCGAGATCATGGATCGCGTCTATCCCAACGCCGCCTTGACGGACGCCCCCTTGCACAATGTCCAAACCGTCAGCGTGCCGCCTGGCGGCGCGACCGTCGTCGAGTTCACCTTCCAGGTACCCGGAGACTACGCCCTGGTCGACCACGCCCTGACCCGGGTCGATCTCGGCGCCCTGGCGGTCATCCAAGCCGAAGGTCCGGCGTCGCCCGAGGTGTTCGACGGGCGAGAGCCGCACGGCCCTCACAGTCACTGATCCCCGATAGGGGCGCGTCGGAGCCTTTGCGGAGACAGGAGGGCGGCGGTCAAATCCTCGGCGACGAGCGCCTCTGGCCAGGGGGCGCCGCCCAGCATCGCGGCGGCCGCCTGACCGAGCGCGGGCGCGCTCTGGACCCCGGACCCGCCCAAGCCCGCGATCCAGAAATAATCCGCCGCATCGGTCGCCCAGCCCGCCACCGGATCGCGATCCGCCGCGAAGCTCCTCAGACCCGCCCAGTGCGCCGTCGGCGTCCACTCGGTCCGCCCGGTCAGATCGTTCAGGCTTTCGCTGGCCAGAGCGACGGAGAGGGGATCGGACTGGGCGTCGCAGGGCGGGGACGGCGTCTCCTCGCAGGCGCTCGCCCAGACGGCGTCCCCGGCAGGACGCAGATAGCCCTGTCCGTTCGCCTGTTTGAGGATCGGCCAGGTCCGCACTTCCACGGCAGGCGGGGGCGCGGCTTCGATCAGGGTCCGCCGGTACGACTGCAGCCCCAGGGGCTGGACCCCGGCGAGACGCGCCATCTCGTCGGCCCAGGGGCCAGCGGCGTTGACCAGGACCGCGCCGGCAAGGGTCCGCTCCGCCGATCGAAGCCGCCAACAGCCCTGACGCCGTTCGATCGTCTCGGACTCGAAGCCGGTGACGATCGGGCCGTGCCGCAAGACGGCCCGGCGCAAGCGATCGACCAGGCCGGCCAGGTCGATCAGGCCGGCGTCCGTCTCCAGGAAGCCCAGGGTGGTCGTCCCTGCCCGGAGGCCGGGCGCGAGCTTCGCGATCTCGGCGGCGTCGATCCGTCGTCCCCGTCCCCATTGCTGGACGGCGGCGAGATCCGTCTCTTCGGACGCCAGATGGAGGGCCGCGCGCGGCTCCAGCAGATCAGGAGCCAGAAGGCCCCGAGACGCGCGCGCCAGCCTCGAGACGACGGGGCCGCCATAGGTGGGGATGAACATGGCGGCCGCCCGGCCGCTGGCGTGGCGACAGAGCCAGGCCTCGCGCTCGACCAGGCAGAGCCGGCGGTGCGGCGCCAGGGCGGCGGCGACGGCCAAACCCGCAAGGCCCCCGCCCAGGATCAGAAACTCGAATCTGTCTTGCATGGCGGCTCCCGTGGCCGGGACAGCCTATCGGCGACGGCGGCCGCAAGGATTGAGGCGGATCAAGCCCCGAAATGACGCCGGGCAGGACGGCGATTGAGACCGGTTCAGCCCGATCAGACCCGGCTGGGTTAGGAGCCGGGGCATCCGCGACGCAGGACGCCCCATGCCCTTCTATTCCACCAAGACCTATGGCCCCGAGCGCGGCCTGTCGTGCGCCTATCGTCAATGGGACGCCGGAACCGATTGCCAACTGCTGCACGGCTATGCGCTGGGGTTTCGGTTCGTCTTTGCCGCCGAGCAACTCGATCGGCGCGGCTGGGTCGTCGATTTCGGCGACGGCGGTTTCGGCAAGATCCGGCGTTGGCTGCACAAGATGTTCGATCACACCCTTCTGGTGGCGGTCGACGACCCGGCTCGCGACGTATTCGAATCGCTCGCTGCGGCCGGGCTGGCGGACCTGCGCACCGTGCCCAGCACCAGTTGCGAGCGGCTGGCGCAGCATGTCCACGACGCCGCTCAGGAGATTCTTCACGACGCCACCCAGGGACGTTGCTGGCTGAGTTCGGTGGAATGTTTCGAGCACAGTGCGAACAGCGCTCTGTTCGAGGCGCCTGATGCGGTCCAGCGCCAGACGGTCGCGGACGTCCTGCAGGCGGTGCTGCGGGAGATGAAATGAGCCCGCGCCTGAAACGGATTGTCGAAAGCGCGGCGGCGGAAGCGGCTCTGATGGCCCTGCGCGCGATCCCCGAGGCGGTGCTCGGAACGGCCATTCGCCGTCTTCGGCAGCGACGACCGGATGTGTTCGAACGCCTCGGGACGGCCGCGTCCGCGACCGTCGTCCTGGCGCCCACGGACCTGCCGGTCCTGTTTCGACTGACCCCGGACGCCGAGCGTCCTGTTCGCGTGGCGCGCCGGGACGATGATCGCCCCAGCGCGGCCCGGATCAGCGGGCCGCTCGTGCTGTTGCTGGGGGTTCTGGACGGCGGGCTTGACGCCGATGCGGCCTTCTTCTCGCGCGAGATCCGCGTTTCGGGCGACACGGAGACCGTGGTCTCTCTGCACAACACCCTGGAGGCGGCTGCGCTGTCGCCGTCGGATCTGCTCGGCGCGCCCGCCTGGCTGCGCGGCGTCGCCGATGCGGCGGCGCGCGGGGCGCTCTCTTGGGGTCAGGCGCGAAGGACATCATGATGGGGTCCATCGAACTCGTCTGTCCCGCCGGTTCGCCGGCGATGTTGAAAGCGGCCGTCGAGGCCGGCGCTGACAGCGTCTATTGCGGGCTGCGTGACGAAACCAACGCCCGCAATTTCCCCGGACTGAATTTCTCGCCCGAGGAACTGGGCCAGGCTGCGACTTGGGCCCACGCGCGCGGGCGAAAACTCCTCGTGGCGGTCAACACCTTTGCGCGGGCGGGACAAAGCGCCCGGTGGCGCGCCTCCGTCGACGCCGCCGCGACCTCGGGCGCCGATGCAGTGATCCTCGCCGATCTGGGGCTTTTGGCCTATGCGCGGGAGCGATGGCCGGATTTGCGACTGCACCTGTCTGTTCAGGCCGCGGCCGGATCCCCTGAAGCGGTCCGGTTTTACGCCCAGGCCTATGGCGTCCGCCGCATCGTCTTGCCGCGCGTCCTGAGCGTTCAGGAAGTCGCCGCTCTCGTTCGCGAGACAGAAGCCGAAACCGAAGCCTTCGTGTTCGGCGGCCTGTGCGTGATGGCTGAAGGGCGCTGCGCCCTGTCGTCTTACGCCGCCCGTCGCTCCCCCAATCTGTGCGGCGTCTGCTCGCCGCCCGAGGCGGTGTCCTATACCGAAGAGGACGAAGGCCTGGTTTCGAGACTGGCGGGCTTCGCCCTGGACCAGTACGCCCCGGGCGAGAAGGCCGGATATCCCACCCTGTGCAAGGGACGGTTCGAGGCGCGCGGCCTGCGCTCCTATCTGTTCGAAGACCCCGTCAGTCTGAACGCCATGAGCCTTCTCGCCGGATTGAAGGCGGCGGGGGTCACGGCCGTGAAGATCGAGGGCCGCCAGAGGGGCAAGGCCTATGTCGCCCGTGTGGCCGGGGCCTTTCGCCAAGCGATCGACGCCCTGGATTCGGGCGCCGATCCCCAGGCCTTCGCCCCTCTGCTGACGGATCTCGCCGAAGGCGGGCGGGAGACGGCCGGCGCCTATAGAAAGCTGTGGAGATGACGGCTATGCGGATCGCGCTGGGGCCCTTGCTGTTTCACTGGGCGCCGGATCGGATTGAAGCCTTCTATGCCGAGGTGGCCGACGAGCCGTCGATCGACCGGGTCTATCTGGGCGAGGTGGTCTGCGGCAAACGTTCGCCCCTGACCCAATATGCGCTCGCGGCGGCGGCGGAGACCTTGAGCGCCGCAGGCAAGGACATCGTCTGGTCGGGCCTGGCCCTGCCGGCGACGATCCGGGATCGCAAGGGACTGGCGGCGCTCGCCGCCATGCCGGACCTCATTGAGGTCAACGACGTCTCCGGTCTGTCGGAGCGGCGCGACCCCTTCGTCGCCGGACCTTTGTTGAACATCTACAACGAGGGGGCGCTTGGGGCGCTGGCGCGACGCGGCTGTGTGCGCCTGTGTCCCAATGTGGAGCTTTCGCTGGAGGCGATTTCGCATCTTTCGGCGGCGCAGCCACAGGTCGAGATCGAGCTGTTCGCCTTCGGTCGGCTGCCGCTCGCCCTGTCAGGGCGCTGCTACCACGCGCGCAGCCACGGCCTGCACAAGGACGCCTGCCAGTTTGTCTGTGATCGCGATCCCGACGGGATGGATCTGAGGACCCTGGAGGGCCAGCCCTTCCTCGCGGTCAACGGCGTGCAGACCCTGTCTTGGGCGATGCAATGCGTCGATGCGCCGGTCCCCGCCCTGCGTGCCGCCGGCGTCGGAGCGTTGCGCCTGTCGCCCCATTCCGGCGATATGCCGGCCGTCGCGCGGGCGTTTCGCGCCTATGCCGACGGCCTGTGCGATCCCGATGGGCTCCTCCAGCGACTGCAGGAATTGAACCCCTCCGTCGCCTTCGTCAGCGGCTATCTGCACGGTCTCGCCGGTGTCGCCGGGACCCGCTGATCCGGGAACGGCCGGGCTTGACCCGCCCGGCGTGCGCGCAATCCTTGACCGGATCGACCGTCGCCTGGTGATCCTGCTGGCCCTGCGCCTGAAGATCGCCGACGCCATGGCCGCGTTCAAGTCGCCCGGGACGGTGCGCGATCCCGCCCGTATCGCGGCGGTGATCGATCATGTCCGTCAGCTGGCCGAGACGGTCGACCTGTCGCCGGACTTGGTCGAGGCTCTATGGCGGCAATTGATGGAAGCCAGCGCCGTGCGCCAGGCGCGGCTTGTGGCCTTGCACCGAAAAAGCCGGCGACGCCGCCGCCGGCCTTCCTGTGCATCAGAACAGCCAGCCATGACTGCCGGCGACCGCCCCGAACACCGTCGTCAAGGCCAGGACCAGCAGCACCATATGGGCGGCGTGCAGCAGGCGGAACGCCTGATCCGGCGCGCGCTTGGCCCAGGCCGGAAAGAAGCGGTGGAGCAGAAAGGGCTCCACCACAAACAGCAGCAGGACAAACACGGCCCAGACGCACACCATGGCGTGCATCCACCAGAAGCGTAGGTCGCTGAATCGGTCCCACAGCGCCATCCGCTCAACGAGATAGACGCCCGACAGGCCGACAAGCGCCACGGCCGTGCGCGCCTGCCAGATGAAGCGACGCTCGAAGGCTTCGAAAGCCGCCAGGCGGTCGGCGCCGAGAAGCCCCCTGCGAATGGCGGGAAGCGCAACGGTGGTGGCCATCGATACGCCGCCGATCCAGATCACCACGCCCAGCACGTGAATCACGCGCGCGAGAGCCAGCTCGTCCATGAGAGTTTGTCCTTGTTCTGATCGTCAAGCTCGGTCGGGCGCGCCTCTGGTCAAGGCGCTTCTCTGGCGGAGTCAGGGGCAATGGACCCGTCGCGCAGGGGCGTGATCTGGAGCAGCACATCGTCTTGGCGCGCAGCGGCCCAGTGTTCGCCCCCGACCACAGGCAGCACGATCAGGCTGCCGGGACCAAACACCCGCTCCGCCGCCGGATCGACGATCCCGCCGTCGCCCCAGGACAGATGGCCGGACACGACCGTGATGAGCCGCAGTCCCCCTTCGCCGCCGTGCGGCGGCAGAAGTTGACCTTTTTCGATCCGAAGGAGCATGACGGCGGGACGGCCCTGCGCGTCGAGGGCGACGAGGGTGCGGCGTGCGCCGGCGACATCCGAAGACGGCAGGCGATCCACGTCCAGCCGCCGGGCCTGGGCGGCGGCGGAAAGGGGCAGGGCGGCCGATGCGACGGCGGCGAAGGCGAACAAAGACAAGCGCTTCATGATAGGGTCTTTCTTGCGAGGTTAGAATTTGAGGCTCACGCCCGCGCCGAAGGCGCGACCGTCGCCGGGAAGGAAAACCGCCTGATCGGCGCGCGCCTGGTCGACGACGAGGGTGGAGGCGGCGTAGGTTTCGTCGAACAGGTTCAGGCCTTCGGCAAAGACGACCAGGCCGTCGCGGATCTCGCGCTCGGCCCGCAGGTCGAAGACGGCGTAAGGGTCGCTGTAGAGGGTGTTAAGGTTGTCGATCGGCGTTTTTTCCGGAACCCAGCGCACCCCGCCTTGCAGCAGCCAACCCGGCCCAGGCCGCCAGTCCAGACCGGCCTGGACCCAATGCGGCGGCGTGCCGGCCAGATGATTGTCGCCGCGCAGAGGATCGTCGTGGAAGCGGAAGTCCTGCCAGGTATAGGCGAGGCGTCCGGTCAGGTCCGGCGTCATCCGTAAGCTCAGTCCCAGCTCCAGCCCCAGGTGACGGGTGTGAGGCGCATTGACCGCGCCCAATGACACGCCGGTTTCGTCGCGCAGGCTGAGGAGCTCGTTGCGCACCCAGGCGTGATAGGCGACGGCGTCCCAGGTCCAGGCGCCGGCTCGACCGCGCCAGCCCATTTCTACGGTCGTCGCTCGCTGCGGCTTGAGCGCGGGGGTGGCGAAGACGGCTGCGGCCTGATTGGGCGCGGCGGGATTGGGGCGTCCCGGACTGCTGTTGGGCGTGCCGTTGACGGTGGCGAACAGATCATCGTGCGTCGGCGGTTCGAAGGTCTGATTGGCCGAGACGAAGACGGTTTGCCGGTGGTCCGGCCGCCAGGTCAGGCCGAGGGCCGGGCTCCAACCCTCGTAGGTTCGTTCATAGCTGGACCCGACCGTGGGGACGGCGCCGAACGGCAGAGCCAGGCCGGGATTGGCGGGACTATAGGCCGCCGTCGGCCGCGTGGACGGCGCGTAGCGGTCCTGGTTGTCGCGCGTGGCGCGCGACCAGGCCGCCGAAGGCGACAGGGTGAGCGTCCGTCCGAGCGGGAGGTTGAAGCCGCCGTTCATGGACAGGGTGTCCGCCTTCAGTCGATTGCGGCCGAACTGCGCGCCTCGGAGTCCTGAGAGATTGAGATAATAGTCGCGGTCGGCGGTTCCGGTCACCCATTGCAGCGTGCCCTCGAACAAGGGGATGGCGCGCGCAGGATCGGGCGCATAGGCGTAACGGCCGACGACGGTGGCGTCGTCGCCGCGGGTGTCGCGCACGCCCGCCGAGATCGGAAACCGGAACATGTCGTCGGTCTGGGCATAACCCAAGGCGACGTCGATCAGATGGGCGTCCATCACGCCCGTGGCCCGAACCCCCGCATGGAATTGCGTGGCTTCGCGACGGGGCTGGTCGCGCACCACATTGGGGCCTGGATTGACGGCGCCCGTCGGCGTCACGGTCGGGCCGGTGAAGACGCTGCGCGAGCCGCTGTCGAGCAGGGCGCGGGTCAAGGGACCGGCGACGTCGAAGCCGAGGTCGGCGTAGCTGGCGAAGGCGCGCACTGTCACCCGATCCGACAGTCTCACGCCGAAGTTGGCGCCCACAGCCGATCGACTCGAGCCGTTATAAGTCCGGGAACCGTCCCGCTCGGTGTGGTCAACGCGCAGCAGAGCGTCGATCGTGTCGTGGACATAACCGGCCGAGGCGCCCGTCCCGATCTGGCCGAAGTCGCCGGCGGAGGCCTTGAGGCGCAGCCCGGGCGCGCTTCGTCCCGTCGGAGAGATGAGGTTCAAGGCGCCGCCGAGCACCGTCGCGCCGAGCCGGTTCGCGGCGTGACCGCGAAAGATCTCGATCGACTGGGCCTCGGCGGGGTTGGCGAAACCGACGATATAGGAGCCGTCGGCGCGATTGACCGGCAGGCCGTTGCGCAGCATCAGCACCCCGCGCTCGACGGGGTTCTGCTGCAGGCCGGATCCGCGAATCTGGATGCGGGGCTGATCGTTTCCGCCGAAGAAGTCCTGCACGACAACGCCCGGCGCGAAGGCGAGGGCGCGTGAAATCGTCAGATTGGCGCTTTGCGGCAGGTCATCCGCCTCGATCAGCCCTGTTGCGCCGCCCGTGGCGTTCAAGCGTTCGGCGGCCGAGGCGCGGCGGCCGATGACGACCACATCTTCCACAAAGCCCGGCGTGGCGGACTGCGCCTGGGCGGGCGCGGTGACAAGGCCCGGAGCGAAGCCGAGCGCGAGAGCGCTGCAGGTCAGAGCGAGACGAGCGACGCCGTGCGGTAAGAACGGCTGGGAGAGCGGAACGGGGAGGGGCACGGCGGGTCTCGATTTGCTAATGCGACCCGTTTTCATCTAAAGCATGCCGAACGGCGCTTTATTGCGCCAGCGCAAACTGCGGCGAGAAGTCCGCCCGGTCCGGTGTCGATCCGGGCCCGCAGGAGAGGAACAGGCCCATGTCCGACCCCGTCCGGAGCGAGACCATCGCCGGTTTGGATCTGTTCCGGGGCGCCGCTTCGGCGACGTGCGCCGATCTCGCCGAGGCTGTCCGGGTCGATCATCATCGAGCCGGAGCCTATGTCGGCGAACAGGGCGCGAAGGTGGAGCGGGCCTATGCGCTGAGCCGCGGCAGCGCCCGTCTGATCCAGACCGGCGCCGACGGCGGGCAGGCGCTGATCCGATTTCTGGGACCCGGCGACATGTTCGCAACGGCCGCGCTCTTTGCGCAAGGGCGCTTTCCGGCGGACATTGTGGCTCTGGAGGCGGTCGTGGTTCTGAGTTGGCCCCGCGAGGTGCTGTTCCGCATTATGGAACGCGACCCCGTGGTTGCGGTGAACGTCATTCGTATTCTGGGGACGCGCTTGGCGCAATTGCAGGAGCGGATAAGGGAGAAGTCCTTCTTGCGTGCTGACCAGCGCATCGCCCTGGCCCTTCTGCGGCTTCTGGACCCGTCCGGTCGTCCTCAAGACGCCGCCGCCATCACGATCCCGCTGCGCCGCCAGGACGTCGCCGAGTTCGCCGGTACGACCCTGTATACGGCGAGCCGCATCATCGCCGGATGGGAAAAGTCCCGTTGGCTAAAGACGACAGGACGCCGTCTCATGGTGCTGGATCCCGCCGCGCTGAGACGCCTCGCCGAGGACGGCGTGAACGGGTCCAGCGCCGCAACGCACGCTGCGGCGAGCCGATAGCCGCATCCGATTCAGTCGAAAACCACGGGGTCGCCGGCGGTGTCGAAGGCGAGGAAGCG
Organism: Brevundimonas sp.; assembly: GCF_013912065.1. Lineage (GTDB taxonomy): Bacteria > Pseudomonadota > Alphaproteobacteria > Caulobacterales > Caulobacteraceae > Brevundimonas. The sequence continues at coordinate 256,046 of NZ_JACESA010000002.1, forward strand.
CTGGATGGCCCCGGTGTTGACAGCCTCGACCATGTTTTCGAGCGCCCGGTCTATGTCGGGCTTGACAGGGGCGTATCCGTCGCGCCCGGCAAGGGCCGCGGCGAACACCAGGCCCCAGGGCGGTCCGGCCGTCGCCGCTTCGGCGGCGAAAACGTCGAAGCCCGCCAGGTCCTCTGGCGCCTTGTCCACGCACATCAAGGGGGTCAGGGTTCCACCCCGACCCAGGCGATGACGCTCGCGCTGCTCGGGCGTCGGGGCGTCCGGCAAGGCCACGGCGGCGAAGACGAAAAGCAGGCGGTGCGGGGTCTGCTGGGCCAAGGCGGCGGCGACGAGTTGCTGAAAATGAGAGGTCTGGGTCATCCGAGCAGAATGCCGCCTGATCCCCGCGCTGGGCTTGCGCCTGAACAAATCACGTTCGATTTGATCCTCAGCTCCATGGCGGGGTCTGTCCCGTTGGCGAACCCGAGCCCCGGTTTTCGCGCTTCGGCCAGCGCGCCCCGACAAATCTCGCTGACCCCTTGTGCGATGCAACATTCCATGCCAGCAATGTCGGGCGGCGTCCTAAAGCGCTGCGCGTAACGGGGCGTCCTCAATGAGGGGAGACGCGCCGGACATTCAGCAGATTTCGGCAATGAAGCCGCCCGGGGCGCTCTGACATGAGCGTGTCGAGGCGGCTTTCGTGCGTCCGCGATCCGCACCGGGTTTGAACAAGCCACCAAACATGGCGGGGGATGAAGGTGATGGACAAGCGCAGATTCCTGATGGCCGGCGGCGCGCTGCTGGCCGGCGCCGCAGCGGGCCTCGCCGGATGTGGCGAGAGCGAGCCGCGTTCGAACGGCGCCACGACGCCGGCGGGGGCGGTCGAAAAGCCCAACCTCAAACTCGGCTTCATCAAGCTGACGGATATGGCGCCCCTGGCGATCGCCAAGGAAAAGGGCTTCTTTCTTGAGGAGGGCCTGAACGTCGCCCTTGAACCTCAGGCCAACTGGAAGGTCCTGCTGGACGGCGTGATCGGCGGTCAGTTGGACGCCGCCCACATGCTGGCGGGGCAGCCGATCGCGGCGACCATCGGTCTGGGCACCAAGGCCGACCTGATCGCGCCGCTCAGCCTGGACCTGAATGGAAACGCCATCACGGTGTCGAACCGGATCTGGGCGCAGATCGCGCCGACCCTGCCCAAGGGCGCCGACGGCAAGCCCTTGCATCCGATCTCGGCCGCCGTCCTGAAGCCGGTCGTCGAGCGTTTCCGGTCCGAGGGGCGTCCGCTCAAGTTCGGCATGGTCTTCCCGGTCTCCACCCACAATTACGAGCTTCGCTATTGGCTGGCGGCCGGCGGGATCCATCCCGGCTTCTATCTGCCGCGCGACGTGGCGGGCACGACCGGCGCGGACATCCAGCTGTCGGTCACGCCGCCGCCCCAGATGCCCGCCACCCTCGAAGCCGGCACCATCGAGGGCTATAGCGTCGGCGAGCCTTGGAACCAGGCGGCCGTCAAGAAGAAGATCGGCGTGCCCCTCATCGCCGATCACGACATCTGGCCCCGCAATCCCGAGAAGGTCCTGGGCATGACCCGGGCCTTCGCCGAGACCTATCCCGCCACCACCACCGCCCTGATCCGCGCCCTGATCAAGGCCCAGCAGTGGCTGGACGCCGACCAGGGCGCCAATCGCCCGGAGGCGGTGCAGATCCTGGCCCGCTCCAACTATGTCGGGGCCGACGCCGACGTGATCGCCGCCTCCATGACGGGGCGGTTCACCTATGCGCCCGGCGATGTCCGCCCCGCCCCGGAGTTCAACATCTTCTTCGGAAGCTTCGCCGGCTATCCGTTCGCTTCCGACGCGGTCTGGCAACTGACTCAGATGCGCCGGTGGGGCCAGATCGCCGAGGATCGTCCCGACGCCTGGTACCTGGAAACCGCTCAGGCGGTCTATCGCGCCGACCTCTATCTGGCCGCCGCGCGCGCGCTGGTCGCCGAGGGGGTGATCCCGGCCGAGTCCGTCCCGGAGACGGACGGCTTCAAAGAGGTGCAGACCGGCTTCATCGACGGCGTCGCCTACGACGGGCGCGCGCCCAACGCCTATCTGGCCAAGTTCGCCATCGGTCTGAAACAGGGTCAGCGGGTCGCCGCCTCCGGCGTCTCGCCGGCCTGATCGCGCAAAGGGGAGAAGATTGATGCTGACGAACCAGGTCGCGCCCGACGGTGAAACGCCCGCCAAGGTCATCGGTCGCATACCGTCCGAGACGGCGCCGCGTCGGACGCCGTCCGAGGACGCCGCGTCCGACACCCGTTCGGCGTCGGAGGAGGGGAGAGCGTCCAGGCTCGTCCGTTTCGCCGCCGGGCTTGGAGTCAAGCTGGGGGCCAGATTGCGCGCCCTGGTTCCGCCCCTGGCGGGCATCGGGATTTTCATCCTGTTGTGGGCCATGGCGGCTCCTATGGTGAAGACCTCGTTGGGCGCCCTTCCCGGGCCCGTGGCGGTCGCGGCGCAGGGCGTCGCCCTGGCCGAGGAGTGGCAGGCCGGCCAGGCCGATCGGGCCGCCTTCTATGCGGCCCAGTCCGAGCGTAATGCCGGACTGGAAGCCGCCGGACGGGGGGGCGAGGTTCGCGATTTCCGTTACGCCGGATCGCCCAGTTTCATCGATCAGATCTTCACCTCCCTGTTCACGGTGGCCTTCGGGTTCGGCTTGGCGACGGTGGTCGCCGTGCCGCTCGGCCTGGTCTGCGGCCTATCCAAGGGGTTCAACGCCGCCTTCAATCCCCTGGTGCAGATCTTCAAGCCGATCAGTCCGCTGGCCTGGCTGCCGATCGTGACCATGGTGGTGTCGGCGACCATGACCCGCCCGGATCCGGCCCTGCCCAAGAGCTTCGTCATTTCGGCGGTCGTGGTGATGCTGTGTTCGCTGTGGCCGACCCTGATCAATACGGCCGTCGGCGCCGCCTCGATCGACCGGGATCTGCTCAATGTCGGACGGGTGCTTCGCCTCAGCCCCTTCGCCCGGCTGAGACGCCTGATCCTGCCTTCGGCCCTGCCCTATATCTTCACGGGCATGCGGCTGTCGCTGGGCGTCGGCTGGATGGTGTTGATCGCCGCTGAGATGCTGGCGCAGAACCCCGGACTGGGCAAGTTCGTATGGGACGAGTTCCAGAACGGCAGCGAGCAGTCGCTGGCCCGCATCATGTTCGCGGTCATCGTCATCGGCCTGATCGGCTTCTTGCTGGATCGGTTGATGATGGCCCTGCAAGCCCTCGCCTCGCGGAACCACGCCAAATGAGCGCGCCGATCCTGTCCTTGCGGGGACTGAGCAAATCCTATCTGGGGGCCGACGGTATACGCACCGACGTCCTGTCCGGCGTGGAACTGGACGTTCAGGAAGGCGAGTTCGTCGCCGTTCTCGGCTTCTCGGGCGCGGGCAAGACGACCCTGGTGTCCGCCATCGCCGGGCTGATCGAGGCGGACAGCGGCGACATCCTGATCAAGGGCCGGCCCTGCGCCGGCCCCGGACCGGATCGCGGGGTCGTCTTTCAGAGCTATTCGCTGTTTCCCTGGCTGACTGTGGAACAGAATGTCAGGCTGGCGGTCGACGCCGTTCACCTGACGATGCCCAAGACGGAGCGGGTCGAACTGGTGCGCGCGACGGTCGCCCTGGTGGGACTGGCCCATGCGCTGGATCGCAAGCCGGCGCAGTTGTCGGGCGGCATGCGCCAACGCGTGGCGGTGGCGCGGGCTCTGGCGACAAAACCCGAGATCCTGCTGCTGGACGAACCCCTGTCGGCGCTGGACGCCCTGACCCGCGCCAAGCTCCAGGACGAGATCGAGCGGATCCGGCGCCAGGAGAAACGCACCATCGTCCTGGTGACCAACGACGTGGACGAGGCCCTGTTGCTGGCCGACCGGGTCGCGGTCCTGACGCCGGCGCCCCACGCCCATATCGGCCGAATCTTCGAGGTGGCCCTGGCGCGGCCGCGGGACCGCACCGAGCTGAACCATGACGAGGCCTATAAGACGCTGAGAAACGAGATCGTCGGCTATCTGGGGCGTCTCGCCGGCGGGGCGCGCGAGGCGGCGGCTTCGAACGTGATCGACCTGCCGACGGTGGCGCCGCTCGATCTCTTGGCGCCGCCCAAGGCCTATCAGGACGCCGCCTATAGTCCGATCCATCGCCGCTATCTCGAGTTCTACAACCTGTCCAAGGTCTATCCGACGCCCAAGGGCCCGCTGACGGTGGTCGAGAAGGTCAATCTGCTGATGGACCGCGGCGAGTTCATCTCGCTGATCGGGCATTCGGGGTGCGGCAAGTCCACGGTTCTGACCATGGCCGCCGGTCTCAATCCGATCTCTGACGGCGGCATCGTGTTGAACGGTCGGGAGATCGAGATCGCGGGACCGGACAAGGCGGTGGTGTTCCAATCGCCGTCCCTGATGCCCTGGTTGACGGCGCGCCAGAACGTGGCCCTGGGGGTCGAGCGTGTCTATCCCCACGCCACCCGCGCCGAGAGAGCCGACATCGTCGCCTATTATCTGGAACGGGTCGGCCTGGGCGACGCCATGAACAAGATGGCCGCCGATATGTCCAACGGCATGCGCCAGAGGGTGGGCATCGCCCGCGCCTTCGCCCTGTCGCCCCGACTGCTGCTGCTGGACGAGCCGTTCGGCATGCTGGACAGCCTGACGCGCTGGGATCTGCAGGACGTGCTGGTCGAGGTCTGGAACCGCACCAAGGTCACGACCGTCATGGTCACTCATGACGTGGACGAGGCGATCCTGCTGGCTGATCGGGTGGTGATGATGACCAACGGGCCGAACGCCACCATCGGCAAGGTGCTGGAGGTCGATCTGCCGCGTCCGCGCGACCGCCGCGCCCTGCTGGATCATCCGCAATTCTACGCCTATCGTGAGGAAGTGCTTCAGTTCCTGGCGGACTACGAGCACGGCGCTCACGCCGACGCCGCCTGATGCGGGTCTTTCTGGCCGGCATACCCTTGCATGACGCGCTTGTCGTCGTGGTCGGCGACGGGGAGGCGGCGCTGGCGAAACTGCGGCTGTTCGTCGGCTCGCCCGCCCGACTGGTCTGGTTCACCCCCGGCGGCCCCCCTGACGGGGATCGCCGGCCGGCGAACGCGCCCACGCCCAGGGCTCGCGCGCCGACGCGGGCGGATTTTCAGGAGGCGCGGCTGGTCTTCATCGCTCTGGAGCAGGAGGAGGAGGCCGAGGCGGTCGCCCGCGATGCGCGGGCGGCGGGCGCCCAGGTCAATGTGGTGGACCGGCCGGCCTTGAGCGATTTCCAGACGCCGGCCCTGATCGACCGGGATACGATCGTCGTCGCCATCGCGACCGGCGGCGCCGCGCCGATCCTGGCGCGGGACCTGCGCAGCCGTATCGAAGCCATACTGCCCCAAGCGCTCGGCCCCCTCGCCGAGATCGCCGGCGAGATTCGTGACCAGGTCAAGACGGGCATTCCGGACTTCATGGCGCGGCGACGGTTCTGGGAACGGGCGTTTCGCGGTCTGGCCGTTGATCTGGTCGGACAAGGGCGGATATCGGCCGCCCGCGCCGAGATGATGCGGCTTATAGAGGCGGCGGCGCCGGAGGCGGGGAGTCTGTATGGTCTGGGGGCCGGATCGGGCGATCCGGAACTTTTGACGCTCAAGGCGCTGCGGATCATGCAGGACGCCGATGTCATCCTTTACGACCCGGAGGTCTCGGAGCTCGTCCTGGCGCGGGCGCGACGTGATGCGCCTCGGCGAAACCTGGCGGACGCCGGCCCCGCCGAAGCCTGCCGTCTGATGGTCGAACATTGGACTCAAGGCGAACGCGTCGTGAGACTGTATGCCGGCAATCCTGCGGCGTCTGAGCGGGCGAGGCGCGAGCAGGATGCCCTGAATGCAACAGGTTGCGAAATGATCGTCGTCCCGGTCGCGCTCGACGCGGCCCGTCTAGACTCTTGACGGAGGGCGCCGCTTACTCGCGTCGGGGAACATCACAATTGCGTATCGCCATCGTCGACGACACCGGCCTGCGCGCGACCATCCTGAAAGAGGGGCTGGCCGAGGCGGGCTACATCGATATCGAGGTCGTGGCGCCCCACGGCGGTTTCGTCGCGCGTCTGGAACGGATGGCGCCCGACATCGTGCTGATGGATCTGGGCGATCCCAGCCGCGACACGCTCGAGGAAATGCTGACCGTCAGCCGCGCCCTGGCTCGACCCATCGCCATGTTCGTCGACCGGTCGGACGATGCGATGATCGGCGCCGCCATTGACGCAGGGGTATCGGCCTATGTCGTCGATGGTCTCAGGAAGGAAAGGGTGAAGCCGATCCTGGAGCTGGCGATCCGCCGGTTCAACGCCTTCAACATCCTGAGGGCGGAGCGGGACGACGCGGTCACGGCCCTGGCCGACCGCAAGACCATCGATAAGGCCAAGACCCTGCTGATGCAGGGTCGCGGTCTGTCCGAGCCCGACGCCCACGCCTTGCTGCGCTCCACCGCCATGAACCAGAGCCGCCGCATCGTCGAGGTTGCCGAAGCCTTGATCACCGCCTACGCCCTGATCGACCCACCCAAGGGAACCGGACGATGACGCCGCTTTCAATCGCCTTTCTGCCCCTGACCGACAGCGCGGTGCTGGTCGCGGCCAAGGAGATGGGTTTCGCGGAAGCGGCCGGGCTGGACCTGACGCTGGTCCGCAACACCTCCTGGGCCACAGTTCGAGACCGTCTGGTCTACGGCCAGGTTCAGGCGGCGCACATGTTGGCGCCTCTGGCCGTGGCGGTGACCTTGGGGCTCAGCCAACAGCCGACCCGGCTGGTGGCGCCCTTCCGGCTGGGGATGAACGGCAACGCCTTGACCCTGTCGCATGAGTTCGCCGCAGCCCTGGACCCGGTGCTGGCGCATCGGGTCGAGGATCCTGTCGCGACCGCCCATGACTTCGCTTCGGCCATCGGCATGCACCGTCGCAAGCCGATCATTGGCGTGGTTCATCGGTTTTCCAGCCACGCCCTCATGCTGCGCTACTGGCTGGCGTTCGCGGGGGTGGATCCCGATCGGGACTTGACCCTGCGGGTGGCGCCGCCGTCCTTGATGGTGGAGGCGTTGCGGACCGGCGAGATCGACGGCTTCATGGCGGGCGAACCCTGGAGCAGTCTCGCCGTGGACGAAGGCCTGGGCCAGATCGCCGCCTTCGGATCACGGCTCTGGCGCCGGGGGGTGGAAAAGGTCCTGGCCGCGCGCGCCGACTGGGCCGAGGCCAATCCGGAGGTTCTGAACCGGCTCTTGATCGCCTTGGACCGCTCCGCCGCCTGGTGCGACGCGCCGGAAAATCGCCCCGCCCTGGCCCGACTGCTGGCGGCGCCCAATTATGTGAACCAGTCGGCGGCGGTGATCGAGCGCGCCTTGGCCGGGCGACTGGTGCTCGGCCAGGGGGAAGCGCCCGTGGCCGAGGCGGACTTCCTCATGCTGCACCGCGAAGCCGCCACCGCGCCGGCGATCGATCATGGCCTGTGGATCTACTCGCAGTTCGTGCGTTGGGGCATGATCGAGGCGTCCGAAACGGCGCGCGCGGCCTCTGCGGCCGTCTTCCGTCCGGACCTGTATCGTCGCGCCGTTCCAGGCGGGGACGGGGCCGGAGCGGTCGGGAACTTCTTCGACGGCCGGCCCTTCGATCCCGACCGGATCGAGGCCTATGTCGAAAGCTTCGCCGAGGCCGCCGCCTGATCGCGGACAAAAACCTCTTTGTGCGATGCAAAATGACCCCTTGCCGAGCAGGGAGAAACGAGTCAACCTCATCGAACTGAGGCAAGGACGCCTCGGATTGGTCGGAACCCTCCATCGATGGGGAGTCCCGGTTTTCGCGCCCTGACCGGATCGGTGGGGGTGATCGAGATTTGGCAAAGCCGCCATGCAGGCGCTGGGAAACCAGCGTCTGCATGGCGGCTTTTTTCGTTTGGGGCGTCGAATGGACGGTTTTGCAAAGGTCTTGGCGCGGTCCACGGGCGCGACCCGGGACACCCGGGAGCATCTGGTCGTCGTCGGCAATGGCATGGCCGGCTGCCGGGCGGTGGAGGAAATTCTCGCGCGCGACGCAGACCGATACCGGGTGACCATCTTCGGGGCCGAACCCCATGTGAACTACAACAGGATCATGTTGTCCCCCGTGCTGGCGGGCGAGAAGACCTTCGATCAGATCGTCATCAACGACCGCGCCTGGTACGCCGACAATGACATCGAACTGATCGTGTCGGATCCCGTCGAGGCGATCGATCGCGCCGCCCGGACCGTGACCGCGAAGTCAGGCCGCACCGTCGGCTATGATCGTCTGCTGATCGCCACCGGATCGGACCCCTTCATCATCCCCGTGCCGGGTCACGACCTCGACGGCGTCATCAGCTTCCGCGACATGGCCGACGTCGACCGGATGGTCGCCGCCGCGCAGCAGGGCGGGGACGCGGTTGTCATCGGCGGCGGCCTTCTGGGCCTGGAGGCGGCGCACGGCTTGAGCCTGCGGGGCATGAAGGTGACGGTCATCCATCTGATGCCGAACCTGATGGAACGGCAGCTGGACGAGGCCGCCGGCTGGCTGCTGAAGTCGGCGCTGGAGGCCCGGGGGCAGACCATCCTGACCGGCGGCGATACGGCGGAGATCGTCGGCGACGTCGGCGTCGAGGGGGTGCGACTGAAGGACGGTCGGCTGATCCCGGCGTCCCTCGTCGTCATGGCGGTCGGCATCCGACCCAATATAAGTCTAGCGCGTGCGGCCGGACTGGCCGTGGGGCGCGGCATTCATGTGGACGACCATATGGTCACCTCCGACCCGGCGGTTTTGGCCGTCGGAGAATGCGTCGAACACGCCGGTCAGGTCTATGGCCTGGTCGCCCCCCTGTGGGACATGTGTCGCGCCCTGGCCGATGGACTGACGGATCGTCATACGGGCTATCGTGGCTCGGTGACCTCGACCAAGCTCAAGGTGTCCGGCATTGACGTGTTTTCCGCTGGGGATTTTTCGGGCGGCGAGGGGGCGCAGGACATCGTCCTGAGGGACGCGTCGCGCGGCGTCTACAAGCGGGTGGTGGTGCGCGAGGACCGGATCGCGGGCGCGGTCCTGTACGGCGACACCGCCGATGGCGGCTGGTATTTCGACCTGATGAAACGGGGCGAGGACATCTCGTCGGTCCGCGACATGCTGATCTTCGGTCAGGCCTTCGCCCTGGGAGGAGGGCCGCCGGACCCTAGGGCGGCCGTTGCAGCCCTCTCGGACGAAGCCGAGATCTGCGGCTGCAACGGCGTGTCCAAGAAGACGGTTGTCGCCGCAATCGAGGGCGGCGCGGCGACGCTGGACGCCATTCGCGGCGGCTGCAAGGCGTCGGCCTCCTGCGGCTCCTGCACCGGTCTGGTGGAAACCCTGCTGGCGGTGACCCTGGGCGACGACTATGCGGGCGAGCGCGCCGTTCGGACCCTGTGCAAATGCACCAGCTTCGGTCACGACGACGTGCGTCGGGAGATCGTGGCCCAAGGGATGCGGACAATCCCTGAGGTCATGCAAAGACTCCATTGGACGACGCCCGACGGCTGTTCGTCGTGCCGTCCGGCCTTGAATTATTATCTGCTGTGCGCCCTGCCCGGAGACTATGTGGACGACCAGCAAAGCCGGTTCGTCAACGAACGTCTGCACGCCAATATCCAGAAGGACGGGACCTATTCGGTGGTGCCGCGGATGTGGGGCGGGGTCACCAATCCGCGCGAACTGCGCGCCATCGCCGATGTGGTCGAGAAATACGACGCCCCCCTGGTCAAGGTCACCGGCGGCCAGAGGCTGGATATCTTTGGCATCAAGAAGGAGGATCTGCCGGCGGTCTGGGCGGATCTGAACGCCGCAGGCATGGTGTCGGGCCACGCCTACGGCAAATCACTCCGCACGGTGAAGACCTGCGTCGGGTCGGACTGGTGCCGGTTCGGCACCCAGGACTCCACCGGTCTGGGCATCCAGGCCGAGCGCATGACCTGGGGCAGCTGGATGCCCCACAAGTTCAAGATCGCGGTGTCGGGCTGCCCCCGCAACTGCGCCGAGGCCACCATCAAGGATTTCGGCGTCATCTGCGTCGACAGCGGTTATGAACTCCATGTCGGGGGCAACGGCGGCATCCATGTTCGGGTCACCGATCTGTTGTGCAAGGTCGCGACCGAGGCCGAGGCGCTGCACTATTGCGCCGCCTTCATCCAGCTTTACCGCGAACAGGCCCGCTATCTCGAGCGCACCGCGCCCTGGATCGAACGCGTCGGACTGGAGTGGATCAAGGCCCGGATCGTCGAGGACGCCGAGGGGCGCGACGCCCTGGCCGCACGCTTCCTCTACGCCCAGAGCTTCAGCCAGGAGGATCCCTGGGCCGCACGAGTGAGCGGGGTCGATCGCGAACTTCACCAACCCCTGGTCCTGGCGGAGACGGCGTGATGCGGGCGGAGCGATGGATGGATGCGGGGGCCGTCGAGGAGATCCCCCTGCGCGGCGCCCGCACGGTTACGGTGGGTGAAGACGCGATCGCGGTGTTCCGCACAGGCGACGGCGCCGTCTTCGCCCTGATCGATCGTTGCCCCCACAAGGGTGGCCCGCTGAGCCAGGGTATCGTCCACGGCCACAGCGTCGCCTGCCCGCTGCACAACTGGAGCATCGCCCTGGCCACCGGCGAAGCGCAGGCGCCGGATCGCGGCTGCACCCCGACGATCCCGGTCAGGATCGAAGCCGGGCGGGTGCTGATTGCGACGTCCAGCCCGGTCCTCGCCTGAGGTGACCCGGCCCGTCTGCACCACCTGTCCCTATTGCGGCGTCGGCTGCGGCGTGGTCGCGCGCGTCACGGGCGAGCGCACGGTGGACATCGCGGGCGACCGCGACCACCCCGCCAATAGGGGGCGGCTGTGTTCCAAGGGCACACATCTGGGCGAGACGGTCGGACTGAACGGCAGGCTGCTGCACCCGATGATCGGCGACCGGCGCGCCGCCTGGGACGAGGCGCTGGATCTGGTGGCGGACCGTTTCGCGACCGCCGTCGCCGAGCACGGCCCTGACAGCGTCGGCTTCTATGTCTCGGGCCAGCTTCTGACCGAGGACTATTATGTGGCCAACAAGCTGATGAAGGGGTTTATCGGCTCGGCCAATATCGACACCAATTCAAGACTTTGCATGTCCAGCGCGGTGTCGGCTCATCTGCGGGCCTTCGGCGAGGACGTCGTGCCGGCCTGTTACGAGGACCTGGAGGCGGCCGATCTGATCGTGCTGGTCGGCTCCAACACCGCCTGGTGCCATCCCGTGGTCTGGCAAAGGATCGAGGCGGCCCGGTCGCGAAGCGGCGTCAAGCTTGTCGTCATCGATCCGCGCCGCACCGAGACCGCTGAGATGGCGGATCTGCATCTGCCCCTTCGCGCCGGAACAGACGTCAGACTTTTCAACAGTCTTCTGGCGGCGCTTCGTGCACGAGGGCAGGTCGATGAGGCCTATATCGCGGCCCATGTCCTCACCGCTGAAGGCTTTTGGGAGGGGATTGCGGAGGACGCGGACCCGGGCGCCGCCGCGGCGGCCTGCGGTCTCGATCCTGTCGTCCTCGACGCCTTCTTCGATCTGGCGGCCCGTCATCCCCGCACCGTCACCCTGTTCAGTCAGGGCGTGAACCAGTCGACCCAGGGCGCCGACAAGGCCAACGCCATCATCAATTTTCATCTGGCGACCGGTCGGATCGGAAAGCCCGGCGCGGCGCCCTTCTCCATCACCGGACAACCGAACGCCATGGGCGGGCGCGAGGTCGGGGGGCTGGCCTCCACCCTGGCCGCCCATATGGATTTCGCCGAGGACCATCGGGATCGCGTCGGGCGGTTCTGGGGCGCCCCGGCCCTGGCGGCCGTCCCCGGATTGAAGGCCGTGGATCTGTTCCGGGCCGCCGGCGACGGTCGGCTCAAGGCCCTGTGGATTATGGCCACCAATCCGGCCGTCAGCATGCCCGACGCCGGCGCGGTCCGCGACGCCCTGGCGGCCTGTCCCTTCGTCGTCGTCTCGGACGTGATGGCCGACACCGACACCGGCCGCCTGGCCCATGTGCGGTTCCCTGCGGCGGCCTGGGGGGAGAAAGACGGGACGGTCACCAACTCCGAGCGCATGATCAGCCGCCAGAGACCTTTCTTCCCTCCGCCGGGCGAGGCGCGGCCCGACTGGCGGACCCTCGCGGACGTGGGGCGTCGGATGGGGCACGGGTCCGGTTTCGCCTGGACCACGCCGGCCGAGGTGTTCGACGAACATTGCCGACTGACCGCCTTCGAGAACGACGGGCGTCGGCGTCTGGACCTGTCGCCGCTGATCGGCCTGGAGGCGGCGGCCTATGACCGGATGACGCCCGTCCGTTGGGGCGCCGATCGCGTCTTCGCGGACGGTTCTTTTTCGACGCCGGACGGCCGGGCCCGTCTGGTGGCGGTGCGCCAACAGCCGCTGGTGAACCACGACCTGATCCTGAACACCGGACGCTATCGGGATCAGTGGCATACGATGAGCCGCACCGGATTGTCGCCGCGCCTGTCCCAGCACCGTCGCGAACCCCTGGTCGAGCTACACCCCGACGACGCGGCGCGGTTCGGCCTGGCTGACGGGGATCTGGCCGTCGTGCGGACGGCGCAGGGCGAGAGCGTCTTCCGTCTTGCAATCACCGACGCCCAGAGACCGGGCGAGGCCTTCGCGCCGATCCACTGGACGGACCGGACGGCGTCGGGGGGGCGGACGGGGCGGCTGGCCGATCCTGCGGCGGACCCCGTGTCGGGCCAGCCGGGGTTCAAACGAACGGCCATGACCGTGACCCGGCTTCACACCGACTGGCGCGCCTTCTTGATCCTGCGGGGGGAGACCGGGGTTCAGCCGGACTGTGTCTGGTGGGCGGCGGTGACGGCCCCCGGCGGCCGACTGTTCGAACTGGCGGGGAACGGCGATCCGCACGCCCTGGAGGCCCTGCTGCCGGACGGGGAGCGGATGACGGCCGTGGACCCGGCGCGCGGGACCTTGCGGATCGGCGTCCTGAAGGACGGGCGGCTTCAGGGCGCGCTGTTTGTCGCGCGCGACGGGCGACTTCCGGCGCGGGACTGGCTGCTGGCCCAGCTGTCGGAGACGGTTGAGACCGCCGGGCTCCTGGCCGGGCGAGCGCCGGGGGCGGCCGTGGATCGCGGGCCGGTCGTCTGCGCCTGTTTCGACGTGGGCGCCCGGACCATCCTGACCGCCATCGCCGAACAGGGGCTGACGAGCGTGGCCGAGGTCGGCGCGGCCCTGTCCGCCGGCTCCAACTGCGGCTCGTGCCGCCCCGCCATCGCCAGACTGCTTGCCGCCTAGGAGGGCGACCGTCCATGACCCGCACAGATCCGTCTCACGCCGCCTTTCCCCGTCGAACCTCTATCAAGGCCGGCGGGTCCATCGGGGGCGAGGTCTGGCTGGTCGGAGCCGGGCCGGGCGATCCCGACCTGATCACCCGACAGGCCGAACGCCTGATCCGCGCCGCCGACGTCGTCTTTTATGACGCCCTGGTCGGGCCGGGGGTTCTGGCGCTCATTCCCGATGCGGTCGAACGCGTTTGCGTGGGCAAGCGGGCCGGCGCCCATTCCAAGCCCCAGGGCGGCATCAACGATCTGCTGCTGGCGGCCGCCCTGGCAGGCCGACGGGTGGTGCGGCTGAAGGGCGGCGACCCGTCGATGTTCGGCCGGTCCGCCGAGGAAATGGCTCATCTTCAGGCGCATGGGGTGCGCGTCCATGTGGCGCCGGGGGTTACGACGGCCAGCGCCGCCGCCGCCCGCGCCGGCGTCTCTCTGACCTTGAGGGGCGTGGCGCGGCGGGTTCAGTTCGTCACAGCCCATGCCCGCGCCGGAGAAGCCCTCGACATGGACTGGGCCGCGCTCGCCGATCCCAGCGCCACCCTGGCCGTCTATATGGGACGAGCCGCCGCGCCGGAACTGAAGCGGCGCCTGATGGCGGAGGGCATGGCGGGAGATACGCCCGTGCTGGTCGCCGTCAATGTCAGCCTGGCGGACGAGAAACTGCTGTTCACGCGGTTGGACCTGTTGCCCCTGACCGTCGGCGCCCTGGCGGAGGACGCGCCGACCCTGATGCTGATCGGCCAGGCCGTTGGTCGGCAAGCCGCTGTGGCGGAAACGCCCGTCGGCGCCGACGTCGCCGCAGCCGGTTCGGCGCGGCCGTGGTGACCGACCGTGTGTCCGTCTGGATCAGCCGTGTTCGGGCAGGGCGGCTTCAGCCAGGGCCAGGTCGTCAATCGTATTGATGTTCACGAAGGCGTCGTCGTCCTCCGCAGGCCAGTCCACGATGACGCGGCCCACGGCCTCGCTGAGGCCCTGCAGGGACAGCCGGCCCTCGTCGGCCCGGCGCCTTAGGACCGTGACGGCGGTGGTGCGCCACAGAGCACAGACCGGATGAAGCCGGCCCCCGCTTGCGGCCACGGCCACGCCCGACTCGGCCGTCAGGGCGGACTGGAGCCGCGATAGCAGATCGCCCGGCACGCGGGGCATGTCGCAAGCCAGGGTCAGAACCTGGTCGAAGCCGGCGTCCGCCGCCCAGACCAGGGCCGCGAACAGGCCCGCCAGGGGGCCGTCGATATCCGGCGCGTCGAGCACGATCGTCTCGACGAAACCGTCCGCCTGAGCGGGATCGCGCACCACCAGGATCACCGTCCCGGCCAGGGCGTGAGCCTTGTTCAGCGCATGGTCGAGCAGGCGCAGCCCGTTCAGCCGCCGACGCGGCTTGTCGCCCCCCATTCTTCGGCCGGCCCCGCCGGCCAGGACCGCGACAACGACGGGGCTCATGGGACCTCGCGCGGACGGGGCCGGGGCGGCTTGGCGCGCCGGGTGCGAGGCACGAGCGCCGGCGGCGCGGTCAGACTTGCGGCCTCGGCGGGACTGCTGACCGTCGTCTCGAGATCGCGCACCAGTCCGTCGCGTATGGAATAGATCCAGCCGTGAATCGACAAGACCTGGCCGCGTCGCCAGGCGTCGGTGACGAAGGGATTGCGCGACAGAGCACGGACCTGAGCCAGGACGTTCTTCTCGCAGATGAAGTTCACGCGGGTCTCGGCGTCATGGATGGCCTCTAGGTCTGTGGCGTGGTCCTCGCACAGTCTCTGGACGCGTTGCATCCAATGATCGAGCACCCCGTGCCTCTGGCCGTCGAGTACGGCGCGAACCCCGCCGCACCCGTAATGGCCGCAGACGATGATATGCCGGACCTTCAGGGACTCCAGGGCGAACTGGAGTACGGCGAGCAGGTTCATGTCCTGGGCCGGCGCCAGATTGGCGACATTGCGATGGACGAACAGTTCGCCCGGCTGCAGTCCGACCACCTCATTGGCGGGCACCCGGCTGTCGGAGCAGCCGATCCAAAGATATTCCGGCGACTGTTGCGCCGACAGGCGACGGAAATACTCTGGATCCAGTCGGGTTCGCGTCGCCGCCCAAGCCAGATTGTTGCGAAGCAGATCCTCGATCATGATGCGGTCTCGCCCATGGGCGTCTCCAGCAGGACGCCCCGGCGCGCCGCAATACGGATGCTGAGCGATCGGAGGTCCGCCGCCGTCAGCCGCAGGCGGGCAATGGGCAGGACCACGGCGTTCTCCAGCGCAATATGGCGACGTTCACGCGCGGCGAAATCGACGAACAGCTGTCGCGTCTGCAAATCATGGCCAGGCGCCCGACCGTCCATCAAGGCCTTTTGCAGCCGGTCGATCAAGGTCTGCGCGTGGGTCAGGTCGTCGCGATGTTCGGCGGACAGGGCGCCCAGGACCGCGTCGAGTTCGTCGGCGGGCTGACACCGCCGACGCAGCAGCGGAAAAAGGTCGTCCTCCTCGTCGATGACGTGCAGCGGCATGTCGTGGCGCAGGAAGTCCAGGATTTCCTGCGCCTCGTCGCCCAGCAGGACGGTCGCGGTTCCGACGCGCTCGATCAGTTGGCAGAGCTGGCGATGGCGATAGTGTTCGGCGAACAACCAGTTCAACGGTTCATGGACCAGCTCGGGAGGCAGCCGTTCGATCAGAGAGGTCTGGCTTGTCCGCGCGTCCTGTCCCGTCATGGATCTAGAACCGGTAGTCGACGGCGGCCCAGACCTTGTCGCGGTCGGCGAAGGCGACCTGGCTTCCATCGAAATGGGCGGCCTTCACCTCCAGCGCCCACCGCGCGTCCAGCGTCAGTCTGGCCGATACGTCGAGCTCCCGGCCGTAGCGGACCGAGGCGTCTGCGTCCTGGAAGTCGCGCCAGGCGGCGGTCAAGACGGCGCTGCGTCCCAGCGGCGGTCGGGCCACTGTGTAGCTGATGGTGGCGGAAACGTCGCGCAGACCGTTGGGAGGCGTGGTCAGAAAGACGTCGGCCCAGCCCTGGAAGGCGTGCAGGGTGGCCAGGGGCGTCTGGAAGGCCTGGACGCCGTCGCCATCCAACCGCTCGAGCGCCAGCGTTCCCGTCACAGGGCCGCGCTTTAGTCCTGCGGAGATCTGCCCGTAATCGAGATCGAACCGGGCTGGATTGGCGCCGTATTCCGACTGGCGGGCGTATTCGAGGGCGTAAAGGGCAGACCATTCAGGAGACAGGGGCCGGCTCCCTTCCAGTCGTGCGCCCCAGGTCGCCGAGGATTGAGCGGGCGCGTCGGCGAAGTCCAGTAGATAGCCATAGGTCGTGAGCCGTCCCGCCGGAGTGGGGGCCTCGATATTGATCAAATGACTGTCCGAGCGCCATTCCCCGACAGGGCTGTCGTCGCCGAAGACGCGATGAACCTTGTCGATCCAGGCCCAGGTGACGGTCAGGGGCTCGAACGCCTTGGTCGTCACCTTGACGGCGTCGAATGTCTGTTCGTTCTGGCGGAAACCGACATTCCCGACGAAGCGGGCGGCGCCGAGCACGATCCGCTGGCGGCCGAAGACCACCTCGGTGTCGGGCAGGCCGGTCCAGGCGATCTGCAGCCGGTTCAGCTCAAGGGCCTCCGGATCGCCCACGACCGCTCGGTGCGCAGGGCCGTGGATCGTGTCGTTATAGTCGTCGACCAAGGCGGTGACCGCCTCGCCCTCGACCAACAGGCGAAAGCCCGAATAGACCGGACTTCGCCAGCCGAGGCGCGCGCGCAGGGTCAAGGCCGTGGCGTCGTCGAGCCCGTCTTGGCCGACGTCTTCATAGCGCAGGCGGCTATCGAACAGGATGTCGCCCGCCGGACTGGAGGCGGCCGCCGCTGCTGCGGGGGACTGGGCCTGCGCCACGGCGGGCGCCGCCGTCATCAGCAGGCCGACGGCCCAGGCGCGTCCGGTCAAAGCCATGTCAATGTCTCCGGATCAGGGTGAAGGTGCGTGCAGGCTCCACCAGTTTCGATTTCAGAATGGCGCGGACGCAGGCCAGGGCCGGGTCATCGGCGCCCTGGGCGGCGGAGATCAACCGGGTCCATCCCTCGTCGTCGGCCTCGCGGATGAAGTTGGTGATTTCCCCCTGGACGAACTCGGCGGTCGCCACGCCCGCCTGGGCCGCCGTGTCGCGGGCTCGGGCGGCCAGGCCCGGATCCGCTTCGACGAGCCAGGCTTCCAGCCGCGCCGTCACGGCGGACTGGTCGTTCAGAAGGTCGCCCAAGGACAGGGCCGCTGAAGCGACGGCGCCGTCCTCGGTCACGCTCAGCCTCACACCGCCTTCGCGGGCCTCAGCGGCCAGACCGGAGACATAGCGGGCGGCGGCCGCCGTCCAGGCGCGGCTTTCCAGGTGCAGGGCGATGCGCGGCAGGACGTGCTCGAACGGCAACTGGCGGCCCTCTATGCGCCGATCCAGGCGCAGGACATGCCAGCCGAAGCGCGACCTGACCGGTTCGGACGCTGTTTCGCCGTCCTGAAGCGCATCGAGACCCGCTTCGACCTCGGCGGCGAGATCGCCCGACGAGATCTGACCCAAGGATCCGCCAACACCCTTGGACGGGCAGTCGGACAGGCGCTGGGCCAGGTCGGCGAACCGATGCGGATAAGCGGCCAACTCCGTGATCGCAGCCTTGGCCGCCGCCTGCGCTTCGGCCCAGGCGGCCTCGTCCTGAGTCCGGGGCGCCAACAGGATGTGGGAGGCCTCGGTCAGGGCCGGTGTGCAAAACCGTTTCGGCGCATGGTCATAGACGCGACGGCATTCGTCACGGCTGGGCGCGTCCACCAGGATTTCAGCCTCCAGGACCGCGCGGATCAGGGCTTCCTCGGGCGTCTCCTCGCGGCCGTCTTCATCGCACTCCGGGGCCGGGGTCAGACCCAGTTGATCGGCCCGGTCCAGCAGCAGGGCCTTGATGGCCAGGGCGTGGGCCGCCGCCTTGCGCGCCTCCTCGGCGTTCGGCGCAGGATGGTGCTGGGCCTCCTCGGCGACCAGACGCTCTGGCAGGGCCACGCCGTCGATGACGATCATAGCGCTCATCGTGCGGAGCCTCCGATGCGGCGCGTCACGGGCATGCGGCGTTTGCTGCGAACAAGCTGCCAACCGCGGCGGTTGAGATACCAGACCGGCGCGGACAGCATGTGGACGAGCCGTGTGAAAGGGAAGACCAGCAGGATCGTCAGACCCAGCGTCAGATGCGCCCGGAAGATCCAGTGGACATCGGCGATGAAGTTCGCGCTGTTCGGATTAAGGGTGAAGATGCCCTGGGCCCAGCTCATGAACTTGACCATCTCATGCCCGTCGCGGTGGCCCAGCGACAAGGGAATGGTCGCCAGCCCGAGGCAGAGCTGGGTCATGAGGATGATCAGTATGGCCATGTCGCCGAAGCTGGATGTCTGGCGGATTCGCGGATCGAACAGGCGCCGGTGGAGCAGCAACAGGCCGCCCACCAGACAGGCCGAGCCGGCCAGGCCGCCGGCCACGATCGCCAGCATCTGCTTGAAGCCATGGCTGACGCCCAGGAAGTCCCAGACGGCGATCGGGGTCAGCAGACCCACGAAATGGCCCGCGAAGATGGCCAGGATTCCGACGTGAAAGAGAACCGAGCCCACCATCAGCTGTCTGCGCCGCAGAAGCTGGGAGGAGCCGGTGCGCCAGGTGTATTGTTCACGATCGAACCGCAGCACCGAGCCGATCACCAGCACGGCCAGAGCGATATAGGGATAGACGCCGAAGGCGATGAAATTCAGGTCCATGGTCTCGATCCTCAGGCCGCAGCGTCGGCGCGGCGACTATTGTCAGGGGACGGGGCGGCGTTCATGGCGGACAGGATGGCGTCGGCCTTCGGACACCCGGCCTCGGCGGGGCCGAAGGTGACGGCGGTCTCCTCCCAGGCCTTGTCGAGGGTCTCCAGATCGTCCGGATCGTCGTCCGGCTCCTGCATCAAGGCGGCCACCGCGTCGGAATCCGGCACGGCGCCCGTCATGGCCGCCAGCGCACCGAACACGGCGCGATAGGGGCTTTCGCGCTTGTGAAGCCGCTCGGCCAGCGCCGCCAGGACATGGGCGCCTTCGCCGAGCAGAGATGCGGCGTCCTCGTCCGGCAGGGTGGACAGGAAGTCCAGGAACACCGGCAGATGGTCCGGCAGCTCATTGGCGGTCAGCTCCAGGCCGTAAGAGCCGTAGAGCTCGATCAGAGCCGCCATCGCTTGGCCCCGGTCGCGGCTCTCGCCGTGAATATGCTCATAGAGATTGAGCGACAGGGAGCGCGTTCGGTCGAAGAGGTGAACAAACCCCTCCTGAAGCTCGTACAGATCCTCGTGCTCCAGCTTGCGGGCCAGCTTGTCCAGGGCGCTGACGATGGGCGGCGGGACCAGGCCTTCCGAGCGGATGGCGGCCATGATCGCCGGGGCGGCGGTCTGGATATCCGCCGTCGGATAGGTCAGCAGAAGGGCGAGGGCGCGATAGGTCAAAGCCATGGTCAGGCCACCTCTGCTGTGGGTTTGGCGCGTGAGCGTTTGTCGGGCCCGAATAGCCCCAGTTCGGTGCGGCCGCCGGAACAGCCGTTGCCGAAGGTGAAGCCGCAGTTGCCCCGCAGGTCATAGGCGTCTTCGACCGTCTCGCGGTGCGTCGAGGGAATGACGAACCGGTCCTCGTAGTCGGCGATGGCCATGATCTTGTACATGTCGTCGATCTGGGCCGCCGTTAGGCCGACCGTCTCGGCGAGCCCGTGGTCGATGCGGCCGTCCACCGTCCGGGCGCGCATATAGGCGCGCATGGTCAGCATGCGGCGAAGCGCCAGGGTCACCGGTTCCTCGACGCCTGCGGTCAGCAGGTTGGCGAGATATTTGACCGGGATGCGAAGCGCCTCCACGTCCGGCATGTCGCCGTCCATCTCCAGGGCGCCGACAGCGGCCGCGTTCTGGATCGGGGAGAGGGGCGGCACGTACCAGACCATCGGCAGGGTCCGGTATTCGGGGTGCAGCGGCAGGGCCACCTTCCAGTCAATGGCCATCTTGTAGACCGGGCTGCGCCGCGCGCCCTCGAGCCAGGCCTCGGGCACGCCGTCCGCCCGCGCCTGGGCGATCACCCCCGGATCGTGCGGATCCAGGAAGAGGTCGAGCTGGGCTTGGTACAGATCCTTCTCGTCCGGGGTTGAAGCAGCCGCCTCGATGCGGTCCGCATCATAGAGCAAGACGCCCAGATAACGGATCCGGCCGACGCAGGTCTCCGAACAGACCGTCGGCTGGCCCACTTCGATCCGGGGGAAGCAGAAGGTGCATTTCTCGGATTTTCCCGAGTCCCAGTTGTAATAGATCTTCTTGTAGGGGCAGGCCGAGACGCACATCCGCCAGCCGCGGCATTTGTCCTGATCGATCAGAACTATACCGTCCTCCTCGCGCTTGTAGATGGCGCCGGAAGGGCAGGCGGCTACGCACGCGGGGTTGAGGCAGTGTTCGCACAGCCTCGGCAGATACATCATGAAGGTGTTTTCGAACTGGCCGTAGATCTCCTTCTGGACGTCTTCGAAATTGACGTCCTGCGAGCGCTTGGAGAACTCGCCCCCCAGGATTTCCTCCCAGTTGGGGCCCCATTCGATCTTCTCCATCCGTTTGCCGGTGATCTGCGACCGGGGCCGGGCGGTGGGGAAATGCTTCATTTCCGGCGCCGTCTGGAGATGACCGTAGTCAAAGTCGAACGGCTCGTAATAGTCGTCGATCTCGGGCAGGTCGGGGTTGGCGAAGATCTTGGCCAGGATGCGCCATTTGGCGCCCATGCGGGGCTCGATCTTGCCGTTGGGCTTGCGCCGCCAGCCGCCGTTCCACTTCTTCTGGTTTTCCCATTCCTTGGGATAACCGATGCCCGGCTTGGTCTCGACGTTGTTGAACCAAGCGTATTCCACGCCCTTGCGGCTGGTCCAGACGTTCTTGCAGGTGACGGAACAGGTATGACAGCCGATGCATTTGTCCAGGTTCAGCACCATGCCGATCTGTGCGCGGATCTTCATTGGCCGAACTCCTTGGATTTCAGAGGCTCATCGAGCCAGTCCACCTTCTTCATCTTGCGCAGCACGATGAACTCGTCCCGGTTGGAGCCGACGGTGCCGTAGTAGTTGAAGCCGTAGGCGAGTTGAGCGTAACCGCCGATCATGTGGGTCGGCTTGAGGACGGTGCGGGTCACGGAGTTGTGGATGCCGCCGCGCCGGCCGGTGATCTCCGAACCGGGCGTGTTCACGATCTTTTCCTGAGCGTGGTACATGAAGGTGGTGCCTTCGCGGATCCGCTGGGACACCACGGCCCGGGCCGTCAGGGCGCCATTGGCGTTGAACACTTCGATCCAGTCGTTGTCGACGATCCCGGCCTTGCGGGCGTCGACTTCAGAAATCCACACCACTGGGCCGCCGCGATTGAGCGTCAGCATCAGCAGATTGTCTGAATAGGTCGAGTGGATGCCCCATTTCTGGTGCGGGGTGATGAAGTTGAGCACGATCTCGGTCTCGCCGTTGGGCTTGAGACCCTTCACATGCGTCGTCTTCAGATCGACCGGCGGCTTGTAAACGCACAGCGCTTCGCCGAAGGCCCGCATCCAGAGGTGATCCTGATAGAGCTGCTGGCGGCCGGTGAGCGTCCGCCAGGGGATCAACTCATGCACATTGGTGTAGCCGGCGTTGTAGCAGACCGTCTCGCTCTCGATGCCCGACCAGATGGGCGAAGAGATGATCTTGCGAGGCTGGGCGAGCAGATCGCGGAAGCGGATCTTCTCGTCCTCCTTGGCGAGCGCCAGGTGAGCGTGTTGTCGCCCCGTCTGTTTCTCGAGCGCCGCCCAGGCCTTGACCGCCACCTCGCCGTTCGTCTCCGGCGCCAGCATCAGAATGGTCTCGCAAGCGTCTATCGCGCTGTCGATCCCCGGCATGCCCTCGGTCAGTCCCGGTTCAAGCACGGCGCCGTTGAGGGCGCGCAGTTCGTCGACCTCGTGACCGGTCTTCCAACCCAGGCCCTTGCCGCCGTTCCCGAGCGTCTCCAGCAGCGGGCCGAGGGCGGTGAACTGCTTGTAGAGGTTCGGATAGTCCCGCTCGACGACGGTGATCTGGGGCATGGTCTTGCCCGGAATGGCCTCGCACTCGCCGAGGTACCAATCCTGGACCTCGAAGGGCTGAGCCATTTCCCCGGGGCTGTCGTGCTGGATCGGGGTGAGCACCACGTCATGCTCGCGGCCCAGCACCTCAGGCGCGACCGCCGAAAATTTCTTGGCGATCGTCTTGAAGATGTCCCAGTCCGATTTCGATTCCCAGGCCGGGTCCACCGCCGCCGACAGCGGGTGGATGAACGGGTGCATGTCGGAGGTGTTGAGGTCGTTCTTCTCGTACCAGGTGGCCGTCGGCAGAACGATGTCGGAATAGACCGCCGTGGTCGACATGCGGAAATCGAGCGTGACAAGGAGGTCCAGTTTCCCCTCGGGCGCCGCGTCATGCCAGACCACGTCGACAGGCTTGACCTGTCCGGCCTCGCCCAGATCCTTGCCCTGAACGCCATGCGAGGCGCCGAGCAGGTGTTTGAGGAAATACTCGTGCCCCTTGCCCGACGAGCCCAGCAGGTTGGAGCGCCAGATGAACATGTTGCGCGGCCAGTTCGCCGGGTCGTCCGGATCCATGCAGGAGAGCTCGATCGAGCGGTCCTTGAGGCCATTCACCGTGTAGGTCTTGGGATCGACGCCCGCCGCCTCGGCGGCCTTGACCAGGTCCAACGAGTTGGTCTTCAGCGCCGGCGCCGAGGGCAGCCAGCCCATGCGTTCAGCCCGGACGTTGAAGTCGATCATCGAGGCCTTCCACGGCCCCTCCGGCGCCGTCGGCGACAGCAGTTCGTCGACCCCCACGGTTTCGTAGCGCCACTGATCGGAGTGGGCGTAGAAGAAGGAGGTCGAGTTCTGCTGACGCGGCGGACGGATCCAGTCCGTGGCGAAGGCCAGCGGCGCCCAGCCGGTCTGCGGCCGCAGCTTTTCCTGACCGACATAGTGGGCCCAGCCGCCGCCGGATTGACCGACGCAGCCGCACATCACCAGCATGTTGATGACGCCGCGGTAGTTCATGTCCATGTGGAACCAGTGATTCATCGCCGCGCCGATGATCACCATTGACTTGCCGTTGGTCTTTTCGGCGTTGGTGGCGAAGCCGCGCGCCGTGGCGATGATCTGATCCCGCGGGACCGAGGTGATGGCCTCGGCCCAGGCCGGGGAATAGGGCTCCAGGTCGTCGTAGGAGCGCGGCATGCAATCGCCGCCGAAGCCCTGGTCGACGCCGTAGTTGGCCAGGAACAGGTCATAGACGCAGGCGACCAGCGCCTCGCCGTCCTTCAGCTTGACCCGGCGGACCGGGACGTTGCGCGTCAGGACGTCAGGGTGGTCGGTGGAGGCAAAGCCGTTGCTGGCGGTGTTGGCGAAATAGGGGAAGCGCACGCCGGCGATTTCATCGTGCGCGTTCTTAAGACCCAGCTTCAGCGTGGTCTCGCGCCCAGCGGCCTCCCGCTCTTCAAGGTTCCAGCGCCCGTCCTCGCCCCAGCGGAAGCCGATCGAGCCGTTCGGGACCACGATCTCGCCGGTAGCCTCGTCTATGGCGACCGTTTTCCAGTCCGGGTTATTGGCCTGATCGAGATCGCCGACGAAGTCCGACGCCCGCACCAGGCGTTCCGGCACATAGCCGCCCGCCTGGGGGACCAGGCGGACCAGCATCGGCAGGTCGCTGTATTTGCGCAGATAGTCGCGGAAATACGGTACCTGCTTATCGATATGATACTCCTTGAGGATCACGTGGCCGAAGGCCATGGCCAAGGCTGCGTCGGTGCCCTGTTTGACGGGAAGCCACAGGTCGGAGAATTTCGACGCTTCGGAATAGTCGGGGCAGATGACGACGGACTTGGCGCCGCGATAGCGGGCCTCGGTATAAAAGTGGGCGTCCGGGGTGCGGGTCTGGGGGACGTTCGACCCCCACAGCAGCATGAAGCTGGAGTTGTACCAGTCGGCGCTTTCGGCCACGTCGGTCTGCTCGCCCCAGGTTTGAGGCGAAGCCGGCGGCAGATCGCAGTACCAGTCATAGAAGGAGCCGGTGACCCCGCCCAGCAGTTGCAGATAGCGGGCGCCGGCGGCGTAGGACACCATGGACATGGCCGGGATGGGCGAGAAGCCGAACACCCGGTCGGGACCCCAGCGCTTGGCCGTATAGGCGTTGGCGGCGGCGATGATCTCGGTGACTTCTTCCCAGTCGGCCCGCACGAAGCCGCCGGCCCCGCGCATGCTGGTGTAGGATTTGCGCGCGGCGGGATCGTTCTGAATCGAGGCCCAGGCCGCGACCGGTTCCATCGTCCGGCGGGCCTTGCGCCATACCCGCAGCAGGCGTGAGCGGATCAGCGGATATTTCACCCGGTTGGCCGAATAGAGATACCAGCTGTAGCTGGCGCCGCGCGCGCAGCCCCGGGGTTCGTGATTGGGCAGGCCCGGTCGGGTGCGAGGATAGTCGGTCTGCTGGGTCTCCCAGGTGACGATCCCGCCCTTGACGTAGATCTTCCAGGAGCAGGAGCCGGTGCAGTTCACGCCGTGGGTCGAGCGCACGACCTTGTCGTGACGCCAGCGGCTTCGATAGGCCTCCTCCCAACCGCGATCCTCGTCGTTCATGACGCCGTGGCGATCGGAGAACAGTTCGGTCTTGCGCGTGAAGAAGGCGAGACGGTCTAGGGTATGGCTCATGATCAGGCCGCCTTGGGTGCGAGGTTCAGGATCGAGCGCCGGCGGGCGTAGAAGCCCCAGTTGACGACGGCGCAGCTGCAATAGAAGGCGAGGAAGAGGTACAGGGCGATCAGCGGATCCCCGGTCGCCTTCATCGAGTTGGCGAAGGCCAGCGGGATGAAGAAACCGCCATAGGCGCCGATGGCCGACGAGAAGCCGACGATGGCCGCGGATTCCAGCTCGGCCTGCTTCAATCGCTCCGCCGCCGTGGCGCGGGGCATCAGCCGGGGCATGTCGGCGCGGACGAGGGCCGGGATCATCTGGAAGGTCGAGGCGTTGCCGACGCCGGTCCAGAAGAACAGCCACAGGAAGCTGGGGAAGAATAGGCTGAAGGACGGTTCCGCGCCGAAGGCGCCGACGCTCTGAAGCACCGCCAACACCCCCAGGATCAGGGCGTAGAAGACGATCTGTGTGACGTTGTGCCCGCCCCAGCGATCAGACACCCAGCCGGTCAAGGCCCGAGATGCTGCGCCGACCAGGGGGCCGAGGAAGGCGATCTGCAGGATGTTCACATCGGGGAAGAGCGTCTTGCCGAGCAGGGGGAAGGCGGCCGAGAAGCCGATGAAGGAGCCGAAGGTGCCGATGTAGAGAAAGCAGATCAGCCAGTTGTGCTTGCGCTGGAACACCACGGCCTGCTCGCGGAACGACGCGCGCGCCGAGGCGACGTCGTTCATGCCGAACCAGGCGGCGGCGGCGGCGATCAGAATGAAGGGGACCCAGACGAAGCCCGCATTCTGAAGCCAGACCTGATGCTGAACACCGTCTTCGACAAAGGTCTGAGGCGCGCCCAGCAGGGGGCTGAACAGGGCCACGCCGGTGATCAGAGGCGCGGTGAACTGGAGGACGCTGACCCCCAGGTTGCCGAAACCGGCGTTCAGGGCCAGGGCGTTGCCCTTCTGGGCCTTGGGAAAGAAGAAGCCGATATTGGCCATGGACGAGGCGAAGGCCGCGCCACCCAGGCCGCAGAACAGGGCCAGGACGACAAAGACCCCATAGGGCGTCTCAGGGTTCTGGACGGCGACCCCTATGCCGATGGCGGGGATGGCCAAGGACAGGGTCGATAGGGTGGTCCATAGCCGCCCGCCGAAAATGGGGACCATGAAACTGTAGAAGATCCGCAAGGTTGCGCCCGACAGGGCCGGCAGCGCCGTCAGCCAGAACAGCTCGGCGGTCGAAAACTTGAAGCCGACCGTGTTGAGACGGGTCGCCGCCGTGGACCAGAGCATCCAGATGGAAAAGGCCAGCAGCAGATTGGGGATCGAGATCCAGAGATTGCGGCGGGCGATCCGGTGTCCGGAAGCGGCCCAGAACGCGGGATCCTCCGGACGCCAGTCATGCAGAATGTGACGAGACATATGCGTCTTTCTCTAATGCGAACGCAGGGATGAGGAGGCGGCCTTGTCCGGGCCGACGCCCGCCAGTTCGGGGAACTCCGGCAGGTCCGCCAGAATGGGCGCGCGGCGGCGCTCCATCCGGCGCACCGCGAAGTGCATCCAGACGAGGGCGGTCAGGACCAAGAGGAACAGCAGCATGAAACAGCTGGTCCAGACGCCGGTCAGATCATTGAGGGCGCCGAAGACGATGGGCATGATGAAGCCGCCCAGACCGCCGATCATGCCCACCAGACCGCCGACGGAGCCGACGTGGTCGGGGTAGTAGACGGGGATATGCTTGTAGACGGCGGCCTTGCCCAGGCTCATGGCGAAGCCGAGGACGAACACCAGGGCCGTGAAGACCGGCAGGCTGATCGCCAGGCGGAAGCGGATCGGGCCTTCGATCCCATCGACCACATAGGCGGTCGCCGGATAGGACAGGATGAAGGTGCAGATCACGCTGATGGCGAAGGTCAGATACATGACCTTGCGGGCGCCGATCTTGTCCGACAACCAGCCGCCGAAAACCCGGAACAACGAACCCGGTATCGAATAGGCGGCCGCCAGCATGCCGGCGACGCCGATCCCCACGCCATAGGCGCCGGTCAGATAGTGCGGCAGCCATAGGGCGAGGGCGACAAAGCCGCCGAAGACGAAGAAATAATAGAGGGCGAAGCGCCAGACCCGCAGATCCTTCAGCGGGGTCAGTTGCATCCAGGCGGCGGCGGCCTTTTCACCACTGCAGCGACGCGCGACCAATTGCGGCTCGTCGCGGGTCAGCAGGAAAAAGCCAAGAGCGATGATCAGCAGGGCGCCGGCCCAGATCTGGGCGACGGCCTCCCAACCCAGGGCCAGCATCACAAAGGGCGCGGCGAACTTGGTCACCGCTGCGCCGACGTTGCCGGCGCCGAAGATGCCGAGCGCCGTGCCCTGACGGCCGGCGGGATAGAATTTCGAGACATAGGC
Organism: Brevundimonas sp.; assembly: GCF_013912065.1. Lineage (GTDB taxonomy): Bacteria > Pseudomonadota > Alphaproteobacteria > Caulobacterales > Caulobacteraceae > Brevundimonas. The sequence goes on from NZ_JACESA010000002.1 coordinate 283,541, forward strand.
GACGCCGACGGCGAAGGCGCCCCCGGCCATGCCGACGCCGAGGGCGGCGATCAGAAACTGGCCGTAGGTCTGGGCGTAGGACAGCAGGAAGGTCGCCGCCGCCGCCAGGACCATGACGATCAGATTGACGCGCCGTCCGCCGAACTGCTCGGTCCAGACGCCCAGAAAGACCCGAACCAGGGATCCGGTCAGGATCGGCGTTCCGACCAGCAGGCCGAACTGGGCCTCGGAGAGGCCCAGGTTCGTCTTTATCTGGACGCCAATGATCGAGAAAATCGTCCACACCGCAAAACAGGCGGTGAAGGCGAAGGTGCTGACCCACAGGGCCGATGCGGCGCCTGGGGCGGGGTTTTCGGCGGATGCCAACGGACTGCTCCCTTCACGGACGGCGTCTCAGCGGCCGCCGCTCAGCTGTCCTAGCTGGCGTCTCGTCAGTCTTATTTGATGCGTATCAATTCGCCTCTTTGTAAAAGCGGTCGTGTGGCCAATTTATACATGATTTTCCAAGTAAAGCGACATTTGGCAGTTGTTGTCTTGTCTTAAGTCGGAGCGTGGATTGATGTTTGTCAATCGACGGCCTATCGAGCGGGGGCGTCGCCTCGGTGGAATCAACCTGTTCCGTCGAGGAGACGACTGTCCCGACCGCATCAGGAGCCATAGCCATGACCATGCGCGCTTCCGATCTCGATCGCGTCCGAGCCCTGCCGTTGTTTTCGCGGGCCTCGCCCGAGGTCTTTCGCGACGTGACGGCGGGGGCCTTTCTTCAACGGTTTCCTGCCGGCACCACGCTTCTGATGGAAGGCGACACGGTCGACTTTCTCTATGTTCTTCTGGAAGGCGCGGTGGAGCTTCAGGGCTCGTGGAAGGAGAAGGAGACGACGCTGGCGCTGCTGCGTCCGGTCTCGACCTTCATCCTGGCCGCAGTCGTGCTCGATGCGGACGCGCTGATGTCGGCGCGCACCCTGGAGCGATCTGAAATCCTGATGCTGTCGGGCGAGGCTCTGCGTCGCACCATGCGCCAGGACGCTGACTTCAGCTTCGCCGTCGCGGAGGAAGTGTCCGGCTGTTATCGGGGATTGGTCCGGGCCGTAAAGAACCAGAAGCTGCGGGGCGGGGTCGAGCGGCTGGCCAATTATCTGATCACCCAAAGGGCGCGTCAGGGTTTGCGTGATCCGATCGTCTTGCCGCACGAGAAGCGCGTACTGGCGTCATTGCTCGGCATGTCGCCCGAAAATCTGTCCCGCGCCTTCGCCGGTCTGTCGAGCTACGGGGTCGTGGTGCGCGGCGCGGAAGTGAGCCTGGGACGTCCGGACGCCCTGGAACGGCTGGCGCGCCCGCACCCGCTGATCGACAACCATATGCCCGCGCCTGCCGGCGGCGCCGGCAAGGCGGAGATCGAGCGGTGGACGACCCGTTCAGGGCGCACCTGCGGCTCAAGTCTGTCCTGATCAGCCGCCGAGCTGTGCGAGGTTTTTGAGGTCGCCCGAACGACCCGACGCCAGGTCGTGGCCGGCGGCCTTGCCGCCGAGCGACGAGACGATACGACGGGTGAGGGCTTCGCGGTCGTCGTCATTCTGCAGCAGTTCGCGCAGATCGACGCCCCCGTCGCCGAACAGGCAAAGCCGCAGCTTGCCTCGCGCGGTCACACGCAGCCTGTTGCAGCTGTCGCAGAACCCCGGCGCATAGGGAGCGATGAAGCCGAGCGCGCCGGCGTGATCGGGATGGCGGTATTCGAAAGCCGGGCCTGCGTCGAAGGCGCGCGGCGTCGGCGTCCAACCGTTGTGATCCAGCCAGCCGCGCAATCTGTCGGCCTTGACATGATGGCGCGTGAAGAAATCGTCGTTTTCGGTCGTCTTCATCAGTTCGATGAAGCGAACGGAGAGGGGGCGGTCGCGCACGAAACGCGCCCAGTCGTCGAATCCCGCCTCGGCCGTTTCGCGCAACAGGACGGCGTTGACCTTGACGGCGGAGAAGCCCTCCTCAAGGGCGCGGTCGAGCCCCGTCAGAACCTGGCCCAACTTGTCGTGGCCGGTGATCCGATGAAAAACCTGCGGGTCGATGGAGTCGATGCTGAGGTTGATGTGGGTCAGGCCCGAAGCGCGCCAGCCCGCAACCTGGCGCGCCAGGTTCCAGCCGTTGGTGGTTACGGCGATCTTGGCCACGCCGGGCGAGGCGGCGACCGTTTGCAGGATCGCGTCGAAATCCTTGCGGACGGTCGGCTCGCCGCCGGTCAGACGCACCTTGCTCAGGCCCAGGTCCGAAAATCCGGCCACCAGGCGACCGATCTCCTCGACTGTCAAAAACGACAGAGGACCCGTCTTCTTCCAGCCGTTCGGCAGGCAATAGGTGCAACTGAAGTTGCACACCTCCGTGACCGAGAGGCGAAGATAATGGAACCGGCGGCCAAAGCCGTCGGTCATGGCAGCGGCGTCAAACGCCATGGAAGCTCCTTTCCAGAGGCGGGAGGCGGAGGGATTTCTCCCGCCGCCCTCGATCCTTGCGGATCCGGCCGTCAGACCCTGGCGCGATTGCTGTAGGTCGGACGGCTCGGAGCGAATACTGACTGATGTGGTACACGATGAACCTGCACCCGACTATGATGGGCGCGCGGAATGATCTTGACGAAGATCAAGTCGAAACCCTTCAAGTCTTGTGCGGCCGGGTGGACGAGCATGTTAATCGGCCGAAGCGATGCCCGGGCGTCGCGTAGAGAGACGAACCCATGTCGATGAAAGAAGGCGATGTCGGACGGCGTCGCGTGCTGGCCCTGATCGGAGCGACGGCTTTGGCGGGATGCGCGCCCCGCTCGTCCGAAGACCGGCCGCTCGACCTGTTCGCGGCGGCCAGCCTGCGCGAGGTGCTCGACGCCGCCGCCGCCCAGTATGATCGGTCCTGGGGGCGGCGCGTTCGGACGACCTATGCCGGCAGCGCCCAGCTCGCGCGTCAGATCGCGCAAGGCGCCCCGGCCGACCTGTTCATCTCGGCCGACGAAGACTGGATGGACTGGCTGCAAGGCCGCGGCCTGATCGAGATCGCCGCGCGCCGTCGTCTTGCGGCCAATCGGCTGGTGTTGGTCGCGCCGGCCTCGGCTGGGGCCGGCTTGGTCGATCTGGCCTCGCCGGACGCCGTGGCTCAGCGACTAGGGGAGGGCCGTTTGGCCATTGCCGAGGCCTCAGTGCCGGCGGGCCGTTATGGGCGACAGGCGCTTATGCGTTTGAACCTCTGGTCCCAGGTCAAGGATCGCCTGGCGTCGACAGCGGATGTGCGCGCCGCCCTGGCGCTGGTGGCGCGAGGAGAGACCCCGCTCGGGGTGGTCTATGCGACCGACGCTCGCGTCGAGCCGAAGGTCCGGGTGGCGGCGGTCTTTCCGACGGACGCCCATGTGCCCATCCTCTATCCCGGCGCGCCCGTCCGACGCCTTGACGGGGCCGGGGATCTTCAGGGAGCGCAGGCCTTCCTCGATTTTCTGGCCGGCCTCCAGGGTCAGGCTCTGTTTAGGGAATTCGGCTTTGCCCCGCCTGTTTGAGCCCGTCCGGTGATCCCGTTCAGTCTCGAGGAACAGCAGATCATCGGTCTGTCGCTGAAGGTCGCGGCGACCGCGACCCTGTTCAGCCTGCCGCCCGGCGTCGCCCTGGCCTATCTCCTGTCGCGCGGCGACTTCCCCGGAAAGGGCCTGCTGTCGGGCCTGACCCATTTGCCGCTGATCCTGCCGCCGGTCGTGACAGGTTATGGGCTCTTGCTGCTGTTCGGACGCAGCGGTCCGCTTGGCGCCTGGCTGGAGCCTTTGGGAATCGTCTTCGCCTTCGATTGGACGGGGGCGGCGCTAGCCGCCGCCATCATGGGGTTTCCGCTGCTGGTGCGGGCCGTCCAGCTGTCGTTCGACCTTGTCGATCCCCGAATCGAGCGGGCCGCCGAAACCCTGGGTGCCCGCCCTTTCATTCGTTTCCTGACCGTCACTCTGCCGCTCGCCCTGCCGGGTCTCGCCGCCGGAACCGTGCTCGCCTTCGCCAAGGCCTTGAGCGAGTTCGGCGCCACCATTACCTTCGTCGCCAACATACCCGGCGAGACCCGCACCCTGCCGCTCGCCATCTATAGTCTGATCCAGGCGCCGGGCGGCGAGGCCGCTGCGCTGCGGCTCGTCCTGATCTCCATCAGCGTCTCGATTACGGCCCTCCTGATCTCGGAGTGGGGCGCCCGGGTCGCCGCCCGGCGGATCGGGGCGACGCGATGACTCTGGACGTATCCTGTCAGATCGAGCGCGGCGATTTCTCGTTGGAGATCGATTTCTCGAGCGACGCCCGCATCACCTGCCTGTTCGGCCGCTCGGGCAGCGGAAAAACCACTCTGGCCGAGGTCGTCGCCGGCCTGATCCGCCCCCGTAGCGGCCGGGTGGCGCTGGACGGAGAGGTCTTGTTCGACGACTCAACGGGTCTATCAATTCCGACCTGGAAGCGGCGTATCGGCTACGTGTTCCAGGACGCGCGCCTGTTTCCGCACATGACGGCGCGGGACAATCTTCTGTACGGCCCGCGACGGGCCGGCGATCCTCGGCCGGATCTGGAGGAAATCGTCGCCCTGCTGGGCCTTGAAGCCCTTCTGGAGCGGCGGCCGGGCGTGTTGTCGGGCGGCGAGGCGCGCCGGGTCGCGATCGGGCGTGCGCTGTTGACCCGCCCCCGGTTGCTGATCCTGGACGAACCCCTTTCGGGCCTGGACGGCGCCCGACGCGGCGAAATCCTGCCCTATCTCGATCAGTTGTCGCGAGCGGGACCGCCCATTCTCTACGTCAGTCACGCCGTCGAAGAGGTCGCGCGTCTGGCCGATCGTGTGGTGCTGGTCGGCGACGGTCGCGCCGTGGGCGCCGAGCCCCCGGACCAGGCTTTCGACCGGCCGGAGGCCGAGACCGCCGCCGGGCTCAGTGCGCCGCTGTCCATCCTCGACGGGCGGGTGAGCGGGCACGACCCGGCCGGCTGCGCCACGCGGATCGACCTGGCCGGAACCCCCTTCCTGTCGCCGCTTCTGGATGTCGCGCCGGGCGAGCGGCTGAGGATCGTGGTCGATGCGCGCGACGTGGCCCTGGCCCTGACCGACCCGATCGACGCCAGTTTCCAGAACCGGCTGCCGATGCGGGTGGCGAGCCTTGAAACCCGAGGAGACGGGGTTCTGACGCGGCTGGAGGCGGGCGGGCTCACGCTGAAAGCCCTGGTCACGCCTCAGGCCTGTCGCCAGCTCGATCTGACGCCCGGCTTGCCCGTGATCGCCCTGGTCAAGGCGACCGCCGCCGCGCGCTACGCGTGACAGGGATCACGGTCGGGCCAGGCGCGGCGTCGCCAGCATTGGCCCATAGGCGAAGACGAATGTGAAAAAGGCCGCCGACCAAAGGGCGGCGGAGACGGTCAGCAGCAGCGGATAGAGGCTGGGCGTCAGTCCGCCCGCCACGCGGGACAGGGCGGCGGCGTTGATCAGTCCGTAGATCGCGACCTCGGTTCGCCCGGCGACCAGGGGCCGTCCGGCATGGCCCCGGCTGGCGCGGGTCATGACGGCCAGGGTCATGACGCCGACCGCCCCCGCCGTCAGGGCGTGCACGCCGACGGACGGCGATATCAGGCGAGGCGCGGCGATCGAGAGACCCATCAGGATCAGGCTCGCGGCAAGCCACAGATAGCCGAGGTGCAGGATCCACACGAGCGGTTCGGTCAGGGTCGCGTGACCGCGCCATCGCCCCAGACGCAACAGCGTCAGGCCCCCCGCCGTCAGAAGCGTCGCTCCGGTCCCCGGATGCGCGGGACTGACGCACCAGGCGGTCAGGGCTACAGCGGTGACGATCAGGGCTGCGGCGTCAAAACGACCCGCGACGGCGGGCAGCGGGCCGTCGCGTTTGATCTGCCAGTTGCGGGTGAAACTGGGCGTGATCCGGCCGCCGATCACGGCGATGAGCAGGGCGACGATTCCGAGCCCCAATCGGGTGGACAGGGAGGCGACACCGCCCGCCTCCGCCTCAAGGTGGAAGCCGATATTGGCGAGGGCGAAGAGACTGACCATAACGGCGACAGGAAGGTTGCGGCCGTTTCTGCCCGCCGCCGCTTCTCGCCAGATCAAGCCTGCCATGACCGACAGGAACAGGCTGTCGATAATCCCGGGCCAGGCCGCGTCGGCCAGGCTGGGGGCCAGGGCCTTGGCGAGCATGGCGGCCCGACCCGCCGCCCACAAGGCGAACAACTGGGCCAGCGGACGGCCGACGACGGGCAGGCGGCCGGTCCAGTTGGGCACGGCGGTCAACAGGAACCCCGCCACGACGCCGCCCGTATAGCCGAACAGCATTTCATGGATGTGCCAGCCGAGGCCGACCGGACCTCCGGCGAGAAAGGCGTAAAGCCAGAGGGGCGCGGCCACCGCCGACCACAGGGCGCCGAACAGGAAGAAGGGGCGCAGACCCAGGCTGAAGACGGCCGGCCCCCGATAGGCCCGGAGCGCGGAGGCCGTGTTCACCGCAGCCTCCGAACGACGGGTCCAGCCCCGACCCTCATCCGCATTTGGAATAGCCGCACTCGAGACAACTGTCGCAACCCTCCTTGCGCACCAGGCCTGGCGCGCCGCAGCGGGGGCAGGCCGAGGGCGCCGGCCCGGGCGCTGAGGAAACGGGATGAGGTTCGATGGCTTCGGCGGACTCGCATCCGCTTTCGGCGGCGAGGCTAAGGTGCCGCTCAATCACTGCGCCGATCGCTGCGGGAAGCGACGGCGTGTAGCGCCCTTCCATCCAGGCGCCGCCGCCGGGATCGAACACCGCCTTCAACTCCTCGGCGACAAAGGAGACGTCCCCGCCGCGCCGGAAGACCGCCGAGACCATCCGGGTCAGGGCGACGGTCCAGGCGTAGTGCGCCATGTTCTTGGAGTTGACGAAGATCTCGAACGGTCGCCGCGCCCCTTCGTCATCGGGGTCCGCGTCATTGATGGTGACGTAGACGGCGTGGGCGTCCAGCGGCCAGCGGATCTTGTAGGTCGCGCCTTCGAGCCGACCGGGGCGCGGCGTCAGAGGATCGACGTCGGACGACGGAGCCGCCGCCGGAACGGAGGCCGGCGCCTCGACGCTGAGCACCGAACCGGTGATGGCGTTGGGGCGATAGGTGGTCAGCCCCTTGCAACCCATCCGATAGCCTTGACGATAGACATCCGAAAACGCCGAGAAGTCGATGTTTTCCGGGCAGTTGATCGTCTTCGAGATCGAGCTGTCGATCTGCGCCTGCGCCGCCGACTGCATCCTCAGGTGATGCTCCGGGGTCAGGGTCTGGGCGCTGACGAAGGCGTCGCCGGGCGCGCTGTCGAGCGGCGCGTCAGGGCCTTTGAGCGTCTTCCATAAGGCCAGGGCGTAGTCTTCGACGGCCTCCTCACGTCGCGTCCCGTCGGGCTGCAGGACTTTGCGCGTATAGGCGAAAGCAAACACGGGCTCGATGCCGGACGAGACATTGCCGGCCAGGAGGGAGGTGGTGCCCGTCGGCGCGATCGAGGTCAGACAGCCGTTGCGCAGGCCGTGAAGCCCGATCAGTTCCCGAGTCTCCGCATCCAGACTTGCGAGATTGGGCCGCTGCAGCATCGCGGGGTCATAGAGGGGGAAGGCGCCCTTTTCGGCCGCCAGTTCAGCCGAGGCGCGATAGGCTTCTCGCCGGATCAGGCCCAGCCACCGCCCGGTCAGGGCGACGGCGCGGTCTTCTCCATAGCGGGCGCCGCAGAAGATCAGGGCGTCGGCTAGGCCGGTCACGCCGAGGCCAAGCCGGCGTTTGGCGCGGGCTTCGGCCTCCTGGGCGGGCAGGGGAAAACGGGAAATGTCGATGACATTGTCCAACATCCGCACGGCAGTGCGGGTGAGCCCGGCCAACTCCTGTTCGTCCAGGGCCGCATCGGGCTCGAAAGGCGCCGAGACGAGGCGGGCCAGATTGATCGACCCGAGAAGACAGGCTCCATAAGGCGGCAACATCTGTTCGCCGCAGGGATTGCTGGCCGCGATGACTTCGCAATGCGCCAAATTGTTCGCGGCATTGACCCGGTCGATGAAGATCACGCCCGGTTCCGCCGCGTCATAAGTGGCCTGCATCAGTCGGGTCCAGAGATCCGTGGCGCGGACCGTGCGTCGGATTTCGCCGTCGAACACCAGGGGCCAGTCCGCATCCGCGTCCAGCGCGGCCATGAAGGCGTCGGGAACCAGAACCGAGAGATTGAAATTCCTGAAGCGGACCGCGTCGCGTTTGGCGTCGATGAAGGCCTCGATGTCCGGATGGTCGATGCGCAAACAGCCCATCATCGCCCCGCGCCTCTGACCGGCGGACATGATGGTGCGGCACATCGAATCCCACACGTCCATGAAACTGAGCGGACCCGAAGCCTCCGCGCCGACCCCTCGCACGAGAGCGCCGGAGGGGCGAACTGTGGAAAAGTCCATGCCGACGCCGCCGCCCTGCTGCAGGGTGACGGCGGCTTCGCGCAGATGCTGGAAGATGCCGTCCAGATCGTCCGGGACGACGCCCATGACGAAACAGTTGAACAAGGTCACGGCGCGACCTGTGCCGGCGCCGGCGAGGATTCGTCCAGCGGGCAGGAACCGGTAGGCGTCCAGCGTCTCGCGGAACCGGGCCCGCCATCGCGCCCGGGTCTTGGTCGGCTCCGCTTCGGCCAGGGCGGCCGCCACCCGGTCCCATGTGGCTTCGACGGTGGCGTCTCCCGTCCCCTCGTGCGGGCGGAAGCGATATTTGCTGTTCCAGATTTCTCCGGCCAAGGGACTGTCGAACGCCATAGCTGCACCCTGTCAAAACGTGGCGCTCAGACTCGGTGATTCCCTGCGGCGTGCGGAACAGGCTGCGGCATGTCGCAGGCGCCGACGAGCGTCAGCATCGCCCTTGACGCCGATCAAGCCGAGCGCGGCCTCAGCGGCCTAGAAGGAGCGAAACCCCAGGCCGGGGCGCAAAAAGGGACCCTTCGCCGCATGGCTCTTCGACATCAATCCATCGCCTCGCTCGCCGCCTCTCTTCCGGGCGCTTGCGACGTCCTGCTGCGCCACAAGATCGATTTCTGCTCCAAAGGGGAGGCGACCCTGGCCCAGGCGGCGGAGGCGCGTCGTCTGAATCTCGCTGAGCTCCAAGCCGAACTATCCGCCACCGCACGCCAGGCCGAGCCCTATCCGACCGAACCCGCAGCGCTGATCGCCCACATCATCGAGCGCTACCACAAGGTCCATCGCCTCGAGTTTCCGGGTCTCATTGACACCGCGCGCCGCGTCGAAGCGACGCATAAGGATCGCTGCGACTGTCCACGCGGCTTGCACGACCTGCTGTCGCGCATGTTCGAGGACCTTGAGGACCATCAGCACAAGGAGGAGGCGATTCTGTTTCCCATCATGCTCAACGGCGGGGAGCCGAGCTTGCACCAGCCCATCGCTCGAATGCTCCAGGATCATGTTGAGTTGATCGACGCCCTCGATCTCATGGCCGATCTGACGGGCGACTTTGCTCCGCCCGCCGACGCCTGTGGCTCCTGGCGCGCGCTCTATGTCGGTTGTCGGAAGCTGGACGCGGACCTGCGGGTCCACGTCCATCTGGAGAACAACCTGCTGTTTCCGCGCTTTTCCTAGGCTTCAGAAGTCCAGAACCGAGACCATGTCGCCGGGGGCCAGGCCTGGCGCGCCTGGGCGCCGGCGGATCAGGAGGTCGGCGCCGGCCAGCGCCTTCTGGGTCGCCGAATCCTGGACCTTGAGCCCGGCGACGCCAGCGCCGTCGCGACGCCCCCGTTCAAAGGTCTCGCGGTCGCCGCAAGGCTTGAGGGCTTCGGTCAGGATCATGTCCCGCCAGGCCAGCCGTTCGGCCGGATCGCGGCCCGCGAGGCCCGCGATCAAGGGCGCCAGAAACAGACGCGCCGTGACCATGGCGGATGTCGGATTGCCTGGGAGGCCCATGACCAGTTCGCGACCGGCGCGTCCGAACCAGACCGGCTTGCCTGGCTTCATGGCCACCTTGGAAAAAATCAGGTCCAGGCCGAATCCGGCGAACATCGAACGAGCGTAGTCCTTGTCGCCCACCGAGGCCCCGCCTGTGACCACGACCACGTCGGCCGTATCCAGGGCAAGACGGGCGGCGGCCTTGAGCTGGTCGGGGGCGTCGGCCAGACGACGGCGGTCCAGGACCTGGCCGCCGCTGGCTTCAACCAGAGCGGCGACGCCGAACGACACGCTTTCGGGAATACTGCCGGCTGTCTCCAGAGACTGGCCCGGCGCCGCCAGTTCATCGCCGGTGCTCAGAATGACGATCCGGGGTTGGCGCACGACGGAAAGGGCGGCGACATCGGCGGCGGCGGCGGCCACCAGGGCGCGGTAGCCGAGCCGGGTCCCCGCCGCCAGCAGCACGTCGCCGGCTTCGAAATCAGAACCGGCGGCCCGGATGTGACGTCCTGGTCCCGGCGCCGTCGCAAATAGGGGCAGTTCGCCGTCGCGGCCGACTTCCTCCTGGACCACGACGCGGTCGGCTCCGGTCGGCACAGGGCCTCCCGTGAACACCCGCACGCAGGTCTTTGACGGCAGGACGGGAAGGTCGCCGCGCCCTGCGAAGGCCACCGAGGCGATCGGCAAGCGCGCCGGCAGGATCGACAGATCGACGTCGCGAACGGCATAGCCGTCCATGGCCGAGACCGCCGTCCGCGGCGCGGCGCCACGCGCCTTGAGATCGGTCGCCAGCACGCGTCCGCTCGCCGCTTCGAGCGCGACGACTTCGGAACCGAGCGGATTCGCCTGGGCTAGGAGGCGGGCCAGGGCCGTATCGAAATCCGTCACGCGGCGCTGTCCTCCTCGACGGTCCAATCGCCCGAGCGTCCGCCGGACTTGGACAAGAGCCTCACCTGGCTGATAATCATGCCGCGGTCGGCGGCCTTCAGCATGTCGTAAAGGGTGAGGCAGGCCACCGAGACGGCGGTCAGGGCCTCCATCTCAACCCCCGTGGAGCCGCTGACACGGGCCTCCGCCGTGACGACAAAGCCGGGAAGATCGTCGTCGACCGCCACCTTCACCGACACCTTGTCCAGGCTCAACGGATGGCACAGCGGGATCAGATCGGCCGTACGTTTGGCGCCCATGATCCCCGCCAGTTCCGCAGTGGTGATGACGGCGCCCTTGGGCGCCTTGTCGTCGCGCACCAGGGCGAGGGTGGCCGGCGCACAGAAGACCCGCCCTTCGGCCACGGCGCGTCGCGCCGTTACAGCCTTGTCTCCGACATCGACCATGTGCACCCGGCCTGCGGCGTCCAGATGGGTCAGGCCGCTCATGGGCAGATGCCCCGGAAGCGCGGAATTTGGCCGACGAGGGAGCAGGGGCGGAAGCGGCTGTCCAGTTCCTCGGCCAGCACGAGATCCCAGGCGTCGCGACAGGCGCCGGTGGAGCCGGGCACGCAGAAGACGAAGGTGTCCTCGGCCTGACCCGCCAGAGCGCGCGACTGCAGCGTCGCCACGCCGACCGTCCGCAGACTGGCCAGGTGGAACACCACGGAAAACCCTTCCATCTCGCGTCGGAACAGCGGCTTGACGGCTTCCGGGGTCACGTCACGCGGCGAAAAGCCGGTGCCGCCCGTCGTCAGGACGACGTCCACCTCGGGGCCAGAGATCCAGACCTTCAGCTGGTCTCGGATCGCATCGACATCGTCGTGGACGATCGCCTTCCCGGCCAGCCTATGGCCCGCACCGGTCAGCCGTTCGACCAAGAGGCCGCCGGAGGTGTCCGTGGTTTCGTCGCGGGTGTCCGATATGGTCAGAACCGCGATGTTCAGGGGGTGAAACGGCAGAGTTTCATCGATTCTTCCGGCCATCAGGGGGTCTTGTCCTTCCAGCGCGCCAGGGCGGCGCGATCTTCGTCCACGGGCTCGATCCAGCGCGCGCCGGCGGGGCCGGTCTCGCGCTTCCAGAATGCGGCCTCGGTCTTGAGCCTGTCCATCAGATAGTCCGCCGCCTTGAAGGCCGTGCGCCGGTGCGGCGACGCGGTGGCGACGAAAACAATGGTTTCTCCCGGCGTGATCTCACCGCAGCGATGCGCCACGATCAGGTCCTCGACCTGAAATCGCGCCGCGGCGGTTTCGGCGATGTCGCGCATAGAGCGCTCGGTCATGCCGGGGTAATGGTCCAGCGTCAGGGCGGCGACGGTCGATCCGTCCCCGGACGTCCCGCGCGCGAGGCCGGTGAAGGTCACCACTGCGCCATCGCCCGTCCGACCGGCCAAGAACGCCTCCAGCTCGGCCGCCGGAGACAAGGGGCCGAAGACCAGTCTAACGTCCAAGGCCACCTCATCCTCCCGAAAAGATGGAGAAGAAGGCGATCTCTTGGTCCGGTAGAGCCAAGGCGTCCTCGCCGGCGATGACCTGATCCACCGAGGCGCGCACGTCGGAGCGTATCAGGGCGTCGGCGGCGACCTCGTCCTGATCGGCGAGGCGACGTCTTATCTCACGTACGGTCAAACCTTCGGCCGGCAGCTCTAGGGCGCCTTCTGTGCCCAGCTTTTCAGCGACGCGGCCAAAATAGAGGATGCGGGTCATGGCTATTCAGTATCCGGCCGTCGAAACGGCTCTGTTGAGGTTGCGCGGCGCGCAGAGGCGGAACCCGGCCCTGGAAGAGAAGACATCAAGCCGCTCCACCCAATCAATAGCCAAGGCGAATCTTGGGCGTGCGAATGGGTGAGGGACAAGTTGGCTGCTCGGGTCGGCTTCGGTCATCGAGATCGACCCTCCGGTCGATCACTTTGGCGACTTCCCGTCCCTTACAACATGCAGCGATAATCAGAATTGTCTTCCATCAAATGGTGCGCGGACTCTCGTCATGCGGCGGCGCTCGCCAGAGTTCGATCTGCGTTTGACGGGCTGTTCTTCGTTAAGTCGGCGCCGGGCGCCCCGTCGTCCTGTCTTCCGCTGAAGCCGAGCCC
>NZ_JACESA010000020.1 GCF_013912065.1 Brevundimonas sp.
CCCACGCCCCCCGCGCCACCCACGCCCCAGGACTATGAGACCAAGGAGCCGGGCCGGGGCCGACTGGCCGCCCGCCCCGAACACATCCCTCGCAAGGGCTGGACCGACATCCTTTGGCGCACCGGCGGGTCGTATTTCGGCGACCGGGTCGGTTTCGTCGCCGGGGGCGTGACCTTCTTCACCCTTCTGTCGCTGTTCCCGCTCCTGGGTAGTTTCGTGACCCTGTACGGCCTGTTCGCCGATCCGGCCGACGCCTGGAGTCGGCTGCAGCTTCTTTACGGGGTCATGCCGGACAGCATCGCCCAGTTCCTGGGCGGCGAGATGCAGCGGCTGGCCGAGAACTCCAGCGGCCAGCTGACCTTCACCCTGATCTGGACCCTGGCCCTGTCGCTCTGGACCGCCAATGGCGCGGTCAAGGTGCTCTTCTACGGGCTGAACATCGCCTATCACGAGGTCGAGCGGCGCAATATCGTCCGCTACAACCTGCTGTGCATGGGCTTCACCGTCGGCGCCCTGGCCGCCCTGCTGCTGACCTCGTTGCTGGTCGTCGGGGTGCCGGTGGTGGTGCGGCTGTTCGGCCTGCAAGAGGAGTGGGGTCTGTTGGCCCTGCTGCGCTGGCCCCTGCTTCTGGTCGGCTATGTGGCGGCCCTGACCCTGATCTACCGTTTCGGTCCATGCCGGCAGAAGGCGCGCTGGCGCTGGCTGACGCCGGGGGCGATCTTCGCGGCGGTGCTCAGCCTGACGGTCTCCTTCGTCTTCAGCTGGTACCTGACCAACTTCGTCCGCACAGACAGCTACGGCCCGCTGGCGGCCATCATGGGCTTCCTGCTGTGGACCTGGCTGTCGGTGCAGGTGATCCTGATGGGCGCGGAGCTGAACGCCGAGATCGAGCACCAGACCGCCGTCGACACCACCACGGGCCGGGCCATGCCGATCGGCGAACGCGGGGCCCAGGTGGCCGACAGCATCGGCGCCCGGCGCGGCAACCCGGCCGCCCTGGCCTTCACCCAACGCCACGCCGAGGCGGTCGCCGACGCCCTGATGCGCCGTCGCAACCGCCGCGAACGCGATCAGGCGGCTACAGAATGAACCGGCTCAGGTCCACGTCCTTGGTCAGGGCGTCCAGCTTGTCGCGCACCGCTGCGGCGTCGAAGGACACCGTCTGGCCCGCCAGGTCCGAGGCCTTGAAACTGGTCTCCTCCAGCACCCTCTCCAGCACGGTCTGAAGCCGCCGCGCGCCGATGTTCTCGACGGCCGAGTTGGCCGCCACCGCCGCATCGGCCATGGCCTCGACCGCATCGTCGGTGAAGACCAGGGTCACGTCCTCGGTGGCCAGAAGGGCCTGGTTCTGACGGATCAGATTGGCCTCGGGCTCGGTCAGGATGCGTTTGAAATCGTCGCGCGTCAGGGCCTTCAGCTCGACCCGGATCGGCAGCCGGCCCTGAAGCTCGGGCAGCAGGTCCGACGGCTTGGCGACGTGGAAGGCGCCCGAGGCGATGAACAGCACATGGTCGGTCTTCACCGGCCCGTATTTGGTCGAGACAGTGGTGCCCTCGATCAGCGGCAGCAGGTCGCGCTGCACCCCCTCGCGCGACACGTCGGCGCCGGACGCCCCCTGGCGGGCCGCGACCTTGTCGATCTCGTCCAAGAAGACGATGCCCTCGTTCTCGGCCAGCAGCATGGCCTCCTTGGTCAGGCTGTCCTGGTCCAGCAGCTTGTCGCCCTCCTCGGCGATCAGGGGCGTGGTGGCGTCGCGAACCGTCAGCTTGACCGTCTTGGTCCGCCCGCCGCCCATCTTGCCCAGCATCTCCGACAGGTTCAGCAGGCCGACATTGCCGCCGCCCGGCAGGTCCAGCCCCTGGATCGGCGAGGCGGTGTCGGCCAGGGCGATCTCGATCTCCTTGTCGTCCAGTTCGCCGGCCCGCAGCTTCTTCCTGAAGCTGTCGCGCGTCGTCGGCCCGGCCCCGGGCCCGACCAGGGCGTCCAGAATCCGGTCCTCGGCCGCGCCCTCTGCCCGCGCCCGCACCTCGCCGCGCCGGCGGTCGCGCACCATGGCGATGGCGCTCTCGACCAGGTCGCGCATGATCTGGTCCACGTCGCGGCCGACATAGCCGACCTCAGTGAACTTGGTCGCCTCGACCTTCAGGAAGGGAGAGCCGGCCAGCTTGGCCAGCCGCCGGGCGATCTCGGTCTTGCCGACGCCCGTGGGGCCGATCATCAGGATGTTCTTGGGCGTCACCTCGTCACGCAGATCCTCGGGTACGCGCTTGCGACGCCAGCGATTGCGCAGGGCCACGGCCACGGCGCGCTTGGCGTCGTCCTGGCCGACGATATAGCGATCGAGTTCGGAAACGATTTCGCGGGGGGAGAGGTCAGTCATGGGGTGGAGATAGGGCGTCGGGAAGCGGAGCGGGAGGGGGCGGGGCCGACCGGCCGTTCCGGGACGAGAATAGACTCACAAATGACCACCCAGGATCATTACACCCACGGATCGATGTGATGGGCTTTGATCCACATCGGCAAACCTTCGACAAGGATCGGGTCGGAGGTGACCGGGAGGTCAAAGCCCTGGTCAACCGGATCAGCCGGTATGTTTAGCACTGGCTCTTCAGTTCCAAACGGTTCGAACGTGATCCCGTCGGGGGATCTGAAAGCTCCGCCGTCAAATGCCGCAGGCATTACAAACGTATCGGCCGCGTGATCCAGCATCACTGGCGAGCCGCCCTCTATGAAGAATGCTCGATCAAGATTGGCCTCCATCGGCCCACTGCGGGCTACCGCAGGATCAATGTCGCGAGCCTGGAGCGTCAGCGGAGCTCCGACCTTTTCGGCGGGCTCAGCGGCGGCAGACGACGCAAGATAGCCCTGATAATGGACGCCATTGTACCACAGGGGTGCGGTTAGCTGCTTGTGTTCGGTGCTCTCGGACAGGGACAGCAGGACATCGGCCCGGCTCCACTGGCCGCTGTCGAGCAGGTCGGTGTAGGATTTCAGGCCCAGCGGATCGACATTGCGGTCCAGACTGTAGGTGTAGATCAGCTTGACGAAGTCTGCGTTGTTCAGGGCCCCATAGCGGTCCTGAAACTCCACCGAACTGGCGAAGGCGGCGGCCATGCTATTGAGCGACCTGCCTGCGGCGATCTCCTGACGCCAGGCGTCGAGGCCGAACAGGTCCGGCAGGCGGTCAAAAGTGGCGTCGTACAGACGTGCGATGATCAGAGTCGTCTGATCCGCGACCCACAGACCCTGAGCCAGTTGCGGGGCCGTCAACTGACGGTGTTCCACGCTCTCCGATAGAGACAGCACCACGTCGCCGCGGCTCCAGGCCCCGCTCTTGAGCAGGTCGGTGTAGGATTTCAGCCCCAGGGGATCGACGTTGCGGTCCAGGCAGAAGTTATACAGCAACGAGACGAAGGCGTCGTCGTCCAGCGCCCCGTAGCGGGCCTTGAACTCATCTGAGTTCACGAAGCTGTTGGCCATTTGGGCAAGGGTCGTTCCGGCCGCCCGCGCCTGCAGCCAGCCGTCCAGCCCAAACGCGTCCGGCCCGCGATCCAAGGTGGCGTCATAGATGCGCAGGATTTCGGCAGCGACGCTGTTCTCGTCGTAGGTGATTGAGCCGTCGAGAAATTTCAGAGTTTCGACGGAGACCAAGGTGTCGGTTCCGCCCTCCGGCCCGCCTGACACCGCCGTGTGCGAAGCCGCATACTGACGCCGCGCCCCGCCATAGACCGCCGTATCTACCCCTTCCCCACCGTCCAAAACATCCGAACCACCCCCGCCAGTAAGAGTGTCTTTGCCCGCAAGGCCGGTGAGAATATCGTTTGAACCCGCCCCCTTCAGGACGTCTGTGCCGGCTGTTCCGGTGACGGTCTGCCGCGATTGGGCGGACAACGCCCCGTTGACGATGTCATAGACACCGTCGCTGAACGACACGGCCTCAACATTCGTAAGGGTGTCGCGGCCTCCGGCCGAGACCACCACGACGCTGGTTCCCACATAACTGACGGTCGCCGCGGTGCGGAGCGCCGAGATAACAGCGGTGTCATAACCCGCGCCACCATCTAGGATGTCGTCACCCGCCGCGCCCTCGAGACGATCGTCGCCGTCGCCGCCTTCTAGCCGGTCGTCGCCAGCCTCGCCGTAGAGCGCGTCATTACCCCCGAGGCCGTAGAGAGTTTCTGCGCTGGCCGTGCCCCTGAGAATTTCGTCTGCGGCCGTTCCAACAATCGCGGGCGCCGCGTCACTGAGCTGGACGAGCCGGTCAGCGAACTGAAGCCACTCTACGTTCCTCAGCGTGTCGCTTCCTGTCGCGCTGCTGGTGACTGTCGTCACCCCGTTGACGGTCGTGATTGTGAAATCACTGAACGCGCCGGCATAGAATGCGGTATCTGCCCCAGACCCGCCGTCGATGATGTCGTCGCCGGTGCCGCCCTCGATCGCATCATCACCGTTGTCGCCGGAGATCGCGTCTGAACCGGACCCCCCATAGATCTCATCATCCCCGTCGCCTCCGAACAGGGCGTCGTTACCCTGCTCGCCATCAATGAGATCATCACCGCCCGCGCCTCGGATCGTGTCGCGCCCAAGATAGCCAAAGAAGACGTCGCTACCCGCCGACCCCAGGGCGGTGTCGTCGTCCTCGCCCAAGTCGACGATGCCGTTGATCCAGCCGCCGGTCAGATCGACGAAGTCGGCGCCCGTACCCATATCCACGTCGCCGTTGATAACGTTGTAGTTGCGCAGCACATCAGCCCCAGCGCCAAGGATGACATAGCCGTTCACCACGCCGTAGTTGGCGATATTCTCAATTGTAGGCTGTGATGGAGAATAACCGCCATCACGGCCGTAGATGGCGACGTCGGCTGTAATGACGCCACGGTTGATGATGTTCGGAGCGGTGACGGCTTGGGCCAGACCGGACACGACCAAGCCGAAGCTTTGGCCAGACGAAGCGCTGACGATGATGTCGCCTTTATTTTCGAAAGTATAGCCCTCGAAGCGGTCGATATAAACACCAGCCGCCGATGTGCCGCCTTGAACTGTGACTAGCCCTGTATTGCTGACCTTACCGCCATTCACGAGATACATGCCTGTGGCGTTACCGGTCGCCGTAACGGTCAGAGTGCCTGAATTATCGAAAACCTGACCTGGAGACCAGGTATAAACACCGTAGGCTGTGGTTCCGCTGACCGTAATCTGGCCGCTATTTTTGATCGCCGCCATCCACTGAGGCGAATAGAAGCCGTAAGCGGTTTCGGTGCCCTGGACCTCGATGAGCCCGGCGTTGTGGAGCGACCCAGAGGAAACATAGGAGTAAAAGCCCATGGCGCCCGCGCCAGTTGCGCGAATCGTGCCATAATTGGTGAACTCGATGGAGCTCAATCCGTAAGCTTCGAATGCAGGTCCCGAGTTGCTGGTGTAGACCTCATCACGCTCGATAATGAAATTCGAAGAAATATTGATCGCCACCGATGAACCCCATCCCCTGCTACAACCTGAGCTTTATCGATCGATAGTCAGGTTGTCACGCTGTCTACTGTCAAATTTTACGGAGTTGATACGCTAGAGCATCAAAGCGTGGCGCTGCGGCAATGCGGCCGTCAGTCAGGGCGAAAGACAACCTAGACGGGATAGCTTAAGTAAAATGTCCACACCGTATCCGGGCTACGTCCCATCGCCAAGCGGCGGGAGGAGACAGATGTTTGGCAGCGTCACACCGGGGCGCGTCAGTCCGGCGTTCCTAGCCCATAGGCCGCCAGCTTTGCCCAAGGAGAAGATTACGACCTGGAGGGCGCTAAGCAGCAAAAAGGCGCCCTCCGGACGGGAGGACGCCTTGATGCGTTCCGCGATGTGGCGCCTTAGATCAGGCGGCCTTGCCGGCCTTCTTGGCGGCCAGCTTGTCCTGGTGGGCCTGCATGCCCTTGGCGATCATTTCGGCGGCCTCGCCGGCGTCGCCCCAGCCCTTGACCGTGACCGACTTGCCCTTCTCCAGGTCCTTGTAGTGGGTGAAGAAGTGTTCGATCTGCTCGATCAGGATGGCCGGCAGCTGACGATAGCTGGCGACGTCGGTGTAATAGGGGTTCAGCTTGTCGACCGGCACGGCCAGGATCTTCTCGTCGCCGCCGGCCTCGTCGACCATCATCAGCACGCCGATGGGACGCGAGCGGATGACGCAACCCGGCACCACCGGGGTCGGGTTCAGCACGATCACGTCGCAGGGGTCGCCGTCGTCCGACAGGGTGTGCGGCACGAAACCGTAGTTGCCCGGATAATACATGGCGGTGTGCAGGAAGCGGTCGACGAACAGGGCGCCGGACTCCTTGTCCATCTCGTATTTCACCGGCAGGCCGCCCTGCGGGATCTCGATGACGACGTTGATGTCCCAGGGAGCGTTCGGGCCGACCGGAATGGCGTCGAGGTTCATGGCGGATCTTTGCTGCGCTGCGAAATTCTGTGAGGCGATGGGTGATAGGACGGCCGCGCCGCCTCGGCAAGCGCGACGTGCGTCGATGGTCTTGCGCCCCGGCCCGGACTGGGTTCATTTCTCCCGATGACCTGGGTTGATTGGGCCGCGCTGGCGCTCTTCTTCATATGCTGGCTCGGCTATGGGCCGATCCTGAAGTTCGTCGGTCGCCACGGCGGGTCGCTGAACGACGACATGGCCCATGTCCGCAAGGTGTGGATGGCCTCCATGACCCACAGGGAGATCCGGCTGGTCGACAGCCAGCTGATGGGCCATTCGATCAACTCCGCCTCCTTCTTCGCCTCGACCAATCTGCTGCTGATCGCGGCCGTGGGGGGCATCTTGTTCGGGGGCGAGAGCAAGCTGGAGGGGTTCGCCGCGGTCGGGGCGGACAATGTGCCGATCAAGATCCTGGAGGCCAAGCTGGCCCTGGTGCTGATCTGCCTGACGCGCGGTTTTCTCGATTTCATCTGGGCCCTGCGCCAGATGAACTACACCCTGGCCCTGATCGGTTCGGCGCCGGAGCTTCATCACAAGACTGACCGCAAAGCCTTCGGGGAAGCGGCCGCCGAACTATTGAACCCGGCGCTCAGTTCGTTCAGCCAGGGGGTCAGGGGCTATTATTTCGCCCTGGCGGCCGCCGCCTGGCTGTTCGGGCCGCTGTGGCTGGCCCTGGGCGTGGCCTCGTCCTTCGGCCTGCTGATCTATCGCCAAGAAGCCTCGCCCGCCGCACGCGCCATTCGCATCGCGCGCCGCCTGCTAGGTGAATGACGGTTATTTTGCATTTGCGTCAGGGGGCGGAGCGACCACGGTCTCGCCCCAGCGGCGAAATGGGGCGGCGGATGCCGCAATTGCGTAACATCCCGTGACCCCGGACAGCCCTCAAAAGGGTTGACCGATTGTGCATCGCAACCTAGATTGACCTTCGACGCCTTCGGGCGTCTTGCCCTTCCTGGGCGTTTCCTCCCTATAGACTTTATATGCCGCGCCTCCGGGCGCGGCTTTTTTTTGACTTATCGTCGATCACTCTCGTAATTCAGTCCGTCCAGGCCTCGGCGCACAGGGCGGCGATGACGCGATCCAGCGCCTTTCGGGTCGTTGCAAGGGCCGCGTTGGGCGTCTGACTCGCCTCGTCGAGATAGAGTTTGCGGCTCAGTTCGACCTGGATCGCGCCGTATCCGTCCTGGGGCCGGCCCCAGGTCTGGGTCGACCAGCCGCCGGCATAGGGATGGTTCAGGGCCACCCGCCAGCCCAGCCCTTCGAACAGGTCGCGCAGCCGCCGCGTCAGCCGCGTCTGACACGAGGATCCGTGCCGGTCGCCCAGCACCACCTCGGCCCCCACGGCCCGCGTCGGCATCGAATGCCAGTCGATCAGCACCGCCCTGCCGTGCCGCGCGCGGGTCTCTTGCATCAATCCCGCCAGGGCCGCGTGATAGGGGGTGTGGGCGTTGCGGATACGCGCCTGCGCCTCGGCCATCGACAGACGGCGGTCGTAGAGCGGCAGGCCGTCGCCCGACAGGCGTGGAATGACGCCGTAGCCGGCGCGGGTCTTGGCCCCGACCGGGCCATCGACGTCGGCGATCAGGTCGGGGTCCAGTTCGGCCGGGTCGCGGTTCAGGTCCAGATAGGCCCGGCCGATCCTCGCCTCGATCAGCGGCGCCCCGCACGCCGGGCCCTGACGCACCAGGGTCCCGACCAGGGCGTCCTCGGCGCTTTTCAGGCTGGACCGGGCCAGACCGGCGCCCGCGCCCATGTCGTCAGGATAGACGTCGCCGGAATGGGGCGAGGCGAACACCAGGGCCGTAGGCGGCGCCGCGGCGGGCGGCAGGGTGATGGCGAAACTGGCCCCGTCCGTGGTCATGATCCTCGCATAGCGGGTTTTTCCTTGTGGAAGGAAGGCGGCCCGCCGACGAATTTCATCGCCGGTTTACCGTTGTCGGCCTAGCCTTGCCGGTCTGTACTCAAGGGACCTTCTCGAAATGGCGCGTATCCTCCTGGCCGAAGACGACAGTTCGCTGCGGGGCTTTCTGACCCGCGCGCTGGAGCGGGCGGGCCACCAGGTCATCGATTGCGAGAACGGCGACGACGCCATCGACGCCCTCGAGCACGGTCCCTACGACCTGCTGCTGACCGACATCGTCATGCCGGGCGCCGACGGGATCGAGGTGGCCCGCGTCGCCGCCGCCCGCCAGCCGGGCCTGCGCATCATGTTCATCACCGGTTTCGCCGCCGTCGCCCTGACCGCCGCCCAGGCCTCGCCCCAGGCCAAGGTCCTGTCCAAGCCGGTCCATCTTCGCGACCTGGTCAACGAGGTCGAACGGATGGTCGCGGCCTGAGTTTTGGATTGAACGGCGTTTTCGAGAAATCTCGATCTTGCCGTGAAATCGTCTTGATGCCGGCGGGTCGTTTCGCTATACGACCGCCTCCCACCCCGGGGCGACCTCCTGGGGCCTACGGCGGATGCGTAGCTCAGCGGGAGAGCACCTCGTTGACATCGAGGGGGTCACAGGTTCAATCCCTGTCGCGTCCACCATTCCTTCCCAAGACATTCAAAGCGTTGAGGAAACCGCTATCCAGCGGTCGTAGACGGTCACCGGATCGCTTCCACGCGGATCTGCGGCGTATCGACTAGAAAACTGTCGGCATGGTTCGGGGAATGAGCGCTTGGGCCGCTTCCATGTCCTTTGCGACGAGATGACGTCGGTCGTGGAATTTGACGTCCATGATCCGGCAACGTTCGAAGGCGATGGGATCGTCGCTGATGAAGATCGTATAGCTCTGCTTGCTGTGCGCGGCGTTGAAGGCGGCGGCGATCAGGTCGAGTTCTTCGGGAGTGGCCTTCTCGTGGGGCGCCCGGATATCCAGTATCCAGTCCCAGCCTCCCAGCTCCGGCCGCCGTGCGAGTTGGCGCAATACCGTGTCGGCCACGGTCACGGTCTGAGGCCTGGGCAACACGGTCACGACGACCCGCTTCAGACCTTCTTCGATGGTTACTTTGGTAGACATCGCCAAGATGATGATCCAGAAAAAACAATGATCTCTTAAGGGGAGGGTTGTCGCTGACGCTTGGCCTCTGCCTCGAACGGCCGAGCATGGGACACACGGCGATGGCCGTCTTTAGCCTCTGCGCGCAGGACCAGCACGCCGGGACCGGCGTCCGGCTTGCGGGTCAGGGGCACGCGCTTCAGCCAGAGTTTCAGCGCTTCCCAGTGGATGGCGGCCACCACTTTCAGCGTCAGCAGCGGCATGGAAAGGGCGGCGGCGATCAGGGCGCGGTCGGTCAGCGGACGGCGTCGGCCGGTCATGGTGGTGGCGATCAGCAGGCCCGTGGCGTCCGATCCGTCGATGGCCAGGGCCAGGGTCTCGCCCGGCGGCCTTCCCTTGAAGTCGTAGCGCATGTCCATGTGCATGAAGGGCGATACATACAGGCTCTTGGCGGTCTGCTGTCGAAAACGGCCGGCGTCGGCGTCGGTCGCCATGACGGGCAGGACATAGGACCGACGCTCGCGGAAGGTGCTGGTGACCTCATAGATCATGGCCGCCAGCCGACCGTCTTCGTGATGGCAGTAATAGAGGCTGATCGGGTTGAAGACGAAGCCCAGCACCCTGGGCATGGTCAGCAGGCGGACGGCGCCCGCGCCGATATCCACCCCGACCTCGGCCAGCCGCGCCTCGATCTGGCTTCGCAGCGGCATGCCGGAACCGTCGCCGTGATCCCGCTCGTGGAAGGACAGCAGGTTGAACCGGCCGCGTGAGAAGACCCTGAGGTGGGCGTCCAGGGCGTCGATCTCGTCGAGATCGAGCATCAGCCAGAAGACGCGATAGTTCAGCCGGTGCTGTTTCGGCCTCAGGCGGCTGTGAAAGACCCCGCCGCGGTAGAGGGCCGAGGCCTGGGTCACGCCGCCCGCTCCAGTTCGGACGGGGGCGGGGTGACGTGGATGCGGCCGCTCTCGTTCTCGACCGTCCAGGGGCGTCGGACGCCGCCCAGTTGTTCGGCCACGGCGAGGCCTGACTGCAGTCCGTCCTCGTGAAAGCCGGCCCCGAAATGGGCGCCGCAGAACCAGACCCCGCCCTGGCCCTGCAGGCTCCACAGCGACTTCTGGGCCTTCATGGCGGCGGGGTCGAAGATCGGGTGTTCGTAGAGCTCGCTGCGCAACAGGGTTCCGGGCGCCGGCGGGCGGGGCGGGTTCAAGGTCACGAACAGGTCCTGGCCCGGCAGGCCCTGCAACCGGTTCATCCAGTAGGTGACGCACAGGCCGCCCTCTGCGCCGATATAGTTCCACGAGGCCCAGGCCCGGCGGCGCCGGGGCATCAGGCCGGGGTCGGTGTGCAATATGGTCAGGTTGCGGCTGTATCTGAACGCGCCCAGCAGTTCGCGCTCCTGGGCCGTGGGTTCGGCCAGCAGGGCCAGGGCCTGATCCGCATGGGCGCCGATGACGACGTGGTCGAACCGTTCCGTCTCGCCGGTCGTGTCCCGCACCAGGACGCCGCCGTCGACGCGCCGCACCTGGGCCGCGCCTCGACGCAGCCGCACGCCGTCGCCGATCTGGCGGGCCAGTTCCTCGACATAGACCCGGCTGCCGCCGACGACCGTGCGCCACAGCGGGCGCCCCACCAGTTTCAGCAGGCCGTGATTGCCGCAGAACCGCAGGAAGGACTCGGCCGGATAGTCCAGCAACGTATGGGCCGGTGACGACCAGATGGCGGCGGCCATCGGCAGCAGATGATCATCGCGGAAGGCTTCGCTGAAGCCCTCGCGCTTCAGATACTGGCCCAGGGTCACGTCGCTGTCGGCCAGGGCGGCCATGCCGTCGGGCGCGGAGCGATAGAAGCGCAGGATCTCCTTCAGCATCGACCAGAAGCGGGGCCGCAGCATGTTGCGGCGCTGGGCGAACAGGGCCGGGGCTGCATATTCGAACCGCCCCTGATCAAGGGATACGGCGAAGGACATGTCGGTGGCCCGCGTCTCCAGCCCCAGATGGGCGAACAGGGCGATCAGGTTCGGGTAGGTGGCGTCGTTGAAGACGATGAAGCCGGTGTCCACCGCTGTCTCCCCGTCGGCGGTGCGGACATCGACGGTGTTGGAATGGCCGCCCAAACGGTCGTCGCGCTCGTAGATCGTCACCTCATGGCGACGCGACAGCAGCCAGGCGCACGACAGGGCCGATATGCCCGAGCCCACGACGGCGATCCGAAGACGCGGACCGGTCTCGCTGACGGGGGGAAAAGAGGACATACAGGCTCCGGACGGGGTTTCTTTCGGGGCGATACGTCGCAGGCCGGTTCGCGGATCATGAAATGATCCAGACTTCGACCGGAACCGTACTAGGTTCAATGCATGGACAGATTTCAACGCTTCGACAGATTCGCGCCCCGGTGATCTCCACGGGCGGCGAATATGATCGACTGATCGAGGCGGTGGCCATGCGGCGCGACCGGGAGGCCTTCGCACGTCTGTTCGAACATTTCGCGCCTCGGCTGAAGGCCTATCTGATGAAGGCGGGCGCGCCCGCCGGCGCGGCCGAGGACTTCGCTCAGGACGCCATGCTGACGGTGTGGCGCAAGGCCGAACTGTTCGACAGCACCAAGGCTCATGCGGCGACCTGGATCTTCACCATCGCACGCAACCGGCGCCTGGACGTGCTGCGCCAGGACGCGCGCCGCACCCCCATGCCGCACCTTGAGCTGGTTCAGGACGAGCCGGAACAGCCCGATCAGGTCTTTCTGGCGTCGGAGGACGCCGCTCGGCTGAAATCGGCCATGGAGCGGCTGACGAAAGACCAGATGGAGGTTCTTCGTCTCGCCTTCTTCCAGGACAATCCTCATTCCGAAATCGCCCGCCGGCTGGATCTGCCGCTGGGCACCGTAAAGTCTCGAATTCGCAAGGCCATGATCAAACTGCGCACCCTGCTGGAAGACGACGAGGGGGGGCAGTCATGAACGGCGGTCACAATCCCTCCGAAGAAAGGCTTCTGGCCTATGCTGCGGGCACGCTCAGCCCGCCCGAGGCCGTAGTGGTCGCCGCCCATCTGGCGATGCGGCCGGCGAATGACGCCTGGGTCCGGCGGCTCCAGGCCGTGGGCGGTCGTCTGCTGGACGATCTGGAGCCCGAGCCGCTGGCGGACGACGCCCTTGCGCGCGTCCTGGCCCGCGCCGAGGTGGACGCCGGAGAGGTGCTGGCCTCGACACCGCTGAACGACATGGCCGGCCTGCCCGAGCCGCTGCGACGCTATGCTTTGGGCCCGTGGCGTTGGCTGGGGCCGGGCATGCGCGCGCGGGACGTCCATGCGCCGCGCGACGGCGACTGTCGCGTGATCCTGCTGGAGATCGGTCCGGGGCGCGATACGCCCAGACACACCCACGGCGGCGTCGAACTGACCTGCGTCATCCACGGCGCCTACGCCACCGAGACGGCGCGGTTCGACGTGGGCGATTTCGAGGAGGCGGACGCCGAGGTGCTGCACCAGCCGCGCGTCGTGTCGCCGGAAGCCTGCCTGTGCGTCGTGGCCCTGGACGGGCAGATCGAACTGGACGGCTGGCTGGGCAAGCTGATCCAGCCCTTTGTCCGGCTGTAGAGGTTCAGTCGGTCGGTCGTTCGACCCATTCGCCGCTCCCCACACCGTCATCCTAGGGACAAGGGCGAGGATGACGGGCTTAAGAGGTTCGGAAGTCGCGGACGGCGACGCCTGTCCGGCGCCCCCCCAAAGAAGAAGAGCGCGGCCCTTTCGAGCCGCGCTCCCCTCATGTCTAGGCCCCGTTCGGCGGCAGGGCGGCCTAGCCGCGACGGTTATCCCGGTCGCGACGCTCGGAACGGATCTCGGCCGACAGGCGGTCGAAGCGACGATCCAGGTCGTTGCGCTCCCACGCCGTGAGGCCGCCGCGACGATAGTTGGCCTCCAGGCGCAGCAGGCTGTTGAAGTCGCCACGCAGACGGGCGGCTTCGCGACGGCTCAGCTGGCCGGTGCGGACCCCCTGGTCGATGCGACGGTCCAGATTGGTCTGGCGGGCGTTGATCGACTGCCAGTTGCCGTAGCCGGCCTGATAGACGGGCGGCCGGCCGTGATAGGACTGGGCGGCGGCGGGCAGGGCGGCCGAGGCGACGGCGGCCAGGACGATGGTGGGGATGATGAGCTTCCGCATGATGGTTCTCCTCGGTTCGGGCGTCGGTCGGGCTGACCGGCGATGGGGAGAGATGACGACACAGCGGCTGAGCCCGGTCTGAACAAGCCCGATCAGGTTCGGTTCATCTTGATGATAAATCCGCCATGTTCGGAACGATCAGGGTTCGGCGCAATGGCGTTCGGGGCCGCTCTATTCTATACGCGTCATTCAGGGCCTGTTCAGGAGAACGGCGCCAGATAGACGCCATGTTTAGCAAGTTCGCCAGTCTGACCGTCGCCGTCGCGACCCTGGCCCTCGCTCCGGTCCTTACCCCGGCGGCGAGCGCCCAGTCGCGCGACGAACGCCAGCAAACCCAATCGCAGCCCCAGCCCCGTCAGCCGCGCGTCAGCCCGGACGAAGCGCGACGCCGGGGCGGCGAAGCCGTCGGCGGGCGTCCGATCGACACCCGCCCTCGCGGCGACGGCGACTATTCGGTCCTGGTCGAGCGCGACGGTCGTGTTCGCGAGGTCGTGGTCGACGGCCAGACCGGCCGCACGCGCGACAGCGGATCCAGCAACAACCAGCGTCGCAGGCCCGACTGATGCGTGTCCTTCTCGTCGAAGACGACGTCGATCTGTCGCGCCAGCTGAAGGGCGCCCTGTCCGACGCCGGCTATGCCGTGGACCATGCGCCGGACGGCGAGGAAGCCCATTATCTGGGCGAGAACGAACCCTATGACGTCATCGTCCTGGATCTGGGCCTGCCCAAGATCGACGGGGTGTCGGTGCTGGAGCGCTGGCGGCGTGAGGGCAAGGCGACGCCGGTCCTGATCCTGACCGCGCGCGGCGCCTGGTCGGACAAGGTGGCGGGCTTCGACGCCGGCGCCGACGACTATCTGACCAAGCCCTTCCACACCGAGGAGCTGCTGGCGCGGCTGCGCGCCCTGCTGCGCCGTTCGGCCGGCATCGCCTCGGCGACCCTGGCGTGCGGCGGCCTGAGGCTGGACCCGCGTGCGGCGCGCGCCAGCGTCAATGGCGAGCCGTTGCGGCTGACCTCGCTGGAGTACCGGCTGCTGCACTATATGATGATGCACCAGGGCCGGGTCATCAGCCGGACCGAGCTGGTCGAACACCTGTACGATCAGGACTTCGACCGGGATTCCAACACGATCGAGGTCTTTATCGGCCGGCTGCGCAAGAAGGTCGGTTCGGACCGGATCGAGACGGTCCGGGGCCTGGGCTATCGGCTGACCCCCTTGGCCGGCGAATCCGAGGCGGCGTGAGCGAGACGGCGGCGCCCGAGCGCCCCGGCCGCCGATCCGACTGGGGCCGGTTCGTGGGCCGGCCCGGCCGTTCCCTGACCCGGCGACTGATCTGGCTGGCCTCGGCCTGGATCATGGTGGCCCTGGTCATCGCCGCCATCGTCCTGACCCAGGCCTTTCAGGAATCGGCCCTTCGCCGTCTGGGCGACATGCTGGATGAGACCATCGACGAGATCGTGGTGGCGGCCAGCCGCACGGGCGAGAGCGAGGCCGTGCCCCAGATCCAGGACGCCCGCACCCTGCGGCTGTTGTCGGGCAAATACTGGCAGATACTGGAAGTCCGCCCGGACGGACGGCTGGTCAGCATCGCCCGCTCGACCTCGCTGTGGAACTACGACCTCGCCCTTCCCGCCGATCTGCCCCAGCGTCTGGACGCGGCCTTCGGCGAGGTGATCACCTTCAACACCCTCGGTCCCAAGGACGAACCCGCCCTGCGGGAACCGCTACGGGTCGCCGCCAGCATGAAGTCCATCCCCCGGCGCGAGCATCCGGTCATCTTCCTGGCCGCGATCGACCGGTCGGAGGTGGACGCCGACACCCGCCAGTTCGCACGCCTGACCTGGGCGGCCCTGCTGATCCTGGGGTTCGGGCTCGTGGCGGCCGTCTTCCTGCAGGTGCGGATCGGCCTGCGTCCCCTGTACGACCTGCGCAACGAGATCGCCGCGGTGCGCAAGGGGCTGAGCGCGCGGATCGAACGCGCCTATCCGATGGAGATCCAGCCCCTGGCCGAACAGGTCAACCGGCTGCTGGACCATAACCAGGAGGTGGTCGAGCGCCAGCGCACCCATGTCGGCAACCTGGCCCATGCGCTGAAGACCCCGATCTCGGTCATGCTGGCCGAGGCCGGGACCGCCGAGGGGCAGTTGCCGGAACTGGTGCGGCGCCAGACCCGGGTCATGCAGGGCCAGGTCGATCACCACCTTCGCCGCGCCCGCGCCGCCGCCCGCGCCGCCCACGGCCTGGGCGAGCGGACCGACGTCTCGGAGGTGCTGGACGAACTGGCGGTGATGATCGAGCAGGTGTTCCGGGACAAGCAGGTGGAGATCGACTGGCGCGCGCCGGACGACCTGGTCTTCCTGGGCGAACGCCAGGATCTGCAGGAGATCCTGGGCAATCTGATCGAGAACGCGGCCAAGTTCGGCAAGCGACGCGTCCGGGTCACGGCCGGCGACAGCGGCCTGGGCCAGATGGTCGTGGTGGTCGAGGACGACGGCGCCGGCCTGGCCGTCGATCAGCGCGAGGGCGTCATGAAGCGCGGCGCCCGGCTGGACGAGAGCGCGCCTGGATCTGGCCTGGGCCTGTCGATCGTCGACGACCTGACGCGCGCCTATGGCGGGCGGCTGACGCTGGGCGACAGCGACATGGGCGGGCTGAAGGTCGTGCTGGAGCTGCCCGCGGCCCGGGTCTAGGGCAGGTTCTAGCTGCGGATTTCGCCGGCGCGATAGCATTCGCAGGCGGCCCGCTCCAGGGCCGCGCGGTCCGTGACCGTGACCCGGCCGCGCGAATAGGCGATGGCGCCCGCCTTCTGCAGGCTTTGCGCCGCCTCGTTCACCGTGGTCCGCTGGGAGCCCAGCATCGAGGCCAGGTACTCCTGCGTCAGGCTGAGGGTGTCGCCTTCGACCCGGTCGTGACAGCGCAGCAGCCACTTGGCGAACCGCTGCTCGGCCCGGTGCAGGGCGTTGCAGGCCGCGGACTGTTCCAGCTCGCCCTGCAGGCGGGCCATGAAGCCGGCGACGGCGTCGCGCACGCCGGGACGCTGGACGGCCAGCTGGCGGAAGCGGGCGGCGTCGATCCGTTGGGCCGTGCCGGCGCTCTGGGCCACGCTGCGGGTGCGGGCAAGCTGGGGCACGACCGAGGCGACCACGCCGAGAACGCCCTCGCGGCCGATCATCACGGTCTCCACCGTACGCCCGTCCTCCAGCACCGCGACGGACGAGGCGATGCCGCTGTCGATGAAGTGCAGATGTTCGACCACGTCGTCCGGCTCGTTGAAGACATGGCCCTGGGCGAAGTCCACGGGCGTGGCGAGCGCCAGCAGGGCCGCGCGGTCGGAGGCTTCCATACCTTGGATCAAACGGTTGCCGAACGACGGACTGAGCATGTCTTCGCGCATAAGGCGATCCGGCGGCGCCGTCTGTCGGAACCCGACACAGCGTAGCCATATCTGACGCGGGTTTCTGGGGAAAAAGTCGAGTGTTTACCGAGTTGTGTACGGCAGCGGTCAGATCTCGGGGCCTTCGAGCCGGGCGACCAGGCGGTCGCCCTCGAACACCTCCACCCCATGGCAGGAGGCGTGCTGGGCCAGGCGCTGGACCGCGACCCGGATCGCGGTCTCGTCGTCGGCCCCGTCGAAGAAGTCGAGCAGGGGCCGACGGTCGTCGCCGTCGAAGAAGTGAAACTCGTAGATCCGCACCGGCCAAGCCTAGAGGCGGGCGGCGGCGGCGTCTGTCGGAAGCCGACTTAGGGGCCGGGCGGAGCCTTTGCGGGGCGGCGGGCGTTGAAGGCCTCACCCCCAGCCCGGAGCCCGCATGTACGCCAGACGCCTTCGACACGCCGCCGCCGGACTGGGCGAGACCATCCGGGCGCGGGTCCCGGCCGCGCGCCGCACGCCGCCGCTGGCGGTGCTGATCGAGGGGGCGGCGCGGGTCGGCTATGGGGCGAGGGGCTTCGTCTATCTGTCGGCGGGGGCGCTGACCCTGCTGGCGGCCCTGGACCGGATCGGCGACGCCGTGGGCACGGGCGGGACGGCGGGCTGGCTGGCCGAGCAGCCGTTCGGCCGGGTGTGGCTGGTGCTGCTGGGCCTGGGCCTGTGGGCCTTCGTCGGCTGGCGCCTGCTGCAGGCGGTGTTCGACGCGGACCATGCGGGCACAGACGCCAAGGGCTGGGCTACACGGGCGGGCCAGGCGGCCAGCGGCCTGTTCTACGGCCTGCTGGCGGCGGGGGTGTTCGAGTATCTGGACGAGGTTGGCGACGCGACCGGGCGGGCGGCGGACCAGGCCGAGAGCATCGCCGAGAACCAGCAGAAGGCGGCCATGATCCTGGACCTGCCGTTCGGCGGCCTGCTGCTGATCGGGGTCGGCCTGGTCGTGCTGGGCGTCGGGATCGGCAACATCGTGCGGGCCTTCTGCGACGACTTCGACGACGCCCTGGCCTGTCCCGAGGCGGTGCGGCGGCCGGCCTCGGTCGTGGCGCGGATCGGCTATGGGGCGCGAGGCTTCGCCTATCTGCCGCTGGGGGTGTTCGTGGTCCTGGCGGGGCTGCACACCCGGTCGGGCCAGGTGACCAGCACGGCCGCGGCGCTGGAGACGCTGGAGGCCCAGCCGGGCGGGTCGTGGATCCTGGGCCTGACGGCGGCGGGGCTGATGGCCTTCGGCGCCTTCGCCTTCATCGAGGCGCGCTGGCGCCGGATCCGCCCGCCGCGGGACCTGTCGGTGGGGTGAGGCCCGCTGTCTCCTCCCCGCAGCGCGGGGAGGTGGCGCGGCGCCCTTTGCGCCGTGACGGAGGGGCTCTTCGCCGCATCCCCAGCCGTTCGTGCGGCGTCCAGAGCCCCTCCACCCCCGCGCAAGCGGCGCGGCGGTCCCCCTCCCCATTTCATGGGGAGGAGACGGTCTGGCGTTCGCGGCGTCTCTTCCCATATCCTCGGCAACACTTGCTGTTCCAGAAGATCACCGCCATGACCGACGCCCCCTTGAAGACCCTGAAGATCGACTTTGTTTCCGACGTCGTCTGCCCCTGGTGCGTGGTCGGGCTGGGCGGGCTGGAGACGGCGCTGGACAGCCTCAGGAGCGAGGGGATCGGCGCCGAGATCGCCTTTCAGCCGTTCGAACTGAACCCCCAGATCGCGCCCGAGGGCGAGAATATCGTCGAACATATCGGCCGCAAATACGGCTCGACCCCCGAACAGTCGGCCGCCAACCGGGCCATGATCCACGACCGGGCGGCCGAGGTGGGGTTCGACATGCGGATGGGCGAGAACAGCCGCATCTGGAACACCTTCGACGCCCACCGCCTGCTGCACTGGGCGCACGAGACCGCGCCCGACAGGCAGAAGGCGCTGAAACAGGCGCTGTTCACCGCCCATTTCACCGACAACCGCAACCTGACCGACGCCGGCGTCCTGACCGCCGCCGCCGAGGCCGCCGGCCTGGACCGCAACGCGGCGGCCGAGGTCCTGGCCTCGGGCCGTTACGCCCAGGCGGTCCGGTCCGCCCAGGAGACGTGGCGGTCGCGCGGGATCAATTCAGTCCCCGCCGTGGTGGTCGAGGGCAAATATCTGATCAGCGGAGGTCAGCCGGCGGCCGCGTTCGAACAGGCCCTGCGCCAGATCGCGGCCGAGGTCTGATCCCGATCACGGCGGCTGGGTTTCAGACCCGGCGTCCGAAAAAACAGGGTCTGAATCGTCTGAATCGTCTGAAAGCGCGGCCTGGCTGAAGTCCTCCAGCGCCTCGGCGCGGGCCATCAGGGCGGCACGGCCCGCCAGGTCGTCCTCGGGCAGGGCCAGGGCCTCGCGGGCGATGGCCTCGATCTCGGCCACCTGGTCCATGACGCGGTCCATCAGGTCGCGCTCTTCAGGGTCTGGGGCGGGTTCGGGGGCGGGTTCGGGCGGAGTCGGCGGGGCGAGCGCCGCCAGGCCGACCAGGCTCTGGTACAGCCGCATCCAGCGTCCGGCCTCGATCGCCCGCCCGGCCGCGATGGCCCGGTTCAGCCGCACCAGGACGTGCCGGGTCATCTCGACCGGATCGGGCGGCGCCCCTTCCAGATCGGCCGCCAGGTCCAGCGCCGGATCGGCCGGCTCGGGATCGTCCTGGTCCTGACGCCGCCACCCCTCGTGCGCCGCCCGGTGCCGCAGGGTGCCGAGCTTCAGCCCATGGCGGTCGCACACCGCCTCGGCCGTCTCGCCCGCCAGATAGTCGTGGCGCGCCCGCGCCCAGGTCTCGTCCCCGGCCCGGCGATAACCGTACATCGCCGCCCGCTCGACCGCCTCGTCCTCGAGGATCTCGGCCGGGGTCCGGGTGTCGATCTCGGGGCCGTCGTCCGCCCAATACTGGTCCTGCATGCCGCCCTCCGTCGCCTTGCGCCCCAGGATCGGGACCGTCGGAGTCTAAGCCCGCCTGGAACAGTGTCGGACAAAAGGCCGGGAATTTCGTGAAAGCCGAGGGAATTCAAAGGTCGGAAGCGCCGGGGAATGATGGGTATCGGCTGCTGTGACGAAGGCAAGAGCCCCTCTCCCGACGGGAGAGGGAGAGCGCGTCCGGGTTCACGAACCCCTGAACCTATGGCCGAACGGAATAGCCGTCCGTGGGGGAGACCCAGATCACCGGCTGATTCAGGTCGGGGCGGGGGCGGCCGTCGATGAAGGCCTCGGCAAGCCAGCCCTCGCCCTGGGGCGTATAGCGGGTGCAGACTTCCGTCCCCAGTTGAGCGAAGGCGGCGCTCACCTGACCCCGGATCATCTCTGCCGTCTGGGGATCCGCCGGCTGGCCTTCGATGGTGAAGACGGCGTCGTCAAGGCCGGTCATCGGCCCGCAGACGGCGCCGTCGCGGACCACGACAGGGGATTGGTCCCGCATGACGATGAGCGGCGAGGGATTCAGCATCACCTCGGCCTGGTTCGAAATCGTTCCGTCCGCCGCGAAGGTGTAACCCGCCAGGGCGGCGCAGGTCTTTCGCGCTGGATCGGGCGAATGGCACTGCAACTGACCCTCGCGCGCCGGACCCAGTGGGTCGGCGGCTTGCAGGGGGCCGGCTGCGGCGAAGGCGAGGGCAAGGGCGAGCGTGATCATGGGGTTCAGGCTACGCCGTTCGGAGGCGGGCGGCGAGGGCTTGCTGCTCTGGGGTGGTCAGAGCGCGCGGCCGCCCTTTCTCTCGTCATCCTCCGGACCGCGCAACGGAACCGGGGGACCCAGCGGCGCCGAAGGCGAAATCCGTCCGCCGCACCGACGTCGAACGCCGAGTCCGCCACAGGGTCGCGCTCACGCGCGCCGCTGGGTCCCCCGGTCTGCGCCGCGAAGACGCGGCTTGCCGGAGGATGACGAAAGAAGAGGATCAAGCCCCCCATCCGGGTTCACGAACCGGAACATCTCCGCCCGCTGACGCAGGAAGCGGTTGGTGGAATTTCTGGCCCCATTGAACCGCGAGGACGAGGTTGAGCCCGGATTGTCAGTCTCCCTCGACCAGGGATTACGTCAAATCGACATTCCACAAATGCCGCATGGAGAATCGGTCCGGGGTCGGCTGCGGAATGCAAGCGCTGTCACCTAGATAGATGGGGAAGCACGGCCCCGCCTGTGGAGGGATGGTCATCATCCGAAAGATGATACTGTCTTGTCGCGGGTAAAATATTTTATTGAAGGAAAATTATTTATACAAATCAGATAGATAATATATTACGCATAAAAAATGCAGAAGAGAACGGAGGTTTTTCGCTGTCTCAGACAAAAGCACGAGATTAAAAGAGCCGGTTATGTGTTGAGTAACATATTGAAAAACATAAGAAAAAATCTTAAGAGCTCATACTTGTTCGCCGCGATGTCTGTAACTCGACTGTCGTTTTCTGAGTTTGTTGACTCGGGACGCGTGTTGTGGCCTACTTCCATGGTGAACGGAGCACGATAAGTGCATGGCAAATAATCGATCCCTTGAGGCGTTGTCCGAGTTCTTGGAGTGGGTGGAGGCCAAAGGGCTTTTGCCGACTGCAACTGTTCAGGGCCGAAAAGCAGCGGTGAATCGAGTGCTTTCGGTTCTGGAAGCTTCTGAAGCAAATGATGTTACCTCATTGGATCTCGACCATGTAATGGATCGGTTCATTAACTTAAATTCTAGCGGATACACTCCCGATAGCCTTAGGACTTATCGAGGGCGCGTTGGGAATGCGATTAAAGACTTCGAATCGTACCTAGATAACCCGATGGGATTTAGGCCTGCTCGCCCAACGATGCGCTTGAAGGCGCCAAAAGCCGAAAAGGCCGGAAACGCCAAACAAGTTTCCGGTTCGGGGCGACGAAATGATCTACCGCCGGCTAACCCACCTCCAGCCGCCGCTATGCCGAGGGTCAACATCATCCCAATTCCGATCCGTGCCGACTTGGTTGTGCACTTGGAAGGGGTTCCATTTGATCTGACGCCTGCGGAAGCGCGTCGGATTGCAAACGTCGTAATCGCTCTCGCGATTTCGGAGACCTAGGAGGATGACATGCTGAGAGATTTAGCTGTCCAGCGCCTGCTCACCCGCTGAGACAGCCATAACAAAAAGGGCCGTCGCTGATCCCCGGCAAGAGAAATAGCAACGACCCTTGGTGAGCCACCTCGACGGCGACTTCGCGAGCAACATCTCACGAAGTCGCCAATTTGGCTAGTATTTTCGTGGAGATGGCATCAATGGCCAGCGGAAAGCACCTCACGGCGAAGGATATCGCTGACATCAAGTCGCGCCTTCGGCGAGGCGATTACCAACATCATATCGCGGCCGATTACGGTCTGAATCAGGGGCGTATCTCTGAAATCAATACGGGTAAACGCGGAGCGACAGTCGTTCCACTATCTCAGCCCAGCCTGTTGTGATGATCAAAGGGCCGGAAGCACCGCTTCCGGCCCTGTTCGTTTTAGAGTTTCACCTCCACCACCCCGCCGCCGGCCCTGAACTTCGCGCTCATCTCCGCCATGCCGGCCTCGGCCTCCGTCAGCGAACCGCCCGCGTCGTTCTGCGCCATCGCATCCCGGCGGATGTCCTGGCTGATCTTCATGCTGCAGAATTTCGGGCCGCACATGGAGCAGAAATGGGCGGTCTTGTGGGCTTCCTTCGGCAGGGTGGCGTCGTGGTATTTGCGGGCGGTTTCGGGGTCGAGGCCGAGGTTGAACTGGTCCTCCCAGCGGAACTCGAACCGGGCGCGGCTGAGGGCGTCGTCGTGCAGGCGGGCGGCGGGGTGGCCCTTGGCCAGGTCGGCGGCGTGGGCGGCGATCTTGTAGGTGATGACGCCGTCCTTGACGTCCTGACGGTCGGGCAGGCCCAGATGCTCCTTGGGCGTGACGTAGCAGAGCATGGCCGTGCCGAACCAGCCGATCATGGCCGCGCCGATGGCGCTGGTGATATGGTCATAGCCGGGGGCGATGTCGGTGGTCAGGGGGCCAAGCGTATAGAAGGGCGCCTCGTGGCAGTGTTTCAGCTGCTCATCCATGTTCGCCTTGATCTTGTGCATCGGCACGTGGCCGGGGCCCTCGATCATCACCTGGCAGCCCTTGGCCCAGGCGATCTTGGTCAGTTCGCCGAGGGTCCGTAGTTCAGCAAACTGGGCCTCGTCATTGGCGTCGGCGATCGAGCCGGGGCGCAGACCGTCGCCCAGGCTGAAGCTGACGTCATAGGCCCGCATGATGTCGCAGATGTCCTCGAAATGCTCGTAGAGGAAGCTCTCCCTGTGGTGGGACAGGCACCATTTGGCCATGATGGAGCCGCCCCGGCTGACGATGCCGGTGACGCGTTTCGCCGTCATCGGCACGAAGGGCAGGCGCACGCCCGCGTGGATGGTGAAATAGTCCACGCCCTGTTCCGCCTGTTCGATCAGGGTGTCGCGGAACACCTCCCAGGTCAGGTCCTCGGCTATGCCGTTCACCTTCTCCAGCGCCTGATAGATGGGGACGGTGCCGATGGGGACGGACGAGTTGCGGATGATCCAGTCGCGGATGTTGTGGATGTTGCGGCCCGTCGACAGGTCCATGACGTTGTCGGCGCCCCAGCGGGTGGCCCAGACCAGTTTGTCGACCTCGTCGTCGACGGAGGACAGGACCGCGCTGTTGCCGATGTTGGCGTTGATCTTCACCAGGAAGTTGCGGCCGATGATCATCGGCTCGACCTCGGGGTGGTTGATGTTGTGCGGGATGATGGCGCGGCCGCGCGCGATCTCCTGACGCACGAACTCGGGCGTGACGAAGTCGGGGATGGCGGCGCCGAAGTCCTCGCCGTCGCGGATACAGGGGGCGTTCTGCTCGCGGCGCAGGTTCTCGCGGATGGCGACATATTCCATCTCGGGCGTGATGATCCCGGCCTGGGCGTATTCGTACTGGGTGACGGGGCGGCCGGGGACGCCCTTGAACACCTGGTGGTTCGAGGTGTCGAAACGGGGGGCCAGGTTCTTGCCGCTGGCGTGGCCGTTGTCCTCGGGCTTGACCTCGCGCGGGTCCAGGACGGGGGCGATGTCGCCGCGGTCCAGCTGCCACGACGACTTCACCCGGGGCAGGCCCTTGGTGATGTCGATGGTCGCGGTCGGGTCGGTATAGGGGCCGGAGCTGTCGTAGATGGTGACCGGCGGCTCGTTGGCCGACGGGTGGACGGCGACCTCGCGGAAGGGGACGCGGATGTCGGGATAGAGTTCGCCCTGGACATAGACCTTGCGGCTGCCCGCCCGTTCGCCGGTCGGGATGGCGCCGGTCTCCCGCATCACCTGATCGCGCGCGTCCTTGAGGGCGAGCTCGACGTTCGGCTCTTCGGGCAGGGCGGGGGGCGTGACTTGGATGTTCATGACGGCCTCTGTGTTCGAGAGGTCCGCCGACGTCGGGCGAGGCGGTCCTGTAATGTGGACCGAAAAGCGTACTCATCCCTTCGCCGGCATGACCCGGATCAGGTTCGACGGGTCAGGCGGCTACGCCAATCTCAGCCGCTCGATCGCGACCCCCCGGAGAACTGGATCAGGGTGACGCGGGGGGAGGCGAACGTCAAGCGGAGCGGCGGCGGGATGCGATAAGGGGCGAAACGGGCTTGCCCGTCGGCGTTGGGGGCGGCAAACGAGGCCTGTGTCTATTCAGTCCCTTATCATCGATTGCGATCCCGGCGTGGACGACGCCGTGGCGCTTTTCCTGGCCTTCGCCGCCCCCGAGCTGGAGCTGCTGGCCGTCTGCACCGTCGGCGGCAACGTCCCCGCCCACCTGACCCAGCGCAACGCCCGCATCGTGCGCCAGATCGCCGGCCGCGAGGATGTGCCGGTGTACGGCGGCGCCGAAAGGCCGCTGAAGCGCCCGCCCGCCGGCGCCGGCGACTTCCACGGGCCCGAGGGGCTGGGCGATCTGGAGCCGTTCGAGCCGACGGGCATCATCGGCGACGGGCCGGCGGCCAACGCCATCGTCGATCTGGTCATGAAACGCCCGGCCGGATCGGTCGCCGTCGCCGTCCTGGGGCCGATGACCAACCTGGCCCTGGCGATGAAGCGCGAACGGCGGCTGGCCGACCATCTGGGGCCGGTCGTGGTCATGGGCGGCGCGCGGTCGGAGGGGGGCAATATCACCGCCTCGGCCGAGTTCAACATCTGGGCCGACCCGGACGCGGCGGCGGTGGTGTTCGCCTCGGGCTGCGACGTGATCGCCTTCGGCCTGGACGCGACCCACCAGGTGCGGGCGACCGAGCCCCGGATCCGCGCCCTCCAGGCCCTGCGCAGCGAACCGGCCCGCGCGACCGCCGCCCTGCTGCGCTTCTCGCAGCGGGTGGAGCGCGAGGCGAACGGGGCCGAGGCGCCGCCCCTGCACGATCCCTGTCCCATCGCCTGGCTGCTGAAGCCAGAGCTGTTCAGCCTGAAACCGTGCCGGATCGAGGTCGAGACCGCGTCTGAACTGACGCGCGGCCATACGGCGGTGGAGTTCCGGGTCGATCCGGCCACGGCGCGCCACCGCTGGGCCACGACAGCGGACGGCCAGGGGGTGTTCGACCTGCTGACCGACACGCTGAAGCCCGCGTGATGAGGATCACCGTCGTCGGCTCGATCAACCTGGACCTGGTCGCCACGGCGCCCAGGCTTCCGGCGCCGGGCGAGACGGTGACGGGTGCGACCCTGGCCCGCTATCCGGGCGGCAAGGGCGCCAACCAGGCCTATGCCGCCGAGAAACTGGGCGCCGAGGTCTGTCTGATCGGCCGGGTCGGCGACGACGCCATGGCCGGCGAGGCCCTGGCCCTGATGTCGGATCTGGGCGTCGATCTGGCGGGGGTCGAGGTCGATGTCGCGGCGCCGACCGGCGTGGCCCTGATCGCCGTCGATCCCAGCGGCGAGAACCAGATCGTCGTCGCGGCCGGCGCCAATCATTTCGTCACTCCCGAACAACTGCCGCAGCGGATCGAGGGGGCGCTGATCGTCCAGCTGGAACTGCCGATCGAGACGGTCGAGGCGGCGGTCGGCCGGGCGACCGGCTTCGTCTGCGCCAACCTGGCGCCCGCCGCGCCCGTGTCCGAGGCCCTGCTGCGCCGCGCCGACCTGATCGTCGTCAACGAGACCGAGGCCGCCTTCTATGGCGACGGCCTGCACCGGGGCGGCGGTCGGGTGGTGGTGACCAAGGGGGCGAGGGGCGCGGCCATGTACCAGCGCGGCGTCGAAATGGCCTGGGCCACGCCGCCGCAGGTCGAGGCGGTGGACGCCACCGGGGCCGGCGACGTCTTCGTGGCGGCCATCACCGTGGCCCTGCTGGAAGGCATGGACCCGGCCGAGGCGCTGAGGTTCGCCTGCGCCGCCGGCGCGGTCGCGGCGACGCGCGCGGGGGCCCAGCCGTCGGCGCCGGAACGGGCCGAGGTCGAGGCGGCCAGGGCCGGGGTCTGAACGAAGCGGCGACGCTCGATGCGCGCCGCCCCCGGCCGCCTGAGCCGGCGACCACCGTCTCGTACAGGCGTGTTCCGAGAGGCGACCAGGTGATGGCCTCCACCGCCACGATCATCGCGACCTGGGCCCCCAGACCCCAGAACCAGGCCGGGTGAATCCGGCGGATCTTTCGCAGATCGACGATCATGCCGATGACCGGAAACAGCAGGGTGACGACGGCGACCGCCTCCCACGCCCAAGGGGCCAGCAGCGGCATGGGCAGCAGCCGACCGACGCCCGGCCCCAGCAGGATGGCCATGGCGGAATAGTGCAGGCGGCGATGCCAGTCGGTTGACCGACGAAGGACGATCGCCGCAATCGTCAGGCCCAGGAAGGTGATGAGCGACAGAGGGTCGAAGACGAGGAACTGCAAGGGCCGGAAGAAGAAGGGGACCTCGCCCCGGCGCACTATGGCCTCGGTGACGAGCCAGCCCAGGACCAGCATGGGCGCCAGCCAGACTGTCGCCAGCCACCCCAGCGGCCGGTGCCACCGGACCTGACCCGTGGCGATCAGCACATTCTGCACCAGGAAGATCGCCAGCCAGCCCATGAAGACGACGGCGTGCGCGTGGAGCAGCAGCGGGGCGTCGAAGCTGGAACGCCCCGTCGCCAACTGAAGCGAAAAGCCGGCGACGATGATGAGCACCATGACGACGGCCAGCCAGGGAAAGACCCGTTCGGCGTCCGCCGCGCGCGTCGGCGTATCGTTCGCAGCTGTCATGAC
This sequence comes from Brevundimonas sp., assembly GCF_013912065.1. Lineage (GTDB taxonomy): Bacteria > Pseudomonadota > Alphaproteobacteria > Caulobacterales > Caulobacteraceae > Brevundimonas. The sequence continues at coordinate 27,216 of NZ_JACESA010000020.1, forward strand.
CGCCCCCGAGGTTCGGCGGGAATGTATCGCCCGCGCCGGAAATTTCAATCTCGAATAGCAGTGAAATGTGAACAAGCGGCGACGCCGAAGGAATGTCGTCATAGGGCGCACCTGCGATGTGACATTGTAACGTCACGAGGGGTTGTCGCGCGCTTCGCCCTGGCACTAGGTTGGCGTCCTGGTTTGTGGGGATTTCAGACAATGATGATGCGTGTGCGTGGCGCCGGCCTTGTGCTGGCGACGGTGTTGATGGCGGGCGTGGCCGGAGGGGCGCTGGCCCAGAGCGCTCCCGCGCCGGCGGTGACGACCTATCAGCAGCCGCCGTCGCCGATCGCGGACATTCTGGACGCCAAACCGACGCCGTCGTCGATGCTGAGCCCGGATCGCGGGACCCTGGTGCTGATGGATCGGTCGAACCTGCCCAGCATCAAGGCCCTGGCCGAGCCGATGCTGCGGCTGGCGGGCGCGCGGATCAATCCGCGCAACAACGGCATGGCGGAAAGCCGGGTGTCGTGGCTGACGGGGTTGAGCCTTCAGGCGGTGGATGGAGGGCAGCCTCGCGTGGTGGCCCTGCCGGCCGAGGCGCGGTTTACGGCGCCGCGGTTCTCGCCGGATGCGAAATCCCTGGCCTTCGTGCTGGACCGGCCCACGGGGCTGGAGCTGTGGGTCGTGGACGTGGCGACGGCGCGGGCGCGGAAACTGACCGAGCCGGTGGTCAATATGACGGGCGGTTCGGGTTATGAATGGCTGCCCGACAGTTCGGGCCTGTTGGTCGAGGCGGTTCCGGCCGGGCGAGGGCCCGCGCCCGATGTGACGACGGCGCCCACGGGGCCGAACATCGAGGAGACGGCCGGACGGGTGGCGCCGGTGCGGACCTATCAGGACCTGCTGTCCAATCCGGGCGACGAGGCCCTGTTCGACCACTATTTCACCTCGCAGCTGACCCTGGTTCCGCTGAACGGCCGTGCACGGACGATCGGGGCGCCGGCGGTCTATCTGGACAGCGCGGTGTCGCCGGACGGGCGGTATGTCCTGCACGAGATCGCCAAACGGCCCTATTCCTATGTGGTCCCGGCGGGTCTGTTCCCGACCGAGATCGTGGTGACGGATCTGAGCGGGCGGGTGGTGCGGACCGTCGCCGATCTGCCGCTGCGCGACGATGTGCCGACCGCCTTCGACGCCGTGGCGCCGGGGCCGCGTTCGGTGAACTGGCGGGCCGATGCCCCAGCGACCCTGACCTGGGTCGAGGCGCTGGACGGCGGGGACATCAAGCGCGAGGCCGAGTTCCGCGACCGGGTCTTCATGCAGGCCGCGCCCTTCACGGCCGAGCCGGTCAAGCTGATCGACCTGAAGGAACGCTACGGCGGGATCGTCTGGGGCAAGGACGATCTGGCCGTCGTCAACAGCCGCTGGTTCAACACGCGGCACGAGACGCGGTTCGTGGTCGATCCGTCGAACCCCGGCGAGGGGCGGCTGTTGCTGGAGCGGAACTATCAGGCGCGATACGACGATCCGGGCCAGCCGGTGACCCAGCCCAATGCGGCGGGCCGGTCGGTGATCCGGTTCGATCCCCAGGGCCGTATTCTGATGTCGGGCGCCGGGGCGACGCCGCAGGGCGCCTTCCCCTTCCTGGCGGCCATGGATCCGGCGTCGGGGCGCAGCGAACGGCTGTGGACCTCGGCCGATACGGATTACGAGGCGGTGGTCGGCTTCCTGGATACGGACGGCAAGCGGGTGGTGACGCAGCGCGAGACGCGGCTGGACCCGCCCAACCTGCAGATCCGGGACCTGACGACGGGACAGACCACGGCCCTGACCCACTTCCCCGATCCGGCGCCGCAACTGGCCGGGGCGACGCGCGAACTGGTGACCTATCAGCGGGCCGACGGGGTCAAGCTGTCGGGCACGCTTTATCTGCCGGCCGGTTACGACAAGGACCGCGACGGCCCCCTGCCGATGCTGATGTGGGCCTATCCGGCCGAGTTCACCGATGCGGCGGTGGCGGGCCAGACGGTGGATGTCCAGAACCGGTTCGTGCGGCCGGGCGGGTCCAGCCACCTGTTCCTGCTGACCCAGGGCTATGCGATCTTCGACAACCCCTCCATGCCGATCATCGGCAAGGACGGGGCCGAGCCGAACGACACCTATATCGAACAACTGGTCGCCGACGCCCAGGCGGCGGTGGACGCGGTGGTCGCGATGGGGGTGGCGGATCGCGACCGGATCGCCGTCGGGGGCCACAGCTACGGCGCCTTCATGACCGCCAACCTGCTGGCGCACAGCGACCTGTTCAAGACCGGCATCGCGCGCTCGGGCGCCTATAACCGCACCCTGACGCCGTTCGGCTTCCAGGCCGAGCAGAGGAACTACTGGGAGGCGACCGAGGTCTATACCGAGATGTCGCCCTTCACCTATGCCGACAAGCTGAACGAGCCGATCCTGCTGATCCACGGCGAGGCGGACGATAACTCGGGCACCTATCCGGTCCAGTCCGAGCGCTTCTATGCGGCGCTGAAGGGGCTGGGGGCGACGGCGCGCTATGTCACCCTGCCGCTGGAGGCCCACGGCTATCGCGCGCGGGAATCGGTCGGCCATACCCTGTGGGAGATGACCCGATGGCTGGACCAGTATGTGAAGGCCGCGCCGCCTGAGCCGACGGAGTGACCTAGGGGCGCACCACCAGCCGCACCACCTCGCCCGCGTGCAGCCGGTCGAAGCCGGCGTTGATGTCGTCGAGGGGGATGACGCCGCTCATCAGCCGGTCCACGGGCAGGCGGCCCTGGCGGTAGAGGGCGACATAGCGGGGGATGTCGCGGCTGGGGACGCAGGTTCCGATATAGGAGCCCTTCAGGGTCCGCTCCTCTCCGACCAGGGAGACGACGTTGACGGCCAGGGCGGCGCCGGGCGGGGGCAGGCCGGCGGTGACGGTGGTTCCGCCGCGCCGGGTCATCTTCCAGGCGTTGTCGAGGGCGCGGACCGAGCCGGCCATTTCGAAGGCGAAGTCGGCGCCGCCGTTCGTCAGGGCGCGCACCTGATCGACTGCGTCGGGGGCGGCGCCGTTGACGGTCTGGACCGGGCCGAGGGTGCGGGCGAGAGCCAGCTTGTCCTCGGACAGATCGACGGCGATCACGGGCGAGGCGCCGGAGGCGAGGGCGCCGAGGAGGCTGGACAGGCCCACGCCGCCCAGGCCGATGACGACGACGCTCTGGCCCGCCCTGACCCCCGCCGTGTTGACCACGGCGCCGACGCCGGTCAGGACGGCGCAGCCGAACAGGGCCGCCTCTTCGAACGACAGGGCGGGGTCGATCTTGACCAGGGACCGGCGCGAGACGACGGCGTGCTGGGCGAAGGCGGAGCAGCCCAGGTGGTGGTTGACGGGCGCGCCCTCGCGGAAGATGCGGCGGCCCCCGGTCAGAAGCTCGCCCTTGCCGTTGGCGGCGGCGCCGGGTTCGCACAGGGCGGGACGGCCCCCGGCGCAGGGGTCGCAATGGCCGCACGAGGGCATGAAGACCATGACGACGTGATCGCCGACGGCGAGATCCGTCACCCCCTCGCCCAGGACCTCGACCACGCCTGCGGCCTCATGCCCCAGGGCCATGGGCAGGGGGCGGGGGCGGTCGCCGTTGATGACCGACAGGTCCGAGTGGCACAGGCCGGCGGCCTTGATCGCGACCAGGACCTCGCCGGGGCCGGGCGGGGCCAGGGTCACGGTCTCGACCGACAGGGGGCGGCTTTCGGCGTAAGGGTGCGGCGCCCCCATGGCGGACAGAACGGCGGCGCGGGTGGTGATGCTCATGGTCAAGCCCATTCTTGCGCTATCGCCGCCGACGCGGTCGGCGGCTGCTTGAGCGCCTTGTGATCTGTCCGGTATCGATAGGCGCTTGACGCAACGTCGTCCAAGCCCGAGCGTCGGGGTGAAGGCGACGCGGACTGTCGCCAGGGAGGAAGACCGACGATGCCCAAGAGCGATTTGGGGCCCTTGGCCGAACGCGCGACCTACAAGGCCTTTCACATGGTCTCGACGCGCTGGGCCGACAACGACCAGTACGGCCATATCAACAACGCCAAATTCTACGAGTTCGTGGACTCGGCGGTGAACGCCCATCTGCTGATCGCCAATGCGCTGGACGAGTCGATCGGCCTGGTGGTCGACAGCGGCTGCAAATACACCTCGGCGCTGAAGTTTCCCGATGTGATCGAGGTCGGGATCAAGGTGGACCGGATCGGCACCTCCAGCGTCAGCTACGGCTTCGCCGTGTTCAAGCGCAGCGCCGACGTGCCCGCCGCCGTCGGCCATTTCGTCCACGTCTATGTCGACGCCGAGACCCGCCGGCCCAAGCCCCTGCCGCCCAAGCTGAGGGCCGTGGTGGAGAACCTGAAGGCGGGTTGAGGGGGGCGATCAGGCGGGGTTTTGGGTCGGGGTGCGGCTTTCGGCGCTGGCCTCGGTTGCTGCTTTTGGGCCGTTACGGATGCCGAACATCATCCGTGAGCAAGAAGCATAGATGTTCTCGGTTGTCATGGCTTGGAGGCGCCGCATGGGACTCGTGACCTTCAGCATCAATCTCACCCTCGACGGCTGTGTCGATCACCAAGAGGGTATCGCCGACGACGAGACGCACGCCTTCTTCACCCGCCTTATGGACGAGAGCGGGGCGATGCTGTGGGGCCGCGTCACCTATGAGATGATGGAGGCCTACTGGCCGGCGGTCGCGCGCGGCGACGTGGATGCGCCACCGGCGATACGCGAGTGGGCGGTCAAGCTGGAGGACAAGCCGAAGTACGTGGTGTCGTCGACGCGGAAGGCGTTTCCCTGGACCAACAGCCATCCCATCGTCGGCGACCTGCGCGCGGGGGTGCAAAGACTCAAGGACGCGACCCCGGCCGGCGTGCTGCTCGGTAGCGGCAAGCTCGCGACCGAGCTGGATCGGCTGGACCTGATCGACGAGTACAAGCTCCTCGTCCACCCCAGGATCGCCGGCCACGGCCCGACCCTCTACCAGGGCGGGCTGGCCAGTACGCGACGGCTCGAGCTGATCTCGGCCCGGCCGCTCCGCAATGGCGCGGTCGCCATGCACTATCGCCGGGCGCGCTGACCAGAGCGGCTTTGGGACGCATGACTCCGCATACCCTGCCTATGTAGGAGCCCGTGATCGGGCAGGAGGTCTTGTGAGCAATGGCGACGTCCCACCCAAGGCAGCGCCTCGGCGTGTCCGGTCGCGGTCGTCGGTGTATGCAGCCACGCCAAACTCGCAGATAGACCTGTTACGGTCGGGCCCCCGCATTGGTATCCTGCGGCGGCTGACGACCCATATGAAGGCTGTCTCCTCAGAAGCGGATGCTATCTGGAGGATGGTGGATCTGTTTTGATCCAAGGCCTACATGCTTTGCGAGCAGCCGCTGGGCGGGGTCTGAAGGCTCTCGGGGCCGCCGTATTCGCGGGCGGCCTTTTTGCATTGATGACAATTTATAGTTGCGGTATCGGCAATCCTGTGTCGCCATGCAGATGGGAGGCTGGCTCCCCTTAGGAGGACAAGACCGTGAAGAAACTGGCACACTTTGCTCTTGCCGCGGCTCTGATGACGTCGTCGGCCGTAAGCGCCGCGACGCTCTTTCCAAGTCGTGCAGAAGCGGCCGAGCAGCCGTGGCTAATCGTGACCTACCTGAGGAATGGTCAGCCGGTCGGCAACACTCAGGTGTTCTGCGAAAGTCCAGCCGTCGATTTCGGCGACACCTCAAACTACGACAACGTACATTACGACTACTATTTCATGTGTCCCTGACGAGGCCAGGCGCAGGTCGGCAGGCCGCGTATGCGACAGCGAGGCCGTGATCCTTCGGGGTGACGGCTTTCGTCGTTTCGAATCGTACCAGACCGCCATCGGGCAGAGCGCGTTGGAGCACCTTCGTCTCTGACCATGGCGCGGTCATCCAGACCTCGACCTCGTCCAACTATGTCAAGATCACCGGCATGGCCGTAGATGGATCGACTTCTCCGGTTTGCTGTCCACCATCTCCAGCCGCTGTGTGACGGACTCCAGCGCCCGAAAAGCGAGTGGTGAAGCTTGCAGGTAGAGATAAAAAGGCGCCGCCGCTGAAGCGATGGAAAGACCTAAGCCAGGATTGCCCCCAGCGGGAGGCGGCGCCCTGGATCCCTTTCGCCCCCGCTAGCCATCCCGGCTTTCTCGTGAGAACGTTCCCAAAACGGAGCGTGGAGGAACGCCATGAGGATGGGTTGGATCGCGGCGCTGGCCGCGACGGCGGTGCTGTGCGCGCCGGGCGGAGCGGGGGCCCAGACGGGGGGCTTCTTAAGGGCCGAGGGGACGCGGATCGTCGACGAGACGGGCGATCCGGTCATTCTTCGCGGCATGGGTCTGGGCGGCTGGGTGCTGCAGGAAGGCTATATGCTGCAGCTGGGCGCCCTGGGGCGGCAGCATGTGATCCGGGCGCGGATCGCCGACCTGATCGGTGAGGAGAAGACGGAAGCCTTCTATGCGGCCTGGCGGGCCAATCACACGACCAAGGCCGATATCGACGCCATGGGGCGGTGGGGGTTCAACTCGGTGCGGCTGCCGATGCACTACGACCGGCTGACCCTGCCGGTGGATCAGGAGCCGGTCGCCGGGCGCGACACCTGGAACGAGGAGGGGTTCGCCGAGATCGACGCCCTGCTGGCCTGGGTCAAGGCCAACGGGATGTATCTGATCCTGGACCTGCACGCCGCGCCGGGCGGGCAGGGCAGCGACCTGGCCATCTCGGACCGCGACCCCTCCAAGCCCTCGCTGTGGGACAGCGCCGAGAACCGCAGGAAGACCGTGGCCCTGTGGCGCAGGCTGGCCGAACGCTATGCCGACGAGCCGGCGATCGGCGCCTATGACCTGATCAACGAACCGAACTGGGACTTCGAGAAACCGGGCGGCGGCCATGGCTGCGAAGAGACGACCAACGCCCCGCTGCGGTCGCTGATGATGGAGATCACGGCGGCGATCCGCGAGGTCGACCGGCGCCATATGATCGTGATCGAGGGCAATTGCTGGGGCAACAACTATCGCGGCGTCATGCCCCTGTGGGACGACAACACCGTGATCAGCTTCCACAAATACTGGAATGCGACGGATCGGGGCTCGATCGCCGAGATCCTGAAGCTGAGGGACGAGAACGACGCCCCGCTGTGGCTGGGGGAATCCGGCGAGAACTCCAACACCTGGTTCATGCAGACCATCGGCCTGGTCGAGGGCGAGGGGATCGGCTGGGCCTTCTGGCCGCTGAAGAAGATCGGCTTCAACCAGCCGCTGGAGATCACGCCGAACCCCGGCTGGGCGCGGCTGGTCGCCTATCTGACGGGCCAGGGCGAGCGGCCGTCGGCCGACGAGGCGGAAGCGACGCTGATGCGAATGGCCACGCACGACATCCGGTTCGAGAACAATTTCGAACACCGCGACGTGGTCGACGCCATGCTGCGCCAGCCGCATTCGGACGCGGCGGTTCCGTATGCGGATCATCGGGTTGGGATGTCGGGCGTGACGATTCGGGCGGCCGACTATGACCTGGGCCGGGCGGGCGTGGCGTGGAAGGACGTCTATGATTCCGACACCGACGGGCCGGGGGAACGGGTCCCGTGGTGGAACACGGGCCGGACCTGGAGGAACGACGGGGTGGATATCGCCGTCGACGCCGGCGCGCCGGTGGTCGCCGAGTTCGAGACCGGCGAATGGCTGCGCTATACGGTGACGGCCGAGGCGGCGGGGGACCAGCGGGTGACGGTGGTCGGCGCGGGCGGGGGGCGGGTGTCGGCAGCGCTGAACGGGGGCGTGCCGGTGATCGTGGACCTGCCTGCGGGCGAGGTATGGGGCGAGGCGGCGACGGCGGCCCTGCCCTTCATGGAAGGGGCCAACACCCTGGTGGTGAAGGCCGAGGACTGCGGGGCGTGCCGGGTTAAGGAGATGCGGGTGGAGCGGTGAGGGGGGGCGTCGCTTCTGCGAATGTAGGGACCCTACCGAGGCCGGCTCCTAGCGCCGCTTCCGACCCAAAGCGGACTTTGGCGATCTGTTCTATAAAGCGGAATGACTAGGTTCGATCAGATCCTCGACGAGGCTATAGCCGCCTGGCCGCCTAGGTTCGCGCTTCGGATAAGGCGGCTTCGAAGACGCGGCCACATTTTGCTCGGCTTGGTAGATTTGAGCGACGATGTTACGCGACTCATTGAAGGCAACCCGCGCGAAGTGCTCCTCACGAATATGCACTGGGCCATAGTGACAGTGGCTCACAGGTCGGCAGCTTCCTGGCCGCTACACACATTCACCATGCGTCCCGATGAGCTCAGGCGAGACTGGATAAGGGAGAAGTTTGAGGACGACCTCCGCTTGATACTCTCGATTGCAGATCGATGCGGCTGGACCCCTGACGATGTCGTCCTCGTCGAGAAATACTTCGCTGAGACCAAGACGAGGTAGGTCGGCTAACCACCCCCGAACAGACGTCGACCGCGACCGCATTCCGGCCTGGAGGCCAACGTCCGGTTTCGGCTTCGAAGACCAGGACCGAAATCGACCCGTTGCGGACCTTCAAAACCGGCTTAATGTCAAAGCTATGCAATCCTCCAAGCGAGACAAAAAGCGCGCGATCCTGGGAGTCTGCTGTGCAGTCCTTGCCGGGCTGCTTTTTCTAGGATTGACGACTACAGCGCCTCCAAATTCAACTGTGGCTGAGGAGGTTGATCGGGCGCTTCAGCGAGACCCCTGCGTCGGTCGGGTGAATAGATGGTCTGCGCGATATTACGCTTGGAAGAGAGCGAAATGGGTGAACTCCACCGGAACCTATCTGCTGTGGCGCGCGGTCGGGCCGTGGGTGGGATCGGATACGTCGAGTGTTGAGGTGCGGTTCTATCAAGGCGCTTCAGAAATGGACTACCCGCCAGGCCGACATATGCTGCGCGCCGATCAGGTCGAGACGTTTCTAGACAGCTCAAATTTTCGCTACGTAAGCGGGACTTATGACGTCAGTGGCCGAAGATTGATCGATGGAGTGTGCGGTTCGAATGCAGGTGCAGAACCCCTTTCGATCCTGAATCGATAGAATCGAGCCCACCGCATCGGTTGCGTCCGTTTTCCACCCAAAGCAGAACTCGTGAACGTCTCCTCCCCGTCGCAGAGCGATGGGGAGGTGGATCCGAGCTCTTGGCGAGGAGACGGAGGGGTTCTTCACCCCAAACACGGCGCCCGCTTCAAGAGCCCCTCCACCCCTTCGGGGTCCCCCTCCCCATTCGCCAAGGGGCGAACGGGGAGGAGACGAGCGGGGCGGTTCGTCTCCTCTGAACTCAGTCGTCCAGCTGCCCGGTCAGGAAAAGCACGCCGACGGCCGTCAGGGCGCCGAGGGCGAAGGCGGTGATGATGGAGCCGGCGGCGACGGCGGCGGGGACGGTGACGGGGCGTGCCTCGTACCATTCGACGATGTCGGCCTCGTGCAGGTCGTCGTCGGCGCGGCCCTCGGCTTCGTAGATGTCGGTCGTGTTCATCGGGGGCTCCATCATGCTTGGGGGATCAATACGCCCAAACCGTCGCGGTTCCACCCCGCAAGGGGCCAAGCCGGATCGTGACAGCCTGCGCGGCATCGGCTAGGAGGCGCGGCTCAGGTTTCAGACTCTCGAAGACGATCCTCATGGCCGGCCACTCGAAATTCAAGAACATCATGCACCGCAAGGGGCGCGCCGATGCGCAGCGCTCCAAGCTGTTCTCCAAACTGTCGCGCGACATCACGGTGGCGGCCAAGTCGGGCCTGCCCGATCCGGCCGCCAATCCGCGCCTGCGCCTGGCGGTCAACAACGCCAAGGCCGAGAGCCTGCCCAAGGACGTGATCCAGCGCGCCATCAACAAGGCCGCCGGCGGCGACGTCGATACGATGGAAGAGGTCCGCTACGAGGGCCGGGGTCCGGGCGGCGTCGGCATCATCGTCGAGGCCCTGACGGACAACCGCAACCGCGCCGCCTCGAACATCGGTACGGCCTTCAAGAAGAACGGCGGCGCCCTGGGCGAGATGAACTCGGTCGCCTTCATGTGGGATAAGGTCGGCCAGATAATCTACAAGGCCGAGGCCGGAACCGAGGACGAGGTCATGGAGGCCGCCATCGAGGCCGGCGCCCAGGACGTCGAGAGCGATCTGGTCAAGCCCGACATCTACGAGGACGCGCCGGGCCACACCATCTGGACCGCCTTCGAGGATCTGAACGAGGTGGCCGAGGCCATGTCCAAGGTTCTGGGCGACCCGAAATCCACCGCCATCGTCTGGAAGCCCCAGTCGGAAGTGACGGTCACGGGCGAGGCCGTCGGCACCCTGTTCAAACTGCTGGACGCCCTGGACGCCGAGGACGACGTGCAGAACGTCTATTCGAACGAGGACATCTCGGACGAGGACGCGGCCAAGTACGCGGGCTGATCGACCAAGGTTAGGCTCGACACTTTCGTAACGTCAGATTAACGTCTCACCAAGGACGGTGAGCGGTTCGATTCGCCTTTCGAGGACAGGGTCGAGGACGCCGCCGCAAAGCGAGATGCGAGGCGGGCACGATCATGAAACTGACCAGAATCGACAGGGTCCTGTCGCGCGGCGGTAAAGGCGACCAGACCAAGGACGTGGCGGCCGAACCGGATCGCACGTCCGAACAGGATGTCGCCGGTCTGATCGGCGAACGGTTCGAAACCATTCAGGACAGCCTGGATCAGTTGTCCGAGATGTCCCAGAAGTTCGGGACGTTCGAGACCCTGCTGGGCCAGCTGCGCGATCCGCTGGAGGCCGAGTTCCGGTCGCGGCGCGATAACCATGTCGAACTGGTCAACCTGCGCAACGCCAACGCCGCGGCGATGAAACAGGTCGGCGCGCTGAACGCCGAGGTTCGCAAACTGTCGGACGCCCTGGCCGAGTCGGAGGCCAAGGCCGACGATCTGGCGGCGCGCGGCGGAGAGACGACCGCCAATCTGCAGGAGGCCCGGGTCGACCTGGGTCGGCTGCGCAGCGAACTGGCCCAGGCCGCGACGCGGCTGGAGGGTCTGGAGACAGTCGAGCGCGCCTCGGCCCAGCGGATTCGCGAGCTGGAGCAGGATCAGGACTCGCTGCGCAACCAGCTGAAACAGGCCGAGACCGCCCGTTCGGAATCGGAGGCCACCCGCGGCCAGGTCCAGCGCGATCTGGCCCTGGTTCTGGAAGAGAACACCGCCCTGCGTCGCCGGGTCGACGAGGTCGGCACCGAGGTCGCCGGACTGGCGCGCGCCGCCGCCGCCGGCGAAGGCCAGCTGGCCACCGAACGCGCCCGCGCAGCCTCCGAACAGGCCGAGGCCGCCCGCGCGATCCGTTCGCTGGAAAGCCACGTCGAGTCCGCCCGCGCCGAGATCGCCGCCCTGACCGCGCGACTGGACACGGCCACGGCCCGCGCCAACGGCCTGGAAGTGCTGAACAGCGAACAGGCGTCGCGGCTGAACGAGCTTCAGACCGGCGGCCATGTGGTCGAACGGCGCGCCGACACGCTGCAGGTCGCGCTGGACCGGGCGATGGAACGGGTGCGTCTGCTGGAAACCGAAACCGAAGAGTCGCGCCAGCGTCAGGCGGCCATGGAGGTCGCCCGCGTCGCCGCCGTCGATCGGTCCGAGGCCCTGACCAAGGCGGCCATGGCCCATGACAAGGCCATCGCTCGCGCCGAGGAGCGGATGGCGAAGCTGCAGGCCAAACTGACTGCCGCCCAGGACGAGCACGAGGCCCGCGTCGACGCCCTGACCCAGCAGGTCAGCGCCCTGCGCGAGGATCTGGAAAGCGCCCGCGCCGAGGGGGCCATGTCCGCCGCCGCCCTGGACGCCGCCCGTCGCGGCCGCGGCGGCCGCGCCACCATCGCCGACGCGGCGGCCCAGCTGCAGGCCATCGTCGGCTGACGACGGGGAACATTCGTCCGACTCCGGCGATTGATCGGGGATGGTCACCGAAGTCCTCGCCAACGCCGTTCCGCCCATCTTCGGCGCCGTCGTCGCCGGAGGATTGATCGGGCTGGAGCGCGAGTGGCGAGGGCGAGCCGCCGGGTTCAGAACCCATATTCTGGTCAGTCTGGCCTCGGCCCTGCTGATGCTGGCGGCCCTGTCCCAGGAGGACTGGGCTTTTCGCGCCCTGCCGAACGAAAACATCACCACCGATCCCATCCGCATGGCGCACGGCGTGCTGACGGGTATCGGCTTCCTTTGCGCGGGGGTCATATTCCGCACGGGTTTTTCTGTTCACGGCCTGACCACGGCGGCGTCGCTGTGGATCACGGCAGCCGTCGGGCTGTTGTTCGGGGCCGGCCTTTACGGACTGGGCGCCCTGGGCGCCGGGGTGACGGCCGTGATCCTGGGCGGCCTGAGGTTGATCGATAGACAGATGCCCGGGAAAACCGTCGTCGAGGCGGCTGTCTGCTGGGAGCAGCGCGAGCCCTCGCCTCACGCGGCGGTCCAGGCGGCGCTTCGCTCCATAGACGCCGATGTGCGTCCGGGACGGTTCGAACTGATGCAGGACGGGCGGCGGACGCGGCGCACCTGGCGGCTGAAGGCGACGAACGAGACGGAGCTGGAACGACTGGCGGAGCTGCTGAACGCGGTGCCCGGCGTCACGGCCTATCGGCTGAATCCACGCGACGACTGAAGCTGTTCATTGCCCGATAACCCTCTTTGCGGCATGAGGGGAACGGATGGCGAACGAACCTGTCAGAATCATCGGTCTGGACCCCGGTCTGCGACGCACCGGCTGGGGCGTGATCGTGTCCGACGGCGCGCGGCTGAGGTGGGTGGCGCACGGGGTGGTGGCCCCGCCCGAGGCCGCGCCCTTCGCCGAGCGGCTGCTGTTCCTGTTCGAGGCCCTGGGGGCGATCTGCGCCGATCACGGCTGCGAGGAGGCCGCGGTGGAAGAGGTGTTCGTCAATGTGAACCCGTCCTCGACCCTGAAACTGGGCCATGCGCGGGCGGCGGTCATGCTGGCGCCGGCCAAGCTGGGCCTGGCGGTGGCGGAATATTCGCCCAATCTGATCAAGAAGGCTGTGGTCGGGGCCGGTCATGCCGACAAGAGCCAGATCGCCTTCATGGTCAAACGCCTGCTGCCGACCGCTGGAGATGTGAAGGCGGACGCGGCGGACGCCCTGGCGGTCGCCGTCACCCATGCGCAACTGAGGAAACGGTCCCTGCTGGAAGCCCTGCATCGGGGCGCGGCGTGAGGGCGGCGGATCATGTCTCCTCCCCGCTTGCGGGGAGGTGGCGCGGCGCCGCTTTGCGCCGTGACGGAGGGGTTCTTTCCGCGCGGCAGGTGTCGGTGGGGCGTCAAGAACCCCTCCACCCCCGGCTACGCCGGCGGTCCCCCTCCCCATTCGCTGCGCGAACAGGGAGGAGACGGTCGTGATCGGGCGGTTGAGAGGGGTGCTGGCCGAGGTCGGGGAGGCGGAATGCCTGATCGACTGCGCCGGGGTCGGCTATGTGGTTTCGTGCGGGGCGCGGACCCTGGGGCGTCTGCCGGCGCCGGGCGACGAGGCGACGGTGCATGTGCATTCGCAATGGAGCGAGGATGCGGGGCCGCGCCTGTACGGGTTTCTGACCCGCGACGAGCGGCGGGCCTTCACCACCCTGCTGGCCATTCAGGGGGTGGGGCCGAAGGCGGCGCTGGCGGTGCTGGACGTGCTGCCGCCCGGCGAACTGGCGGGCGCAGTGGCGCGAGAGGACAAGGCGGCGGTGGCGCGGGCCAACGGCGTCGGGCCCAAACTGGCCCTGCGGATCGTCACCGAACTGAAGGGCAAGCCGCTGGGCGACGTCAGCTTCGCGCCCACGGCTCCTGGCGTTCATGTAGAAATCGCGCCGCCTGCGCCATCCCTGACCGGCGAGGCGGTGTCTGCCCTGCTGGGCCTTGGCGTGGCCGAGATCAATGCGCGCCGGGCGGTGGATCAGGCGCTGATCCGTCTGGGCGAAGAGGCCGAACTGTCCGCCGTGATCCGCGCGGCCCTGCAGGAGTTGGGGCGGTGAATCTGGAGTGGCGAGTGGCGAGTGGCGCGTGGCGATGGGTGAAAAGTGCTAGTGAGCAAGAGGTGAGCTGCCATCGGTCTATGGTCGCACAGGCTTGCTCACCCCTGCGCTCGCTTTTCACTCACCAGGCGCCACTCGCCACTCGTCACTGCGATCAACCATGACCCGCGTCATCTCCCCCGAGGCCGAGAGCGGCGAAACCTATGATCGGGCGTTGCGGCCGCAGACCCTGGCGGAGTTCGTCGGGCAGTCGCAGGCCAAGGGCAATCTGAAGGTCTTCATCGACGCGGCGCGGGGGCGGGCCGAGGCGCTGGACCATGTGCTGCTGTTCGGGCCGCCCGGACTGGGCAAGACGACCCTGGCCCAGATCGTGGCGCGCGAACTGGGGGTCGGGTTCCGGGCGACGTCCGGGCCGATCCTAGCCAAGGCCGGCGACCTGGCGGCGATCCTGACCAATCTGGAGCCGCGCGACGTCCTGTTCATCGACGAAATCCACCGGCTGAGCCCCCAGGTCGAGGAGATCCTGTATCCGGCCATGGAGGATCATGTGCTGGATCTGATCATCGGCGAGGGGCCGTCCGCGCGCTCGGTGCGGATCGACCTGGCGCCCTTCACCCTGGTGGGGGCGACGACGCGGGCGGGCCTGCTGGCCACGCCGTTGCGGGACCGGTTCGGCATTCCGCTGCGGCTGGAATTCTACACCCCCGACGAACTGACGGCGGTGGTGCGGGGCACAGCACGCAAGATGGGGGCGGCGATCGACGAAGAGGGTGCGCGCGAGATCGCGTCGCGGGCGCGGGGCACGCCCCGGATCGCCGGGCGGCTGTTGCGCCGGGTGCGGGACTTCGCCTCGGCCGACGGGGCCGATACCATCACCAAACTGGTGGCGGCGCGGGCCCTGGCGCGGCTGGAGGTGGACGAGGCCGGGCTGGACAGCCTGGACCGGCGCTTCCTGAAGGCCCTGATCGAGAACTACGGCGGCGGGCCGGTGGGGATGGACACTCTGGCCGCCGCGATCGCCGAGGCGCGCGACGCCGTCGAGGATGTGATCGAACCCTATCTGCTGCAGCAGGGCTTCATCATGCGCACCCCGCGCGGGCGGATGGCCTGCGCCAAGGCCTATGCCCATCTGGGCCTGAGCGCGCCTGCGCCGAACCCGAACGCGCCGCCGGTCCCCGGCGACCTGTTCGAGTGAAAATCGCCTTCGATCCGGGCAAGGATGCGAGCAATCGCGAGAAGCACGGATTGTCGCTCGCCCGCGCGCGTGAGATGGACCTTGGCGACGCCCTGGTCCTTCTGGATGACCGTCGCGATTACGGCGAGCCACGCTGGCGGGCCTATGGTATGATCGAAGGTCGGCTGCACATGCTGGCTTTTGCGGTTTGGCAGGGGACGTTGAGAGCCATCAGCTTGCGACGAGCGAACGCCAAGGAGACCAGACGCTATGGCTGATCCGAAGCTCAGCCTTGATCCGAGCGACTACGAAGATGTCGAGGTCGACGATCAGGACAATCCGGAATGGACCGAAGAGGACTTCGCCAAGGCGCAGCCTCTGCGGGAGACGCTGCCCGATCTCTACGCCCAAATCGTCGCCGAGCGTGAGGTGGGATTGAAACTGCCCGCCGCCACCATCCGCGCCTTCGCCGAAGAGGGCGAGGACTGGCGTGAACGGATGGCCGAGGCCCTGACGGAAGCGGCGCGCAAGAAGCACGCCGCCTGATCCCGGCCTGATCGATGCAGCGACGAGAGGCCTTTCCGTCCTTTTCCCGGCCGCTCAGGGTGGTCCTGTTCGGCCTGATCGCCGTCGTCGCCGCCGGTTGGGGGGTGTGGATGATGACCCATGGATCGCGCATCGCGCCGCCGGAGCCGCCGTTGGAACGCACGACGCGTCAGGTCCGCGAACAACTGGGGACCGGGGCCGAGCTGCGCTATTCCGAGATCGGTCAGAAGCGGGCGGTGTGCGGCTATGTCGGGCGGACGCGCGGCGGGGCGGCGGTCGGGTTCATTTCCCTGCCCAACCGCATCCTGTTCAGCGACGATCCGCTGCCGGCCGAGTTTCGCGACATGCGCGACCGCCATTGTCCGGGCTTTCTGATCACCCCGCCCAGGCGTTAGACTGGGGTCATGAGCGATCTTCCCACCGCAGGCCGTTTCGACGGGCGCGACCACCTGTTGCCGGTGCGCGTCTATTACGAGGACACCGATTTCACGGGCCTGGTCTATCACGCCAACTATGTCCGCTATTTCGAGCGGGGGCGGTCGGACTTCCTGCGCGCCATCGGCGTCGGTCATGCCGATCTGCTGGAACAGGACGAGCCCCTGGCCTTCGTCCTGTCGGAGCTGAACATCCGCTATCTGAAGCCGGCCCGGATTGACGACGCCCTGGTGGTGCGCACGATCTACGAGGCGGTGAAGGGCGTGCGGCTGATCATCCGTCAGAGCGTGGAGCGGGCCGGGGAGGTGCTGTGCCGTGCCGATGTGACGGCGGTCTGCATCCACCTGGACGGTCGGCCGCGCAGGCCGTCGAAAGGCCTGATCGAGAAGGTCACGCCGTGGCTGGCGGGAAGCGCCGAGCCCGCCTAGGATCGCGGCGATTAGGGAAGGGCGACAATGCAGAACCAGGGAATATCCGCCAGCGCGGTGATCGTGATCATCAGCCTGCGCGCGCCGGTCGCCGTGGCCGTGGACCCCAATCGCACCCCGAACGAGTAACCGTAATGACGCGCCTGTCAGGTGACGGGCGTCCAAGGCGACGTTAGAAGCGCGCCGCCATACAATAGTCACGGCCGCTGGCTGCAACAGCGGACGTGCTGAACCCTGATCCCGCCCGGAGCGCCTGAATGACCACGCCCGTCGACGCCTCGATGATGAATCCCGTCGAGCTGTTCCTGACCGCCGACTGGGTGGTGAAGACGGTGATGATCGGCCTGGCGGCGGCGTCGCTGTGGTCGTGGACCATCATCATCGACAAGGCCTTCCGTTTCACGGCCCTGAACAAGCAGGCCGACGACTTCGAAAAGGCGGTCCAGTCCGGGCGGTCGCTTGAGGACGTGGCGGCCCAGGCCGGTCCCGCGCCGGAACACGCCCTGCCGCGCATGCTGGTGATCGCCCTGTCCGACTGGCGCGAGGCGCGTCAGCGCGGGGCGCTGAACGACCACCAGGGCGACCTGCTGATGACCCGGATCGACCGGGCGCTGAACAGCCTGATCTCGCGCGAGGGCCAGAGGATCGAAAACGGGCTGGGCGTGCTGTCGGTCGTGGCCACGGCCTCGCCCTTCATCGGCCTGTTCGGCACGGTCTGGGGCATCATGAACGCCTTCGGCCGGATCGCGGCGGCGGGCAACACCAATCTGACCACTGTGGCGCCGGCCATCGCCGAGGCCCTGTTCGCCACGGCCATCGGCCTGGCGGCGGCCATCCCGGCCTATATCGCCTACAACAAGTTCTCGATCGACGCGGGCAAGTTCACCGGCCGGCTGGACGCCTTCGCCGACGACCTGCAGGCGGCCGTGGCGCGTCGTCTGGGCAGTACGGCGACGCCGCCGCCCGCCGCCCCGAATTCGGGCATCAATCTGAACCGGAGCGTCTGAGCCATGGCCCTGGGCGGTGGCGGCGGCGGCGGGTCGCGTCGAGGACGGCGGGG
>NZ_JACESA010000021.1 GCF_013912065.1 Brevundimonas sp.
CGTCGCCGGGATCAGGGGGGCGGCGACGAAGGCCTGGGCGAAATGGCGGGCGCGGGGTTTCTGTAGGCCGGGCAGCCAGACGGAATGGACCCCGACGCGGATGGCGAAACTCTTCAGGGTGCGGCGCTCGACCTGGCTGAGGGCCGCCAGGTCGCGTTCGACGTCGCGGCGGTCGATCAGGCCGCCGGCCTCGATCAGGCGGAAGGCGATCCCGCGCGGCAGGCCCTTCAGGGTCCCGGACTCCACCGCCTGTCGCAGGCGGCGAAGATCGCGCAGGGCGCGGCCGGCCTCGGACGCCAGCCAGGCCTCGATCCGGCGGCGGGCGCGCTCGCGGGCGGGCGTGGGGCCCAGCTCGCCCAGCAGCCGGACGGAGGGCGAGAAGGGATCGACCCCGGCGGGCGTCGCCTGGATCTGGGCGGTCAGGACGCCGCGCCACAGCACCGCCCCGTCCGGCGTGACGGAGAAGGCCTCGTCGGTCTCGGCGGCGAGACGGCCCAGGCGGCGATTGATCTCGGGGGTGACGGCGCGCACGGCGGCCTGGCGCAGGGTGCGGTCTTCCAGCGCCGAGGCGCCCTTCTCCATCTGGAAGCGAACCCCCTCCAGCTGACCCACCACCTGGCCCTCGACCGTGACCTCGCCGTCGTCGGCGACGCCGGCGAACGTGTCGTCCCGGACGTTCAGGGCGCGCATCAGGGCGGTGGTGCGACGATCGACGAAGCGGGCGGTCAGCCGCTCGTGCAGCACGTCCGACAGCCGATCCTCCAGCGCACGGGTCCTGTCGCGCCAGCCCTGGGCGTCATGGACCCAGTCAGGGCGGTTGGCGATATAGGACAGGGTGCGGACGGCCGACAGACGGGCCGACAGCTGGTCGATCTGGCCGTCGTCGCGATCGACGAAGGCGAAGCGCGGCCCCATCCAGTCGTCGGTCAGCCGACCCCGCTTGCCGGTCAGGGCGTGGAAGACGTCCTTGGACAGTCGCGCGTGCTCGTCCAGAGTGGTCTTCTGGAAGTCGGGCAGCTGGCAGGCTTCCCATAGTCGCATGACGGCGCCGCGCGACCGGCCGATGCGGGCCACCTCCTCGTCCTTGATCAGGCGACGCAGCAGGGTCTCGTCCAGGGCCTCGGCGGTCAGGCCAAGGCCCGAGCGCTGGGGCGTGACGGTCAGAGAGCGCAGCAGGTCGGGCAGGGTGTCGAAATCCAGCCGGGCGTTGCGCCATTCCGCCGCCTCGACCGGATCGAAACGATGTTCGACCACCTGTTCGACCAGATCGGCGTCCAGATCCTCGGCCTCGGCCGTTACGCCGAAGGTGCCGTCGCGCAGGTGGCGGCCGGCGCGGCCGGCGATCTGACCGATTTCGTGGGCGTGGAGCCAACGGGTGCGGCGGCCGTCGAACTTGCGCAGACCGGCGAAGGCGACATGGTCGACGTCCATGTTCAGCCCCATGCCGATGGCGTCGGTGGCGACCAGAAAATCGACCTCGCCTGACTGGTACAGGGCCACCTGGGCGTTGCGGGTGCGGGGGCTGAGCGAACCCATGACCACGGCCGCACCGCCGCGCTGACGCCGGATCAGTTCGGCGATGGCGTAGACCCGCTCGGTGCTGAACGCGACGATGGCGCTGCGGCGGGGCAGGCGGGTCAGCTTCTTGGACCCGGCGTAGGACAGGGTGGACAGCCGGTCGCGCGTGACGATCTCCACCTCCGGGACCAGGCGGCGGATCAGGGGCTCCATGGTCCCAGCGCCCAGGAACATGGTCTCGAACCGGCCCCGCGCATGCAGCAGGCGCTGGGTGAAGACATGGCCGCGCTCGGGGTCGGCCACCAGCTGGATCTCGTCGACGGCCAGGAATTCGACAGACCGTTCCAGCGGCATGGCCTCGACGGTGCAGACGAAATAGTGCGGGCGCGGCGGGACGATCTTTTCCTCGCCCGTGATCAGGGCGACGGCGGCCGCGCCGCGCTGCTTGACGATGCGTTCGTAGATTTCGCGGGCCAGCAGCCGCAGGGGCAGGCCGATCATGCCCGAGGCGTGCCCCAGCATCCGCTCGACCGCCAGATGGGTCTTGCCGGTGTTGGTGGGCCCCAGGACCGCGGTGACGCGGGAAGGGGCGAGGCCTGCGGACCGGTCGCTCATGACCCCAGCAAGGTGGCGACGATTTCCGCCGGGCTCAAGGGGGCGTTCAGACTTCTCCGACGCTCAGTCCCAGGCGGACCAGCATGGACAGGCTCTGGGCCTGCATCTTCTGCATGACCTTGGCCCGGAAGATCTCGACGGTGCGAGGACTGATGTCGAGCATCAGGGCGATCTCCTTGTTCGACTTGCCGTCGATCAGGGCGTCGAAGACCTGTCGTTCGCGCGGCGTCAGGGTGGCCAGGCGGGACGCCGCCTCCTCTCGCGCCTCGCTTTCGGCCCCTTGTCGTTCCAAGGTCGAGAGACAGCCCCGCACCGCCTCCAGAATCCGGTTCGGATCGAAGGGCTTTTCGATGAAGTCGACGACGCCGGCCTTCATCAACTGCACCGCCAGGGGGACGTCGGCGTGACCGGTGATGACGATCACCGGCCAGCCGGGGCCGCGCAGGGCCGTCAGCTGACGAATGAGCTCGGTCCCCTCCATCTGGGGCATGCGCAGGTCGGTGATCACGCAGGCTGTCTTTTCTTCGGGCACGGCGTCGAGGAACTGGATGGCGCTGGCGAAGCCCCGCGCGCGGATGCCTTCGCCGCGCAACAGCATCAGCAGGGAATCCCGCATGGCCGGATCGTCGTCGATGATGAAGACGGAAGATTGGGTCATGCGACTTCGAGCTCCGAAACGGGGGAGAGGCGGAAGGAGAAGGCGGCGCCGCCCAGAGAACTGCGGCCAACCACCAGGATTGCGTCGTGGCTCTCGACGATCGAGCGGGTGACGGACAGGCCCAGGCCCATGCCGCCGGCCTTGGTGGTCATCATCGGCTGGAGGATGCGGTCCATCTGGTCTTCCGGAATGCCCGGGCCGTTGTCTTCGACCAGAATCTCATAACCCATGTCGGGCAGACTATGGCCGGCGAGACGGACAAGTCCGCTATCACGGCCTGTTACTGCGTCGACGGCGTTGCGGACCAGATTGGCGATCGCCTGCTGAACCTGGATGCGATCCGCCAAGACGTGATCCTCGAAGCTCTGCACGTCGATGCTTATCGTCACTCCGGTGTCCTGATGGATCAGGTCGAAGAGCGGGCGCAGATCCTCGATCATCGACGACACCCGCTCTTCAGCCATTTCCGGGGCGCCGGTCGCGATCAGTTCGCGCATGCGGCGGATGATGTCTCCGGCGCGAAGCAATTGGGTCTTGGCCAGGTCCAGCGCGCGTCCGGCGCTGTCGCCGATCGGTCCCGCCCGGGCGATGTCGGTCTGACCGGCGTGCAGATAGACGGTGGCGGCGGTCAGCGGCTGGTTCAGTTCGTGCGCCAGGGTCGCCGCCATCTCGCCCATGGAATTCAGCCGCCACCTTCTGCTGAGCTGGTCCATCAGGTCCCGCATACGATCGTGGGCCGCCAGAGCCTGTCGCTGGTCGCCCAGGGACAGCACGACTCGTTCCGGGTCCACGCTGCGGGACAGAAGACTGGCGTGGATCGTCAGCGGAATCATCTCGCCGTCCGGGCGGCGCACGAGCCAATAGCCAGGAGCCGGAAGGGTCAGGACGCCGCCGGAGGTCACGACCGAGAGCGTCGCCTTGTCGAAATCGGGAGCGAAGAGGCTGAAGGGGCGGGCAAGCGCGTCTTCGGGAGCGACACCGATGAGGTCGGCTGCAGGGGCCGTGATCCGAAGGATGCGGCCTTCGCCGTCGAGCGTCACGACGGGAACAGACGTCAGTATGCTGTGCAATAGGGCGGTGCGGCTGGTCAGTCGATGACAGACCTCGGCCATGACGGAAGCCACCACGACGAAAAGGATTGTGTCGGCGGCCAGGGCCATGACGCTGGATCGCGTCGTCATGAAAAGGTCGGTGACGACCGCGAGGCCGATGGCCAGGAAAGTCGCGGGACGGTTCGCCAAAAGAGCGGTCGCCATAACCGCCCCCAGCAGGGGCATGTAGTGGACATGCTCGATATTCTGAAGTGCGGATCTAACTAGGGCTGCAACTAACACGCAGGCGCACGCAAGAAAAACGCCGTTCCGCAAGGTCCTTGGGAAACGTCTCGGGGGCCAGTTCAGGCGAAATCCAGTAAAATCGTCTGTTCGCATCCGCATCATATTCGATCTCGCCGCCGCGAAATCATCTGGGTTATACCGCTGCCGCTTTTCTGACCCATTCTCTATAGCCGTCTTCGCTCTTTGGAAAAGCACCTTATTGTCGTTGTGCGTGAGTCTGCGTCAAAATGGACTCTCGGTTGACGGAGCGTATCGGCGGGGGTGTGGCGTGCAGATTGTACGCATTTGTACTGAATCCGTGGTTTAGGGTTCGTATTCATCAACCCCACATTGTGTTCATGCAGGATTCTGGTTCTTACTGGTCGTCGACAAGATTGGGCGCCAGGAGGCCATGGTTCAGGGAGGGGCCGCCTTTGCAGC
Organism: Brevundimonas sp.; assembly: GCF_013912065.1. Classification (GTDB taxonomy): domain Bacteria; phylum Pseudomonadota; class Alphaproteobacteria; order Caulobacterales; family Caulobacteraceae; genus Brevundimonas. The sequence continues at coordinate 4,549 of NZ_JACESA010000021.1, forward strand.
TTCATTCCGATGTCCACGGGTCAGGGAGAATATGCGTGAAGTTCGCTGAAAGTCCGCCTGCTGCCCGCCAACTGGCCCTGGCCTATGGGGCCATGCTCGCGGCGCTCACCGTTATGGGCGTCCTCGTCGTGATCAACCTGATGGCCCTGCAAAGCGCCAACGAAGTCAGAAATCGCGAAAACAGGCTCGATCGCATCCTGGCTGAAGCCGAGTTCCGCCTCGCCCGACAGGAAAACTCCTATCGCGGGTTTTTGCTGTCGACGGAGCCCTATTACACCGCCCGGCTTGAAACCCACCGCGCCGAGTTCAGGAAAGCCATGGCGCAGGCGCGCGCCTATGTCCCCGCGACCTACCAAGCGACGATAGACGGGGCGCTGCAGGCGGCCGACGGCTGGTATCGGAACGTCGCTGTCGCCGGCCAGGCTCTGGCCGCCCAGGGGCGTCTGGCCGACGCCGAACGGCTGGTCGGCCAGACCGGGGTGTCCGAACGCTATCTTGATCCCGTTGAGACGGCGATCGACGACCTGAGAGCGGTCAATGCGGTCGCGCTGGAGTCTTCGCGTCACGCTCAGGTCGCCGCGTCGCGCAACGCCCTGATCGCGGTGACCGCCGGCCTGGCCAGCACCATACTGATGTTCCTCCTCGCCGGCCTGGCCACGAGCCGCGCCATCGCGGGATCAACCTTCAGCATGACCGACTACCTGCAGAAGCTCAGGACCGGCGGCGCGGCCATCTAGGTCGAGCAGGTTCGTGGAGGGGAACGAGCGGCTCGGCCCGTGCGTCCCAGATCCCCTTGCTAGAGGCAGGTCGCGGGCTGTTTCGTCGGGCCGACCCCGAGCGCGGATGGGATACGGGTTCCTACCTACGCCTTAATTCAGAATTCGTATTAATCATCCTTCCATTCTTGCTCGGCAGAGGTGGCTGGTCGCTGAAGTCCTATTGCGACCGCCGCAGGGGTCGGGAGATAGCGTTGAATTTTCTTGAAAACATGCCGGTGGGACGCAAGCTCGCCGTCGCCTTCGGGGTTGTTCTGGCGGCGATCGGCGTCATGGGCGCGGTCGTCACGATGAACCTGTTGGCTCTGGATCGCGCCGATGGGATGCGAAGCCAGGAGCACAATATCAACCAAGCCTTGGCCGTGGCCGAGTTCCGTCTGTCCAAGCAGGAAAACTCCTATCGCGGCTATCTGTTGTCGCACGACCCCTATTATGCGGAGCGGCTCGATTTCCACCGCACCAAGTTCAAGGAAGCCTTGGAGCAGGCGCGCGTCGATCTTCCCTCGGATCGTCAGGCGCCGATCGACAAGGCGATTCAGGCGGGCGACGGCTGGTACGAGAACATCGTCCAGGTCGGAAAGGGCTTGGTCGCCGAGGGGCGTTTCGCCGAGGCGGAACAGATGGTCGGTCAAACCGGAACCGCCGACAAATTCATCGAACCCGTCGAAGGGGCGATGGACGAGTTGAAGGCCTCGAACGAGGCGGCCCTCGAAGCGTCGCGCAAGGCTCAGGCCGATGCGTCGCGCGGCGCCCTGCTCGCCGTGGTCGTGGGGCTTCTCGGAGCCCTGTTCGTGGCGCTCGCCGCCGGCCTGATCGCGACCCGCGCCATCGTCCGGCCGACCTTCAACATGATCGGCTATATGCAAAAACTGATGGCCGGCGACACCGCCATCCAGATCGCGGGCGCCGACCGCAAGGACGAGTTCGGCAAGATGGCCCAGGCTATCACCGCCTTCCGCGACGCGGCGGTCGAGAAGATTCGCGTGGAGCAGCAAGCCTTGTCGCAGCGTTCGATGTCGGAACAGGAGCGCGCCACCAGCGAAGCCGAGAAGGCGCGTATCGCCGAGGAGGATCGGGTGGCCCTGACGGCCCTGGCCGACGGTCTGGCGGCGATGTCGAACGGCGATCTGACCCACCGGTTCACCGTCGAGGTGGCGCCCCGGTCGGAACAGCTGAAAACCGATTTCAACACCGCCATCGCCCAGCTGCAGCAGGCCCTCGGCGTGGTTCTGGGCAATGTGGCGGGCATCCGGTCCGGCGCCGGCGAGATCAGCCAGGCCGCCGACGACCTGTCGCGCCGCACCGAACAGCAGGCCGCCTCGCTGGAAGAGACCGCCGCGGCCCTGGACGAGATCACCGCCACGGTGAACAAGACCGCCTCGGGCGCGCGTCAGGCCTCGGACGTGGTCCAGGCCGCCAAGGGCGACGCTGAGACCTCGGGCGTCATCGTCCGCGACGCCGTCTCGGCCATGCAGGCGATCGAAAGCTCGTCCAGCCAGATCAACCAGATCATCGGCGTCATCGACGAGATCGCCTTCCAGACCAACCTGCTGGCGTTGAACGCCGGGGTCGAGGCGGCGCGCGCCGGCGAGGCCGGTCGCGGCTTCGCGGTCGTGGCCTCCGAGGTCCGGGCCCTGGCCCAGCGTTCGGCGGATGCGGCCAAGGAAATCAAGACCCTGATCTCGGCCTCGACCACCCAGGTCGGCTCGGGCGTCAAACTGGTCGGTCAGACCGGCGAGGCCCTGCAGCGGATCGTCGACCGGGTCGCCGAGATCGACGGACTGGTCAGCGAGATCGCGGCCTCGGCTCAGGAACAGGCCATCGGCCTGGCCGAGGTCAACACCGCCGTCAACCAGATGGACCAGGTCACCCAGCAGAACGCCGCGATGGTCGAGCAGTCGACCGCCGCCAGCCATTCGCTGTCGCAGGACGCCGAGGCCCTGCAGGCATCTGCGGCGCGGTTCAAGGTCTCCGACGGGATCGCTGGGACGGCCGCACGGGTTTCGGCCCCCAGACGCGCATCCCCGCCCGCGCCCGTCCGCACGCCTCACATGGCGGCCGCGCTGAAGACCGTGGGTCGCGGCGGCGCGGCGCCCAAGGTCGAGGCGGACGCCGAAGGTTGGGAAGAGTTCTAGCCAAGGCGGCCCTCACGAAGACCGATCACGGTTCGCTGAGTCGACTTCGCCTGTAAGGTGAGTATCCTTAACGGCGCCTCGAAGGAGGCGTCGTCGGAGGGGCGCCGTGTTCGGCATCGGTCATCTGAAACAGCGATTCAGCCAGTACGCGGCCCTTTGGGTGGCGGGCTTTCTGATCAGCGGCGCGGCCATCCTGGTCGGCATGATCTTCATGGACATGATGGCGGCGGCGGACATCGTCCTGCCCGTCTTGCTCGCGCTGGTCGCCCTGACGCTGGGCGCGGGCGTGGTCGCATCATTTCTGTCGAGCGAAACCCTGGGGACGAAGCTGACGGTGCTGACGGCGGCGGCGCTTCTGGTCCTGCCCCTGCTGTGGGCGCCGGTTTCCGCGGCGGTGGCCGTGGCCTTCTTCGCGGGCCGGTCGATCGAATATTCGATCGCCTATGCGGATTTCCAGATCGCGGTCGCGTCGGTCCTTTACCCGTTGTCGGAGTTGTTCCTGGGCGGGGCGGTGTTCAGCGCCGTCTGGGCGGGCTTCCAGTTCTTCGCCAGCCTGGTCGGGGTGATCTCGGCCTTCGCTAGGGCCTGGCCCTATATCCGGCGCGTCCTCGGTCCCGAGCCGGCGGCGACCGACAGTTAGGCCAGCATGTCCAGCAGGGTCCCGCTCATCTCGTCGGCGGTGCGGACCACGGCGGCGTTGGCGGAGAAGGCGGTCTTGGCCTGAATACGTTCCACGGTTTCTTCCGCCAGATTATCCAGCGGCGCGGCGGCCGTTCGACGGGCGCTGTTTTCGAAGCGCGACTGGGCGTTCATCATTCCGGCGGCGGCGATGGGCAAGAGTTGCATGACGGTCTCCTTCAGGCGTCAGATTGCGCCTGCCGGGGTCAATCCCGTCTGAAGGAACAGGGTGAACGGCGTTTTCTGCCCCGCTTGCGCCTTTATCCGTGTATAGAGCGACCCTCATTCGCCCGGCCTGAGGTCTGTTCCTCGGCCGGGCGCGGTCGTTTCGGCGACCGCCTCGTCCGTTTGTCCCAGGTAGCCGATGCCCTTTCCCGCCGTCCATCCCGCGCTCGACCGCGCTCTGATCAACAAGGGCTATGCCGAGCCGACTCCGGTGCAAGCCGCCGTCCTGGAAGGCGAGCATGCGGATCGCGACCTGCTGGTCTCGGCCCAGACCGGTTCGGGCAAGACGGTCGCCTTCGGCCTGGCCGCGGCCCCGACCCTGCTGGGCGACAAGCCGATCTTCGGTCCGGGCGGCGCGCCCCTGTGCCTGGCCATCGCCCCCACGCGGGAACTGGCCATGCAGGTCGCGGCCGAGCTGCAGTGGCTGTACGCCGACTCCGGCGCCAAGATCGCCACCTGCGTCGGCGGCATGGATGCGCGGCGTGAAGCCCGCGCCCTGAGCTTCGGCGTCCATATCGTCGTCGGCACGCCCGGCCGCCTGAAGGATCACATCGACCGGGGCAATCTGGACCTGTCCGAGCTGAAGGTCGCCGTCCTCGACGAGGCCGACGAGATGCTGGACATGGGCTTCCGCGAGGACCTGGAGTTCATTCTGGACCACGCGCCGGCCGAACGCCGCACCCTGCTGTTCTCGGCCACCATCGCGCGCGAGATCGCGACCCTGGCCAAGCGCTATCAGAAGGACGCGGTGCGGATCGACGCCACCGACAAGACGCGCCAGCACGCCGACATCGAATACCGCGCCTATCGTATCGCCCCGAACGAGATCGAACACGCAGTGGTCAACACCCTGCGCTGGTACGAGGCGCCGCGCGCCATGGTCTTCTGCTCGACGCGGGATTCCGTGCGCCACCTGCAGGCTTCGCTGCTTGAGCGGGGCTTCTCGACCGTCAGCCTGTCGGGCGAAATGGGTCAGCGCGAACGCACCGACGCCTTGCAGGCCCTGCGTGACGGCCGCGCCCGCGTCTGCGTCGCCACCGATGTGGCCGCGCGCGGTCTGGACCTGCCCGATCTGGGCCTGGTCATCCACGCCGAACTGCCGATGAACCGCGCCGGGCTGCTGCACCGTTCGGGCCGGACCGGCCGGGCGGGCAAGAAGGGCGTCTCCGTCATGCTGGTGCCGCACTCGCGCCGCCGCAAGGCCGAGCGCCTGATGGACGACGCCGGCGTCGACGCCGTCTGGTCCGGCGCCCCCACGTTCGACGAGATCCGCAAGGCCGATGAAGGCCGTCTGCTGTCGCCCGAATTCTTCGAGGCCGAGGTGTCCGACGAGGACATGATCGTCGCCAAGCGGATGATCGCCGAGCGCACGCCCGACGAGATCGCCGCCGCCCTGGTGCGCCTGTTGCGCAAGGAGCAACCGGCGCCGGAAGAACTGTCCGATCCCGGTTCGGATCGTGGTCCCGCCAAGCGCGAACGCACCGTGCGCAACGACGACGGCACGGCGGCTCAGCCCTGGCCCGGCGACCGTCTTGGCGCCGACGACGTGGTCTGGTTCCGCCTGGACGTGGGCCGCAACAAGAACGCCGACCCCAAATGGCTGATCCCGCTGATCTGCCGCATCGGCGGCATCGCCAAGCCCCAGATCGGCGCCATCCGCACCTTCCCGGAAGAGACCCGGTTCGAGATCGCCAAGTCCCATGAACAGGCCTTCCGCGAGGCGGTCGCCGCGTCCAAGGACGAGGTCAAGATCACGCCGTCGGAAGCCCCGACGCCGGGCTCGATGAAGGCCGGCCGCTTCGCGGGAAAGCCGAACCGCGAGGACGGCGACCGTCCGTTCAAGAAGACCCCCTACAAGCGCGCCGACGGCGGCGAGGGCGACGCCCGCCCGCCGTTCAAGAAGAAGCCCTGGGCGCCCCGGTCCGACGCAGGCGGCGACAATCCGCGCTCGAACGCAGCCGGCGACAAGCCGTTCGCCAAGAAGGCCTTCAAGCCCAAGCCGGGCTTCAAGAAGGACGGGTTCAAGGGCAAGCCGAAGGGCTGAGACTTGCCTGATCGTGGGCGGAGGCGCACCCTCCGTCCATGAACACGCCATCGACCCCCGAGGGACGATACGCCTCGTTCGAGGCCTTCTATCCCTATTACATCCATGAGCATTCCAACCGGACCTGTCGGCGGATCCACGTCGTGGGCACCGGCCTGGTGATCCTGGCCTTCGTCGCCTTCCTTGTGACGCTGAACCCCTGGTGGCTGCTGGCCATGCCGCTGGTGGGCTACGGCTTCGCCTGGGTCGGGCATTTCTTCTTCGAGAAGAACCGTCCCGCGACATTCAAATATCCGCTGTGGAGCCTGATGGGCGACTTCCGCCTGTTCTTCGAGACGGCGACCGGCAAGCGACGCTTCTGAACCCGCCGTTATTTGAAGCTGTACGGTAAGCGTGAAGCGGATATGGTCCCAGGTGCGGCGGGACGCCGCACCTGGGAGGACGTCGACCATGAAGATAATCGCCGTCGCGGCGAGCGCCGCGCTGTTGCTGGCCCCGACGACCAGCCTGGCGCAGAAAAACGGGGCCAAGCCTGACTTCACCCTCGAGCCCAACTATGGCTCGGTGCGGCTGGAGACCGGCTTCACGCCCGACCCCTGGACCAAGTCGATCCTGGCCGGCGGATCAATTCCCGCCTCGGCCGCACGATCGGGCTGCGAGGGCTCGGTCAGCGCCGCGCCGGACCTGCAGCTGGATTTCGAAGCCGGGACCCTGGACCTGACCATCAAGGCGATGGCGTCCGAGGACACCACCCTGCTGGTCAAAACGCCCGGCGGGCAGTGGCTGTGCGACGACGACAGCGGCGGCGGCCTGAACCCGATGGTGACGATTTCGGCCCCCTCAGACGGGCGGTACGACATCTGGGTCGGCACCTATAACGACGACATGGTGCAGTCGACGCTGCAGATCAGCGAACTGGGCGGCTCGGATTCGTCGGACGCCGGCGCGCCGAACACGGACCTGGAGCCCAACTTCGGTTCGGTGCGGCTGCGCTCCGGCTTCACGCCCGATCCGCATGTAAAGTCGATCCTGGCCGGCGGCTCCATTCCGGCGTCGAGCGCCAAGTCCGGCTGCGAAGGCAAGGTCAGCGCCGCGGCCGACTATCAGGTCTTCTTCGAACCCGGCAGCATGGACCTGACCTTCCTGGTCGAGGCGTCCGAGGACACCACCCTGCTGATCAATACGCCGAACGGGCGCTGGTATTGCGACGACGACAGCGGCGGCGGCGTGAACCCCAAGGTTCTGATCACCAATCCCCAGAGCGGGCGTTACGACGTCTGGGTCGGAACCTATGGCGACGACATGGTGCAGTCGACGCTGAAGGTCAGCGAACTGGAATAGGAACGCCGCCTCCAGGCCGACATGAAGACGCCGGCGACCCGAAGGTTCGCCGGCGTTTTTCGTTTTCGCGGTCGGTCTAGTTGGCCGCGTTTTCCCAGGCCGGGGGGCAGCCGTCGAAACGGCCGGCGTCGGCGATGGTCAGGGTCCGCATGTTCAGACGACGCGCCTGGGCCATCGAGCCGCGGCCGTTGCCGGTATAGAGGTCGATCTTCTGACCCTTGATCGCGCCGCCGGTGTCCGAGGCGTACCAGTAGCCGTCGTGAATCGAGCCGTCGGCCATCCGCAGACCCACGGTCTCGCGGATGAAAAGTTTGGTGCGGCGGGGAATGACGCGCGGATCGACCGCGACGGTGCGCATGGCGATGGGGCGGCAACCCAGGGAATCATTGCCCGTCGCCCCGCCGCCGCCTGCGTGATAGAGGCGGGCCGAGGCGCGCCAGTCCGGGTCGCCGGCCATCAGCTCGACCTGGTCGGCGCTCAAGGCCAGCGGGATTTCGGAGAGGGCGTCGGTGGAACCGATCTCGGCCGCCGGGGTTTCAACCCTGGCTTCATCCGCCGCGACAGCGACATTGTAAGGGACCGGTCCGCTCGAAAGCGAGGACAGGGCAGCCCAAAACATGGCGAAGGCAGCGGAGGCGCCGATCATCCGATTTGCTCATAGAAACGCCGGCTCCCAACGCCGCCGGCGCGGGGTTTGTCGCGTTAACTTGTGGCCAGAAAGGGGCGCAGCGGTCGTCGTGGACCAGGCGTGTTCCCGATGAAGACCATAACATACGGATAACTTTGGATATTTCAGACGCTCATGTCGCCTGTGTCAGGCCGCGTCCTCGCGGCGCGCCTCGGCCTCGCGCACGGCGTCGGCGGCGCGGTCCAGCACCTCCAGGCCCGCGTCGGGTCGGATGGCCTCGACGGTCAGGATACGGCGGAAGGCCCGTGCGCCGGGGCGGCCGTGCATCAGGCCCAGCATGTGGCGGGTCATGGCCGGCAGGCGCACCCCTTCGTCCAGGCGCGCGGCCATATAGGGACGATAGCGGTCCAGCGCCGTAAAGGCGTCCACGTCCGCCGTGTCGGCCCCGTACAGGCGGCGGTCGGCCTGGCCCAGGATCGCCGGCTCATGATAGGCGGCGCGGCCCAGCATGACCCCGTCCAGCCGCACGCCGTCGCTGTCGTCCAGCAGGGCCTCGGCCTGGTCCAGGTCGGCGATCCCGCCGTTGATCGAGATGTTCAACTGGGGCCGTTCGCGCTTCAGACGGCGCACCAGTCCATAGTCCAGCGGCGGCACGTCGCGATTCTCCTTGGGCGACAGGCCCTGGAGCCAGGCCTTGCGGGCATGGACGATGAAGACCTCGATCCCGACGGCGGCGCAGGCGTCCACCGTGGCGAACAGGCTGACCTCGGGATCCTGATCATCGACGCCGATACGGCATTTCACCGTGGCGGGGATGGAGACGGCGGCCTTGATCGCGGCCATACAGTCGGCCACCAGCTCCGGCTCGCGCATCAGACAGGCGCCGAACCGCCCCGACTGGACCCGGTCGGACGGGCAGCCGACGTTCAGGTTGATCTCGTCATAGCCATAGGCGGCGCCGATCCGGGCGGCCTCGGCCAGTTCGGCGGGATTCGACCCGCCCAGTTGCAGGGCGACCGGGTGTTCGACGGCGTCCAGACCCAGCAGGTGATCGCGATCCCCGTGCAGCACGGCCGGCGCCGTCACCATCTCCGTATAGAGGAGGGCCCGCGACGTCAGGGCGCGATGGAAGGCCCGGCAGTGCCGGTCCGTCCAGTCCATCATCGGGGCCACGGACAATCTACGGGATTGGTTTATCGACATTTATAGGCGTTTCGGACTGCGGTCGGCGGCGGGCGTGGAGGCTTTTACGACCTTTTTCGTCGATTTTCGCCCCCTCCTGGTCCCGCCGGTCGTCGGTCAGACCAGGGTGGTCCAGAAGTCAGGCGCCGCGAACGAGCGGACGATGGCGTCGCGCTCGGCCTTCAGCCGGACCAGCGCCTCCATGCCGGTGCCCTCCCCCATGCCCTGTTTCGCGGCCTCGATCGCGCGCGACAGGGCGGCGAGGTGGGTCATCAGGCCGAACACCTTCAGCCATTGGGTCCGCGCCTCGGACACGGGCAGCTCCGACGACAGGAAGGCGGCGCCGGACTTGGACGCGGCCCGCTCGATCTCCTTCAGCAGGGGATCGAAGCCGGCGTCGTGCAGACGATGGCGCACCACCGCCGCATCCGACCCCTGGCCCGACAGCCGCAACCGGACCAGTTCCTGCGCCAGACCGTCCAGGGCCGGATCGCCGAACCCCTGGACGCCGACCTCCTCCAGATGATCGTCCAGTCGTTCGATGTCGTCGATGGCGGCATAGGCCAGGGCGGCGGCCACCGGGCTGACGGCGCGAAACAGGGACTGCATCGCCTGCGCCCCCTCAAGGGTCTGGCCCAGTTTGGGCGGCGGGCCGAACCGGCCCCGCCCCTGCCCCGGCGTCCAGGGCGCGCGCTGGGGGCTGCGGGGAAACAGGGCGTCGAACCTGTCGAACAGGTCGCGGCGATATTGCTCCGCCAGATCCTTGTCCTGAATGGCCGAGGCCGTGTTCCTCAGCCGCGCCTTGAACCCGGCCTTGCGCTCGGGCGTGTCCAGCGGCTCGGCGTCCTGTTCGCGACGGAACAGGACCTCGGCGAAACCGTGGGTCTGGGCCAGGGCCTGGCGCAGGGCCGGCGCCCCCTTGTCGCGCAGGATGTCGTCGGGGTCCTGACCGCCGCTCAGCAGGGCGAAACGGAAAGACCGCCCCGGCTTCAGCAGCGGCAAAGACCGTTCGATGGCGCGATAGGCGGCGCGCAGTCCCGCCGCGTCGCCGTCGAAACACAGGACCGGCTCGGACGACACCCGCCACAGCCGCTCCATCTGTTCTTCGGTCAGGGCCGTGCCCATCGGCGCCACGGCCGGCAGGCCCGCGCGCTGGCAGGCGATGACGTCCATATAGCCTTCGACCACGATGATGGCCTGATCGTTCTTCGATTCCGCCCCCAGGATCCGCCGCGCCTCGGGCAGGCCGTACAGGGTCGCCCCCTTGTGAAACAGCGGGCTCTCGGGCCCGTTCAGATATTTGGCCCGGTCGTCGGGGTTCATCGCCCGGCCGCCGAAACTGACGATCCGCCCGCGCGCGTCCAGGATCGGGAACATCAGCCGGTCGCGGAACCGGTCATAGGGCTGGCCCCCGCTTTCGGGCGCGATCAGCATCCCGGCCTCGACCAGTTCCGCGGGTTTGGCGCCGCGCTGGATCAGGGCCTGTTTCAGCCCCTCGCGGTCGTTGGGCGCATAGCCCAGGCCGAACCGCTCCCACTGATCCTCGGGCAGGCCGCGTTTTTCCAGATATTCGCGCGCCGCCTTGCCCGGCGTGCGGCGCAGATTGGCCGCGAACCATTTCTGGGCCAGGTCCATCCAGTCGGACAGACCCTGACGCTTCTGCTCGCGCTCGGCCTCCTTGGGGTCTTCGGCCGGAAGCTGCATCCCGGCCTCGCCGGCCAGCCGCTGCACCGCCTCGACGAAGCTCAGCCGCTCGGTCTCCTGCAGGAAGGAGATGATGTCGCCGTGTTTCCCGGACGAGAAGTCGTGGAAGAACCCCTTGTCGTCATTGACGAAGAAGGACGGCGACTTCTCCTTCGAGAAGGGCGACAGGCCGACATATTCCCGCCCCTGCCGCTTGAGCTTCACCGTCCGCCCGATCACGTCGGACGGCCGAAGGCGGGCCTTCAGTTCATCGATGAATCTTTCGTCGAAACGCACGCGCGATCCTTAGCGTCCGTTCCGCTCACAAGCGAATCCCGTCGCACGGGATTGAAACCCTCTTGACTCGACTAGTTTAAAATTCAAAGTAGTCACACACATTGGAGGTTGTTGATGATCGATGTCCCTTCCCGCCAGGATGACGGCGATCTCGCCTATCTCAAGCGGCTTGCCCTTGCGGGTCGTGGCGAACCCGCGCCCTTCCTGCTGTTGATCGCCGTATTTGGTGGCGCCTATGGCTTCGCCCTGCTGTCGATCCTGACGGCCTTCATGATCGAGGGATTGCCCAAACCCGGCTCGCCCGTAGAGGGGCCCATCTCCAACTTCGTGGGAAGATGGGCTATCATCACGTCCCACCTGGCATTCTTCGGCGCCGTGTTGTGGACCGCATGGCGAACCATCGGGCCGAACCGTATCCGCCTCAGCCGAACAGCCTCCGCGACATGGTCAGCGAGCTTCGCCGCCTTAGTCGTGACCTATGTCGTCTTCCGCATGTTCACGCGGGACGAACCGTTGACCAACGTGATCCACACCAATCAGATCATGGTTTCAGTCGTGCTGATCCTCTGGGGCGCCGCATGGTGGATCACCGCGCTGTCCGGCGACCGGCGATGGCTTATCCTTGTGGCGATCGGTAGCTTCGCGGCCGCTGTGGCCTTGGCGTGGCTCGGCCTGGGGTCGCTGACCGCCCTTTCGATCCTTTGCGCCAGTCTGATTTTCCTGGCCTTCGTTCCCGCCGTGATTCTGATGCGCGAGAAGCGGAGGTGAAGGCGTCGCCCACTGCAGACCCCGCCTTTTCTCATCGGATACGGACTGGGGTGATGGCCTATTTGTCGGCTGCGGAGACGGCCGACTTCACCGAACTCGCTCAGGCCCTCGCCATCCCCAATAACAGCCTGTCCAGCCACCTGACCCGATTGGAGGGCGCGGGATACATCGAACTGCGGCGGGGTTTCTTGGGCCGCAGGCCACAGACCCGCATCGTGCCGACCGATGCCGGACGGGTGGCATGGACGTCGTATCTGGACGAACTGAGCAATACCGGCTGAACCATGCAGTCGATCAGGCGGTTCGTCCGGGCATCCCCCGAGGTCCGAACGAACCGCCGCATCGCATAAGGCGTAAACCGCAGCGTCCCCCAACGCCTTGGCTAACGAAGTCCTAACGCCTCGCGGACCTGCATCTGACGTTCACAGGCGCCGACTGTCGAGGGGCGCCGACCGTCGTGATGTGGATCAAGGCCGGACTGTGTCTTTCGCGCCGCGCCCGCTTTTTGTCATCGACGCCCGAAAGGCACGACCTTGTTGGCATGGTCGTGCCCTATATCGGCCGAACCCAGGAACTCTATGCCTGATCTCAGGCACCAATACCGAACGATCTCGTCGGGAGTCTGGCCGAAATCGGGATCGTTTGGCGTGACATCGGAAACACGTCCCAGGCGAATTCCGGCCACACGTCGAATGGAGTCCTGTCCCGTCAAGTGAAACATCATTCGGTCGATCCGGTAGGCCGCCTCCGACACCTCCTCCAGCATCAACACATGACCGGCCAGATCGGGCTCCAGATCGGTGCCGAGCAACTGGTCGATGATGGTCAGGTTGAAGGCGACGGCCGGCCGCGGATCCTGCGCCAGCGATGGTTCGAGCCAGTCGGTCCGCCCGGTCGTCAGCCAGTCCAGGGCGCCCCGCGCCGTCGCGTCGTCGCGCACCGAATCCGACGCCATCGGCCCATGGGCCAGATGTTCGAACCCGGCGCGGTACATCCCCGCCAACAGACTGCCCGCGTCGGAATAGCCCATGTAGCGTTTCTTGCGGGCCACGGCGTTCAGGCGCGGGATCACCGATTCCGCGATCCGGCACGAACCATAGCCGCCGCGCGCGAACCAGACGGCGTCGATGCGCGGATCATTGGCGAACTCGACGAAGGCGTCGGCCCGCGCCCGGTCGTCCCCGGCGAAATGCCCGTGCTTCAGGAAACAGGCGGGGTGGAAGACCACCGCCACATCGCCGTCCGGGTGATGTTCGGCCATCCAGTGCTCAACCTGGTCGGCCCGCTCCCGGGAGAAGCGCGAACTGGCGCAGACCACGCCGATCTTGAAGCTGTTGCTGGTCACGCCCGTCTTCTTCGCCGAAATTGCGATCCGGCTCTGGCGGATCGGCCTAATCCCCTGTTCTAAGGGGGCATGAACCAAGACGCCTCCTATTTCTTCTGCGGCATCGGCGGGTCGGGCATGCTGCCCCTGGCCCTGATCGTCCAGGCCCAGGGTCACGCCATCGAGGGCTCCGACCGGGCGCTGGACCAGGGCCGCACGCCCGAGAAGTTCGACTGGCTGCGCGCCCACGGCGTGACCCTGCACCCCCAGGACGGGTCCGGCGTCACCCGCCCGTCCCAGATCGTCGTCGCCACCGGGGCGGTCGAGGAGACGGTGCCCGACATCGGCGCCGCCCGCCGCGCCGGCGCGACCATCAAGACCCGCCCCCAACTGCTCAGCGAACTGTTCAACGCGGCCCCGACCTCGATCGGGGTGGCCGGCACCAGCGGCAAGTCCACCATCACCGGCATGATCGCCTGGATCCTGAGCCAGGCCGGCCGGACCCCCACCGTCATGAACGGGGCGGTGATGAAGAATTTCGTCGATGCCGACCATCCGTTCGCCAGCGCCCTGATCGGCGGCCCCGACCTGTTCGTGTCCGAGGTGGACGAATCCGACGGCTCCATCGCCGGCTACGACCCGACCGTCGCCGTCGTCTCCAACATCTCGCTGGACCACAAGTCGATGGAGGAGTTGCGCGACCTGTTCGGCGGCTTCACCGCGCGGGCGGCCACGGCCGTGCTGAACCTCGACAATCCCGAGACGGCGGCGCTCGCCCAGGAACTGGCCCAGACCGCCCCCGCCGCCAGGGTCATCACCTTCGCCCTGGGCGAGGAAAAGGCCGACCTGTCCGCCCATGATCTGCAGCCCCTGCCCGCCGGCATGAAGTTCCGCCTGATCGAGGGCTGGAGCGAATATGACGTCGTCCTGAACGTGCCGGGCGCCCATAATGTCGCCAACGCCCTGGCGGCCCTGGGGGCGGTCAAGGCCGTCGGCGTGCCTACTGGAGAGGCGGTCAAGGCGCTGGAGACCTTCGCCGGCATCCGTCGCCGGATGGAGGTGGTCGGGACCGCGAACGACATCACCGTCATCGACGACTTCGCCCACAACCCGGACAAGATCGCCGCCACGCTGAAGACCCTGCACGCCTTCGACGGTCGTCTGCTGATCCTGTTCCAGCCACACGGCTTCGGTCCGCTGAAACTGATGCGGCAGGAATTCATCGACGGCTTCGCCGGCCTGATGCGGCAGGACGACGTCCTGCTGATGCCCGAGCCGGTCTATTACGGCGGCACCACCGACCGCAGCGTCGGCTCGGAAGACATCGCCTCGGGCGTCCGCGCCGCCGGCCGTCAGGCAGAGGCTCTGCCGACCCGCGCCGCCTGCGGCGACCGGATCGTGGAGATGGCGCAACCGGGCGACCGGATCATCGTCATGGGCGCCCGCGACGACACCCTGTCCAGCTTCGCGGCTGACCTGCTGGGCCGACTGGCGAGGCGATGATCCGTCGACGGAAAGTCAGGCCGCGTTTCTCGGCTTTCTGAAGGTCAGCCAAAGGGCCGAGACCAGGAAGTAAAAGGCGCCGAAACCCGCATAGCCCGCAACGGTGGCGATGGAGAGCAGGGCCGGACCGGTCGCCATGAAGGCGAAGAAGCCGCCGGCCAGCACCGACTGACCACCGCTCAGGATCATGGCCCATTGCGCGCCATAGGTCCGCCAGCGCCGCACACCTGTGATCAGTTGCAGAAGACCGGCCAGCACGGCCCATAGCCCGAAAACGCCGATCGCGGCGTTGATGCCGACCGCGAGACTGCCCAGCATGGCCAGGGCGGCGAGTGTGCTGACGGCGGCGTTCACGACCTGAGACCGATTGGCCCGGTATCCGCCGGCGCCGCGTGCGTCGATCAGGTTCGCCAGGGCGTCCCACGCCGGATAGAGCACCAGCAGGACGGCGCCGATCACGGGATTGGACACGCCGGCGGTGAAGGCGGCGACGACCCAGGCGGCGGCGACGCCCGCCCTTAGATAATAATAGTTTCGCAGCGCGACGGTGGAGGTGTGCGGATCGAGAGCGAGCGAGGCGGCCATGAGAATTTCCTAATGCATGATACGACATTATATGTCGCGACATGTTTCTCGTATCAGGGGCAGAGCCTGTTTGCCAGCAATACTTGTCGTGACATAGAATGGCGGAACCATTTTTGAGAGAGCCCGTCTTGTCCTCCGATCCCGCCTATGTTCCGACACTGGACGAGCAGCTCTGTTTCGCGCTCTACGGCGCCAGCCTGGCGATCAATCGGGCGTACAAGCCGCTGCTGGACGAGCTCGAGATCACCTACCCTCAATATCTGGTCCTGAGCGCCCTGTGGGAGCACGACGACCTGACCGTCGGCGCGATCGCTGAACGCCTCGGACTCGACTCCAGCAATGTCACGCCCCTGGTCAAACGGATGGAGGGCGCCGGTCTGGTTTCTCGACGCCGCAACCCGACGGACGAGCGCCAGGTCGTGATCAGCCTGACCGACGAGGGCGCGGCCATGCAGGCGCGCAGCGCCTGTCTGGGACAGCGGCTGTTCCAGTCCGCCGCGATGAGCGTGGACAAGCTGGTTCAGCTCAACAAGGACGTGCAGGCGTTCCGGGACGCCGTGTCGCGCTATATCGCACCCGAGGACGCCTGAGCCGCCGCGCCCTCTGCTCGGATCAATCTAATAGACGTCCCGCCGATATCGGCCGTCCTCGAGCATCGCCAAGACGGCATCCGCGCCCAGCGCCGTTTCCAGCGCCGCATGGACGCCCTGTGACATCCCCTCCAGGCTGCCGCAGACGTAGATCGCCGCGCCGCGCGACACCCAGTCGCGCAGATCGTCCCCCGCCGCCGCGACCAGATCCTGCACATAGCGGCCATCCCCGGCGTCGCGGGAGAAGCAGCGGTCCAGCCGGCGCAACACCCCGGCCGTCCTCCAGGCCTGCAGGTCGTCGTCGAAGAAGGCGTCGTGCGCCCGCGTCCGCTCGCCGAACAGCAGCCAGGCCCCGCCGCCCGCCGCCGTCCGGGCCTTCAGATGCGCCCGCAATCCCGCGATCCCCGTGCCGTTGCCGATCAGGATCATAGGCGTCGCGTCCGCCGGGCCGTGGAAGCTGCGGTTGGTCCTCAGCCGCATGCCGATCTGGTCGCCGATCTTCAAATCCTGCGTCAGCCAGCCCGAGGCCAGGCCCGGCGTCCCATCTGGATGACGCATCAGCCGGATCAGAAACTCGACCCGCCCGTCCGACGGAAGGGAGCCGATCGAATATTCGCGCGAGCCGGGCGTGACCCCGTCCCGCTCGGGCAGGCCTACCTCGGCGATGTCGCCCGCCGACCAGTCCGGCGCCGATCCGACGGGCTCGAAGGCCAGAAGCCAGGCCTCGCCGCCGGGGCCGCCCGGATTGACCAGGGTCCGTTCGACCAGCCGCCATGGGTCATAGGCGGGCGGGGTCCAGTCCGGGACCGCGAGACTGCCGGTGATCTGGTTCAGCTGGTGCTGCCAGTGGCGGATGGCGCCGGCCTCGCCGTTGTCGACCTCGACCATGTCGAACAGCGGCTCGGCGCCGGATCGTCTCAGCCAGGCGTCCACCGCATGGCCGAAGCCGCAGAACCGGTCATAGCTGCGGTCGCCCAGGGCCAGCAGGCCGAACCTCAGCCCGTTCAGGTCGGCTGACGACGCCATCGCCTTGCGGACGAACCGGGCGGCGCTGTCGGGCGGATCGCCCTCGCCGGTCGTGGAGACGATCAGCAGCGCCCGTCCCGCCGCCTTCAGCGTCGCCACATCCAGATCGGCGAACGACAGGACCCGCGCGCCCACCCCGCCGTGGCGCAAGCCTTTTGCCGTCATCCAGGCCAGTTCCTCGGCGAAGCCCGTCTGGCTGGCGAAGGCGACCAGCAGGGTCTCCCCGTCTCCGACCAGGGCCTCGGACTTGGCCCGCGCCGCCGCCCTGGCCCGCCGCTCGCGCCAGACGACGAAGCCGGTCAGGAGCAGCCACAGGACCAGGGCCCCGGCGGCCCAGAACCAGCGCGCCGGCTCGTTCGTCACCAGGGCTCTTCCATCATGGCGACCAGGGCGGGCGTCAGCCGCTCGATCGGCCCGCGCTCGGTCCGTTCCACGAACAGGGCGGCCAGGCCCAGGGCCTCGGCGTATTCCGGTCCCTCGAACGGTCCCATGACCGTCAGGGCCGTGGCATAGGCGTCGGCCTTCATCGCCGAGGCGTGGAAGACGGTGACAGAGGCCAGGGCGTTGGCCACGGGCCGCCCCGTCGAACCGTCGATCGTATGCGGATAGCGACGGCCCAGATGTTCGAAGACGCGGCGATAGTCGCCGCTGGTGGCCATGGCCTGGTCATACAGGGCCGCCACGGTCCGCGGCGTCGGCGAGCTCTCGATCCGCTCGATCTCGACCCACCAGGGCTGGGCGTCCGGCTTGACGCCGCGCCCCTTCAGTTCGCCCCCGATCTCGACCAGGTGCGAGGTCGCGCCGATGGCCGTCAGCCGGTCGGAGACGCGGTCTACCGCATGGCCCTTGGCGATACCGGAAAAATCCAGCCCCATCCCGCCCATTTGCATGACGCCGCGCGCCTCGCGGTTCAGCCTCAGCCGGCGCCAGCCCGACACCGCCAGCGCCGCCTCGACCTCCTCGTCGGACGGAACGGGCAGAAGGGCGCCGCGCGGTCCGGGCGGCCCGAAACCCCACAGATCGACCAGGGCGCCCAGGGTCGGATCGACCGCCCCATTGGTCTCGTCGCCCAGCTCCATGGCGGCGTCCAGCAGATCCCAGAACAGCTCGGACACCGACCACAATCCGGCCGGGGCGGCGTTGAACCGGCTGATCTCGCTGGACGGGTCCCAGGGGCTGAAGGCGGCGATCACGGCCGCCAGCTCCTGTTCGACCGCGGCCCGGACCTCGAACTCGGCCAGGCCGTTCGGGCCGATGGCCCGCACGTTCCAGGTCGTTCCCATGGTCTGGCCACCGACGGAGACGATCTGGTCGCTCGGCGGACGGGGCGGAACCCCGCTCATCGGCGAGATCAGCACCCGGTTGTCGGCCCGATCCGCGATGGGGACCGGGTCGCCGAGCGTGACCGTGGGCGGGGCGGCGCGTGAACCGCGCGAGAAGGGCGTATCGGACATGGCCCAGGCTTAGGGCAGGACTTCCATCACCGCCACATAGCTGGCGTTCGAACCCGGCGCATCACCCTGGGCCGGCGCGCGGACCGAGGCGTTCAGCCAGTACATGCCGGCTTCCGGCCAGGTCACGGTGAAGCCGCCGTCGGCGCCGGTCCTGACCGTCATCTCCTCGGGATTGTCGCGATAGCGGACGCCCCCGCGCGCGACGGTGACCTCCAGGTCGGCGGCGGGCTGGCCGTCCTTCAGCAGTTTGAAACTGGCGGCCTCACCGGCGGCCAGGTCGTTCGGGTGGGTCACGGGGACCAGTTCAAGCCCCTCGCCCGTCGTCTTGAACACGGTCTCGGTCGCGTTGTTCAGGGTGACGAAGGTCTCGATCCGGCTGGCGGTGCGGGTCGCCTGCACGTCGGTCGCGCCCTCGGGCAGGGCGGCCGGAAACTCGGCGGCCGACCCGCGCCAGCGCTTCTGCTCGCCGTTCAGCTTGTAGCTGGCCATGACGCCGCCCATGACATTGGCGATCTTGTAGGTGCCGTTCTGGGTCAGATGGACGTCGAAGGTCGTGCGGTACTGGCCCTGCATCAGGTGTTCGGGCTGGACGCTCGATCCGTCCGGCGCCGTGACCACCAGGCCGTTCATCCGCATGGCGGCATGGTCAGGGATGAAGACCCCGTTCGACATGCCGGCGTCGAACCCGACCCAGGCGTCATTGCCCGACAGGCTGGTCGAGGTCGGCGCCATCCAGGCGCGGTGCGCCTGGGCGGCCATCGGTGCGGCCAGGGCGGCAGCCAAAGTAAGCAGGGCGATGGTCTTTTTCATGGGTCTGTTCCTCAGCGAGAGACGGTGACGCGCACGGCGCCCAGTTCGGTGGAGCCGGAGGCGTCTGCGGTGTTGGCGCCGCCCCAGCGGAAGGGCGCGCGCACCACTTCGCGACCGCCCAGTTCGCGGGCCGCCTCGACCACGATATTGTATTGGCCCGGCTGCAGGCCGCGCAGGCGGGCGGCGGGCACGGTGATGGTCTGGCGTCCCGGCGCGCGGGTGGCGCCCGACACCCCGTCGGCCGGCAGGCTCATG
Organism: Brevundimonas sp.; assembly: GCF_013912065.1. GTDB lineage: Bacteria > Pseudomonadota > Alphaproteobacteria > Caulobacterales > Caulobacteraceae > Brevundimonas. The sequence goes on from NZ_JACESA010000021.1 coordinate 23,853, forward strand.
GCCCGGCCGCCCTTGCGCCACCAGGTGCGCAGGTCCTTCAGCCAGTCCTTGCCGTCGCCCTCGTTGTTGCGCGTCTGCTGGTACCAGACCGCCAGGGTCTGGACCGCCGTCTGGTCCGGCCGCTCGATCCACACCGCCACATAGGGCCGGTGGTACGAGGCTGTGTTCAGCCGCGGCAGGTCGACCGTGACGGTCATGTCCGCCGCCAGGGCCGGGGCGGCCGCGGCCAGGCCGACAGTGGTGACGACGATGGGAAGAAGACGCATCCGGAAACTCTCGGCGAAGATTGGCTTAGTGGATGAAGATCAGGGCGATGACGACGGGGATCAGCAGGCCCAGGGCCGCCAGAGGCCAGGTGGACGGCCGCCCCTTGGCGTGCAGCCACATCAGGGCCAGCCCCGTCAGGGCGAAGATCGTACAGGCCACGGCGAAGACGTCGATGAACCAGAACCAGACCGAGCCGGCGTTGCGGCCCTTGTGCAGGTCGTTGAGGTAGGCGATCCAGCCGCGCGTGGTCTTCTCGTGCACCGCCTCGCCGGTGGACCGGTCGATGGTCAGCCAGCCGTCGCCGCCGGGCGTGGGCAGGGCGACATAGATTTCTTCCGCCGTCGTCTCGGTCGGCTTGCCGGCGATCTGGACCTGCATGGCCTCGACCGACCAGCGCGCCACGGCGTCGGGGACCGGGTCCGTCGTCTCGTCCGCAAATCCGGCCAGCCGCTCCAGCAGGGGCGCCGGCAGGGTCGCGGTCCGTTCGACGGTCACCGGCTCGGCCGGAATCGCGGCGGCGTGGTTCAGGGTGATTCCTGTCACGGCGAACAGGATCAGCCCCGACAGGCTGACGGCCGCCGATATCCAGTGCCAGGAATGCAGTTGTTTCAGCCAAAAGGCGCGCGCGGCGTTCAGGGCCGCCTTCGGCGGTTTCGTGGCCTGATGGGAGGCCTGGGCGGCCGGTTCGGCCTGACGCTGTGCGGCGATTTCGGTCACGACGTGGCTGTGCCACTGTTGCGAACCATTTTCAATAGCAATCCGTGCGACGAAATCGCCGGCGGTCGCCTCAGTAGGTCAGGCGCAGTCCGGCGCTGACCGTGCGCGGCGGCGCATAGCCGGCGATGTCGGCGCCGGTCATCGACACCTCGACCTCTTCGTCCAGGGCGTTATCGACGGCGGCCCACAGCATCACCCGGCGGCTGGCCGCCCATTCGGCGCGGGCGTCCAGGGTCACGGCCGGGTCCAGAACGCGGCTGTTCAGATCGTCGTCGAACCGCGCCGATTCATACCGCGCCGCCACGGCCAGGGTCAGCCGGTCGCTGGCCCGCCAGTCGACGCCCGCCGTCGCGCTCCATTCGGGCGCCTGGGCCGGGCGCAGGCCGGTCAGCTGGGGCGCGGCCGTTCCCCCGTCCACCTCGGCGTCGGTCCACGACAGGGCGGCGTTCAGCGACACGGCCTCGGTCGCGCGGACCGATCCGTTCAGCTCGACGCCCCAGGCCTCGATGGTTCCCGCATTCTGGCGCTGGCGCAGGGCGCCCCCCGCCGGCACGAAGCCCGCGCGGGGGAAGGTCCCCGGTCCCTCGCCGATCGTCACATTGACGATGGCGTCCTCGATCTCGTTCCAGAAGACCGTCGCGCCCCAGGCGACGCCCCCCCGGTCAAAAGCCAGGCCGGTCTCGACGCCGCGCAGGGTCTCCGGCTCCAGCGCCGCATTGGCCTCGGTGATGTCGTTGCCGACGCGGAACGGCCGGTGCAGTTCGTTCAGGGTCGCGGGCCGGAAGCCGGAATAGGCCGCCGCCCGCCAGGCGTAGCCCTGGCCCAGCCAGGCGCCCAGATCGCGCCGCGCCGCCAGACGGGCGCTGAACACCTCGCCCGAACGGTCCGGGTCGGTCTCGTCCAGGATCGGCGCGCCGGTCGCCAGCGTATATTCGTAGCGGAAGCCGCCCTCGTTCTTCCAATGGTCGTACCTCAGCCCGCCCGCGACCAGCCAGTCGCCGCCGGTCCAGGAGCCGTCGACATAGGTTCCCGCCACCGAGGTCTCGCCGCCCGCGCGCCGGCCCCGGGTGAAGCCCGTCCCGTTCGGATTGCTGAAGAATTCGTTGGTCTCGCCCTCGTTGAACCGGGCGTCGGCCCCGACCTCCCACTCCAGCCGCCCGCCGGCGAAGTCGGACGCGCGTCGCCGCAGGGCCGCGTTCAGGCCCCAGCCGGTCGCCGGGGTCTTGTACTGGTCGTTCGCCGGGGTCGTGGTCGAACGATCCGCCGCCACGGCGGCCGAGCTGTTGGCGAAATTGCTCTCGATCCGCCAGGCCTGCAGCCGCCAGCCATAGCCGTCGACGGGCGGCGCCTTGGCTGCCGTGGCGCTGAGGCTGTGGCCGCTGGCGTTGGAGCGGGCGTTCAGCAGGCCCGAGCCGCGATCCTCCTCCCAGGTCGAGGCGCGCAACGACAGATTGGCCCCGTTCAGGCTCAGCCCGTCCAGCGGCGCGTCGACCCGCAGGGCCGCGCTGCGGCTGTCCAGATCCAGCGGCTGGTCCGCCGCCCCGGCCGCCGATCCGCGCACGGGCGTATAGCCGTCGCTGGTCTCGTACAGGCCCGACAGTGTCACGCCCACCGGCCCCATCCGGGTCGAGCCCGATCCCGCGACCCGCGCCCCGCCGCGTTCGATCACCGAGGCGTCCAGCACCCCGCCACGGTCCCTCTCCGTCAGGCCGATGGTTCCCGTCAGGGCGCCCGCGCCATAGGGGCCGGCCCCCGCGCCGCGCACCACATCGACCCGCTCCAGCGATTCCGGCGCGACCTGGGACCAGATCACCCAGCCCCCGAACGGATCGTTCAGCGGAACCCCGTCCAGCGTCACCAGGGTGCGTCCCGCCCCCGACGGCGCAATGGCCCGCAGTGAAATCCCCTGGGTGGTCGGATTGGCGGCCAGGCTCGACGTCCGCCGGAACAGGGACACCGCCGGCACGGTCCGCAGCGCCTCGTCAAGACGAGCGGCCCGGTTCAGCACGGCCTGGTCCAGCCGCACCACCGAAAAGGCGGCGTCGGCGGCGGCGGGGGGAAGACGCGCGGCGGTGACCACGATCTCGTCAAGCTGGGCGGGCGGAGCGGGGGGCGCGTCTTGGAACATCCCGGTCACAATAGACCAGCTTCGCCTTGGTTCACCCCTGCGGCCTTATTACCCGCCCGGTGTCCGCCGGGTCACACCTCGGACCAGCGCCGCAGCAGGTTGTGATAGACCCCGGTCAGCTCGATCACCGCCTGATCCTTGGGCCCCTTCTCCAGCGCCACCCTCTGGGTCGCGACGTCCAGGCGGAACAGCATTTCCCGGTCGCCGTCGTCGCGGATCAGGCTCTGCATCCACATGAAGGACGACACCCGCGCCCCGCGCGTCACCGGCATGACCTTGTGAAGGCTCTTGGACGGATACAGCACCAGGTCCCCGGCCGGCAGCTTGACCGACTGGGGCCCGTACATCTCCTCGATGATCAGCTCGCCGCCGTCATAGTCCTCGGGTTCCGACAGGAACAGCGTCGCCGACAGGTCGCTCCGAATGCGGATCGCCCCACCGCCGCGCTGCTGGCGGATGGCGTTGTCGACATGCAGCCCGAACTCGCCCCCGCCCTCGTAGCGGTTGAACAGCGGGGGAAAGATGGTGTGCGGCAGGGCGGCGGTGACGAACATCGGATTGGCGTTCAACGCCTGGACGATCAGGGCCGAAACCTCCCGGGCCACGTCCGAGTCTTCCGGCAGCTGCTGGTTCCGCTTGGCCGTCGCCGACTGATGACCCGAGGTGATGTTGCCGTCGGCCCAGGGGCCGGCGTCCAGCCGCTCGCGCAGGGCCTTCACTTCGGCCTTGGAGAAGACTTCGGGGATCTGCAGCAGCACGGTCGGTCTCGCTGGAAAAAGAAAGGCGGCCCCGCCGGAAGGACGGAGCCGCCAGATATAGGCCGGGGATCGGGGCCTTTAGAAGCGCACGTTCAGCGTCAGGATCGCCTGGCTGGCCGGCGCGGGGTCGGCATGGTGCACGCCGTTGGTGCGCATGATGTAGTCCTCGTCCGTCGCGTTCTTGACGTTCAGCTGCAGGCTGGCGCGGTCGGTCACGTCATACGAGGCGAACAGGTCCAGCCGGGTGTAGCTGGGCGCATAGACTGCGCCCGTGCCGCCGCCGGCGCCGCCCTGGTTCCCGCCGAACCGGTCATCGACATAATAGACGCCGCCGCCCAGGCTCAGCTTCGTCATGACCTGATAGGTAGTGAACAGGCTGAAGCTGTTCTTCGGCGTATTGGCCAGCGGATCGCCGACATTGACGTTGTTATAGGCGCCGCGGACCAGTTCGGAGTCCATATAGGTGTAGCCGCCGAACACGGTCCAATCCGGCGTGACGCTGCCCGAGAAGCCGAGTTCCAACCCCTTGACCTCGGTCTCGCCCGCCTGTTCGTACACGCCGTCTTCGACCAGGATCGCGGCGTTCTTGCGGGTTGTCTGGAACAGGGCGCCGCTGAGGGTCAGCCGCCGAGCGAACAGTTCGGCCTTGGCGCCGACTTCGAAGTTTTCGGTGTCTTCGGGATCAAGCACCTCGGTCGCGAGATTGCCGGAGCCTGTTCCGCCCGAGTTGTTCTGGTCCCCCGCGGACACTGTGGGCGGCGTCGAAGAGGTCGCATAGGAAACGTACACGCTGGTGTTCGCCGTCGGCTTGTAGACGAGGCCGGCCTGATAGTTGACGAAGTCCCACGAGGTTTCCGCGACAGGGACGCCGGTGGAAGCCACGCCGTGAACCGCATAGTCGTCCCAGCGCAGACCCAGGTTCAGCACCCATTTGTCGCCCAGAGAGATCGAGTCATTGGCATAGACGCCCGTCGACTTGGTCGTGTTGCTGGTGACTGCGCCCCTGACGATCGAGCCCGTCCACGGGTCGCTTGGATTGGGATCATAGACCGGGGTGCAGTCGAAGCCGGTCAAGGGCGCAGGACAGGCCGAGCCGCTTGTCGTGGTCACTGTATAGCCGGCGTTGCGATTGCGCTCGCGTGAATATTCGACGCCCAGGTCGAAGCTGTGCTTCAGCGCGCCGGTCTGGAACGTCCCGAACAGGTCCGTGACATTGGCGAAGGTCTCGGCCGGGTTCCACCGCGACTTGGTCCCCCGCTTCATCCACCAGGTGTCGCCGACCAGGACCGCCGTGCCGCCGTCGCCCGGATTGGTGACGACATAGTCGTTCAGCGTCTCGGAATAGCGGGTCAGGTTGCGCAGGGTCAGGGTGTCGCTGAACTTATGCTCCAGCTTGACCGTGACGCTGTCGACTTCGTTGCGCATATAGTCCCGGGCCGTCAGACCATAGAAGCTGTCATAGGGCACGTTCAGGATACGGCTGTCGCTCGTCGTGACGCCCCAGCTATTGTCCAGCTTGCGGTCCAGCGGAATCCCGTAGTCCGGCATCGAGTCGGCGGTCAGGTGGTAGTAGTTGATCGTCGCCGAGGTGTCGGTCCCCAGGCCGAAGCCCAGGGCCATGGCCAGACCGTATTTCTCGAAATCGACCGCGTCGCGGCCCGGCACGTCGCCCTCGGTGGCCATCAGGTTCAGGCGGAAGGCGCTGGTGTCGTTCAGACGCCAGTTGCCGTCCACGGTGGCGCGATAATAGCTGTCCGTGCCCACGCCTGCGCTGGCGCTGACGGCGTCGGTCAGGCGCGGCTGTTTGGAGCTGAGGTTGATGCTGCCGCCGCCCGAGCCCCGGCCCGAATAGACGGAATCGGCGCCCTTGATGACCTCGACCTGTTCCAGATCGAAGACTTCGCGCTGCTGGCCGCCGGTGTCGCGCACGCCGTCGACGAAGATGTTGTTGCCCGACGACTGGCCCCGGATGAACGGACGATCCGCCAGGGGCTGGCCGCCCTCGCCCGCGCCGAAGGTGATGCCGGGCGAGTTCCGCAGCAGGTCTTCCAGCGAAGTCGCCGCCGTCTGGATGATGATCTGTTCCGGGATGATGGTCACCGAGCGGGGCGTGTCGATCAGCGGGGCGACGAATTCAGGGCCGGTCGGTTCGCGGCGGATACGACGGCCGGTGACATCGATGGAGTCCAGCCCCTCGGCCTGACTCTGGGGCGCCGTGACCACAGCGCCGTCCTCCGGCGCGACTTCAACGGCGAGGGCTGGGGCGGCGACCAGCATGCCGGCGGCGCTTGAAGCGAACAGGAGCGAGCGGAGCGCGGCGGCGCGGGATTCGGACATATTGAAGCGACCTTTTGGCCTGATTTTGCGATGCGGTCGCAATACACAGCTTCACAATGTCCCACAAGGGAAATTGCGACTTAGTCGCAGAAACAGCCTCAGGTCAGCTTATGGCGGAAATCCGGGAGGGGGTGGGCGGCGTCAGGTCCAGCCAGGTCGGGTCGGGCATGGCCTTGTGCGCCGCCGCCAGGGCCTCGGACCAGCGACGCCCCAGGTCGCGGAAATAGTCGTCGTCGGCGTCGATCCGCCGCACCATTCCCGTCAATCGGTCACGCGGAATGACGATCAGGTCCAGCGGCGGCCCCACGGCGATGTTCGAGCGAATGGTCGAGTCGAACGAGATCAGCCCCAGTTTCACCGCCTCGGACAGGGGCGTGAAATCATGCAGCGCCCGGTCCAGGATCGGCTTGCCGTATTTCAGCTCGCCGATCTGCAGATAGGGGGTGTCGGCCCCGCACTCGATGAAATTGCCCTGACCGTAGATCAGATACAGTCCCAGCTTGCCCCCGCCGATCTGGCCGCCCAGCAGCATGGAGGCGGTGACGTTCAGGGCGTCGGCCATCGGCGAGGCGGGCGTATTGATCGTGGCCCGCACCGTCGCCATCGCATGGCCCAGGATCTGGGCGGCGCGGAAAAGGGTGGGCGCGGTCTCGAGCGTCTCGGGGCCGGTCGAGTCGGGCAGTTTCACCCCCTCCGCCACCATGGCCAAAGCCGTCTGGGTGACCGAGAGATTCCCCGCCGTCGCCACCGCCAGCACCCGTTCGCCGCTGGTCTCGAAGACGTGCAGCTTTCGATAGGACGAGATGTTGTCCACGCCCGCATTGGTGCGGGTGTCGGCGATCATCGCCAGACCCTCGTCCACCAGCATGCCTACGCAATAGGTCACTTCGCTCTATTCGCTCCCCGGTTCGCGAATCGTCTGACGCTAACAGATTTCCGCATGAAGGCGATCAGGACCAGCCCTTGGTCTGATGTTGCTGCTGGCTCTGTTGCACCGGCCGCACATGCAGGGCCACCGTCAGGCTTCCCGTACCGCCGCCGTAGCTGGTCCCCCGGATCGGCGTCGCGCCCAGGGCGTCCAGCCCCGTGGCGATGCGGACATAGTTGTCGGTCGGGCAGATGCCGTTGGCCGCGTCGAACCCGACCCAGCCCAGTCCTTCGATCCAAGCCTCGGCCCAGGCGTGGGCGGCGTCCTGGTCGTGCTGGCCGTCCGACCGGTTCAGATGCCCCGAGACATAGCGCGCCGGCACGCCCAGGGTCCGGGCGCAGCCGATGAAGATCTGGGCATGGTCCTGGCAGACGCCCCGCCGCAGGGCGAAGGCCTCGGCCGCCGTATGGGTGGCGGACGTCGCCCCGACCTCGAAGGCCACTGCGCCGTGCACCGCCCCCATAAGCCGATGCATCCGGTCCAACGTCGAGCCGCCGTCCGTCCCTCGGGCGAAATCGACCAAGGCCGCATCGGCCTGGGTCAGGCGGGTGTCGCGCAGGTAGACCATCGGCTGCAGCCGATCAGTCTGCCCCCGGATCACTCCGCCGGTGTCCACGGTCGAGACCTCGCCCGTCACGCGGATGGTCAGGGCGTCGGTCGGCCGCTCGGTATAGAGGCTGTGGACGATATTGCCGAAGGCGTCCTCGCCGCGCCTCAACCGCGCATCGACGTCAGTCTCGATCCGCCATTCGCGCACCTGCTGGCTCTCGCACGACCTGGGCGTCAGCCGCAGCATCTGAACGATGAACCGCGCCGGTCGGGCATAGGCGTAGCGGGTGGAGTGATCGATCCTTATCCGCATGGTCAGACCAGATATTGTTCGTGGACGGCGGCGGCCAGGGCGTTGTTCTCGTTCAGGAAGCCCTGGATGTATTCGTGCAGGCCGGACTGGAAGATGTCCTCGATCCGCGCCTCGTTGAACTGGGTCAGGCGGTTGGACGCCAGCCGCTGGGCCGGGCCGCGCCGACCATAGTCGGCGGCCAGCTTCTCCAGATAGCTGACGATCATCCCCTGACAGCTGGCCAGCGACCGGGGCATCTGGCGGTTCAGCACCAGCAGGTCGGCCACCAGCCATGGTCGCACGGACTCGCGATAGACCCAGCGATAGGCGGTCAGGGCCGAGACCTCGCGCAACAGGGTGGTCCACTGGAAATAGTCCAGCTGGCCGCCCACCCGTTCGCCGGGCGGCAGCAGCAGGTGATATTTAACATCCAGCAGGCGGGCGGTGTTGTCGGCCCGTTCGATCGCCATGCCCAGTCGCAGGAACCAGTAGGCGTCGTTACGCAACATGGTCCGCGACGAGGCGCCTTCGACCGCCAGCGAGGTCGACTTCACGAAGTCGAGGAAGTTGGTGAAATCGTCACGCCGGGTCGGTTCGCCCAGTTCGTTCAGCCCGTTCCAGGCGCCGTTGATCGCCTCCCAGAGCTCGATGGTCAGGGCGGTCCGCACCGAACGCGCATTGGTCCGCGCGCGGGTGATACAGGCCTTGATCGAGGTCGAATTGTCGGACCCGAAGGCCAGGAACTCGCGCACCGACTTTTCCGACACCGTCCGGCCGGTCGCATCGAACGCCGACTTCACGCCCGACGATGAAATGGCGCCGGCCCAGGCGGTGACCGTGGCCTGATCCTTTGCGGGCAGGGCCGCCAGGCGGATCGCCGCCTCCAGGATCCGCGCGAGAAAATCCGCCCGCTCCATGTAGCGGCCGGTCCAGTACAGGCTGTCTGCGGTGCGAGAAAGCATCTCAGATCTCCTCCCCATTCATGGGGAGGTGGCGCGACGCGCCTTTCGCGTCGTGACGGAGGGGCTCTTCGCCGCATCCCCGATGTCCGTGGGACGTCAAGAACCCCTCCACCACGCTTCGCGCGGTCCCCCTCCCCGCAAGGCGGGGAGGAGACAGTATGATCGCCTCAAACATCCAGCACCCAGGTGTCCTTGGTTCCGCCGCCCTGGCTGGAGTTGACCACCAGCGACCCCTCCTTCAGCGCCACCCGCGTCAAACCCCCGGGCGCGACCCGCACCCCTGCCGGACTGGACAGGACGAAGGGCCGCAAATCGACGTGGCGCGGCGACAGGTCGCCGCCGTTCAGGGTCGGCGCCGTCGACAGGCTCAGCGTCGGCTGGGCGATGAAGTCGTCGGGATCGGCGATCAGCTTGGCCCGGAACGCCTCGATCTCGGCCTTGGTCGAGGTCGGCCCGACCAGCATGCCGTAACCGCCCGATCCCCCGACCTCCTTGACCACCAGTTCGTCCAGCTTGCCCAGCACCTCCTTCAGCGCATCGGGCTCGCGACAGCGCCAGGTCGGCACATTCTTCAGGATCGCCTCCTCGCCGGTGAAGAAGCGGATGATCTCGGGCATGTAGGTATAGACGGCCTTGTCGTCGGCCACCCCTGTCCCGACCGCATTGGCCAGGGTCACCCGCCCGGCGAAATAGGCCGACATCAGCCCCGGCACCCCGACCGCCGAATCCGGCATGAAGGTCAGGGGATCGATGAAATCGTCGTCGATGCGGCGATAGATGACGTCGACCCGCTTGGGCCCTTCGGTCGTGCGCATATAGACGGTGTCGTCATTGACGAAGAGATCCCCGCCTTCGACCAGCTCGACCCCCAGTTTGTCGGCCAGGAAACTGTGCTCGTAATAGGCCGAGTTGAACGGCCCGGGCGTCAGCACCACGATGGTCGGATCCTCGCCCGCGCCGGACGGCGCCGAGGCCTGAAGCGAGCGCAGCAGCATGTCGGTATAGATCTCGACCGGCCGCACCGCATGTTCGGCGAACAGGTCCGGGAACAGCCGCATCATCATCTCGCGGTTCTCCAGCATATAGGAGACCCCCGACGGCGTGCGGACATTGTCTTCGAGCACATAGAAGCCGTCCTCGCCCGTGCGGACCAGATCGACCCCGGCGATATGGCACCAGACGTCGCCCGGCGGCCGGCGGCCCTGCATCTCGGGCCGATAGTGCGGATTGGTCAGGATCAGGTCGGCGGGCACAATCCCGGCGCGGATACAGTTCTGGGCGCCGTAGATGTCTTTCAGGAAGGCGTTGATGGCGGTGACCCGCTGTTTCAGCCCCTTTTCCAGCCCCGACCATTCGTCGGCGCCGATGATGCGCGGCACCACGTCGAACGGGATCAGCCGCTCGTTGGACTCTTCGTCGCCATAGACGGCGAAGGTCACCCCCATCCGTCGGAAGAACAGCTCCGCCTGACGCGAGCGGGCCTGCAGCAGATCGGGCGGCGCATTTTCCAGCCACGCCGCCAGCGTCCTGTAGCTGTCGCGGATCGTCCCCGACCCGCCGCCGTTCATTTCGTCGAAAGCTCTCGTCATTCGCCCTCGCCGCGTTGAGATCGCAGCTTGAAGGGTCTCCAACGAAAAGCGCAACAGTTTTGTTGCACTGCGGCGACGACGAAGCGGGGGAGCGCCTCTCCCTCCCCCTGCGGGGGAGGGGGGCTGAGCCGAAGGCGAAGCCGGGTGGGGGCGGCAGGGCGACACGGGACATATATCACGAGGCAGAACCCGAGCGACCCTGCCGGGCCGCCCCCACCCGGTCGCTACGCGACCGCCCTCCCCCGCAGGGGGAGGGAGAACGCCTGCATCAAACCCCCACCGCCTTCATCGACACGGCCTGATCCGCCAGCTTGGCCACATCCACCGGCGTTCCCTTCCCGATCAGCAGCTTGCCCGCCATGAACTCCGGCGGCGCATTGACCGCCTCGACGCAGACCACCCGGTCGCCGTTCAGGTGAAACACCGCGAACCCCGCCGCCGACGGATCGCCGCGCACCACCTGGCGGTCGGCCTCGAACGGCAGGCCGGCGATCTGCAGCTTGCAGTCGTACTGATCCGACCAGAACCACGGAACCTCGTGCGCCGGCCCCGGTCGGCCGACGATGGCCGCCGCCGCCTGCTTCGCCTGTTCCAGCGCATTGGGCACGCTCTCCAGCCGGTGCGAGATCCCGCCGTGCACCGGAATGGGCCGCCGCGTCATGTCGCCCACGGCGAAGATGGCGGGATCGCTGGTCCGCGCCTGCTCGTCCACCACCACCCCGTCGTCGCAGCGCAGGCCCGCCGACCGCGCCAGGCTTTCGCAGGCCAGGGCGCCGACCCCGACCAGGACCGCATCGGCCTGCACCACCCCCCCGTCCGCCAGCGTCACCCCGTCGTGCGCGACAGCGACCACCTCGGCCCCGGTCAGGATCTCGACCCCGTGCGCCCGGTGCTGAGCCGTGAAGAAGTCGGACAGGGTCTGCGACGCCACCCGCGCCAGCACCCGATCCATCCGCTCGATCACCACCGCCTCGGCGCCCAGCGCCCGCGCCGAAGCCGCCGCCTCCAGTCCGACATAGCCGCCCCCGACCACCGCCAGCCGCTTGCCCGGCCCCAGCACCGCCTTCAGCCGCTCGGCGTCCTTCAGCGTGCGCAGCTCCAGCAGGTCCGGATGATCCCCGCCCGGCACGGGCAGCTTCCGCGCTGTCGATCCCGTCGCCAGCACCAGGACGTCATAGGTCTCGGACGACCCGTCGTGGAAGGCGACCGTCTTCGTCTCCGGATCCACCGACACGGCGACCGTCGACGGCCGGAACTCGATGCCCTGTTCCTCATAGAAGCTCAGCGGACGCAGCAGCAGCGCCTCCAGATCCGCCTCACCCTTCAGCCAGGCCTTGGACAGGGGCGGCCGCTGATACGGCGGGGCATCCTCCTCGCCTACCAGCACGATGGGGCCTTCATGCCCGTACTGCCGCAGAAAGGCCGCGACGGAGCCGCCGGCGTGCCCGGCGCCGATGATCAGGATCTTGGTCATGAAGACGCAGATAGTGCCACGCACGCCTCATGTCTCCTCCCCACCTCGTGGGGAGGTGGCGCGGCGCTTCTTCAGCGCCGTGACGGAGGGGTTCTTCACCGCATCGCAGGCGCCGGTGCGGCGTCCAGAACCCCTCCACCCCCGCGCAAGAGGCGCGGCGGTCCCCCTCCCCGCTTCGCAGGGAGGAGACACCCCCTTGACCGTTCCACTGTTACAGCATAGTGGAACGCGCATGACGACCCCGCCCGCCCGCGACGCCCTCTATGACGCCCTGCTGTCGATGAAGACGCGCGCCGAGATCGACGCCTTCCTGGCCGATCTCTGCACCCCGGCGGAGCTGCGCGCCTTCGCCGAGCGCTGGCAGGTGGCGCGCCTGCTGGACGCCGGGGGCAAGTCCTATCGCGAGATCGCGGCCGAGGCCCACGCCAGCCCCACCACCGTCGTCCGCGTCGCCCGTTATCTGAAAGACATGCCGCACCAGGGATACCGCATCGCCCTGGACCGGCTGAAAGCCTGAGAGTTTCCGCATGAGCACCGTCCAGGGCCGGCTTCGCATCGCCGTCCAGAAATCCGGCCGTTTGGCCGACCGCAGCCTCGACCTGATCCGCGACGCGGGTCTGAAATGGGTCAAGGGCCACAACGACCTGCTGTATCGGGTCGAGAACTACCCCATCGACCTGCTGCGCGTCCGCGACGACGACATCCCCACCTTCGTGGCCGACGGCGTCTGCGACCTGGGCATCGTCGGCGAGAATGTGCTGGAGGAGGGCCGAAACGGCGGGGCCAATGCGTCTGTCGTCATGCCGCTGGGCTTTGGCCGCTGCACGCTGAAGATCGCTGCGCCCCCGACCCTGGCCTATGACGGCCCGGCCTCGCTGGAGGGCCTGCGCATCGCCACCTCCTATCCCAAGATCCTGCGTCGCTTCCTGAACGAGCGGGGGGTCAAGGCCGAGATCGTCGTCATGCGCGGCGCCGTCGAGGTCGCGCCCCGGCTGAAGCTGGCCGCCGCCATCTGCGACCTGGTCTCGACCGGAGCGACGCTGGAGGCCAACGGCCTGGGCGCCAAGGATACGGTGCTGGAAAGCCAGGCCGTCCTGATCCAGTCGCCCGTCGCCCCCGAGCCCGGCCTGCAACACCTGCTGGACAGCGTCATTGAGCGGATGTCCGGCGTCGTCTCCTCGCAGGGCGCCAAATACGTCATGCTGAACGCCCCGCGTTCGGCGCTGGACCAGATCACGGCCATCCTGCCCGGCGCAGGTTCGCCCACCGTCATGCCGCTGATGGGTCGCGACGACGCGGTCGCCGTCCACGCCGTCTGTCAGGAGGCCGTCTTCTGGGAGACGCTCGAGAAGCTGAAGGCCGCCGGCGCATCCGCCATCCTGGTCCTGCCCATCGAGAAGATGATGTGATGAAACTCATCGACTGGTCCTCCCTCGACGCCGCCGGCAAGACATCGGCCCTCGCCCGCCCGGCCCAGCGCACCGCCGGCGACGTCACCGAGGTCGTGCGCACCATCCTGAACGACGTGCGCGAGCGCGGCGGCGCGGCGGTCACGGACTGGTGCGTCAAGCTGGACAAGGCCCCGCCCCGCCGCATCGCCATCACGCCCGAGGTCGTGGCTGAGGCCCGCAACGCCCTGCCCCCCGGCGACGTCCGCGCCCTGCGCATGGCGGCCGAGAATGTCCGCGTCTTCCACCAGGCGACCAAGCCGGAGGATACGCCCTTCGTCGAGACCACCCCCGGCGTGCGCTCGAAACTGGCCTGGCGTCCCATCGCCTCGGCCGGCCTCTACATCCCCGGCGGCACCGCCCCCCTCTTCTCGTCCCTGCTGATGCTGGCCATCCCGGCCGGCGTCGCGGGCGTGGGCCAGCGCGTCGCCGTCACGCCTCCATCGAAGGATGGCGGCGTCCACCCCGCCATGATCCTGGCCGCCGCCGAGGCCGAGCTGGACGCCATCTGGCTGATGGGCGGGGCCCAGGCCATCGCCGCCCTGACCTTCGGCGTCGCGCTGGAGGACGGGATCATCCCCGCCTGCGACAAGCTGTTCGGCCCCGGCAACGCCTATGTGGCCGAGGCCAAGAAACAGGCCTCCGCCCTTCCCGGCGGTCCCGCCGTCGACATGCCCGCCGGCCCGTCTGAACTGATGGTCATCGTCGACCGCGACGCCGCGCCCGAGATCGCCGCCGCCGACCTGCTCAGCCAGGCCGAACACGACGCCGACGCCCAGGTCATCCTGGTCTCCACCAGCCGCGCCACCATCGACTACATCCTGTCGGAGGTGGAGGTTCAGGTCGCCACCCTGCCGCGCGAAGCCATCGCCCGCGCCTCGCTGAACGAAGCCCGCGCCATCCTGGTCCGCGACCTCGACGCCGCCGCGGAAGTGGCCAACCTGTATGGCCCCGAACACCTGGCGATCCAGATCGACGATCCCGAACCCCTGGTCGATTCGATCAAGGCCGCCGGCGCCGTCTTCGTCGGCCGGTTCGCCGCCGAGACTCTGGGCGATTACGCCGCCGGCCCCAGCCACGTCCTGCCCACCGACGGCGGCGCCCGCACCCTGGGCGGCGTCACCACGTCCAGCTTCATGACCACCATGTCGGTCCAGCTGGTGTCCGAGGCCGGCGCCCGCGCCCTCGCCCCCATCGCCGCCCGCCTGGCCCGAATGGAGGGCCTCGAAGCCCACGCCCGCGCCGCCGACCTGAGGGCCGAAGGATGACCCTGCCCGCCCCCTATCCTCCGCTGGTCTCCGGCGGCGAAGGCCTGGACCGCTATCCTGGCGACGCGTCTGCCCTGGCCGCTCGCATGGCCGCGATCTACGCCGTGCCTACCGACCAGGTCCTTCCGGTGCGCGGCCTGACCCACGGGCTGGAACTGGCCTATCGCCTCGCCGCCCGCGACGGCGGCTCGGTCGAGGCGCCCAAGGCCGAACCTTACGACAGTCTGGCCGCCATCTATCCGGCCAAGGGCGAACCCGCCGTCGTCGTCATCCGCGCCCTCGGCTCGCCCGAGGCCGTGGCCGAAATGGCCGCCCGCGTCGCCCCCGCCCTGCTGGTGGTGGACGAAGGCCTGATCGAGTTTTCCGACAGCGTCTCGGCCGCCACCGTCGTCGCCGACCAGCCGAACCTGGTCGTGCTGCGCAGCCTGTCCCTGGCCTATGGTCTGGCCGGCGCCCGCGTCGGCGCGGCCATCGCCCAGGCCCCGACCCTGGCCCGCCTCGCCTCGGTGCTGGAGCCCTACGCCCTGCCCGAACCCCTGGTGCGGCTGGCGCAACAGGCGCTCGACCCGTCGCGGATGATCGAGACCGCCGAGCGGATCGCCTCGGTCCGGCGCGAGCGCGAGCGGATCGCCCGCGAACTGGGCCGCGAAATGACGGTCGAGCCCGGCGTCGGCCCGATCCTCATGGTCCGGCCGCAAGACCCCGCCGCCGCCCTGGCCGGGCTTATGGCCTATGGCGTCGAGGCCGACCTGTCCGGCGACCGGCTGCGCCTGCCCGTCTCGATCAAGCCCGAGGTCAACGACCGGCTGCTGGCCGCCTTCGGCCTGACCCCCGCCAAGCGCCGCCCGTCCCGCGTCGGCCAGGCCGTCCGCGACACGAAAGAGACCCGCATCGTCTGCGCCGTCGATCTGGACGCGCCCGGTCCGATCAAGATCGAGACCGGCGTCGGCTTCTTCGATCACATGCTGGAGCAGATCGCGGCCCACGGCGGCTTCTCCCTGCGGCTCCAGTGCGAGGGCGACCTGCACACCGATCCGCACCACACGATCGAGGACAGCGCCATCGCCCTGGGCCAGGCGCTGAAACAGGCGCTGGGCGAACGTAGAGGCATCGCCCGCTACGGCTTCGTCCTGCCGATGGACGAGGCCAATGCGACCGTCTCCATCGACCTGTCCGGCCGCCCCTATCCGCTGTTCGAGGGCACGTTCGACACCCCCTATATCGGCGACTATCGCACCGACCTGACGGCCCACGTCTTCCGTTCCCTGGCCGAGGCCATGGGCGCCGCCGTCCACATCTCGGTCACCGGCCAGGACGACCACCACAAGACCGAGGCCGTCTACAAGGGCTTCGGCCGCGCCCTGCGCCAGGCCATCCGGGTCGAGGGCGACGCCGTGCCGTCCACGAAGGGGGTGCTGTGATGAAACCCTCCCCCCTTGGGGGAGGATCGCATGAGCGAAGTCGCCATCCTGTCCTATGGCGCCGGCAATGTCGCCTCGGTCCAGTTCGCGCTGGAGCGTCTGGGCGCCACGGTCCGCCTGACCGACGATCCCGCCGTGATCGCCGAGGCCGAACGGGTCATCCTGCCCGGCGTGGGCGCCGCCGGCTACGCGATGAGCCGACTGTCGGACCTGGGCCTGGTCGAGCCGATCCGCGCCTTTCCCCGCCCCCTGCTGGGCGTCTGCCTGGGCCAGCAGCTGCTGTTCGAGCGCAGCGAGGAGGGCGACGGGGTCGGCCTGCTGGGCTTCATCCCCGGCGCCGTGACCCGGCTCGAACCGGCCGAGGCCCTGCCCGTGCCCCACATGGGCTGGAGCCGGCTGACGCGCGACCGCGACGACCCGCTGCTGGAGGGGGTCGTGGACGGCGCCTACGCCTATTTCGTCCACGGCTTCGTCTGTCCCGACGGTCCCGCCACCCTGGCCCGCGCCGACTACGGCGGCCCGGTCCCCGCCGTGGTGCGGTCGGGCAATCGTTGGGGCTGCCAGTTCCACCCCGAACGCTCGGCCGAGGCCGGGGCGACCATCCTCAAGAACTTCCTGGATCTTCCATGCTGATCTACCCCGCCATCGACCTGAAGGACGGCGTCTGCGTGCGCCTGATGCACGGCCGGTTCGACCAGGTGACCCGTTATGACGAACAGCCCGCGGCCCGCCTGACCGCCTTCGCGACCGAGGGCGCCGAATGGATTCACGTCGTCGATCTGGACGGCGCCGAGGCCGGCCAGGCCATGCAGCACGCCCTGATCGGCGACCTGACCCAGGCCCTCGACGTCAAGATCCAGTCCGGCGGCGGCGTCCGCGGCGCCAATGACGTGGCCAAACTGCTGGAGGCCGGTGTGTCCCGCGTCGTCGTCGGCTCCCTGGCCGTGACCCAGCCCAACGACGTGGCCGCCTGGCTCAAGGGTTTCGGCCCGGAACAGATCACCCTGGCCCTGGACGTCAAGATCGAGGACGGCGTCCCCGTCCCCGCCCTAAAGGGCTGGACCCAGTCGTCGGGCGTCACGCTGTGGGAGGCGCTGGATCGCTATCCGAAGGGAACGGCCAAACACCTACTGGTCACCGACGTCGGTCGCGACGGCGCCATGACCGGCCCCAATCTGGAACTGCTGGCCGAGATCCGCCGCCGCCGTCCCGACCTGGTGCTCCAGGCCTCGGGCGGGGTCTCGTCGCTGGACGACATCACGGCGGTCAAGTCGCTGGGCTGCAACGGCGCCATCGTCGGCCGCGCCCTGTACGAAAACCGCTTCACCCTGCCCGAAGCCATAGCGACGGCGGCATGACGGCGCGCCGTATAGTCCCCTGCCTGGACGTCAAGGACGGCCGGGTGGTCAAGGGCGTGAAGTTCGTCGGCCATACAGACATGGGCGACGCGGCGGACCTTGCCGCCCGTTATCGCGACGCGGGCGCCGACGAACTGGTCTTCTACGACATCGCGGCCAGCCCCGAGGGCCGGACCCTGGACTATGGCTGGATCAGGGACATCGCCCGCCTGCTCGACATCCCCTTCTGCGTGGCCGGCGGCATTCGCAGCGTCGATCAGGCCGCGCGCTGTCTCGACCACGGCGCGGACAAGGTGTCGATCAACTCCCCCGCCCTGGAACGCCCCGACCTGATCGCCGAAATGGCGGAACGCCTGGGCAGCCAGTGCGTCGTCGTCGGCGTCGACAGCCGGATGGAGGACGGCGAATGGGTCGTCCACAAATACACCGGCGACCCCGACGCGCGCCGCCGCGCGGGCAAACGCACACTGGATTGGCTGGACCAGGCCCAGGCCCTCGGCGCCGGCGAGATCGTGCTGAACTGCATCGACCAGGACGGCGTTCGACGCGGCTACGACCTCGAACAACTGTCCGCCGCCCGCGCGCGCCTGACCATCCCCCTGATCGCGTCCGGCGGCGCCGGCGCGCCCGAGCATTTCCGAGACGTCTTCCACCAGGCCGACGTCTCAGGCGCCCTGGCCGCCAGCGTCTTCCACACCGGCGCCATCGCCATTCCTGACCTGAAGGCCTATCTCGCGGGCGAAGGCCTGGAGATGAGATTGTGACCCGCCCCTCGCAATCCTCCCCC
>NZ_JACESA010000022.1 GCF_013912065.1 Brevundimonas sp.
ATGCGAGACTCGCACGCCATCCGGGGCGCCGATCGCTTTCGATCACGCCCATCTGACATCGGAAGGGGCGCGTCATGTCGCCGCCAGGATTTCCGAACAGCACCCCGAACTAAGCTCCCTGCTTTCCGACCCTCGCGATAAGCACCATCTTAGATGAGTCCGGCAGGTATCCGTTACGGCCCGCGACTTGCCGGCTGAGGGGAGGGCTAGCCTACAGTCGTCGCGAGCCGTAACGGATACCTGCCGGACTCATCTAAGATGGTGCTTATCGCGAGGGTCGGAAAGCAGGGAGCTTAGTTCGGGGTGCTGTTCGGAAATCCGGGCGGCGACATGACGCGCCCCTTCCGATGTCAGATGGGCGTGATCGAAAGCGATCGGCGCCCCGGATGGCGTGCGAGTCTCGCATCGATCTGCGACGCACAATGCCCTCTGCTGTGAGAGATAGACGGCGCCCGCGTCGACGACGGCGTCCCGCATGGCGCTTTCCAGAACACGCGACTGCGCGCGCTGGAAGCGGTCGACCGAAAAGCCGTCGCCGATCCAGGACCGTCGCGCCAGCACGGCGGGGAGCGCGTCCGAATATTCCAGGGAGGGGCCGATGACGATCACGGTCTGGCCGTCCTGTCTCAGGCGGGCGATGCTTTCGATCAGCTGGGGAATATCCTGCTCGACCCAGCGACCGCCCAGGATGACCGCCTGGTAGCGGTGGGTGGCGAGACGTTCGTAGATCATATCGATCATCGGGCGGCAGTAGGGCCGACCCAATGCATAGGTTTCGAGGGGCGTGCAGCCGGCGGCGGTCGCCTGAACGAAATTCACCGTCGGAAAGGCGGCGCGCAGACCAGGCAGCAGATAGGCGAGATAGCTGTCGCCGAAGGCCAGCACATTCGGCCTGTCAGGCTTGTCGCTGAGGCAGACGGCGGGGTTCAACCGGTCGCGTGGCGAGACGTCGGTCAGGAAGCAGACGTCGCGCGACACCTCCGCCCGACTTTCGGGACGTTGATCATAGTCCAGATAGGCCAGATCCTGCCGGGCTTCTGGCTTTTGCAGCAACAGGCTGGCGTCCGACAACCGCGACAGCGCCGGCCCTGTCGCGGCGACCGCCACCAGGCAGGCCAGGGCGCCGGCCAGCAGCCGATGCGTCGAAAGCCGGCTCCAGAAGCCTGTGCGGAACGGGGTTTCGACCCAGCGATAGGAGGCTATGGACAGCGCCAGGCACACGATGGCGCAGCCCGCCAGTCCTCCGAGGCCCAGGTCCTCTCCCAGGAATTGCCTGGCGATCACGGCGACCGGCCAGTGCCAGAGATAGAGAGAATAGGAGATTTTCCCCAGGCTCCGAGGAAGAGCCGAGCCGAGGACGGCGCCGAAGCGCGTGCCGGCTCCATAGGCGATCACCAATGCCGTCCCCAGGCAGGGCGGGAGGGCGTTGAGGCCGGGGAAGCTTGAGGCGGCGTCCAGGGCGGCCACGCTGTAAAAGATCAGCGCCAGGCCAAACAGGCTCAGCGCTTCCCGAACCCCTCGATGAGTCACCACCGGGAAACCGCCCAAGGCCACCACCGCGCCGATCCCCAGCTCCCAGGCCCGGGGGGGGAACATATAGAAGGCGATCTTGGATTGGTCAGTTTCGAGCAGATAGATGCTAAGCGCCAGCGACAATACGATGGAGAGCCACACTAGGAAGGCCGCGCTCCGGGGCGCGAACCGAAGGACAAGGCCCAACAGCAGCGGGTAGACGATATAGAACTGCTCCTCGACCGCCAGCGACCATGTGTGAAGCAGCATCTGGGTGTCGGACGCGGGGTCGAAATAGAAGAACTCCCGGCCGAAATAGAAGTTGGACAGGAAGGCCGCCACGAAGGGAATGCTGCGACCCAAGGCCCTGATGTCCAAGGGGCTCAGGAGGATCGGAGCCAGCAAGACGAGTATGGCGATCAGGAAAAACAGCGCCGGCAGAATCCGCAGCGCGCGGCGGCGGTAGAAGTCCGAGATCGAAAACCGGCCTTGGGCGAACTGGCGCTGAAGGATGGAGGTGATCAGATAGCCGGATATGACGAAGAAGACATCGACCCCGACGAAGCCGCCGGACAGGGCTGTCACACCGAAATGGTAGAGTACGACGGCGAGCACGGCTATGGCGCGCAGCCCATCGATGTCGGACCGATAAGCGACTGGCGACAAACTAGATCCCCCCAAAGATGAGCTTAAATACCTGCTTGTCGCGCGTTGTGAAATATTCCTCGTGGCCAAGGATGGGGTGTCTGAAAAGCTCCGGTCGTGCGAAGAGGACGTCGCATTGGCCGCGGGCGGGGTACGGAGGCATATGTCTATGAACGGGCGGGTTTCGGACGCCTCCGGGGACAGTGTCGGCCCCAGGATCACCGTCGGCGTCAAGGCGCTGAACGAGGAACGACATATAGCGGCCGCCTTGACCAGCGCCTTGGCTGCGGTGGAGCCGTTTGGAGGAGAGGTGGTTCTGGCCGACAGCGGCTCGACGGACCGGACCTTGGACATCGCCGCAGGCTTCCCCGTCCGCGTCGTGCAACTGGCGAATACGGCCGAGCGGTGCTGCGGCGCCGGGGCCCAACTGGCCTTCCAGCACGCCCAGGGCGACTATTTCTATCTGCTGGACGGCGACATGGTGCTGGATCCCGACTTCCTTCGGGCCGGCGTCGCCTTTCTGGACCAAAACCCTCGAGTGGCGGCTGTCGGCGGACGGGTGCGCGAAATGAACACCGAAGCGCATGAATTCCAGATCCGCGCGACGACCGTCGCCCGGGATCGGAACTGGCTGCCCGGCGTCGTGGACCGGCTGGACTGCGGCGGCCTTTATCGCACCGAGGCCGTGCGCCAGGTGGGCTGGTTCGCCGATAGAAACCTGCACGCCTTCGAAGAGTTCGAACTGGCGGCCCGCCTTCGGGCGCGCGGCTGGACGCTGGCGCGGATCGATCATCCCGCCGTCGATCACTACGGCCACCAGATGGACGGGTACCGGCTTCTGTGGAAGCGGCTGAAGTCCGGCTATTCCGGCGCGCCGGGCGAGGTGCTGCGCGGCGCCCTGGCCCGCGCCCATATGCCGATCGTCCTGAAACGCCTCAGCCATGTTCGGGTCGGCCTGGTGGTGGGCGGCTGGTGGCTGCTGCTTCTGGCCTGCCTCGTTACTGGCCGCTGGCTTGTGCTGTTGGGGCTGCTGATCGCGCCGCTCGCCTTCCTGACCTTCCGGAGGCGATCCCTGAGGCTGGGCCTCTATTCGCTGACGGCCTGGAACGTCAGCGCCCTCGGTCTTGTGTTGGGCCTCCTGCGTCCGCGCGTCGCTCCGGAAAGGCCGCTGGCGGCGCGGGACATGACGCAAACCGGGACCACCACCGTATGACCACCGACCGAGCGGCGCTGGTCGGACGCTTCCTATGGTCACTCGGCAATTTCGCCTCCTCGTTCGGGCTGAGGTTCGTCTCGAACGTCATCCTGACGCGGCTGCTGGATCCGGCGGTGTTCGGGGTGATGGTCATCGTCAACGCGATGCGGCTGGGCATCGAACTTCTGACCGATGTCGGCATCGAGCAGAACATCGTCCGGCATAGGGAGGGCGCCGAGCACGCCTTTTTCAACACCGCCTGGACGATGCAGATCATCCGCGGCTTCTGCCTGACGTCCCTGTTTCTGGCCCTGTCTCCAATGCTGGCCGGCTTCTACGAGGTCGACACCCGCATCTTCCTGGCCATCGCCTTCGCCCCCCTGCTGACCTCGCTGCATTCGACGTCCGTATTCCTGGCGGTCAAGAATCTGGAGGTGAAGCGGCGAACCCTGTTCGAATTCTCCGCCGAACTGGCCGGTTTCATCGTCACCCTTTGCCTCGTTCTGGCCATGCCGAACGTCTGGGGCCTGCTGACCGGAACATTGTGCGCGATCGCCATCCGGTCGATGCTCAGCTATCGCCTGCCCCATCCGGGCCATCGGCTGATGATCGACCGGGGCTACGCCAGACAGATCCTGAAGTTCGGAGGCTGGATCATGGTGTCGTCGGTCATCATTTTCGCCGCCTCGAATCTCGACCGTCTGACCTTGGGCAAGATCGCGCCCCTGGCCCTGGTCGGCATCTACGGCCTGGCCCGGACCATGGCGGACATACCGGCCTTGATGGCCCGTCGGCTGGGCTATCAGATCATCTTCCCCATGCTCGCCGACGCCAAGTCTCGCGGCGATGAAGCCATGGTCGGAAGCGTCTCGCCGGCGCGAATGAAGCTGGTCCTCCTCGCTGCTGCGGTCATCGGCCTGGGCGTCGGGTGCGCGGACTGGGCGGTCTTCATCCTGTATGACAGCCGTTATGCGGACGCCGGCTGGATGCTGTCCCTGCTGCTGTTCGGAACCTGGTTCTCCGTATTGTCGAACTTCAACGAAGCCCTGCTGATGGGGGCGGGACGCCCGGCCTACGAGACCGGCGCCAATGTCGTCCGGTTCGCCGTTCTGGCCGCCGGCCTTTGGTCCGGCTATCTCTGGGCAGGCGTCGCGGGCGCTATCGCGGCCATCGTAACGGCTGAAGTGGGACGTTATCTCTTCGTGGCCCATGGCCAGCGCCGCGAGCACCTCTCCTTTTTCCGTCAGGACGCTCTGGCGACCCTCGCCCTGTTGGCGGTCGTCGGCGTTTGGGTCGGCGCCCGGCTCCTGCTGGGGCTTGGCGACCCTTGGCGGATGATGCTGACGGGTTTGAAATGAGCCGGATTCGATGACCACCGAACGCAAGCGCATCCTCATCGTCCAGTACGCGGGCGACTACCGCGAGGCCTATCACCGGCTCCAGGCGACCGGCGCGGAGACCTACTACGGTCACCGCTATGTGCTGGAACAGCTCGAGGGGCTTCAACGCGATCACGGCGAGGTGGCCATGGTCTGCTGCCTGTCGCCCGAGGCCTATCACGAGACGCTGCCGAACGGCCTGACCGTCATCGGCGCCAAGGCGCACCCGAAGAAGCAGGCCGGCCGCATCAAACAGATTATGGCCGACTGGAACCCCACGCACCTGGTCGTCCTGGGTCCCTTGACGGCGCTGATCCGCTGGGGCGTGGCGACGAACCGCAAGGTTCTGTGCCAGTTCGCGGATTCTTTCGATATCCATCCCCTGATGCGGATTCTGAAGTACGGACGTCTCGCGTCCCTACTCAACGGCCCGGGGGTGGATTGGATTTCGAACCACGGCGTCAACGCCTGTCGCTCCTTGGCGCGGATCGGCGTCAAACCGGACAAGCTGCTGGCTTGGGACTGGCCCTATGTTCGGCGACCGGACCAGACGGCGGTGCGAACCTTGGGCGCGGGGCCGCACAGTCTGCTGTACGTCGGCACGATCCAGCCCAAGAAGGGCGTGGGAGACGCCATAGGCGCAGTCGCGGAACTGAAGCGGCGCGGCGTCGATGTGACGCTGAAGATCGCCGGGGGAGGGCAGGTGGCCGCCTTCGAAACCATGGCGACGGAGCTCGATGTGGCGGATCGGGTCGACTTCCTGGGGCTGATCCCCAACACGGCCGTGTTCGACGCCATGCAGGCGGCGACGGCTGTGGTCGTGCCCAGTCGCCATGACTATCCCGAAGGCCTGCCGTTGACCATCTACGAATCGCTGTGCGCCCGCACGCCCATCGTGGCTTCGGACCATCCGATGTTCGCCGGCCATCTGGTCGATCGCCAGACCGCCATGGTCTTCCCCGCGGGCCGGCCGCAGGCCATGGCCGACAGCATCCAGGCCCTGCTGACGGATCCCGCCCTTTACGCCGCGATCTCGGAGGCGACGCTTTCGGCCTGGGAGCGGATGCAGAACCCTGTCAAATGGGGCGACGTGCTGCGCCGGTGGGTCGAGGACACGGCCGAGGACCGCAAGTGGTTCTCGGCCAACCGCGTCAAACTTTAACTGCGTCAGGAAAGTGAGCGGACATGGAACTGATCATCGGACCCCGCACCTATTCGACCTGGTCCCTGCGGGGTTGGCTCGTGATGAAGCGGACCTGGGCGGACTTCGCCGTGATCGACGCGCGCTACGAGACCGAGGCGCAGAAGGCGGCGCTGCGGGAAATTTCGCCGTCCGGGTTCGTCCCCGTCCTGAAGGTGGACGGCGAGCTCATCTGGGACACCCTGGCCATCGCCGAATGGGCGAACGAACATTATCCCGAGGCTCGCATGTGGCCCGCCGATCCGATGGTTCGCGCCCTGGCCCGGTCGGCGACGGCCGAGATGCATTCGGGCTTTTCGGCGTTGCGGACCTTCTGCGGCACGGGGCCGAACCGGCCGATGGTGGGCGACGCCCGTTCCGAGACTCCGTCCGACCCCGCCCTGGATCGCGATCTGGCTCGGCTGGTGACCCTGTTCGGCCAGATGCGGCGCCGGTTCGGGGCGGACGGACCCTGGCTGTTCGGCGACTGGTCGATCGCCGACGCCTTCTTCACGCCGGTGGCCGCGCGCCTGCGCCATTTCCAGGTCGATCTGGCCGATCACGGCGACGATGGAACCGCCTCGACCTATATGGCCGCCCTCCTGGCCCAGCCCGATTTCCGTCTCTGGGAAACCCAGGCCGGGGCTTAACGCACAAGAAACCAATCCCGCGCACCCTGCATTAAGCTGACGTCGTTATCCGTGGATCACACACGGAACCGATGTTCCGCCGGGAGGAAGACAAATGCGTGCTTCGGCTATCGATACGACCCCGGCCGAGAAGGCTCCGGTCAAGGTTGTCCCGTCGCGACTGATCAATCCGGTGACGGGCTACGGCCTCGCCGCCGTCGTCAGCGCCGCCTTCTGGGCGGTGCTGCTTACCGCGATCTTCTAAAGCCCTATTGTTCGCCGGCGACCGTGGTCGCCTGGGCGACCAGTACGGGTTCGGCGACGGGGGCCGGCGGGACATAGTCCAGCGCGATCGGGACCCGTTGCGCGCCTGACGCCAGGGCGTCCAGGGTGTTCAGCGGCCCGCCGAACATGCGCTGGTAGATCCAGTAGCTGGCCACGACCTTTTCCACATAGTCGCGTGCCTGGGGCACGTCGATCGTCTCGATCAGCAGCAGCGGATCGGCGTCCGGCCCCAGTTTGCGCACCGCCGCCAGCATCGGCCCCGGTCCAGCGTTGTACGAGGCCACGGCCCGCAGCAGGTCGCCCTGGAAGGCCGGCAGTTGCAGCATCCGGTTTATATAGGCCTGACCCAGCCGCATGTTGACGGCGGGGACCAGCAGTTTGGTCGGATCGGTGACGAAGCTCCGGTCGCCGGTCATCTCGGCCGCCGTCGTCGGCATCACCTGCATCAGCCCATAGGCGCCGGCGCCCGAGCGGGCGTCCGGATGGAAGTCGGTCTCCTTGCGCGCCAGGGCGTAGACCAGGGCCTTCTCGATGACGAAGCCGCCTTCCGGCTCCAGCACCGGCATGGGGAAGCGGGTGGCGTCGATCCGCGTCGCCGCTTCTCCACTTCCCGGCATCATCACCCGCGCCAGCGCCGTCCACATCCGCGCGGCGTCGCCGACTGCGGTGCGCAGGCCCGAGCGCAGTTCGTTCTCGCCCTCGACGCGGCGCCCGACCTCGTAATAGGCGACGGTGCGCTTGGCGCGGGCGTCGCTCTGGACAAAGGCTTCCAGTTCGTTCGCCTCGACCCCGGCGCCCTCGGGCACATAGACGGCGTGCTGCAGGCGCGGCCCGGCCTGATAGGCGCGCGGACCCAGGTTCTCGATCACGGGATCTTCGCCCAGCTGCCGCAGGGCGATCTGGCCATAGAAGGTCGCCGGCCAATGGGCCGACAGGCGCAGATAGTCTCCGACCCGGTCCTGGCGTCCCGACCGGGCGGCGGCCCGGGCGGTCCAGAAGGCGGCGCCGGCGCGGACCCAGGGATCCTCGGTCGGATCATTGGCGACCCGTTCGAAGGCGGCGAAGGATTCATGGAACTGGCCCAGCCGCCACTCGGCCAGGCCGACCGTCCACCAATCGCCGATCTCGCGGCCCATGGCCGAGGCCCCGGTCAGATCGTCATTATTATAGGCGATGCGCGCGGCCTTCATCGGATCCACGTCGGGACCGCCGGCGACGGCGGAAACCACGCTGTTCCAGGTCCGGCCCAGCAGGCCGCCCGGCCTGACCGGTTCCGGCGCTCCGTCAGGACGGCGCCGCAGGGCCAGGGCGTAGACCCGGTCGGCGCAGGGCAGGTCGGAATAGGTCTCGAGCCAGGCGCTCAGTTCGTCATAGGTTGCGACGTGGTCGGGATGGAACAGACTTTCGAACTCGACCTGGCCCAGCAGCACCCGGTCCTGGGCCTGGCGGGCCGAAGCGCGGGCGGCGTCGAGATCGCCCCGTCTCAGGGCGTCGAAGGCGGTGGTGTAGGACAGGCGGTCCGCCGAACTCAAGGCCGTGGGGCGGACGGAACCCGACGCGGCGCCGGACATTCCCTCATAGGACGTCTCGGCCAGGACAGAGCCCGCCGAGGCGAGCGCGACAATCAGTGTCGAGGCAAGACATGCCCGGCGAAACAAATACATACGCGGCGGCCCCGTTGGCGTCGCCCTGCCCGTTCTCGTCAGGCGGGGATCGTTTGGCGTTGGTCGTCAAACGATCAGCATGCCTCAAACTGGCACAGACCTCAACCTGAACCGTCCAGTCGCGCCGACAAGGCCAGCAGATCGGCCCAGACCTGACGCTTGGCCTGGGGCTGGCGCAACAGGAAGGCCGGATGCAGGGTCGGCATGACCGGCGCGGACACCGCACCTTCGGCTAGACGCCATTCCTTCCACTGACCTCGCAACTTCATGACCCCCTCGTCGGTCTGAAGCACTGACTTGGCCGAGGCCGCGCCCAGCAGCAGGACGGCCCTGGGCTGGAGCAGGGCGAAGGCCCGTTCGACGAAGGGGGCGCAGACCGCCTGTTCCTGCGGGGTGGGGGTTCGATTGCCGGGCGGGCGCCAGAAGACCGTGTTGGTGATGAAGACCTTGTCGATCAGGCCCGCCGCCGTCAGCATCCGGTCCAGCAGTTTTCCCGCCTTGCCGACGAAGGGCTGGCCCAGCCGGTCCTCCTCGGCGCCCGGACCCTCGCCGATCACCAGGACCGCCGCCTTGGGATCGCCGCGCCCGAACACCGACTGGGTCGCGCCCAGGCCGCGCAGGGGGCAGCCCTCGAAGGCGGCGACGGCTGCGGCCAGGTCCTGCAGGGTGGCGGCGCCCGCCGCCAGACGTCGCGCCTCCACTATGGCGTCGGCCGCGTTCGGGCCGCCCGTAGGGATGACGGAGGCGGTCGCCCGCTGCACCGCCTTGACCGCCGGCGGCGGCGCAATATGGGTGTGATCGACCGGCGCATCGGCATAGCAGGCGTCGACCCCCGCATCCCGCCAGAAGGCGAGCAGGCTTTCCACTGCAGCTAAGTCATGGGGTTGCGCGTTCATGTCCACGGCACCGATAAGCCTTGACCGCCCTCGCGTCACCTTCCGATAAGCGGCATAACCACACCAGACATCCGGATTTCAGGGGAATACATGGCCGAAGAAGCCATCGAAGGCGGCGCCGAAAACGCCCGTCAGGAAGCGATCATCGACAATCTGCCGCCGCTGGAGGCGCTGGCCGGGGTCGAACGCGAGGTCATGGAATATGACGTCGTCATCGTCGGCGGCGGTCCCGCCGGCTTGTCGGCGGCCATCCGCCTGAAGCAGCGGGCGGAAAAGGACGGCAAGGAAATCACCGTCGCCGTGCTCGAAAAGGGCGCGGAGGTCGGCGGTCATATCCTGTCCGGCGCCGTGATCGATCCCAAGGCGCTGAACGAGCTGTTCCACGACTGGAAGGACCGCGGCGCGCCGCTGGAGACCCCCGTCACCAAGGACCGGTTCCTGCTGCTGGGGCCGCAGGGCGCGGCCGCCCTGCCGATGCCGCTGCTGCCGCCCTTCATGCACAACCACGGCTGCTATATCGCGTCGCTGGGCAATGTGACCCGCTGGCTCGGCGAACAGGCCGAAGCCCTGGGCGTCGAGGTCTATCCCGGCATGGCCGCCAGCCATGTCGTCTGGGAAGAAGGCACGGGCCGGGTCAAGGGCGTCGTCGCCGGCGTCTTCGGCATCGACCGCGAGGGCAAGCCGACCGGCGACTTCCAGCCCGGCATCGAACTGCACGGCAAATATGTCTTCATCGCCGAGGGCGTGCGCGGTTCGCTGGCCAAGACCATCATCGCCAAACACGGGCTTCAGGACGGCAAGTCGCCCCAGAAATACGGCATCGGCCTGAAGGAGCTGTGGCAGGTGCCTGCCGACAAGCACCAGCCCGGCCTGGCCCAGCACACCACCGGCTGGCCGCTGGACGAGCATACCGGCGGCGGCAGCTTCATGTACCATTTCGGCGACCGCTACGTGGCCATCGGCTATGTGGTCCACCTGAACTACAAGAACCCCTTCCTGTCGCCGTTCGACGAGTTCCAGCGCTTCAAGCACCATCCGTCGATCGCCTCGCACCTGGAGGGCGGCACGCGTGTGTCCTATGGCGCCCGAGCCATCACCGAAGGCGGGCTGCAGTCGATCCCGAAACTGTCCTTCCCCGGCGGGGTCCTGATCGGCTGTTCGGCCGGCTTCGTGAACGTGCCCCGCATCAAGGGCAGCCACAACGCCATGAAGACAGGCATGCTGGCCGCCGACGCCGCCTATGAGGCGGTTCAGGCCGGGCGCGGCGGCGACGAACTGGTCGAATACCAGACCGCCTTCGAAAAGAGCTGGGTCCACAAGGAACTGTCGGTCGTCAAGAACGCCAAGCCCTTGCTGTCGAAGTTCGGCACGACCCTGGGCGGGGCGCTGGGCATGGTCGACATGTGGTGCCGCACCCTACTGGGCGGCTGGTCGCCGATCCCGACGCTGCAACACGACAAGACCGACGCGGCCGCCACCGAACCGGCGGCGAAACACAAGCCGATCGCCTATCCCAAGCCGGACGGCGTACTGTCGTTCGACAAGCTCAGCTCGGTCTTCATCTCCAACACAAACCACGCCGAGGACCAGCCGGCCCACCTGAAGCTGCTGGACCCGTCCAAGCCGATCCAGGTCAACCTGCCCAAATACGGCGAGCCGGCGCGGCTGTACTGCCCGGCGGGGGTATACGAAGTCGTCTATGCGGACGAGGTCGCCAAGACCGATCCGCGCTTCGTCATCAACGCCCAGAACTGCGTCCACTGCAAAACCTGCGACATCAAGGATCCGTCGCAGAACATCGTCTGGACCACGCCTGAGGGCGGCGGCGGCCCGAACTATCCGAACATGTGAGTCTCGAGCTTCGTCATCCTGATCGTCGATTCCGCTCGCCCCGGCTTTTACGGGCGAGCGGAGGTCGGGATGACGCTTGCTCCGCTCCTCAAAACCGTGAAGGGTCGCGGCATGATCGCCTCCCGTTCCCGCCTGTTCGCCGCCTCTCTGACCGTCCTCGCCCTGACCCTGACCGGGCAGGCCGCGGCCCAGCAAATTCCCACGACGACGCCCGCTCAGGCCGACCCCGGCGCCATGCCGCCCGCCATTGTCCTTCCACACGACGCAGCGCCCGTGGAGGACGAACCTGAAGACGGCGCGCCCGAGGCCGACGGCCCGAACGGCGACGTCCCGCTGGAAATCGTCATCGCGGACGAGCCCGCCGAGCCCGCCATTCCCGAGGTTTGGTCGCCGGTCCCCAGCGACGCCCAGGGCCGCAGCGCCTATGGCCTCTATCTGGCCGGCAAACTGGCCCTGATGTCGGGCGAGGGGGCCATGGGCGCCGATTTTCTGGCCCGCGCCCACGCCCTGACGCCGGAACAACCGCGCCTGCGCCAGCAGGCCTTTACCTCGGCCCTGCTGGGCGGCGATCTGGATGTGGCCGCGCGGCTGGCGCCTACGGCCGACTCCGCCCCCGCCTTCGTGGAGGGCGGCCGGCTGATCTCCGCCGTCCAGGCCTTCGTGCATGGCGACCCGCGCGCGGCCAACGCCGCCCTGGCCGCCCAGCCCATCGGCTCGCCCCACGCCCGCGCCGGCCTGATGGTCGCGCCGTGGATCGCGGCGGCGGCCGGCGACTGGACCCGCGCCCTGGCCTCGCCCCCGACCCAGGGCGACCCGCTGACCCTGGCCTTCGCCCGCCAGAACCGCGCCCTGTTGATGGAGAAACGTCGGAACTACGCCGAAGCCGAGCGCGAGCTAAAGGCCTTGTCCGACATGCCGACTATCGGCGCCCTGTTCCACCGTCCCTACGGCGAGTTCCTGGAACGGCGCGGCAAGACCGCTCAGGCCCTGGCCGTCTATCAGGCGGCGATGGAGGGTCAGGCCGTCGATCTGGCCACCGCCCGGGCGCTGAAACGGCTCCAGGCCGGCGGTCGCCCGCCGGCCTCGCCCGACTTCCGTCAAGGCGCGGCCCAGGCCCTGACCACCGCCGCGGCCCAGGCCGTCGCTGAGCGCGGCAGCGAGTTTGCGGTGGTCTATCTGCGCCTGGCCCTGAACCTGCACGAAGACGCCGCCACCCAGATTCAGCTGGCCGGCGTGCTGGACCGGATCGGGCTGAAGGCCGCCGCCCGCACGGCCCTGTCGCGTGTCGGACCCGAGGATCCGGTCTTCTACGCCAACGCCCGCGCTCAGCTGGCGCTGAACCTGGCTGAAGACGATCAGTCGGAGGCCGCCCTGACCGAACTGCGCGCCGCCGCCGCCGCTCAGCCGGACGACCCGCGCATCGCCCTGGTCATGGCCGGTCAGCTGATGCAGCTGGAACAGTATCAGGCGGCCCTTGATCTGCTGAACGGTCCCTTGCTGAACACGCCGGATCAAGGGGCGCAGATCCACTTCCTGCGCGGCGCGGCCCTGGAGTCGCTGGATCGCATCCCCGAGGCCGAGGCCGAACTGTGGGCGGCGCATCAGGCCGATCCGAACAACGCCGATACGCTGAACTACCTCGGCTATCTTTGGGTGGATCGGGGGCTGCGGGTCGATCAGGGCGCGGGCCTGCTGGCACAGGCTCACGCCGCCGAACCCGACAACGGCAATATCCAGGACTCCCTTGGCTGGGCCCAGTTCAAACAGGGCTATTACGACACCGCCGTCGTCACTCTGGAGGAGGCGGCCGACAAGGAGCCCGCCAACGCCGAGATCAACGACCACCTGGGCGACGCCTATTGGCGGGTCGGGCGTCGTCGCGAGGCGGTCTGGCTGTGGAACCGTGTCCTGAGCCTGGATCCCGACGCGGAGCGCAAGGCCCAGGTCGAACGCAAGATCGCCCAGGGTCTGGACGCCCCTGCGGCCGCGACCGGCGTTTCGCAATAGAGCCCATGTCCGCGCTCACGGCCCTGGCCCCGGCCAAGATCAATCTGTTCCTGCATGTCGGCCCGGTAGACGCCGACGGCTATCATCCGCTGTCCAGCCTGGTCGCCTTCGCCGATATCGGCGACGGGATCACGGTCGAGCCGGCGGATCGTCTGTCCCTGACCGTGACCGGCCCGTTCGGCGCGGGTCTGGCGGCCGAGCCCGACAATCTGGTCCTGCGCGCCTTGCGCCGCCTGGGCCAGGTCGCCGGGATCGGCGATCCCCTGCTGAAGCTGGTGCTGGACAAGCGTCTGCCCATCGCCGCCGGCCTGGGCGGCGGCTCCTCCGACGCGGGAGCGGCGCTGAAACTGGCGCGTCAGGTCCTGTCTCTCGACATCGACGATGCGGCGCTGGAGGCGGTTGCGGCCGACATCGGCGCCGACGGCCCCATGTGCCTGCGCGCCCGCTCTGCCTGGGCTGAGGGCAGGGGAGACCTCCTGACCGACGAACCGCGCCTGCCGCCGCTGCCCGCCGTCCTGTTCAATCCCGGCGTCCCGTCGTCGACCGGCGCCGTCTATCGCGCCTATGACGCCGGTCCGGCCCGCTCCGCCGATCGGCCCGCTCCGCCTTCCGACTGGGGGGCGTCCGCCGTGATCGACTGGCTGGCGGGGCTGCGTAACGACCTTCAGCCCCCCGCCGTCGCCCTGACCCCCGACATCGGCGCGGCGGTCGAGGCCGTGGCGGGCGCGCCCGGCGTGGCCCTGGCGCGCATGTCCGGCTCGGGGGCGACGATCTTCGGCCTCTGCCTGACGCCCGAGGCGGCGGATGCGGCCGCCGCCCTTCTAACCCGCAGCCATCCTCGGGCCTGGGTCCGATCGACAAGCCTGGCCGTCCAGTAAAACGGCCCGATTTGTGGCCGAATACTCCGATTGCGGCCTTGAAACGCCCGTTCTGGCTAGATTTCGCCGCGATCATCACAAAAGTTACAGTTTGTTTCAAGTTTGCGGAACCGGATCACCGGCCGCCGATTTGAAGGGCAGTTCCGATAACTGGAACGGATCGCGGCTCCCCGGCGCGGTCTCAAACAGGACAGAGGATAACCGCCATGCTTCGCGCAAAGCTGCTTGCCGCCACCGCCGTCGTCACCCTGATGGCCGCCCCCGCCTTCGCTCAGGAAACCACCGCGGCCCCGTCTTCGGACCAGACCCCGCCGGCGACCGACGCCGCCTCGATGGACGCCGCCGCCCCGACGGCTCAGGACGCCGCTCCCGCCGCCGCCCAGACCGCTGAAGCCGCGACGCCGGCCGCCGGCGAGTCGGTCGTCGACGTGCTGAAATCCAGCGGCCAGTTCACCACCCTGCTGTCGGCCCTCGACGCCGCTCAACTGACCGAGACCCTGGCGACCCGCCCGGCCATTTCGATCTTCGCTCCCACTGACGCCGCCTTCGCCGCCCTGCCGGAAGCCGAACGCACCCGTCTGATGGATCCGGCCAACGCCGCCGAACTGCGTCAGATCCTGCTGTATCATGTGATCGTCGCCGACGTGTCGCCCGACCAGATCGAGGGCAAGCGCGGCGGCGTCCCGACCGCCGCCGAGAGCCAGGTCCTGCTGGACGGCACCGGCGAGATGATCAAGGCCGACAACGCCACCGTCGTCAGCGCCGAACTCGACGCCTCCAACGGCGCCGTCTTCCCGATCGACCAGGTTCTGAACCCGGCCAATTCGCTGGCCGCCATGGGCGACGAGGAAGCTGCGGCCGAAACGACCGCGAGCGACGACGCCATGCCGGCTGACGCCGCCGCGCCGGCCGCGACCACCACCCCCACGGCCGTGCCGCCGGTTCCCAACACCACCGCCGGCGAGGTTCCGAACCCCTCCGCCACTCCGCCGGTTCAGACCCCCGACGCCGTCGACGGCGCGGCCGAAGGCGACACGACCCCGCAATAAGGCTCGACCGACGCGCTCGCAGCGTGTTGAAGCGGAAGGCGGCGGGCCCTATGGTCCGCCGTCTTTTTCGCAGCCCCTCCCGAGACCGATTTGACCACCTCGACTGAACCGCTCGCGTTTCAGGACCTGATCCTGACGCTCCACCGCTATTGGGGCGAGCAGGGCTGCGCCATCCTGCAGCCCTATGACATCGAGGTCGGGGCCGGCACCCTGCACCCCGCCACTGTCCTGCGCGCCCTGGGGCCCCGGCCGTGGAAGGCCGCCTATGTCCAGCCCAGCCGCCGCCCCGGCGACGGCCGCTATGGCGAGAACCCCAACCGCCTCCAGCATTATTATCAGTATCAGGTCATCCTGAAGCCGAACCCGGCTGATCTTCAGGAACTGTACCTGGGGTCGCTGGCGGCGATCGGGATCGATCCGAAACTGCACGACATCCGCTTCGTCGAGGACGACTGGGAGAACCCGACAGTCGGGGCCTGGGGCCTGGGCTGGGAGGTCTGGTGCGACGGGATGGAGGTGACCCAGTTCACCTATTTCCAGGGCGTCGGCGGCATCGAGGTCGATGTGGTCTCGGGCGAACTGACCTACGGGCTGGAGCGTCTGGCCATGTATGTCCAGGGCGTCGACAACGTCTATGATCTGAAGTTCACCAAAGAAGGCCTGACCTATGGCGAGGTCTTCCTGGAGAACGAGCGCCAGCAGTCTGAAGCCAACTTCCACGGCTATGACGTCGACGGGCTGAAGCGCCGGTTCGAGGACATGGTCGCCGAGGTGTCGCGCCTGCTCGACATGCGCGGCCCGCAAGACCAGCCCCTGGTCCTGCCGGCCTACGACCAGGTGCTGAAGGCCAGCCACCTGTTCAACCTGATGGACGCCCGCGGCGCCATCGCCGTCGCCGAACGCCAGAGCTACATCGGCCGCATCCGCGACCTCTGCAAAGCCTGCGCGACGGCCTATGTCGAACAAGAGCGGAAAACCGCCTGATGCCCCAACTCCTCCTCGAAATCTTCTCCGAAGAAATCCCCGCCCAGATGCAGCAGGGCGCCGCGCGCGACCTGGAGCGGATGGCGTCCGATCGTCTGAAGGCCGCCGGCCTGACCTGGGACGCCCTGACCACCTATGCCGGTCCGCGCCGCCTGACCCTGGTGATCGACGGCCTGCCTGCCGCCACCCCCGACCGCGAGGAAGAGGTCAAAGGCCCGCGCGCCTCGGCGCCGGAACAGGCGCTGGAAGGCTTCCTGCGCAAGACCGGCCTGACGCGCGAGCAACTGACCGAGCGCGACGGCGTCCTCTACGCCGTCCTGTCGTCCAAGGGCCGGGCCACCACCGACCTGGTCGCCGAGACGGTGGACCAGATCATCCGCAACTTCCCCTGGCCCAAGTCGATGCGCTGGGGCTCGGGCGCCCTGCGCTGGGTCCGCCCGATCAAACGCATCCTGTGCATCTTCGACGGCCATGTCGTGCCGTTCGAGATCGATGGAATCCAGTCGGACGCGATCACCGAAGGCCATCGTTTCCTCGGCTCGGGCCAGCTGCTGAAGGTCAGCGACTTCGTCGACTACCGCACCCAGCTGGAGAAGAATTTCGTCCTGATCGACGTCGCCGACCGCAAGCTGCGCATTCTGGAACAGGCCCAGGCCGCCTGCGCCGCGCGCGGCCTGGTCCTGGTCGACGACGACGGCCTGCTGGACGAGGTGGCGGGTCTCGCCGAATGGCCGACCCCGATCCTGGGCGACATGGACCCGCAGTTCCTGGCCCTGCCGCCGGAAGTCGTGCGCCTGTCGATGAAGGTGCACCAGAAATATTTCGCCGTCCGTGATCCTGCGCACGAAGGCCTGGCGCCCAACTTCCTGGTCGTCGCCAATGTCGAGGCGACCGACGGCGGCAAGGCCCTGGCCGCCGGCAACAGCCGCGTCCTGTCCGCCCGCCTGAACGACGCCCGCTTCTTCTGGGACGAGGACCAGAAGGTCGGCTTCGACGCCTGGAACAAGAAACTCACGGGCGTCACCTTCCACGCCAAACTGGGCACATTGGCTGAGCGCGTCGAGCGCATCGCCGCGCTTGCCCGCGAGATCGCCCCCCTGGTCGGCGCCGACGCCGACGAAGCCGAGATGGCGGCGCGCCTGTCCAAGGCCGATCTGCTGTCGGGCATGGTCAGCGAATTCCCGGAACTGCAGGGGATCATGGGCGGCTATTACGCCCGCACCGCAACGAACTTCCCCACCCGGGCTTCGCTGCGCTCCGCCGTCCCTCCCCATGAAGGGGAGGGAGAATCCGCGCCCGATCCTCTCCCTCCCCTTCATGGGGAGGGACCGGGAGGCGAAGCCGACCGCGGGTGGGGCCGTGAGCAACGCGACCGCATCGCCGACGCCATCCGCGACCATTACAAGCCCCAAGGCCCCGCCGACACGGTCCCGACCGCGCCCGTCACGGTCGCCGTCGCCCTGGCCGACAAGCTGGACACCCTGGTCGGCTTCTTCGCCATCGACGAGAAGCCCACGGGCTCGAAGGACCCGTTCGCGCTGCGGAGAGCGGCGCTGGGTGTGATCCGGTTGGTGCTGGAGAACGAAGTTCGTTTCGATTCAAGTCAAACAGTTAGTCTGGCTTTGGCACGGCACATGCCAAAACTGCATTTAGATCGACGTATCGCCGCGACCACTAAAGCCTTTGAGGCAACCTCTTCAAAAAAACTGAAAGGTAATGTCGAGGAGTTTCATTCGCTTATTACATCGATGGCGCAGGCTGGCAGCTTTACAAAGCTGACGGAGGACAAAGAGTTCGTTGGTGAAATTGCTCATATCATCAATGATATTGTGGCCTTCTTCGCCGACCGTCTAACAGTCCTCTTGCGCGACCGGGGCCAACGCCACGACCTCGTCGCCGCCGTCTTCGCCCTGGGCGACGACGACCTCGTCCGCATCGTGCGCCGGGTCGAGGCCCTGGCCGCCTTCCTCGCCACCGACGACGGGGCCAATCTGCTGGCCGGCTACAAGCGCGCCTCCAACATCCTCCGCGCCGAGGAGAAGAAGGGGCCGCTCCCGACCGGCATGGTCCGGACCGGCCTGCCGAACCAGCCCGAGCCCGAAACCGTCCTGGCCTTCGCCGTCGGCGCCGCCCGCACCGCCGTCGAGATCGCGCTGGAAACCGAGGATTTCGCCGCCGCCATGACGGCCCTGGCCGCCCTTCGCGCCCCGGTGGACGCCTTCTTCGACGGCGTCCTGGTCAATTCCGACGTGCCGGAGGAACGCGACAACCGCCTGAAACTGCTGGGCCAGGTGCGGGACGTCATGGGTCAGGTCGCCGACTTCGGCCAGATCGCGGGCTAGAACCCCTCCGTCTCTCCGCTGCGCGTCGATCCACCTCCCCATTTCATGGGGAGGAGACGTGTACGTCAAGTTGTATGATGACGCCCGCCGCCCCACCGTCTCCTCCCCGCTTCGCGGGGAGGGGGACCGCCGCGCCCCTTGCGCGGGGGTGGAGGGGTTCTTGACGTCCCACAGGCGCCGGTGATGCGGCCAAGAACCCCTCCGTCACGGCGCTGAAGAAGCGCCGCGCCACCTCCCCATGAAATGGGGAGGAGACAGACCTCGCCGCCCCACCGTCTCCTCCCCGCTTCGCGGGGAGGGGGACCGCCGCGCCCCTTGCGCGGGGGTGGAGGGGTTCTTGACGTCCCACGGACGCCGGTGATGCGGTTAAGAACCCCACCGTCACGGCGCTGAAGGAGCGCCGCGCCACCTCCTCGCGAAGCGGGGAGGAGACAGGGGTCCAACACTCCTAATTCTGAAACACTTCGCGTGAAAAATCAGTCGCCTGATTTCCAGAACCGCCCTTCAACCCAGCGCGTCTCCAAACGCGGTTAAACTCCCCGCGTCTGAAACCAAGGAGGCCCCGCCAAATTGCACTCTTTTGCATATTGCACCGATTTCCGGCTGTGCAGTTCAATTCCACCCCGCGCCATTTCAGACGATTCAGACTATTCAGACCCTGTTTTTTCCGCCGAGTCTGACTCGCGCCCCCAGGACCCGCCTTGACCCCAGCCCCGGACACCGCCGCGAAGACCGTCGCCTGGGTCTGCGCCCCCGGCGTGCAGAAGGTCCCCTTCCTCGACGTCTTCCTGTCCGACCATGACCTGCGTCCCCTGCCGGGCGCGGAGGTTCAGGCGGTGCTGGGCTGGGGGCTGAAGCCGACGGCGGCCGTGGGGCGGCGCTGGGCGGAGAAGAACGGCCGGCCCTATGTGGCGCTGGAGGACGGCTTTCTGCGCTCGGTCGGGATCGGGGAGGCGGGGGCGGCCAGTCTCAGCCTGATCGTCGATGATCTGGGCGTCTATTACGACGCCGCCCGCCCCAGCCGGCTGGAACGGCTGATCGTCGAGGCCGGCGACTGGTGCAACGCGGCCATGACCACCCGCGCCCGCGCCCTGATCGACCGGATCGTGGCGGCGGGCCTGTCAAAGACCAATATGGGCGCTCCGCTGGACCCCGGCCTGCTGCGGCCCGGCCGACGGGTCCTGATCGTGGACCAGACCTTCGGCGACGCCTCCATCGGCCACGGCCTGGCGACGCAGCAGAGTTTCGATCTCATGGTCGCCGCCGCCCGCCGCGACGAGCCGGACGCCCAGTTGATCGTCAAACGCCACCCGGCCGTGGCCGCGGGCCGGAAACGGGGCTGTATCACCGATCTGGCGGGCGTGACCCTGGTCGACGCCGACGTGCGGCCCGCCGATCTGCTGGCGGCGGTGGACGTCGTCTATTGCGTCACCTCCGCGCTCGGATTCGAGGCCCTGTTGCGCGGCCTGCCGGTCCGCTGTTTCGGCGCCCCCTTCTATTCGGGCTGGGGCCTGACGACCGACGCGGTGGACACCGGCCGGCGCGGTCTGTGCCGCACCGTCGAACAGGTCGCCGCCG
The DNA here is from genome assembly GCF_013912065.1 of Brevundimonas sp. Taxonomy (GTDB): domain Bacteria; phylum Pseudomonadota; class Alphaproteobacteria; order Caulobacterales; family Caulobacteraceae; genus Brevundimonas. The sequence goes on from NZ_JACESA010000022.1 coordinate 20,075, forward strand.
CCGCCCTGATCGCCTACAGCCGCTATGTCGATCCCGTGACCGGACGCCGGTGCGAGGCCGAACAGGCGGTCGAACGGCTGATCGCCCTGCGCGACCGGGCCGACCGTTTGGCGGGGGACTGGGCCGCCGTCGGCTTCGCCCCGGCCAAACGCCCGCCGGTGCGCCGGCTGCTGAACTCGCCCAAGGCGCGGATGCGCTATTTCATGTCGCCGTCGCGCGCCGCCGCCCATGCCGCCGCCACGAACGGCCGTCTGATCTGGTGGGCGGGCAAGGAGAGCCAGGCGGTGCGCCGGGCCGCCGCGGCCTTTACCGGCCCGACGGTCCGTATGGAGGACGGCTTCATCCGTTCGCGCGGCCTGGGCTCCGATTTCGTCGGCGCCCTGTCGGTCGCGCTCGACGACCAGGGCGTCTACTACGACCCCTCGCGCCCGTCACGGCTGGAGACCCTGATCGAGACGACCCAGCCCACGCCGGCCCAGCGCGCTCGCGCCGCCGCCCTGCGCGAGCGGATCGTCCGGGCCGGCCTGTCGAAATACAATCTGAAGGGCCAGGCGCCGACCGACTGGCCCGTGAGCCAGACCGGGGATCGGGAAATCCTGCTGGTGGTCGGCCAGGTCGAGAACGACAAGTCGATCCTGCTGGGCTGCGAACCCGATCTGGCCACCAATTCCGCCCTGGTCGAGGCGGCGCGCGCCGACCATCCCGACGCCTTCCTGGTCTATCGCAACCACCCCGACGTCCTGGCCGGCAACCGTCCGGGACGGCTGGACGCCTCGGCGATGGCCTCGGTCGACGCCGTCGCCGACGGGATGGACATCATCGACTGCCTGAACGCCTGCCATCGGGTCGCCACCCTGACCTCCCTGACGGGGTTCGAGGCCCTGATGCGGGGCAGGGCGGTCTCGGTCTATGGCCGGCCCTTCTACGCCGGCTGGGGCCTGACCGACGACCGGCTGGCGTTCCCGCGACGCACCCGCCGGGCGACCGTCGATCATCTGGTCCTGGCCGCCCTGATCCACTATCCGATCTATGTCACGCCCCAGGGCTGGCCCTGCGAGGCCGAGGATCTGGTCCAGGCCTTGATCGACGCCCGCGACCAGCCGACGCCCCCGGCGCCGCGCGGCCAGATCCAGCGCTGGGCCGCGGGCGTCATCGCCTCTCTCGACCGCAGGCCGCCGCCGTCCTATTGACGCGTTCTGGTAGGAAACGAACCCTCTTCAAAAACAGCCGGCCTCGAAGCCGAGCGCTAGGAAAGAAGACTTTGTCGCACGCCGTCATCGCCGCCACCGGCCTCTTCACCCCCGAACAGTCGGTCACCAACGCCGAACTGGTCGACAGCTACAACGCCTGGGCCGACGGCTGGAACGCCCGCCACGCCGCCCAGATCGAGGCCGGCGAGCTTGAGGCCAAGGCCCATTCCTCGCCCGAGTTCATCGAGAAGGCGTCGGGCATCAAACAGCGGTTCGTGCTGGACAAGGCCGGGGTGATCGACCCCGAACGGATGGCGCCCAGCCTGCCGGAACGCGGCAACGAAGAGCTGTCGATCCTGGCCGAGATGGCGGTCAAGGCCGCCCGTCAGGCCATCGAGGCCTGGGGCAAGCCGGTCAGCGAGATCGGCGCCGTCCTGTGCGCCGCCTCCAACATGCAGCGCCCCTATCCCGCCATGGCCATCGAGGTGCAGCAGGCCCTGGGGATCGAGGGCTTCGCCTTCGACATGAACGTCGCCTGTTCGTCGGCCACCTTCGGCATCAAGACCGCCGCAGACTTCATCGCCGGCGGGTCGGTCAAGGCGGTGCTGATGGTCAACCCGGAGGTCTGCTCGGCCCACCTGAACTTCACCGACCGCGACAGCCATTTCATCTTCGGCGACGTAGCCACGGCCGTGATCGTGGAGTCGTCGGACGTCGCCGGTCCGGGCGGCTGGGACGTGCTGGGCACGCGGTTGAAGACGGTCTTCTCCAACAATATCCGCAACAATTTCGGCTTCCTGAACCGCAACGCCCGCGACACCGAACAGCTGGACTCGCCGGTCGCCGACGACAGCGTCCAGAACGACAAGCTGTTCATCCAGCAGGGCCGCAAGGTCTTCCGCGACGTGGTGCCGATGGTGTCCGACATGATCGTCGATCACGCCGACGAACTGGGCCTCGACCCGCACGGTCTGAAGCGCCTGTGGCTGCACCAGGCCAACATCAACATGAACACCATGATCGGCAAGAAGGTGCTGGGCCGCGAGCCGTCCTCGGAAGAGAACGTCATCATCCTCGACGACTACGCCAACACCTCCTCGGCCGGCTCGATCATCGCATTCCACCTGCACAACGACGGTTTCGCTCCCGGCGAGACCGGCCTGATCTGCAGCTTCGGCGCCGGTTATTCGGCGGGCACGGTGTTCGTCAGAAAGCGGAGCTGAGTCCGAGAACTGAAACCTTTGACCGGCGTTACGCCAGGTTAATCCTGATCTGGGATGATAATTGCCTTGGCTAAGCTTGAATCCCTCACCGGATTTTGCGACGCCTTTGATTGTCGAGAACAGGGGAGTTCCCAGATGGCTCAGACGACACCGAAAACGGTGCTGGAAAGCCTGGCCCAGGATATCGCCGCCGTGCTCAAGAGCATGGGCGGTTCGGCCCACCAGAACCTGGTCGTGGATTGCGTTGCGGCCCTGAAGAGGCAGCGCGGCGAGGCGGTGAACCCGCCCGACCTGCGCCAGATGATCATCGAGACCTTCGAACAGTACCGCGACTGGTTCGTGCGCCCCTTCGGCGAAGGCTCCCAGCGCTGGGCCCTGGCGGGCGACTTCGCCTGAACCGGAAGGGCGGCGCGCGGCGCCGCCCCCTTTGACCGGTCAGCGGTCCTTTTCACGCTCCACGTCCAGCGCGGCCTGTGCGGCGGCGAGTCGGGCGATGGGAACGCGGTAGGGCGAGCAGGAGACATAGTCGAGGCCCACCGTCTCGCAGAAGGCGATCGACGACGGATCGCCGCCGTGTTCGCCGCAGATGCCCAGCTTGACCTCGGGACGGACCGCGCGACCCCGCTCGGCCGCGATCTCGATCAGGCCGCCGACGCCGTGCTGGTCCAGGCGGACGAAGGGATCGGTCTCGAAGATGCCCTTGTCCAGATAGGCCTGCAGGAACCGGCCCGAATCGTCGCGGCTGATGCCGAAGGTCGTCTGGGTCAGGTCATTGGTGCCGAAGCTGAAGAACTGGGCGTATTCGGCCAGGTCCCCGGCGCGAATGGCGGCGCGCGGCAGTTCGATCATGGTGCCGACCAGGTATTCGACGCTGTCGCCGGCCTCTTCGAACACAGCCTTGGCGGTGCGGTCGGTCAGTTCGCGCAGGTACTTCATCTCCAGACCCAGGGCGACCAGCGGGTGCATGATCTCCGGGATCGGCGCCAGGCCCGAGGCTTTCTTCACCTCCAGCGCGGCTTCCAGCACAGCCCGCACCTGCATCTCGTAGATCTCGGGATAGGCCACGCCCAGGCGGCAGCCGCGGTGGCCGAGCATGGGGTTGGTCTCATGCAGCTCCCTGGCGCGACGCTTCAGCTTTTCGGCGTCGACGCCGGACGAGGCCGCCAGGGCGTCGATGTCCTCGTCGGTGTGTGGGATGAACTCGTGTAGCGGCGGGTCCAGCAGGCGCACCGTCACCGGCAGGCCGGCCATGATCTCGAACAGTTCGACGAAATCCGACTTCTGGAACGGCGCGATCTTGGCCAGGGCGGCGCGGCGGCCCTTCTCGTCGTCGGCCAGGATCATTTCGCGCACGGCGGCGATCCGGGTGTCGTCGAAGAACATATGCTCGGTCCGGCACAGGCCGATGCCCTCGGCGCCGAAGCCGCGCGCGGTCTTGGCGTCCAGCGGGGTCTCGGCGTTGGCGCGTACCTTCAGGCGACGCACCTTGTCCGCCCAGGCCATCAGGGTCTGGAAGTCGCCGGTCAGTTCGGGCTCGATCATCGGCACGGCGCCGTCCAGGACCTCGCCCTTCGACCCGTCGATGGTGATGATGTCGCCGGTCTTGAAACTGCGGCCGCGCGCGGTGAACACGCCCTTGGCTTCGTCGATATGGACCTCGCCGGCGCCGGAGACGCAAGCGCGACCCATGCCGCGCGCCACGACGGCGGCATGGCTGGTCATGCCGCCCCGCGCCGTGACGATGCCGCGGGCGGCGTGCATGCCGTGGATGTCCTCGGGCGAGGTCTCCTCGCGCACCAGGATGACCGCCTCGCCCAGACCGGCAAGGCGTTCGGCCTCGTCGGCGTCGAAGACGATCTTGCCGGTCGCCGCGCCGGGCGAGGCCGGCAGGCCCTGGGCGATCACGGTGCGGGCCGCGTCGGGATCGAGCGTCGGGTGCAGCAACTGGTCGAGCGCCGAGGGCTCGACGCGGCTGATGGCCTCTTCCTGGCTGATCACGCCCTCGGCGGCCAGATCCACGGCGACCTTCAGCGCCGACTTGGCGGTGCGCTTGCCGTTGCGGGTCTGCAGCATCCATAGCCGGCCCTGTTCGACCGTGAACTCGATGTCCTGCATGTCGCGGTAGTGGCTCTCGAGCTTGTTCACCACCGTGACGAACTGGCCGAACACCTCGGGCATGGCCTCTTCCATCGAGGGGGCGGTCTCGCCCATCTCCTCGCGGCCGATCTTGGTCAGGGACTGGGGCGTACGGATGCCCGCGACCACGTCTTCGCCCTGGGCGTTGATCAGGAACTCGCCATACAGGCGCGCCTCGCCAGTCGAGGGGTTGCGGGTGAAGGCCACGCCGGTCGCCGAGGTCTCGCCCATATTGCCGAACACCATTGACTGGACGCTGACGGCCGTGCCCCAGCTTTCGGGGATGTCGTGCATGCGGCGATAGAATTTCGCCCGGTCGTTCATCCAGCTGGCGAAGACGGCGCCGACCGCGCCCCACATCTGGTCGCGCGGATCCTGCGGGAAGGGCTGGCCCAGTTCGCGTTCGACCACGGCCTTGTAGTCGACGACCACCCGCTCCCAGTCCTCGGCCTTCAGATCGGTGTCGACGGTGACGCCCAACCGGTCCTTGTGCGCGTCCAGCACTTCTTCGAAATCATCGTGGCTGAGGCCCAGCACGACGTTCGAATACATGGTGATGAAGCGGCGATAGCTGTCGAAGGCGAAGCGACGATCACCCGAAAGTTTGGCCAGGCCCTCGACCGTCTGGTCGTTCAGGCCCAGGTTCAGCACCGTATCCATCATGCCTGGCATCGAGGCGCGGGCGCCCGAGCGGACCGAGACCAGCAGCGGGTTTTCGACATCGCCAAAGGTCTTGCCGACGATGGCCTCGACCTTGGTCAGGGCGGTCTTCACCTGGTCTTCCAGATCGGCGGGATAGGTCTCGCCGTTGGTGTAATAATAGGTGCAGACCTCGGTCGTGATGGTGAAGCCGGGCGGGACGGGCAGCCCCAGCGACGACATTTCCGCCAGGTTCGCGCCCTTGCCGCCGAGAAGGTTCTTCATCGACGCGTCGCCGTCGGCGGAACCGCCGCCGAAGCCGTACACCCACTGAGTCATATGTAGCCCCTGAGCTTTGAGAAGGTTCGGCGGGTTGACCCGCTCGCACTGCAACATGATCTAGCGCGGCGAAACCGGCTTGGCCATGGCGGATGTAACAATGCGTGAGGGAGAAACCGGTTTCTCGAGCGCAGGGACGGGGTTGCTCTCCTCTTTCGTCATTCCGGGCGAAGGGCCGCTTGGCCCGCAGACCCGGAACCCAGCGGCGCCGAAGGCGAAATGGGTCCGCCGCACAATGCCCGAGCAGCGAATTCTCGACAGGTTCGCGCTCTCGCGCGCCGCTGGGTTCCGGGTCTCCGCTACGCTGCGCCCGGAATGACGAAAGAAGGGGGCCGGCGTCACCTCCCAGCGTGCGAAGGCGCGCGGGGAGGTGAGCGCAATATCAGCCTCGCGTCTGGTCCCAATACCGGACCGCGTCGGCGTCGCGGGCCGACAGATCGGGGTAGGCGGGGTCGGAGCCGACGTCGGGAACGCGGCGCCAGGAGCGGGCGCATTTCGGATAGTCGGCGGTGTTGATGACGGCGGAGATAACGCCGCTCTCATCAATGATCAGATCCGCGCCGCTCGTCCGGAACACTTCGGCGGCATCCAAATCATCGAATAGGACGGCGGCCTCCGTCGGTAGGTGTACTTCTGGCCAAGCGTCGAGGGCGCCGCCGATAACCTTGGCGCGTCGGCTTTCTTCGAGGCCGTTGGTAACGACTTCAAGGACGCGCTGAACCTTCGCCCACCGCTCCGCCTCGGCCGCATTCTCCCACTCCGCCGGCGTCTCCGGGATCACTCGCGCGCAGTTGGTCCCGGCGTCGGGGAAGCGCGTCGTCCAGGCCTCTTCCATCGTGAACGGGGTCAGCGGGGCCAGCCAGGCGGTCAGGCGCATGAAGACCTCGTCCATCACCGTGCGAGCGGCGCGACGGCGGATGCTGTCGGGGCGGTCGCAGTAGAGGGCGTCCTTCCTGATGTCGAAATAGAGGGCCGACAGGTCGTTGGAGCAGAACTCCAGCACCGGGCGGACGACATCCTGGAATCGGTATTCGGCGTAGGCCTGGCGGACCTGGCCATCCAGTTCGTGCAGGCGGTGAAGGATGAACTTCTCCAGCGGCGGGAACTGATCGTAGTCGGTCAGGCGTTCGGCCTCGTCGAAGTCCGACAGGGCGCCCAGCAGATAGCGAACGGTGTTGCGCAGCTTGCGATAGGCGTCGACCGTGGTCTGGAGGATCTGTTTGCCGATCCGCTGGTCCTCGGAATAGTCGACCAGCGACACCCACAGACGCAGGATGTCGGCGCCGCTCTCCTTGATGATGGTCAGGGGATCGGTGGTGTTGCCCTTGGACTTGGACATCTTCTCCCCCTTTTCATCGAGGGTGAAACCGTGGGTCAGGACCGCCTTGAACGGGGCGCGACCACGGGTGCCGCAGCCTTCCAGCAGCGACGACTGGAACCAGCCGCGATGCTGGTCCGAGCCTTCCAGATAGAGGTCCGCCGGCCAGTGGGCGGGACGGTCGCCGGTGTAGCCGTGCTCGGGCAGGCGAGGGTCCAGGGTGAAGGCGTGGGTCGAGCCGCTGTCGAACCAGACGTCGAGGATGTCCTCGACCTTCTCGTAGCGGGCCGGGTCGTGGGCGCCCAGGAAGTCGGCGTCGGGCGCGGTGAACCAGATGTCGGCGCCATGTTCGGCGACGGCGGCGACGATGCGGGCGTCGACTTCCGGGTCATGCAAGGGCTGGCCGGTCTGCTTGTCCATGAACATGGCGAGCGGCGTGCCCCAGGCGCGCTGGCGGCTGACCAGCCAGTCGGGACGGCCCTCGACCATGGACCGGATACGGTTCTTGCCCGCCGTCGGGTGGAAGGCGGTAGCATCGATCGCGGTCAGGGCCGTCTCGCGCAGCGTGTCGCCCGAGGCGAGCGGTTGATCCATGCGGATGAACCACTGGGGCGTGTTGCGGAAGATGACCGGCGCCTTGGAGCGCCACGAGTGGGGATAGGAATGTTCCAGCCGGCCGCGCGCCAGCAGGTTTCCGGCTTCGATCAGCTTTTCCATCACCGCGCCGTTGGCGGGACCGAACTTGCCGGTCTTCTTGCCCTCGGTCTCCAGCACCTTCAGGCCGGCGAACAGCGGGACCGAAGGATAATAGGCGCCGTCCGGATCGACCGTGTCCGGCACCTCGTGATGACCGTGGGCCTTCCAGACCTCGAAGTCGTCGGCGCCGTGGCCCGGCGCGGTGTGGACGAAGCCGGTGCCCGCGTCGTCGGTGACGTGATCCCCGGCCAGCAGGGGCACGGAGAAGCCGTAGCCGCTGTCGAGAGCGGCGAGGGGGTGGGCGCATTCCAGGCCGGACGGATTGATGTCGTAGACCCGGGTCCAGGCGGCGATCTTGGCGGCCTTGAAGACCTCTTCCGCCAGCTTGTCGGCGACGATCAGGCGGTCGCCGGGCTTGGCCCAGGGCGCGAACTCCAGACCCTCTTCCATGGCCGTGACCTCATAGAGGCCATAGGCGATCTCGGGACCGTAGCTGATGGCGCGGTTGGCCGGGATGGTCCACGGGGTCGTGGTCCAGATGACGATCGACGGCGTGCCGCTGCGGAACGACAGCAGGTCGTCGGGATGGTCGTCGGCCGCGCCCGTGACCGGGAACTTGACCCAGATCGTGGGCGAGACGTGGTCGTGATATTCGATCTCGGCGTCGGCCAGGGCCGTGCGCTCGACCGGCGACCACATGACGGGCTTGGAGCCGCGATACAGTTGGCCCGAGTTCTTGAACTTGTGGAACTCGGCGACGATGGCCGCCTCGGACTTGAAGTCCATCGTGGCGTAGCGGTTGGCGAAGTCGCCGACGATGCCCAGGCGATGGAACTGGTCGCGCTGCAGGTCGATGTATTTGCCGGCGTATTCGCGGCAGGCGGCGCGGAACTCGTCCTTGGACACCTCGTCCTTGCGACGGCCCTTGGCGCGGAACTGTTCCTCGATCTTCCACTCGATCGGCAGGCCGTGGCAGTCCCAGCCGGGGACATAGTCGACGTCATAGCCCAGCAGGAACCGGCTGCGGACGACGAAGTCCTTCAGCGTCTTGTTCAGGGCGTGACCGATGTGGATGTCGCCGTTGGCGTAGGGCGGGCCGTCGTGCAGCACATAGAGCGGGGCCTTCTGGGCCTGCCGCTCGGCGCGCAGGGTTCCGTACAGGTCGCCCCACTGCTCCAGGATCACCGGCTCCTTCTGCGGCAGACCGCCGCGCATGGGGAAGGGCGTCTCGGGCAGGAATACGGTGTCGCGATAGTCGCGGCCGGAAGGGGTGTCGGTTTCGGTGACGGGGGCGTCGGCCATGAAAAGTCTCGGCGTCGAAGGGTGAACGGTCGCTGTCCTTGTTCGCCCTATCGCGCTTCGCGCGGCTTGAGGGCGGCCTTTTCGCCCAATCCTGGGCGGTCGTCCCGACGTGCACGGGGCCAGAGGCCCTAAAGCGCTACGCCGGGCGGCTAATCGAAATCAGGCGAATGAGGACGCGGACGGTCATTATGCGGGCGGTCTAGCAGACGGATGCGGCATTGCGCCATCCCTGAACACCTTGCCCGTCTCAACGGAAACGAAAGGCTTTTGACGTCTTGGTTAAGGTTGGATCGTCCGGAGGCTTGTCCGGGCGACATGAGAATTCGTTCGGGAGTCCCGCCGATGCGGCAGCGGATCAGGAATTGGATGCTGGGCCTGGCGGCCGGTCTGGCCGTCATGGGAGCCGGCGGGGCGGCCCTGGCGCAATGCGGCGGCTGCGTGCCCGACCCCTGCACGTCCTGTGAACCCCCGCCTCCGCCTGAGCCGCCCTCGTGCGGCGGCGGCGGCGGATCGTGCGGCGGCGGGGGAGGCGGCGGCAACTGGTCGTCGAACACGAACGTCAATGTGAACGTCAACGTCAATGCGGGCGCGAGCGCCAACGCCAGCGCCTCCTCGGGCGCGCGATCGTATCTCAATGCGCGGGCGGGTGGCTTTTCGGGCGGCTTCGGCTCGGGCGGCGGCGCGGCCTATGTGACCGTGGATCAGCCCTATCCGACCACCATCCAGGGCCTGGCCGTCGACGGCCTCGTCCAGACGGTGCGCACCCCCTTCACCGCCTATCGCCGCATGATGAAGCGGGTGGTGATCCAGGCGGTCTGCATCGACGACCGTCAGGTGCCGCATCCCGCGTCCCAGGTGAAGCCGGATCGCGAGATCGCCGACAGCTACGAAGGCGAACTCTATCGCTGCCTGGCCGGAACCTGGCTGCAGGCCACGATCGCGGACTATGAGGGCGAGATCAAATTCGACCACGGCACGACCCTGACCTGCAAAAAGCACGAGGCCCTGTGGTTCGGCGGCGAGGGGCGGCTGGAATGCCGGCCCGAAAAGGCCGAGCGCGACTGCAACGAACGGTCGTTGCTGCGTCGCTACGGCGCCGGGGTGAAGATCCTGACCCTGTACCGCGAAGAGGAATACACTGAATATCGCGAGGAACAGGCCCAGAGCACGACCGTCATCACCGGGGCGATCACCCTGGACGGCGGCGTCGGCGGGCGGGTGTTCTGAACGGGAGCTGACGCACTCCGTTCAGGCCCGGCTCAGGCCGGGCGATAGATAATAAGATCGTCGGCGTCTCCGTCGACGATCCTGAAGACTGGCCCCGGCTCGTGCGCGCGAGCCGGGGCCTTTTTCTTTATTGAGCGGGGGTGGCGACAGGCGACTTGTCGGGGACCACCTCCGCGCGCCAGGCGGTCTCGGGCTTCAGGTACAGCTGCGCCACACGTTGCAGGTCGGCGGCCGTGACGGCCTCCAACACAGCGATATTGTTGCGGGTCTGACCCAGCGAAGCGGGGTCCGACTGGGCCTCTGACAACTGATTCAGCCAATAGGCGTTGTCGGCCATGCTGCGGCGCAGGCGTTCGACGGCGGGCCGGCGGGCGCGGTTGAGTTCGTCCTCGCTGATCGGATTGTCCCGTAGATCAGCCACGATGGCGTCGACGGCGTCGAACAGCTTGGGCAGGGACTCGGGCGTGGTCTCGGCCGCGATGGCGAGATAGCCGTAGCCGGGGAAGATGTCCGAACTGGTTGAACTGGCGTTCGGCGCATAGGCGAGGCCTTGCTTCTCGCGGATCTCCTCGTTCAGGCGCAACTGAAGAACAGCTTCGAGGATCGACACCTGCCGGGCGGCGGTGCGGTCGCCGATCTGATCGGTGGTCGGCCAGGCCACGACGCCCAGAGCCTGTCCCGCCTGGCCCGTGTGGGTAAGACGGATCGGGGTCGCGGTCGGGGCGGCGAAGCGACGCTCGGACGACCCGGCAGGCGGGGTCGGCGCGGGACCGCGCGCCGGCAGGGCGCCGAAGGTCGAGCCCACGGCGGCGATGACTGCATCCACGTCGACGTCGCCGACGACAGTGATCTCGACCGGGCCGGCGGCCATGGCCGCCTTGATCCGCTGGCGCAGGTCTTCGATCTCGATCGATTGGAACTGCTCATTGGTCGGCGTGGCGGCGCGCTTGTCGCCCCCCGCCAGCAGCTCGCCGGCCTGTAGCCCGAAGGCGCCGCCGGGCGTCGCCGCTCGCTGCTCCAGAGACTGGGGATAGGAGGCCTTGGCCCGCTGCAGCGGGGCGGCCCGCAGACCTGGATCGGTAAGGAAGGCGGTAAGGATCTGCAGCGTCAGTTGCAGGTCTTCAGGCCGGGTGGATCCCCCAAACGTATAGCTGTCGCTCCCCTGGCTGATGCTGGTGTTGAAGATGCGGTCGGCGAGGACGCGGTTGATCTCGTCTATCGTCAGCTTGCCGAGGCCGCCGGAGTTCAGCACGGCGTTGGTCGCGAACAGCGGCGAGAACCGGTCGGCCGGCAGACCGAGCCCGCCGAGCCCGGTGCTGGCGTTGATCAGTATCTGGTCGTCGCGGAAGTCTGTCTTCTTGATGTTCAGCAGCGTCCCGTTCGGGAAGGCGACCAGGGTGGCCCCGAGGTCGGCGACTTCGGTGCGCGAAGCCGGAACGGCGGGGGCGCCAAAGTCGGTGTAGGGCCATTCCAGGGCCGACTGGTCCGACGGGGCGGCGACCGGGACCTGACGCGACGCCTCGAGCGCGGCGGTGACGGCGGCTTCACCGCCTTCGACCGGAACCGGGCTGGCGAACAGGACCAGTGGGCCCTGGCCTTCGAAGACCGGTTGGACGGCGGCGTTGACCTGCTCCGGCGTCAGATCGGCGACGATGGTCTCGAACAGGGCCAGACTGTCCTGCGGCGAGGTGAAGACAGAGTCGCTGTTGACCGCATTCAGCAGGCCTCCGGCCAAGGCGGGAGTGGGTCGGGTGGCGGCCGTGGCGACCGCGTTTTGCAGCGCGGTGCGATTTTCGGTGATCTCACGCGCCAGTTCGGGGGCGGTCACGCCATACTGGGTCAGGCGGCGCGCCTCCTGTTCGGCGGTTTCCAGAGCCCGCTTCCATTCGCCGGGGGCGAACGAGACCGACAGAATCCCGGCGTCCAGGGTGTCGAACAGCGATTGATAGCCGCCGCCCGCTCCAAGGAAGGGCGGGTTGTCCGCGCGCGCCAGCTCGCCGAGACGGCGGTTCAGCACGGCCAGCCCCAGACTGCGCCGGACCGTTTCGCTGCGCTCCGCCACGGTGTCGGCGTCCAGGTCTGGAGCCTTGATCCAGTTGATCTGGATCGACGACTGGATGCCGGGTTCGACAATAATGCTGGTTTCGGGCGAACGGGCGGCGACCGCGCCGAGATCCGGCTCGGGGCCGTCCGCGGCCTTGGGCGTCCAGTCGGCGAAGGCGCCTCGAACCTTGGCTTCCATCGCATCCAGGTCGAAGTCGCCGACGGCGATGAAGGTGGCGCGCGACGGCCGGTAATAGGCGTCATAGAAGTCCACGAACCTCTGACGGGGCGCGGTGCGGATGACATCCAGATCACCGATCGGCAGCCGTTGCGACAGGCGCTGACCGGGCGCCAACAGGCCCAGCTGGGTCTTCAGCACGCGGAATTGCGGGGTGTCGCGCAGCCGTTCCTCGCCCACGATGACGCCGCGTTCGGCGTCGATGGCGTCCGACGCCATCAGGGCGTCGCCCATCATCTGACGCAGGATACGCAGGGAGGCGTCGACCGTCTCGTCCTGGGTGTTCGGCAGTTCCAGCATATAGGCGGTCTGGTCGAAGCTGGTGAATGCGTTTGTGTCGGCCCCAAAGGCCAGGCCGAGGCGTTCGAGAATGCGCAGCATCTCGTTCTCGGGAATGTCCTTGGTCCCGTTGAAGGCCATATGCTCCATGAAATGGGCCAGCCCCTGTTGGTCATCGCGCTCCATCAGCGAGCCGGCGTCGATGCGCAGGCGGAATGAGGCCTGGCCGGGCGGGGTGGCGTTCTTCAGCAGGGCGTAGCGCATGCCGTTGGGCAGCAGGCCGTAGCGGACGGCGGGGTCGGCGGGAATGTCGCTGACATCCTGGGCCCAGGCGTCGGAGGGCGCGATCTGAGCCTGGGCCGCTGCAGCGGGCGGCGCAAAGGCCAGGGCCGGCGCGATGAAGGCCCCGGTCGAAAGGGCAAGACCCGAAACCGCGACAAGCAGCAGACGACGCGCAGAACGCATGAGATCACTCCGTAATGCCGCAACCCCCGATAGAGCGGCTCCATTGGGTTAGGGGAGGCCGGCGGCGAGGGCAAGCCGGGCTTGAGGCGATCACCGAACGGAGAGACCTTCCGTCTCCTACCTACATCGTGGGGAGGAGGATCGATGCGCAGCGGAGAACCAGAGGGGTTCTTTCCGCATCACTGGCCGCGTAACGCCCTCTTACCCGCCCGGGCGGCTCACATAGAAGGTGGCGCTGTTGCCGACGGCGGTGACGCCGACGACGGCCGCGCGGCCCGAGCCGATGGTCGTGGTCGCCGTGGCGCTGACGTTTCCGTCGTTGGTCTGGGTGTTGGTGATGTTGATCTCGCCGCCGCACTGGGAGCAGGCGTAGCCGGTGACGCTGTTACCCACGGCCTCGGCGCCGACATAGGTGTCATAGCCGTCGACGCCGATCGAGACGGCGCTGGCCTCGACCCCGCCTGAGTTCAGCTGGGTGTTGTCCAGTTCCAGATAGATGTCGTTGTTGCCGGCGACGACTTCGTTGGCGACCGCGCGGGCCGAGACTGTGGTCTGGCCCTGCAGATTGGTCTGGGCCTGGGCGACGGCGCGGACGCGGCCCTGGTTGGTCTGGTTCGTATTGGCGACCATGGAGCCGCCGGCGTTGTACAGGACGGTCTGGTTGGCGCCGGCGTTGGCGCGGGCGGCCAGGTTCCAGGCGTTGTCGACATAGACGTCGGTGCGGGCCTCGACGGTCGAGGGGGCGTTGGTCTGGCGAACTGTCAGATCCTGATGCGAGGCGCCGGTGGTCGAGACCTGGACCGCATTGGCTACGGCCTGGGACGAGAAGTCGGCCTGGGCGGGGATATACTGAACGTCGGCGGCGGTTTCGGCGAAGACGGTGGTCTGGGCCGACTGGTCGATCACGCCGGTGATCGAGGAAGACGGACCGCCCATGGCGACGCTGTTGGCGACGGCCAGCGAACCGCCCGCCATGCCGTCGAGGACATGGGCGGCGGGTGCGTCGATGTCGGTCGTGGCCTCGACGCGTTCGCCGGTGACGATCTGGGTCGCGTCGACGGTGAAGGTTGCGCCGTCGGTGGATACGCCCAGATAATTGCCGCGCGCGTCCGTGGTCGAGACGATCACGCCGTCGGATTCGCCGTTCAGCACCAGACTTGTGTTCGCACGGGTCGCGCCGGTCATGGTCTGGCGCGAGGTCAGGGAACCGGACGAATCCTCGATGCCGCCCGCGAGCGAATTGCCCCGTGCGTCGTTGGTCACCTCCAGCTGGTCGATGGAGACGTTCAGGTTCACCGTTCCGATGACGTCACCGGACTGGGTCTGAGTGCTGGAGCAGGTGGCGCCGGTCTCTGGGTCGCAGAGCGGCGTCTCCTGGGCCGAGGCCTCAGTAGCGAGAAGGGCGAACGTCGCCGTCGCGGCGATCATGCCAGCGAGACGGATCGGCGCGGGTCTGGCCATTGTTCGTCTCCGTGGTGGGATAGGCCGGGTAATAGCCGCCGGTCGGGCCGACGGTGGAATCGCCAAGTGGATCATTGGCGGCGTTGAGGCAGATTTCGGGGCCGGGCGCCCCGTAGAGATTGGCCATGAACTCGACCGTGGCGCGTTCGACCAGGGCGCGGACGGCCAGCTGGGTCGGCTCCATGCCGCCGGAACCGGCCGAGATATCAAAGACATTGCCGTCCAGGAAGTCGAACACCCCGGCCGAGATTTCGCGGCCGATGATCTGTTTCTGATAAGAGACGACGTCGACGACCTCGAGCGTGGTCGTCTGGACCAGCCGCAGATCCATGGCGATGTTCATCACATAGACGCGGTGGGTCAGCAGGGTGGAGCCGGGACGGGCCGAGTCCACCTCGCCCTGGCCGGCGTCGAACCCGCCCGAGCGGATATTATAGTTCACCTCGGTTATGCCGCCGACGATGTAGAAGTCCGAGCCGGGCACCTGGCCGGCCAGGATACGACGGTACTGGGTGTCTTCCGGGCCCTGGGCGCCGGGGGTCTGATCCCCGATCAGCTTGTTGTTGGCGTAGCGGAGCTCCAGCTCCGAGACCGAGGTGTCGTAGCGTTCAACGATACGGGCGCCGGCCTTGGCCAGGGCCGAGTTGACCATCAGCGAGGCGCCGCCGGTGATCTGGCGGCCGCCGTCCGACGAGACCGTGCCAGTGTAGTCGCTGATCCGGCCCACGGCCATGCGCGGCGAGGGCAGGTTGTAGCGACGGGCGTAGTCCGCCAGGCAGTAGAGGGCCGTTGAATAGGGAGTCGGATTGGCCGTGACCGGCGCATTGCCGATCGGCGTCGCATAAAGGCCCGAGGGGCCGGCGACAGGGCTGACGCAACCGGCCAGCAGCACTGCGGCGGCCGTGGAGACGGCGCTCATGCGAATGAGGGTTCGGCGGCTCATGGCAGGGTGATGTTTCCGTTCAGGGCCGTACCGGCGGTGACATCGCCGTTATTGGTCTGGTTGGAGTTGACGATGACCGTGTTGCGGCTGCCCTGGACCACGACGTTCAACTGATTGCCGATAGCGGTCGAGCCGCCGATGGTCGAGCCGCCGCTGCTGGACGAGCCGGCTCCGGCATAGGCCGAGGCCACGCCGCCGGACTGGCTGGAATAGGAAGAAGCGCCGGCCTGGATGATGCCGTTGACGATCAGGCGATTGCCGTCCGCGTCGCGGGTCGAGCCGGTGGTGGCCGTATTGGTCGTGGCGCGGGCGGAACCATAGCCCTGCTGAAAGCGGGCGGCGGCGCCGGAACCCGTGGTCTGGGCGGCGACGAGGGTCGGCGCGGCGGCGGC
Source organism: Brevundimonas sp. (assembly GCF_013912065.1). GTDB lineage: Bacteria > Pseudomonadota > Alphaproteobacteria > Caulobacterales > Caulobacteraceae > Brevundimonas. Next base: position 35,966 of record NZ_JACESA010000022.1, read on the forward strand.
GACCAGGGTCGCGACCACGATCGGCAGGGGGGCGATCAGCCTCTTGACCGGCATGTGAAGGACTCCTGGCGCGATAACCGACGACGGATCGAAAGCATGATCCGCCTCCAAACTGCGTTAAGGTTATTAAGAAGCGCTTGAGATCGACGAAGGGCTTGCCCATTGGTGGATCATGTCCGAGCCAGACGGCCGATTCGACGGCCCGCCCAAACCGACATCCGAGAAGATGTTCAACGCGCCCCTGCCGGTGGTGCTGATCGCCCTGTCGATGCCGGTGCTCTTCTTCTTTCAGCTTCAACTGCCCGACATGGGCGCCGACATGGCCTTCGCCCCCTCCGATCTCCAGGAGGGGCGATGGGGCGGCCTGTTGACCGCCATGCTGCTGCATGGCGGCTGGACCCATGCCGTGATGAACGCCGTGGGGGCGCTGGCCTTCGGCGCGCCGGTGGCGCGCCTGTTCGGCGACCGGATCGGGCCGACCGTCTTTCTGCTCTTCTACATAGGGTGCGGCGTGTTCGCCGCCCTTGGCTATGGCCTGATCCATTGGGGCTCGACCGAGGCCATGGTCGGAGCGTCCGGCGCGGTGTTCGGCCTGATCGGCGGCGCCACCCGGCTCATGGGCGGACGGGGCAGGGTGCTGAAGCTGTTCGACCGGCGGGTCGTCAGCGCCTCGATCGCCTGGATGGTGGTGAACGCCGTCGTCGGCCTGATCGGCTATGCGCCCGGCGCGGACGGGGCCCGCATCGCCTGGGAGGCGCACGCCTTTGGCTTCCTCGCCGGTCTGCTGGCTATCGGTCCTCTGGCGCGCGCCTTCGGCAAGGGACCGCTCGACCGGCCTGCGGACGGCGCCGAATCGGAGATTTGATTCCGCTGTCGGCCTGAGCGATCATCGTTCCCGAGCGGCCCTGTCGCCATCCCGGCCCTGCGGTCGTCTCTGTTCATAGAGAAGGAGCCGCGATGTTCGTCGCTGAAATCCTCAAGACCAAGGGAAACGCTGTCTTCTCCATCACACCCGGCCTGACTGTCGCCGAGGCGTGTCAGGAACTGGAGCGAAAGCGCGTGGGGGCGCTGGTCGTCTGCGACGGCGAGGCTGTCGCCGGCGTCTTTTCCGAACGGGACGTGGTCAAGGCCCTGGCCGCCGATGGGCCCGAGGCGCTGAGCCGCCCTGTCTCCGACTATATGTCGTCGAAGGTGATCTTCGCCGAACCGGCCGAGATGATGTCGGCCCTGATGACCCGGATGACCGACCGCCGGATTCGCCACCTGCCTGTGCTTAGCGAAGGGCGACTGGCGGGCGTCATCTCCATCGGCGACGTGGTCAAATGCCAGATCGAGGAACATGCGCGCGAAGCGGAAAGCCTCAGAACCTATATAGCGGCGGGCTGAGCGCGCCGCTCTGTTTGTTTTGGTGACCGTCATTTTCTGAGAAAGTTTCGTGTGTTTGTCAGAAAGCTGTTGCGGAAGAAAAGTGGCGTCCGTATAGAGCCGCCTCGCTCGGAGACGGGCCGGCCTTGAGGCCTTGGGGACTTTGGTTTCCGGGGATTTCGGGGGGAGTTAGGGGTTGAGAAACTTCTTGCTTTCCTGGGTTGGTTTCAATAGGTTCCGCGCTCCAATCGAATCGCCGAACGGTTAAGAGGAAAGCCTCTGCGTTTTCCTCCGGTGGTTTTTTGCGGTCTGAAGGGTTCGCTCTTCTGGTTTGCGAAACTCTGAAAAGAGCGGTTGACACGGGGTTCGCGGTTCTCTAAATCGCCGCCTCCGCCGACGACACGGCGCTAAACAAGTCGGGCCGCTGAGGCGGTTCTAGGTCTTTGACATTGTTGATATGGAAAGAGAAACGCAGGCGGCGGTGTTCTAGCGATGACCCTAGAGGTCATCATACGACACTGACTATCTGCGGTCTTTTTGAAAAGATACCATGCGTCGGTCTTCGGATCGATGACGTGGGAACTCGTCAATAAAATACGTAGAACTAATGCCAAGACGTCCTTCGGGATGTTCTTAAGCTTAGGTCAGAAGTCAACTCAACCTGAGAGTTTGATCCTGGCTCAGAGCGAACGCTGGCGGCAGGCCTAACACATGCAAGTCGAACGAACTCTTCGGAGTTAGTGGCGGACGGGTGAGTAACACGTGGGAACGTGCCTTTAGGTTCGGAATAACTCAGGGAAACTTGTGCTAATACCGAATGTGCCCTTCGGGGGAAAGATTTATCGCCTTTAGAGCGGCCCGCGTCTGATTAGCTAGTTGGTGAGGTAAAGGCTCACCAAGGCGACGATCAGTAGCTGGTCTGAGAGGATGATCAGCCACATTGGGACTGAGACACGGCCCAAACTCCTACGGGAGGCAGCAGTGGGGAATCTTGCGCAATGGGCGAAAGCCTGACGCAGCCATGCCGCGTGAATGATGAAGGTCTTAGGATTGTAAAATTCTTTCACCGGGGACGATAATGACGGTACCCGGAGAAGAAGCCCCGGCTAACTTCGTGCCAGCAGCCGCGGTAATACGAAGGGGGCTAGCGTTGCTCGGAATTACTGGGCGTAAAGGGAGCGTAGGCGGACATTTAAGTCAGGGGTGAAATCCCGGGGCTCAACCTCGGAATTGCCTTTGATACTGGGTGTCTTGAGTGTGAGAGAGG
>NZ_JACESA010000023.1 GCF_013912065.1 Brevundimonas sp.
AGGACCGGCTGTTCATCTTCCTGATGCGCAACGCCGCCAATCCGACCGACTTCTTCCACATCCCGCCCGGCCGCGTGGTCGAGCTGGGCGCGCAGGTCGCCGTATGAGCGACGACGGTAGAAAAGGCGCGAGCAGCGGTCACAGCTCGCAGGCGCGCGGCCGTCGCATGGCCACCAAGGGTCGGCCGCGCCCCGCGCCCGCCGTCGTCGCCGACGCGCCGTCGCAGGACGACATCGGGGTCGAGGCCCGCGTCGTCGCCGGCCTCCTGCTGAACGCGGCGCTGGAGAAGCGCAACGGCCTCGACGAGGCCCTGTCCCAGCCCGCCGCTCGCGCCCTGGAGCCCGTCGACCGCGCCTTCGCCCGCGCCGTGGCCATGGCGGCGCTGCGCCGCCTGGGCGAGATCGATCAGATCCTGGATCGTCGGCTGCAGAAGTCCCCGCCCGAAGCGGTCCGCACCCTGATGCGGATCGCCCTGGCCCAGACCCTGGTGCTGGAGACCCCGGCCTTCGCCGCTGTCTCGACGGCTGTGAAACTGGCCGAGCGCGATCCCAAGACCCGGCCGTACAAGAACCTGGTCAACGCCGTGCTGCGCGGGGTGGGCCGCGACGGCCCCGGCCTGACGACGGCCGAGAGCAATCTGCCCGACTGGATCGCCGCCCGCTGGAAGGCGACCTATGGCGAGGCCGCCGTCACCGGCCTGGCCCTGGCCGCCCGCGAGGAGCCGGCGACGGATCTGAGTTTGAAGCCGGGGGCGAACGCCGCAGCGATCGCCGATGCGGTCGAGGGGGAAGTCCTTCATGCCGGACCGGGTGGCGGGACGGTCCGCACCGGGCGTCGCGGCGACGTCGCCGGCTGGCCCGGCTTCGAGGACGGCGACTGGTGGGTGCAGGACGCCGCCGCCGCCGCGCCCGGCCGTCTGCTGGACGTGAAGCCGGGCGAGACAGCCCTGGACATGTGCGCCGCGCCGGGCGGCAAGACTTTGCAACTGGCCGCCGCTGGCGCATCAGTGGTCGCCCTGGACCGGTCGGCGCCGCGCCTGAAACGTCTGGAGCAGAACCTCGAACGCACCGGCCTGACCGCCGAGGTGATCGCCGTTCCGGCCGAGGACTGGGCCGACGGCCGCAGCTTCGACGCCGTTCTGCTGGACGCTCCGTGCACCGCGACCGGCACCTTCCGGCGCAACCCGGAAGTCCTGCGCGCCACCAAGCCCGCCGAGGTCGCCAAGCTGGCCGACGTCCAGCACCGCCTGCTGGACGCCGCCGCCGAACGGGTGAAGCCGGGCGGGCGGATGGTCTATTGCACCTGTTCGCTGGAACGCGAGGAGGGCGAGACCCAGGTGATCGCCTTCCTGCGTCGCAACCCGGGCTTCCGCACCGTCCCCGCCGACCCCTCGGCCGTCGGCGCCCCGCCCGAAGCCCTGACTCCGGAAGGCTGGTTGCGCATTCTGCCCTCGATGTGGGCCGAACGCGGCGGCCTCGACGGCTTCTTCGCCGCCAAACTGGAACGGATCGGCTAGAGCGAAATCGACTGAGCTGGACGTAAGGCCTGCTCAGTCGATCAGGCTCTAGGCTTTAACGAGGCGCGCGTTTCGATGCGGGCGGGATGTCGGCGGATTTGCGCAGTTCGGCGTAGTCTTGCTCCGCCCGCGCTTTTTCCTTCGCTTTCCGCTCGGCGTCATAAGCCTTGTAGGCTGTTCTGGCATGGCGGTCGGCGTCGTCCTTCGAAACGCCCCCGCCGCTCGAAAGCACGACCCGGCCAAGACCCTTCAACTGTTTGTCCAGCAGGGAGGCCGCCTCGGCCATGGTCGTCATGCGGCCGGTTTCCAGCTGGTCTTCGAAGATGGTCAGCAACAGATCGGTCAGTCGATTCAGTTCGCGCACCTCGCCCGGCGCCAGGAAATTCTTGGCCACGGTCACGTCGCTCGCGCCGATCCGTTCGCCCTTCCAGACCTGAAGCCCCATGTCGGGCGCCGTCGGGTCGGCGCGCGCCCTCAGAACCTCGGCCGGCGTCTGGCTGGTCACGGCGTAGCAGAGCTTGGCCTGGGTGTTGCGATAGAAGCTGCGCCAGGCGTCCGATCTGGGATCATAATCCTGGCACAGGCTGCATATCCGGCGGATCTCGGCATAGAGGTTCGCCTCCTCGCTGCGGATGTCGCGGATGATGTCGCGCAGGTCGCGGATGCGATCCTGTTCGCCGCCCGCCTTCATTCGCTCCACGTCGATGACGAAGCCACGCGTGGCGAAACGGATCAGCACCGCCGTCGCCCAGCGACGGAACAGGGTCGCCTGGACCGAACTGACCCGGTAGCCGACCGAGATCACCATATCGAGGCTGTAGAGGACGCCGGGGCGGCCTCGGCCATTTGTTTGCATTTTCTGCAAAGAAATCGACTCGTCGAGTTCACCCTCCTCGAGGATCGACGCGATGTGGCGTGAGATGACCGAGACGTCCCTGCCAAACAGACCGGCGATCTGGGCCTGGCTCATCCAGAGGGCGTCGCCGTCGAAGCGGATTTCGACCCTGGCGCCGTCGTGGGCGCCATAGATCAGGAAACGGTCGCCCGAGCCGTCCTCGAAGACGCGGACCGGTTCTGCGGCGGATAGGTCTTCCATCGACATCGAGCGCTTCCCCGCGAGTTTGGCGTGAACAAGAGTAGAACACGGCGATGCGTCCTCGCCAAGCCGGTTGCCCCGACAGACGGGTCGCCTTATCCCGAGGTCATGGCCGTTACACCCCTGATCTGCCCGTCCATCCTCGCCAGCGATTTCGCGCGTCTGGGTGAAGAAGTCCGCGCGCTGGAAGCCGCGGGCGCCGACTGGATTCATGTCGATGTGATGGACGGACATTTCGTGCCGAACATCACCCTGGGTCCGGACATTGTGAAGGCGATCCGGCCGCACACGAGCCTGCCGTTCGACGTCCACCTGATGGTCGCACCGGTCGATCCGTGGCTGGAGGCTTATCGCGACGCGGGGGCCGACCTGCTGACCGTCCACCCCGAAAGCGGTCCACACCTGCACCGCACCCTGGGTCGCATCCGCCAGCTGGGGGCCAAGGCCGGGGTGGTGTTCAATCCGGCCACGCCGCTGTCGATCCTGGAAGAAGTGGTCGATCTGGTGGACCTGGTGCTGATCATGTCGGTCAATCCCGGCTTCGGCGGGCAAAAATTCATCGACAGTTCGCTGCGCAAGATCGCCGGGGCCCGCGCCATTCTGGACGGCGCCGGATCGGCGGCCCATCTGCAGGTGGATGGCGGCGTGACCTCGGCCAATGCTGCGGCCTGTGTCGCCGCCGGAGCCGACGCTCTGGTCGCCGGCTCCTTTGTGTTCAAGGGCGACTATGCGGCCAATATCGCCGCCCTGAAGGCGGTCCCGGACGCCGCGTGAGCCCGATCAGCCCCTTCGCCCCGCGCGGCGTCGATACGACGCCTGACGTCGCCTCCGGCCAGATTCCCGGTCTTCCGGGGGCGCCGGTCCGGACTCCCGTGCGACCGGGCGAGACCACGACCGGCCCCGGCCTATGGCCCGCCATCGCCGGCCGGCTGGCGACCCGTCAACTGTGGATCGAGCTTTACGGCCTGCCGGGCTACGGCTTGACGCTGGGGCCGATCCTGGGCGGGGGAAAGGTCACGGCCTTCGCGGCCACGCCGCGCGATTTCCGGCCGCACGATCCGGCGCCGGGCAAGAATCTGCTGGTCGGCCGGTTCGTCCTCGCGGGGGCGTCGATGGAGGTCGAGCCGCCCGCCGACCCGTGGAACCGCCCCAGTCCCTCGCGGCCGTTCGCGGTCGAACTGCACGCCTTCAGCTGGCTGCCCGCCCTGATGGCCCAGGGCGAACGTGGGGCGCGCGAGGCCCTGCGCCTGACCCTGGGCTGGGCCGACGCCTTCGCCCGCTGGTCCCCCTTCGCCTGGGGTCCAGAAATCCTGCCGCGCCGGGTGATCAACCTGGCCTGCGCCGCCCGCAAGATGGGCGCCGTCGCGACCGAGGCCGAGCGGTTGAGACTGGCCGATTGTCTGGCGCGCCAGACCCGCCAGCTGCTGCGGCCGCCGGGCGGTCTGGCGACCCGGGCGGAACGGCTGACGGCGGCGGCCATTGGCGGCTGCGTCCTGGCCGGGGCGCCGGGCCAGACCCTGCGCCGGCGCGCCCTGTCCGCCCTGACAGGCGCCCTGGGGACCACGGTCCAGGCCGACGGCGGCCACGCCTCGCGCAGTCCCGAGGCCGGGCTGGAGCTGTTGCTCGACCTTCTGACCCTGGACGACGCCCTGGCCCAGCTGTCCGAACCGACGCCCGAGGCGGTGTCGGATGCTATCGGCCGCCTGACCCAGGGCCTGCGCCTGCTGACCCTGCCCGACGGCCGCCTGGCCAGTTTCCAGGGCGGGGGGCCGTCGACCGCCGCGCGCGTCGCCGCCGCCCGCGCCCATGACGAGGCCGCGACCGCCTCGGGCAAGGCCGATCCGACCCATCCGCCCGTCGGGACCGTCGCCGGACTGGTGCGGATCGCCAGTCCGCTGTTGTCCATCGTCGCCGACGCCGCGCCTCCGGCCAAAGGCGGCTGGGGGGCGACGGCCTGCGCCCAGCCGATGGCGCTGGAGATCGCCTGTGGCAAGGACCGGCTGGTGACCGGCTCGGGCTGGACGCCGCGCGCCACGGATCGACAGGCCCTGCGTCTGACGCCGGGCCATTCGACCCTGACCCTGGGCGAGCGGTCGCTGAACGAGCCGCTGGGCGGCTGGAAGGGCGAGCTGCTGGGGCCGCGCCTGGTCGGGCCGCCGATCCATGTCACGACCGAAGAGCGCGACGGCGACGGCGCCGTCTGGCTGGACATGGAGCATGACGGCTGGAACGAGGCCTTCGGCCTGAACCACCAGCGCCGCCTGTATCTGGACCAGAGGCTGGACGAACTGCGAGCCGAGGAACGGCTGTTTCCCACGCCCGGACGCAAGGAAATGATCCGCCAGATCGCCGCCCCCTACGCCATTCGTTTCCATCTGGAGCCGGGGGTGCAGGCTTCCCTGGCGCGCGATCGCCGTTCGATCCTGTTGCGCGGCGCCTCGGGCCGGGGCTGGTGGTTCCGCACCGACGGGCCCGACGTGGCCATCGAGCCCAGCGTCCATATCGACGCCGGCCTGACCCGCCGCTCGCTGCAGATCGTGGTGCGCGGCTCGGCCCGGACCGACAGCGAAACCAAGATCCGCTGGAAGCTGAGCCCGGCGGGCGCGAGCGGCGATCCGACGTGAAGCATCCGCAAGCCCTCTATGGAGAACCCGACCTCAAGCTTGGTTGGCTATCTATTTGGACCCTCTCGCGGGAGTTTGCGGATTCTGTCGATTATGATGACGCCAACTGGATCAACATCCACGCCCACATAGAGGCGCCCGGATCGCGCATCGATATCCAGGGCCCATGGATACGAAGTGACGAAATCTCGTCGTTTCGTGACGAGCTTTCGACATTGAATCTTCGGCTGGAGGGCGTCGCTCACCTCCGCTGTCTTGAGCCCTACATCAATGCCAAGGTCACCAGCGCGGCGCTAGGTCATCTAGATGTGGTTATCGAAGCGACCCCCGATCCGATGACGCAAACCCATCGGTTCGAGCTCGAGCTTGACCAGAGCTATCTCCCCGGGCTCATCGCCCAATGCGCCCAAATCCTCAGAGACTTTCCGATCAAAGGAAACCTCTAGCCTATTAAGGCAAGGGATGACGCACCGGCGCCCCGGTGCTAGACGCCCCGCCATCCTCCCCCAGCCTTCACGGACGCCGCTTCATGCCCGCCGCTCCCGACTTTCCGCCCGCCCCTGACCGGGTCAAGCCGCAACGCGCTCTGATTTCCCTATCCGACAAGGCGGGGCTGGAAGACGCCGCTCGCGCGCTGCACGATCTGGGCGTCGAACTGGTCTCGACCGGCGGCACCCGCGCGGCGATCGAGAAACTGGGTCTGCCCGTCAAGGACGTGGCCGACCTGACCGGCTTCCCCGAGATGATGGACGGCCGGGTCAAGACCCTGCATCCGGTGGTCCACGGCGGCCTGCTGGGCGTGCGCGATGCGGCCGAACACGCCAAGGCGATGAGCGACCACGGCATCGGCGCCATCGATATCGTCTGGATCGATCTCTATCCGTTTGAATCAACGGTTGCGGCCGGCGGTTCGTTCGAGGCGGCGGTCGAGAATATCGACATCGGCGGGCCGGCCATGATCCGTTCGGGATCGAAGAACCACGGCTATGTCGCCGTCGCCGTGGATGGAGAGTCCATCGCCCTGATCCTGGAGGCGCTGAAGGCCGAAGGGGCGACCGATCTGGCCCTGCGCAAGCAGCTGGCCGCCCGCGCCTTCGCTCGCACCGCCGCCTATGACGCCGCCGTCTCCGGCTGGTTCGCCCAGCAGGTCGAGGACGCGGCGCCGGCCCGCAAATCCATCGCCGGGTCGCTGGCCCAGACGCTGCGCTATGGCGAGAATCCGCACCAGACCGGCGCCTTCTATCGCACCGGTGAAGCCCGTCCGGGCGTGGCCTATGCCGAACAGGTCCAGGGCAAGGAGCTGGGCTATAACAATATCGCCGACGCCGACGCCGCCTATGAGCTGGTCGCCGAGTTCGAGGCCCCCGCCTGCGTCATCGTCAAACACGCCAACCCCTGCGGCGTGGCCGTGGGCAAGGATCTGTCGCAAGCCTATGCCCGCGCGCTGGAGTGCGACGCCGTTTCGGCCTTCGGCGGCGTGATCGCGGTCAACCGTCCGCTGAACGGTGACGACGCCCGCGCCATCACCGGCATCTTCACCGAGGTCGTCATCGCCCCCGGCGCGGACGACGAGGCCAAGGAAGTCTTCGCCGCCAAGAAGAACCTGCGCCTGTTGATCACCGACGGCCTGCCGGACCCGCACGGTCCGGGCGAGGTGTTCCGCTCGGTCGCCGGCGGCTTCCTGGTCCAGAGCCGCGACCGGAGCCTGATCAAGCCGGAAGACCTGAAGATCGTCACGCGCCGCCAGCCGACGCCGACCGAGATCCAGGACATGCTGTTCGCCTTCACCGTGGCCAAACACGTCAAGTCCAACGCCATCGTCTACGCCAAGGACGGCCAGACCGCCGGCATAGGCGCGGGCCAGATGAACCGTCGCGACAGCGCCCGCATCGCCGCCATCCGCGCCAAGGAGGCGGGCGAGGCGAAAGGCCTCGCCCATTCACTGGCCCAGGGCTCGGCCTGCGCCTCCGAAGCCTTCTTCCCCTTCGCCGACGGTCTGCTGGAAGCGGTCGCGGCCGGGGCCACGGCGGTGATCCAGCCGGGCGGCTCGATGCGCGACGCCGAGGTCATCGCCGCCGCCGACGAGCAGGGCATAGCCATGGCCTTCACGGGGGTGCGGGTCTTCCGGCACTGATCCCTTGGGGGAGAAGGGCGCTGCCGCCCGACGCGCGACGTCTCGCGACCTGAGCGCTCTTCGGCCCAGATTTTGATGGTGGAGACCTCGACATTGCATGGAGACTCGGGGCTCCAACCTCGACAATTTATCCGGCTTGTCGATACGGCGCGGTCCCCCTTAACGTGACTGGACGGTGAGGCGTGGTCGTGATGGTCTGTGGTTACCCGTTTCTGGAGCCGTCCGATGACCACCCTGATCCGTCCCGAAGGCCAGACCGCCGACGATCTTAAACTGAGCCGCAGGGCGGTCGGCGCCCTGGGGAGCTTGCTGTTCTCCGGCTACGCTGTCGCGGCCCTGGCCAAGGAGGCCAAGCCGATCGCCACCGACGCCGCCGGACTGGAAACGGCGGAGGTGACCTATCCTGCGCCGGACGGGTTCGAACTGGCCGCCTATGTCGCCCGTCCCGCCGGCGACGGCCCCTTCCCCGTCGTGATCGTGGTGTCCGAAATCTTCGGCGTTCATGATTATATCAAGGACGTCTGCCGGCGCCTGGCCAAGCAGGGCTATGCGGCGGTCGCGCCGGCCTTCTTCACCCGGGTCGAGGATCCGGCGCCCCTGTCGGACATGCAGCGGATCATGCAGATCGTCGGGGCGGCGAGCTATGAACAGGTGATGGGCGACCTGTCGGCGACATTGGAATGGGCCAGCCAGCAGCTGTGGTCGCGCGACGGCAAGGTCGGGATCACCGGCTTCTGCTGGGGCGGCAAGGTGGTGTGGCAGGCGGCGGCGCGGTTCGCCGTCATCGGCGCCGGCGTGGCCTGGTACGGCCGCCTGGCCCCGTCGCCGGACGCGGCGCCGGCGCAGATTTCGTCCGGCCAGCCCTGGCCGGTGGATCTGGCGGACGACCTGAAGGCGCCGGTCCTGGGCCTTTACGGCGGCCGGGATCAGGGCATTCCCGTGGCCAGCGTCGAGCGGATGCGCGAGGCCCTGGCCCGGGCCGGCCAGACAGACAGCGGGATCGTGATCTATCCCGACGCACCCCACGGTTTCCACGCCGATTATCGCGCCAGCTACGCCGAGGCGGACGCCAAGGACGGCTGGACGAAACTGCTGGCGGTCTTCGATAAAACTTTAAGGAGTTGAGTTGCTACTGACATGACACACTGTGGAGCGCCGTGTGTCATGGAGGGGCGAAGGTGATCGGTTCGAGGTTTCGCAGAGCGATCCTGCTGAGCGCAGGTCTGTTGGTCTTGCCCCTCGCGGCCTGCGGAGGCGGCGGGGGCGGAGGCGGCGGTGCAACCATCACCCCGGTCGTACCGCCACCGCCTCCACCACCACCACCTCCTCCTCCCCCGCCCTCGGTGAGCTCCAGCGAATATCTGCGGAACTACGGCCTGGCCAATATGAAGGCCGAGGTCGCCTGGCAGGCCGGGGCCACCGGAAACGGCGTGACGGTCGGCGTGGTCGATTCCGGCGTCAGCAACAGCCAGGCCGATCTGGTCGGGCGAATCTCAAGCGCCTCGACCGACGTGGTCCCCGGCCGCAACACCCCCTATGTCGCCGACGACAGCCACGGAACTCTGGTCTCCGGGGTCATCGCCTCGAACTTCAACGGCCTGGGCACGATCGGCGTGGCCTATGAATCGACCATCCTGTCGATCCGCACCGACATCTCGGAATGTACGGACGAGAACACCGACGTCTGTTTCAGCAGTTCGGACCTTGTCAGGGCCTTGGATTTCGCCGTGGCCAACGGGGTCAAGATCATCAACATGTCCCTGGGCGGCGACGGTCGCTTCGGATCGGCCTTCGAGGCTGCCCTGCTTCGCGCGGTCAATTCGGGGGCGGTCATCGTGGCCTCCTCAGGCAATGATGGCGAGGACAATCCCGGCTGGCCCGCCCGTTATGCGGTCGATCCCCGGTTCGCGGGCGCCGTGATCGCCGTCGGCTCGCACGGCGCGACCAATGTGATGTCCGACTTCTCGAACCGCGCGGGCGTGACGGCCGCCGGCTATATTTCGGCGCCGGGCGAGGACGTCATCACCGGCTGTGACGGAACCAGCTGCTGGCGGGTGAATGGGACCTCCTTCTCGGCGCCCCATGTCTCGGGCGCCCTGGCGCTGCTGATGGACGCCTTCCCCAATCTGACGGCCCGCGCCGCTCTCGCCATTCTGATCGATACGGCCCGCGACGCCGGCGACGCGGGGACCGACATCGTCTATGGGCGCGGCCTGCTGGACATGGCCGGCGCCTTTCGGCCGGTCGGGGCCAGTTCGACCCCGCTGGCGGATGGTTCCTCCATCGTGACCGAGACCGAGCCGGGCAGTTTCGTGGGTCCGGCTTTCGGCGACGCCTTCGCGCGCCAGACCGCCCTGGGGACGGTCCTGTTCGACAGTTATGACCGGATGTTCGCGGTTCAGCTGGGCTCGGCCTATCCGACGGCGCCCAGCCGCTCCTATCAGGCCGCGCCGTTCGAGCCGAGCCGGACGGCGACCACCAGCCTGGCCCTGCCCGGCGGCGGACGGCTGAACCTGACGGCGTCCCAGCCGGAAGCTACGCCGGAACCGATCGCCCCACGCCATGACCTGACCAACGCCCCCTGGCTGGGCGACGAGCCGCGCCAGGAGGCCATGCTGGACGTCGCAATCGGGCGGATGAGTTTCTCGACCTGGCAGGGTCGGGGCGGGGCGACATCACCGTTCGACGGCGCGGCCGGCGACGGGTTCGCCGCCCTGGCTCAGGTCGATCATGCGGCGCGGGGCGCGGTGCGTTTCGGCGCTCTGAGCCTGGCCGCCGAGACCGGAACGGGCGACCGCCGCATGCCGCTCCGCCTCGTGGAGGAAGAGGCCTCGACCTACAGCCGGGCCACCCTGGCCTGGCGGGGCGAGGACGGCGGCCTGTCGTTCAGCCTGGGCGATCTGGACGAGCGTCTGGGGCCCCTTGGCGCCTTCTTGCCCGGGGGTTCGGACTTCGCCCTGCCGTCGCGGACCAGCTTCTACGCCGCGGGCGGCGACTGGAGCCTGCGGCCGGGTCTGGCCGTGATCGGCGAGGCGGGCATGGGCTCCACCCGCGTGGAAGGTCGGTTCCTGTCCACGGAGCGAACGGCGATCAGCTCGACCTGGCGCCTGGGTCTGTTGACCGGCTGCTGGACGGTCTGCGATCGCATCAGCTTCACCCTGTCCCAGCCGCTGCGGATCGAAAGCGGGGCCTTCTCGGCCTATCTGGCGGATGTTCCGGTGGAGTATTTCGACCCGCTGACCTATTCGCGCCGCAGCTTCTCGGCCACGCCCAGCGGTCGCCAGATCGACTTCGTCCTGGGCGGCGAGCGCCGGCTCTGGGACGGCTCCAGCATGACGGTTCAGGCCGTAGCCAGCCGCGAACCCCGCCATGTGGCCGACGCCGCTCCGGAGTTCGCCCTGATCGGGGCGTGGCGGCGCCGGTTCTGATCCGGCGCGGAGTTCAGCACGAGCCTCCGATCCTTAGGATCAGGCCTTAGGATCAGGCCTTGCCGTCGAAGGCGTGGGTTTCGGGGGCCGAGGCGCCGCCATAGGGATTGGACGCCTGCGGTCCCGCAGCCGCGCCGGAACCCTTGGCCGCCACCACGACCATGGCCGGCCGGATGGTGCGGCCGAACAGTTCGAAGCCGGACTGCATGGTCTGGAGCACGGCGCCGCCCGGCACCGTGTCCGACGGCTGTTCGATCATGGCCTGGTGCAGATGGGGGTTGAAGGCCTCGCCGGCCTCAGGCGCGACGCGCTTCAGGCCATTGGTCTCGAACGCCTGCAGCAAGGCCTTCTGGGTCATTTCCAGACCGGTCACCAGGGCCACGGTCGGGCCGTCGGTGTCCTTGGGCGCAGCCATCAGGGCGCGTTCCAGATTGTCGGCCACGCCCAGCAGATCCTTGGCGAAACGCTGGATGGCGAAGGCGCGGGCGTCGTTCTGTTGCGTCTCGGCGCGACGCTTCAGATTTTCCATCTCGGCGGCGACGCGCAGGGCGCGGTCCTTCCACTCGTCGCGCTCGGCGATGACGGCGTCCAGCGGGGCCAGGTCGTCGGACGGATGGGCGTCCAGCCCATGTTCGGCGTTGGTTTCCGCCATGTCGGCGTCCAGTTCGTTGAAATCGTCGTTAAGGGGCTTGTCGCTCACTTGTCGTTCCCGTCCAGCATCCGGCCCAGCACCCGGGCGGTATAGTCCACCAACGGAATGACACGGGCGTAGTTCAGTCGCGCGGGGCCTATGACGCCGATGGCGCCCAGAACCCTTTGTCGGCCGCTCATATAGGGCGCCGCGATCACGGCGGAACCCGAAAGTGAAAACAAGCGTGTTTCGGCGCCGATGAAAATCCGCACGCCCTGGGCCGCATCGACGCCGTCCAGCAGGCCGATCAGCTGTTCCTTCTGCTCCAGGTCGTCGAACAGGACCCGGACCCGCTCCAGATCCGCCAGACCCTCGCCATCCTGCAGCAGGTTGGCGCGGCCGCGCACGATCAGGGCCCGCTCGCGGTCCGGTCCGCCGGACCAGGCGGCCAAACCATCCTCGACTAGGCGGGCGGCGGTCTGGTCCAGTTCGCGCCGGGCGATCTCCAGCTCCTGGGTCATTTCGCGCTTGGCGTCGGCGAAGGGCCGGCCGCGCAGGCGGGCGTTGAGGAAGTTGGAGGCCTCCGTCAGGGTCGAGGGCGTGACCCCGGCCGACAGGCTCATGATCCGGTTCTCGACCGTGCCGTCGTCGGCGACGATGACCGCCAGAGCCTGGTCGCCGCCCAGGGCGACGAATTCCACATGTTTGACCCCGGCGTCTCGCACCGGGCTGGAGACGACGCCCGCGCCGCCCGCTAAGCCCGACAGAAGGTTTGAGGCTTCGTCCAGCGCCGCCTCGAAATTTCGCCCCCGTCCGGCCAGCCGCCCGTCGATCTCGCGGCGTTCCTCCTGGCTCAGGTCGCCTATCTCCAGCAGGCCGTCCACGAACAGACGCAGACCGGCATGGGTCGGTATCCGACCCGCCGAGGTGTGCGGCGAGGCCAGCAGTCCGGCCAGGGTCAGGTCCTGCATGGTGTTGCGGATTGAGGCCGGCGACAGGGCGATCCCGCCCAGCGACAGGGTGCGCGACCCGACCGGTTCGCCCGTCTCCAGATAGGATTCGACGATGCGGCGGAAGATGTCGCGCGCGCGTGCGTCCAGCCCCGCCAGCCCTGCGAGGGCCGGACCTGGGGACCGGGCGCCGTCGAACGGCGGGGTTTTGGGGGCATACAGGCTCACGGTTTCAGGATAAGCACCGCCGCCTCGGCTTCCAAGGCCAGACTTCAGGCCAGACTTCCCAAGGATGACTCTCATGCGCCATTCGCAACGCACCGACGACCAACTGCGTCCCGTGACCATCGAGACCGGGGTCAACCGTTACGCCGAAGGCTCGTGCCTGATCACCTTCGGCCACACCAAGGTTCTGGTGACGGCTTCGGTCGAGGAGAGCATTCCCGGCTGGATGCGCGGCAAGGGCCAGGGCTGGGTCACGGCCGAATACGGCATGCTGCCCCGCGCCACCCACACCCGCGGCCGTCGCGAGGCTGCGGCCGGCAAACAGACCGGCCGGACGCAGGAAATTCAACGCTTGATCGGTCGGTCGTTGCGCGCCGTCGTCGATCTGAAGGCCCTGGGCGAGCGTCAGGTGGTGCTGGACTGCGACGTCATCCAGGCCGACGGGGGCACCCGCACCGCCTCCATCACCGGCGCCTGGGTCGCCATGGCCTCGGCCCTCAACTATCTGCGCGACGAAGGCGTGCTGAAGTCCGACCCGATCCTGGACCAGGTGGCGGCTGTCTCGTGCGGGGTCTGCGACGGCGTGCCGGTGCTGGACCTGGATTACGAGGAGGACTCCGAGGCCGAGGCCGATTCCAACTTCGTCCTGACCGGGGCGGGCCAGATCGTCGAGGTCCAGGCCACCGGCGAGAAGCGCGGCTTCTCGCGCGCCGAGTTCGACCGCCTCTTCTCCCTGGCCGAGATCGGCTGCACCGAATTGTTCGCCCTGCAGAAGGCGGCGTTGCAGGCCCTGAGCCGATAAGGGGTTTCACGCGTTCAGGCGACGGGTCATCGTGTCGATGACCCGTCCCGACGACCGGAGACCTCCATGCGCCCATCCCTGTTCGCCTGCACCGCGCTCGCCGCCGCATTGGCCCTGTCCGCCTGCCAGCCGCGCGCCGAAGCGCCGGCCGAACCTGCCTCCACGGCCGCTCCCGCCGCGAGCGAGACGCCTGCAGGGCCGGCCATGGCCCCAACATCGGCCCAAACGACCGTTCAGCCTTCGGCCTCGCCGCAGGAGCCCCAGGCCCGTATTCCCGAGGGGCCGGACATGAGGCCTGAACGGGTTCCCGCCAGCGACACCGCCTGCCGCGAGCAGATCGGCGAGGCCGCCGCCGCCCGCCTGGTCGAGCGCTGCATCCACGTCAGCCCCGCGACCCGCCCGCCCTGCAACGCCGCCAACCCCTGCGACCTGATCCAGGGCGAGATCGACCGGTCCTGCAAGCTGTGGGAACGGGACGGCGACGCTCCGGCGGAGTGCCGCTCCTAAGCTCAGGCCATGAAAAAAGGCCCCGCCGTCGCCGGCGGGGCCTTCTTCATTCAGCTTGACGCCGCGGCTTAGTCGCGACGACGACGGCCGCGATCGCCGCCACGGTCGCCGCCGCCTTCGCGCTTCGGACGACCGCCGGTGTCTTCCGACAGGGGCTCTTCGCCGCGCTCGGCGCGTTCGGTGTTGATCTTGTCGGTCAGGTCTTCACCCGTCGACTGATCGACGACCTTCATCGACAGCTTGGTCTTGCCGCGATCGTCGAAGCCGAGGAACTTGACCTTCACTTCTTGACCTTCCGACAGGACGTCAGCCGGGTTGGCGACGCGTTCCAGGGCGATCTGGGACACGTGGACCAAGCCGTCCTTGGCGCCGAAGAAGTTCACGAAGGCGCCGAAGTCGACGACCTTGACGACCTTGCCGGAATAGATGGTTCCGACTTCCGGTTCCGAGGCGATGGACTGGATCCAGGCCTTGGCGGCGTCGATCTTCTCCTGGTCGTTGGCGGCGACCTTGATGGTGCCGTCGTCGCCGATGTCGATCTTGGCGCCGGTCTTTTCGACGATCTCGCGGATCACCTTGCCGCCCGAACCGATCACTTCACGGATCTTGTCGACCGCGATCTTGATGGTTTCGATCTTCGGCGCATGCTCGCCCAGTTCGGTACGCGGCGCGTCCATGGCCTTGGACATCTCGTCCAGGATGTGGAGGCGGCCCGCCGAAGCCTGGGTCAGGGCCTGTTCCATGATCTCCTTGGTGATCCCGGCGACCTTGATGTCCATCTGAAGGCTGGTGATGCCTTCCGAGGTGCCGGCGACCTTGAAGTCCATGTCGCCCAGGTGGTCTTCGTCACCCAGGATGTCCGACAGGATGGCGAACTCGCCCGACGGCTCCAGGATCAGACCCATGGCGATGCCCGAGACCGGACGGATCAGGGGCACGCCGGCGTCCATCAGGGCCAGCGACGAACCGCAGACCGTGGCCATCGAGGACGAGCCGTTCGACTCGGTGATCTCGGAGACCAGGCGGATGGTGTAGGGGAAGTCTTCCTTCGACGGCAGCATCGGACGGATGGCGCGCCAGGCCAGCTTGCCGTGACCGATTTCGCGACGGCCGGGCGAACCCATGCGGCCCGCTTCACCCACCGAATAGGGGGGGAAGTTGTAGTGCAGCAGGAAGCTTTCCTTGTAGGTGCCCTGCAGGCTGTCGATGTACTGCTCGTCCTCGCCGGTGCCCAGGGTGGCGACGACCAGGGCCTGGGTTTCCCCACGCGTGAACAGGGCCGAACCGTGGGTGCGCGGCAGGACGCCGACTTCCGAGACGATGGCGCGGACCTTGTCCAGGGCGCGGCCGTCGACGCGGTGTGCGTTCTCGATGATGTCGCGACGCAGGACCTCGGCTTCGCATTCCTTGAAGGCGGCAGAGAACTTCGAGCTGTCGACGCCGTCAGGGTTCTCGTCGGTCTTCACCAGGGCGGCGGCGGCGGTCTTCTTGGCCGCATCGACGCCCGAGCGGCGGTCGTACTTGCCCGGATGGGTGTAGGCGGCCTTGATGTCTTCGCCGACCAGCTTCTTGATCGAGGCGACGACGTCCGAATGGTCTTCGCCCTGGAAGTCGAACGGCTCCTTGGCGGCGTGTTCGGCCAGGTCGATGATGGCGTCGATCACCGGCTGCATGCCGGCGTGCGCGAACATCAGCGCCTCGAGCATCTTCTCTTCCGACAGCTCCTTGGCTTCGGATTCGACCATCATCAGGGCGTCTTGCGTACCGGCGACCACCAGGTCGAGGTCAGAGCCCGGGATCTGGTCGACGGTCGGGTTCAGCACCAGCTCGCCGTCGATCAGGCCGACGCGTGCGGCGCCGATGGGGCCCATGAAGGGCACGCCCGAAATGGTCAGGGCGGCCGAGGCGGCGACCATGCCCAGGACGTCCGGATCGTTTTCCATGTCGTGCTGCAGCACGGTGATGACGACCTGGGTCTCGTTCTTGAAGCCCTTGACGAACAGCGGGCGGATCGGACGGTCGATCAGGCGGGAAACCAGGGTTTCCTTCTCCGACGGACGGCCTTCACGCTTGAAATAGCCGCCCGGGATCTTGCCGGCGGCGAAGGTCTTTTCCTGATAGTTGACGGTCAGGGGGAAGAAATCCAGACCCGGCTTGGGCGAACGGCCGTAGACGACGGTGGCCAGAACCACGGTCTCGCCATAGGTCGCCAGCACGGCGCCGTCGGCCTGGCGGGCGATGCGGCCCGTTTCCAGGGTCAGCGGGCGTCCGGCCCACTCGATCGTCTTGCGTTTGATATCGAACATATTTCGTCTTTCGTCTCCCGGGCGGCGTATTCCGCGCGGGGTCCCATAATCGGGGGCGGATGCGTCGGGCGTTCAGTCCTTCGATCCATGGGTCGCCGCGCCATCGCGGAAGACCCGGTTGAGGACCGGCATGGCCCTCGCGTCTGCGCCGTCAATTCCTGCGGCGCGCAGGTCGTGTTCTAGTTACGGAACGAGGCGCGGACGTGACCGCCCGCGCCTCGAAATCCGATGGGTGCTCGTACCGGCGCCCCTCTTAGCGGCGCAGGCCCAGCTTGGCGATGAGCGCCTGGTAGCGACCGGCGTCGACCGTGTTCAGGTGGTCGAGCAGGCGGCGACGTTGCGACACCATCTTCAGAAGGCCACGACGCGAGTGGTTGTCCTTCTTGTGGGTCTTGAAGTGTTCGGTGAGGTTGGCGATGCGTTCCGACAGGATCGCGACCTGAACCTCGGCCGAGCCGGTGTCGCCAGCGGTGCGGGCGTTATCGGCGATGATCTCGTGCTTGCGTTCAGCAGTAACCGACATCGTAAGAGTCCTTTCTTGGCCTATCGCGCTTTCGCGCTGCTTGAGGCCGTGGGGTCTCGGCCCTTGCCGGATGGCGCGGGCCTAGAGGTTGAAAACGCGGTCGGGTTCTAACCGGCCGGCCCGCAACTGACAGAGTGCGACGAGGGTCTGGCCCTGAAAGGCTGAAACCGTTCGCGACCCGCCGGTGAGGCGGTCTTTGAGGGTTTCCACCTGACGGGGGAGCAGAACGATCGGGCGTCCCTGCCGAAGCGAGAAGGCGTCCTGATCCGTCACGGCCAGCTCCGGGATGTCGTCCAGGGCGGTCGCGACGGGAAGCAAGCCTTCCGAGGCGGCGCCCCTATGCACCATTTCCTCCAGAGAATCCAGAGTGACGGCGTTTTCCGTGCTGAACGGCCCGACGCGCTCGCGACGCAGGGCGCTGACATGTCCCTCCGCCCCCAGGGCCAGGGCCAGATCGCGGGCCAGCGAGCGGACATAGACGCCCTTGCCGGTCCTTATGGTGATTTCGACATGATCCGCATCCGGCGCGTCGGTGACCTCGGCCGAATGGATGGTGACGCGGCGGGACTGAAGCTCGAACTCCACGCCGTCGCGGGCCAGGTCATAGGCCCGGGCGCCGTCCACCTTGATGGCGGAAAAGCGCGGCGGGGTCTGGTCGATCTCGCCGACGAAGGCCGGCAGGGCCGCCTTTACGGCCTCGAGCGCCGGGCGGACGTCTGAGCGGCCGATGATCTCGCCTTCGCGGTCCACGCTGTCGGTCGAGACGCCCCAGTTGATGGTGAAGCGATAGACCTTCTGCGCCTCCATCATCATCGGCACGGTCTTGGTCGCCTCGCCCAGGGCGATGGGCAGGATGCCGCTAGCCAGGGGATCCAGCGTCCCGGCGTGACCGGCCTTCTGGGCGTTGAACAGGCGGCGGATGCGGCTGACCGCCTCGGTCGAGCCCATCTCGAACGGCTTGTCCAGGCAGACCCAACCGTCGACGACTTCGCCCTTCTTCTTGCGCGCCATTATGCTGGGCCTATCGCGCTTCGCGCTACTTGAGGCCGCGACGCAGGGCCTACCGCGCTTTGCGCTGCTTGAGGCCGGAACATCAGGCTTCGCCCTCATCCTCGTCGTCGCGACGTTCCAGGTCGGCGCGGACGCGGGGGTCCTCGAACAGGCGGTCGATATGGGTGGCGGCGTCGAAGCTTTCGTCGTGGCGGAAGCGCAGGTCGGGGGTGAACTTCATGTCCAGCCGGCGGCCCAGCTGGCCGCGCAGGAATTTGGCGTGGGCGTTCAGCGCCTTGATGATCTCGCTCTCGTGGCCTGCGGTCGGCGCCGTTTCGACGCCGGCGCCCAGGGGCTCGACGAAACAGGTGGCGTGTTTCAGGTCCGGCGACAGGCGGACTTCGGTCACGGTGACCGAGACGCCCAGCAGGGCCTCGTCGTGGATCTCTTCCTCGCGCAGGATGTCGACCAGGGCGTGACGGATCAGCTCGCCGGCGCGCAGCTGGCGCTGGCTGGGTCCGGCGGGGCCGGAGGAATTGCGGGTGTGTTGCTTGTGGGCCATCGGCCGCTCCTTCTTGTTCGCCCGCCGGGGCTCGGACCCGGCCGGATAAGCGAAAGTCGGGCGGTCTAGGCGCGTGCAGGCGCGATGTCCAGTTTTCGCTCCTGTTCCACCTTTCTCGTCGCCTGCATCACCTCGCCGGAAAAGACCGACCGGACCGGCCGGATCGCCACCCCGCCGGCGTTCAGAACGTCCGCCGTCCAGTGGTTGCACAGGTGCAGGATCGAGAAGGTCTCACGGCTGGCGAAGAAGCGGGCGTCGTCGCCGGGCCGTGCGGCGACCAGGCGCGGCGCGGCGTTCGACGGTTCCAACGAACTTTCGACGCGGGCGACCATCCGGTCGAAGGCGGTGGGCGACAGCGTCAGGACGGCGCGGCCATTTTCGGGATGGAGGGTGCGGGGATCCCGGCGCTCCGGGTCCAGCATCAGCACGGCTGGATTGCCGGGCCGGAAGAAGGCGCGGGCGCCGTCGGGCAGGCGGTCGGCTATGGGACTCTGATCCACATAGAAGGTCGCGTCGCCCCAGCCGATCAGGATCCAGTCGCCCGGCGCGAGGGCTTCGACGGCCCGGCCCAGGGGACCGCCGCGCCGTTCAAGCGCCGCGCGCGGAACGGCGAGATCGGTGTGGAAACCGTTGTCGAGCAGATAGACGACGACCGTCTCGTCGGTGGCGGCGTCCGGGACCGGCGCGCCCGGCCGTGTCCAGGTCAGCAGGGCGGCGATCACGCCGATCAGAACCGCCAGGAGCAGGGCCAGTCTCATCGTCGTCTCTCCCCAAATCCGTCCGGCCGTCACGATAGCCGCGCAAGCGTGACAGGCGAAGCGGCCTCGTCGAGACGGGAATGATCTAGGGATTATTATCCTGGAAAGGCGACACCGGCGCGGTCTGCCATTCGCCGCGCCATTCGTAGCTCAGGGTCACGCAATGGCGATAGGTTCCGTCGGACCACCGGCCCACGGCCTGCAGGGTCAGGGGGCGAGGCGCTCGCACGCGGCTCGCCACCAGCCAGACCTCGTCCGCGCCGGGACAAAGGGCGCGGGCCAGGCCGCGACCGTCGCCGGTCTGTTCGAGGGCGTAGAGATCGGTCTCGCGCGCCCCCTCGGGCAGGGCCCGCCGCGCGGCGTCCGGCCCGCCGCGCGTGAAATCGGCCGAGCCGCGCGCGGTGGTCGAGAACAGCCGCTCGATGCTGACCGCGTTGAACAGGCCGCGCCGGACCTGGAGGGTGATCCCCTTGGTCAGGGCCTGGGTGATCCGGTCCGAGGCGTTGTAGGAAAAATAGCGGGTGTCGGCCTGCGCGGGGGCGGCGGCCGACACGGTCAGCAGGGCGACGACGCCAGAGACGATGACGGCGGGAGCGATGGACGAGCGCATGGTCCTTTCTTTCCCGCCCATTGCGGCGACTTTAGGCCTCGCCGAGGCAGCGCAGGGCGACCTCGAGATTGCGCAGTCCGTCCTCGCCTGTCACCGCCGCCGTCTCGCCGGTGTTGATCGCACGGGCGAAGGCTTCCAGCTCCTTCTTCAGCGGTTCGGCCGGCCAGGAGTTCAGCATCCGGGTCGAATAGGAGCCGTCGGGCTGCTGGCCGAAATATTCGGTCACCTGGCGAGTGATCAGGTCGGCGACGATGAATTTGGTCTTGGTGGCGACCTGCAGGGTGCGGGTCTTGTACGGCGTCACCCAGTTGGTGGTGATGTGGGCGATGACGCCGTTGTCGAGCCGGAACTGCAGCAGGGCCGTGTCCTCGCGCTCGGCGCGGGTGCGGGCCAGCTGCGGCTGGACCTCGACGATCTCGGATCCGGTCAGGTGGCGGATGATGTCGATATCGTGGACCGCCAGGTCGATGACGACGCCGACGTCGCCCATGCGAGGCGGGAAGGGGCCGACGCGGGTGACCTGGATCGAGATGATGTCGTCGTCGGCGACGGCGCGCTTGACCGTCTCGACCGCCGGATTGAACCGTTCGACCTGACCGACCATCAGCACGCGGCCGTTGGCCTTGGCGGCGTCGATCATCCGCTGGGCGTCGGCGACGGTGGCGGCGATCGGCTTCTCGACCAGGACGTGGACGCCCTTTTCCAGCAGGGCGACGCCGATTTCGGCGTGGAATCGGTTCGGCGTGGCGACCACGGCCGCGTCCAATCCCGCCTCGACGAAGGCCTCCGCGGTGGTGACGGGCGCGGCGTCATAGGCGGCGGCGACGCCGTCAGCCACGACCGCGTCGGGGTCGAAGACCGTGGTCAGGTCGAACTCGCGCATTTCGGAGGCGACCCGTGCATGGTTGCGGCCCATGACGCCGACGCCGGCGACGCCGAACTTGAGAACGGGAGTATTCGGCATCAGGCTCAACCCTTGTAGCTGGCGACGGCGGCGATGATCGTGTCCTGGGTCGCCTCGTCCAGGTCGGCGTGCATCGGCAGGCTCAGGACCACGTCCTTCAGCCGCTCGGTGACCGGCAGGCCCCCGGCGCCCTGCGGGAAGCGCTGATAGGCCGGCTGCAGGTGCATGGGCACGGGATAATAGACGGCGGTGGGGACGCCCTGGTCCTTGAGGTGGGCGATCAGGCCGTCACGGTCCGCATGTTCGATCGTATATTGGGCCCAGATGGAGACGCCGCCGTCGATGACCTGGGGCACGGCCGCCACATGAGGCGCCAGATGTTCATTGTAGCGGGCGGCGATCCGGTTGCGCCATTCGATCTCCTGGCCGAACACCTTCAGCTTCTCGATCAGGATGGCGGCCTGGATGGTGTCCAGCCGGCTGTTCATGCCGATGCGCATGGCCAGGTATTTCGGATCGTGGGTGAAGGCGGCCGCGCCGGCCTTGAGATCCTTGGCCACCACTTTTCCGTGGACGCGCAGAGAATCCATCTCTTGCGCCAGGTCCTCGTCGTTCGTCAGCACCGCCCCGCCGTCGCCGTAGCAGCCCAGCGGCTTGGCCGGGAAGAAGCTGGTGGTCGTGACATCGGCCCACTTCAGCGGATGATGGTCGTTCAGGGTGCAGCCGAAGCCTTGCGCCGAATCCGAGATCAGCTTCAGCCCGTGACGGTCGCAGATGGCCCGGATGGCGGGGTAGTCGGCCGGCTGTCCGAACAGATCGACGGCGATGACCACCTTGGGCGTCAGCCGCCCCTCGGCCTTGACCGCCTCGATGGCGGCCTCCAGGCGGACCGGGTCCATGTTGAAGGTGCGCGCGTCCACGTCCACGAACACCGGCGAGGCGCCCAGCCAGGGCACGACCTCGGCCGTCGCGGTGAAGGTGAAGCTGGGGCAGAAGACGGCGTCGCCGGTGCGGATTCCCCAGGCGATCAGCGGCAGGATCAGGGCGTCGGTGCCGTTGGCGCAGCCCAGGGCGTGCTGTGCCTGGCCGAAGGCGGCGAGGTCGGCCTCGAACTGACGGACCTGGGGCCCCATGACCCAGGCGCCGCCGACCACGGCCTCCTGGACGGCGGCTTCGATCTTGCCGGCGAGACGCAGGCGCTGGGCCTGAAGGTCGATGAAGGGGATCATGCGGGCGCTCTCCACGGCGATCGGGGGCGGCGGCCCGACGGATCGGGCCGCGAATAGGGCCGCCCTCTAGCAAGATCGGGGGCGAGGACCAAACGGAGCGGTGTCACTTCGCGTTGCCCATTGCAACTGTCGTCGCTTCAGGAGGGCTCCCCTTGGCGCCGGGCGGGATGCGCCCTAAGCCCATCCCATGATCCCCGACGACGCCAAGACCAAGGTCTCGACCTGGCTGTTCGACCACGCCCTGCCCCTGTGGGCCGAGCGCGGCGTGGACCCGAACGGGCGGTTCTACGAACAGCTCGATTTCGACGGTCGGCCGGTGATCGGCCTGCGACGACGCACCCGGGTCCAGGCGCGTCAGGTCTATGTCTTCTGCGAGGCCGCCGCCTTGGGGTGGGAGGCCGGGCGCGCCGTGGCCCAGGCCGGACTGGATCGGATGATCGCGACCTGCCGTCGCGACGACGGCCTATGGATCGCCGCGACCGACGATGCCGGGACGGTGCTGGACGAGACGCCCGATCTCTATGACCTGGCTTTCGTGATCTTCGCCCTGGCCGCCGCGCACCGGGTGCTGGGCGACGGCCGCGCCCGGCCTCTGGCGCTGGAGACCGTGGCGGCGATCGACCGCCTCATGGCCGCCCCGCATGGCGGTTGGGCGGAGGCGATTCCGGCGCGTCTGCCCCGGCGCCAGAACCCGCACATGCACCTGCTGGAGGCCATGCTGGCCTGGCAGGCGACCGCGCCCGATCCGACCTTCGAGGCGACGGCGCGCGGATTGCTGGACCTCTGCCGGCGCCGGTTCCTGATCGACGGGGCGATCCATGAATATTTCACCGCCGACTGGACGCCTGATCCGACGACGGGACATATCCTCGAACCGGGCCATTTCGAGGAATGGGCCTGGTTGTTGCGTCAGGCGCAGGCCGCCGGTTTCGAGACGGTGGATGCGGCCGAGGGCCTGCACCGCCGCGCCGTGGCCCAGGGGCTGAAAGACGGGTTCATCATCCGCGAAATGGACGCCGCAGGCGCGCCGCTCGACGCGGGGCGTCGGCTGTGGGCCCAGACCGAGGCGATCCGCACGGCCCTGATGTTCGGGGATGCGGGCGCGGCCGATCTGATCGAGGCGGTCTTCGCCACCCATCTGGACACGATGACGCCGGGCCTGTGGGTCGACAGTTACGACGCCGCTGGAGAGGTCCAGGACCGTACCGTGCCCGCTTCCAGCCTCTATCATCTTATGACCGCCTTTTCCGCCCTGCTGAGACACGATCTATGACCGGCCTGCCCGCCGTCTTCCTGGACCGCGACGGCGTCCTGATCGAGGATTCCGGCTATCCTCACCTGCCCGAACACCTGAAGCTGATCCGAGGCGCGGCGGCGGCGGTGCGGCGGCTGAACCGGATGGGCTATCTGACGGTCATCGTCACCAATCAGTCAGGCGTGGCGCGGGGCCTTTTTAGCGAAGACCAGATGCACGCCTTCAACGCCCTTCTGGTGAAGCGGCTGGCCCAGGAGGGGGCGGTGATCGGCCCGATCTATGCCTGTCCCTTTCATGCCGAGGCGCAGGACGAACGCTATCGACACCCGGATCACCCGGACCGCAAGCCCAATCCCGGCATGCTGCTGAGGGCCATCGCCGAACATGACATAGACCCGGCCAGGTCCTTCATGATCGGAGACCAGCCGACCGATCTTGAGGCGGCGAAACGGGCCGGGGTTTCCGGTTTCCTGTTCGAGGGCGGCGATCTCGACGCCTTCGTCCGTGAACTGATCGGCGCCTGACCGCCATCGCATTTCCTCGCGCGGTGAATTAGGCTGTCGTCCCGTCAGTTGGAGGAGATCGCCGTGGCCCTCGTCGTCCCCTATGTCGAACGTCGGTGGAAATCGCCGGACGGGCTTGACCTGTTCGCCCGCGACTACGCCCCCGGACCGGGCGTCGCACACCCGCCGATCATCGCCATCCACGGCCTGACCCGAAACAGCGCCGACTTCCACGCCATCGCCCCGCTCTTGGCCCAGAGCGGTCGTCGTGTCTTGGCGGTCGACGTGCGGGGGCGCGGCCTGTCGGATCGCGCGCCTGACCCCATGACCTATACGCCCGAGGTCTACGCCCGGGACGTGCTGGCCCTGATGGACCAGGCGGCCATCGAGCGCGCCGTCTTTCTGGGCACGTCGATGGGCGGGCTGATCACCATGGCCCTGACGGCGCTGAAGCCGAAGGCGGTGGTCGCCGCCATACTGAACGACATCGGCCCGGAGGTGGCGCCCGAGGGTCTGGCGCGCATCGCCGCCTACAGCGGCCAGCCGGTCGAGATCGGATCCTGGGCCGACGCGGCCGCCTACGCCCGGCGGATCAACGAAGTCGCCTTCCCTCATTATTCCGACGCCGACTGGGACGCCTTCGCCCGTCGCATCTTCCGCGAGCAGCCGGACGGTGAAATCGGTCTCGACTATGATCCCGACATCTCGGTCCCGATCCGCGCGGCGGGCGCCAAGGCTCTCGTCCCGAATCTGTGGCCCTTCTTCCGGCGACTGGCGAAGAAGAAGCCGACCCTGCTGGTGCGCGGGGCCTCATCCGACCTGCTGAGCGCCGCCATCGCGGAAAAGATGAAGAAGGCCGCCCCGGCTATGGTCTATGTCGAGGTTCCCGGCGTCGGCCACGCCCCGATGCTGGACGAACCCGAGGCCAAGGCCGCGATCTTTGAGTTCCTGGCCGAAGTGGACTGAAGACAGGCTTCGCTGTCGTCCCGGTCGGCGACGGCGAGGTTTCAGTCCTTGGTCGGATCGACCTTGGACGCATCGCCATAGGTCAGGGCCAGGAAGACGTCCTCGAGATCCGGATCCTCGGTGGTGATGTCGGCGATGGTCACGCCCGCCTTGCGGACCGCGGCGATGACCTGTTCCACCGACGACTGTCCCTTCTTGTAGGCGACTGCGAAGGCGCCGTTGGGACGGGAGGTCACGACGAAACCGGGCAGGGTCGGGGCGGCGTCGAGCGGCGCCTCCGGCGTCACCACCACATTGCGGCTGTCCAGCCGGCGCAGCAGTTGCGGCGTCGGCTCGCAGGCCACGACCTCGCCGCGGTTGACGATGGCGATGGTGTCGCAGAGTTCCTGCGCCTCTTCGAGATAATGGGTGGTCAGGACGATGGTCACCCCCTCCTCGTTGATGCGGCGGACATAGGCCCACAGCTGGCGACGCAGTTCGACGTCCACCCCGGCGGTCGGCTCGTCCAGGATCAGGATGGGCGGATTGTGCACCAGGGCCTTGGCCACCATCAGCCGGCGCTTCATGCCGCCGGACAGGGCGCGGACATAGGCGTTGGCCTTGTCCGACAGGCCAAGGGCGGCCAGAAGTTCGTCGGACCGACGCTCGTTTTTCGGCACGCCATAGAAACCGGCCTGAACCTCCAGAGATTCGCGCGGGGTGAAGAAGACGTCGGCGACGATCTCCTGTGGCACGACTCCCAGGGCGGCGGCGGCGTCGCGCGGCTCCTTGTCGATGTCGCGACCCCAGATGGCGACCGAGCCTTCGGACTTCTTGACCACCCCGGCCAGGATGTTGATCAGGGTCGATTTTCCAGCGCCGTTCGGACCCAGAAGCCCGAAGACCGAGCCGCGCGGAATGACCAGATCGACCCCGCGCAAGGCGGTCTTGGGGGGCGCCTTCTTGGAGCCGGCATAGGTCTTCTTCAGGCCCCGCACCTCGATGGCGTTGTCGGGCAGGGTGGTCGCATCGGTCATTGGGGCGCTTTGGTCGAGAAATCGGGTCAGGCGGCGGTTTGACGCCGCTGGACGGGCCGCATAGGTATGCGCCCGACGCCTCCTCGCCAAGTCCACGAGCTGAACAATGCCGCCTCGCCATCCTGACGCGCTGATCCCTCCGCCCGAAGAGGTCGTGGTCTCGACCAAACGCGTCGCCTGCGACGGCGGCGGCGGCGCCCTGGGCCATCCGCTGGTCTATATGGACATGGGCCAGGACGACTTCGTCGAATGCCCCTATTGCGACCGTCGCTTTGTCCTGTCGGCCCTGCCGAAGGACGAGAGCGAATATCTGAGCCCGGCCGCCCGCGCGCCCGAAGCCCACTGAGGGCTTCGTCACCTCAGTTGAGTCGTGGTTTCGCAATCGGGCGGCTATAGAGGGCGTTGACCGACGCCCTCCCCGGACGGAGACACACTTCTTGCGCTATCTGCACACCATGGTCCGCGTTCAGGACCTCGACGCCTCCCTGCATTTCTACTGCGACCTGTTGAGTCTGCAGGAGGTGCGTCGCGTCGAGAACGAAACGGGCCGTTTCACCCTGGTCTTTCTGACCGCGCCCAAGAATCTGGAACAGTCGGCGGCGGAACGCTGCCCCGAGGTCGAGCTGACCTTCAACTGGGATCCGGAAACCTATCAGGGCGGCCGCAACTTCGGTCATCTGGCCTACAAGGTCGACGACATCTACGCCGCCTGTCAGACGCTGATGGACGGCGGGGTGACGATCAATCGCCCGCCGCGCGACGGCAATATGGCCTTCGTCCGGTCGCCCGACGGCATCTCCATCGAGCTGCTTCAGGAAGGCGAACCCCTGGCGCCTGCGGAACCCTGGGTCTCCATGCCCAACACGGGAACCTGGTGATGCGTCGCCTCGCCCTGGCCCCGACGACGGCTCTTCTGGCTGGGACCCTGCTGGTTTCGGCCTGCGCCTCCACCACCGAAACCTATATCGGCCGAACCGCCACCGAGCAGTTGCTGATGGCGCGGGCATCGGACAAGGCGGTGGAAGGCCTGTCCCTGCCGCTGCCGACGGCCGCCTCGATCTTCGTCGACGACGCCTATTTCCAGGGTGAAGGCACCCGCTACGCCATCAGCGCCATTCGGGCCGCCCTGTCGGACGCCGGGTATCGCCTGGCCCGGACCAAGGACGCATCCGACGCCGTGTTCGAGATTCGCGCCGGCGCCCTGTCGCTGGAGCAGATGCGGCGGGTCTTCGGCATTCCGGAGATGCGGATCCCGATCAACGAGACCTTCAATGTGGTGTCGCTGCCCGAGCTGTCGGTCTACAGCAACCGCGACCGCGTCGGCGTCGCCGAGTTCTCGGGCTTTCTATATGAGGCCAAGACAGGCGCGCCGCTGGGCGCGGTGCTGCCGATGATCGGTCAGTACCGGATTCGCAGCCACAAGGCGTTCATGATCGTCAGCTGGGGTCAGCAACAGGCCCAACCGGGTCAGCGTGACCCTGGATCCAGCTGGACCGAATTCTGACGGCTGACGCGGCGGCCTCGGCCGCCTATGTTCCGGCCATGACCGATATCGCCGCCCCCGAGACCGAAGACCTCAGCCAAGAACGGCCCTTGACCCAGGACGGTCCCGCCATTCGGCTGTGGATGATCGACGCCTCGGCCTACATCTTCCGCGCCTATCATGCACTGCCGCCCCTGACGCGAAAGTCCGACGGCCTGCCGGTGGGCGCGGTCCAGGGCTACTGCAACATGTTGTGGAAGCTGCTGAAGGACATGAAGGGCGCCGACGGCCCCACCCATCTGGTCGCCATCTTCGACCATTCGGAAAAGACGTTCCGCAACACCCTTTACGACCAGTACAAGGCCCATCGTCCGCCCGCGCCCGAGGACCTGGTGCCCCAGTTCCCGTTGGTGCGCGAGGCTACGGCGGCCTTCGGCGTCCACTGCGTCGAACTGGCCGGCTATGAGGCTGACGATCTGATCGCCACCTACGCCTGCAAGGCGCGCGACGCCGGCGGCGAGGCCGTAATCGTCTCGTCCGACAAGGACCTGATGCAGCTGATCGGCGGCGGGGTGGTCATGTGGGATCCGATGAAGGATCGCCGCCTCGCCGAGCCCGAGGTGTTCGAGAAGTTCGGCGTCGGTCCTGAGAAGATGGTCGATCTCCAGGCCTTGATCGGCGACAGCGTCGACAACGTCCCCGGCGCCCCCGGCATCGGCCCCAAGACGGCGGCGCAGCTGCTCGACGAATACGGCGACCTGGACACGCTGCTGGCCCGCGCCGGCGAGATCAAACAGCCCAAACGCCGCGAGACCCTGATCAATTTCGCCGATCAGATCCGCCTGTCGCGTGAACTGGTCCGCCTGACGTGCGACGCCCCTGCGCCGGAGCTGATAGACGACTTCGCCGTCCGCGATCCCGATCCCGAGACCCTGTCCGCCTTCTTGGACAAGATGGAGTTCCGCTCGCTGCAACGCCGCGTCGGCGACGGCAAGGCGGGGCCCAGCGAGACCTCCGCCTTCGCCCCCAAGCGCGCGCCCAACCTGACCGCCCCCGTCGCCACGCCCCGCTATGGCCAGAAGGTCGAAGGTCCGGCGGAGGCTCAAAGCTTCGACCTGGAAGCCTATGAATGCGTCCAGACCGAAGAGGCGCTGGACCGCTGGATCGTCAGGGCGGTCGAGGCGGGGACTGTCGGCTTCGATACGGAGACGGATGCGTTGTCGGCGACGCATGCGGGGCTGTGCGGGGTGTCGCTGGCGGTGGGGCCGAACGAGGCCTGCTATATTCCGCTGACGCACGAGCATGAGCCGCAGGCGGGCGAGGGGGGGCTGTTCGGGGAGCCGGGGGAGGCGAGGGGGCCGATCCAGCAGCTGGACAAGGCGACGGCCCTGGCGAAGCTGAAGCCGCTGTTGGAAGACCCTAGCGTATTGAAAATCCTGCAGAACGCAAAATATGACCTGGCCGTCATGGCGCGGCGGGGCATTCGCGTGGCCCCGTATGACGACACCATGCTGATCTCCTATGTGCTGGAGGGCGGGCTCCACGGGCATGGGATGGACGAGCTGGCCCGGCTGCACCTGGGCCACGACCCCGTGCCGTTCAAGAGCGTGGCCGGCGTCGGCAAGAGCCAGAAATCGTTCAAGCACGTCGCCCTGAAACCCGCCACCACCTATGCCGCCGAGGACGCCGACGTCACCCTGCGTCTGTGGCGCATCCTCAAGCCCCGGCTGGCGCGCGAGGGCCTGTCCACCGTCTACGAGACCCTGGAACGCCCGATGCCCGCCGTCCTGGCCGAGATGGAGACCGCCGGCGTCCGCGTCGACCCCGCCCGCCTCAAACGCCTGTCCAGCGAGTTCGGCCTGCGCATGGCCGAGCTGGAGGCCCAGGCCCACGACATCGCCGGCCGCCCCTTCAACATCGGCTCCCCCCGCCAGATCGGCGAAATCCTGTTCGGCGAGCTGAACCTGCCCGGCGGCAAGAAGACCGCCTCCGGCCAGTGGGGCACCGACGCCAGCGTGCTGGAGGACTTAGCCGCCACCCACGCCCTGCCCCGCGTCCTGCTGGACTGGCGCCAGCTGTCCAAGCTGAAGGGCACCTACACCGACGCCCTGACCGCCGCCGCCGACCCGAACACCGACCGCGTCCACACCAGCTACCAGCTGGCCGCCGCCTCGACCGGCCGCCTGGCCAGCTCGGACCCGAACCTTCAGAACATCCCCATCCGCACCGAGACCGGCCGCGAAATCCGCCAGGCCTTCATCGCCGCCCCCGGCCATCTGCTGATCAGCGCCGACTACAGCCAGATCGAACTGCGCCTGCTGGCCCATATCGGCGACATCCCCGAGCTGAAACGCGCCTTCAAGGCCGGGCTGGACATCCACGCCGCCACCGCCAGCGAAATGTTCGGCGTCCCCGTCGAGGGCATGCCGTCCGAGACCCGCCGCCGCGCCAAGGCCATCAATTTCGGCATCGTCTACGGCATCAGCGCCTTTGGCCTGGCCGCCCAGCTGGGCATCGACCAGGGCGAGGCCGGCGCATACATCAAGACCTATTTCGACCGCTTCCCCGGCATCCGCACCTATATGGACAAGACCAAGGCCGAGGTCCGCCAGGCCGGCTTCGTCTCCACCGTCTTCGGCCGCCGCATCCACATCCCCGCCATCCATTCCAAGTCCGGCGCCGAACGCCAGTTCGGCGAGCGCGCCGCCATCAACGCCCCGATCCAGGGCGCCGCCGCCGACATCATCCGCCGCGCCATGATCCGCATGCCCACGGCCCTGGCCGAGGCCGGCCTGACCACCCGCATGCTGCTGCAGGTCCACGACGAACTGGTCTTCGAAACCCCCGAGGCCGAGGCCGACCGCGCCATCGCCGTCATCAAACGGGTGATGGAGAACGCCTCAGACCCGGCGGTGGCCCTGACCGTGCCGCTGGTGGTGGACGCGCGGGCGGCGGCGAACTGGGACGCCGCCCACTAGCGGCGAACCCGCCGCAGGGATTTGACCCGAGGCTCAGCGGCTTGGGCCGAGGCGTTCTCATGCAGGGTGTTGTTATCGGCCTGCCGCGCCCCTAGGGGCGTTGGCAAAATGGATCATGCAGTCTGATCAAGCCAGCCCTTGGTGGACAGAACATCGTGAGCCAATGCCAATTGCTCGGGCGAGAACCGATGCTTCCGGTCATTCCAGCTGTAGGTTGCCGCAACCACTTCATCGACGGTGGCGGCTCCCTCATGTCGCGCGACCCAGTGCACGGTCGCCAGCAACTCGAGCCCGAATGGGGTCTCAAACCCCTCTACGAGGTCGGCGACAGTATCGAACCGCCGACGGGTGCCTTCGGCTTCCAACAGCATAGTCTCGGCGTCGGCCAACGCGCCCGGAACAATCTCCAGCAACTTGTCCGGTCGGTCCCCACCATCGGCATAGCCGGAGATGAAGTGCCCCTCCACCGTGCGCAGTAGGTGGGTCAAGTTCTCCGCGTAGGGCCCGTAGTGTGCCTTGCGATATTGGAGGCGAAGCCCTTCTCCTGACTCCTGCAAGAAGTAGAGCAGCTTGTGCACCTCGAGCAGCGACACGAAGGGGTCCATCAATCCCCCGATGTAGCGCTGCATAAGGACGATGAGCGCCGCACGGCCCGGCGTCATCTTCGGAGCTTCCTGGCGCCGCACCATGGCGGAAGCCTCGGGAGCGCCCTTTGGGTCATAGACTCGGATATCGACGTCCTGGAGTGACGCGAGCGCCGACACGATGCGCGGCTTCACGTCCTGCCAGTCAAGCCCGCCTAGACCACTGCCTAGCGGCGGGATGGCGATCGACTTTATACCTCGTCGCAGGATTTCCTCGCGAAGGGCGACGAGCCCGGCCTCGATGTCCTCAATCCGACTCTTGCCGCGCCAGTGTCGCTTAGTCGGAAAGTTGACGATGAAACGGGGATTGGTCAGAGCTCCGGTAGGGTAGATGAACATCTTCCCCGGCTGCACCTCCTCGCGAGCGCAAGCAACCGCGTAGGCTTCGAAGTTTTCGGGAAACATGTTCTTGAACTGGAGCGCGATGCCTCGGCCCATGATGCCAACACAGTTCACTGTGTTGACCAAGGCTTCGACATCCGCGTTCAGGATGTCGCCTGATGTGTAAGTGATCATTCCTGCCCCCCGCCTCAGTAATACCAAGTGGGCTGGATTTCGATAGGGGGGTGGTGCGCAGCCGCCCGGATCGCCGCATGGACGTTTTGGGCCATGGCGTTGTTCACCACACCGATCCTTCGCACTAAGGTCCACGGGAAATGCTCATGCATAAGGAACTCCGACTGCTTCGCCTCTTTGACGTCCGCCGGCCGGAAGTCTCGCTCGGCGATGGCTGGCCAGTTGAGCCTGTCGAGCGCGCCGACATCCGAATAGAACGGCGTGTAGAATGCTCCCGCATTCGCTGGCGTAAACGCCCAACGCCGACCGTTTGCCCTTGCCCACTCGACAGCCTCATAAAGGTCCGCCTCGAGATGCACGATCGGGCCTTGTCCGCCCCGGTACGCTAATTCGGGATGATTGGCGCATTGTATAACGAAAAGCATGATAGAGCGAGAACAAAAGTAGAACGGAACATACTCGCCGACGAACGTCCCATCGTGACAGCTGACGGGAAGCACGAGCCGACGATCCTTGATCGAGTTCATGCCAATTACAGTGCCAGCTGGCGCGGCCTGCCGGATCGCGGCATCGCTCCACAACGCACCTTGGCTGATCGTAGGTAACCGATCCAGGTGCACAATATGATAAATCTTCGGCCGGTCTGGTGGTTGGGTCATGAGCTCGGGGACATCGTCCTCACGTTGCGAGAGCCTTAGCCATAACCCGACATGCCGCCGAGCCCAAACCACCAGTTGTCAGATGACGAAAGCGGGTTCGGTCGGTTCGGCGTGTATCATCCGGGAGGTTCGACAGGGCTGCGGCTGAACCGTTTCGCACGGACAGTTCGTCATCGACATCTTACGATCTTTGCTTACCGTCATGATCAAGGAGCGCGCATGATCTGGCTGAAGTCGCACATTGAAGCGATCGAGGGGTTGTTGGCGACGGGAACGCCCGAGAGCCTGACCTTCGCGGCGCTGCGCGCCCGGCTGGCGTTGGAAGAGGTCTGCTATCAACGCCTTAAAAACGCGCACGACTACATATCGGCGGATGACCTCAGGCGCTGGCAGCCACGTGAGGTGGTCAAGACCTTGATCCAGGAGGTCGATCCGTATGCCGCGTCGGACCTCATCTTCTCAATGTATCCCGATCCTGCGCCCGGCAACGTGGGTGAGCTATCGACGGCCGACTATGAGGCGATGGAGTTCGTCGAAGTAGGACGGCAGAGGGGGTTCGATGCAGCCCAGCTGGGCAAGGTCTGGAACAGCCTGGGAAGCTTTCTCCATGTTCCGGTGCCGCAATCATCCAGCGCACCGATGAGCACCTTTGGCGAGCCAGAGAAGATTGAGCGTAGGGTTCGCGAGGCTCTAAAAGTTCTCGACTCGATTTCAGAGGGAACCTTGATCTTCGGTGGGTTCGGTGAAGCCACCAAGTTCCAGTGCGGGTGTGGAACCTTGAACAAGCGTCGCGCCGCCCTCTTGAAGGCAGGACAGGTGGTCAACTGCTTCAACCCCGATTGCAGGGAGACCTGGTCAGTCGAGATCGACGGACAGGATATCGGGTTCAGGCGCTGTTCAATCGACCTGAAGTGTCCCGAGTGCGGGGAGAAGACGCCGGTGCCGCGACGTTTCGTCATGGAGTTAGACCGCGAGCAGCGCCTTTCCTTCAACTGCGCTAGTTGTTCGAAGCAGAACCTGGTTGTCTGGAAACTGATGCACGCGGTGCTTCATGGCTCGGTCGAAGCCACGGCGGGGTGAGCACGCGTCCAAAGAGGCGGAGCATCCTTCCCTGACCCCTCGGGACAAGCCCTAGGATGACGAAACCAGGGGGCTTGGATCGACAACACCCTCGCGTTGTGGTGAGTGCGGCGGAGTTTGGGGGATGAGGGGTCGTCATGTTCGTAGCGCCGCTGCTGGCACTCGCTGTTCTGGTTCCGGATCCTGGGACGCCCAAATTGTGGGAGCAGGAGGCGCCCGCCATCAGCTGGGCGCGGCCGCCCGATTCCGATGTGACCTCTGACCTGATGCCGGGGTTCGCGCAGCAGTTGGATCTGCGGGGCTGGGCCAGGGTTCGCTGCTATCAGGAGACGGACGGCCATCCCTACAACTGCCGGGTCGTCGAAGAACGGCCCCATGGGCTGGGATTCGGGGCTGCGGCACGCGTGATCGTCGCCAGCGGGGAACTGAGGCTGGGACGGGTCGCCGGGATACCGACGCCCGGCGAAATGCAGACCACGGTGCGTTTCCGCGTGCAGGATGAGACGGATGAAAACGCGTGGAGCGGGCCGGAGCCGTCCGAAATCCAGCTGAAGCTTGCGCGCCAGATCGTCGATCGCGCCTATGAGGAGGGGGAGCCGGAAGAGGACGACTTCCTCGACGGGCTGGATTTTGACAGGCGGGCGGTCGTCCAGGCCTGGGTCGATGAACTGTTCGTCCAGGTTCGCGCCGAGCGGCGGGAGGCGCACGTGCTGCAGCTGGCGCGGCTGGCGAGCGAGAGCGACCTTCGTCGCCTGCTGGCCGGCGACTATGTATCGCCGCCGGATATGGACCGGTTTGAATCGGCCTATCCGGAATCGAAGGCCGCCAAGGCGGCGACCGCAGAACTGAGACGTCGATACTGCGAACGGTATAGCTGCGACGCCAGCGACGTGAAGACGAACGAGGGGTCGGACGGCCGGTAGGTTGCCTATGGAACCGTCATGCTCGCCCCTCGGGTCGCGCCTGCGCGGCCCGCCCGAGGGCAGGCTCCTGTGGCGAGGATCCAGACTCCCGGTATGTACGCGCGCCATCGTTGAAACCGGGAGTATGGATCCCAGGGACAAGCCCCAGGATGACGAGAACGGGGGCGTGGGCGGCGGGGCCGAGTGGTTTCGGCGCAGTCGATCATTGTGGCGGGGTCACCGAAATGATCGGAAATTGCGGGCGCTGGACGGGTTGAACCCACGCAATTCTGAAAGCGAAGGCTTTTGAAATCAGCCGGTTGAAATCCGACCTTCCCAATCGACACCCCAGGGTTGGCGGCGGGGTTAGGCTTCTCCGCATGGGGAAGCATTTCAACAGCAGCATGGATGACGCGGCCTGGCGGGGGTTGTTCGGCGGTGGCATGGGGGCGAGGCGTCGAAGGCTTTGCGGGCCGAGGCGGGGGTATCGCACGACACCTGGACGGCGAACGCCAAACGGCTGGGGATGCGGATCGGCGACCTGCCGGCCGATCATCCGGCGCGGCGGTCGATCTCCATCCTCGAGCGGCCGGACGACTGGCGCCATCCCAACAGCGGCCTGACGGCGGGACAGTGGCGCGAGGTCTTCGCCATGCTGGCCCAGGGGGCCACCTATGGCGACGTGGAGGCGCGGTTTCCGGTCCGGGCCTCGACCGTGGCTTCCATGGCGGGGAAACTGGGCCTTCAGAGGAGCCAGAGGGCGCGGGCCGAGGGCGAGCCGCCGGCCGACGACCGGACGCCCGACCCGGAGACGGCGGCGGCGATCTGGGGCGTGACCGTCGATCCGGCCGACCCCGAGGCGACGCGGGCGGCCTTCTGGCGCTCGATCCAGCGCGCGGCGCGCGAGGGGCGGTTCGCCGTGGTGGACCGGATCGGCCGGGCCAAGGAACGGGTCGATCGGCTGATCGAACGGGAGCGGAAACGCCCTGCGGGCGGATTGTTTCCTGGGGGCTATCGCCCTTCGGGCTGCTTGAGCCCCCAGACCCCTGTGTCTTCTGGGGGCTATCGCCCTTCGGGCTACATGAGCCCCCAGACCCCCGGTTGGGCTGGGGGGTTGGTCCTGCGCGACGCGCAGAAGCCGCCGGAGGGGGATTGGTCGACCTGGTTGTTTCTGGGCGGGCGCGGGG
>NZ_JACESA010000024.1 GCF_013912065.1 Brevundimonas sp.
CGAGGTCAACACCGCCGTCAACCAGATGGACCAGGTCACCCAGCAGAACGCCGCGATGGTCGAGCAGTCGACCGCCGCCAGCCATTCGCTGGCCCAGGAGGCCGAGGCCCTGCAGGCCTCCGTGGCCCAGTTCAAGGTCGGCGCGGGCGCGCAGGATGCGGCCCCGCGACCCCGTTCGGCTCGCCCCGCCGCCCAGCCGGCGCCGGCCAGGCCGGTCAACCGCATGATCCAGGCGCTGAAGACCGTGGGTCGCGGCGGCGCGGCGCCCAAGGTCGAGGCGGACGCTGAAGGTTGGGAAGAGTTCTGAGGATGGGCTCTTCAAGCCATATTTACCAAGGCCATGCAAAGCTTGAGCTTGAGACAGAAGGAGAGGGCTTTTCGTGACCGACGCCATCGTGCTCGCGCCAGTATTGGACATGAACGCGGCAGAGCCGTTGAAGGCCGAACTACTGGCCCGACGCGGTCAGTCGATCACGCTTGACGCCTCCAACGTCGAACGTCTGGGCGGTCTGTGCCTGCAAGTGCTGTTGTCGGCCCACAAGACCTGGGCCGCCGACGGCGTCGACCTGACGATCGAACCCCGGTCTCAAGGCTTTTCCGAACAATGGACCGCCTTCGGCGCGTCCGAAATCAACGCTCAAGACCTCATTGAAGGAACGCTCGCGTGAAAAAGACAGTCCTGACGGTCGACGATTCCCGCACCATGCGCGACATGCTGCTGATGGCGCTGGAGGACGCGGGGTACACCGTGATCCAGGCCGTCGACGGCGTTGACGGCCTCGAGACCCTGGCCGCCAAGGGCGCGGACGTGGTCATCACCGACATCAACATGCCCCGGATGGACGGCTTCGGCTTCATCGAAGGCATGCGCGCCGATCCGAACCACCGCGCCACCCCGGTGCTGGTGCTGACGACCGAAAGCGACGCCGAGAAGAAGGCCCGCGCGCGGGCCGCCGGCGCCACCGGCTGGATCGTCAAGCCGTTCGACCCCGTCAAACTGGTCGACGCCGTTCGCCGCGTGGCGGCCTAACCTTTAGAGATCGGTCAGGCCTCAAGCCATGGACGCCTTCGAAGCCATCAAAGCCACCTTCTTCCAGGAATGCGACGAACTGCTCGCGGAACTGGAATCGAAGCTGATGCTGCTGGAACAGGGTCAGACCGACCTTGAGACCATCAACGCCGTCTTCCGCGCCGTTCACTCGGTGAAGGGCGGGGCGGGGGCGTTCGGCCTGGAGGCTCTGGTTCGCTTCGCCCACGTCTTCGAGACGCTGATGGACGAACTACGGGCCGGGCGCAAACCCTGCGACCCGGTGACGATCAAGACCCTGTTGCGCGCTTCCGACGTGCTGGCGGATCATATCCAGGCGGCCCAGGGCCTTGCGCCCCCCGTCGATGAAGATCGTTCGGCCGGCCTGGTGCACGAGCTGGAACTGCTGACCCACGGCGGCGAGGCGCCGCCCGTGGTCGAGGAAGACGAAGACGACTTCGGCTTCACCCCAATGGCGTTCGACTCGCCTCTGGACGGGCCTCTGGATGGGCCTCTGGCGCCTCTGGGCGAACCGGAGCCGGCGTCCGAGGCTCCCTCCGGCTGGCGCGTCGTGTTCAAACCCCATGGCCGCATGTACGGCAGCGCCAATGAAACGGGCCTGCTGCTGCGCGAAGTGGGCCGGCTGGGACCGGTCACGGTTTCGCTGGACGAGTCCACGGTGCCGAACCTGGATCTGCTGGTCGCAGAAGACGGCTATCTGACCTGGACCCTCGATCTCGCCGCCGACGTCGACGAGAAGGCTGTTCGCGAAGTGTTCGACTTCGTCGAGGCCGATTGCGATCTGACCATCACCCCCCTGGGCGGCGCGCCTGAAACGGCCCCGGCGTTCGAGGATGAACCCGCGGCGGTTCTGCCCGCCAGCGACGAACTGGATATCGCGGCCCTGCTGGCCAAGGCCGCCGGCGCGCCCGCCGAACCCGCGCCGTCGCCGGTCGCCGCCGCGCCCGCCGAACCTGCTCCTGTCGCCGCGCCCATCGCTCCGGCGGCGGTCGCTGCGCCTGCCGTTTCCGCTCCGGCCGCCGCCGCCCCGCAGACGCCGCCCGCCCAAGCCGCGCCGGTCGCCCCCGCGCCCGTCACGATCCGCGTCGATCTGGATCGTGTCGACCGTCTGATCAACGTGGTCGGCGAACTGGTCATCCAGCAGGCCATGCTGTCGCAGCGCGTGCTGGAAAGCGGCCTCGCCCGCTCGTCCGGCATCGCTCTGGGCCTGGAAGACCTCGAGCTTCTGACGCGCGAGATCCAGGACAGCGTCATGGCCATCCGCGCCCAGCCGGTGAAGTCGGTGTTCCAGCGCATGCCGCGTCTGGTCCGCGA
Organism: Brevundimonas sp.; assembly: GCF_013912065.1. Lineage (GTDB taxonomy): Bacteria > Pseudomonadota > Alphaproteobacteria > Caulobacterales > Caulobacteraceae > Brevundimonas. Next base: position 2,363 of record NZ_JACESA010000024.1, read on the forward strand.
AGTCGCCGACATGGTCTCCAAACAGGTTCGCCTGGTCACGGCCGGCGAGGACACCGAGGTCGACAAGACCGTGGTCGAACGCCTGGCCGAGCCCATCACCCACATGCTGCGCAACGCCATCGACCACGGGCTGGAAACGCCGGAAGAGCGCGTGGCCGCCGGCAAGTCGGCCGAGGGCACGGTGCGTCTGGCCGCCCTGCACCGTTCGGGCCGGATCGTCATCGAGATCGCCGACGACGGGAAGGGCATCAATCGCGAACGCGTCAAGAAGATCGCCATCGACAAGGGGCTGATCGCGCCGGACGCCGCCCTGACCGACGAACAGATCGACAATCTGATCTTCCTGCCGGGCTTCTCCACCGCCTCCGTGGTGTCCGACATCTCGGGCCGGGGCGTGGGCATGGACGTCGTCAGACGTTCGATCCAGGCCTTAGGCGGTCGTATCTCGATCAGCTCGATCCCCGGCAAGGGTTCGACCTTCACCCTCAGCCTGCCGCTGACCCTGGCCGTGCTGGACGGGATGGTCGTGTCCGCCGCCGACCAGATCCTGATCGCGCCCCTGCCGGCCATCGTCGAGAGCCTGACGCCGCAGGAAAGCGATCTGCACTATGTGGGCGGGATCGATCCGGTGATCCGCTTCCGCGACCGTTTCCTGCCGCTGATCGACGTGGCCATGACCATGGGCTTCCGCGCGACCCCGGTGGTCCCCTCCGAAGGCGTCGCCGTGGTGGTCGAGACCGAGGGCGGCCAGCAGGCGGCCCTTCTGTTCGACGCCATCCAGGGCCAGCGCCAGGTCGTGATCAAGAGCCTCGAGACCAACTATCAGCAGGTCGAGGGCGTCGCCGCCGCCACTATTCTGGGCGACGGCCGCGTGGCCCTGATCCTCGATGTCGATGTTCTCGTCACCGACATGCGCCGCAAATCCCCCCGCCCCGATTTCAAGCTCGCGAGCTGATCCATGACCGAAGCCAACGACTCCCAGCGCGAACTCATCGCCTTCCGCATCGGCCGCCAGGAATTCTGCGTCGACATCATGTCGGTGCGTGAGATCCGCGGCTGGACCCCGGCGACCCCGCTGCCCCGCTCGCCCACCTATATGAAGGGGGTCATCAACCTGCGCGGCACCGTCCTGCCCATCATCGACCTGGGCGCCCGTTTCGGACTGGAGACCTCCGAGCCGACGGCCCGCCACGTCATCATGGTCGCCCATATCGGCGGCCGGATGGTGGGGCTTCTGGTCGACGCGGTTTCGGACATCCTGGAAATGAACGACGCCTCGGTACAGCCGACGCCGGACGTGGCCAGCGACCAGGTCAAGACCTTCGTCAAGGGCATCTTCTCGATCGACGGTCGCATGATCAGCCTGATCGAACTGGATCACATCCTGCCCCAGGTCGAGGCGGAAGCCGCATGAATCCCGCTACTGGACGGGGATCCATCGTCGAAGGCGAGTTCGTCTTCACCGCGGAGGATTTCCGTCAAATCGCAGAAATGCTGCATGCCCACGCCGGCATCGCCCTGAACGAGGGCAAGGCCGCGCTGGTCTATTCGCGCCTGGCCAAACGGCTGCGGACGCTGGGGCTGTCGAGCTTCCGCGACTATTGCGCCCTGGTCGAGGGCGTGGACGGCGTAGACGAGCGCCAGAAGATGACGGCGGCCCTGACCACCAATGTCACCCGCTTCTATCGCGAGCCTCACCATTTCGACGACCTGCGCGACCGGGTCCTGCCCAAGCTGGTCGAGCGCGCCCGCGCCGGCGGCCGGGTCCGCCTGTGGTCGGCCGCCTGTTCCAACGGTCAGGAACCCTATTCGATGGCCCTGACGCTGCTGTCGGTCCTGCCCGAGGCGGCGGACCTGGACGTGCGCATCCTGGCCACCGACATCGACCCGAACATGGTCGCCCAGGGCCACGACGGGACCTATTCCGAAGAGGCGCTGGAGCCGGCGCCCGCGACGTTGTGGCGGAAATATTTCACCCGGGCGGACCGTGGAAACTGGACCGCAGGCCCGCAGCTGAAGCGGCTGGTGTCGTTCAAGGAGTTGAACCTGATCGGCGACTGGCCGATGAGAGGCAAGTTCGACGTCATCTTCTGTCGCAACGTCGTGATCTATTTCGACGACCCGACGCAGGAGCGGGTCTGGAGCCGTTTCATCCCGCTGATGAACCCCGGCGCCACCCTCTATATCGGCCACTCCGAGCGTGTGGCCGGTCCGGCCGCCAGCCAACTGCAGACGGCCGGTCTGACGACCTACCGCCTGGGAGGTGTTTGAGCCATGAGCAAGATCAAAGTCTTGGTGGTCGACGACAGCCTGACCATGCGCGGCCTGATCTCGGCGGCTCTGAAGTCGGATCCCGAGATCGAGGTCGTCGGCACCGCCGCCGATCCCATCGAGGCGCGCGCGGCGATCAAGGAACTGAACCCCGACGTCCTGACCCTGGACGTCGAGATGCCCAATATGAACGGGCTGGAGTTCCTGGAAAAGATCATGCGGCTGCGGCCCATGCCGGTGGTCATGGTCTCGACCCTGACCGCCGCGGGCACGGACGTGACCCTGGCCGCGCTCGAGATCGGTGCGGTGGACGCGGTGGCCAAACCCGCCGTCGCCAGCGCGGACGCCTTCCAGGAATTGATCGGCAAGGTGAAGACCGCGGCCCGGTCGCGGGTCCGCGCGCGCGCCGACATGCCCGCCTCCGCCACGGCGCCCACCGCCTATCGCCCGGCCGCCAACCATGTCCTGGCCATCGGGTCCTCGACGGGCGGGGTGGAAGCCCTGCTGACCGTATTGAGCGGGTTTCCGGCCGACTGCCCGGCGACCGTCATCACCCAGCATATGCCGGCGACCTTCACCTCCAGCTTCGCCGCCCGCCTGGACCGGGTCTGCGCCCCGAAGGTGGCGGAGGCCGTCGACGGCGCGCCGCTGCAACAAGGCCACATCTATCTGGCGCCCGGAGGGGCGGCGCACCTCGAGGTGACGTCCGGCATGACGCCGCGCTGTCGCCTGGTGGCGAGCGAGCCGGTCAATGGTCATCGCCCGTCCGTCGATGTCCTGTTCGAGTCCGTGGCCCGTCTGGGCCGGCCGATGACGGGCGTGATCCTGACGGGCATGGGCCGCGACGGCGCCAAGGGCCTGATGGCCATGCGCGACGCCGGCGCCCGCACCCTGGGGCAGGACGAGGCGACCTCGGTCGTCTACGGCATGCCTCGCGCCGCATTCGAACTGGGCGCCGTGGAACGGCAGTTGCCGCTCCATCGCCTGTCCCCCGCAATTCTTGAGCTGTGCGCCCACTCCGGCGCGCGGTCCATCGCCTGACCCCGGGAGCGCCCCCATGCCCGCCGCCGCTTCTCTCCACTGCCTGGTCGTCGACGATCAGATGACCATGCGCTCGCTGGTCCGCACCAGCTTGCAACAGCTGGGCGTACGCGAAATCCGCGAAGCCGCCGACGGGGAGATCGCCCTGCGGGACGTCATCTCCAAGCCGGCGCACCTGATCATCTCGGACTACAACATGCCCAATCTGGACGGGCTGGGCCTGCTGCGCGCCGTGCGCGCACACCCGCCGACGTCCAAGACCGCCTTCATCATGCTGACCGGCCGCGCCGACCGCGAGCTGGTGCAACGGGCCGTGCAGTTCGGGGTCAACAACTATCTGGTCAAACCCTTCACGGTCGCCCAGTTGAAGGGCAAGCTGGAAGCCGTCTTCGGTCCCCTGACATGACCTTCTCGGCCCTCAAGGACAGCAAGGAAAAGCGGCTGCATGTCGGGCAGGGCGAGCATCATGTCACGACCGATCCGGACGTGGTCCTGAGCACCATCCTGGGCTCCTGCGTCGCCATGTGCCTGCGCGATCCGGTCAGCGGCGTCGGCGGCATGAACCATTTCCTTCTGCCGGAAGGTTCGGGGGCGGGAACGGACGCCGGACGGCGCTACGGCGCCTACGCCATGGAGTTGCTGATCAACGACGTGCTGAAGGCCGGGGGACGTCGCGATCGCCTGGAAGCCAAGCTGTTCGGCGGCGGCCGCATGTTCGACAGTCTGCGCGACGTGGGTCGTTCCAATGCGGACTTCGCCGAGAAATTCCTGCGCGACGAAGGCATACCGGTGGTGGGCGGAAGCCTGCGCGGCGACGGCGGACGGCGGCTGCACTACTGGCCCGTGACCGGCAAGGCCATGCAGCGCGCCGTGACCGACACCGTGGCGCCCAAACCCGTTCCCGTCGTGCGTCCGCCCGCCGACACAGGCGCCCTGGAGCTGTTCTGATGCACGCCCCCCCCGAACACGCCCATCTACTGGTCGCCGTCGCCGACGAACTGATGCGCGTGCGCGAGGGGATCGACCATGTCGAGGCCCTGGTCAGCCGTCTGGTGCGCCGCGCCCCGGCCGAAGACCGCGCCGAGGCCCTGACCGAGGCTCAGGCCCTGGACGCCCTGACCCAGAGGCTCGAGGCCCTGTCCGGCGTGCTGCGGATGCTGGGCGACGGCGCGACGCCCGCTGAATCCGTCAGCCGCATATCCCTGGCCGACATGGCGGTGCGGCTGCGCCCCGCCGCGGGCGTGCAGACGACCGAGGCGTCGGACTCGGGCGAGCTGATGCTGTTCTGACGCCGTGTCCAAGGCGCCGGACAAGATCAATCTGGCGCATACGACGATCCTGCTCGTCGATGACCAACCCAATTCGCTCGACCTGCTCAGTTCGATCGTCCAGGGGTTCGGGGTTCGCGAACAACTGAAATGCCATTCGGCCAAGGAGGCGGTCGAACTGGTGCAGCGCCGGTCCGTGGATCTGATCCTGGTCGACTGCGCCATGCCCGAGATGGACGGCTACGACTTCGTCCGCTGGCTTCGGCGCGAAGCGGCCGAGCCGGTTCGCTACACTCCCGTCATCATGATTCTGGGTCACGCCGCGCGCGCGCGCGTGGCGCGGGGGCGCGATTGCGGGGCCAGCTATATCGTGGCCAAGCCCCTGACGCCGGCGGTGCTGTTGAAACGGATCGCCTGGCTGGGGGGACAGTCGCGCGACTTCGTGGACGCCGAACACTATGTCGGTCCGGATCGCCGGGTCCGCAGCTACGGCCCGCCGCCAGGCGAAGAGGGCCGGCGCGACACCGACCTTTCGGCCGAACTGGGCGCGGCGGTCGAGGCCAATATGGACCAGGACACGATCGACATGATGATGAAGCCGATGAAGGTCAGTCTGTGAGTATCCCCGCATGAGATCCCCGCATATCCGCAACGTCGCCACATCGCTTCAACGGCAGATGGCGCGCCCGGGCGGGATCGCCGTGGCCGAGGCCGTCTCGCGCGCCGAACAGGGCCTGGAAGCCCAGCGCGACCGGACCCTGCTGATCCTTCAGGACAAGGTCGACGCCCTGAACGACCTGTGCGCCCGGCGCGCCCCGGAAACGACGGACGAGGTCTATGCGATCGCCTCGGCCCTGGTGGACATGGCGGGATTTCTGGAAATCCCGCCCTTCTATTCGGCGGCCTACATCCTGTGCGACGCGGCCCACAGGATGGTGGCGGCCAAGGCATGGTCCTGGCCCCAGGTCGAGGTTCACGCCCGCGCCCTGACCCTGATCCTCGCCAACGACTGCCGGGGCGGCGACGAAATCGACCAGATGCTGGCGGGCCTTCGCGCCGTTGCCGAGCATAAAATCCAGGCCGTTAACGACGGACCCGGGCAAGCGGAACAGGGGTGAAACGAATCAGGACCGAATCGGCGATACCGTCCGATTCGTGATTTGTTCACGGCTATATATAGCGTCTCCGCTCGCCTTCCCACACAATCGTCGCCACCGTTCCCCAGGGCTCGAGGCCGCGGACCGCAAATCGTCCGCCGCCCCATCTTCCCCCCCGCGCCACGAACCGCTAGTTCACCCGTCGTGGCCCCGTAGCTCAGCCGCATAGAGCAAGGCTTTCCTAAAGCCGAGGTCGCAGGTTGGAGTCCTGCCGGGGTCGCCATTGGATTTGTTGAATGCGCGATAAGCGGCCATCGGATTACGAAGACCCACCGTCGGCCGGCATCTAGCTGCGGATGAAGGCCAGAAGGTCCGGGTTCACGACGTCCGGGTTGATGGTGCACAGTCCGTGGCCCAAGCCCTCATAGATCTTGGTCTGGGCATTGCGCAGAAGCGGCGCCGACAGACGAGCGGACGCGCCGATCGGGACGATCTGATCGTCCGTGCCATGCATCACCAGCGTCGGCACCGTGATGGCCTTGAGGTCGTCGGTGAAGTCGGTTTCGGAGAAGGCCTTGATGCAGTCGTAGTGGGCCTTGGCGCCGCCCATCATGCCCTGCCTCCACCAGTTGGCGACGACGCCTTCCTGCAGGGTCGCCGGAGCCCGGTTGAAGCCGTAGAACGGACCCGAGGGCACATCGCGATAGAACTGCGCGCGATTGGCGACCAGGGCGGCGCGGAAGCCGTCGAACACCTCGATCGGCAGGCCGCCCGGATTGTTCGCAGTCTTGAGCATCAGGGGCGGCACCGCGCCGATCAGCACCGCCTTGGCCACGCGCCCATCGCCGCCATAGCGTCCAACGTAACGGGCGACTTCTCCGCCGCCGGTAGAGTGGCCGATGTGGACGGCGTCGCGCAGATTTAGAGCAGTGGCGAGCGCCGCAACGTCGGCGGAGTAGGTGTCCATCTCATTGCCTGTCCAGGTCTGGGTGGAGCGCCCATGGCCCCGGCGGTCGTGGGCGATCACGCGATACCCCTGAGCCAGGAAGAACATCATCTGATTGTCCCAGTCGTCGGCGCTGAGCGGCCAGCCGTGGTGGAACACGATCGGCTGGGCGTCCTTGGGACCCCAGTCCTTGTAGAAGATCTGCGTACCGTCTGAGGTGGTGATGAAGGGCATGATGTCTTCTCCAGCAGGGGGCGGGGCGGATTGCCCCTGAGCGAGGGACGAAACCGGCAGGGAGACCGAAAGGCCCAGCGCGCCTGCGGCGGCAAGGACGCCCCGGCGGGAGAGGCCTGAGGGGGCGGCGGGATCAGCAACGGTCATTGACGGTCTCCATCAGTCGGGATCGATCCACGATCACCCATCGCGGAGCCGCTGCCCATTCGGCCATTCAGCCATCCGGCTTGGCCTTTCGTATTATGGACGCCACCCTCGGGGCGTACTCTGATGTATGGCAGGCGACGCGGGCGGTCGTCCGGGGCTCGACAATGGACAATGAAGAACCGGCCGGCGTGTCCGGCATCGAGAAACAGGTCTTCACCCTCTGGCCGACCCCGGAGGGCGTCGATCCGATGCTGGGCGACGTTGCGCCCGCCTGGACCCTCGCTCAGCGGGAGCGGCGCAGCTTCAGTCCCAACGCCGCCGACCTGGCCATGGCGATCGCGCTGGCGCTGGCCTGTATCGGCGCGGTCGTAGCGAACTCCCTGGCGCTTACGATCCTCTGGCTGGCGACGGGCGCCGCGGTGGGACTGGCGTTGGCGTTCTCGCTTCGCCGTCGCCGAAGAGAGGAAGTCGAGGCGGCCTGGCGCGAGGCCTTGTTCGAACGGCCGGGCCTCTCTCTATGGCGCGAGGACTGGTCGGCGGTCGGCGAAGCCATCCTGAAGCTGAAGCGCGAGGGCGTGCATGACATCGAGGCCCATTTCGCCGCCCGTCCCGATGAGGCGCGGGCCCTTCGCCGCCGCGTCATTGTCAAAGACGTCAACGCCTTCACCGTCCAGACCATGGGCGCCCGGTCAAAGGCGGATCTCGTCGGAACGCTAGATCGCATACTGCCGGACAGCGATCAGACCTTCGATCAGTGGCTGATCGCCTTCGGCCGCGGCGACGCGTTCTATCGGTCGGAGACCCACATCGTCCGCCCGGATGGCAGCCACCTGGACTGCCTGTTCACCGCGGCCCTGCCGACCTCGCTTGACGGCTTCCGGGACATCCTGGTCGCCGCGCTGGACGTGACGGAGTACAAGGCCCTTCAGGCCCGGCTGGTCGCCGCCCAGACCGAAGCGGCGCGCGCCTCGCGCATCTCGACCGTCGGCGCACTCACGGCCTCGATCACCCACGAGATCAACACCCCGCTGGCCTCAATCCTCGCCAATGTCCAGGCCGCGCTGCGCTGGATGCGCCGGGACGCACCCAACTATCTCGAGGCGGAGCGCGCAATCGAACGCGCGGTGGCGGACGCCAGTCGAACCCAAGAAGTTGTCGGCCGGACGCGCGACTTCCTCAGCGCATCGCCGCCCGACGTTCAGCCGCTCGATATCGCCGAGACCGCTCGCATCGCGACGGTGCTGATCGATCGCGAACTGCGTCTCCACGATGCTGCCGTGCATCTCGACGCGGCGACCGACCTGCCGAAGGTCATGGCGGATTCCATTCAGATGCAGCAGGTGCTGGTGAACTTGATGATCAACGGCGTGCAGGCGATGAGGTCCCAGCGCGCGCCCCGCGATGTCAGGGTCGTGTTACGGGCTGTCGACGACGTCGTGCTGATCTCGGTATCGGACCGTGGGCCGGGGGTCGAAGCGGCCGTCCGGCCCAGGCTGTTCGAGCCCTTCGCATCAGACAGGAGCGACGGCATGGGGATAGGGCTGGCGATCTGCCGCACTTCGGTCGAGGCCGTCGGGGGACGAATCTGGCTGGATGAAACGGCCGCGCCCGGCGCCACCTTCCACGTCAGCCTGCCTGCGATTTCCTAGTTCAGTGCGGGCTGAGGGCGAGGCGGTCCGCCAGCCTGACCCACTCCGCCAGGGTGCGCGCCTTCATCTTCTGCATGGCGGATTTGCGATGGATCTTGACCGTCGCTTCGCTGAGCGACAGTTCGCCGGCGACCTGCTTGTTCAACTGGCCCTTCGTCACAAGCTCCATCACCTGGCGTTCGCGCGGAGACAGTCTGGCGTATCGCTGCTCCAGGTCCGTTGCATCCTCCTGATCGCTTAGCCGCTCCTGGTCGCGGCCGATCGCGGCGACCACCGCATCAAACAGATCCTGGTCGCGAACGGGTTTGGTCAGGAAGTCCACGGCGCCTGCCTTCATGGCGCGCACGCTCATGGCGATGTCGCCATAGCCGGTCATGATGATTACAGGCTGATGCACCCCGTAGCTCGCCATGCGGGCCTGCAGGTCCAGGCCGTTGCCGTCCGGCAGCCGGACATCGACCAAAACGCAGCCGGGCCGCCGAGGTTTGTCGGCACGCATGAAGGTTTCGATAGAGGGGTGCTCCATCGTCTCATAGTCCATCGACCGCAGAAGACCCTTCAAAGCCTCGCGCAACTGGCTGTCGTCGTCGACGATGTGGATCAGCGGAGGCATGAGCGCAATTCGACAGGGATCAGAAGTGGCAATCTGCCCCAAAAGCGTCCGCTTGTCTTTTCAACGATTGCTGTTTTGGCCCGACAAAAGTCTTGATCCCGCGCGGCGAGTGGAGTTCATCTACCGCCGTTCTGGGGGTGCGGAATGGACGGCCATGGTATCGCCAAGTTCAGGGACGCCAGCCTCTTGGCCACCTCTGCTGATCGACCGTGGAGTCTGATCGCCGCAGAGATCCGCAGCCACGGCGCAGGGGAGATCGGGGCTTTCACGCCCCAGAACGCCGAGATCACCCAGATTCTACGCGACGAAAACGACGCCGTTTCCACCCGTGCGTCGGGCGGCGTGCGCCAGGAGGTCGAGGCGACGCCCGGTACGACCTGGCTCTGCCCGGCGGGAATCCGCGAGGAAGCGACTCGGCTTTCGGCCGACATTCCCCGGGTGCTGCACGTCTATATTCCCCAACACAGCTTTCTGTCCGGCGAGGTCGCGGGGCTTGGGTTCCGGGCGCAGGATCTGCGTTATCAGGCGCGAGTCGACAGTTCCCGCATCATGGCCCTGCTTCGCGCCATACGGCTTGAACTTGGCTGTGAGGGGTCGGCCGGGGGCCTGCGCATGGACGCGCTCGCGCTCGATCTGATCGCCGCGCTCGCCCAGGACCACGCTGAAGGCGGGCGCCAAGCCGATCCGCCACGCGGGCGAGGAACCCTGGACCGACGTCGCCTCGACCGTGTGCTGGCCTTCATCAACGACAATCTCGACCAGGACCTGTCGCTGTCGGACATGGCTGACGTGGCCTGCGTAAGCGTCTTCCACTTTGCGCGCGTTTTTCAGCAAACGGTCGGCGCTACCCCTCACGCCTATCTGAGCGAACGGCGACTGGACGCTGCGCGGCAAAAGTTGGCGTACGGAGCAGACAGTCTCGCGCAGATCGCCCAGGCCTGCCGGTTCTCCAGTCAGGCCAACTTCACGAGAGCCTTTACCCGAGCCACGGGCGTCAGTCCCGGCCGCTATCGCCATGCGCGGCTGAGCCCATGATGGGAGGGGAGGCTCATCCTTTAGGATGAGTGGATCGACTTTCACGGACATGTCAACTTCCCGGCGGGAGGGTCCATGTCGTCCGATGCGGTCATTCATATCGTCGATGACGATCGGTCGGTGCGCGAGGCCGTGAAGGCTCTGCTGGAGTCGGTCGGCCTGTCCGCCAGTGTCTACGGCTCGACGACGGAATTCCTCGACGCCCGGCGATGGTCCGGTCCCGGCTGCGTGCTGCTGGACGTGCGCCTGCCCGGCGGCAGCGGGCTGGACTTCCACGCCCGGATGGCGGGTCTCGGCGTCTTCTTGCCGGTGATCTTCATGACAGGGCACGGCGATATACCGATGTCGGTCCAAGGCATGAAGGGCGGAGCGGTGGACTTCCTGACCAAGCCATTCCGCGATCAGGACTTGCTCGACGCCGTGTCAACGGCGCTTGAACGCGATCGCACACGTCGCGCGTCCGACGAGGGCGTCGAGGACCTACGCGCCCGCCACGCCGCCCTGTCGCCGCGTGAACGGGAAGTGATGAGTCTCGTCTGCAGCGGCAAGATGAACAAACAGGTGGCCGGCGACCTGGAGATCAGCGAGGTGACGGTCAAGATTCACCGCGGCGCCGCGATGCGGAAGATGGGTGCGCGCACACTGCCCGACCTGGTCCGTATGGCCGATTTGCTGGCCGCATCGAAGGACTAACACCAGAGTATGATTTCGCACCGTCTCTTACGCCGCCATGTTGACGGGCCCCTTCCGGCGTTAGTGAAAGACCGTCCGCTTGCCCCTCAGCTCTTCCGTCTCGGTCGTCGAGGACGACGACTCGTTGAGGACCGCCATCGTCGGTCTGCTGGATTCGCTCGGTTATCGGGTAAAGGCCTACGCTTCCGCCGAGACCTTTCTGAACGATCCTTCGGGGCGACAGGCGGACTGCATCATCACCGACATCCAGATGCCTGGCCTCAGCGGCATCGAGTTGAAGCAACATCTGGACCGGCTCGGCGTCCAGACGCCTGTCATAATGGTCACGGCGCGGACCGAGTTGTCCCTGCATGCCCGCGCCAAGGCCAGTGGAGCCGTCTGCGTGTTGCAGAAGCCCTTCCAGGAGGCGGATCTGGTCCGCTGCATCGAGGGCGTCCTGCCCGCGTGACGACCGGGTGGCGCACGTGACGCCGGATCTGTTCGAACTCGTCCGCGACAGCGTCGTCGCCTGGGATGACCAAGGCGTCATTCGCGCCTGGAATCCGGCTGCGGCCATCCTCTACGGCTGGACCACCGAACAGGCGATCGGCGCGCCTGTCGAAACGCTGTTGGGGCCGATACCATCGGACCGCGCCGAGGCCGTGATCGAACGACACACCCTAGACGGACGGCGTATCGTGGTCGAGGCGACCTGGGCGCGCCGACCGGGCGAAACCCTCGAGATCGGCCGCGACGTGACTGCGCAGCGCAGTGTCGAGGACCAGTTAAAACGCTCGGAGCTGCGCTACAGCAGCCTGTTCCAGGCTATGGCGGCCGCCTTCTGGGAGCTGGATTTTTCCCCGGTCGGCGGGCTGCTGCGCGAGCTGCGGGAACAGGGTGTGCTTGATATTCCGCGCCATTTCAAAACCCATCCCGAGTTTGTCCGAGAAATGATGCGGCGGACCCGGGTGGTGGACGTCAACGACACGACGCTGGCCATGTTCGGGGTCGGTCATCGCGACCACCTGGCCTCATCGGTCGAGCCTTACTGGCCCGAGGCCAGCAGCCCCGTTTACGCCGCTGCGGTCGCGGCCGCGATCGGACGCCAAACCCACTATATGACCGAAACCCGCCTCAGACGGCAGGACGGCACGGAATTCGACGCCCTGTTCACCGCCGCCTTTCCGCACGAAGGCCTGGCGCAGGGCGCTCTGCTGGTCGGTGTCATCGACATCTCTGAACGCCTGACGGCCCAGGCCGATCTTCGCCGCCTCCGGGACGACTTCGCCCATGCCGCCCGGGTCTCGATGCTGGGGGAGCTGGCGGCCTCGATCGCACACGAGGTCAACCAGCCCCTGGCCGCCATCACGACCAACGCTGCGGCCAGTCTGCGATGGCTCTCGCGCGACGAACCCGACGTGTCACGGGCGATCGACCTCACGTCCAACATCCGTGCGGACGCCCAACGCGCCGCCGACGTCATCGCGAGGGTCCGCGCCATGGCGTCCAAGCAGAGCGCGGCGCATGAAACCCTGGTGATCCGCCAGATCATCGACGAGACCCTGTTGTTTCTCCGCGACGAACTTCAGGGTCGCGACGCACGCGTCGAGGTGTCGGCCGAACCGCTGAGCGTACGCGGCGATCGCACCCAGCTGCAGCAGGTCCTGGTGAATCTGATCATCAACGCGGCCCAGGCCGCCCTTCCGGGTCGAGGGTCTCTCATTCGGATCACGGCGGCCTTATGCGGGGACGAAGTCGAGGTTCGCGTCGCCGACAACGGCCTGGGCCTGAGCGTCGAACCCGACAGCCTGTTCACCAGCTTCTATTCGACCAAGCCGGAGGGAATGGGTCTCGGCCTGCCCATCTGCCGCTCGATCGTGGAGGCGCACGGCGGTCGAATTCACGCCGAGAACGATTCCGCAGGCGGGGCGGTCTTCGTGATCCGCCTGCCGGGTGAGCCGGCCTATACCAAAGTCTGAGGCGGCGCGCCGCAGGTAGAATGGCGCCACCGCACCGAGAGCGCCCATCCTCCTCCCAGACGAACTGCTCCCCCCCGGTTCGTCATGACGAGGAGAGGCCCGATGCTGATCGAGACCCTGACCGCCGCAGCCCCCCGGCGCACCGATCAATCGGCGCTTCTCCTCGTCGCCCCATGCGACGACCCCACGGACGACGCCGTCCTGCTGATGCGCGAAGCCGCCCGTCTCGCCGAAGAGGCAGGCCTGCAGGTGGAACTGCGGCCCTGGTCGCTGCGTGAAGGCGGCCGTCGCTTTCTGATGCTCACCGTGCGCGCCGACCGCGCGCCTTTGGAGGCTTGACCGCCATGACCAAGACCATCGTCCTCATCCACGGCGCCTGGCTGAACAGCCGCAGCTGGGAAGCGTTCAAGGCCCGCTATGAAGCCAAGGGCTTCAAGGTTGTGGCGCCGGACTGGCCCCACGACGACCGCTCGCCCGCCGAGTTGCGCCATGCCCCTGATCCGCAACTGGGGCGGACCGGCCAAAAGGCGATCATCGATCATTTCGAACGGATCATCCGGGCCCTGCCGGAAGAGCCGATCCTGATCGGCCACTCGCTGGGCGGCGTCTTCACCCAGCATCTGCTCGATCGCGGCTGCGGCGTCGCCGGCGTGGCCATCGACCCCGCGCCGACGCCCGGCGTGCCTCTGGGGCCGCACGCGATCGTGTCGGCCCTTCCGGTCTTCAGCGATCTCTTCAGCTGGAAGAAGGCCAAGGTCATGTCGCGGCGCTTCTTCGAGACGCGTTTCGCCCAGACCGCGCCCAAGGACCGGGTGGTGGAACTCTACGACCGCTACATCGTGCCGACCGCAGGCCGCGTCTACTGGGACGGGGTCACCGGCGCCTCCGGCGGCATCCGCTGGGACAATCCCGACCGCGCGCCCTTGCTGCTGATCGGCGGCGAGCTGGACTTGATCGCGGATGCGAGCATGACCCGCGCCATCTATCGCAAACAGACGCGCGCCGCCTCCCGCACCGACCTGAAGATCTTTGAAGGCCGGTCTCACTGGACCTGCATGGATGCAGGTTGGGAGACCGTCGCCGACTATGCGCTGGACTGGGCCGTCGCCCACGCTCGCCGGGCGCGGGCGTAACGGTCGGCGACGGGAGAACGGTCATGGCCACGCGAACCGCAGATCCCGTCGTCTTCGTCCACGGCCTCTGGGTGACCGCCGCCTCATGGCTTCCGTTTTCGGAGCCTTGGCTGGAGGCGGGGTATGAGGTCCACACGCCGGAATGGCCTGTGATCGACGGCCTGTCCGCCGCCGAGTTGCGCAATGACCCGCCCCTCGCTCTCGGGTCGCTGTCAATCGAGGCCGTCGTGGACCGGATGGCGGCCCATATCCGAACACTGGATAGGCCGCCGCTCCTCGTCGGCCATTCGTTCGGCGGCCTGTTCATCCAACTGCTGCTTGATCAGGGTCTCGGCCGCGCGGGGATCGCCCTGAACCCCGCGCCGATCGCCGGCGTGGTTCCTGGTCGTCTGACGCTCCGGGCGGCGGCGCCGGCGATCCTGCGGCCGCGCGGGTGGCGTCGGCCCTACGCCCTGTCGCGGAGGCTGTGGGCCGAGCGCTACGCCAACGCGGCGCCGCCAGCGCTGCAGGCAGAGACCTGGGGACGCTACGTCGTGCCGACCTCGGGTCGCATTATTCATCAGGCCGCCTTCTGGCGCGGGACCGGCGTAGATCCGCGTCGTCGTCGTCAGCCTCTGCTGATCACCGCCGGCGATCGAGACCGGCTGGTGACGCCTTACTTGTCGCGCGCCGCGTTCCGACTTCAGCGTCGATCCTCGGCGAAGACCGACTTCATCGACTTTCCCGGTCGATCCCACCTCCTGATCGCCGAGCCCGGTTGGGAGGAGGTCGCCCAGGCCTGCATCGCCTGGGATGCCCCTCATCGATTCCTCCAGTCCGACGCCGATTTCCTCAAAGCCCCAGAAGGAGACTTCCTGTGACCCAAGCTTCCGTCAAAGCCGCGCGCTCTCTACTGACCCCGACCGATCACGCCCTGATCCTGATCGATCACCAGTCGCAGATGGCCTTCCCCCTGAATTCCATTGAGGTCGGCGCGCTGCGGGCCAATACCGCCACTATCGCCCGCGCGGCCGCTGCGTTCGCCGTCCCGACCATCCTGACGAGCGTCGCGGCTACAAGCTTTTCCGGTCCGGTCTTCCCCGAGATCCAGAAAGCCTTTCCCGGTGCGCCGATCATCGACCGCACCACAATGAACTGCTGGGAAGACGCGGCCGTGATCGCCGAGGTCAACCGCATCGACAAGGGGCGCATCGTTCTCGCCGGCCTGTGGACCTCGGTCTGTATCGCCGGGCCGGCCCTGTCCGCCGTCGAGCAGGGGTTCGAGGTCTATGTCATCGCCGATGCTTCGGGCGACGTCTCGCATGAGGCGCACGACCGGGCGATGCAGCGGATGATCCAGGCCGGCGTCCGTCCCCTGACGTCGCTGCAATACCTGCTCGAGCTGCAGCGCGACTGGGCGCGCGGCGAAACCTATGACGCCACCACGGGTATCGCCATCGACCACTCCGGCGCCTACGGCATCGGCCTTCTCTACGCCAAGGCGATGCTCGGCGAACACGCGCGGGAGGGCTGAGATGATCTTCTCGCCCAATCCGGAAGGCGAACTGCTGGCCGAGTTGCAGTCCCTCGAGGCTCTGCTGGACCAGGCGCTGGAAGACAGCTTCCCGGCAAGCGACCCGATCGCGCTGCTCCGTCAGGAGGAGGACCAGTGAAGACCTATCTTATCTCTCTCGCCGTCGGCGTGCTGATCGGGGTCATCTATGGCCTGCTGAACGTGCGCTCGCCAGCGCCGCCCTATGTCGCCCTACTGGGCTTGCTGGGCATCCTGCTGGGTGAACAGGCGATCGCCGCCGTGAAGGTCCACGCCGCGCCGCCTGTGGTCGAGGCGTCTTCCAATGGCGACTGATCGCCGCTCGGTCATCGAAGGCCTGGGCCTCTCCGCTCTCGCGGCGGGTCTGGGCGGAGCTGGAAATCCCATGCAAACCTCGAATCCCGACCTGATCCTTCACGGCGGACGGTTCACGACGATGGACCGGTCCAACCCGAACGCGGACGCCGTCGCCGTCACCAGCGGCCGGTTCTCTGCGGTCGGCTCGGCGCGGGACATCATCCCTACGGCCGGAGCGAACACCCGCCTTATCGATCTCAAGGGCCGTCGCGTCGTGCCGGGTCTGATCGACAGCCACACCCACGTCATCCGAGGCGGGCTGAACTACAATATGGAGCTGCGCTGGGACGGGGTTCCAACCCTGGCGGACGCCATGGCGATGCTGCAACGCCAGGCCCGCAGCACGCCGCCGCCGCAGTGGGTTCGGGTTGTCGGCGGCTTCACACGCCACCAGTTCGCCGAGAAGCGCCTGCCGACCCTGGACGAGATCAATGCGGCGGCGCCCGACACCCCGGTCTTCATCCTGCACCTGTACGACCGCGCCCTGCTGAACGCCGCCGCCCTGCGCGCCGTGGGCTATACGAAGGACACTCCCGATCCCGTCGGGGGCCAGATCGTGCGCGACACGAACGGCGAACCCACCGGGATGCTGGTCGCCAAGCCCAACGCCATGATCCTGTATTCGACGTTGGCGCGGGGCCCGAAACTGCCCCCCGAGATCCAGCTCAACTCCACCCGCCACTTCATGCGCGAGCTGAACCGGCTGGGCGTGACCAGCGTCATCGACGCGGGCGGCGGTTTCCAGAACTATCCCGACGACTACGCCGTCATCGAGAAGCTGCACGAGGACGGCCAACTGACCGTTCGTCTCGCCTACAACCTGTTCACCCAGAAGCCGCGCGAGGAACTGTCGGACTTCCAGTCCTGGAGCCGACAGGTCACCCCCGGACAGGGCGACGACCTCTATCGCCACAACGGCGCGGGCGAGATGCTGGTTTATTCCGCCGCAGACTTCGAGGATTTCCGTGAACCCCGCCCCGAGATGCCGGCGAACATGGAGACGGACCTCGAACCCGTCATCCGCCTGCTGGTCGAACAGCGCTGGCCCTGGCGGTTGCACGCCACCTATGACGAGACCATCGACCGGGCGCTGGACGTCTATGAAAAGGTCAACGCCGACGTCCCCTTCGACGGCATCCACTGGTTCTTCGATCACTGCGAGACCATCAGCGAGCGCAACATCGACCGGATCGCCGCGCTCGGCGGCGGCATCGCCGTCCAGCACCGCATGGCCTATCAGGGCGAGGATTTCGTCGAGCGCTACGGCGCAACGGCCGCCGAGACCACGCCTCCGGTTTCGCGCATGCTGGCGGCGGGCGTGCCTGTCGGCGCCGGCACCGACGCCACCCGGGTCGCCTCATATAATCCTTGGGTCTCGCTGAGCTGGCTCGTCACCGGCAAGACCGTCGGCGGTCTGGCCCTCTATCCCTCCCGCCAGCGGCAGGATCGGGAAACGGCGCTGCGTTTGTGGACCGAGGCCAACACCTGGTTCTCCAACGAAGAGGGCAAGAAGGGCCGGATAGAGGTCGGCCAGCTCGCCGACCTGATCGCACTCGACCGCGACTATTTCTCGGTCGCCGAGAGCGAGATTTCCAGCATCGAAAGTGATCTGACCTTGCTGGGCGGCGAGGTCGTCTGGGGCGCCGGCGACTACGCATCCCTGGCTCCAGCCATCCCGCCTGCAGCCCCCGACTGGGCCCCGATGCGAACCTTCGGCGGCTATCACACGACGAAGGTTCAGGAACGGACCGGCTTCTTCGCCCGCGTGGCCTCGGCCTGCGGCTGTGAAGCAGCTTGTGGCGTTCACGGCCACGACCATGCCGCCGCCTATTCATCCCCATCCCCCGCTTCCGACAGCCGCGCCTTCTGGGGCGCGATGGGCTGCGGCTGCTGGGCCGTTTGAACGAAAGGACCTCTTCCCATGACCCGCCCGTCGTCTCGCCTGTCCACCCTGTTTCTCGCCGTGCTCGCCGCCGGCGCCTTCTTCATGGCGACCGCTCCCATCGCGGCAGCTCAGACCCGCTCCGGATCGTGCCGAACCGTCTGCGTGGAGACCCGTTTCGTCGAGACGGGCGGCGTCCGTTACGCATACCGCGTCATTGGCGACGCCGACGGACCGCCCCTGGTCATGATGAACCGGTTCCGGGGCGTCATGGACGAGTGGGACCCCGCCTTCGTCGACCGTCTGGCGGACAGCAGAACCGTCATCCTGTTCGACAACGCCGGCGTGGCCCGGAGTTCGGGCACGCCGTCCCCGCGTCTGGCAGGCTGGGCGGACAACACGGCCGCCTTTGTGGCCGCCCTGGGATATAAAAAGGTCGATGTCTTCGGTTTCTCGCTCGGCGGCCTCATGGCCCAGGAGCTTGCCTATCGCCACCCCAGCCTTGTGCGTCGATTGATCATCGCCGGCAGCGGCGCCGGATACGTCGAAGGGTACAATGTTCGACCAGAGGCGATCGCTGTCGCCACAAAGCCGGTGAATGTGGAAGAAGACTTCCTCTACCTATTCTTCCGTAACACGCCGACGAGCCAGGCCGCCGGCCGCGCCCATCTCGCTCGCCTCCGCCAGCGCCAGGACGCCTTCGCCTCTCTCGTCAGCGCGGACGCCTGGAGGGCGATGCTTTCGGCCGCGTCCGATGTCGGCACGCCCGAGACATCGTTGCTCAATCGGGCGCCGGATCTGAAAATCCCGGTCCTGGTCGCCAACGGCGTGGAAGATGTGATGATCCCGACCTATCAGTCCTTCGCCCTGGCCCAGGCCCTGCCGAACGCCACCCTGATCGTCTATCCCGACTCCGGCCACGCCTTCATGTTCCAGTTTCCGGAAGCCTTCGCCGCTGAGGTCAATCGGTTCCTGGAATAGCGTTCGGGAAACGGACCCAGGCCGAAACGCGGTTTGGAGCTTGCCCTCTAAGGTCGCACCGTCACGTTCCGACGTCCCGGGCGGGCGCCCGCGACAGCTGGGGCAAGACGATGAAGACCATGCCGGCCGCGATTGTCAGGCAGAGGGCTGGAAAGAGCATCGGCAGGATGTCGCTGCCGGTCGCCTGTTTGATCGCGGGCACGACGGTCTGGGCTACGAAGCCGCCGAGGTTGCCGATCGAGTTTATCGCGGCGATCCCGGCGGCCGCGCCCGCGCCGCGCAGGAAGGTCGGCGGCAGACTCCAGAACACGGGCTGAGCCGCGAAGATGGCCGGGGCGGCGACGCACAGCAGGGCGAACTTGGCGACTGCGCCCGGAACAACGACGCTGAGGACCAGGCAGGCCGCCCCCACCAGGGCGGGGCCGGCGATATGCCAGGCGCTGTGGCCGACGCGGGCGGCATGACGCGGCAGCCACCACAGGGCCAGGCCGACCAGGATCCACGGGATGACGTTCAACATGCCATTGACCGTGTTCGAAACGCCAAAACCCTTGACCACGGTCGGCAGCCAATAGCTGAGACCATAGGCGGCCAGCGGAAAGCCGACATACATCAGGGCCAGTAGCAGCACCCTGCGGTCCAGTATGGCGCGCCACGCCGAGGCGTGGCCGGCGTCGGGGCTTGCGTCCGCTTCGTCTTGCAGGGCGGTGTCGATCCAGGCCTTCTGTTCGGGCGTCAGCCAGGGCGCTGCGGCCGGACCGTTCGGCAGACGCCAAAGCACATAGGGCGCCAGGAGCACGGCCGGGGCGCCGGTGGCGATGAAGACCCACTGCCACCCCGCCAGGCCGAAAAGGCCGTCCATATCCAGCAGAGCGCCCCCGATCAGGGCGCCGACCGCATTGGCCACCGCGCTGGCGATCATGAAGGCGCCGATCATTCGCCCACGATGCGCCTGAGGATACCAAAGGGTCAGCACATAGAGGACGCCCGGGAAGAACCCGGCCTCCGCCACGCCGAGCAGGAAACGCAGCGCGTAGAACATCGCCGGGCTGTTGGTGAAGCCCAGTCCGATGGTGATCAGACCCCAGGTGGCCATGATGCGGGTGAACCAGACGCGTGCGCCGACCCTGGCCAGCACCAGATTGGCCGGCGCTTCGAACAGGAAATAGCCGATGAAGAACAGGCCGGCGCCCAGGCCATAGACCGCCTCGCTCATACCCAGGGCGTCGGCCATCTGGAGCTTGGCGTAGGAAACGTTCTGCCGGTCGATGTAGGCGATCAGATACATCAGGCAGAACAGCGGCATCAGCCGGCCCGTAATCCGTCGCAACGTCGACTGGCCCATGGACTGGGTCGTCATTCTGTTCCCCCCGCCGTCGTCTTCGGCCAAGCCTGCTGTAACGGTGCGGGCTTTGCGACGGTCAAACCATGGCTTAGGGGTAATCGACCCTCGTTGAGAACGCTATCAGAGATTTCGCCATGGTTCTGAAACGGCTCTGTCTCGCCCTGGCCGCCGGCCTGCTGGGGCTGTCGCTATCGACGGCGGGCGCCGCGACCGCCCAGACGGTTGACGCGCCGTCCCAGCGCGTGCGTGATCTGCTGGGTCGGATGACACTGGAAGAGAAGATCGGTCAGCTGAACCAGGTGCCTGGCGGGCGGCAACGGGCGCTGAACTCTCGCCTGGACGCGGCGGCCCTCGAGCGGGTGCGGCGTGGCGAGATCGGCTCGTTTCTGCACGTCGCCGGCGCGGCCCAGATCCGCGATCTGCAACGCCTGGCGGTCGAGGAGTCGCGGCTGGGGGTGCCGCTTCTGTTCGGCATGGACGTGGTCCACGGCTACAAGACCCTGTTCCCCGTGCCCCTGGCCCTGGCGGCGAGCTGGGATCCGGAACTGGTTCAGCAGACGGCGCATGTGGCGGCGATGGAAGCGACGGCCGCCGGTCTGAACTGGACCTTCTCGCCGATGGTCGATATCGCGCGCGACGCCCGCTGGGGCCGGGTGGTCGAGGGGGCGGGCGAAGACCCCTATCTCGGCTCGATTCTGGCGACCGCCCAGGTGCGCGGTTATCAGGGACAGTCGCTCGCCGACGCCGGTTCGATCCTGGCCACGGCCAAGCATTTCGTCGGCTATGGCGCCGCCCAGGGCGGACGCGATTACGACAGCGCCGACATCTCAGACCGTACCTTGCACGAGGTCTATCTGCCGCCTTTTTATGCGGCGGCGCAGGCCGGGGCGGGGTCGATGATGACCGCCTTCAACGACATCGCCGGCGTTCCCCTGACGGCCCATCCGGCGCTGGTGCGGGAGCTGTTGCGCGGCCAGTGGGGTTATGACGGCCTGATCGTCAGCGACTGGAACGCCATCCCCGAACTGCTCAACCACGCGGTCGCCGGCACGCCGCAGGAGGCCGGCGCCCTGGCCCTGCGCGGCGGGGTCGACATGGACATGGCGGGCAACCTGTATTCCGCTCAGTTGAAAGGGGCCGTGGAGGCCGACCCGAGTCTGCTGCCGCTTCTGGACGAGTCGGTCGTGGCGGTGCTGACGGCCAAGGAGAGGCTGGGCCTGTTCGACGATCCCTATGGCCGCACGGATCCCGCCCGCGAGGCTGAGGCCATGTTGACGCCTGAGCACCGCGCACTCGCCCGCGAGGCGGCCCGCCGGTCCATCGTGCTGCTGAAAAACGACGGCGACCTGCTGCCGCTCGCCGCCTCCGCCCGTCGCATCGCCGTGATCGGCGCCCTGGCCGAAGACGCCAATTCGTCGCTCGGCAGCTGGCGCGCCCAGGGCAAGGTCGAGGATGTCCGGCCGCTGATCCCCGCCCTGCGTGAAGCCATGCCTCAGGCCCGCTTCACCTATGCCCAGGGTTACCGCTCGGAGGCGGCCCCCACGATCGCGGTCACCGCCGCAGGGGAGGGCGCCCAGAGTGTGCGTGAAACCTCCGACGCCGAGGCGCTGGCGGAGGCGGTCGACGCGGCGAGGGCGGCCGACCTCGTCCTGCTGGTCGTCGGCGAGCATTTCGACCGGTCAGGCGAAGCCCGAAGCTATACTGACATCGGCCTCAGCCCCGCGCAGAATGCACTGGCTGCGGCCGTGCTGGATACGGGCAAGCCTGTCGTCGTCATTCTGATGAACGGCCGACCGCTGGCCATCCCCGAACTGGCGCGACGGGCCCCGGCGATATTGGAGACCTGGTTCCTGGGCGTGGAGTCGGGTCCGGCGATCGCCGACATCCTGACCGGCCGTGTCTCGCCCGGCGGCCGCCTGCCGATCGTCTTCCCGCGCGCCAGCGGCGCGGCGCCGGTCACCTATGCTCACCTCCCGACGGGACGGCCCGCCGCCGAGGATCTGACGCGCGACACCGCCCGGTACCGCGACCAGCCGATCACGCCTCTGTTCGCCTTCGGCCACGGCCTGAGCTACGGCCGCTTCGAATACGGCGATCTGGATTTCAGCCAAACCAAGATCGACGCGGGCGGACAGGTCGAGGTCAGCGTCGTGGTGCGCAACACCTCGGCCCTCGCCGCCGACGAGGTGATCCAGCTCTATGTCCGCGACCCGGTCGCCGCCGTCTCCCGGCCGGTGCAGGAACTGCGCGGTTTCCGCCGGGTCGCCTTCGCGCCGGGTGAAGCCAAGCGTGTCCGCTTCACGCTAACCCCGGCCCAGGTCGCCTTCTGGGAAGCCGACGGCTGGCGTATTCAGCCTGGGGCGATAGAGGTGATGGTCGGAGCGTCGTCCGCCGATATCCGGGCGCGAGGCGTGTTCACCATCACCACCGAAGGCATGAGCACCATCCCCGCGGCAGCTATCCCCACGCCTTCGGCCGAGGAGCCTGTTTCCTGAACCCGTCATGTTCACACGCACAGGCCAATTTTCTATTGCCAGGGGTCAATTCCACTGGCTCGACGCCCTGCGCTGAACGACTCCGGATTCAAGCCGCCTTCACCAGCAGTCTCGACAGTTTGTCGGCCAGCTCTGCCTGTTCGAACGGCTTGCGGATCAGCTTGTCGTCCGGCGTCGAGGCCAGGGCTTCGGCGTCGGCGTAACCGGTGGCGAACAGGATGGGGGTGCCTGGCCGGCGGCTTTGCATCTCCCGAGCGAGGTCGGCGCCGTTCAGACCGGGCATGGCGAAATCCAGCACGACCGCTTCGATATCGGTGCGTTGCTCGAATATCTCCAGCGCGGCGCCGCCGCTGCCCGCTTCGATGACCAGGTATCCGAGGTCCTCGAGGTAGTCGACCGTCACTTCGCGGACTGCGTCGTCGTCGTCGACCACGAGCACCAGGACACGGTCTCCATAGGCGGAGGTCAGGGGGGCGTACGGCGACACCTCCTGAATGGGAGCGGCGTCCGCGCGCGGCAGGAAGATCTTGATCGTCGTGCCATGGCCGACGCTGGTCTCGATCGCCACGCCGCCGCCGGACTGTTTGGCCAGGCCGAAGACCTGGCTCAGACCCAGGCCCGACCCCTTGCCGACGGCCTTGGTGGTGAAGAAGGGCTCGAAGGCGCGGGCCAGGACGTCCTCGGTCATGCCGGAGCCGTTGTCGGTCACGGAGACCATGACGAACTGACCCGCCGGGGGGGCTCCGGGAGAGGGAGACGCCTGGGTCACGACATTCTCGGTGCGGATCAGCAGCGTCCCGCCCACATCCATGGCGTCTCGCGCATTGATCGCCAGGTTGAGGATGACAAGCTCCAGCTGCGTCGGATCGATCATCGCCGTCCACAGGTCGTTCGCCAGTTCCGGTTCTAGAATCTGGACGCTGCCGCCGATGGTGCTTTGCAGCAGATCGCGCATGTTACGAACGGTGTCGTTGAGATCGACCGCGCGCGGCTCAAGCTTCTGACGGCGGGAAAAAGCCAGCATCTGGGCGGTCAGCTTCGCGCCGCGTCGGGACGCCTCGCCCATCATGGACAGTCGGCGAACCAGGGCCGGGTCGTGCACCCGCTTCTGCATCTGCTCCACATTGCCGATGACCACGGTCAGCAGGTTGTTGAAGTCATGGGCGACGCCTGAGGTCAGCTGGCCGACCGCCTCCAGACGCTGCGCCTGACGCAGGGCGCTCTCGGCGCGTTCCCTTTCGCCGATCTGTGCGGCCAGTTGGCGGTTCGCTGCCTCCAGCTCGGCGGTGCGTTCGGCGACCCGCCGCTCCAGCATGGCTTCGTCCTCTCGGATTCGGTCGATTAGTTCGCGAGCCTGATATTGCCGCCGCCGACCGCGAAGCGCGGTTTTCACCGCGCTGACCAAGGTCGTGGGATGGAAAGGGCGCTCCAGAAAACCCACATTGCCCAACGCTTCCGATATGCGTCTGGCTGCGGGATTGCGTTCGACGCTTCCGCCCCGCTGGGTCAGGAGCAGAAAGGGAAAATCCGACCAGGAAGGCTGGCGATCGACCCAGTTGGACAGGGGAGACAGGTCGCTGTCGCGCAGCACCTCCTCGACGACGACGGCCAGGCCCGCGCCGTCTTCGATCTGGTGCAGAAGCTCCGGCAGGTTTGAGCAGAGGGAGGTCGCGACGCCCGCTTCCTCTAGAATGGCCGCCGCGATAGCGCTGTCCCGTCCGGAGGGCGCCAGGATCAAGGTGCTTTCCGACCGCTGTCCAGGACGGTTCATGCAGAGGGTTCGCCCAGAAGGCCGCTGCCCTGACCGACGAAGTTGGGCACGCCTCGCAAGACGCCCTGGAACCCGGTCAAAGGTTCGCCCACCGTGAGTCCGTCCTGATCGATACTGTATTCCCGGATCGTCTTCTCGTGCCGGCCGGCGCGTTTCTTGATCACCGAGACCGCACGCCGCACATTCCCGAGCGCTTCGAAATAGCGCAGCAGAACGACCGTGTCGGCAAGATAGGTGACGTCGATCGGCGCCTTCATCTCTCCCACCAGACCGTGCTGAGCCACCGTCAGGAAGGTCGTGGCGCCCTGTCGGTTCAGGTATTGCAGCAGTTCGTGGATATGCAGGACGAGGAACTGCTCCTGGGGCATCGCCGCCTGATAACCGTTCAGGCTGTCGATCACCACGGTCTGGATGTGTTGTTCGGAGACGCAGCGACGCACTCGAGCGGCGAACTCTCCGGGCGAAAGTTCTGCGGCGTCGATCTGCTCGACGAGCAGCCGATCCTCGCGCTGCATTGTTTCCAGGTCGATGCCCATCTGTTTGACCCGGTCGAACAGCAGGCCCAATTCCTCGTCGAAGATGAAAAGGGCGGCCCGCTCGCCGCGCTGCACGGCGGCGACGGCGAAGTGGATGGCGAACAGGGATTTTCCGGTCCCCGCCGGGCCGAGGATCAGGGCGCTTGAGCCGCGTTCGATCCCGCCGCCCAGCAGGGCGTCGAGCTCGCCGACGCCGCTGGACGCCACGGTGCGTTCAAAGCTTGTGCGATGCTCCGAGGCGACGATGCGGGGATAGACTTCAAGCCCGCCGGTCTTGATGGTGAAGTCGTGATAGCCGCCCCGGAAGCGACGGCCGCGATACTTGATGACGCGAACCCGGCGACGCTCGGCGCCATACTCCGGCGCCAGCTCCTGCAATTGGATCACGCCGTGGGCGACGCTGTGGACGGTCTTGTCGTTCACGTCCGTCGTCAGGTCGTCCAGCAGCAGGACGGTCGCGCCTTGTTTGGCGAAATAGTGTTTCAGGGCCAGGACCTGGCGACGGTAGCGCAACGAGCCCTGGGCCAGAAGCCGGATCTCGGACAGGCTGTCGATCACCACGCGTTTCGGCCGTTTGGCCTCTACGGCCTCAAAGATCATCCGCGTCGTTTCACCCAGCTCCAGGTCGGAGGAGTAGAGCAGACTCTGCTGCTGCTGTTCGTCCAGGAGGCTCTCGGGCGGCACCAGTTCGAAGATATCGACGCCGTCCAGGGACCAGTGGTGGGACTTCGCGGTCCCTCGAAGCTCGTCTTCCGTCTCCGAGAGGGTGATATAGAGCGAGGGTTCGCCAAGACGGGCGCCTTCCAGCAGAAAGCCCATCGCGGCCGTCGTCTTGCCGGTGCCCGGGGCGCCCTCCAGGAGATAGACCCGATCCCGCTCAAGCCCTCCGGCGAGAACGTCGTCCAGCCCCGAGACCCCAAAAGCTGCCTGTTGCGTGGTCCCGCCGGCTTCCTGATCGTGCATGGTTCTCGTCGTCAATGTAGCTGTGCGGTAACGCGCTTCCGGCGACTTGGTTACATCGGCGCACGGTCGGCCCGCAGAACGTCGACGACGACGTCGCCAAAGGCGGGATCAGCCGCGTCGGCCGCCTGCAAGAAAATCGGGAACACGGGTCCGCGCCGCCACGATCTGATTGAGGCGCGCGGCCTCCAGGGCGGGGAGGCCGGCTGCAAGATGACCGCGTCGAGCGCCGAGCGTTAGCGGCTGAATCGAGACCACGCTCTGCTTCAGCGACAGCAACCGTGGAGGCTCTGGCAAGATTGTATGAAACAGGCTCGCGGACGCTCAGTCCTGTCTGACCTGGATGGTGAAATCCGCTTCGAAGCCCGTTTTCGGATAGCGGAAATCTACGGTGCGGGCCGTTGAACGCACAAGCCGGGAGCCGAAACCTGTTCGCTCGGGCTGCTTGACCGGAGGGCCGCCGGTCTCGCGCCATGTGACGGCCAGACCCTCTTCGCCGAGCGACCAGTCCACCCTGACCCGGCCGTCCGCGCGGCTGAGGGCTCCGTATTTGGAAGCGTTGGTCGCAAGCTCGTGCGTGATCAGGCCGAGGGCCAGCACGGCCTCGGACGGAAGCCAGATGTCGGCTCCGCTGAGCGTGACCTGATCGGGATCGAACCGATCGAACTCCGCCTCGAACACGTTTCGCGCCGTCGCCCGCTCCCAACCCTGGGCCGTCAGCAGATTGTGCGTGGCGGAGAGCGCCAGCAGCCGGGATTCGAATGACGCCGCGAAACTTTCGGCCGTCGCCGCTTTTCGCGCGGTCAGATGGGCCATCGAAAGCACGGTGGCCAGGGTGTTCTTCACGCGATGGTTCAGTTCGTTCACCAGAATGCGCT
The DNA here is from genome assembly GCF_013912065.1 of Brevundimonas sp. Lineage (GTDB taxonomy): Bacteria > Pseudomonadota > Alphaproteobacteria > Caulobacterales > Caulobacteraceae > Brevundimonas. The sequence goes on from NZ_JACESA010000024.1 coordinate 29,184, forward strand.
GACGCTTCTCGCTTTCGGACAGGGCCTGAAAAGCCGCGCGGTGGTCGGTCACGTCCTGAATGGTTCCGATCAGACGTTGAGGCTTGCCGAGGCCGTCCAGCAACATCTCGCCCCGTACTTCCAGCCAGCGACCATCCAGCATCTGGTAGTCGCACGTGTAGTCGCTGCCTGTCGCGATGGCCTCTTCAAGCAGACGCGCGCGATGTTCAGCGCTTTCGGGCGTCAGGAGTCCCGACACCTGAGACTGTTCGAACGGCGCGCTCGGGTCCAGGCCCAGCAGCCTGCGCCCTTCCTCCGACAGTCTCAGCCGCCGTCGGACCACATCCATCTCCCAGTAGCCCATGCGCCCGGCCCTCAGGGCCATGAGCAGAGCCTGCCGCTGATCCAGGAGGCTGGCGCCCATGCCCAGGAAGAGAACCAGTATCGTAAGCCCCGCCACGCCGAAGGCGAGCCATAGAGGCTCCACGCCTGGCTCCCCCTGCGGCGTCGCGCCAGGGGTCAGGGTCACGGACGCCATCGCGGTATAGTGCATCGACACTATGCCGACGCCCAACAGAACAGCGGCGATGACCCTTAGTCTCACATGATAGTCTTTTCGGGCGACCCACAGCGCCGCCGTCGATGCACCCAGGGCCACGACGACTGAGGCGACCACCCAGCCTTGTTGGTAACCCACGATCGCGGACGTCCGCAGCGCGGCCATGCCCACATAGTGCATGCCTCCGATGCTCAGGCCCATGATGGCTCCGCTGCCGAGCAAGGAGGCCAGGGACCGGCCAGGTTGGGCGCATACGGCAAAGGCGACCGCCGTTCCCGCCATGGCCAAGGCCAGAGACGCGACGGTGAGGCCTAGGTCATAGGAGACCGGCGCCCCCGGGTCGAAACCGAGCATGGCCACGAAATGCATCGACCAGATGCTGACGCCCATGGCGACCGCGGCGACGCCGATCCACCCGGCTTGAACGGTTCCGTCGTGCAGACGGGCCCGGCGGAACAAGTCCAGCGCGGTCCAGGAGCCGAAGATCGCCAGGAGGCTGGCGAGAACGAGGTAAATCGGTTCGTGATGGTGATGCACACCATAGTCCTAACCGTTGCCTTCAGATCCAACTACCGAAATTCCGCATCCTTAAAGTGAGTTCTCAAGCATCGTAGTCCAGGCTGTTGCGCTTAACCGCTGTCGGCCACAGCGGGTCTCGACATGTCTGGTATTCCGGCCGGAAATCATCGAGCCGTTCCGTCAGGCTCTCGCCGTAGTCTCGGAGAGGGGCGTTCTGCGACGTCGCGTCCAGGCGACTCAGGCTGACCGTTCCGACGGCCAGGCCGGCGTTTCGAACCCGTCTCCCCTCAGCTCGGGCAGAGGGTCGCCGTTGTTGGACACCAGGACCGCGAGCCAGCGCAGGCCGTCGTGCTGGGCAAGGAAGAACATCAGCGCCAGGGTGAGGGGAACGGCGAGGAATGCGCCCGGAATGCCCCAGAGCACCGTCCAGACGCCGGTGACGAGAAGGCCCATGGCGGGATCGATGTTCTGGGCGTCGGCCTGCATCTTGGGCAGGACCAGATTGCCGACGAGGAAGGCGACCGCCTGGATGCCCGCGAAGATGAAAAGGGCGGGCCAGGCGGTGGGAAACTGCATCAGGGCGAAGAGCGCCGGAGCCACGCTGCCGATGGCGACGCCGAATATCGGAATATAGGACAGGAGGAACAGGGCGAGGGTCCAGAACAGGACGTCGTCCAGACCAGCCAGGGCCATGACGGCGCCGGAAGCCACGGCGATCATGAGCCCGGTCACCGTCTGGATCCAGACATAGGCCTCGACGCCCCGGATCGAGCGCTCAAGCACCAGCAGGGTGCGGCGGGGCGGACCCAGCGCGGCAAGCTGCATCACCTTGGCGCGGATGAGCGATTTCGAGGTGAGGATCAGGATCAGGAAGACAAGGGTCAGAACCGTTCCCGACATCGCTTCCTGGACCCCCGACAGGGCCTGGGTGACGACGAGGCCGAGATTGAAGCTGCCCGCCAGGACGTCGAGCCCGAGAGGCTGTTCCAGTCCCGCCATCCGCCCAAGCTCGAGCGCGAGAGCGTCCAGTCGCTCGACCAGAAGCGGCGCCCGTTCGGCGACGCTCCTCAGGCCGCCGAGCACGACGGCGGCGCCGCCGAGGACGATCCCGCCGCCGAGTGTCGCGCCCACCAGCACGCGCACCGGCCAGAGGCCGATCTTCGGGAAGAACCTGGATCGCAAAAGGGCATCGACCAGGATGGCCAGGACGAAGGCCATCACGAACGGCGCCACCACGGAGCGGAAGACATAGAGAAGGGCGCAGCAGGCCGCCACGCTGGTCACATTCAGCCGGGGCGAAGGGAGGAACTTGTCCATTCTCGATTTCCAGGTGGACCGGCCGGCGACGTCACCGGGCCATGGCCCGTGCCGCGTCCCGGCGCCCTCGTCCGAGACGAAGGCGCCGGGCTTGCCGTCGGCGTGGGAGGGGGCGCTAGTAGCCGAGCTTGTAGCGCAGGCCGACGGTGACGGCCTGGTTGTCATAGTCGCCGCTCACGGGAGAGGCCGAGCCGGCGCCGAATTCCAGATCGGTGACGGCGACGTAGCGGTAGGCCATTTCGGCCGTCATGCGCTCGTTGATGTCATAGGAGACGCCGGCCTTGGCCTGGTAGGCGAAGCCCATGTCGTCGTCGTCCACCACGCCGTCATCGTAATTGACTTGGGCGACGCCGACGCCGACGCCGACGAACGGGCGAAGTCGACCCTTCTTGTTGAACTCGTACGCGACGTTGGCGAACGCGCCGAGCATCTCGGAGTCGCCCTCCGAAACACTGTCCAGATCATTCTTCATGTAAAGCAGCTCGCCGCCGACCCGGACGCCGTTGTTGAAGGCGTAACCGCCCGAGCCGCCGACCACCCAGCCGCTGTCGAGGTCGATCGGGGCGTCGGCGTCCATCTGCCCGCCGGTGCTGCCGCCCAGATCGCCCTGGACGTACCAGCCGCCGGTTTCCTGGGCCATGGCGGAGGTCCCCATCAGGGCGACGGCGGCGGTGATCGGGGCGATGTATTTGATGTGCATTTGACTGAACTCCTAGTTGATCTGTCAGCCCGTTTTGAATGAACTGTACGGTTTGGTTTTGATACGACCCATGGCGGGCGTCAAGCGGTTTTGTGTGCAGTTCGGTCATTTATTTTGAGCCCGGTTCGACCCCGCGGCGGGCATGCGGCGATCACCGCCGGCGCGCACCTGATCGGGCGCCGGTCGTCCATTGGGGGATCGCATTCGGTGCGGCAGCGTCGTCCCCGTCATGGAGGGGAGCCGGATGTACGAGGCTGGATCTTGGCGCGACGACGCCGAGCACGGGGCTCGGCGTCGGCTTTTGTTTCTATCCTACTCGGCACGCCTGCGAAGACGTGGAGGGGGAGCAGAAGGTAGGTTGGGTTTTCGGGATCAGGCGGCGGGGCCTGGCGCGGATGAGCTCATGTCTTCACCCGCGCCGCCCAGAACTTTCCTGACGCTCGCCTCTTGGCGAGAACGCCTAGAGGGCTTCGGACCTGAGTTTCATCTCTTCTCCGACGATGCCCAATATAGCTGGATTTTCCAGACGTCGCTGCTGCAGCCGGTCGATGTTCGGGAAGGCCGGCAGGCGACCTGCGAGCGCAGGCGCCGCCCGCCACAGCGAGAAGGTCAGCAGATACAGGTCACACACGCTGGGCGCATCGAGGATGTTGTCGCGGCCTTCGAGATGGTCATCGACGTCCTTGAAAGCCGCCGCGGCCCGCGCCAGGGCCGCCGACCTTGCGACCTCGTCGTCGCAGCCTTCCTTGGGGAAAAGAGCGGCCGACAGGGCCACGTGCAGGGTGCTGGACAGGAAGGACAGCCAGGACTGAGCCTGTGCACGTTCGAACGGGCTGGTCGGGAACAGGTTCTTGTCCGGTGCCAGGTCGGCGATGAAGGGGAGAATGGCCGTCGACTCGGTGATCACGCCCTTCTCGGTCTCCAGCGCGGGCACCTTTCCGCGCGGATTGATGGCGCGATATCCGTCGTTCAGATGCTCCCCCTTCCAGGTGCGCACGAAGACGACTTCATGCGGCAGGTCGGCCTCGACCAGGGCGAAGCGGCTGGCGAGGGAACAGGCCATAGGGGCGTGGTGAAGACGCAGCATTGTTTGGCTCTTTCGTTAGCTGTCGAAGATATGCCGCCCCGCTTCCGAGGTTCGGAAGGCGGAAACGACAATGGGTGGCCCGTCGGTCCTCGTCGTCATGAGCGGACGCTCTGGTGGACGATGAAGGGGCTTTGGGGAAGCGGATACGCCGCAGATATACGAGGAGTTGGCTGAGTGCGTCTCGGTCGGATGGATGTTCGCCATACCGGTCACTCGGAGCCTTCAAAAAATGCAGCCCCCTCCGCCGAGCGGGTTACGCTGCGCATATCCGTTTCGGGGGGGGAAAACGGATATGCGCAGCGTAACCCGCTCGGCGGAGGGGGCTGCATTTTTTGAAGGCTCCGAGTGACCGGTATGGCGA
>NZ_JACESA010000025.1 GCF_013912065.1 Brevundimonas sp.
GCCGCCGCCACGGTCGGGCGAGTTGCTGGACGTGCTGGAACTGTACGCCTTCGTGAGGCCGGCGCGGTTCTGCGCGCCTTCGCCGACCGGCTTGGCCCTGTCGCTGGGGCTGGCCGAGCCGAAGTCGCCGGAGGAACAGGCGGCGGCGCTGGCCGAGGCGGCCGGGCTGCTGTTGCGTGAACTGGCGGCGCCCGCCTATCCGGAGCGGGAGGCGGCCTATGTCCTCTCCGTGACCATGCAGCGCGCCGGCTGGGCCTGGGGCGACCGGGTCGTCCAGGCGCTGGAGGCGGGCGGGGTGCGGGCGCGCCAGCACCGCGGTTCGGGCCTGGATGTCTGGAGCCGGCTGACCGAATGGGAGGACGAGGCGCCGCGCGGCGAGGCGGGGTCGGCGCCGGTCGACAGCGAGAGCGCCCGCATCCGGCTGGAGAAACTGCTGCAGGCCTCGGGCCTGGACGAGACCCGGCCGACCCAGTCCGACTACGCCGCCGAGGCGGCCTTCGCCTTTTCGCCGCGCAATGAGGAAGGGCGGCCCCGCGTGCTGCTGGCCGAAGCCGGGACGGGCACGGGCAAGACCCTGGGCTATCTGGCGCCCGCCTCGCTGTGGGCCGAGCGGAACCAGGGGGCGGCCTGGGTCTCGACCTATACCCGCGCCCTGCAACGCCAGATCGACCGCGAGAGCCATGCCCTGTGGCCCGACCCGGACGAGCGCAAGAAGAAGACCGTCATCCGCAAGGGGCGCGAGAACTATCTGTGCGTCCTGAACCTGCAGGACATGGTCCAGGCGGCCCAGCTGGGGAACGGCGACCTGATCGGCCTGGCCCTGGCCGGGCGCTGGGCCCTGCACACGCGCGACGGCGACATGACGGGGGGCGACTTTCCCGGCTGGCTGCCCGGCCTGTTCGCGACGCCGCCCGCCCATGCGGCGGGGGCGGCCAATCTGGTCGACCGGCGCGGCGAGTGCGTCCACGCGGCCTGCCCTCACTATCGCGCCTGTTTCGTCGAGAAGACGATCCGCGCCAGCCGCAAGGCCGATATCGTCGTGGCCAATCACGCCCTGGTCCTGACCCAGGCGGCCTTCGACGGCGCCCGGTCGGCGCGGGGCCAGAAACAGGACGGCGAGACGGCGGCCCTGAAGCGGATCGTCTTCGACGAGGGTCACCATCTGTTCGACGCCGCCGACAGCGCCTTTTCCGCCTGTCTGTCGGGCCAGGAGGCGGCCGAGCTGCGGCGCTGGATCCGGGGGCCGGAGGGCAAGGGCCGGCGCGGGCGCGGGCTGGAACAGCGGCTGGGCGACATGGTCGGGGACAACGAGGCGGCGCTGAAGGCGCTTCAGGACGCCATCCGCGCCTCGGCCGCGTTGCCGGGCGAGGGCGTGTCCGGACGGGTCGCCCCGGCCTCGGGCGAGGTCAATCCGATCGGGCCGATCGAGGCCTTCCTGGCCGCCGCCCTGGACCAGCTGCGGGCCCGTACGGCGGAGACCAGCCCCTATGGCGGGCCCGAGTTCGGCATGGAGTGCGCGCTGAAGCCGGTCACGGATCCGGTGGCGGAGACGGCGCGGGCGGCGGCCCAGGCCCTGGCCGCCGTCGAGGCGCCCCTCCTGGCCCTGTCGCGCCATCTGGAGGACATTCTCGACGACGAGGCGGCCGAGCTGGACGGATCGCAACGGTCGCGGATCGAAGGGGCGCTGCGGGGTCTGGACCGGCGGGCGCGGATGACCCTGCCGGGCTGGCGCTCGATGCTGGCGGCGCTGGAGGACGGAAGCGATCAGCCGGATCCCGACTTCGTCGACTGGCTGTCGGCCGAGACCGCCTTCGGCCGCATCCATGACGTGGCCCTGCGTCGCCACTGGATCGATCCGACCGTGCCGCTGGAGGCGGCGGTGATCGCGCCGGCCCACGGGGTGCTGGTCACCTCGGCCACCCTGTCGGACCCGTTGCAGGAGGACCCGTTCGATCTGGCGCGGCTGCGCACCGGCTCGGCGCGGCTGATCGAACCGCCGCGCACTCTGAAGGTCGACAGTCCGTTCGACTATGCGGCCAACAGCCGGGTCATCGTCGTCAACGACCTGATCAAGGACGATCCGCGCCAGACGGCGGCGGCGATGCGCGAACTGTTCCTGGCGGCCGGGGGCGGGGGCGTCGGCCTGTTCACCGCCATCCGTCGGTTGAAGGCCGTCTATGAGCGGCTGGGGCCGGACCTGGCCAAGGCCGGGGTGCCGCTTTACGCCCAGCACGTCGATCCGCTGGAAGTCGGGGCCCTGGTCGACATGTTCAGGGTCGAGGAAAACGCCTGCCTGCTGGGCACCGATGCGGTGCGCGACGGCGTGGACGTGCCAGGGCGGTCGCTGCGCATCCTGGCCTTCGACCGCGTGCCCTGGCCGCGCCCGGACCTGTTGCACAAGGCGCGGCGCGAACGGCTGGGCGGCCATTTCGCCCAGGGTCGGGGCTATGACGACGCCCTGGCGCGCGCCCGTATCGCCCAGGCCTTCGGCCGGCTGATCCGGCGCGGCGACGACAAGGGGGTGTTCGTGATGCTGGACGCCGCCACCCCGACCCGGCTGTTCGCCAGCCTGCCGCCGGGAACCGAGGTCCAGCGGATGGGCCTGGCCGATGCGGTCGAGACGGTGCGCGGCTTTCTGGGCTGAACATCGGCGGCGGCCTGGCGTTGGCATGGTAGCGAGCAAGCCTTCGCATCGTTTAAGAAGACCGAATGACCGATGTTCCCTCCAAGCCGCCCAGCCGCAAGGGCCTCTACGCCCCTTTCATCGTCCTGCTGGTCGCCCTGGCCGCCTGGACCGGCTGGTGGTTCTATCTGACGCGCCAGATCGACGCTGGACTGGAGGCCCAGGCCGCGAACCTGCGCCAGCAGGGCTGGGACATTCGGTACGCCGACAAGACCATCGTCGGCTGGCCGTTCCGGGCAAATGTCAAACTGACCCATGTCACCCTGGCCGCCCCGTCCGGCCACGCCCTGTCGGCGCCCGAGTTGAACGCCGAGGCCAATGCCTATCAGCCGACCAAATGGGTGGTCGTGGCGCCCAAGGGTCTGATCCTGACCCGGGCGGGCAAGGGCAAGGTCGCCGTCAACGGCGATGCGATCCGGATGAGCGCCAGCGGCATCGACCAACGCTGGCCCAATCTGGCTCTGGAACTGGTCAATCCGATCTTCACTGTCCATCCCGGCGGCGAACCCTTCCCCATCGCTCGCGCGGCGCGGATTGAATTCTACAGCCGACCCCATCTCGAAGGCTCGGAGGCACCTACCGACGACATCGACGTCATGTTCCGGCTGGTGGACGGTCAGGGCCGTCGCGACGGCCCGGTCGAGGGCTTCGCCCAGGACGGTCAGCTGACGACCCAGCTCGAGGCGACGATCGGTCGAGCCGGGCTGCTGAAACTGGGCGACGCCGCGGGGGTCTTTTCCCAGTGGACCAAGGGCGGCGGGACCTTCCGAAACATTCGCGGCGATCTCCAGGCCGGCGACAGCCGCGCCACGCTCAGCAGCGACATCCTGCGCGCCGACGCCGACGGTCGGCTGACGGGTCAGGTGGCGCTGCAGTCGCAGAAGCCTCTGCCGGCTCTGTCCGGCCTGTTGCAGTCGCGCCAGGGGCCGGCGAACCAGATCGGGGCAGTGGGCGTCGCCGCCGCCGCCGGCGCCGCCGAAGCCGCGACCCGCGAGGAGGTGGCCTTGACGCTGAATTTCCGTGACGGCCGCACCTGGCTGGGGCCCTTCTCCCTGGCGCCGGCGCCGAAACTGTTCTGATGGCGCTGCTGGAGGAAGCTCAGCCCGACGAGGCTTTGTCGGCCCTGGACCGGGCGGTGGCCGAGGCCGTGCGGGCGCGGGTCGCCGCCGGACCCCGCGACCGCGCCGACGCTTCAGCCCTGGCGCTTCGAGACGCCCTGGTCGACGCCAAGGCGGCCGAGGCCGTGGCGCTGAAGGCCGTCTGGGGGCGGATCGAGGCCGCAACCGGGCCGGCTTTGGTCACGTCTGGCGGCCTGGCCCAGGCCCTGGCCACGGACCGCTATGGACTGGGCGCACGCCCCATGGCCGCCGACGAGGCGCTGAAGGCGGTCGAGGGCGGGGCGCGCGCCCTGATCGACCTGTCGCCGGACCGGCCTTGGTGGGGCCGACTGCTGGCCAAGCCGGAACTGAGGATCGTCTCCGCCCTGCCGGACGACCGCCGCGCCCGTCCCCAGGCCTTTCTGGTGTCCCGGGAAGTCTCTGGCCCCACCGGGGACGACCGCAGTTTCTGGGTCACCGACAGCGGTTGGTCCGAAGCCAAGATTATCGAGGCCCTGGCCGAGGCCGGACTGATCGCCGATCCTCTGGCGGCGGCCGGCGGCTTGAAGCTGTTTATGCTGGCGGGCTATGTGCAGGTGGAGGACGGGCGGCTGAACGGCGCGCCCGGCCGTCTGACCGGCGTCATCGGCGCCGCCCCCCTCTTCTGAGATCAAGGCTTTCCATGACCGACGCCACCGCGCCCCAAGGCCCCCAGGCAAAGCCCGGCATTCTGGACATCGCCCCCTATGTCGGCGGCAAGTCGTCCATCGTCGGCGTCGCCGAGCCGATGAAGCTGTCCTCGAACGAGAACATGCTGGGCGCAGGCGAAAAGGCGCGCGCCGCCTATGAGGCCGCGATCAAGAACATCCACATCTATCCGGACGGCCGCGCGACCAAACTGCGCGACGCGGTGGCCCAGAAGCACGGGCTGGAGCCTGAGCGGCTGATCTTCGGCAATGGGTCGGACGAGGTCTTCGCCCTGCTGAACCAGACCTATCTGACGGCGGGCGACAATATCGTCTGCGGCCAGTACGGCTTCCTGGCCTACCGGATCAGCGCCAAGGCCTGCGAGGCCGAGGTCAAGCTGGCGCCCGAGCCGAACTTCAAGGCCGAGGTCGACGCCCTGCTGGACCAGGTCGATGAGCGGACCAAGATCGTCTATGTCTCCAATCCGTCGAACCCGACCGGCAGCTACAACAGCGGCGAGGAAATCCGCCGTCTGCACGCCGCCCTGCCGGCCCATATCGTTCTGGTGATCGACGAGGCCTATGCCGAATATGTCACCGAGGCCGACTGGGAGACCGCCTTCCCACTGGCCCGCGAGGCGACCAATATCGTCGTGACCCGCACCTTCTCGAAGATTCACGGCCTGGGGGGCTTACGGATCGGGTTCGGCTATGCGCCGGTGGCCGTGGCCGAGGCGATCGACCGGATCCGCCTGCCGTTCAACGTTTCGGTCCCCGGCCTGGAGGCGGCGACGGCGGCCCTGGGCGACGAGGCGCACCAGCAGGCGTCGCGCGACCTGATCGCCACCTGGAAGCCGCGCCTGACCCAGGCCCTGCGCGGCTTCGGCCTGGAGGTCCTGCCCAGCGCGGGGAATTTCGTGCTGGTGATGTTCGAAAGCGCCGACCGCGCGACCGCCGCCAGCGACTATCTGAACACCAAGGGGATCATCGTGCGCCCCGTCGGCGGCTATGGCCTGCCGCAGGGCCTGCGGATCACCATCGGCACGGAAGACCAGAACCGGGCCGTCATCGACGCCCTGAGCGAGTTCGCGGCGGGCTAGGGCGTGATCGGCTCGACGCTCAGCGGGCGCGTGGGGCCTATCCGCGACCAACGCCTTAGCGACCGGTCGAGCGGACGGTCTATCAGCCAGTAGATGACCAGTCCTCCGACCATGCCAGCGATCGCCGCCAGCACCATGCCGAGCACGAGGAAATCGGGAGGCGCAAGCTTACGCATCGCCACGGTCACTGCGGCGACCCCAAACAGGTGGAACAGGTAGATAGCGTAGCTGGCGTCGCCCAGCACGGCGGCCGTCTCGGGCACGTGCCTTTCTAGCGGTCGCGTCCCTAGAGCCAGAACGCCGACGGCCGCCACACAGGCCGTGATGATCCCGACCTGGACCATCGGATTAGTGTCATGTCGATTATAGGTGGCCGCGATCATGGTCAGTAGAGCGACCGCGAAAGTCGCGAGGGTCAGCATCATCTTGCGCGAAAGCAATCGAGGCTGGCCTTGGGTCGCCACCGCCAGCCAGACCCCGCCGACGAAGGCGAGCGTATCGATCCGGGTGTAGAAAATCAGGGCGGGCGACTGGAACTCCATGGTCAGACCCGCCAGAATCAGCGCGCCGAAGGCCACACTGAGGACGATCGCGCGTTTAAGGGCCGCCAGACCCGATAGCAGGGCGAAAGCGACATAGAAAAACATCTCGTAGTTCAAGGTCCAGCCAAGCTTCATCACCGGGTTGATTTCGCCGGAAGGCGCATAGGCCGGCAGGAACAGCAGAGACAGAACAAGATGCTTGAGGTCGAAGCTTGTTTGCTTGAAAGCCCAGGGCGCAAGCAGCACGCCCGCCACCGTTACGGCTGTAGCAATGTAATACAGCGGCGCGATCCTCAGCAGTCGCCGCCGCATAAAGTCGAGTGCGGAGAACCGCCCTGGCCCGGTCGTCACCACCATGATGTAACCGCTGATGACGAAGAATAGGGTGACGCCGACGCGACCCAAGAGGTGGCTGGCGCCCGGCGCGGAGGCGAAGGGGTGAGATATAGCGTGGGTGACGACCACAGCTGTCGCGGCGAGGGCTCGACCCCACTGGATGCCTATCATCCGCGACGCGGCGTGGACTTGGTCTTGAGGCATGGACACCCTTCTTCCCGTGAACGACGGATGCGCCAGCCGTCACGCTCACCTCGCGATCGGCTCCCAGCGTGTCATCTTGGCACACGCCTGTGTTTCTCGCAAAGACGGAGCCGGTGACCGGGTCAGTTCCCGCCGTTTTCAGTCGGGGCCAAACACCTTGTCTCAGCCGCCGAAGCGGCGGGCGAAGAAGACGCCGGTGCGGATCGTGTCGTCTTCCTGGGACAGGGGGCTGTCGGCCACGTCGCCGAGGCGGCGCTCGTAGTTGACCAGGGCGCCGGCGCCCCATTTGTCGTTCAGCGGGACCAGCAGGAACAGGCTGGCGCCCGCGCCCTGGATGCCGCTGCCCGGCGAATAGGCGTCGATGCCGTTGCGGGCGGCCTCGGCGGCGCTGACGCCGTAGTAGGCGTTCGCCAGCTTGGCGTCGCCGCCACGCGCATAGATCGAGACGTTCATCAGGCCGATCGGGGTGATGCGCTGATGGCCGGCCGAGGCGTAGTATTCGGTCCCCTCGCTGACGTCCGATACGTCGCGGCTGACCCGGCCCCCGACCACGATATCGCCAGGCAGACGCTTGAAGGCATAGGCGGCGACGTCGGCGCCGAAATCGGGACGATCAAGGTCCAGCCCCTCGATGTCGTCGGCCGAGAAGCGGGGGCGCAGTTGCAGGCCGGCGCGGAAGTCGTCGGTCTTGACCGCGTTCCAGCCCAGGCCGTCGATGGCGTTCACATAGACGAGGTCGCGATAATTGGCCGAGACCCACGGCACGACCGTGGTCTCGGAGCCCGTGTCGCCGTTGCTGTCCTTGCTGTAGAGGGCGCCGACGCCGAGATCGACGGTCCAGCCCTGCGCCGTTGGGCGCAGCTGTTGATAGGGCTGGGACTGGGCCAGGGCCGGACCGGCGACAGCCGAGGCGACGGCGGCCAGAGCTAGGGCGCGAAGACGAAGGGGGCGACGGGCGGACGGGGCGCGGGACATGGGGGTTCCTTGAAGAGGTCGGTCAGTCCATACGCTCGAGCTGGACCTTTGGCTCCAGCAGTGCGGTGGAAGCCGTCTCTATGCGACTTTCCAGCAACGCCATCATCGCGCCGCGCTTCAGGCCGGCGGGGATGGGTTCGAGGAATTCGAACACCACCTTGCCCGGATATCGGCGAAAGCCGTGGGCGGGCCAATGGAGCCCCGAGTTGGTGGCGACGGGCCAGCAGGGGCCTTCCAGATCACGATAGATGGCGGCGACGCCGGGCTTGTAGTCGCCGGGCACGCCGGGGTCGTTGCGGGTGCCCTCGGGGAAGATGACGATCTGACGGCCCTCGGACAGACGCTCGCGGGCCTGGCGGGTCATGTCCTTCAGCGCCCTGGCGTGGCCTGCGCGGTCGACGGCGATCATCTTGGCCTTCCAGGCGAACCAGCCGAAGAAGGGCAGGGGCATCAGCTCCTTCTTCATCACGAAACAGGCGTCGGGCAGCACGGCCAGCAGGGCGACGATGTCCAGCATCCCCTGGTGTTTCGATGCGATCAGGGCGGCGCCCTTGGGGGCGTGCTCCAGCCCGCGCACCTCGACCTCGACGCCCGCGATCCAGCGCAGGCCGAACAGGACGATCCGCGCCCACAGCTTGCATACGCCCTGGGCGTAGCGGTGCGGCCCCAGGAGGGCGGGCGACAGGCCGACGGCGATGATCGGCATGGACAGATAGAGCCAGGCGGTGAAGAGCAGGGAACGCAGGGTGTTCACTTAGGCAGGGGCCTTTTCGGCGGGGGTGTCGGACGCGGGCGCGTCGCGGCTGAGCCGACGGACGCCCTCGCGGCCCAGGGCGGCGAGATACTTCATATACTCCAGCGTCATCCGCCGCGCCGTAACCGTCGCGCGCCACCAGTGCCTGTTGTCCAGGGACGGGGTCGATACGGCGTAGGGCGTCAGCTTCACGCCCGGCAGCTGGCCCCGGATTTCGACCAGCGAGCGCGGCATATGATAGTCGGAGGTGACGACGATCAGGTCGTCATAACCCTTGGACCGGGCCCAGGCGGCGATCTCCTGGGCGTTGCCGACGGTGTCCTCGGCCTCGAAGCCCAGGTCGACGCAGCAGTTGAACAGGCGGCTGGAGCCCGGCGTCAGGTCCCGCAGCTCGCGACGGCGGACCTCGCGGTTGACGCCCGAGATCAGGACGCGCTGGCCCTTGCCCTGTTCCAGCAGGCGGATGGCGGCGTTGACCCGTTCGGCGGATGGGCCGGTCAGGGCGACGATGGCGTCGGCGCGGGCGGGCTCGTCGGCGGGCGTCAGCTCGCGCACCCGGTGGGCGAAGGCGAACAGGCCGACCAGCCAGATCAGGGCGACGACGCCGATGACGACGAGCAGTCTCATGCCTTCTCCCCAGCTGAGCCCAGCACCTGCATGGCGGCGAATCTTGCAGCCACAAGCGCAACCGTAGCCGCCAGCAGCGGACATGGCGAGAGCAGCAGCAGGTCGCCCCAGGTCACCGGCAGGGCCTGGGTCAGGCCGCCCGCCCCGCCCAGGAAGCGCAGGAAGGCCAGCAGAAGCCCCGCCAGACCGGCCCCGATGGCCCCCGCCCCGGCCGCCAGCAGGGCGAACCGCCGCTGGAACAGCCAGGCGATGCGTCCGTCGGTCGCGCCGTTCAGGCTCAGGGTCTCGATCACGCCGCGCCCCGCCGCCAGGCCGGCGCGGGTGGCGTAGGCGATGGCGGCGGCGGCGGCGAAGGCGGTGGCCAGGAAGGCGGCGCCGGCTAGGGTCGTGATCAGGGCCGCCGACCGCTCGACCTCGCCGCGCCACAGGCTGTGGTCGTCGACGGTGGCGTCCAGCCCGGCCTCGGCCAGGGCGCGGCTGAGGCTGACGGCGCTGGCGGGGGCGTCCGGCTTCAGCCGCACAGTCACCAGATGGGGCAGGGGTAGGTCGGGCAGGACGGCGTCGCCCAGCCAGGGCCGCAGCAGATCCTCGGCCGCCTTGCGATCCAGGGCCGCCGCCTCCTCGACCCCCTCGACGCCGGACAGGGTCTCGGCCGCGCGGGCGGCGGCGGTGTCGCCGGTTTCGCCGACGCGGGGGCGGACCTGAACCGTGGCCTCGGCGCCCAGCTGACGCGCCCAGCCATGGGCGGCGCGGTCGGCGGCCGAGGCGGCGACGGCGGCGAGACAGGCCAGGAAACACAGGACGGCGATGACAGTCATCAGCCAGGGCTCGCCGGCGGCGGCAGGTGGCAGCAGGCCGGGGCGGCGAGGGGGAAACAGGCGGATCATGCGGCGGCCCGCCGGGCCTTGCTGAGCCGCCCCTGATCAAGCCGCAGCACCTGGGCGCCGGAGCGTTCGGCCAGGCCCTGGTCGTGGCTGGCGATCAGGACGGTGGCGCCCAGTCGGTTCAGCGACTGGAACAGGCGCAGCAGCTTGTCGGCCATGGCGCTGTCCACGCTGCCGGTCGGTTCATCGGCGACGATCAGGCCGGGGCGGGTGATGACGGCGCGGGCGATGGCCAGCCGCTGTTTCTCGCCGCCCGACAGGGCCGGGGGACGGGCGTCCATCCGCCGGCCCAGGCCGACCCATTTCAGCATTTCCTCGACGTCGGGGGCGTAGTCGGCCTCGCGGTCGCCGGCCAGCCGCAGCGGCAGGGCCGCATTGTCGAAGGCGGATAGATGGTCCAGCAGGCGGAAATCCTGGAACACCACCCCCATGCGGCGGCGAAAGGCCGGGATGTCGCGCCGGTCGATCTGCGACACGTCGGCGCCGAACAGGCGGATGGACCCCGTCGTCGGCCGGTCGGCCAGGGTCAGAAGCCGCAGCAGCGAAGACTTTCCCGCGCCGGACGGCCCGGTAAGGAAGTGGAAAGAGCCTCGCGTCAGAATGAGGTTAACGTCTCGCAGCACGTCGGGCGCGTCCGCATAGCCGAAACCCACGCCCGACAGGCGGACGGTCTCGGTCACGGGGGCGGAATCGGCGGCGCTGGGTGGCGAGGACGGCATCGAACTTGTTTCAGGGACAGGGCGCGGATCGCGCCTTACGGGAGGGGGCGACAGCCTCGCAGTCAGCCACCATGATACTGACCTGCCCCGCCTGCGCCACCAGCTATTTCATTCCCGACGACGCCGTGGGCGCGAACGGGCGCAAGGTGCGCTGCAAATCGTGCGGCGAAGTCTGGCGCGCGACCAGCGACGAGCCCCTGGAACTGAGCGTTGCGCCGGAGCCCCGCGTGATCGCCACGCCCGAGCCGGACCCGACGCCGGAGCCCGCCAGCCTGGCCGAGACCCCCGCGCCTGAACTGCCCAAGGCCTTCCGCGCCCGCGCCGAACAGCAGCGTCGTCTGCGCCGCGCCGCTACGCATGGCGTGGTCTGGGCCGGCCTGGCCAGCGTCTTCGTCGGCCTGATCGTTTCGGCCTTCCTGTTCCGCGTCGAGATGGTCGAAGCCTTCCCGCGCGCCGCCGCCGCCTATGCCGCCGTGGGCGCGCCGGTGAACCCGATCGGCCTGGACTTCGAGGCCATGACGGCCAAGGAAGCCCCCGATCATCCCGGCATGGTTCTGGTTTCGGGCGCCCTGCGCAATGTCCGCGACGCCGAGATCGTGGCCCCGCCCGTCCGCGTCGCCCTGCTGGACGAGCACGGGGCAGAGGTCGGGTTCAGGATCGTGACCATCGACGCCGCCCCGGTCCTGCCCGGCAAGGTCCAGGGCTTCGCCGTCATGATCCCTGACCCCGGCGGCCACGCGGCCGACATCGGCGTCAACTTCGTCGCCGCCCCGGTCAGCCACGCCAAGCCGACCGCCGCCCATGGCAAGGCGTCTGATCACGGCTCGTCTGACCACGGGGCGCCGGATCACGGAACGCCCGCCGACGCCAAGCCCGCCCATGGAACGCCCGACCATGAAGCTCCTCACGCGCCCGCCGCCGATCACGGCTCGGGTCACGCGGCGCCGGTCGAGGCCCATGCGGAACTCGCCCCGGCCTCCAACGGCCTGCGTTCGGCGGTCGCGCCGGGCGTGCGCGGTCATGGCTGAGGGTCGCTGAGCCGGACCGCCGCCGCGCCCGAGGTGGACAGGGGGCGTCGCGAGGCGGTATCCGCCTCGGATCATGGCTGATACCTCCCCGACGCCGACCGTCCTCCTGGCCGAGGCCGACATCGCCCGCGTGGTCGCGGACCTCGCCGCGCGCATCGCCCCCGTCATCGACGACGAGACCGTCGCGGCCGTACTGTTGACCGGCGGCCTGTGGTTCGCCGCCGACCTGACCCGCGCCCTGTCGCGGGTCGGCCGCAATGTCCGGTTCGACGCCCTGTGGCTGGCCTCCTACGGCGACGACAAGACCAGCCGGGGCAGGATCGACGTCTATGCGCCCTTCCAGCGCCCCATCGCCGGGCGGCGCGTCCTGATCCTGGACGACGTCTTCGACACCGGCCTGTCCCTGGCCGAGGCGGTGCGGATCGCCCGCGAGGGCGGGGCGTCCGAGGTCCTGACCTGCGTCTTCGCCCGCAAGCCCTGGCCCGAACCCCGCGCCCCCGAACCCGACTTCGTCGGCTGGGAGGCCCCGAACCGTTTCCTGGTCGGTTACGGCCTGGATCACGCGGGCGGTTTGCGTGGCCTTCCGGACATCTGCGCGCTGGACTGAGCGATCAGGGGAGCGACAGCCTGGGGGCGTGCTCGATCACCCAGGCCGCCGGCTCCGCCAGCGCCTTTGCACATGGCGCTTCGAGGGTGCGACCGTCCCGCGTCAAATATCTTACTGTTTGGTTTGAGGCGCAGCGGGCCTGGACGGCGGCGAACATGGCCCGCGCCTCCTTTCGCGGGTCGTGACCCTCGACCAGATCTATGGTGGGTCCCCCGGAAAGGGGACCGCATCGCTCCCCATCCAGCTTCAAAGCTTCGGGATCGTTGAAGAAGCCATAGCTGCCTTGGCAATTCTGGTCGGCGACATGGAAAAGGGCTTTCGTCATTAGCGTGTTGTCAGACGGCCTGTTCTGCAGAGTGACGCCAGCAGAGGTCAGGCCGCTCCGCAGCTTCTCCCACCGATCATCAGACGGCTCGTCAATCACGAGCAAAGCAAGGCTGTCTTGTCGCAACCGGGCGCGAAAGTCGGATACGCCATAACCGTCGGGGGTCTGCTTCAGCATTTGGCCCCAGAGGGTCAGAACGGATTCTCCCTGGGCGCGGCGTTCGAGGTCTGTCAGCCACTGGATCAGGACGCCACATTGATAGGGCGCCGCCCCACGACCGAACCTGGGGTCTTTGAGCGTTCCTGCGTCAAGGGTCGTGCGGCAGCCGTCGAGCGCCGCGCTCAAGCGGGTTCTCGCATCGTCCTCGCTCAGCCCCCCAGTGGATACCGCCCCCAGTATGGCCGCATACTCCGCTCCGCCCTCGTGTAGCCATGGCGCGGTGGAGACGTCGCGGGCGGACCCCGCTTCCCATCGGTGGAAGGTCTCGTGCCAGACGAAGGTGCTGAGCGGCTCCAAAGCGTCGCGCCATCCCTCGTCATGGAATCGCAACGAGATGACGCCGCCATCGGTGACATCTCCTCGAAATGTCGATGGGCCCGGGCTGTCGGCAGACAAGATCAACAACGTCTGGCCCGGAGACGGCCGGTCAAGCGCGGAGGCGTAGAAGCGGGCTGCGGCGAAGAAGTCGTTCCGAAGTTGATCGGCAAGCTCGGTAGGCGTCGTCTCGCCGGTCGCCGTCACCACCCCGTCGTGAGCGGACACAAGCCGACGGGGGCCGAGGAAGGCATAGCCGCTGATCTCCTCCTGCTCCGGCGTGCTTGTTTCCGTCGAAGCCGGCTCCAGCCGCAGTTGCGCCGACATGTTCGCGAGCTGGAAGGCCGGCCCATAGATCTGCCAGCCGGAGCCCACCTTGATCAGGCTGGGATAGATGCGATCCACTTCCTCGGCGTCTGGCCTAACGGCAAGGGCGACTTGGCTGAACGGGGTGTCGCCGGTGATCACATCGCCGCTCAGAGAAAGCCCGGGGGTGAGCACGCGCCAACCTGTTCGGTCTCCGCCGGTACGCCGAAACTCCAGGCGGTTCGTCGGTTGCGGCAAACTGACGATTACCGCCAGACCCTCTTCGCTGGTGCGGGCCGTGATGACAGCCGTTTGCGGATCAGCCGCCCCGGCTGGATGGGCGAACACCAAGGCTGCGGCTAAAGCCGCGCGGAAGACATGGGCAGGCATGTTCGTCTCGTGGTTGTCTAAAGCGCCCGCAAGCTACTTGGCTCGCTCGTCTACGTCACGACCGTCTTTTTCCGGCGTCGGCGTTGACTCGGAGACGCCCTTCCGTATATGTCGCCGCTCTTCGCCCCCGGGGGTCTCCTCCGGAGGGCGTATTCTTTTTTGCGTTTGCGCTGAGGCTTCAACATGTACGCGGTGATCAAGACCGGCGGCAAGCAGTACCGGGTCCAACCGGGCGACACCATCGTCGTCGAAAAGCTCGACGGCGACGCCGGCGCGGAGCTGAAGTTCGACAGCGTCCTGATGCTGGGCGGCGACAAGGGCGTGACCCTGGGCGCCCCGCTGATCGACGGCGCCTTCGTCGGCGCGACCCTGGTCGAGACCCGCAAGGGCGAGAAGATCAAGATCTTCAAGAAGACCCGTCGTCAGGGCTATCGCCGCACGAACGGCCATCGCCAGATGGAATCGGTTCTGCGCATCACCGGCATCGAAGGCGCCGGCGAAAGCGCCAAGTGGGACGGCACGGTCGATCTGACGACCAAGGCCGAGATCAACCTGCGGGCCCGCAACCTGGCGACCCGCGGCGCGACCGACACGGTCCAGGCCGACGACTCCGACGTCAAGAGCGTCGCAGTCGAGACCGCAGCTCCCGCCAAGAAGGCCCCGGCCAAGAAGAAGGCCGCGCCCAAGGCTGAAGCCGCCGGCGACGAAGCCTAAGACATTCACCGGCGCTTCACGGCGCCAGATCAGATTGCAGGGACGTCCTCAAATAGGCCAATAGGCCGGTAGGACACCCAAGAGAGTACGGAGCGGCAAGATGGCTCACAAGAAATCCGGTGGTTCGTCGCGTAACGGTCGCGACTCCCAGTCGAAGCGCCTCGGCGTGAAGAAGTATGGCGGCGAGCGCGTGCTGGCCGGCAACATCATCGTGCGTCAGCGCGGCACCACCTTCCACCCGGGTGAGAACATCGGCATGGGCCGCGACCACACTCTGTTCGCCCTGACCCACGGCGCCGTGAAATTCACCAAGAAAGCCGGCGGCCGATGCTATGTGTCGATCCTCGCGGCGAATGACGACGCCGCTCAGGCGCTCGCCGCCGAGTAACGCAGTCTGGGATTTCACCGGATCGCGTTGCTCCTGAAAGCAGCCGATCCGGACCAGGGAAGATATTCCGCGGGGAGTCTGGATCACCAGGCTCCCCGTTTGCGTTTCCCCGCCTCGAAGACCGCCCGAGCCCTCCAAGGAGGCGGTCCGAACCGAGGCCATGCCATGTGCGTCATCGAAACCTCTCCCGTCGTCGAGACCCGGCGTCTGGTCCTGCGCGCGCCCGCGCCGCAGGACGCGCCGCGCATCGCCGCCCTGGCCAACGACCTCGACATCGCGCGGATGACCAAGCGGATGCCCCACCCGTTCCGGATCGAGGACGCGGACGACTTCGTGCTGCAGGTGGCGGCCCAGGACCCGGCGCGGGCCAACACCTTCGTGATCGAACACGAGGAGACGGGGCCGGTCGGGGTCATCGGCCTGTTCATGGGCGAGGATCGAGTGCCCGAGGCCGGCTACTGGATCGGGCGGGACTATTGGGGCCGGGGCTTCGCCACAGAGGCCCTGGACGGCGCCCTGGCCTGGGCGGGTCGTAAGTGGAAGCGGCGGGCCCTGGTCGCCGGCCATTTCGCCGACAACCCAGCCTCGGGCCGGGTGCTGGAGAAGGCGGGTTTCCTGTACACCGGCGAGACCCGCCGGGCCTGGAGCCGCGCGCGCCGGGCCGAGGCCGATACGCGGATGATGGTGTGGCTGGCCTGAGCCGGCCCGCCCGTCGCGCCTAGCCGGCGAGGCTGGGTCCGTAGACGACGGCGGCCCCGACCAGGCCGGCGACAAGCATGGCGCCCGCGCCGGCGATGAAGGCTGTCGCCGTGCGGGCGCGGCGGCGACGCATGCCGCCGGATCGGTATTTGCGGATGAGGATCATCGGACCCCGCGTGAAGGCTTCGGACCCGATGATATTATGCTGGGACAAGAGGCGCTCCCCGGACTGCCGCTGGTAGGCGGATCAGTCGGGGGATGTCGCGGCCAGAAGATGGCGACCCGCGTTACCGGGATCGCAACTTCGTGAGGCCCTTGATTCTATTGATGTTCGGCGAAGCCGGTCAGCCGCAGAAGATCAGACGCCCGCTGTAGGCGCGGTAATAGCCGCTGGCGGGATCATAGGATCGGTAGGCGGCGCGGCACCAGTCGATCCGATGGGGATCGCGACCGCGACCGTAGGCGTCGCGGCTGTAGGCCTGGCGCGATCCGCCGCCGGGGTAGATCAGGTCCGGGCGGCCATAGGCGCCCGGATAGACGCTGGGGCTTGAGCCAAGGTTGGTGCGATAGCCGTAGCCGTATCGGCCGTCGTCGTAACCATAGGTCCGGGCG
This sequence comes from Brevundimonas sp., assembly GCF_013912065.1. Classification (GTDB taxonomy): domain Bacteria; phylum Pseudomonadota; class Alphaproteobacteria; order Caulobacterales; family Caulobacteraceae; genus Brevundimonas. The sequence goes on from NZ_JACESA010000025.1 coordinate 16,211, forward strand.
CGGACGGGCCGCTGATCGCGCCAGAGGGCGCCACAGTCGGTGCGGGCGGCGTCCCAGTAGGCGTCGCAGCGATAGTCGCCAGGCCGGTCCGCCTGACCGTTGAAGTCGTAGCGGCCGCGATGGCCGTGACCTGATCCGTAGCTGGAGCGGGACGGCGAATAGGCGTCGTAGCCGGAGGCGTATCCCCCGCCGTATCCGCCATACGGCGACTGGGCCGTGGCTGGGGCTGCGACGGCGGCGGTCGAGAGGGCCACGGCGACGGCGGCGATCGAGGCGAGTCTCATGATGGATCCCCAGAACGGCCCGTCGGGGCCGGGGCGGATGGGAACGCTTACTGAAACGCTTACGGGGCAGGGTTACCGCACTACAGGGTCACATTGACGACACGGCCGCCCCGGGTGTCAACGCGGCGCATCAGCACCAGGGGGCCTTCGGCGCCGGGGGTGGTGACGGGCACGATCAGGAACCAGCCGCCGTCGGGCAGGCCGGCGAAGCGGAACCGCCCATTCTCGCAGACCTCGGAGCGGACGAAGCCGGTGTAGTTGGCGTTGGCGTCCGGCACGGTGCGGGCCCGCACCACGGCGGCCGGGACGGCGGCCCGGTCGGTCGAACCGTACAGGGTGCGGAAGCGGGCGCGGGTATAGGGGGTGTCCGGGGTCAGGCCGGCCGAGCCGACGCAGGCGTAGGTCTTGCCGTCCTGGCGATAGGCCACGCGGCCCTCGATGGCGGCCTGGCCCGGCTGTTGCGACCAGGCGAAATCGGCGGTGTTGAAGGTGGCGGGGCCGGCGACGGGGGCGCCGCCCGGATAGGTCGTCGGGGCGCAGGCCGACAGGGCGGCGGCGGCCAGACCCGTGGCGAGAGCGGCGGCGGCGAGGGGGCGAATGGACATGGCTTCCTCCGGAGATCCGGGCCGCCCTGGGGGGCGAGGCCGGAAATGATCGTGGGACGGGGCGCGGGGGTGCGGCCGTCCGACTATCGCACGTGCGATAACGCGACTGCCACGGTCAAGGTTGCGCCCTCTGGACCGCGAACCGACAAAGCGCGAAAGAAGCGCGAGAAAATTCGTCGGGCGGGGCGCCCGGCGGCAGAGTGGAATCCGATCATGACCGTCACCTTCGCCGATATCGAAGCCGCGAAAGCCCGAATCGCCGGTCACGTCGATCGCACCCCGACCCGCTATTCCCGCAAACTGTCGCAACTGACCGGGGCCGAGGTCTGGGTCAAGTTCGACAATCTGCAGTTCACCGGCAGTTTCAAGGAGCGGGGGGCGCTGAACCGGCTGCTGCTGCTGACGCCGGAGGAGCGCAAGCGCGGCGTGGTGGCGGCCTCGGCCGGGAACCATGCCCAGGCCCTGGCCTATCACGGCGGTCGGCTTGGCGTGCCGGTCACCATCGTCATGCCGGAGGGCACCCCCTTCGCCAAGATCAACGGCACCCGGTCCCACGGGGCCACGGTGGTGATCGAGGGGCTGGACTTCACCGGCTCGACCGAGGCGGCCCAGCGGCTGGAGGCGGAAAAGGGATACGTCTTCGTCTCGGCCTTCGACGACGAAGGGATCGTAGCGGGCCAGGGGGTCTGCGCCATCGAGTTTCTGGAGGATGCGCCCGAGATCGAGGCCCTGATCATCCCGATCGGCGGCGGCGGCCTGATCGCCGGATGCGCCATCGCCGCCAAGGCGATTAAGCCGGAGATCAAGGTGTTCGGGGTCGAGGCGGCGCGATACCCGTCCTTCACCGCACGGCGGGCGGGCAAGCCGCCGGTCTGCACCGGCCAGACCATAGCCGAGGGCATAGCCATCAAGGCGGTCGGCGACATCCCCTTCGCCCTGGCCGATCCGCTGGTGAACGAGGTCTTCGTCTGCGAGGAGGCGGACTTCGAACGGGCGGTAGCCCATTACGTCACCTATGAGAAGACGGTGTCGGAGGGGGCGGGCGCCGGGGGCCTTGCGGCGCTTCTGGCCTATCCGGATCGGTTCAAGGGGATGAAGGTCGGGCTGGAGCTGTGCGGCGGAAACATCGACGCGCGGATGCTGGCCGTGGTGCTGAACCGGGAGATGGTCCGTGAACGGAGGCTTATCGTCTACCGTATCCTGGGCGACGACCGGCCGGGCATGTTGTCGGCCATGGCGGCGGTGATCGGCGGCCTGGGCGGCAATATCATCGACGTGGTCCACAACCGCCTGGCGCTGGACGTGCCGGCCAAGGGCGCCGAGTTCGACATCATGGTCGAAACGCGCGATAGCGCCCACGCCGACGAGATCGGCGAGGCCTTGAAGGAACGCGGCTATGAACTTCGGATGGGGTAGGGCGGCCGTCGTCGCCGTTCTGATGCTGGCGGGCTGCGGCCGGTCGGAGCCGGTTGATCCGAACGCGGGCAAGGCCGAGGCCGCCGCCTTCATGGAGAAGAACGCCAAGGCCGAGGGCGTCCAGACCCTGCCGAGCGGGCTGCAGTACAAGGTCGTCCAGTCGGGACCGGCCGGCGGCGTCAGCCCGGACCGCAACGACCTCGTCAAGGTCGATTACGAGGGCAAGCTGGCTGACGACACCGTGTTCGACAGTTCGTTCGCGCGCGGGGCGCCGGCGGTGTTCACGCCCGAGGCGGTGGTGGCCGGCTGGACCGAGGCGCTGCAGAAGATGCGGGTCGGCGACGAATGGATCCTCTATGTGCCGCCGGAGCTTGGATATGGCGAGGACAGCAGCCCGAAGATCCCGAGCAATTCGGTGCTGATCTTCCGGCTGAAACTGCTGGACGTGGCGCCGGTGCCGGGCGGTGGGTCGGGCGTGGGGACGGGGATGGGGTGAGAGCCCCTCCGTCACGGCGCTGAAGAAGCGCCGCGCCACCTCCCCACGATGTGGGGAGGAGACAGATCTCGCGGCCCCACCGTCTCCTCCCCGCTTTGCGGGGAGAGGGACCGCCGCGCCTCTTGCGCGGGGGTGGAGGGGCTCTGGACGTCCCGCGGGCGCTGGTGATGCGGTGAAGAACCCCTCCGTCACGACGCTGAAGAAGCGTCGCGCCACCTCCCCGCCGAGCGGGGAGGAGACAGGGGAAGGGGGCGAATTGCACTGGAGGGTGAAATCAGTGCAATGGAGTGCAATATCCCGTAAGTTGTTGTGTTTGTTTGAAAATATGAGATGGCTCAATTGCACTGTGCAATTCGAGTGCAACTCCGTCCCAATCCTGCGGCGATGTCAAAGACCAACGCTCATCCTAGCCCAGGTTTCAGCCCTGGCGGGTTGATTGTCGCTCGATGCAGTCAAGCCTTTGAAAACAGGCGAGTCCGTTCGCAGAATTAGGAGGGTTGGAGTCCGCAACCCGACATCAGAGGCGGCGCCATTCGGCCAGAACCTCGGCGTCCGTTTCGGAAGCGGCTTCGGATAGGGCGGCGAATGCAGTGCTCGGCAGCAGACGCGACAGGGCCCAGACCGCAGCCCCGCGCACCAGGGGCGAAGGGTCGTTCAGCAGACGCTGCGTCGGGGCGATCAGGGAGGCGTCATCGGAATTGCCGACCGCATAGAGGACGTTACGCAGGAACCGATCGCGGCCGATCCGCTTGACCGGGCTCTTGGTGAACAGGGCGCGGAAGTCGGCGTCGTCGAGGGCCAGCAGGTCGGCCAGGCGCGGGCTTTGGAAGGCGGGGCGGGGCGCCAGCCGGATTTCGCGCGCCTCTTGCGCGAACTTGTTCCACGGACAGACGGCCAGACAGTCGTCGCAACCGTATATGCGCGACCCGGTCAGGGTGCGGAACTCGACCGGCCAGGCACCGGCGAACTCGATCGTCAGATAGGAGAGGCAGCGCCGGGCGTCGAGCTGGAACGGGGCGGGGAAGGCGTTCGTCGGGCAGGCGTCCAGACAGGCGGTGCAGCGGCCGCAGTGTTCGGTCTCGGCCTCGTCCGGCTCGATCTCGGCGACGGTCAGGATGGAGCCCAGAAACAGCCAGTTGCCGTGGGTGCGGCTGAGCAGATTGGTGTGTTTGCCCTGCCAGCCCAGGCCGGCGCGCTGGGCCAACGGCTTTTCCATCAAGGGGGCGGTGTCGACGAAGACCTTCAGATCGGCGCCATTGCGGGCCGCGATCTGGCCCGCCAGCTGTTTCAGCCGGCCCTTGATAAGGTCGTGATAGTCGTCGCCGCGCGCATAGACCGAGATGTATCCGCCCGAACGGTCGGCCAACTGCTCCAACGGGTTATCGTCCGGGCCGTAATTCATGCCCAGGACGATGGCGGTCCGCGCCTGGTCCCACATGGCTGTGGGATGGCGACGGCGGTCGAGCGTCGTCTCCATCCAGTCCATATCGCCGTGGCGACCTTCGTCCACGAACTGGCGAAGCCGCTCGCCCGCCGGCCAGGCGTCGGCCGCCGAGGCGAACCGGCAGACGTCGAAGCCGAGCTCGGCCGCGCGCTGGCGGATGAAGGTTTTCAGGCGGTCGGACACGGGCGGGGGATAGCATACTGTCGCCTCGCGGCGCAGCGTGAATGGCCGCGCGGTGGGGCTTTGCGACACCCAGGGCTTCAGCGACGCGGACAGAACGCCTGCCCTCGCGAGCGGAGGAGACCCGTCTCCGACACATAATGTCACGCACTGTGTCCGTGAGGCGCTTGCGGATTGGGGCGACAATCGGGCAAGGCGTCTGGTCATGGATCCGTCCCTGTCGAATGTCCTGTCGAGCGCCGAGGTGCAGGCTTTCGCCTCGGGCTTTCCGGTCATGGTCATGCACCTGATCGTCACCCTGCTGCTGCTCGCGGCGGGGGCGGCGGTCTATGCGCTGCTGACGCCGTGGAAGGAGATCGCCCTGATCCGCGAGGGCAATCCGGCCGCCGCCGTCGCCTTCGCCGGCATTCTGGTCGGCCTGGCCATTCCGCTGGCCGTCTCCCTGTCGGTTTCGACCTCGGTGCGGGACGTGGCCATCTGGGGCGTCGCGACCCTGGTGCTGCAACTGCTGGCCTTCCGCATCGTCGACCTGATGCTTCACGGCCTGCCGCAGAGGATCAAGGACGGCGAGGTCTCGGCCGCCGTGGTCCTGGTCGGGGCCAAGCTGGCGACGGCCCTGATCCTGTCCGCCTCGCTGACGGGCTGACGGCGGGATGCAGTTTCCCCGCCTGCCGGACTGGGCCATCTACAGCGCGGTCGCGGGCGTGCTGCTGGCGGTGTCGCTGGGCCGCCGCGAGAACGCCGACGCCCCGCCCGCGCCGCCGCCGCCCGACGAGATCGAAGGCGCCCTGCTGGGCCCCATCACCCCGTTCGATTCGGCCGTCACCCTCGATGCGCCCGATACGCCGTTCCAGCCGTCGTCCGGCACCGCCTTCTCCATCGCCGGTCGGGGCCGCTGGGTCACCGCCCGCCATGTGGTCGAGGGGTGTCGTCGGCCGGCCCTGGTGGTGGGCGGGGGCCGGGCCGTGGCGGCCGACGTGCGGCTGGCGCCCCGCGCCGACGTCGCGCTGCTGATCACAGATGGCGGCCCGACGGCCCTGCCGGTCGCCGCCGACACGCCCCTGCGCAAGGGGCAACGCGCCTTTCATCCCGGCTTCCCCCAGGGCCGCGCCGGCGAAGTGACTTCGCGCCTGCTGGGTCGCGAGACCCTGAAGGTGTTCGGGCGTGGCGCCCATGACGAGCCGGTCCTGGCCTGGGCCGAGGTCGGGCGCACCGATGGGCTGGAAGGCACGCTGTCCGGCCTGTCGGGCGCGCCGGTGATGGACGGACGCGGCCGGGTGGTCGGGGTCACCATCGCCGAGGCGCCGCGCCGGGGCCGGATCTACACCACGGCGCCGGAATCCTTCGCCCCCGCCATCCGGGGCGAGCAGCGGGCGGACGAGGTCGCCCTGGGCGAGCCGGTGACGATCGACAACTATGGCCGGGTCGCCGATGCGCTGCGGCGCGACCTGCGCGTGGCCCAGGTGGTCTGCCTGTCGGCGTGAAACCAATGTCTCCTCCCCGCGAAGCGGGGAGGAGCCACGGCGCCTACTTCAGCGAACCGGTGTTCAGGTTCAGGTCGCTGGCTTCGATGACCTCGAGGTTCGGGTGTTTGGCGCGCAGGTCGTCGAGGAACAGCGAGGCGTCGCCGACGACCACCAGGCTGGCGCGATTGATCGGCAGGTGTTCGGCGAAGGCGGCCTGGACCTGTTCGGGCGTGACGGCGCGGATGCGGCCGGCGTAGGCGGCGAGATCGCTCATCGGCAGGTCGTACAGGGCCAGGTTGGCGACCAGGGAGCCCAGGCCGTCGACCGTTTCGAGCGACCGGCCGAAACCGCCGATCAGGGTGGCGCGGCGCGGGGCCAGGTCGTCCTGGGTCGGGGTCTCGGCGCCCAGTTTGGCGACCTCGGCCAGGATCAGTTCGGCCACCTCGTCGGCGGTCTCGTTCTTGGTCTGGGTCGAGGCGGTGAAGACGCCGTCATCGGCCCGGGCGCCCAGCGAGGATCCGGCCCCATAGGACAGGCCGCGCTTGATGCGGATCTCCTGGTTCAGCCGCGACGAGAATCCGCCGCCCAGCAGGGTGTTGCCGACCGTCAGCGGGAAATAGTCCGCATCGGTGCGCGACACGCCGCGAATGGCGGCGATGACGGCGGCCTGACCCGCGCCCGGCTGATTGACCACGATGACGCGCGGGGGCTGGGGCTGGCCGGCGGGATCGGCGGTCGGCGCCGGGGCCTGACCCGCCGGACGCCAGTCGCCGAACGCCTGTTGCGCCAGGGCGCGGGCGGCGGCGGGGGTGATGTCGCCAGAGAAGACCAGGGTCGCGTCCGACGGGCGATAGCGGGCGGCGTGGAAGGCGGCGACGTCGGCGGGCGTGATGGTCGGCACCGACTGGACCGTGCCGGAACCGGGCGCGCCATAGGGGGCGTCGCCATAGACGACCCGGCCGACCGTCATGCTGGCGATCGAGCCCGGCTGGCTGAGGGCGACGCGGAGCCCGTCCAGGGCCTGGGCCTGCTGACGCTCCAGCTCTTCCGCCGCGAAGGTCGGGTTCTTCACCAGATCGGCCATCAGGGCGACCGTCTGGGGGAAGGCGTTGACGGGGGCGTTGGCGTAGACGTTCGAGAAGTCGACGCCCGCCCCGGCGCCGACGGCGGCGCCCAGCTGTTCGATTTCGGTGGCGATCTCGGGCGCCGACTTGGTCTTGGTCCCTTGCGTCAGCAGGGCGGCCGTCAACATGGCCACGCCCGCCTTGTCCGAAGGATCGTCGGACGAACCGGCGTCGAAGCTGAGACGGGCCGAGACCAGGGGCAGGCCGTCTGTGGGAGCCACCAGGACGCGCAGGCCGTTGGCCAGGCGGAAGTCGGCGACGGCGGGCGTGGACGGCGCCACCTCGGGCCCGGGCTGGGGCAGGGCGGCGCGCTCGGCCTCGGGCAGAAGGACGGCGGGGGTTCCGGCCGGGGCCAGATCGGCGACGGCGACGGGAGCGCCCACATTCATCTTCTGGACCGAGGGCGGGTTCTGCTCGTCGGCCGGCAGATAGCGGATCGTCGACTGGCGCTGGGGCGTCAGATATTTGCGGGCCACGCGCTGGACGTCGGCGACGGTGACGGCCTGGATCTGGGCGATCTCGCGGTCGGCCGCGGCGGCGTCGCCGGTGTTGATCAGGGCGAAACCGAGCGCGACGGCGCGGTCGTCGACCGTTTCGCGGCTGCGCAGGGTGTTGGCGACGATCTCGTTCTTGGCCTCGGCCAGTTCGGCGGCGGTTACGGGGGCGTCGCGCAGCTTGGCGATCTCGGCGTTCAGGGCCGCGATCCCTTCTTCGGCCGTATGACCCTGGGCCATAATGGCCAGGGCGGTCAGATTGCCGGCCTGCTGGGCGAAGTCGGGGTTTGAGCCGATCTGGGCGGCGATCTGCTGATCATAGACCAGCGAGCGATACAGCCGGCTGCTCTCGCCGGTCGACAACACGCCGTCCAGCACGGTCAGGGCGGCGCGGTCTGCGTCGGCGTATTTGACCGTCGGCCAGCCCAGGACCACGGCGGACAGGGGCACGTTCGGCGCGTGATAGGTGACGTCGCGCGGTCCGGTCGGCTCGGGTTCGACGACGTTGTTGGCCGGGAGCGGCGTGGTCGGGTTCTTCAGCGGGGTGAAATACTGGTCGATCCAGCGGTCCAGCTGGGCCTGGTCGAAATTGCCCGCCACGATCAGATAGGCGTTGTCGGGCCGATAATAGGTGGCGTGGAAGCGCAGCACGTCGTCCAGGGACGAGGCCTCAAGCTCCTCGATCGAGCCGATGCCGGGACGGCGATAGGGGCTCTCCTGATACAGGGTCTCGGGTACGAACAGGCCGAACAGACGGCCGTATGGGTTGGCCAGGATCCGCTGGCGGTATTCTTCCTTCACCACGTCGCGCTCGGCGACGAAGGTCGGCTCGTCCACGACCAGCGAGCCCATGCGCTCGGCCTCGGCGAACAGCATCCGCTCCAGATGGTTGGCGGGGACGGTCTCGAAATAGGCGGTGGTGTCGTCGGCGGTAAAGGCGTTGTTCGACCCGCCCACGTCCTCGGTCAGCCGGTCGAAGGTCTCCGGCGGCAGGTTCTTCGTCGCCTTGAACATCAGGTGTTCGAACAGGTGGGCGAAGCCCGACCGGCCGGCGGGATCGTCCTTGGACCCGACCTTGTACCAGACCTGGACCGTCACGTTCGAGGTGTCGGCGTCGCGCGCCGTATAGACCTCCAGCCCGTTCGGCAGCACCCGGCGGGCGAAGCCCAGCGGCGGGACGGCGACGCCACCCTGGGGCGCCTGAACTGCGGCGGCGGCCGCGGCGGCGGTGGCGGGCGCGGCGAAGGCGGGCGCGGTCAGTCCCAGCAACAGGGCCGAGGCGGCGACGGTGACGGACAGGCGAATTTTCATGCAGGTCTCCCAGCCCGGAACGCCGGGCGTCCGAACCGTACCAGCGATCTGCCGCCACGCACCTTACGGAGCTGTAATCTTCAGCGCCCGAACACCTCGACGCCGATTTCGCCCTGTGGCGTCAGCCAGGCGCGCTTCATGCCCTGGCTGTTGAAGGGGCAGGCGATGTTTCCGGCGGCGTCCAGGGCGATCAGGCCGCCGTCGCCGTTCAGCGATCCGATCTCGTCGATCACGGCCTGGGTCGCGGCGGCCAAAGTCTGGCCGGCCGACACGCGCCAGGCGACCTGGGCGGCGGCGGCGACGCGGATGAAATATTCGCCCTGGCCGGTGCAGGAGGTCGCGGCGTGGCCGTCGGCCCAGGTTCCGGCGGCGGGGATCGGGGTGTCGCCGACCCGGCCCGGCATCTTGCCGAAGACCCCGGCGGTCGAGGTGGCGGCGGCGAGGCGGCCCTGGCTGTCGAGGACGCAGGCGCCGACGGTGCCGTGGCTCAGCGTGCCCGGCGGATGATTGTCCTCGCCCTGACCGGCGCCGGTGAACCAGGCCGTCTCGTCGGCGATCGGCTCCAGTCCCTGGTCCTGGGCGAACAGGGCCGCGCCCTCGCCGACCAGCAGGACGTGCGGGGTCTTGTCCATCACCGCCCGGGCGGCAACCACCGGATTGCGGAAGCCCTGAAGCGCGGCGACGGCGCCGGCGCGACGGGTCGATCCGTCCATGAGGCTGGCGTCCAGCTCATAGGCGCCGGCCAGATTGGGCGAGGCGCCCTTGCCGGCGACATAGAGGCCGGAATCCTCGAGCATCGTCACCGCCGCCACGGCCACATCCAGGGCGCTGTCGCCCGCGTCCAGCCGGGCCTTCATGGCCTCGACGACCTGACGCATATGCACGACCTCGGCGTCATAGTTGCGCTCGCGCCGGGCGCCGGCGCCGCCGTGAAGGATGAGGGCGGTCATGGTCTGTCTTCCTGAGCCTGTTTCTGTCGCCTCTTTCAATCGGGCGTGGCGCTCTTTAGCGTCGCGATGAAGGCCGCGCCATGTCGGCTTACGGGAAAAGGAAACCTCTATGCGCGCTATGCTGTCCAAGGCTCCCGGCGGTCCCGAGACCCTCGTGCTGGAAGAGGTGCTGGATCCCACGCCGAAGGCGGGCGAGGTGGTGATCGAGGTCAAGGCGGTGGGGATCAACTATCCCGACACCTTGATCATTGAGGACCGTTATCAGTTCCGGCCCGAACGTCCCTTTTCGCCCGGCGCGGAAGTCGCCGGCGTGGTCGAGGCGGTGGGCGAGGGCGTCAAGGGCGTGTTCAAGGGCGATCGGGTCATCGCCGTGCCCGGCTGGGGCGGTCTGGTCGAACGGCTGGCGGTGAAGGCCGAGACCCTGATCCCCATTCCCGACGCCATGAGCTTCGAGGAGGCCGCGGCCCTGATCATGACCTATGGCACCAGCTATTATGCGCTGAAGGACCGGGCGGGGCTGAAGCCGGGCGAGACCCTGCTTGTGCTGGGCGCGGCCGGGGGCGTGGGCGCCGCCGCCGTCGAACTGGGCAAGGCCATGGGGGCGCGCGTGGTCGCCGCCGCCTCGACCAACGACAAGGTTCAGTTCGCTCTCGACCTGGGGGCCGACAACGGCCTGATCTATCCGACCGGTCCGATGGACAAGGCGGCGCAAAAGGAATTGTCGGGCGAGTTCAGGCTGGCCACCGGCCGCGACGGCGCCGACGTGGTCTATGACGCGGTGGGCGGCGACTACGCCGACCCGGCGCTGCGGGCCATGGACTGGAACGGGCGGTATCTGGTGGTGGGCTTCCCGGCGGGCATCCCGTCCCTGCCGCTGAACCTGACCCTGCTGAAATCGGTGTCGGTGGTCGGGGTCTTCTGGGGCGCGGCGGTGGCCCGCGATCCCAAGGGCCACGCCGCCAACATGGCCGAGCTGATGCAGATGTACGCCGACGGCAAGATCCGGCCCCGGGTGTCGAAGACCTTCCCGCTGGAGAAGGCGGGGGAGGCGATCAAGGCGCTGGGGGATCGTCAGGCCCTGGGCAAGATCGTGGTGACGGTGGGGGATTAGGTTTCCTTCTCCCCTTGCGGGAGAAGGTGGCCCGAAGGGCCGGATGAGGGGTCTGTGCGAAACGCCAAGGTCTGCGTGACCCCTCGCCCGACCGCGCCAGGACGACGGCTGCGCCGTCGTGCGCGGTCTCCCTCTCCCGCAGGGGGAGAGGGTTACTTCCCCTTCAGCCGCTCCACCGCGTCCTCGGCCTGTTCGCGGTGGCGGCGTTTGATATTGGCGCCCAGGGTGGCGATCAGGGCGGCGATGACGGCCGCGTCGTCGGTGTAGCCGATGCCGGCGAAAATATCGGGGATGGCGTCGATCGGCAGGACGAAATAGGCCAGACCCGCGAAGATCATCCCCTTGGCCGGAAGGGGCGTGGCGGGATCGCGCGCGGCGTACCAGGCCGCCAGGGCCTGATCGGCGAAGGGGATGCGGGCGGCCGTGCGCCGGATCTTGGGCCAAAAGCCCCTGGACACGCGCACCTCATTGACCTTGACGACCGACGGCACGAGGGCCTTCGACGGGTCCAGCGCGTCTTCGGGCGAGATGGGTTTGGCTTTGCCGGGCATGGCCGCTAAATCCTCAATCGAAACTCTGGTTCACAGAAACATAGGAACGAACGGGATGAAACTCGACAGCAGTATCGCCGCAGTGGTCACGGGCGGCGCCTCGGGCCTGGGCGAAGGCACGGCCCGCTCCATCGCCGCCACCGGCGCCAAGGTCGCCCTGTTCGACCTGAACGAAGAGCGCGGCGAAGAGGTCGCCAAGGAAATCGGCGGCGTCTTCTGCAAGGTGGACGTGACCGACGACGCCTCGGTCGCTGCGGCCTTCGAAAAAGCCCGCGCCGCCCACGGCCAGGAACGTCTGACCGTCAACTGCGCCGGCATCGCCACCGGCATGAAGACCGTCTCGCGCAAGAAGGACACCGGCGAGATCAAGGCCCACGACATGGCCCAGTTCGAGCGCACCGTCCGGGTCAATCTGTTCGGCACCTTCCGCGTCCTGTCGCAGTCGGCGGCCGGCATGGTGACGCTGGAGCCGATGGCGGACGGCGAGCGCGGCCTGATCGTCAATACGGCGTCCGTGGCGGCCCAGGACGGCCAGATCGGCCAGGCGGCCTATTCGGCGTCCAAGGGCGGCGTCTATGCGATGACCCTGCCCGTCGCCCGCGACCTGGCCCAAGAGGGCGTCCGCTGCAACACCATCCTGCCCGGCATCATGTGGACGCCGATGATGGCCGGCATGGACCAGAAGATCCAGGACGCCCTGGCCGCCGCCATCCCCTTCCCCAGCCGTCTGGGCACGCCCGCCGACTATGCGTCCCTGGTGCTGGAGCTGGCCCGCAACGTCTATATCAACGGCGAATGCATCCGCCTGGACGGGGCGATCCGGCTGGCGCCGCGCTGACGCGCGGAAGGGCGCCACGCGCGCGACGCGGTCCCGCCTTCGCGGGAATGACGAGACTCGCTGCTTGAGCGCGAAGGCGCTTATGCGGCGAGCGGCGGGGGGTTCCTGAACGGGGTCGTCAGAGGTTTGCCTGGCTCAAGCAAGGCGAAGCGCGTTAGGCTGAAAAAACCTCTTGCAGGACCGATCAACCCTCCGCTATACGCCCCCTCCTCGACGGGGAGCGCACCTAGCTCCTGCGGAGTGCGGGCGTAGCTCAGTGGTAGAGCACAACCTTGCCAAGGTTGGGGTCGAGAGTTCGAATCTCTTCGCCCGCTCCAAGTCGGGAATACGAAACGGCCCGCCGGCGACGGCGGGTCGTTTGTCGTTTCGGGCCGTCTCGGAACTCGACCCGGACGACGGGATTTGCTTGGCTGTTCGTCCATTTAAACCCTGTCCGAAGAGGCCGCCTGTGACCCCTGTTCGCCGCACCGCCCTTATCCTGTCCGCCGCAGCGGCGGCGTCCGTGAGCCTGTCCGCCTGCGCCTATAACGAGGCGCTGGGCCGCAATCAGCTGCTGCTGGTGGACAACGCCTCTCTGTCGCAGCAGTCGAACGCCGCCTGGCGGGAGGCGATCAGCAAGCCGGGCGTCTCGACGTCCGGGGCCCAGGTCGATCGAATCCGCCGCGTCGGCGGCCGATTGGTTCAGGCGGCGGGCTTGGGCGGCCGGACCTGGGACTATGCCGTCTTCAGCGAGAAGAGCCCTAACGCCTTCGTCCTGCCCTCGGGCCAGATCGGCGTGACCGACAGCCTGCTGGCCCTGGTGCAGAACGACGACCAGCTGGCCAGCGTCATCGGCCACGAGATCGGCCATGTGGTCGCCAATCACGCGGCCGAACGGGCCTCCAGCCAGTCGCTGACCGCCGTGGGTCTGGCGGCCGTGGGCGGCGCCGCGGGACGTTATGGGGATGCGGTCAACGCCTATGGCGGTCTGGCGGCCCAGTACGGCCTGCTGCTGCCCTATTCACGCAGGGACGAGCTGGAGGCGGACAGGCTGGGCGTGGACTATATGGCGCGGGCGGGCTTCAAGCCTTCCGAGGCCGTCGCCCTGTGGCGGCTGATGGCGGCGCAGCGCGAGACCAGCGTGCCCCAGTTCGCTTCGACCCATCCCTCGGACGCCACGCGCATCGATCTGCTGCAGCAATATATCGCGAGCCGCGGCTGGAACTGATCAGACCTTGATGTCGAGATAGGAGCCGGGGCGCATGATCCGGGGCTCTTCGCGTTCCGGCGCGGCGGGCGCCGGTTCGACGGGCCGGGCCGGGTTGGCGGTGCGCACCGTGGACATGACGGCGGCGGCCGGTGCGGGAGGGGCGGCGGGCTGGGGCGCCTGTGTCTGATTCAACGCCGCGCGGAAGAAGGCGGCCTGGGCGTTGCGCGTCGTCGGCGCATCGACGCCTTGCGACGGGAGGGGCTGCGGCAGACCGGGGCGAATCGCGCTCATGCCCAATCGTTAACGCATCCCGCGCCGACAATCGTTAACAAGGCTTCTAGAAAAAGGGTTAATGCGGCGAAACCTCAAGGCGCCGTGCGCGAAGGCGCCTGGATCGAGGCGACCAGCCGCTCGATATCGGCCTGGTTCACCAACGGCCCCGACTGTTTGGCGGTGATCCGGCCCATGGCGTCGACGGCGAAGGTCTCGGGTACGCCGGATATGCCCAGGTCCAGCCCGGCCCGGCCCTCGCGGTCCACCAGGACCATGGAATAGGGATCGCCCATCTCGTCCAGGAAGGCGCGCGTAGCGACGGGCTCGTCCTTGTAGGCCACGCCGACGACGGCGATCCCGCGCGCCTTCAGCGTCAGCAGCTGCGGGTGTTCGATCCGGCAGGGGGCGCACCAGGAGGCGAAGACATTGACCAGCATGGGCCGACCGACGCCGGCGGTCTTCAGGTCCAGCTGGGCGGGTCCGGCCGTGTCGCCCTCCAGCATGGGCAGGACGGTCTCGGGGATGGGCTGGCCGACCATGGCGTCGGGCTTGAAGGCCGGATCGCGCTTCAGCGACCAGCCGACGAACAGGGCCGCGAGGGCGGCCAGAACGACCAGGGGCAGGAGCGCCAGCCAGCGGTTCATTCTTCGGGTCCTACCGCGCGTTGCGCTGCTTGAGGACTTTCTTGTGGTCCTACCGCGCTTCGCGCTGCTTGAGGACTTTGTTGTTGTCCTACCGTGCTTCGCGCTGCTTGAGGACGAGGGGTGTCTGTTTCTTCTGGCGAGGCGTCTGTTTCCAGCCGGTCCAGTTCGCGCTTCCATTTGCGGGAGGCGATCAGGGCGCGGACGGTCAGGGCGGCGAGGACCAGGGCGCTGACGCCCCAGGCGGGCCAGACGAAGGCGGCGTAGGGGCTCATGTCCAGATCGGGCATCAGGCCTCCAGAGCTCGACGGGCGCGCAGGGTGACGACGCGGCGGCGGCGGATCTCGGTGCGGATCGCGGTCAGCCACAGGGCCGCGAACAGCACCCCATAGGCCGCCAGCATGGTCAGAAACGGCGGCAGATAGACGGGGTCCAGGCCCGATGAGCCGGGCGTCAGGAAGCTGGCGGGCTGGTGCAGGGTGTTCCACCAGTCGACCGAGAATTTGACGATCGGCAGGTTGATCAGCCCGACCAGGCCGAGCACGGCGGCGGCGCGCGCGCCCTTCTGCTCGTCGTCGATCGAGGCCCTGAGCGCCATATAGCCGAGGTAGAAGAGGAACAGGACCAGCACGCTGGTCAGCCGCGCGTCCCAAACCCACCAGGTCCCCCACATGGGCTGGCCCCACAGCGAGCCGGTGAACAGGGCCAGGGCGGTGAAGGCGGCGCCGGGCAGGGCGGCGGCGCGGGCGGCGGCGTCGGCCAGGGCGTGACGGAAGACCAGGGCGAAGAAACTTGAAACGCCGAGCGCGGCGTAGGCCCCGAGGCCCAGGCTGGCGGCGGGCACATGGACGAACATGATCCGCACCGTGTCGCCCTGCTGATAGTCGGCGGGCACGGTGAAGCTGAGCCAGGTTCCCACGGCCAGCAGCACGGCGGCGACGGTCCACAGCACCGGCGTCAGCGGGCCGGTGAAGCGCATGAAACGCTGCGGGTTGGACAGGCCGAACATCGGTTCAGCGCTTACGCGGCGTCGCGGCGACGGGCAAGCACATGCGCGTCACCCCTGGGCGTTCCGCACCGCCGCCGCTCCGGCGAAGGCGGCGATGACGCCCGCGAACAGGACATAGGCGCCGAGGAAGGCCAGGGCGGGGGCGGGCGACTGGCCCGAGGCGGCCCGCTCCAGCGCCCCCGCGCCGAAGACGACCGGCGGGATGAACAGGGGCAGGACCACGACGGCGATCAACAGGCCGCCGCGCTTCGCGCCCAGCGCCAGGGCGGCGCCCAGGGTTCCGGTGCAGGCGAAGCCGGCGCCCCCGATCAGGGCCGACAGGGCGGTCAGGGGCGCCAGTGACAGGGGCAGGCCCAGGGCCAGGGCGGCGACGGGGGCGGTCAGGGCCAGGGGCAGGCCGACGGCGATCCACTGGGCCAGGGCCTTGATCAGCACGACCGATTCCAGGGGCAGATGGCCGAGCGCTAGCAGGTCCAGCGCCCCGTCGTCCAGGTCGCGCTCGAACAGCCGCTCCAGCGACAGCAGCGAGGCCAGGGCCAGGGCCAGCCAGGCGACGCCGCCCGCGACCGGCGAAAGCGTGCGCGGATCGCCGCCCACAGCCAGGGGCAGGACGGCGGTCAGACAGGCGAAGAAGCCGCAGGCCAGCAACGGTCCTCCGCCCCCGCTCCAGGCCAGGTCCAGCTCCCGCTCCAGCAGCACGCGGGTCGCGCCGCGCAGGCCGGGCGGGCGGGGTTCGGGGTCGATCGGCGGGCGGCTCATGTCAGGCCTCCCAGGTCGAGGGTGCGGGCCGGGATGGGCAGGGGGTCGTGGACGGCCGCCAGGATCAGGCCGTCGGCGGCCAGATGACGGCGCATCTGGACCGCGAAGGCCTCGCGCCAGCGGGCGTCCAGCGGGGCCATGGGCTCGTCCAGCAGCCACAGGGCGCGCGGCGATCCGACCAGTCGGCCCATGGCCAGGCGGCGGCGCTGGCCGGCGGACAGGCGGCGGACCTCCAGATCCAGCAGTGGCGTCAGGCCGAAGGCCTCGACCGCGTGATCCAATCCGTATTGGGTGTGGCCCAGCCAGTCGCACTGGAAGCCCAGTTCCTCGCGCGCCGTCCGCCCGGTCTTCAACCCGTCCTGGTGGGCGAGGAAATGGGTTTCGCGGCCGCGCGCCAGCCGCTCGTCCAGTGGATTGCCGTCGCCGTCGTGGAAGGCGACCGTGCCGGCGTCGGGGCGCAGCAGACCGGCGATGGTTCGCAGCAGACTGGTCTTGCCGGCGCCGTTTGCGCCCGTCAGCATCACGGCCTCCCCGGCGTGGAGGCGCATGTCGAGGCCGTGGAACAGCCGGCGCTCGCCCCGCGAGACAGTCAGGTCGGAGATCGAGAGGGCGTGGATCATGACGGCGGCATTCTCCCTCCCCGG
>NZ_JACESA010000026.1 GCF_013912065.1 Brevundimonas sp.
GTTGTGGGGCGGGGTGGGGCGGGGTCTGACCCTTGCCGTAGCCGAGCCGCTGCAGGGCCTCGTCGCCCTCCAGGCCAAAGGCGCTGCGGATCCGCAGGTCGGTCTGGGGGAAGGGCACCTCGACGCAGGCCGCCTCAAGGGCGTCGGCGATCAGCCAGGTATAGGCGGCGTTCATCGCGGCGGGTCGTTTGACCGCCTCGCGTGTGGGCCAGACCAGAAGTTCGAAATCCAGGCCGCTCTCGCCGAAGGCCGTCAGCCAGACCTGGCTCTTGCGCGCCTCTGTTTCGGGCAGGGTGAAGGGGCTGCCACGCGCGGCGGCCAGCACCGCGTCCCTCACCTTGCCCCGGTCCGACCCATAGGCGACCGAGAAGGGAATATGGATGCGGCGGGTGTCCCCTTTCAGCGTCCAGTTGATCACGGGCTGTTCGATCAGACGCGAATTGGGGATGACGACATTGACGTTGTCATTGGTGCGGATCCGCGTCGCCCTCGGCCCGATCTCCATGATGGCCCCGCGCACCTCGATGTCCGAAATCTCGATATAGTCGCCGACCGAGACCATTCGGTCGAAGATCAGGAAGATGCCCGAGACGAATTCTTTCACTACGCCCTGCAGCCCCAGCCCGACCCCGATGCCCAGGGCGCCGGCGAAGACGGCCAGGGAGGCTATGTTGAAGCCGGCGGCGGACAGGGCCGTCATCACGCCGATGATGATGATGGCGTAGCCCGACAGCCGCTCCAGAAGATAAAGCGCCTGTCGGCTGCGTTCCGACCTCTCGCGCACCCGACGCAGGGCCCGGGTCACCAGACGGCTGGCGATCAAGGCGATCAGCAGTATAACCAGGGCGCTGACCAGGCCGCCCACGGTGATGCTGGCGCCCGCGACCCGTACGATCTGGGTCTCGTCCAGGGTTTCGAGGCCGGTCTGGATCGGGGATGTCATGAAGGCCAAGCGCGTGGCGAACGGCTCAGGTTCCAGATGCAACGAAGCCCGGCTGCTTTCGCAACCGGGCTTCTGGAAACTGGTGGAGCTTAGCGGAGTCGAACCGCTGACCTCTTGCATGCCATGCAAGCGCTCTACCAACTGAGCTAAAGCCCCGGACCTTGCGGTCTGGTCCGCCCGGTTCATCTTGCGATGGCCCCCGGCGAGGCGGCGGAACCTATGTCAGAGCTTTTTCGCGATCAAGCCCGTTTCGACATTTATTTTCGCATCGGTTCCGGAAGCGAAAAACAGCAGCGATTTCAAACCGAACGCCGGTTCGAGAAGGCTGTTTGCCTGCCGCGCCTCCACTAAAGGGAAACGCGGCAGACGCAACAGAAAAGATCAGTCGTCGTCGCGCGACGGCTTGGCGATCTCGTCATCGATCGAGTCATCGTCGTCGTCCTCGATGAACGGCACGGAATCATCGTCGTCGTCGGCCAGATCGTCATCGTCGCCGTCGGTCGCGCCCATGCCGGCTTCTTCCGAGGCGTCGGCCGGGGCGTCATCGTCGTCGTCGTCCGGCGTGAGGATCGGCTCATGGCCTTCCTCGTCGATTTCCGGGGCCCGGACCTCTTCGTCCTCGTCCTCGTCGGACTCGGCCTTCTTGTCCTTGACCTGATCTTCGGTGTCCTCGTCGTCGGCGGGATAGCCGGGACGGGCGCGACGGCTGCGAAGCTTCAGGGCTTCTTCCGGATCGAAATCCGTGCCGCATTTGGGGCAGTGGGCAGGGCGGCGGTTCAGGTCGTAGAACTTAGCCTGGCAGTTCGGGCAAACCTGTTTGGCGCCCAGTTCGGGATTGGCCACGTTTGGAACCTTCAACGGGTGAATTCGGGGCGGTCCCTTGCCACCCCTAGGAGCCGCTGTCAAAAGCTGTCTTTCGCGCCGCCCGCGCGGCCCTTTCGCGAATGCAGCCTGAAGCGGGTGAATATGCCGTCCCGACTGACCTCCAGACGTTCTGAAGCCCTGGTCGGCGCCGTGCGCGCGCCGGGCGATAAATCCATGTCTCACCGGTCGATGATCCTGGGCGGCATGGCTTCGGGCGTCACCGAGGTCGAGGGTTTGCTGGAGGGCGACGACGTCCTGGCCACCGCCCGGGCGGTCGAGGCCTTCGGCGCCGAGGTCGAGCGGCTGGGCGACGGCAAATGGCGGATCACGGGCGCGGGCGGGTTCAGCACGCCCTCGTCGTTGATCGATTGCGGCAACGCCGGCACCGGGGTTCGCCTGCTGATGGGGGCGGCGGCCGGCTATCCGCTGACAGCGACCTTCGACGGCGACGCCTCGCTGCGCAAACGGCCGATGAAGCGGGTTACGGGGCCTTTGGCCGACATGGGCGCTCGCTTCGACTGGCAGGCCGCCGAGGATCGGCTGCCGGTGGCCCTGACCGGCGGGACGCTGAAGGCGATCGACTATGTGCAGGCGGTGGCCTCGGCCCAGGTCAAGTCGGCAATCCTTCTGGCCGGGCTGAACGCCGAGGGCGTCACCTCGGTGGCGGAGCCGGAAAAGAGCCGCGACCACACCGAACGCATGCTGCGCGCCTTCGGCGCCGAGGTCGGGGTCGAAGATCGGGGCGAAGGCTGGATCGTCACGCTAAGGGGCGGCCAGCCCCTGACCGGAACCTTCGTCTCGGTGCCGGGCGATCCGTCCTCGGCGGCCTTCCCGCTTGCGGCGGGCCTGATCGTGCCGGGATCGGAAGTCACGGTCGAGGGCGTGATGCTGAACCCTCTGCGCACCGGCCTGTTCGACACCTGGATCGAGATGGGCGCCGATCTGACGATCTCGAACCGGCGCCAGGCCGGCGGCGAGGACGTCGGCGACATCACCGCCCGTCATTCGGCCCTGAAGGGCGTGGTGGTTCCCGAGACGCGCGCCGCCTCGATGATCGATGAATATCCGATCCTGGCCGCCACCGCAGCCTTTGCTGAAGGCGTCACCGTCATGCGCGGCGTCGGCGAGATGCGGGTCAAGGAAAGCGACCGGATCGCCCTGATGGTCGCCGGCCTGCGCGTCTGCGGCGTCCAGGTCGAGGAAGAGCCAGAGGGGTTCGTGGTCACGGGGGGCGCGGTGAAGGGTAGCGCCGTCGTCCACACCGCCCAAGATCACCGTATCGCCATGAGCCATCTGGTCCTGGGCCTCGCCGCCGAACAGCCTGTCTCGGTCGACGAACCCGGCATGATCGCCACCAGCTTCCCCGGCTTCGTCGAGATGATGAACGGCTTGGGCGGGCGGATTTCCGAATGAGCGACAGTCGGGAAACGGCGCCGATGAGGGCGGTGGGTTTCGGCCTGCTCACGATCGTCTTTAGCTGGGCCTGTCTGACGTTGCATCAGTCGGGCAGCATCGATTTGAGTATGCGGGTCAACAAGGTTCCCGCTGTGTTTCAACTGAGCCGCGCGGTGGACGGCTGGCAGTTCGAACTGGTCGTCGCCATTTGCGGCCTCCTGGTTCTGGGGTGCGTCTTGGCCGTTGGTCTTGCGGTTTGGGATCTGATCGCGCCTGAAAAGTTTGAGTCTTGAGCCGAAACCTGATCATCGCCACCAGCTTCCCCGGCTTCGTCGAGATGATGAACGGTCTGGGCGGGCGGATCGCTTGACGCAATGTCGCCTATAGACGACAATGCGTCCATCAGGCTGACCTTCACACGGCGGTTCGACGACTGGATGCTGAGGCTGCGGGATCAAAGGGCGGTCGCTCGCATCACGACTCGTCTTCAACGGCTATCCAACGGTCACTGGGGCGATGTGAAGCCGGTGGGCGAGGGGGTCAGCGAACTGAGGATCGCCTACGGACCTGGTTATCGTCTGTATGTGATGAAGAAGAACGACGCCTGGGTCATTCTGTTGGCCGGAGGCGACAAGTCGAGCCAGGGCCGCGACATCGTCGAGTCGAAACGGCTGGCTGAGGAGTATCGAAATGGCTGAACCGCTGATCGAGTTTGATCCCGCCCGCTACCTGAACTCGCCCGAAGCGGTGGAGGAGTTTCTGATCGCCTCGTTCGAAGACGCCGCCGAGTGCGGCGATCCGCGCATCATCACCAAGGCCTTGGGCGCCGTGGCGCGCGCAAAGGGCATGACGCAGATGTCCCAGGATGCGGACCTGTCGCGCACCGCCCTCTATCGTGCGCTCAGCGAGGACGGACGGCCCGAGCTTTCGACCATTTTCAAGGTGATGCAGGCCCTGGGCCTTCGCCTCGCCCCTGTTCGCGTGGACTCCGCCGCCTGATGTCGCTGATCATCGCTGTCGACGGCCCGGCAGCCTCGGGCAAGGGCACCATCGCCGCGCGTCTGGCGAGGACCTATGGCCTGCCGCATCTGGACACCGGCCTGCTGTACCGCGCCGTCGGCGTCAAACTACTGGAGGCCGGCGGGTCGCTGGACGATGACTCTGCGGCCACCGAGGCCGCACGGGCGCTGGACGCAGCCCAGGTGTCCGAAGATCCGCGCCTGACGACTGGCGAGGCGGGCGAGGCCGCCAGTCGGGTAGCCGGCTATCCCGGCGTGCGCGCCGCCCTGCTGGACCTGCAACAAGGGTTCGCCCGCCAGTTGGGCGGCGCGGTTCTGGACGGGCGCGATATCGGCACCGTCATTGCGCCCGAGGCCGCGGCGAAACTGTTCGTCACCGCCACGCCGCACGTCCGCGCCGACCGCCGCTGGAAACAGCTGACGGGGCGTGGTTTCGATATCGCCTTTGAGGACATGCTGGCCGATATTCAGCGTCGGGACGAGCGCGACGCCGGTCGCGGCGCGGCGCCCATGGTCCAGGCCGAAGACGCGGTCTTGCTGGATACGACCGACATGGGTATAGAGGCGGCCTTCGATGCGGCCCGCCGTATCGTCGAGGCGGCGCGCGCGAAACACGGTCTCTGACCCAAATCGCAAATCCAACGCGTCCATCCTCGGCTTCCGCGGGCGTCCTGATCGTTCTGAACGGCCTCGCATCCTGACGACCTGCCTATCTTTCCCTATCGCCTCGGCGCAGCGGCTTGCTGCGTGAGGGGCGTCCACCTCGCGCGGGGCCGTCCGGCCGCGCGCCCCAGCCCCCACAGGAAGCTTCCCAGCTCCATGACTGACACCCTCTCTCCCTCGCGCGACGATTTCGCCGCGCTGCTCGACGAACAGCTTCAGGGTCGCGACTTCGGCGAAGGCCAGGTCGTCCACGGCCGCGTCGTCGGCATCGAAAAAGACATCGTCATCATCGACGTCGGTCTGAAGACCGAAGGCCGCATCTCGATGCGCGAATTCGGCCAGGGCGACGACACCAACCTGCCCAAGGTCGGCGACAACGTCGAAGTCTACCTCGAGCGCGTCGAGAACGCCCTCGGTGAAGCCGTCATCAGCCGTGACAAGGCCCGCCGCGAGGAAGCCTGGACCCGTCTGGAAGTCGTGTTCGCCGAAGGCCAGCCGGTCAACGGCGCCATCGTCGGCCGCGTCAAGGGCGGCTTCACCGTCGACCTGGGCGGCGCTTCGGCCTTCCTGCCGGGCTCGCAGGTCGACATCCGTCCGGTCCGCGACGTCGGCCCGCTGATGGGCAAGGAACAGCCCTTCGCCATCCTCAAGATGGACCGTCCGCGCGGCAATATCGTCGTCTCGCGTCGGGCCATCCTGGAAGAAGCCCGCGCCGAACAGCGCACGGAGCTGGTCGGCCAGCTGCAAGAGGGCGAAGTCCGCGAAGGCGTGGTCAAGAACATCACCGACTACGGCGCCTTCGTCGACCTGGGCGGCATCGACGGCCTGCTGCACGTCACCGACATGTCGTGGAAGCGCGTCTCGCACCCGTCGCAGGTTCTCGCCGTCGGCGACACCGTCAAGGTCCAGATCGTCAAGATCAACCCGGACACCCAACGTATCTCGCTGGGCATGAAGCAACTGCAGTCGGACCCCTGGGACGGCGTGGAAGCCAAATATCCGGTCGGCGCCAAATACACGGGCCGCATCACCAACATCACCGACTACGGCGCCTTCGTGGAGCTGGAAGCCGGGGTCGAGGGCCTGGTGCACGTCTCGGAAATGTCCTGGACCAAGAAGAACGTCCATCCGGGCAAGATCGTCTCCACCTCTCAGGAAGTGGACGTGGTCGTCCTGGACGTCGACGCCTCCAAGCGCCGTATCTCGCTGGGCCTGAAACAGGCTCAGGACAATCCGTGGGACGCCTTCGTCGCCAACAACCCGATCGGCTCGACCGTCGAGGGCGAAGTCAAGAACGCCACCGAGTTCGGCCTGTTCATCGGCCTGGACAACGACATCGACGGCATGGTCCACCTGTCCGACCTCGACTGGTCGGTGTCGGGTGAAGAAGCCATCCAACGCTACCGCAAGGGCGAGATGGTCAAGGCCAAGGTCCTGGACGTCGACGTCGAGAAGGAACGCGTCTCGCTGGGCATCAAGCAGCTGGGCGGCGATCCGATCGGCGAGGGCGACACCTATCGTCGCGGCCAGCAGATCACCGTCACCGTCTCGTCGATCGAGTCGGGCGGCATCGAGGTCAAGTTCGGTGAAGACGACGCGCCGGTCACCGCCTTCGTCCGCAAGTCGGACCTGTCGCGCGACCGCAACGAGCAACGTCCGGAACGCTTCGCCGTCGGCGATCGCATCGACGCGATGATCACCGCCGTGGACAAGGCCTCGCGCCGCGTCTCGGTGTCGATCAAGGCGCTGGAAATGAAGGACGAACAGGAAGCCATCGAACAGTTCGGCTCGTCCGACTCGGGCGCTTCCCTGGGCGACATCCTGGGCGCCGCGCTGAAGAACGCCGGCACCAAGGACTAAGTCTGATCCCAACGGATGAGACCGAAGGGCGGTGGGAGCGATCCCGCCGCCCTTTTCTCTGTCTGCTGCTCCGCCGTGCACGGAACCGGACATAAATCTGCAGATGGCGCGTCTCCTTGGCGGATAAGGGCTTTTTCGCGCGGCGAGCCGGGGTTAGGGTGAGGTTTCTGGATCGCGGACAGGCCCAGGCCTGCCGATCACGAGCGGACAGGGGCCTTGATGATCAAGTCTGAACTGATCGAGAAACTGGCGGCCGAGAACACCCACCTGACCCATGCGGAGGTGGAGCGGCTGGTGAATGTCATCCTAGGCAAGATGACCGGCGCGCTTTCCGACGGCGGTCGGGTGGAGTTGCGAGGTTTCGGCGCCTTCTCCGTTCGGTCGCGTCCGGCGCGTCTGGGCCGCAATCCGCGCACCGGCGAGACGGTGGAGGTGCCGGCCAAGGCCGTGCCCTTCTTCAAGAGCGGCAAGGAACTGCGCGAGCGCCTGAACGCTTCCGGGGACGCCTGAAGTCTGAACGACCGAGAGAATGCCCCATGAGTCTGCTGTCCGAGTTCCGCGAGTTCGCGGTCAAGGGAAACGTCGTCGATCTCGCCGTCGGCGTGATCATCGGAGCGGCGTTCAACGGCATCGTGAAAAGCCTGGTCGATCAGGTGGTGATGCCGCCGATCGGGCTGTTGACGGGCGGGGTGAATTTTTCCGAACTGGAATGGGTGCTGCGGCCCGAAAATCCGGCGACGGAGGCCGTGGAGAAGGTCGCCATCCAGTATGGCGCCTTCGCCAATACGGTGATCCAGTTCCTGATCGTCGCCTTCGTGGTCTTCCTTGTGGTCAAGGGCATCAACAACTTACGGCGCCAGGAAGCCGCCAAGCCCGACCCGGCGCCGTCCGCCCCGACCGCGACCGAGGCCCTGCTCACTGAAATTCGCGACGCCCTGAAGGCCCGCCCCGGCGCCTGAGGCGCAAACCCGGTTCAGCTCGCGGATGCCCAATGACCCGCCGGGGCGTTCGTCTCGCTGCGGATCGGCGAACGCCAGGCGCGAGGCAGGGGTATGTGACGGGCGCAGATCGCATAGTCGCCGTCATAGGGCGTCGGAGCCCACGCCCGCGCCAGCTCGGGATCTTCGATCAGGGCGTGGCAATGCCCCCATCCCCCCTCGCGTCTCGCCCTCGGCGCCAGGTCGCCGAGCTGGTCGAGAATCTCGGGCGTCGTCACCTGCAGCCTGACCTTGGCGGCGCCTAGGGCGCGCGCGTTTTCGATCAGGGCGCCGGCCAGCATCTCCACCGCGTCAGGCGCCGTCTCCAGCGCCGCCAGGTCGATGATGTCGAGGCAGGGCGGCTCGATCAGGCTGGTCTTGTTCATCATGGCCGCGGCCATCCCGATCAGCCGCCCGCCACGCATCAAACCCAGCAGGATCGGCGGCAGGGTCTGATCCGGATCGGACAGACGCCAATCCAGGACTTCGGGGCTGCGGTCCGCCACCAGTCGTCCCTCATTCGCCAGGTCGCGCCAGAAATCGGCATAGGCAGACCCTGCCCTTATGTTGTTCAACACCATCACATCCCTCGGCAGGACCAGGGGGATCGGCTCGAACAGACGCGAATTCATCAAGCGTTCGCCCAGGCGGTGGGCGTCGCTCGCCGACAACCCGCCCCACAGCCGACGCAGGAGACGGCCCTTCAGACAGGCCAGGGGATCGACCACCCAAGACAGCTTGAGCGCGTGCGTCTCCATCGGCCCCGGCTTCAGGCCGAACAGGCGATACAGGGGCGCGGCGCGCGCATTCGCATTCAGGGTGTATTTGGCGAACAGATCGGGCTGCGTCAGAATCGCCTGGATCAGCGACCGACTGGCGCCGCTGCGTTCCGGCGGCACGATGAGGGAGAAGCCCGTCGCCGCGTACAAAGTCCTTGGGCCCTTGCGGAACCGCTGGACCAGATTGCCCAGCATGGCGGCCGGTTCGTCGTCCTGATTGCTCACGACCCAGCCGACCGGAGCCTCTATGTCGCGCCGGGCCGGATTATCCTCCAGCCACCGCCAACCGGCCTGGGACCGCTCTGGCCAGCCCACCTGGCGATGCAGCCGGTTCAGGCCCTCGTAGTCGGATCTGCGGATCGGCCGCACAGCCATTCGGCGCCCCTTCCCATATTGAAACCGGATCTCTCGTGTGAGTCCGGCCCCTGCAGAGGTCACGCCAGAGGGGGCGTCCCCAGACTGCGGCAAGGGGGCGCGACAGCCTTAACACTTGTTCGGATTTGTCCGCTGTGCTGGGTATGCGCCTTTCGCGCGCCCGCTTGCGGCGCGGCAGTTGGGAGTGAGCCGTTGACAGCGACGGATGGGGGGGCGCTCGAGCCTCGCAAGACTTTCCTGGGGCACCCGCGGGGGCTGGTGGTTCTGTTCTTCACCGAAATGTGGGAGCGGTTCTCCTACTATGGCATGCGGGCCCTGCTGGTCCTGTATCTGACGCAGCATTTCCTGTTCGGCCCCGCCGAGGCCCAAGGCATCTACGCCGCCTACGCCGCCCTGGTCTATCTGATGCCGGTCATCGGCGGCATGATCGCCGACCGCTATCTGGGCTCACGCAAGGCCGTCATCATCGGCGCCGTCCTGCTGGTCATGGGCCACTTCACCATGGCCTTCGAAGGCACAGGCGGTCGTGAAAGCCTGACCATCGGCGACACCACCTATCAGATCCAGGTCGAAGGCCGGGATCAGAACCGCAAGATGTTCGCCGTCAACGGCGACGAGCGGGTTCAGATCGCGATTTCGCCGGAAGGCGTCTCGACCGTCGGGACCGAGCCTTCAGCCGCCAACGCCGCCGACGCGGCTGCAGCCGCTGTGGGGACGGGCCTGGGCACGCCGCCGACCGGCGCGTTGGATCCCGCGACTCAGGCCGCGCCGCAAACGGCCGCCGCCGCCGGCTTCCCCGCCTTCACCGCCACCGGCGCCTATACGCTGGAGACCGAGCGCGACCAGGCCCTGGGCGAACCCGTCCTGTTCCTGGCCCTGGCCCTGATCATCGTCGGCGTGGGCTTCCTGAAGGCAAATATCTCGACCGTCGTCGGCGCCCTGTATGAAGAGAATGATCCCCGTCGCGACGGCGGCTTCACCATCTTCTACGTCGGCATCAACCTGGGCTCCTTCCTGGCGACCGCCGCCTGTTCGTATCTGGGCTTCAACTATGGCTGGGCTTACGGCTTCGGTCTGGCCGGCATCGGCATGCTGTTCGGCCTGCTGACCTTCGTCCTCGGCCAGTCCTGGCTCGAGGGGCGCGGCGCACCGCCGATTCCGGTCGAGGGCCGTTCGATCCTCGGCGTGCCCCTGGTGCCCTTCTTCTGGATCGCCGGCCTGGTCGCCGTCATCCCGACCTGGCTGCTGATGCAACGCCACGAGATTATCGAGACGGGCCTGCCATGGATCGCCGGCGTCATCTTCGCCTGCGTCGTCGGTTTCACGGTCTTCCGTCTAAAGGGCGCCGAACGCAGCCGCATGCTGGTCGCCCAGATGCTGATCTTCTTTTCGGTGCTGTTCTGGGCCCTGTTCGAACAGGCCGGCTCGTCCCTGACCCTGTTCGCGGACCAGTCGACCCAGATGCCGAGCTGGTTCAATGCCGGCTATACGCAGATGTTCAACCCGGGGATCATCGTCCTCGGCGGTCCCATCATGGCCGCACTGTGGGTCTGGCTTGCCAAACGCAATCTTGAACCCTCGACCCCAGTGAAGTTCTCGTTCGGTCTGGTGTTCGTGGGTCTGGGCTTCCTGGTCCTGACCTGGGCCGCCGCGACCCAGGCCAACGACGCCTTCCGGGTGCCTCTGCTGTTCCTGTTCCTGACCTACTTCTTCCACACGGTCGGTGAGCTGTGCCTGTCGCCGGTCGGCCTGTCGATGATCACCAAACTGTCAGTGGCGCGGGTGGTCGGCCTGATGATGGGCGTCTGGTTCCTGTCCAGCTCGGTCGCCCACATCGTCGCCGGCCTGATCGCTCAGGCGACCGCGACCGACACGGTGGCGGGCGTGGTGACCAGCCCGGCGCTGGCGCTGCAGACCTATGGTTCGATCTTCGGCACCATCGGTTGGACCGGCGTCGGCGTCGGCGTCTTCCTGCTGCTGATCTCGCCTCTGCTGAAGAAGGGCATGGCCGGGGTCCACTGACCCCAAGCCTCGCCGAAACGAAGAAGCCCCGGCGGAGCGATCCGCCGGGGCTTTTTGCTGGGACGTTCCCGCCTCAGAAGGTCTTGCGAACTCGCAGGGAGACGAAGGTGCGCGGATCCTGCGTCCCTTCCTCGACGAAGGCGACGGCGCGGGTGTCGCGGTCGGCGAAGACCGTGCGGCGCTGGGTGAAGTCGTCCCACAGGTTCAACTGGGCGCGGATGGCCAGGGTCGGGGTCGGCTTGTATTCGGCGAACATCTCGTAATAGCCCGTGCCGCGCCACTTGAAGACCTGGTCAGGGGAATAGCTGGGTTGGCCCAGATAGGGCAGCCAGTTCACGCCCCACTGCAGCTTCCACCGGGCGATGTCCTGCTCGATCCCAACATTGGCCTGGGTGGCGCGAACGTTCGAAATCGGGCGTTCCTCGCCGGTGGTCGGGTCGGTGACGCGGGTCCGGTTCCAGTCGTTCCTGAAGGTGAAGCGAGCGCCCTTTACGCCCGCCTTGTCCAGCGGCACGACCACGTTCAGGGACAGGCGGTCCAGCGTGCCGTCGCCGATATTGCCGATCGCCGACAGGCCGTCGTCCAGCGGGATGCGGTCGATGGCGTCGATGATCTCGTCGTGGCGATAGCCGACCGACACTATGCCCTCGCCCCAGAAGCGGCGCTCATAGGTCAGTTCGGAGATCCAGCGCTGCTCGGGCTCCAGATCGACATTGCCGCCAAAGACGTTCTCGTCGTTCAGATCGGCCGAGGCGGCGAAGTCGGAAAAGTCCAGCTGGCCCAGCTCGCGCTCGAAGCGGAACCGCAGCTGGTTGTTCGGCATCGGCGTCCAGGTGGCCATGAAGCGGGGTTTGGCGAAGAAGAAGCTCTTCTCCTGATTGGCGTCGCCGGACTGGGTGATGGTGGAGGCTTCCAGCCGCAGACCGCCCTCCAAGGTCAGGTCGGGGTGCAGCCGCCAGGTTCCCTTGGAGAAGGCTTCGCCGCGCGTCTCCTCGACCTTGACCGAGGCGCTGGGCAGGGGGATCGGCACGCCGCCCTCGGTAAAGGCCTGGTCGGTCTGGCGCATATTGTAGGCGATCTCGCCGCCCGTCTCGAGCGTCACCTTGGGCGAGCGTTCGTGACGGATCAGGGCGCGCAGTATGGTTTCGGAGCTTTCGCCTGAATAGTCGAAGACCTGTTCGGGCTGGTCCACGCCGTTGTTCAGGACGTTGTAGGTCGAGACGCCGTCCCAGCTGCCGAACTCATGCATGAGGCGTGTTTCCAGCTTGAAACGGTCGTTCAGCGGGCGCTCCCAGGTGAGGCCGAACTCGCCGCCGTCGCTGTCCTCCGCATCCGTGCTTTGGCGCAGGCTCGTGGCGGAGCGGCTGGTGTTGTAGCTCTGCCAGTCGTTGACGCGGTAGCGGGCGGTCAGATCGACCTTGCCCCCCGCGACGGGACCGGCATAGGTCCCGCGGATCGAGTTGCCGCCGCCGTAGCCGTCGGTGTCGGTCTGCTCGTCGCGGAGCAGATTGCCCGCGGCGTCGCGCCGGATCAGTCGGCCGGGTCCGTTGGAATCGCTCATGCTGATGCCGTCGGACAGGGTGACGCCCCAGCTGCGGTCGCCGTCGCGGGCGGTGAACTGATAGCTGCCGCCGTAGAGGTCCTGGCCTGAGCCCTCGAACTGGGTCGTGTTCCAGGTCAGGATCGACTGGCGGCTGGCCTCCTTCTTCAGGATGACGTTCACCACGACCGAGAAGCCCTGCATGTCGATGCCGGGCGCGCCGCCCCGGATCAACTCGATCCGTTCGACCTGACGGGCCGGGGTGCGGCTCAGGACGCTGGAACCGGCGTCGTTCTTGGAGGCCGGCCGGGCGTTGTTGATCAGGACATTGCCGACCGCCCCTTCGAAGCCGCGTGCGCCGGAGCCGTCGTCCAGATCGAAGCCGGGCACCCGGTTGACCATGTCCAGGGCCGTGTTCGGACGCTGGGCGAGGAAGAAGTCGGGTGTGAAGACCAGAACGCCCCGCTGGGCCGCGTCGGCCAGGGGCGCCTGACCGGTCGGGCCGGTCGGGACCGGCGTCTGGGCGACCTGGGGGTCGTCGCCGGCGAAGGCGGTCACGGCGGAAAACAGCAGGGCGGTGCTCGCCAGAAGCAGGGTCTTGGTCATCGGTCTTCCCCTCGGTTGTTGGCGAGAGGTGTGCCGATCGGACGCTGCTATCTCCAGTTACAAGGCGGAAAGGTGGATTAAATCGACGACAGCATTACGAGGAATTCACGTGCCTATACTTACGAGTGTGAAACTATACGAATCTGTAATGAGAGCGCCGAGATGAAATCCCTACTGGCCTTGGCTTTCGTCCTTCTGACCGCCGCACCCGCTTTCGCCCAGACATCGGACGAAGCCAGCGCAGTGGAGGACATCGTCGTCACGGCGCGCCGGATCGAGGCGCCCCTATGGGAAGTCCGCCGGGGCGACGCCGTCCTCATCCTGGTCGGATCGATCGACGGCCTGCCGCGCGACATGGAGTGGCGGACGGACGCCCTGGTCTCCGCAGTGGACCGGGCGGACCGGGTGCTGTTCCCGCCGCAAGCGCAGGGGTCGTTGGCGGACGTCGGCCGGCTGATCTGGCGGATGCGGACCCTGACGCGGCTGCCCGACAACCGGACCAGCGCCGACTACCTGTCGCCCGAGCTGGAGGCGCGGGTTGAGCAGGCGACTGGCGAGGGCCCCAGCCGCAACAGCATGATGCTGCTGTCGGCCGATCTGATGGAAAGGGGCGGCTACGCCCGTCGCGCCCGTCCCGTCTCCGACCTAGTGCGTCGGGCTGCCCGGACCAATCGGACGCCGGCCGAGCCGGTGAGCGTGTTCCGCGGCGACGAGCTGGTCGACCGGGTGCTGACGACCCCGCCCGAGCGCTATCTGGACTGTATCGCCGCGGCGGTCGCCGCTGCCGAGATCGGGGAGGCGGAGGGCGCCAAGCGCGCCGAGGCATGGCGTACGCGCCGCATCCCGGCGGTGTTGGCCTCGCCGCTGGAGAAGGCGACGAACGCCTGTTCCTACTGGGCTGTGATGGAGCAGGGAGAGGCGCTGCGCAGCCTCTGGAATACAGCGGCGAACGAGGCGCTGAGCCGCGACGGCGTAACCTTCGCCATCGTGCCCCTGGTGGTGCTGGCGGAATCGGACGGGGTGCTGGATCGGTTGGAGCGGGACGGCCTGGAACCGGTGGGTCCCGACTGGCGCGCGCCCGCTCCCTGACCGTTCGTTCGGCCTAGTTGGCCGGGGTTGGGGCCGGAGCCTGACGGTCCGGAACGGCGTCGCGGGCGGCGTCGCCGATGTTCTCGGCGGCCCCGCCGACGCTTTCGGCCGCGCCGGCGATGGCGTTGGATTCGACGGCGTCGTTACGGTTCATGTTCATCAGGAACCAGCCGATGATCAGGACCAGGGCCAGGCCGATGATCAGGGCGATGACGCCGCCCATGCCGCCGCCGCCGCGACGCTCGACGACCACGGGGGCGCCGGCGGGGTCGTTTTCGGTAATGCGCTCGACCCGGCCGTCGGGATGTTCAACAGTGCGTTCGGTAGGCATTGAGATGTCTCCTCTGCTGTATGTGGCGGGGAAACACTTCGTCGGCGGCTAGGGTTCCTTTCGTTCAGACCGCCGTTCCGCCGACGGTCAGGCCGCCCATTTTCAGGGACGGCTGGCCGATGCCGACGGGCACGCCCTGGCCGGCCTTGCCGCAGACGCCGACGCCGGGGTCGAAGGCGAAGTCGTCGCCGATCATCTGAATCCTGGTCAGGGCCGTGGCGCCGTCGCCGATCAGGGTGGCGCCGCGCACCGGCGCGGTGATGACCCCGTCCTCGATCAGATAGGCCTCGTTGCACTGGAAGACGAACTTGCCGTTGGTGATGTCCACCTGGCCGCCCGAGAAGTTGGCGGCGTAGAGGCCGCGCTTCGTATTGGCGATCATGTCGGCCTTGGAGTCCTTGCCGCCCTCCATGAAGGTGTTGGTCATACGCGGCATCGGCATATGGGCGAAGGACTGGCGGCGGCCGTTGCCGGTGGCCGCCACCCCCAGCTGACGCGCCGACAGCCGGTCGTGCATCAGCCCGACCATGATCCCGTCCTCGATCAGGACGGTGCGCGAGGTGGGGGTGCCCTCGTCGTCGACGGACAGGGAGCCGCGACGCCCGGCGATGGAGCCGTCGTCGACCACGGTGACGCCCGGCGCGGCGACCCGCTGGCCCATCATGCCGTTGAAGACGGAGGAGCCCTTTCGGTGGAAGTCGCCCTCGAAGCCGTGGCCGATGGCCTCGTGCAGCAGGACGCCGGGCCAGCCGGCGCCCAGGACCACGTCCATCTCGCCCGCCGGGCAGTCGATGGCGTCGAGATTGACCAGGGCCTGACGCAGGGCCTCGTCCACCTGGGCCTGCCAGCGTTCGGGGGCGACCCAGGTTTCAAAACCGGCGCGGCCGCCGGCCCCGGCCGAGGCGCTTTCGCGCTTGCCGTTCTGTTCGACGGTGACGGAGACGTTCAGCCGAACCAGGGGACGGATGTCGCGCACCATCCGTTCGTCGGCGCGCAGGATCTCGACCGCGCGGCGTTCGCCGACCAGGGAGGCGGAGACCTGGACCACGCGGGGATCGCGGGCGCGGGCCCAGGCGTCGATCTCGGCCAGCAGGGCGATCTTGTCGGAGAAGGCGGGCGAGGCGAGGGGATCGACCTCGCCGTACAGTTTCTGATTGGTGGCGCGCGGCCCCTCGGCGACACGCGCCTCATGACCCTGTTTGGCCAGGGCGGCGCTGTCGGCGGCGCGGCGCAGGGCGGCGGCGGAAATCTCGTTGGCGTGGGCGTAGCCGGCGGTCTCGCCCGCCACGACCCGCAGGCCGAAGCCCTCGGTGGCGTCATAGGCGGCGGACTTCAGTCGGCCGTCGTCGAACACCAGGCTCTCGCTCTCGGACCGTTCCAGGAACAGTTCGCCGTCGTCGGCCCCGGCCAGGGCGGTCTTCAGGATCGACAGGGCTTCGTCGGTGTCGACGCCGGCGGTGTCGAGGATGGGCGGCGGGGAGGCGTGAACGGTCATGACCTGTAGGTAGGGGCTGGAGGGCGGTTCGTCACCTGCCCGGACGGATTCAGACGGCGGGACGAAAAAACAGGGTCTGAATAGTCTGAATCGTCTGAAATCTCCGGCGCCGGCGACAGGGATTAGGACGATAGCACGGGTGGGTGGCGTGTCAGGTCGAAGGCGGGATCGGCATGGCAAGCTGTTGAAAGTGTTGGGGGCGTTGCGTGAAATTGCGGGGGTGGCGCGTGATGGGCGTCGGTGGGGCGTCCAGAACCCCTCCACCCCCGCGCAAGAGGCGCGGCGGTCCCCCTCCCCGCGAAGCGGGGAGGAGACGGGTTCAGCGCGCCAGTTTTTTCCGGGCCTTGGTCGCCGGGAAGACGACGTCGGGGTCGGGGGCCGCGATCTCCTCGCCGCAGTGGTCGAGCACCTTGAGGATGTGGCGGATCAGGTTCACGCGGGCGGTCTTCTTGTCGTCGGTGGCGATCACGGTCCAGGGGGCGTGGTCGTGGTCGGTCTCGTCCAGCATCCGGTCGCGGGCGTCGGAATAGGCGTCGAACCGCGCCTCGGCCTCGGCGTCCAGCGACGACAGCTTGAACCGCTTCAGCGGGTCGACGCGGCGCTCTTTCAGCCGTTGCGCCTGTTCGTCGCGCGAAATGTCGAGCCACAGCTTGATCAGGATGACGCCGTCGTCGGTCAGCATCCGTTCGAACCGCGGCGCATCGGTCAGGAACTGGGCGTATTGTTCGGGCGTGCAATAGCCCATCACCGGCTCGACCCCGGCGCGATTGTACCAGGAGCGGTTGAAGATCACCGTCTCGCCCGCCGCCGGCAGATGCGGAACATAGCGCTGGAAATACCACTGGCTGGTGTCGCGGTCGCTGGGCTTGGGCAGGGCGACGACGCGGGTCTGGCGAGGCGACATATATTCGGTCAGCCGCTTTATGGCCCCGTCCTTGCCGGCGGTGTCGCGGCCTTCCAGCACGATGACCACCCGCAGCCCGTGTTCGATGGTCCAGGCCTGAGTCTTGACGACGGCGAGCTGCAGTCGCTCGAGTTCGGTTTCGTAGGCGTCTGATTTCTTTCCCATCGGACGAGAGTGGGCCGGGGGGCGGGCGAGAGCAAGCGGCGGGGAAGGGCGAGGGGGAAGAAGGTGACGGGCTTCTCACGTGTGTCGCCAGCTGATCGGGGTTAGGCTGAGGTCGAGCAAATAGAGGGGAGGGGACGCCCATGTGGGATCGTCGCAGCCTGCTGACCACCGGTCTGGGCGTCGGTATGGCCGCCATGGGAGGTGTCTCCCGCGCCGCCCTGGCGGGGGACGCCGCCGGATATGAGGGGGCGCTGGAAGCGGCGTTCGCGGAGATGCGGCCCGTCGCCCTGGCGGGCGGGGTGGTGACGCGCGAGGGGCTGGTCTGGTCGGGCGTGCGCGGGGTGCGTCGGCTGGGCGGCGACGACCCGGCGACCCTGGACGACCGCTGGCACCTGGGGTCGAACACCAAGGCGATGACGGCGGCCCTGTACGGACGCCTGGTCGAGCAGGGCCGGGCGGACTGGGACGCGCCGCTGAGCGAACTGTTCGCCGGCGTCATGATCGACCCGGCCTGGGAAGGGACCAGGATCGGCGATTTCATGGGCCATAGGGCGGGGGTGAAGGACGCCGACGCCATGGGCATGATCTTCTTCATGACCGCGCGCGGCGATCCGCGGCCCCTGCCGGAGCAGCGGATGGCGATGGTCGAGCGGGTGCTGGGAGCCCCGCCGACGGGGACGCGGGGCGGCTTCGAATACGCCAACGCCAACTATATGCTGGTTGGGGCGGCGATCGAACGGATCACGGGCCGGCCGTGGGAAGCGGTCATGCAGGCCGAACTGTTCGCGCCCCTGGGTCTGAACTCCGCCGGCTTCGGCGCGCCCAGCGCCAATACGGCCGGCGGGGCCAATGTCTGGGGCCACGGCGGCGAGGGCGCGACGCGGGTCGCCGTGAACCCGGCCGAGCCCGGCGCCGACAATCCGATGGCGTTGGGGCCGGCGGGGACGGCGCACATGAGTCTGGCCGACTATGCCGCCTGGCTGAGACTGTTCCTGACGGATGGCGGGGGATGGCTGAGGCCGGAGACGATGGCGAGGCTGACGACCCCGAGGCAGGGCGAAGGCCCGCCTTACGCTCTGGGCTGGATCGCGCCGTCGCAGGTTCCCTGGGCGGGGGGACCGGTGTTGACGCACGATGGGTCCAACACCCTGTGGTACGCCACCGCCGTCGTGGCGCCGGCGCGCGGGACGGCCTTCATCGCTCTGAGCAATCAGGGGGCGGGCCAGATGGCGACCGGCGCCCTGGTGCGAAGACTGGTCGGGCAGCTGGACGCCTGACGAGATTGTCGCGCCATACATGCTCTGTACACCACTTGAGGTATATCGAGGGTGGTCGGGTGGGTGAGGGCGTACACAGTGCTGAGTTACAATATATTCCAGGGCGGCTGGGAACGTGACGGATGTCGGGTCGACCACGTCACCATCGCCCAGGGGGAGTACAGCGCCAGCGATGATCCCGACACCGTCATAACCACGGTCCTGGGATCCTGCGTCGCGGCCTGTGTGCGCGATCCCAAGGCCCGTCTGGGCGGGATGAATCATTACGTCCTGCCGCAGTTTCAGGCCGGTTCGAAGGGCGATCCTACCCGCTACGGCTCCTATCTGATGCAGCGGCTGATCGACCATCTGCTCGAACAGGGCGCCAGCCTGAAGCGTCTGGAGGCCCAGGTTTTCGGCGGCGCGAGTCCCGGCCCGTTCCACAACAGCATCGGCCAGAACAACGTGGATTTCGCGATGCGTTATCTGGCGGAGCGCGGCATTTCGACCGCCGATCCCGTCCGCAGCGGCGTGGCGGGCTGCAAGCTCGAATTCTGGCCTGCGTCCGGCCGGGTGGTTCATACGCCTCTGACCGGTGTGAAGCAGGCGGTGCCGACCAGGATCATGCTGCGCCCGGTCAAACCCCTCATGCTGCCGCCCGCCGCCTAACGTCCGACCGCCGTTCGATTTGAACGGATCGGCGCCTCGCGGCGTTTGCCAGCGGGGCCGTGGGCGGTCCATGCTGGGGCTGCATGAAGCGCGACTTCGCCGATTTCTGGAATCTGCTGTGGGAGGTCGGGCTGTTGGTCTGCGCCGCCTTCGCGCTGTTGAACGCCTATGCCCCGCCGCAGGACCTGCCGTGGAAGCCGCTGGACCTGAACCATCCGGTCGGGCGGGCGACGGCGGCCAAGGTTGCGGACTTCGATATTCCCGTCACCGCGGCGCCCGAGGAAGTTCAGGGCGCCACCGAGGCCTGCATGCAGGCGCTGCGCGACGCCGGGGTCCAGGTGGAGCGGGCCCAGGATCGCGACGACGGCGGCTTCTGCGTCGTGCGTGGGGCGGTGCGGATCACTGGCGGGGCCGTGACGCCCCTGGCGCCGGCGGATGTGGTCATGCAGTGCCCGCTGGCGGTCCGCTATGTCATCTGGGACCGGCAGGTGCTGCGTCCGGCGGCGCGGGACATACTGGGGTCGGCCCCGGCGCGGGTCGAGAACTACGGGACCTATTCGTGCCGGCGCATCTACGGGTCGCAGGATGAGCAGGAGCGGCCCAGCGAACATGCGCGGGCCAATGCTCTGGACGTGGCGGCGGTGAGGCTGGAGGACGGGCGGACGATCAGCGTGCTGAACGACTGGCGGGGTCAGGGACCGGCGGGCGAGCCGGGGTCGCGCTTCCTTCATGCGGTCCGCGACGGCGCCTGCCGCCTGTTCTCCACGGTGCTGACGCCGGACTATAACGCCGCGCATGAGAACCATCTGCACCTCGACGGCGCCGAACGCGGTCTCTGCCGTTAAGGTCGAATCACCTCCCGCGCGAATCGCTTTGCTGTTGACCGCCCGGAAAAGCCGGGTGACAACAAGGGCGCAGTCCGGATTTTGCGTGGGGTCCACACCTGCGTCTCGCTCCTTCGCCTGAACGAGCTGTCCAGATGGATTGTCGGGTCGCCCCGAGGGGGATCCGCCTGGAAAAGCGCGTTTACGGAGACGCAGACATGGCGACCGGTACGGTCAAGTGGTTCAACCCCACCAAGGGCTATGGATTCATCCAGCCCGACAGCGGCGGCTCTGACGTGTTCGTTCACGTCACCGCCGTTCAGAAGGCCGGCCTTCAGGGTCTCGATGAAAACGCCAAGGTCGAATACGAGCTGGAAAACCAGCGCGGCAAGACCTCGGCGATCGACCTCAAGCTCCTCTAAGCCGAACGGCCGACAAGGCTAGGAAGCGGGCGCGGGGGTCTCCTCCGCGCCCGCTTTTGTTTGCGATCCGGGGGTCTTTTGCGATCTCTGGGCCAGGACGATGGCTCCCAGCACCAGGGCGCCGCCCAGGGCCTGGACCGGGGTCAGGGTCTCGCCGAAGATCCACCAGCCCAGCAGGCCGGCGACGACCGGCTGGATCAGGATGGTGACGGCGGTGATCGAGGCGGGCAGACGGCCCAGCGCCCAGGCGACGCCGCCCTGGCCGAAGACGTGCATCACCCCCATGGCGATACAGGCGGCCCATCCGGCGGGGCCGGCGGGAATGATGTCCTCGCCCAGGACCAGGGCCACGATCAGCAGCAGGGGCGCGCCGACCAGGGTGGCCCAGAAGGTGATGCGCATGGCCCCGGCCGTGGCCCGGGCCGCCTTCACCGCCAGGAAATAGCCGGAATACCAGACCGCCACCGACAGGGAGAAGGCGTCGCCCAGCGGGGGATTGCTGCCCTGCCCGCCGTCGGCGCCCGCCGCCATGGCGAAGGCCCCGCCCATGGCCAGGACGAGGGCCAGCAGGAACATCCGCCGCGGCCTCTGTTTCAGCATCAGCCAGCTAAACAGGGTGACGACGACCGGCGTCAGGTTGCACAGGACCGTGGCGTTGGCGACCGAGGTCATGACGATGCCGTAGTGCCAGAAGCTGAGATCCAGGGCGAAGAACAGGCCGGCCAGCAGCGCCCATTTCGACGGGGCGGCGATCCCGCCGGGCTCGCGCGAGGCCAGAATGGTCAGCAGCGGCAGGGCGAAGACGAACCGCCAGAAGCCGGCCGCCGCCGGCCCCGTCTCGGTCAGC
Source organism: Brevundimonas sp. (assembly GCF_013912065.1). Lineage (GTDB taxonomy): Bacteria > Pseudomonadota > Alphaproteobacteria > Caulobacterales > Caulobacteraceae > Brevundimonas. Next base: position 21,046 of record NZ_JACESA010000026.1, read on the forward strand.
CGCACCAGAATGGGCGCCAGACCCAGGACGCAGGCGGCCAGCAGCAGCACCATAAGGGCGAAGGCGCGGGGAGAGACGGACGCGGGGAGGCGCGGGGCGAAGACGGTCATGCCGCGCTCTTACGCCGCCGTGCGACCTTCCGCCACGGTCTCGGATCCTTCCTCGAACGAGACGCGGGGCGCCGTCGCCCGGGCTGGACATGGAACGGCCGCAGTCGCATGGCGTTCAGGCCCGATCTCCCCCGCAAATCAGGTTGCCTTCATGAAACTGCGCGTCCGCGCCGAGCTCGTCTATCGTTTCGATCCGCCGACGGACGCCATCTACAAGATCCAGGTCGCCCACTGGCCGGGTCAGGACATTCTGGAAGAGACCCTGGTCTTCGATCCTCCGGTCGAGTTCCACGAGGACAAGGACGTCGATTTCGGCGCCCGCACTTTGCGCTGCCACGTCGAGGGCGAGGTCAGCCTGATCTATGAGGCGGTGGTCGACAACGGCGTGCTGAAGGGCCTGCCGCCCAGCGTGTCGCAGCATGACTGGGGCGAGCTGCCGGCCGAGGTCCTGCCCTATCTGCAGCCCAGCCGCTATTGTCCGTCGGATCAGTTCGGCCGGTTCGTCACGCGCCAGTTCGGCGAGACCTCGGGCGGGGCGCGGGTGCTGGCGATCCTGGACTGGATCAACGAGAACCTCGACTACGAACACGGGGTGTCGGACACCGAGACCACGGCGGCGCGGACCTTCATCGATCGGGCCGGGGTGTGCCGCGACTTCACCCATATGGGCATGACCCTGTGCCGGGCGTCGGGAATACCGGCGCGAGCCGTCAGCGCCTTCGCCGACCAACTGAACCCGCCCGACTTCCACGCCATCTTCGAGGTCTGGCTGGCCAACGGCTGGTGGCTGGTCGATCCGACGCGGTTGGCGCCGGTCGAGGGACTGGTGCGGATCGCCTGCGGCCGCGACGCGGCCGACATCGCCTTCCTGACCACCCAGGAGCGGTGCCAGATGGTGCGGCAGTCGGTGACGGTGACGGGGGCTTAGGCCCCAGTCGCCTCGACCCGGATCGACAGTCAAAGAAAAAGGCCGGTGTTTCCACCGGCCTTTTCCAGATCAGTTCAGCGGTCGCCGATCAGGCGGCGGCTTGCTCGGCCAGCTTGGCGCGGACCTGACGCTTGATGCGCTGGGCGGCGATCGACAGCTGCTCGTCGCGGGCCTTGACGATGAAGGCGTCCAGGCCGCCCTTGTAGTCGAGGGTGCGCAGCGCGGCGTTCGAGATACGCAGCGAGAAGGTCTGACCCAGGCTGTCCGAGGTGACCTTGACCGTCTTCAGCGACGGCAGGAAGCGGCGCTTGGTCTTGATGTTCGAGTGGCTCACGCTGTGGCCGACCATCGGGCCGATACCGGTGAGTTCGCAACGACGCGACATCGTCAGATCCTTAAGGTGCGGCGTCCGGCCCGAACATGGGAGAAGACGCATGAAACAAGTACGCGCGGGAAAGCGGCCCGCGCGAGAGGGGGCCGTATAAGGGAAGACGAGGTTCGGCGTCAAGCCGAGTCTTGAGGGGCGACCGCCTGGAAATCCCGGACAAGTCTGCACGACGAGGAACGGAGCCGTTCAGGCGTCATTCAAATGACGCGCTGTATGCCTCATATCATGAAGACCCAAGCTGAACAGAAGGCCGCCATGTCTCGTCCGTCCCTGATCGATCGCCTGCCCAAGAGAGCCCGGTCCCTCAAGTCGTGGAGCGTCCTGGCGCCGGTGGTGGTCGGCGGCCTGATGCTGGGCGCGCCCGCCATGGCGCCGGCCCAGACGCCCGCCCCCGCGCCCGCGCAGGCGGAGGTGTTGCCGGGCTATTGGGAATATACGACCAGCGCGGTCGGTCAGCGCGACACCGAGCAGAAATGTGTACGCCCCAGCGAGATCAACCGATTCTTCGGCGGCCTCTCGACGAACCGCTGGCGCTGCACCTATCCGACCCGCGTGGTTGGAGACGGCCAGGCGCGGTTCGAGGGGACGTGTCAGGACAAGAAGGGCCGTCGCGTCAATGTGCGGCTGGCTGGAACCTATGAGGACACCAGCTTCAGCTTCCGTGGCGGCGCCCAGCTGCTGCGCGGCACCCCCTATATTCCGGCAACCATCACGGCGCGCCGCATCAGCGCCCAGTGCCCGGCGAACGCGGAATATTTCTGAGGTTCAGACCGGCTCAGAACGGGCGACCACATAGGTGTGCATCTGGTCGCCCGTGGACAGGCTGACGTATTCGCCGGTCTCGAGCACTTCGTCCGCCAGACGGAAACCGTGGACGTCGTCCGCCTCGCCCGGCTCGAAATCCAGGAACCAGCGGTCCGGCGCGGCGTGACGCAGCCGTCCGAAGGCCAGGGTCGCGCCGTGCGAGAAGCGGCGGACGCGGCATTTCTCGGGCGCCTCGCGCCAGACTGCGGCGTCCAGCCGGCGATCGGTCCCCAGCGGGGCCAGGATGTCGTAGCCGACATCGGGGTCGCCGCCGGGGTTCAACGGTTCACGGGCCAGCTCCAGGCGGATGTGGTGAAAGCCCAGGGGGGCGGCGTCGGTCATGATCAGCTCCTGTCGGAGCCCATGTGGACGCGAGGCGCGGCCCCGGCGCCTTGATGTCGGTCAAAACGAAAAAGGCCCCGGATCGCTCCGGGGCCTTTTCGTTCGTCTGGAGCCTGAACTCAGGCCGCTTCGGCGGTCGGGATCGGCTTCTTGGCGCTGAGCGACTTGGAGAGCAGCTCGACGGCGGCGTCCTTGTCGATCTTGTTGGCGGCCGCAACTTCGCGGGCCATCCGGTCCAGGGCCGATTCATAGAGCTGACGCTCCGAATAGGACTGTTCCGGCTGGGTGTCGGCGCGGTGCAGGTCGCGGACCACTTCGGCGATGGAGATCAGGTCGCCGGAGTTGATCTTGGCTTCGTATTCTTGGGCCCGACGCGACCACATGGTGCGCTTGATGCGGGCGCGGCCCTTCAGGGTGGTCAGGGCCTTGGTCACGACGTCGTCGGCGGCCAGCGAACGCAGGCCGGCGGTCGCCGCCTTCTTGGTCGGGACGCGCAGGGTCATCTTCTCGTGGTCGAAGGTCACGACATAGACTTCCAGCGACATGCCCGCGACTTCCTGGGTCTCGATCGCCGCCACCTTGCCGACGCCGTGCGCCGGATAGACGACCGCGTCGCCAACCTTGAACTCCAGACCAGTCTTGCTCGTCATATTCGTCCTTTCCCGGTCAGGGCCGGGCGACGCGAAGGCGCGTTCGACGCAAACAGGATCTCGACCGCCGGATCTCTCCGTCGGTCGGGATGATGCTGGGCGTCAAATGCGGAAACGGATCACCAAACCTCTGGCCGATCCCGTCTTCTGGGCGGGATACTATCGCAAACACGGGCGGCGCGAAGATTTCGCGAACCGCCCGATCCAATGAAACAGACCCTATCACAAATCTGCGAAATTTCAAAACGTCCTTAGAGGAGACGTGGAAATACCGCAGCGCACGCGCGCCTGGAACCGAGCCTCAGGACCCCTTGCCCGGATTGGGGCTGAAGTATTTCTCGTACTTGCCGGTTTCGCGCTCGTATTGCTCGCGGTCGGCGGGGGGCGTGCCCTTGACGGTTATATTGGGCCAGGTCTTGGCGTATTCGGCGTTGATCTGCAGCCATTTGCCGTCCGGCTCGTCCTCGGTGTCGGGGACGATGGCGTCGACGGGGCATTCCGGCTCGCAGACGCCGCAGTCGATGCATTCGTCCGGCGCGATGACCAGGAAGTTCTCGCCCTCATAGAAACAGTCGACCGGACACACCTCGACGCAGTCCATGAACTTACATTTCACACAGGCGTCGGTGACGATGTAGGTCATTGGGCGGTGGACGGGATCAAGGTTGTGAGCGGGAGGCCTGCGACATGGCGGCCGCGCAACCAACTGTCAACAGCCCGGCTTAATGAGAAAGGCGTTCGCAAGACGGCCTGACACAGCTTGACAAGGGTCAGGCTTAACCGCAACTGTATTGATTGCATATCCTGATCCCTTTCATCGGAGCATTCCCATGCGCACCCCCTTCATGAAATACGCCCTCGCCGGCGCCCTGGCCGTCAGCCTCGCCGCCGGCGGCGCCGTGGTGGCCCAGGCCGCCCTGACGCAGACCCCGTCGGAAGTGACAGCCGGGGCCTATGACCTCGATTCCAGCCACGGAAAGATCACCTGGTCGGTCAACCACCTCGGCTTCTCGACCTATACGGGCCAGTTCGTGAACGTGAAGGCCGAGCTGAAGCTGGACGTCGCCAATCCGTCGGCCAGCACCCTGACGGCCGCCATCCCCCTGACCGACGTGGCGCCGAACGACGACCGGCTGAAGGCCCACCTGCAGACCGCAGATTTCTTCGACACCGCCAACCATCCGACGGCGACCTTCGTCTCGCGTTCTGTGACGGTGGACGCTGACAACGCCAACGAGGCCACGGTGGTCGGCGACCTGACCCTGCGCGGCGTGACCAAGCCGGTCACAATAGAGGTCGAGTTCAACCAGGCCGGGACCGCCATGGGCGCCTACAAGGCCGGCTTCGACGGCGAGGCGACCATCAAACGCTCGGACTTCGGCATCAACTACGCCCTGCCGGCCGTGTCCGACGAGGTGGAACTGCACATCGAAGGCGAGTTCGTCCTCAAGCAGTAAGCAGCACATAGAGGGCGCGGGCCTCCTCGGCGGGGCCGCGCCGCTCGCCCATGGCCTCCACCCGCAGGGTGGTGACCCGACCGTCCTGGGCGAAGGTCAGCAGGTCGCCGGGGCGGACGCAGCGGCTGGGCTTGTCGAGCCGGGTCTCGCGGCCTTGATGGGTCAGCCGCACCGCGCCGCGTTCGACCAGGGCGGCGGCCAGGCCCCGCGTCTTCACGAAGCGAGCGCGCCACAGCCAGAGGTCGATGCGGCAGGTTTCCTCGCTCAAGCGGGCGTCTTTCGGCGGGGACGAGGGCGGGGG
>NZ_JACESA010000027.1 GCF_013912065.1 Brevundimonas sp.
GGGCGGGGGCGGCGGGGTGGACGCGCAGGCCGCGACGCCGACTAGAGCGGCCAGGGCGAGGCCCCGCGTCAGGCTGTGGGCTGACGGACGAAACTGGGCGAACTGACGCATCATCGCTTCCCTTTGGGGCCGAGCCTTACGGCGAAGTCGTCCCTTTAGGACCCGTATGGGCGGCCGCCGTCAAGGCCGCACGCCCGACAGAGTATGCCTCGACGATCAGCCTTCGCTGTCGGCGGCGGCCTCGGCCTTGCGACGCGGCGCGCGACGGCGGGGAGCAGGCGCGGCCTCCTCGGTCGTCTCGTTCGCCGGCGCGGGAGCCGACGACCGGGTCAGGAAGCCCGGCAGGGCGGTTGGCGCATCGTCATCGGCCTCGACGGCGACGGCCGGGCGGCGGCTGCGACGGGCCGGGCGTTCTTCCGCGGCCGGAGCCTCGGCCGCGGGCGTCTCGACCACAGGTTCGGCGGCGGCCGCCACGGGATCGGACTCGACGCCCTCTTCCGAGCCGGCGTTCTCCTGATTGTCGAAGCGACGGTTGCGCTCCTCGCGGCGACGCTCCCAGCGTTCGCGACGGCTCTCGCGACGACCGCCCTCGCCCTCGGCCCGGGCCTCGCCGTCTTCACGGGGTTCGCGGGCCTGCTGGCTGTCGCGGTTCTGATCGCGATCACGGTCGCGGTTCTGATTCGGGTCCCGATCGCGGTCGCGGTTGAAGTCGCGGTCGCGGTTTTGGTTCTGGTCGCGATTCTGATCGCGATTCTGGCCCTGTTCGGCGCGCTCGGCGGCGTCCTGGGCCTGGCGGTCGGCGGCCTGCTGGGCGGCGACGAAGGCTGCGGCCTGGGCGCCGGATTCATCCTCGAAATCGATGTCGAAGCCCTGGTTCGACAGTTCGCGTGCGGCGATGTCGGAGAAGGACCGCTGCGGCTGGAGCGCGCGCAGGACGCGGTAATAGTGTTCGGCGTGCTGCTGATAGTTCTCGGCCAGAACGCGGTCGCCGCCCGAGGCCGCGTCGCGCGCGAGCTGCTGATAGCGCTCGTACACGGTCTGGGCGTTGCCCCGGACCTTGATGTTTTCGGGGCCTTGCGAGTCCCACGAACGATTCGGATTGGCGTTGTTGGCGTTACTGGCGCCCGCCTTGTTCCGATTGCGTCCGCGCTGACGCTTCATGCCCTTGAAATCTCTCATTCGCGCTACCGTGTGCAAGGAGGAGCCCAGGCCATCGGCCGGTTCCGTCCGTTTCGTGGTTCCGTTTCGCTCGGGGCCGATCCCCGATTGTCGATCTGTCGGAATGCCTTGTCGCCCGCATGGTGCGCCGGTCCTTTCGGGACCGACCGTCATGGCCGGCTCAAGACGCGAACAGCCGGGGTGGAACCCGGAAAGCTGCGTTTGAGTGGGAGACGAGTGAGACTTAGCGTGTGCGAGGCCCGTTTCCAAGGGGTTTTCGTCAAACCATCGCATACGCGTCAACGGCGCCGCTTTGCCGATGGGGGCTCAGTGGGCTAGGCAAGACCTTTGAGGCGACGGCGAGGCGATTTCATGCGGGTTCTGGTTCTGGGCGGCGACGGGTTCTGCGGTTGGCCGACGGCCCTGCATCTGTCGGCCAAAGGTTGGGACGTCACGATCGTCGACAACCTGAGCCGCCGCAACATCGACAACGAGCTGGAGGTCCAGTCCCTGACGCCCATTCGCACCATGGGCGAGCGGATCAAGACCTGGAAGGAAATCTCGGGCCGCGACATCGGCTTCGTCAATATGACGGTGGGCAAGGAGTTCGACCGGCTGGTCGCCCTGATCCGCGACCTGGCGCCCGACAGCGTGGTGCATTTCGCCGAACAGCGGGCCGCCCCCTATTCGATGAAATCGGCGCGGCACAAGCTGTACACGGTCGACAACAACATCAACGCCACCAACCATCTGCTGGCCGCCATCGTCGAGAGCGGGCTGGACGTGCACCTGGCCCACCTGGGCACCATGGGGGTCTATGGCTACGGCACGGCCGGCCTGCGCATCCCGGAAGGCTATCTGAAGGTGACGGTCGACACCGACCACGGCCCGGCCGAGCAGGAGATCCTGTTCCCGCCCAATCCGGGCAGCATCTATCACATGACCAAGACCCAGGACGCCCTGCTGTTCCAGTTCTATGCCCGCAACGACGCCCTGCGGATCACCGACCTGCATCAGGGGATCGTCTGGGGCACCCAGACTGCCGAGACCAAGCAGGACGAGCGGCTGATCAACCGGTTCGACTATGACGGCGACTACGGCACGGTGCTGAACCGGTTCCTGATGCAGGCGGCGGTCGGCTATCCGCTGACGGTGCACGGATCGGGCGGCCAGACGCGGGCCTTCATCCATATCCAGGACACGGTGCGCTGCGTCGAACTGGCGCTGAAAAATCCGCCGAAACGGGGCGAGCGGGTCAAGATCCTGAACCAGATGACCGAGAGCCGCCGCGTGCGCGATCTGGCTGCCATGATCGCCGACAAGACCGGCGCCGAGGTCCACAACGTCGCCAATCCGCGCCAGGAAGCCGACGAGAACGATCTGGTCGTCGCCAACGACCAGTTCCGCGACCTGGGGCTGAAGCCGATCACCCTGGCCCAGGGGCTCATGGACGAGGTGACCGAGATCGCCCGCCGCTACGCCGACCGGGCCGACCTGACGCGCGTGCCCTGTGTCTCCGCCTGGAACCAACGCCGGGCCGAGGCGCTGGAAAATCAAGCGCAGCGGTATGAAGCGCCCGCCGCCGCCAAAGTCCTGACCGCCTGAGTATCCCGATGCCCGACGCCGCTCCCGACCGTGACCTGTCCCTGCTCGTGTTCGGGGGCGGCTATCTGGGGCGGGCGGCGGCGCTGGAGGCGCTGAGGCGCGGCGGGCGGGCCGTCGCCACCTCGCGCGATCCCGAACGCCGCAGGGCGTTGGCGGCCGAGGGGATCACGGCCATCGACCCCGCCGACGCGGAGACCCTGAAGACGGCGCTGGAGGCGGCGACGGCGGTGCTGATCACGGCCGCGCCCGACGCCCACGGCTGTCCCGGCCTGCGGGCCCTGGGGCCGGTGGCGGGCGACGCCTGGCCCGACTGGATCGGCTATGTCTCCTCGACCAGCGTCTATGGCGACCGGGCCGGCGGCTGGGTGTTCGAGGACGGGCCGCTGAACGCCGCCAATCTGGAAGGCGCCCGCCGGGTGCGCGCCGAGCGCGACTGGCTGGACGGCGCTCAGGGCATGGGACTGACGGTGCAGATCTTTCGCCTGCCGGGCTTCTATGGGCCGGGTCGCAGCGTGATCGACAGGCTGCGCGACGGAACGGCGAAACTGGTCCGCAAGCCGGGCCAGGTGTTCAACCGCATCCATGTGGACGACGTGGTCGCGGGGCTATTCGCCTCGATGGCCCGGCCGCGTCCCGGCGCCGCCTACAACCTGACCGACGACGCGCCGTCGCCGGCCGATGTGGTGGTGGAATGGGCCGCAGACCGGATGGGCCTGCCCCGCCCGCCCGAGGTCGACTGGACCGACGACAGCGTCAGCGAGTCGATGCGGCGCTTCTATCTGGATTCCAAACGGGTCTCGAACGCCCTGGCGAAGGCCGAACTGAGCTGGCGCCCCGCCTATCCCAGCTGGCGCGAGGGTCTTGAGGCGATGCTGGACGCCCCGCCGCCGTTGCGGCTGGCGAGCTAGACGTCGAGAACGGTCGCGCGCTCAAGCCGCGAGCGACCGCGTCGCGAGCATGGCGCGCCTAGAAGGGCAGCAGGTTCCGCTGGCGGCTGTAGCTCATGGTGCCGACATTGGCGCCCAGACGCAGGCCCACGCCGGTTCGGATCGGGGCCAGGACGATGCCGTCCGCCTGCTGATAGTTCACCCCCAGGCCGGCGACCAGATAGGCGGTGCCCTCGACGCCCGGATAGCGGCGATAGATCATGTCGGGGTGATAGAGGCCATAGACCAGGGTGAAGACCCGGCTGGCGTTGCCGCCCCAGTCCCAGCCCACCGAAGCCCCCTGCCAGAACACCTCCTGCGAGGCGGACAGGTCCTTCATATGCAGGGCGCCGCGTCCGTAACGGGCGCCGACGACCAGGGCGCCGGAGCCTTCCTCGCCCGCGATATAGGCGGTCGGGCGGTCGCCCTGGTCGGCGAAGACACGCTCGATGGCGCCGCCCACGGCCTCGGCCGCTATGCCCAGCTCCTTGGAGCCGGCGGCGACCAGTTCGTCGAAGCTGTAGGACTGGGCCTGGTTGTCCGACCGGATCGGATAGTTGGGATTGGCCGGGGCCGTGGCGCAGGCGCCGACGGACGAGGCCCCGGCGGCGGTGGCCAGGCCGGACAGGATCATTTGGCGACGATGCATGGGGGCGCTCCGAGAACGGCTATGGGACACCCGGCTGTCGCGCCGGGCTTTGTGACAAGGTTCCCCGACCTTTACGGCAGACTTGCGGCCTCAAGGTTAACGAGGGCTTACGGTGGGGGCGAGAGTCGGGCAGGCCGTCAAGGTTGCGGAACATACACGCTTGTGTAGTTATCATCCTTGGAGATCATCTCCATGGAGGTTGCAATGATAAAGAAGTTCACGATCGCGGCCACAGTCGCCGCGTCTGCCGTTCTTGGCGCGCCTGCCGCGAATGCGGGCTCCCCCGGCGCTTGCATGGCCAAGTATGAAGGCGACCTGGTCGCCTGTGGCGCCGACACTGCCTGTCAGATGTGGGCTGACGTGATGTTCAACCAGTGCATTCAGGGACTCAACGACACTATCGATCCGGACATCGGGTGAGTTGATTGTAGGCCCGTCCTCAACGAGGACGGGCCACCGTCAATCAAGGGATCACCCCCGCAGCTTGCCGCCCTGCTTCTCCACCGCCGCCACGATCTTGGCGGTCAGGGCCTCGATCTCGGCCTCGGTCAGGGTCGCCTCGCGCGGCTGGATCACCACCTCCAGGGCGACGGACTTGAAGCCCTCGTCGACGCCCTTGCCGCGATAGACGTCGAACACGCGGACATCGGCGATCAGGGCCTTGTCGGCGCCGGCGGCCGCGCGGACCAGGTCGCCGACCGGTTTGGCGTCCTCGACCACGAAGGCGAAGTCGCGGGTCAGGGGCATCAGGGTCGACAGATCGGCCGAACCCCGCGCCTTGCCCGACTTTCCACGCGGCTCGGGCACGTTGTCGAGCACGATCTCGAAGGCCAGCATCGGACCGTCGGCGTCCAGCGCCTTCAGCACGCGCGGGTGCAGTTCGCCGAACTCGACCATCACATTCTTCGGTCCCAGCTGCAGCCGGGCCGAACGGCCGGGGTGCCACCAGTCGCGGTTCTGGCCTTGCGCCAGCTGCAGCGAGGCGACCGGCGCGCCGATCTCCTCCAGTAGGGCGGTCAGGTCGGCCTTCAGCGCGAACAGGGCGTCTTCGCCGCTTCCGGCCCAGTGACGGGCGGCGTGGGGGGCGACCAGGGCGGCGATGACCGTGCGCTGATCGGTCGGGCCGTCGCCCAGATAGATGGGGCCGATCTCGAACAGGGCGGCGTCGGCGAAGCCGCGCGCGGCGTTGCGCGCCGCCGCCTGGATCAGGTTCGGCAGGGCCGAGGGGCGCATACAGTCCAGATCCGCCGCGATCGGGTTTTCCAGCACCAGTCGGTCATCGCCGCCGCCGAACAGGGCCGCTGTCGACTGTTTGGTGAAGGACCAGGTGACGGCCTCAGCGTAGCCCAGGGCGGCCAGGGCGCGACGCGCCGTGCGGACGCGGGCCTGACGCGGGTTCAGCACCCCGCCGGCGGGGCGGGCGACCTCGGGCAGGGGCGTGTCGGGCAGGCTGTCGAAGCCCTCGATCCGCGCGACTTCCTCGACCAGGTCGGCGGGGCCTTCGACGTCGCGCCGCCACGACGGCGGCGTCACGATCCAGGGCGCGGCCTGATCGGCCGGGGCGGCCGTGACCAGGAAGCCCAACTGGCCCAGTATGGTCCCGATCCGGTCGTCGGCCAGGTCCATGCCGGTCAGACGCTTCACATGGGCCGGGTCGAAGGCGAAGGCGGCGGGGTTGGCGGGCGGCTCGCCGACGAAGACGATATCGGACGGTTCGCCGCCGCACAGGTCCAGGATCAGCCGCGTCGCCAGCTCCAGCCCCGGCGTGACCGAGACCGGATCAACGCCGCGCGCGAACCGGTACTGGGCGTCGGAATGGATGCCGTGGGTCCGGCCGGTCTGGGCGATCACCAGCGGGTCGAACCAGGCGCTTTCCAGGAAGACGTCGGTGGTGGTCTCGTCGCAGCCGGTGCTCTCGCCGCCCATGACGCCGCCCAGGCCGATGGGGCGTTCACCCTTGGCGTCGGCGATGACGCAGTCGGTCGGCGCGACCGTATAGGTCTTGCCGTCCAGAGCGATCAGATGTTCGGCCTCGCCGCCCTCGATATGGGCCGTCTCGGTCGAGACCTGGCCGCCGCGCACCACGATCTCGGTCCCGACCAGCTTGGCCACGTCATAGACGTGCAGCGGGCGGGCGCGGTCATAGGCGATCAGATTGGTCACATCGACCAGCCGATTGATCGACCGCAGGCCGATGGCGGTCAGACGTTTCTGCAGCCAGGCCGGCGACGGCCCATTCCTGACGCCGCGAATGACGCGGCCGGCGAAGACCGGGCACATCTCGGGCGCATCCAGCCGCACCGTGATCGGCGACGGGAAGCCCCCGCGCACCACAGCGATGTCGAAATGCTTCAGCTTGCCGACGCCGGCGGCGGCCAGATCGCGGGCGATGCCGGCGACGCCCAGCCAGTCGGGCCGGTTCGGCGTCACCTCGAAATCGATCACGGGTTCGGCGCCGAACAGGCCGGCGACCGTGGTTCCCACGGGGATTTCGGGGGGCAGTTCCTGGATGCCGTCGCTCTCGTCGGCCAGCTCAAGCTCCGACGCCGAGCACAGCATGCCGTTCGACACCACACCCCGCACCGGCTTCTCGACCAGGGTCACGCCCAGGCCGGGCACATAGGCGCCGATGGGGGCGTAGATGGTGGTCAGGCCCGCGCGCGCGTTCGGGGCGCCGCAGACGATCTCTTTCACGCCATCAACCGTCTCGACCTGACAGACCTGAAGCCGGTCGGCGTTCGGATGCCGCTCGGCCGAAATGATCTTGGCCACGGTGAAGGGCGCCAGTTTGGCGGCGGGATCGACGACCTCCTCGACCTCCAGCCCGGCCATGGTCATGGCCTCGGCGATCCGATGGACGTCAGCCTCGGTCTCGAGGTGGTCTTTCAACCAGGAAAGGGTGAATTTCATGCAGGTGTTCCGGCCAGACCGGCGATCATTTCGTCAAGGAAGCTCTGCGGGCCGGTGAAGCCCACGCCCAGGAAGCGGCAGCGGATGAACTGGCAATCCTTGATCGCAATCGTGCCAGTCACCCGTTCGGGGCCGACCGGCTTGAGCATCAGGCTGCGGGGGTCGCCCTGGGCGTCGCCCATGTTGCAGCCGTCGAAATTGCAGCCCGACAGCGGAAGCAGGACGGCGGGCCCTTCGATCAGGCATTCGATGAAGGTGCGGCCCTCGATATTGGCGACGCCGCCGCGACGGGTTTCCAGAAACAGCTGGGGCAGCCAGATCGAACCGTTGCGGTATTCGGGTCCGGGGCCGATCGCGTCGAACGTGATCGGAGCGAGGGTGTCGGTCATGGGATAGTCCTCTTCGATCAGCTCAGGCCGCTGGCCGGGTTCGGCGCGGCGAAGGCCGAGAAGCCGTAGTGGGCCAGCCAGCGCGTGTCGGCGTCGAACATGGGGCGCAGGTCGGGCACGCCGTATTTCAGCATGGCCAGCCGATCGACCCCCATGCCGAAGGCGAAGCCCTGATACTCGTCCGGGTCGATGCCGCAGTTCCGCAGCACATTGGGATGGACCATGCCGCAGCCCAGGATTTCCAGCCAGTCATCGCCGGTGTTGAACACCAGTTTGCCGCCGGAACGGTCGCAGCGGATGTCCATCTCGGCCGACGGTTCGGTGAAGGGGAAATGGTGGGGCCGGAACCGCGCCTGAACCTCGTCCAGTTCGAAGAAGCGGGCGATGAAGGTCGCAAGCGTGGTCTTCAGATGACCCATGTGGATGTCGCGGTCGATCACCAGGCCTTCGATCTGGTGGAACATCGGCGTGTGGGTGGCGTCCGAATCCTTACGGAAGGTGCGGCCCGGCGCGATGATGCGGATCGGCGGCTTCTGCGACATCATGGTGCGGACCTGCACCGGGCTGGTGTGGGTCCGCAGCACCTTGCGCTCGCCCGTCTCGGGGTCGGGCTTCAGGAAGAAGGTGTCGTGCATCTCCCGCGCCGGATGTTTGGGCGGGAAGTTCAGGGCGGTGAAATTGTGGAAGTCGTCCTCGATGTCCGGGCCTTCCGCCACGGCGAAGCCCATCTCGGCGAACAGGGCGATCATCTCGTCCATCACCTGCATGGTCGGATGGACCCCGCCCTTGCGGCGCGGCCGGGCCGGCAGGGTCAGGTCGATGCGCTCGGCCTGGAGCCGGGCGTCCAGTTCGGCGGCCTCCAGCGCGGCCTTGCGGTCGGCGATGGCGGCGGCGACCCGGTCGCGCAGGCCGTTGATCATCGGCCCCTGTTCGCGGCGTTCGTCGGGACTCATGGCACCCATGCCTTTGAGCAGGCCGGAGACGGAGCCGGACTTGCCCAGGGCGGCGACGCGCACCTCTTCCAGGGCGGCGACGCTCTCGGCGCCGCCGATGGCTTTGATCAGGTCGAGTTCGAGTGTGGCGAGATCGGTCATTTGGCCCGTGCCTTAGCGGGCCGAAGCGGTTTCGTCACCCTTCAACGGGCGTTTGCGACGGCTTAGGGCGCGGCGGCTATGGCGGGCAGCTCCGCCGCAGGCGCCTTGTTGGCCGCAACGATCCAGGCGGGCGGCTCGGGCTCCCAGCGAATGGGCTCGCCGTCCGTGGTCTTCCAGCGGTGCAGCCACGAGATTCCGTTGGCGCGCACATAGTTGTCCGCATGGGCGTAGATCGGGTCCGACAGCGCCTCCTCCAACGACACGAACCTGTAGCCGCGCGCCAGATAGAGGGCGTGAATCCGTGGGTAGAAGGCCTGGTTCAGACTGTTGGCGTGCAGCAGCAGAACCTGGGCCGGTTCGCGTCCTTCGGTCAGTTCGGCGCTGTAGGGCTCGAAGAAGTCCAGCACGGTCGTCATATGGGCCACATAGGCCTCGCCCACCCGCCGCTTCAGCGCCTCGTCGCCCAGTTGCTCGGCCTTGCGATAGACGTCGCCGAACATCCAGTCGTTGTTGTCCAGCGTGACCGGCGCGACCGTATAGCCGCGCTGGGCCAGGCCTGCGGCGATGGCGTCGTGCTTTTCCTGGGTCTCGCCGGTGAACAGATAGGGATGGCGGAACCAGCGCAGGGCGCCGCCATGCGCGGCCAGCACGGCGCGGGTCGTCGGCGCGCCCGCGTCGACGTCGGCCAGATAGGCCTCGGCCGTCGAGCGGTGAATGTTGATATGACTGAAGCTGTGGTTGCCCAGATCCAGCCCGGCGGCGAGCCAGAGCTCCAGCGCCGCCGGCAGGGTCGAGGCGCGGGTCGGCTCGCAGACCTTGCCCTCGTTGACGAAGGCCGTTCCTTGGGTGTCGAGCGGCTTCAACATGGCGGTGAAATCGGCCGTCAGCCGCATCAGCTCACCGGGTTCGCACAGGGCCGTTTCAGACGTCTGATAGGGCAGGTCGTCGAAGGTGACGGCGACGCGCCTGTCCTGAGCCGCGGCGGGAAGGACCGAGGCCGCCAGGATCGCAAGACCGCAAACAAGGACGCGTATCGCCATGCCTCAACTTAGCGGAGACGAAGCCGCAAGCAAGTCGTCACCATATTATCCGTGTACACCTTATTAGTCCGAGACCTGCCGCGAAAGGTTCATGATCGGCAAAGCTGATGTTAAGTAACAATCTCTATGCCCGCTCGTGGATATGAGGGGGGCCGAATGCCGCTTATCGGTGATTTCGTTGACTTGATCGCGCCGGTGGCTCCGTCCACCCCCTGCGCCGAGGTGTTCGAACGATTCCAGACCGAACCCAACACCCTGGCTCTGGCCGTGGTGAACGAAGACGGTCGACCGGTGGGTGTCATCGAACGCAACGCCTTCACCCTGCGAATGGCCGCCGAGTTCGGCCGCGCCCTGTACGCCAAGAAGCCGGCCGAAAGCCTGATGGACCGCAACGCCCCGATCGCCGAGGCGGGGACCAGCGCCGAGACCTTCTTCCACGCCTATGGCGCGGCGGAACTCGGCGCCCTGCTGAGCGGCTTCATCGTCGTAACCGAAGGGCGTTATGTCGGCGTCGGCACCGCCCTGCAGGTCGTCCAAGCGGGCGCCGCCCTGCACCGCCAGCGCGCCGAGGAGATGGGGGCCCTGGCCCGCGACCTGGCCTTCGCCGAGGCCGAGGCCGTCGCCTCCAGCCGCGCCAAGTCCGAATTCCTGGCGGTGATGAGCCACGAGATCCGCACCCCGCTGAACGGCGTGCTCGGCGTCGCCGCCCTGATGGACAAGAAGCTGGAGCAGGAAGAACTGCGCCCCTATGTCCGCACCGTCATCGATTCCGGCGAGAGCCTGCTGCGGCTGCTGACCGACGCCCTGGACATGTCGCGGGCCTCGGCCGGGATGCTGACGCTGGAGGAGGAGCCTCTGGACCTGTCCGCCGTCGCCTTCGATATCGACGCCCTGTGGCGCGCCCGCGCCGAGGAGAAGGCCCTGAAGCTGGAGGTCCGCACCGACTTCGACGCCGGCCCCTGGGTCATGGCGGACGGAATGCGGGTCAAACAGCTGCTGAACAATCTGATCGGCAATGCGCTGAAGTTCACCGAGACCGGCGGGGTGATCGCGACGATCATGAGCCGCGCGACAGCAGACGGGCTGACCGTCGAACTGACGGTGGACGACAGCGGCCCCGGCGTGCCCGAGGCGGCGGCCGCAACCATCTTCGACCCTTTCAACACCGGCAAAGCCGGACGCGAGGGCGCCGGCGCCGGCCTGGGTCTGGCCATCTGCCGCCAGATCGCCGAACGCATGCACGGAACCATCGCCCTGGGCGTGTCCCCGCAAGGCGGCGCCCGTTTCCACGTCACCCTGCCTCTGGCCGCCTGCGCCGCCGAGGACCTGGCGACCGGTCCCGCCATGGCCGAACCGACGCCGCACGAGACCCTGCATGTGCTGGTCGTCGACGACAACGCCACCAATCGCTTCGTCGCCGGCAAGCTGCTGGAAATGTTCGACTGCACCGCCGAGACCGCCGAAAACGGCCAGGAGGCGCTGGAGGCTGTCCAGGCCCGCCGCTTCGACCTGGTGTTGATGGACATCAAGATGCCGGTGATGGACGGCGTCGCCGCCACCCGGGCCATCCGCGCCCTGCCCGGCCCTCTCTCTCGCCTGCCGATCCTGGCCCTGACCGCCAACGCCGACGAGCGCGACGAACTGGACTATATCGCCGCCGGCATGAACGGGGTGGCCCAGAAGCCGATCCAGCCCGACGCCCTGCTGAACGCCATCCGCCTGGTTCTGGCCGGCGCCGAGACCGCGAACGCCGCCCATGCCGAGGTCGAGGCCGAGGCGGCCTGAACAAGCAATATCCCGCGCACGACGAAGAACGCCCGCCCCGGAGACCGGAGCGGGCGTTGATCTTTTCGCCATGACCTGGGCCGTCAGGCCCCGATCACTTAGGCTGGATCATTTACGCCAGAGCGGCGCGAACCTTGTCGGCGACGGCCTTGAAGCCGATCGAGTCGGCGGCGATCGCGGCCAGGACCTTGCGGTCCAGTTCGATGCCGGCCTTGTCCAGGCCGTGGATGAACTGGCTGTAGGTGAAGCCTTCGATGCGCGCGGCGGCGTTGATGCGCTGGATCCACAGGGCGCGGAAGTTGCGCTTCTTGGCGCGACGGTCGCGATAGGCGTATTGCCCGGCGCGGTCGACGGCGGCCTTGGCCGTGCGGATCGTATTCTTGCGGCGGCCGGAGAAGCCCTTGGCCTGCTCCAGAACCTTCTTGTGCTTGGCGTGCGAGGTTACGCCACGTTTAACGCGAGCCATGTCGCTATTCCTTCAAATTCTTTGGGTTGAGATCCGTCGTACAGCGCGCGCCGATCAGGCGTACGGCATGTAGGACTTGATCTTCTTGGCGTCGGCGTCGGACATGACGGCCGTGCCGCGGTTCTGGCGGATGTATTTCGAGTTGTGGCTGATCAAGCGGTGACGCTTGCCCGCAACCCCGGCCTTCACCTTGCCAGAAGCGGTGAATTTGAAGCGCTTCTTGGCGCCCGACTTCGTCTTCAGTTTCGGCATTTCAGTCTCCTTTTTGGAGGGCTACCGTCCTTCGGACTGCTTGAGCCCGTCGGGTGGTGTCTCTCCAGAGTTTAAGAACCGCCCAGGCATGCCTGTTCGCCCGGCGGTTCGGTACGCGAAGGCGCGGCTTCTACGTGAAGACCGGCGCCGATGCAAGCGGCGTCACGACGGGGACTTCGCGGCCTGTTCGGCGACTGGGCCGGCGACTGGGACGACGGCGGGGGCGACGGCGGGGGCGACGGCGATCTGACCTCTGCGGATCACCCGTCCGGCGTTGATGGCCAGGATCGCCGCGGGAATGGTCAGCAGGGCGCCGATCAGGAAGGGCCAGTCGTGGCCCAGGCCCGAGAACAGCGCCCCGGCGACCATCGGCCCGAAAATGCGCGCCACCGAACTGGAGGCCATGTTCAGGCCCAGCATGGCGCCCTGCCGGTCGGGCGGCGAGGCCCGGCTGATCATGGCCGAGATATTGGGCATGGCCAGGGACATGCCGCAGGCGCCCAGGGCCATGACGATCGGTATGACCCACCCCTGAACCACAGGCAGGCTCAGGCCGCCCAGCTCCATCCGGGTCGCGGGGAACCACTCGACTGGCGCCAGAACCTGCAACACCAGCGAGGCGCCGAACAGCAGCATCCCGGTCGCCAGCACCCGCGCCTCGCCGAACCGTCGCGCCAGCCGCCCGGCCAGGAACCCCTGGTTCAGGGTCGAGATCACGCCCACGATCATGAAGCTTAACCCCACCTCGCGCGCGCCCCAGGCGTAGCGGCTCTCGGCCCATAGGCCGAAGACGCTCTCCATGGCCGAAAAGCCGGCCATATAGATCAGGGTCACGACCAGAACCCGCGACACCACCGGATTGGCCCGGGCGTCGTGCAGCCCGGCCAGGAAGGGCGGGCGGGCCGCCGTCGGATCGGCCTTGGCCCGGCTCTCGCGCAGGAAGACGATCACCCCGACCGCCGCCAGGGCCGCCAGGGCCGCCGCCAGGAAGATCGGCAGCTGATAGCCGAGCCGCCCCAGCTGCGGCTGGGTCAGCAGTCCGCCCAGGCCCGGTCCGACGATGAAGCCCAGGCCGAAGGCGGCGCCGATCAGCCCCATCCGCCCCGCCCTCTGCTCCGGCGGAGTGACGTCGGCGACATAGCCCTGGACCGTCGAGATGTTCCCCGCACCCAGGCCGGTGAACAGCCGCACGGCGATGGCCAGCCAGATATTGGGCACGAAGGCCAGCATCAGATAGCCGACGGCGTTGGCCGCCAGGGTGGCCAGCAGAACAGGCTTCCTGCCGATCCGGTCCGACAGCCGGCCCCAGAAGGGCTCGGCGAAGAACTGGCCCAGCGAATAGGCCGAGAACATCAGGGTGATCTGCCAGGCCTCGGCCTTCAGGCTCTGGGCGAAGAAGGGCAGCAGCGGCACCACCAGGCCGAACCCGACCAGATTGATGAAGACCACCGAGAACAGCACGGCCAGGGCGGGCGCGCGAACCTTTGGGGGCGATGTGTCGGAAGGGGTCATGCCCAAGGCTTAGCGCGGCGCTTGCGGCGCGAAAAGCGTCGTTACGCCCCCCCCCCCGCGCTTCGATCAGTTCACCGGATTGTTCGCCTCGAGGAACCGCACCGTCTCGCGCAGCATCTGCATTCGGGTCTCGCTGCGCGACAGCCAGTGATCCTCGCCCGGCAGTTCGATCAGTTCGACCGATTTGCCGGCCCGGCGCATGGCGTCGGCCATGACCCGGCTCTGTTCGATCGGCACCACGGTGTCGTCCTTGCCGTGAATCAGCAGCAGGGGCGCCTCGGCCGCATTCGCCTGCAAGGTCGGCGACAGGACGTCCAGCGCCCGGTCGTTCAGCCGGGCCGCGCCCATGAACCGGTTCCAGTAGCGGACCGTCTGGCTGTCGTTACGACCCTCCTGACGCGCCTCCCAGTTGACCATGCGGCGAAGGTCCGACACCCCGGCGACGGCCACGCCGCAGCGATAGACGCCGGCGTCGAGCGTCAGCCCGGCCATGGCCGCATAGCCGCCGTAACTGGCGCCGACGATACAGACCCGGGCGGGGTCGATGATCCCTTCCGCCGCCAGCCAGCGCACGCCGTCGGACAGGTCCGTCTGCATCTTGCGCCCCCATTCGCCGTAGCCGGCTTCGAGGAAGTCGCGGCCATAGCCGGTCGAGCCCCGGAAATTGGGTTGCAGCACCGCATAGCCGCGCGCCGCCAGGGCCTGGGCCCACCAGTCGAAACCGGCCACGTCCTGAGCCTCCGGTCCGCCGTGCGGAAGGACCACCAGGGGCAGGCCCGAGGGCTCGTCCACGCCGGGCGGCAGGGTCAGATAGGCGGGAATGTCCAGACCGTCGGCCGCCGCATAATGGATGGGCCGCTGGCCGCCGACCTGGTCGGCGGCGATGGTCGGATAGGCCTCGGCCAGGACATCGGCCGCGCCTCGGGTGAAATCGACCAGCTGGTACAGGCCGGATTCGCCGATGTCGGTGAAGACGACCATCAGATTCTGCTGATCGTTCCAGGACACCAGTCGCGGCCGCTTGTCTCCAAAGCCCCGCTCGATGGCGCTCCACCGGCGCGCCGCCGCCGGTTCGATGAATTCGTAGTGGAACCCGTCCTCCTCCGTGCGTTCTCCGCCGATCAGCAGCTTGGTGCGCGGATGGTGGATCAGGCGGTCGGGATGGTGCTCGAAGGGCAACCGAGTCCATTCGCCGGTGTCGACATCGACCTCGAACAGCACGTCCGCGGTCTCGGCGTCGGCGTCCCCGTGGACCAGGTCCGGCCGGTAGGCGCCGATGGCCACGGTTCTCGGCGTGCGCCCCATGCCGAAGAAGACGGGCGTGTCGACCAGGGCGGTGACCGCCCAGGACTCGCGGAAGCCGCCGCCGTTCGGCAGGCGCAGCGACCAGCGGCCGCCGCGTTCGACATAGCGGCTCATGGCGATCACGACGCCGTCCTGGTTCAGGACATAGCCGTCGGTCTCGCGGTTCATCGACTCCACCGACCGGCCCCGGCCGGTATTCAGATTGATCCGGTGCAGGTCGCTCTGGCCGGTGGCGACGTTGAAGCCCCGCGCGAACAGGGTCTCGCCTTCGTCTGTCCGCCGGATCAGAGCCGGCCCGTAGAGCACGGCCAGAACATCCGGCGTTCGGTCCAGCACCTGGACGAGCTTCTTCTTCTCAAGATCCACAATCTGCCCGAAGAACAGCTCGGATCGCGGCACGCCGAGCATAGGAATGCTGCGCGTCTGCGACGTCACCACCAGCACATGGCCTTCGCCGATCCAGCGCAGGTCGCGCACCTTGACCTCTCCCACGGCGGCGGCGAAGACGTTCTCCCCCGTCGTCATCCGGGTGACGATGATGGCGCGGGTCTCGCCCACCACGGTGATCCGGGCGACCCGATCGCCGCTGGGCGACAGCTCCATGAATTCGATGGCCGGCGCGGCGCCATAAGCCTCCAGCGGCGGCGGGGCCTTGACCGCTGCAGCCTCGGCCTGGGCCGTCGCGGCCGCGCCTACCACACACGCAAACGCGACGATCGCCACGGCGAACGCCTTCATCCCCAACCTGACCACGCTACAGTTCTCCCCCGAGCACAGCCTCCTTTTCAGACGCCCCGCGTGCAAGTTGCAAGGGGTCAGCGTCATGCGGGACAAAAAGAAAGCCCCGACTGTGTCCAGTCGGGGCTTTCCAGATCAGCGATGGGGCGCGTCGATCAGCGCGGGGCCAGGATCATGATCATCTGGCGGCCTTCCATCTTGGGCGCGAACTCGACCTTGGCGATTTCGTCGAAATCGGCCTGGACCTTGTTCAGCAGCTTCATGCCCAGCTCGGGGTGCGCCATTTCACGACCGCGGAAGCGCAGGGTGACCTTCACCTTGTCCCCCTCGTCGAAGAAGCGGTGCATGGCCTTGGCCTTCACCTCATAGTCGTGGGTGTCGATGTTCGGCCGGAGCTTGATTTCCTTCAGCTCGACGACCTTCTGGCGCTTGCGCTGTTCGGCCTTCTTCTTCTGTTCCTGGAAACGGTGCTTGCCGTAATCGAGGATCTTGGCCACCGGCGGTTCGGAGGTGGAGACGATCTCGACCAGGTCCATCCCGGCTTCCTCGGCGGCTTCGAGCGCGGAAGAGGTAGGCATGACGCCCTGTTTTTCGCCGTTCTGATCAATGAGCAGAACGCGAGGGGCGCGGATATCCTGGTTCATACGCGGCCCGTCTTTCACGGGTGGCGCTTGCATGGGACGGCGAATGGGCGTCGTTTCCTTATGTGGTCAAAGAAGGCTTGTGTCTTGATGAGCGAATGCACGCGGCATTCGCCACGTTCCCCTCAAGGCCGGCAATATGCCTTCGCAAGCCCGGTTTTTCAAGGCTCGGCGGCTGAAGTCGCGGCGATATAGGCGTCGTGGAGCGCCAGAACCGCCTCGAACACATGATCCACGCTCAGATCCTCGATCGGAGCGAACTGGCCGCGGGTCTCGTTCGAGGCCGCCGTACGCGTCTTCGCCCCCCAGGGACCGTACAGCCACCATTCGGTCGGACCGAACAGGCCCAGGGTCGGCCGCCCCAGGGCCGCCGACACATGCATCAGGCCGGAATCGTTGCCGACGAACAGGTCGGCCCGGTCGATGGCGGCGGCCGAGGCCAGGATGTCGCCCTTGCCGACGAAGTCGACGCCTCGAGGTCCGGCGGCCTCCAGCGCCGGCGTCGCCGGCGGCCGGTCGCCCGGCCCGCCCACCGGCATGAAGCGCCAGCCGTCGAAGCGGGGCTCAGCCTTCAGCTTCTCGACCAGGGCGCCCCAACGGTCGGCGGGCCAGCTCTTGCCCGGCTGGTGGGCGATGGGGGCCAGGGCGATGATACGGCCGGGACCGGCCCCGCCTTCCAGCTGCGGATCGATGACGGCGGCCGCCTCGGCCCGCGCCTGATCGTCCAGGAAGATCTCGGGATCCAGCGGCGTCGGCGAGCCCATCAGGCGCGACACCATCTCGACCTTGCGCAGGCCGGTCTCCCAAGAGCGATTATAGACGATGCGCCGCTTGGCCGGGATCAGGTAGCTGAGCGCCGAACCCCGGATGTCGATGACCAGATCCCAGCGCGTCCCGACCGCCTGTTTCCACAGATCGACCCAGTGGCCGGCCATCTTCTTCTTGTCGAGCACGATGGTGCGCACGACGCCGGGCGCACTGCGGAAGAAGGGGGCGGGCGGACGACCGCAGGCGACGGTGATCTCCGCCCCCGGAACCTGGCGCGCGATCTCGCGGATCACGCCGGAAGAGATGACGCAATCGCCGATGCGGTTGGAGGTGACGAACAGGACCTGGGGCGCAGACAACTCTTCCTCCGTCATCCTCGGGCTTGACCCGAGGATCGGCGTCGCCGCGCGAAAACTGCGCGACGCAGGGCACGGCCGGGGCCGTCTTCTACGGTCCGTGTGCGTCACGCCCGATCCTCGGGTCAAGCCCGAGGATGACGAAGGGAGAAAGTCGCGGCACAAGGACGCCCATGACCGACATCCAGCACCTGTCCCGCCCCGACGGCGAAACCCTGGCCTACCGCCGCGTCGACGGCGATGGCCCGACCGTGGTCTGGATCGGCGGCTTCCGCTCCGACATGGAGGGGACCAAGGCCCTGGCCCTGGACACGGCCGCGCGCGACCGCGGCTGGAACTTCGTCCGCTACGACCATTTCGCCCATGGCCAGTCGTCCGGCGACTGGCGACGGGCCACGATCGGCCGTTGGCGCGAGGACGCCATCGCTCTGATCGACAGTCTGTCTGGACCGGTCATCCCGGTCGGGTCGTCGATGGGCGGCTGGGTCGCGCTGCTGGCGGTCCTGGCGCGGCCTGAGCGGATCAAGGGGCTGGTGCTGGTCAATCCGGCCCAGGACTTCACCGAACGCCTGATGTGGCCCGGTTTGGCCGACCACGAACGCCAGGCCATACTGCGCGAAGGCGAGACCCTGGTCGTCGAGGAAGGCCTGGGCGAATATGTTCTGACCCGCCGCATGTTCGAAGAGGCGCGCGACTGGCTGGTGCTGGACGGCGTCATCGAAATCGCCGCCCCGATCCACATTCTGCAGGGCCGTGCCGACGACGTCGTCCCCTGGCGCCATCAGATCGAACTGGTCGAGCGTCTCACCGGCGGCGACGTCCGTCTGGACCTGATCGACGGCGGCGACCATCGGCTGTCCACGCCGGCCGACCTCGACCGGCTGGTGGCGGCGGTAGAGGGGATGCGCATTTAGCTTAACCGCACCAAATTTCGTACACGCCCCACCCAACAGTACGACCGCTTGCAACGAACCGGCGCAATGCGCTCACGCACCCTAACGTCATCCAAAGCAGCGTTTTCAACTCCGATGCGGCGAACCGTCAACGCGCGCCTTGTCCAAGTACAACGAATAAATTGACGATAATCCCAACGTACAATGTCACGTTACGCGACATACGAGTTGACGACTCCGTCAAGCCAACATAAAAGGATGCATCGTTAACGGCGTTAATGACCGTCTCTCTTGAAAGAGATTTGGCGTCGAGGGCAGGATTCGAACCTGCGACCATCATCTTAAAGCCTCCCCGGTGCGCCAACACTGGATCATCGGCTTTATGAGGTGGGATTCCATTCACCCTCCTCGACGTTGGGCACCATGCCCTGAACCAGCCCGTTGGGTCAACCGTTATCCTTGTCTGTTTACTGAAAATCAAACCTAACTAGGCCATATGGTGGCTGCTATGGCCGAAGCCTACTAAGGCTACACTACGCTACGGCAGCGACGGACCTAGCGGGAGGGTGCTAGCGTCTTATGGGGATATTTATCTCCCGCCCGTCAGCTCCCCATACAGATCCGTCCGCCGGTCGCGGAAGAAGCCCCAGGCGGCGCGATACTTGTCCAGTTCGTCCAGGTCGAAGCTGTGCACCAGCACGCCCTCCTCTTCGGCGCCCAGGCTCTCGACCAGATCGCCCTGCTGGTCGGCGATGAAGGAATGGCCGTAGAAGGTCTGGCCGACCGCCGTCACCGTCTCGTGGCCGATCCGGTTGGCGCCCACGACGGGCACGGCGTTGGACACGGCGTGGCCCTGCATGGCGCGCCGCCACGGCTGGGCCGTGTGTAGGGTCGCGTCATGCGGCTCGGTGCCGATGGCGGTCGGATACATCAGGACGTCGGCGCCCATCAGCATCATCGCCCGGGCGGCTTCCGGGAACCACTGGTCCCAGCAGATGCCGACCCCGACCTTGCCGAACCGGGTGTTCCAGACCTTGAAGCCGGTATCGCCGGGCCGGAAATAGTATTTCTCCTGATAGCCGGGGCCGTCGGGGATATGGCTCTTGCGATAGACGCCCAGGGCCTCGCCGTCCGCGTCCAGCATGACCAGCGAGTTGTAATACTGCGGCCCGTCCTTCTCGAAGATCGAGACGGGAATGGCCACGCCCAGTTCCCTGGCCACCGGCGCCAGGGCCGTGACGCACGGATGCTCGCGCCATTCATAGGCCTGGCTGAACCAGTGCTCCTCCTGAGACACGCAGAAATACGGCCCCTGGAACAGTTCCGACGGCAGGATCACCTGCGCCCCTTTCGACGCCGCCTCGCGCACGAAGCCGATCGTCTTGTCGATATTGGCCTGCATATCCTCGCCATACGAGGTCTGGATGCCGGCGACGGAGATGCTGCGGGTCATGCGGGCTCCTGCTGGGAGATACAGTGGAAGGATCCGCCGCCCGTCAGGATGGCGATGGACGGCAGGGGGATGATCTCGCGATCGGGGAAGGCCTCCTTCAACGCCTGGCAGGCCATTTCGGCTGCGCGCTCGTCGCCATAGGTCGGCACGACGACGGCGCCGTTGGCGATCAGGAAGTTCATATGGCTGGCCGGGATCGGGCGTTCGTCCTCATCCAGAACTAGGCCCGGCGACGGGATCCTCAGCACACGGATTGGGCGACCCGCCGCATCGGTCATGCCCAACAGGTCGCGGGCCGTGGCGTCATAGACCTCGGCGTTCGGATCATTCTTGCCCCAGGCGACAGGGCAGGCGACGACGCCCGGCGCGACGAAACGCGCCAGATTGTCGACATGGCCGTCAGTGTGGTCGTTCAGCAGGCCGTCGCCCAGCCACAGCACGGCCTTTGCGCCAATCGCCGCTTCCAGGGCGGCGGTCGCGACCGCCTCGTCCTGGTTCCAGGCGGGGTTGCGGTTCGGGTTCAGCAGGCACTGGCGGGTGGTCAGCACCGTCCCTTCCCCGTCATGATCCAGCGAGCCGCCCTCCATGACGAAGTCGTTCCAGCTCAGGGCCACGCCGGCGTGTTCGCCGATCTGGCCCGCGACCAGTTCGTCGCCCGGCATGTCGTACTTGCCGCCCCAGCCGTTGAACCTGAAGGCCGCCGCCGTCTTGGAGCCCGCGCCGAAGATCGGCCCGGTGTCGCGCAGCCAGATGTCGCCGAACCGGCCCGGCACGACCTCGACATTCTCGACCCCGGCGAACCGCGCCTGGACATCGGCCAGGATCTCGGCCTTTCCGACCATCAGCTTCACCTGTTCGCGGCCCGGACCGGCCAGGGCGCGCACCAGACCCTCGACATCGTCCTGCGCCTGTTCCAGCGCCTCGAACCAGTATTCCGCATGGCTGGGCCAGCCCACCCACATGGCGCGGTGCGGAGCCCACTCGGCAGGGATGGCGGCGGAGATGGGAGCGGTCATGGGCGAAACGGGTCCTGTCTGAGGGTCCGACGACGGGGCGGCGAACCGCGAGCCGCGCCATATGGCCCCAACCGCCCCCGACTTCAACGGCGGCTCAACGTCCCGGTTCTGCGTCCCGGTTCTGCGTCCCGGTTTCTGGCTCAAAGAAAAAGGGCGGCCCGTTTCCGGGCCGCCCTTCGTCGTTTCAGTCTTGGTTCTGCTTAGAAGGAGGCGCGCAGGGTCACCATGGCGGTCCGAGGGGCGCCCAGCTGGTAGCTGGCCGTACCCGTGGTCGAGGTCGAGATGTCGCCCAGATACTCGGTGTCGAACAGGTTGATCACGTTGAACTGGAGGTAGGAAGCGCCGTTGCCGAGGCTGGCGAGGTTGTACCGGACATCCAGATCGAAGGTGGTGTAGTGCGGCGCCACTTCGGTGTTGATGTCGTTGGAGAAACGATCGCCGACATACTTGCCTTGCAGGCCCAGATCGAAGGCGCCGACCGTATAGGCGACACGCAGGCCATACTGCCAGTCCGGGGTCTCGACCAGTTGGTTGCCGGCCGTCGGGATAAAGACCGGCACGCCGCCCGAGGTGCCGTTCGGCAGGTCGCTCTTAACCTCGCTGTCGGTGTAGGTCACCGACCCGGTGACGCTCAGCTTCTCGAACGGCGACCAGCCGACTTGACCGTCGAAGCCCTGCAGCGTCACATCGCCGACGTTGCGGGTCAGGAACAGGTTCTCGGCTTCGTCGAAGGTGCGGACGATCCGGTTGGAGTAGTCCGTCTTCCACAGAGCGATCGAGCCGATCAGGCCCGGCGCCTGGTAACGGTAGCCGATGTCGTACGAGTTGGTGCGCTCGGGCTCGGGGTTCACGTCGACAACGTCATAGAGGTCGTCGGTGCGCGGAGCCGAGAAGCCCTCGGCGTAGCTGACGTAGACCGAGTTGTGGTCGGCGAAGCGCCACGTCGCGCCGGCGTTCGGCAGAACAGCGTCATAGCTCTTCTCGAACGAACGGGGCTTGCCATAACGGTTGGCGGCGCTGCTGTTCATCGACGAAGCCGGGAAGGTCACCAGATCGGTGCCGGGCACCGGCGTGCCCACCTGGGTGGTGCAGTAGGCGTTGAAGGTGTCGCGCTGGTAGCAGTAGTTGTTCAGTTCACGGTCGAAGTACGGGGCGCGAACGCCCAGGTCCAGGCTGATGGTGTCGTTCAGGAAGTTGCCGCGATATTCGGCGGCGATCTGGTTCAGCTTGGCGTAGGACAGACGGTCACGGCGACGCAGGATCGTGCCGTCGGGCAGGTTCACCGGCGTACCGTTACGACCGGCGAAGACGTCTTGCGGCTTGCCGTCGGCGTTGATGTAGCCGAACTGGCCCGTCTGACGGTGACGACCGTTGTCGTAGGTGTAGGCGACACGCAGACGGTTGTCTTCGTTCAGGTCCCAGATCAGCGAGGTGGTCAGGGCGTAGCGGTGGGTGTTGGTGATGTTCGGACGGAACAGGGTCACGCGGGTCGCCCCGTTGATGACGCCGTCACCGTTCAGATCCACACCTGCGGCGGTCGAGTTGCCGCGCAGTTGTGCGTCGGTCTCGCTCATGGTCTGGGTGCCGCCGCCGTGCGCGAGGACGTACTGGAAGGACGGGTCGACCGTCAGGATCAGGTTGTCGCGCAGCGTGAAGCGCGAGGAACCACGCAGGTTGCCGGTGTTCGACGGGTTGATGCCGGTCAGCGTGGCGGGCAGCGAGTTGCCCGAGTCATAGGCGTTGCCGGCGTTGAACTGGGCCAGCGTCTTACGCGCGATGAAGCTGTTGCGGTTCTCGTTGTAGTTGGCCGTCAGCGACATGAAGTCGCCGTTGTCGCCCAGAGCCTGGTAGAGGCGGCCGTTGTACTGCGTCTTGTCGACGCCGCCGGCGCCGATGAAGTGGTCATACTGGGTCTTCGAAGCCGAGAACCAGGCCGTCGTGCCCCAGGGGCCGAAGGCGCCGGTGTCGACCAGGCCGAAGAAACGACGGTAGCCGGTCTCGCCGATCGAGGGCTGCAGGATGACGCCGAACTCTTCGGCCGGGCGACGCGTCGTGTAGTTCACGGTGCCGCCGGTCGCCGAGGCCGTGGGGCTGTCGACGTCGGTCGTGCCCAGGTTCACGGTCGCGCGGCTGATCAGTTCCGGATCGAGCTGCTGGTTGGAATAGATGGCGTAGTTGCCGGTGTCGTTCAGCGGCACGCCGTCTTGCGTCAGGGACACGCGAGCGGCGTCAAAGCCGCGGATGGTCAGGTCGCCGCCGGACGAACCGAAGGCGTCGTTGTTGGTGAAGTTCACGCCCGGCAGCAGGTTGATCGAGTTCAGGATCGTCTGACCCGGAGCTTGGGTCGAGATATACTGGTCAGTCACGGAGGCGCGCGACTTGGAGACCGTTTCGGCGACGATGGCGCCGTCGATGGTGCGCGGACCGCGCTGACCGGTGACGACGATCTCGTTCAGTTCAGCGGCTTCCGTACCCGTCGATTGGGCCGAGGCGGCGCCGGCGCCGGCCAGCGTGCCGACGATGGCGGTTGTCGCCCAGAAGAGGCGCTTGCGGTTGATCATTGCATCTATCCCCAGATAGGGCCGGACGTGGCCCGAAGGCGCCAGGCGGAGTCGCCTGCCGAAATCTGGCCCCATCTACGTCGGCTGTTGAAATGCAGGGCGACAGTTATGCGACAGTGAAATGACAAGGCCACGTTGTGGCCTTGCCGCAACAATCGCCTCGTCAGACGTCCGGTTTGTTAGAAAACCCGCTCGAACATGTCAGCCACGCCGCCAACTGTTCGCTTGATCGCCCTGGGTTCGTGGAAATTTCCGTTCACCTGGCTCTGTGCGATGACATGGGCGCGGAACCGGGTGAACAGCACCGGGTCGGGACCCTGGGGGGCCGACCAGAAGGCGTCGAGGGATTGCTGGTCGGTCAATCCGTCGAAATCGAAGAAGGCGTCGCCCAGCACCTTGACCGGAGTCTGGAACCCGAGCGCCGACAGGGCCGCGCTGGAATTGTTCACCACCATGCCCCGCGACGCGCGGCACAGTTGGGCGAGATTGCCGCCGTCGATGAAATCCACCCGTCCCTGAAGCCCGCGCTCGATCGCCAGCCGCCGCGTCACGGCCGCCAGATCGACCACGCCGGGATCGAGCGGATGGTTCTTGACCACCAGCCGCGCCTCGCGAGGCGCATGGGCCGCGAAACTGGTCAGGAGTTCGGCGAGGAAGGCGGTGTTGTCGGGGTAGCGGGAATAGCGAAGCAACTGGGCGTCGCCTTCGCGCTGTAGACAGGCGATGAAGAATTCGCCCCGGGGGGCGATGGCGTCCACCTGGTTGTTCGCCACCGACCGGAACGCCAGCCCAAGATAACGTCGGACATGGCCCATACACTGGGCGAGCGGGGACACCGTATAGTGGTTGGAGTAGCGGGGGAACAACAGGCGACCCAGTCCCTGGGCCAGGTGATAGGCGCTGATGTTGATCACATGATAGGGCAGTATCCGCCCGACGGGCACGGGCTCGGCGAGCGTCGGCGCGGGCGCGGCGTAGCCTTGGCGGAAGCGAGGCAGGCCGCTCGAGGCGTTGACCCCGTTCCGTTCGACCGTGATCCAGTCCGGCCGGAAATAGCCGTTCTCAAGCACCCAGATGTTGGCCGACAAGGCCTCCCGGGCGTCCAGGACGGCGCGATTATAGGGGCCGCCCTCTCCGAACAGGATCAGATCGGTGACCCCTTCGGTCATCTCCGCCAGACGGGACGTCCAGGCGTCGGCGCCGCCCTTGAAGGTCACGCGGCCCGCTCGGCGCCAGTCGAGGGCGTCGCCGGCGTTGAAGATCATTCGCCGGACCACGCCGCCCCGCGACTCGAGCACGCCCGCCAGAGCGGCGCCGAAAGGGCCGAAGGGGGCCGAAACGATCAGGAACCGACGGCCCTTCAGCCGCCCTTGAGGCGGTTCCGCAACCGTCGGACGGATGGCAGAACCGAACTCGTCCGTCAGGAAGGGCTTCGGGAGAAGCCTCGTCCTCGTCAGCATGCTTGGGGACGCCTCGGCGCGAAGCCTGTAGCGCCGCGGCCTACGCGCCGATATCGGCCGCTGAGCGGGACGGGTGTCCACCATCTAGACATCTCTCGATTGCAGGTCATCGCCATGCGAGGAGGCGCCAAGCGAATCGACGCAACCAAACTTCATGGCGAGAGAGACGATCATCCTGCTCTATGTGACTGGTCGCAAGGCCCCGTTCAACCAAATTAGCGGCGGAACTGTGAGGTTTTTCCAGCAACTCCGAAACATTTGATAAAACTCGAAACCACCGCCTCCACAGGGAAGGCGGCGGCTCCGATATTCATCGTCATACAATCACGACCTGTGTCTCCGGCTCGACGTATCGAGCCGGAGACTTTCAGGCTTAGAAGTTGATGTCGATGGTGGCGCGACGGTTGAGGGGTTCGCGCACACCGTCGGCGGTGGGCTTGGCCAGGGCGGTTTCACCCTTGCCGTCGAGGGCGATGACGCCGCCGTTGACGCCTTGGGCGACCAGGGCGTCCGCGACGGTGCGCGAACGACGGTTCGACAGGCCCAGGTTATAGGCGGCCGAGCCCGAGGTGTCGGTGTAGCCGACGATCAGGACGCGGGTGGCGGCGCCGGTCTTGGCGTAGTTGGCGGCCTGCATGACGACCGAGCGGGCTTCAGCCGTCAGATCCGAGCGATCCCAGTCGAAGTAGACCACGAACTGACGCGCGGCCGGCTTCTGAGCGACCGGAGCCGGCCGCGCGTCAGTTCGTGGTCTACTTCGACTGGGATCGCTCGGATCTGACGGCTGAAGCCCGCTCGGTCGTCATGC
>NZ_JACESA010000028.1 GCF_013912065.1 Brevundimonas sp.
GCCCCACAACCGCCCCGGCCCACGGCAAACGACGCCGCCGACGACCTGATGGCCGAAACCGCGGACGAGATCGCCCTGGAGCCGGAGCCCCGAACGCCCCCGGAGCGCGGCGCCGGCTAGGCCGCCTTGGCCTTCAGACGGAAGGCGTGCAGCAGGGGTTCGGTATAGCCGTTGGGCTGGGCCGTCCCCTCGAACACCAGGGCCCGCGCGGCCTGATAGGCCAGGCTGGCGTCGGGGTCGGGAGCCATGGGGCGATAGAGGGGGTCGCCGGCGTTCTGGGCGTCCACCTTGGCGGCCATGCGCAGGAAGGCAGCCTCGACCTGATCGGGAGTGCAGACCCCGTGCAATAGCCAGTTGGCCATATGCTGCGAACTGATCCGCAGGGTCGCCCGATCCTCCATCAGGCCGATGTCGTGGATGTCGGGCACCTTGGAGCAGCCGACGCCCTGGTCGATCCAGCGCACGACGTAACCCAGAATGCCCTGGGCGTTGTTGTCCAGCTCGGCCGCCACCTCATCCTCCGACCAGTTGACGCCGTTGGCCAGAGGCGGGGTCAGTAGGGCCTCCAGCCCCGGCGTCGGGCGGGTCGCCACTTCGGCCTGGACCGCGAAGACGTCCACCGCGTGATAGTGGAGCGCGTGCAGGGTCGCGGCGGTCGGCGACGGGGTCCAGGCGGTGTTGGCGCCGGTCCGGGGGTGGCCGATCTTCTGTTCCAGCATGTCGGCCATCCGGTCGGGCGCGGCCCACATGCCCTTGCCGATCTGGGCCTTGCCCGACAGGCCGCACTTCAGGCCGATGGCGACGTTGCGCGCCTCATAGGCCGTGATCCAGTCGCTGGACTTGATGTCGGCCTTGCGCACCACCGGACCGGCCTGCATGGCCGTGTGGATCTCGTCGCCAGTGCGATCGAGGAAGCCGGTGTTGATGAAGACGATCCGGTCCTTCACCGCGTGGATGCAGGCGGCGAGATTGGCGGATGTGCGGCGTTCCTCGTCCATCACGCCGACCTTGATCGTGTGGCGGGGCAGGGCCAGCAAATCCTCGACGGCGTCGAACAGCCGGTTGGTGAAAGCGGCCTCGTCGGGGCCGTGCATCTTCGGCTTGACGATATAGACGGAAGCCGTGGCGCTGTTGCCGAAGCCGCCCAACCCTTTGATGTCATAGAGAGCGATCAGGCTGGTGACGATCGCGTCCATGATCCCCTCGGGCGCCTCGGACCCGTCGGGCAGCAGGATGGCGGGCGTCGTCATCAGATGGCCGACGTTGCGCACGAACAGCAGACTGCGGCCCTTCAGGGTCACGGTCGCGCCGTCGGGGGCCGTCCAGTCGCGGTCCGGCTCAAGCGCGCGCGTCAGGGTCTCGCCGCCCTTCCTGAAGGTCGCCGACAGGTCGCCGCGCATCAGGCCCAGCCAGTTGCGATAGGCCTCGACCTTGTCGGCGGCGTCGACGGCCGCGACCGAGTCTTCCAGATCGACGATGGTGGTCAGGGCCGATTCCAGCACCACGTCCGCCAGGCCCGCCGGATCGGTGCGACCAACCGGGTGGGACCGGTCGATCACCAGTTCGATATGCAGGCCGTTGTGCGCCAGCAGGATCGACGAAGGGGCGGCTGCGTCGCCGACGAAGCCGACGAACTGGGCCGGATCGGCGAGAGCGGGGACCAGGGCGCCGTCGACCACCGACCAGCCGGCGACATCCGCGTGGGAGCCGGAGGCCAGGCGCGCGGCCTCGTCCAGGAAAGCCTTGGCGCGCGCCACCACGCGGGCGCCGCGCGCCGCGTCATAGCCGCCGCCGACAGGAAGGTCCCCCAGGGCGTCAGTGCCGTAGAGGGCGTCGTACAGACTGCCCCAGCGGGCGTTGGCGGCGTTCAGCAGGAAGCGGGCGTTCAGCACCGGCACCACCAGCTGCGGTCCCGCCATCCTGGCGATCTCCGCATCCACACCGTCCGTGCCGATGAGGAAAGGCTCAGGTTCAGCAACCAAATAGCCGATCTCGCGCAGGAAAGCCTCGGTCGCCGCCGGGTCGTAGGGCCGGCCCTTCCGGCCGGCGTGCCAGGCGTCGATGCGGGCCTGAAGATCGTCCCGGGTCGCCAGCAGGGCGCGGTTCTCGGGCGCGAGACGGGCCAACAGGTCCGCCGTTCCGCTCCAGAAGGCCGTGGCGTCCAGGCCCAGATCCGGCAACACCGCCTGTTCGATCAGGGCCGTGAGTTCGGTCGCGACCTTCAGCCCGGCGCGATCTTCATAGGTCGTCATGGCGGCCTCTCTCCGGCGCGACGGCCGAGATTGTAACAATGCGTGATCAGGTAAGCGATCCTCGACGGTCTCCGCAAGGGTCACGTGGCGTCAGGCTTATGGCATTTCGTCCAACCGAGACGGATCGGGGCCGGTCTTATGGGCCGGAACGGTCAGAAAGCCTTAACCGCGTCCGTGAACCGGACCGCAAGCGGCTTGCTCTAGAGATGTGGGTACGGACGACATCGCGTCCGGTTCGCCAGAAGCGTTTCGTCCATGCTGTTTCTCCTGAACGACGTCGTGTTCGACCTGGACGAGGCCTGCCCGGTCACGCCCGCCGACGCCCGCCGGTTCGAGAAGCTGAGCTTCGACTATGTGCTTGAAATGGGTTGCGAACTGTTCGCCGAAGACCCGCTGCTGCATCGCAACGATCCTGGTCGGGCGCGCCGCCTGGCCTGGCTGATCGCCGAGCGCAGCCCCGAGGTCAACGCGGCTCTGTTCGCCGCCCCCGCCGTCGCCTGCGACCCTGACCTGGTCGAGCCGCGCTTCTGCACCCTGCCGGATGCGGTCATGAACCAGCTACAGGACAAGGGCCGTCGCCTCGACGCGATCACCGCCGATCGCGCGGTTTGGAACCGCCTCGCGGCCTAGTCGGCCCTGGCCCGCCTGAGCGTCTGCTCGGCGCAGCCATGTTGTCCGCCGCGTCGCTTCAAACGGCCGTCAGAACGCCGTGAACACAATGTGCACGGCAGTGGCGACGGCGAAGATGAAGCCGAAGCCCACCACCAGTCCCAACGCCGGATGCATCTTGTGGGGGCGCTCGAAGTTCGAGCGGTCGAGACCGGCGACGCGGTCTTCAGGATGGATAACAGCCATCGTCATTTCCTTTCCCTATGGTCCCGGTTTGATCCGGGAGGGGAGCGTCGGGCTCTGACGGCCTGATCGTCCTCCGACCCGACAATGACTCCAATAGCCCCTAATGGCGAGGGGTTATTTGATGTGGCGCAAACCCAGATTTGAAGTGGACGAGTACGCGCGCGGATTGCAACACTGTCTCCGTCAACGATAGCGGAGGCATGCTGATGACGTTCCTGAACCTTTGGCGTGCCGCGTCTATCGCCCTAGCCGCCCTTCTCCTCCTGGCCACGCCGGCCGCAGCGGGATGGAAGCGCGCCGACACGCCTCGATTTATCGTCTACAGCGACGGCGACACGGGCCAGCTTCGCGACGCGGCTCTGCAACTGGAGCTTTATGAAAGCGCACTGCGGCTGTTGCATCAGCTCGATCCGAACGGAGCGTCCAAACATCGCATCGCCATCTATCTGGTGCGAAGTCACGACCAATTGGTCGCCGTCGAGCCGGGGTTGCCGGAAGACGTGGCGGGCTTTTATCAGGCCACCAACGACGAGATATTCGCCTTGGCCATTCGCGAGCGTCGCGACCAGACGACGTTGCTGCATGAGTACGCCCACCATTTCATGATCGGATCTTTCGCCACAGGCTTCCCCTCATGGTTCGTCGAGGGTTATGCTGAATATTTCGCCAGCGCCCAGTTACAGCCCCGCCGCATGGTGGTCGGCGAGGTGAACAGAGGACGTGGCGACTGGCTGACCTATGGTCAGTGGTTGCCGCTGCAACTGATCCTGACGCGGCACCCCTTCGAGTTCCAGGATCCGAAGGCTGTGTCAATGTACTATGCCCAGTCGTGGCTGCTGACCCATTGGTTCTTGTCGAACCCGGAGCGGATGCCGATCCTGTACGCCTATATCGACAGGCTGCGCGCCGGCATGGATCCGGTCGAGGCGATGGAGGCGGCTTCAGGCGTGACCATCGCCCAACTGGACCGGCAACAGCGGGAATATGCACGCCAGCGGATGGCGATCAAGATCATCACCGGCGATCAATTCCCGCAGCCGGAGCTGCAGGTGACGGACATCTCCGCCGGCGAAGGCGCACTGATCCTGTTAGGGCTCAGACTGTCTTCCACCCTCGGCGAAGATGCGGCCCTGCTGGACGACATCCGTCACCAGGTCGCCCCTTATCCCGATGACCGGTTCTCCCAACTTCTGCTGGCGCGAGCGGAATTGAGACTGGGAGACAAGGCCGAGGCGCGAAGTCTGTTGGAAAAACGGCTGGCGGCTTCGCCTGACGATATCGACGTGCTGCGGCTACTGGGCGAGACCCTGTGGGTACAGGCGCGCGACAATCAGGCCGAGGGACTGGCGCTGGTCCGTGACGCCCGTCGTCATTTAGCAAAGGCCTATCAGATCGACCCGAACGACTACCGCACGCTGATGCTGCTGGCCGAGACTCGCCAGATCTCACCCAACTATCCGACCGACAATGACGTCGAGACCCTGCTGGCCGGGCTGGATCTGGCGCCGCAGGTGGCGACGCTGCGCGTGATGGCGGCGCAGGCCCGGGCGCGACGCGACGAATATGTCGAAGCCATCGACCTGCTCCAGCCGCTGGCCTCCAACCCCCACGCCAGTGGCGCGACCAACATGGCTCGCGCCCTGATAGCCCAGTATCGCGCCAAGGCTGGCGGCGGCGAAGCGGAAACGACCGCAACCCCCGTCGAGGTCGCGCCGACTGCGGAGTGACTTTCGGCGCTTGGCGGGGTAGTCGCGCGCCATGTCCACCCTGCCCCTGACCGAAGCCGCCGCCAAAACCTCCAGAACCCTCGCCGCCGAGGCGGCGAGGCGGCGGACCTTCGCCATCATCGCCCACCCGGATGCGGGCAAGACCACCCTGACCGAACATATCCTTCTGGCGGGTGGCGCGATCCGCGCGGCCGGGGCCGTGCGGGCGCGGGGCGAGAACCGGCGGACCCGGTCTGACTGGATGAAGATCGAGAAGGAGCGCGGCATCTCCGTCAGCGCCTCGGTCATGACGTTCGAGCACGACGGCAAGATGTTCAACCTGCTCGACACGCCGGGGCACGAGGACTTCTCGGAAGACACCTATCGCACCCTGACCGCCGCCGACTGCGCCATCATGGTGCTGGACGCCGCCAAGGGGATCGAGCCGCAGACTCTGAAACTGTTCGAGGTCTGCCGCCTGCGCGACATTCCGATCATCACCTTCATCAACAAGCTGGACCGCGAGGCCCAGGACCCGATGGCCCTGCTGGACGACATCGCGTCCCGGCTGCAGTTGGACCCGGCCCCGATCTGGTGGCCGGCCGAGAGCGGCAATCGCCTGCGCGGCATGGTCGAGGTCGGGACCGGCCGGTTCCAGCCCTATACCCGCAAGATCGCCGGTTCAGCCGAGGATCCCGAACACCCCGCCGCCCTGCCGCTGGACCAGGCGGCCCAGTATTTCGAGGCCGGCGAGCAGGATAATCTGGCCGAGGCCGTCGAACTGGTCGAGGGCGGCTATCCGGCTTTCGACCGCCAGGCCTTCCTG
This sequence comes from Brevundimonas sp., assembly GCF_013912065.1. GTDB lineage: Bacteria > Pseudomonadota > Alphaproteobacteria > Caulobacterales > Caulobacteraceae > Brevundimonas. The sequence goes on from NZ_JACESA010000028.1 coordinate 5,640, forward strand.
GAAGGCCATATGACGCCGGTGCTGTGGGGTTCGGCCCTGCGCCATTTCGGCATCGACGAACTGCTGAAGGCTATCGGCGACTGGGCCCCCGCGCCCAAAACGATGAAGGCCCGCAAGGAATCCCCCCCCGAAACCCGCAACGCCCCCGCACCCGTAGAGACCGTGGTCGAGCCCGGCGCCGACGAGGTCACCGGCTTCGTCTTCAAGGTCCAGGCGAACATGGACCCCAACCACCGCGACCGGATCGCCATGTTCCGCATGGCCTCGGGCGCCTTCAAGCGCGGCATGAAGCTGAAGGTGCAGAACACGGGCAAGTCCCTGTCGGTCAATGCGCCGATCATGTTCTTCGCCAGTGACCGTGAACTGGCCGACGACGCCTTCGCCGGCGACGTGATCGGCATTCCGAACCACGGCGTGCTGCGGGTCGGCGACAGCCTGTCGGAGAGCGGCGTGGTGCGGTTCGCCGGCCTGCCCAACTTCGCCCCGGAAATCCTGCAACGGGTCCGGGTCAAGGATCCGCTGAAGGCCAAACACCTGAAGAAGGCGCTGGAGGGTCTGGCCGAGGAGGGCGTGACCCAGTTGTTCCGCCCCGAGATCGGCTCGGACTTCATCGTCGGCGCCGTGGGCCAGCTGCAGTTCGAAGTCATGGCCGACCGTCTGGGCGAGGAATACGGCCTGGACGTCATCTTCGAGCCCAGCCCCTACGCCGAGGCCCGCTGGATCGGCGGGACAGACGCCGACATCGAGGACTTCAGCGGCAAATACCGCCCCCAGATGGCCCGCGATATCGACCAAGCCCCCGTCTTCCTGGCCAAGTCCAGCTGGGAAACTGGCTATGTCGGCGAACGCTTCCCCAAGGTGGCCTTCACCAAGACCAGGGAGCGGGGTTAGCCCCGCGCCATCGCGTCCTCGATGATCTTCGTCGACTTGTCCGGCCCCAGGCCATAGGCGACGGCGGTGCGGAACTCGCCGTCGGGGCCCATCAGATAGACGGTCAGCGAGTGGTTCATCGTATAGCCCTCGCCCTCCCCGACCTTCTCGTAATAGGCGCGGTAGGCCTTGGCCGCCTGGGCCACCTGTTCGGGCGTGCCGGTCAGGCCGATGGCCCCCTTGGGAAAGCCGTCGGAGGATAGATAGTCCTTCAGCTGCTGCGGCGTGTCGCGCTCGGGATCGATGCTGACGAAGACGATCTGCAGGTCTTCCGCCTTGTCGCCCAGCCGCTGCTGGACCGCCGCGATTTCGGCCAGGGTGGTGGGGCAGAACTCGGGGCAGTAGGTGAAGCCGAAGAAGACCAGGCTCCATTTGCCGTTCAGCATCGTCTGGTCGACGGTCGCGCCGTCCTGATTGACCAGTTGGAAGTCGCCCCCGACCAGAGGCTGGCCGGTCGAGCCGATCTCGCCCGCCGCCGAGGTCGAACGATTGCCGACCACCACGACGGTGACGATGGCCAGAGCGGCGGCGATGGCGATACAGGCGCCCGCGAACAACAGGATGGAACGACGCGGCATGACGGTCTCTCACGAAAATCTACGCGTCGGTCTATAGAAGGCTGGTGACCTCGACAGAAGACCGCATCGCGCCGCACGCCCCCGCAGGGCTTTCCGAAGCCGGATGGCGCGACGCTCCGCGCCGGGGCCGGGGCTTTTCGCTGCGGACCCTGATCGTGCTGCGCTGGCTGACCATATTGGGCCAGAGCGCGGCGATCCTGACGGCGCACCAGGGCCTGCATTTCCCCCTGCCGCTTTGGCCGTGTCTGATCGTCATCGCCGTCGGCGCGGCGGTCAATGTCGGCGCCATGGCGCGGGTGCGGCGGCTGGAGGCCAGCCTGCCCGACGGGCGTCAGACCGCGCTGCACCTGGGGTTCGACATCTTCCAGCTGGGCGTGCTGCTGGGCCTGACGGGAGGACTGGAGAACCCCTTCTGCCTGCTGCTGGTGGCGCCGGTGACGATCGCGGCGGCCGCCCTGCCGGCGCGCCAGGCCCTGTTGCTGGGCCTGCTGGCCCTGATCGCGGTCGGGGTGCTGTTCTTCTGGTCCGAGCCCCTGCCCTGGCGGCCGCACGAGCATTTCAACCTGCCCCTGCTCTATCGACTGGGCATGGCCATGGCCCTGGTCACGGGGGTGGTCTTCACCGCCGGCTACGCCTGGCGGGTGGCGGCCGACGCTGAAAAGCTGGAACTGGCCCTGGCCACGACCCAGGACGTGCTGCAGCGTGAACAGAGGCTGGCGGCCCTGGGCGGGCTGGCGGCGGCGGCGGCGCACGAGCTGGGCACCCCGCTGGCCACCATCCAGGTCGTGGCCAAGGAGCTTCAGCGCGCCTCGCCGCCCGGCAGCGAGGCGGCCGAGGACGCCGCCCTGATCCTGCAACAGGCCGAACGGTGCCGGGGAATACTGACCCAGTTGTCGCAGCAGCCCGAGGGGGACGACGCCCTCTATGCCGACGTGGCGCTGAAAGCCCTGCTGGAAGAGGTGGTGGAGCCGCACCGGGGCTTCGACCTGAACTTCGAGGTTCTGGTCAAGACCCCGCCGGGACAGCCCGCCCCGCGCGTGCGGCGGATGCCTGAGGTGATCCACGGCCTGTCCACCCTGGTCGAGAACGCCGCCGATTTCGCCACCACGACCGTGCGGGTCCAGGCCCTGGTCGACGCCGGCTGGATCGAGATCGCCATACTGGACGACGGGCCCGGTTTCGCCGGCGACATCCTGCCCCGGCTGGGCGAGCCCTATGTGACCAGCCGCCCCCAGGGCAAGGCGCGGCTGGCGCTGGCCGCCCAGATCGCCGCGGCTGCCCGCCCGTCCCGACGGCGCGGCCCGGTCGACGCCCCGATCGCCCCCAGCCAGGGCGGCATGGGGCTGGGCTTCTTCATCGCCCGCACCCTGCTGGAGCGGACCGGCGGCGTGGTCAGCGTCGGCCAGGGGCTGCCCCGCCCCGACAGCGCGTCCGAGACGCGAAGCCCCGCACGCGGCGCCCGTGTCGCCGTGCGCTGGGCGCGACCGGCGCTGGAGGTCGCGGCCTGAGATCGTCCGGTCGCGGAACGGTGGGTCTTAGCGTCGCAGGCGAAACCTTGGCCTTGACCCGGACACCATCGGTCCCGACTTGAAACGGCAGGAGAGAAGAATGTCCGAACTCGAGACCCGCATCGCCGCCCTACCCGACAAGTCGCTGCTTCTGCTCGATGACGATCAGGCGCTGCGCACCCGGATGGGACGCGCGCTGGAGGCACGCGGTTTTGAAGTGACCACCGCCGAATCCGTCGCCGAGGCCAACCTGCTGCTTCGCGACAAGGCCCCGGCCTTCGCCGTGCTGGACATGCGGCTGGAGGACGGCAACGGCCTGAAGATCGTCGAGGCGGTACGCGAACGGCGCGAGGACGCCCGGATTGTCATGCTGACCGGATACGGCGCCATCGCCACCGCCGTGGCGGCGGTCAAGGCCGGCGCCGTCGACTATCTGTCCAAGCCCGCCGACGCCGACGATGTGGTCAAGGCCTTGCTGGCCACGGCCGACGAAGCGCCCGAGCCGCCCGAAAACCCGATGAGCGCCGACCGGGTGCGCTGGGAGCATATCCAGCGGGTCTATGAGCTGTGCGACCACAACGTTTCGGAAACCGCCCGTCGCCTGGGCATGCACCGCCGCACCCTGCAGCGGATTCTGGCCAAGCGCGCGCCTCGCTGAAGCGCCTAGCCGGTCTTGCTCAGAAGCCGGCTCAGCCGGGCAAGTTGCGGCTTCACCATCGGTATCGTCAGCATGGTCGATCCGACGGCCATCAGCAGCAGGGCTGTGAAGGTCTCGTTGGTGATGATCTGCTTGTCCAACAGGATGTTGGCGAAGATGATCATGATCAGGGCCTTGGTCTGAAGCAGCCAGCCGATCACCGAGGCCTCGCCCTTCTCCCATTTCAGGATCCGGCCGGCGATATGGACCCCGGCCAGCTTGCCCGCCACCGAGGCGACCAGCAGAACGGCCGCCGCCGCAAACACCGCAACGCCGCCGACATCCCACTGGGTCCGCAGCCCGGTGGAGAGGAAGAAGACGGGCATCACCGCCAGCAGGATGTGATTGCGGAACAGGTCCATCCGCGCCTGATCGAACCAGCGGTGATCCAGCACGGCCCCCGCCAGGAAGGCGCCCACCATAAAATGCAGGCCCGACCAGTCGCCGGCGAAACCGCAGCCGGCCAGCCAGATCAGCGCGACGTACCACCGGTCAGGCTCGGGCAGGCGTTTCATCAACCATCGCACCGCCAGGGCCGCGACGGCGAAACCGACCAGGAAGCCGACCTGACGGCCCACTCGTTCCCAGTCGAGCAGGATCAGGGCCAGGACGCCCCAGATGGCCACATCGTCCAGGCTGGCGTAGCGCAGAATCCGCTGCCCGATCGGCTGACGCAGGATGTCGAGCTTTTCCATGAACAGGATCAGGATCGGTAGGGCGGTCACGGCGCAGGCCATGCCTATGCCCAGCACCACCTGCCAGGACTGGCCCTCCGGCCCCGTCCATCCGGGGAATTGCAGCAGGCCGACCGCCGCAAGGGCCCCCAAGGCCAAAGGCGTCACCAGGGCGAGGCCGGCGGTGACGCTCGTCTCTCCCCGCTTCTTCCAAGCCTCGTGCAGATCCAGCTCCAGACCGGCGACGAAGACGAAGATCATCACCGCCCACCAGGCGACGCCGTTCAGGGCGGTGACGACCTGGGGATTGAACACCGTCGCATAATAGGCCGGGAACACCGCCCCCAGCACGCCTGGCCCCAACAGTATGCCGCCGATGATCTGCACCACCACCAGCGGCGCGTAATGGTCCGTCTTCAGGCCGCGCCAGACCAGATAAGGCACGCTGAAGATGATCAGCATGGCGATCAGATACAGTTCGGTCGTGTTCATCGCGTGATGCATCCCGCCCCTCCCAAGGCCCCGCCCCGGCGGCAGATCGCCCCCTTGCCTACGACGCGCCAAGCTTCGCTACAACCACCGCCCAAGGCGGCCGAAGAAGGTGGCGATGAAAATGAGAGGGACTGGAGCGGGTGAGGGGAATCGAACCCCTGACATTCAGCTTGGGAAGCTGACGTTCTACCTCTGAACTACACCCGCGCGACCGTCTCCTTAGACGCAGGACTGGCGTGGCTCAAGACGTCGGGGCAAGGTCGGCGGGGCTTGGGGAATCGAGATCATGCGGCGAGGCGACGACGGGAGGGGGCTGGGCGGCCTGGGCTTCGGCTGTCTGGCGGCGGCCATCCTGGGGGGCGTGGTCGCGGCGGCGCTGTGGGTGATCTTCGTCTGGGACGTCAATCAGGCCTGAGCGCCGCCGCGAGCAGGACTATTCGACGCTTTCGACGGCGACGCCGCGCGACTTCAGGATCGACTGAACGCTGTCGTCGCCGGCGAGGTGGGCGGCGCCCACGGCGATGAAGGCGGTGCCTGAGCCCTGGAGCTGGGTCTGGATCTGGTCGGCCCAGTCGGTGTTCCGATCGACCAGCAGCACCTTGTACAGTTCCGGGGCGTCGGTTTTCATGTCCTCGACGATCAGGCGCTCCAGGGCCGGGACATCGCCCTTGGCCCAGGACTCGACCAGGGAATCCAACAGGGTCACGGCCTGATCATAGTCCTTCAGGGTCTCGCGCAGGAACTCGAGCTGGACGTCGTCCGGCAGGGTGGCCAGCATGCCGATCTGATCTTCCAGGGTCTCGAACCCGTGGATGGACTTGCCCGCAGCCTCGGCGCGCGCCTTCAGCGCCAGTTCGACGCCCGACTGGGGGTCGTAGCCGGCCTTGATCAGAGGGGCGACCGACAGCGACAGGGCGACCAGCCAGGGCTTCATCGGCTCCAGCTGGGCGGCAGAGGCGCCGATGGCCTTGGCGGCGACGTCCAGCTCAGCCAGTTCCTCCGGCGTCAGCCGGCTGGACAGCGGGGTCTGGGGCGACAAGCCGTATTGCTGGATCAGCGGGATCATGGCCGCCTGGTCGTCGGGGTTGCTGATCTCGAACCAGATGTCCGAGGCGCTTTCGAACGCCGCATTGACGCGCGGGCTGGCCCAGCCGGTGGTCGGGCGCAGCACATGGATGGAGCCGAACAGATAGAGGGTCGAGTCCGTATCCTTGACCACCCACAGAGCTGGGCCCTGGCCGGAAATGGTGGGGGCGGCGGCAGGCGCAGGGGCGGCTTGGGCGAAGGCCTCGCCGGGCGCGCCGGCGATGGCGAAGACCAGGGCCAGGCCGGCGGCGACGCCGCAGACGCCCTGGGCCAGGGTGGAGACGGAGGATTTCAGGCGTTTGGAAAAGGTCATGATGGCTTCCTCGGTTGAAAGATATGGAAATGTCGGGTGTTAAGCGAGCCCGCGACGGGCGGACACGACGGCGGAGACAAACAGGTAAAGGGTCATCAGGACGGCGTAGACGTCCCAGGCGGTGAGAGGCGGAAGCAGGCTGAGCCGCTCGGCCGCCGCCCAGAGAAAGAGCAGGCCCTGGCCCAGGAAGAAGGTCGCGGTGGCGGCCTCCAGGGTGGTGCGGCGCAGCAGTTCATCGACGCCGCGCCACATCCTGATGTTCAGCACGGTATGAAGGGCGAACAGCAAAATGATCAGGCCCATCGCCATGCCGCCCGCCAGTCCCGCCAGAACGAAGACCATGGGCAGCAGCAGGATGAAGCCGGAGAAGCCCAGGACGGCCGCCTGAAAGCGCGCCTGACCGACCTCCTCGGGCGAAGCGGGCTCTTCCAGATGATACATCCGGGCCAGACGACGCGGGTCCAGACTGATGACCATGACGGCGCCGGCCCCGATCATCAGGGCGATGCCGGTCAAGGCCGCCAGGGCGTCTGACCATCGCAGGTTCAGGCCGTCCAGGGCGTCCGGCCCGATCAACTGGGGCAGGATCGTTCGGCCGAAGACATAGCCGACAGCCCCCATGACCGCGCCCATGCCGAAAGCGACCAACAGACGACGCGGCAGGCGGGGATTTTTTGGGGATGAAGCGGTCATCCGTTGCTCTCCTCTTCCGAGAAAATGGACTCGATCGGTTGTTCGAAGACGCGGGCGATCTTGAAGGCCAGCGGCAGGGAGGGGTCATAGCGACCGGTCTCCAGCGCATTGACGGTCTGACGCGACACGCCCAGCAGTTCGGCGAGATGGGCCTGGGACCAGTCGCGTTCGGCGCGCAGCACCTTGAGGCGGTTGTTCATGGTTCAGCCCTCAACGGCGCTTCCACCACCACCAGACCCAGGCGACGCTATAGCCGAGCACCATGAGCAGCAGCATCGCATAGGCGCCGATAGCCGCATGGATGGCGGGGTCGTCCCGGCCGAAAAATATGAACGGCAGACGCCAACTCGACGCTTGAGGCAGCAGGGACAGAATGATGGCGACGCCGCCCAGCGACATGCCCGCCAAGCCGCCCCAGAACCAGGCCGATTTGTGAGCCTCGCGCGCCGCCTCATCGATTGAGCGCATCCAGGCCACAGCCGTCCAGAGTGCGCCGCCCATGATGGCGAGACCCCCCACACCCAGCACGACGGGGCCGACGGTCGCCTCGAACCGCGCCATGCCCTCGGGGTCGTCGGAGAAGAAATGGCCGACGGCGTAGCCAGCCACATAGGAGAGGAGGACGCCGACAACTGACACACAGGCCGAGCCGATCAAAATCCTCTTCACGGTGCGGGTCATGACAATGCTCCTTGTCGTTATGACAAGGTCACTTTACCTATGCCGCCACAGGTGTCAAGCACACTTGTCAAAGAGACAAGGTCAGTTGTCTGACGGCCCCGTCAGTTCAGGCCGGGTGATGGTGCGCGGCTGGGTTTCGACCTGGGCCAGGGCCGGAATTTCCTTGCCCTCGTGGTCCACCTGAAGGTCCTCGAACCGGCGGGCCGAGACCATGACCTGGCTCTCCAGCGAACCGACGAACTGGTTGTACTTGCCAACCGCCGTATCCAGCGCCCGGCCGACCGCCGAGGCGTGCCCACCCATGACCGACAGCCGCTTGTAGAGTTCGCGCCCCAGGGCGGCGACCTTGTCGGCGTTGGCCGCCTGTTCCTCGGCCCGCCAGCCGTAGGCCACGGCCTTGCACAGGGCGAACAGGGTCGACGGCGTGGCGATGACGACCCGCGATTCCATCGCGTCCGACAACAGGTCCGGCGCATGGTCCAGGGCGGTGGACAGGAAGCTGTCGCCCGGCACGAACAGGACGACGAAATCGGGGCTGGGCTTGAACTGGTCCTGATAGGCCTTGGACGACAGCTGACGCACATGGGTCTTCAGGCTGGCGGCGATGCGCAGGCCGACCGAGCGGGCGCGCGCCTCCTCGTCCCCCTCTTCGTCGTCAAAGGCCAGGGGCACCTTGGCGTCGATCACGAACAGGCCGCCGCCCGGCAGACGCACCAGGAAGTCGGGCCGGTTCTGCCGCCCCTCGTCGTCGGCGCTGGAGGTCTGTTCGGTAAAGTCGAACCGGCCCGCCATGCCGGCGGCCTCCAGCACGTTTCGGCAGGTCTGTTCGCCCCAGCGGCCGCGCCGTCCTGTATTGCCGCGCAGGGCCTCGGTCAGTTTGCGCGCCTCGTCCCGCGTCGCCGAAGAGGCGGCCATCAACTGGGTCAGTTGTTCCTTGAGACCGCCGGTCTCCTCGGCCCGGGTCTTCTCTAGCGCCGCCACATGTTCCTGGAACTTCGTCAGTGTGTCGGCCACCGGCTTCAACTGGGCCGCCATCCGCTCGCGCGCCAGCTGGTCCTGGGCGCGGAAGGTTTCGGTCGCGCGACTGACCATCTGGTCCGCCACAACCTGGGCCGACTGGGCCGCCTGGGCCTTCAGCAGCTCGCCCATCGTGACCCGGCTCTCCTCGACCAGATCGATCCGCGCCAGGGCCGCCGACAACTCCCCGCTCGCCCTCTGCCAGCCCATGAAGGCCCACAGGAAACCGCCCCCCAGGGCGGCGGCGAGGACTGCGAGAATCGGCGCGAGCATGTTCATGCTCCGTTCCTAGCCGGAGTCGGCCTCCCGGAGAAGCCGGTGCACGGCCGGTTCCCTGAAGGGCTTTAGCGATCCGCCCCCGAGGCCGCGTTGCGGGACGCGATAAGGGCCGATACGTCGATGCCCGAGCCGACGACGCAGGTTTCCGCGTCCAGCGGGCAGACGCCCAGGGTGCGTTCGACCTCGCGCAGGCGGACGACCTCGGGGTTGGACCGGATCGATTCGGCCAGCAGCCGGTTGGCCTCGGCCTGACCGCGCGCCTGGGCGATGCGGGCCTCGGCGTTGGCGCGCTCCAGATTGACCCGCTCCAGAGCCGCCCGCGTGTTCTGCTCGGCCGTGGTGCGCGACTGGATGGCGGCGACGACGCTTTCGGGATAGCGGATCGACCCGACCCACTCCATGCGGATGATGTCCAGCCCCTGGGGCGCCCATTCGCGTTGCAGGGCCTGCATAGCCTTCTGAAGCACGATCTGGCGACCGGGGCCGATCAGTTGGCCGGGGCAGTCCTCGGCGTCCTGTGTGCCGACGGGAACGATGGGGGCGCCAGGCGCCGCCACGGGCGCGACGACCGGGACGCTCGACTGCTGGGCGTTGCAGGCGACCGGCAGTTTCTCGGTCTCGCGGGCGATGGCGGCGCGCACCGAGGTGCGCAGCGGCCCGTCGATGAAGGCGTCGAACTCCTGGCGCCACGTGGCGTAAAGGTCAGCCGCCCGATCCTCGCGCACCTTGAAGGTAAGGGCCACGTCGGCGGTCATCGGCAGACCCAGGACGTCGGAGAACATGATCTCCTCGTTCTCGCGCCCGTCGGCGTTCGGTTCGCGGGTATAGGAATAGGTGCGTTGCAGGGTCTGATAGGTGCGGATCTTCTCGCCGATGCCCTCCCAGTGGAAACCGGGGCCCAGCTCTTCCTTCTGGACGCCGGGGTTCGGTCCGAACTTCGTCGTCTTGATCCCCATATAGCCGCTCTCGACCGTGACGCTGCACGACGAGACGCTGACCGAGGCGACCAGGATCAGCCCCAGTATGCCGCCGATCATCAGCAGGGTGCGGCCCACCGAGCCGCCGGCGCGAAATGCCGGCGGCTTGATCCCGCCCGTTCCGTTTCCAAAGGTCATTGGTCTCCCCCCGAGACGCCCAGGGCGCGCGACGCCCACACAAACAGTCGCCACGCGGCCCAGCACAGGGCCAGAATGCCGGCGATCCCCACCACCGAGGCGGTGATCAGACTGCCGGCGAAATGGGCTTCAAGGATCAGGGGCACGGCGAACCGGACTAGGAAGAGGAATGCGATCACCAGGCCGGCGATGCCCGCCGCAGCGCCCAGCGCCACCTTCACCTCTCGCCCCATTTCGTGCCCCACGACCAACTGGCCTCCACCACAGCGCGTTTCGGGACCGGGATCAATCCCGACGGATCGTCACGCCGGCCGTCGGGCCCGCATGGCCTGGACGATGGTGCCGTCGTCCAGCCAGTCCAGCTCGCCGCCCACCGGCACGCCGCGCGCCAGGGAGGTGACCTGAACGTCGGGACCGGCGATCCGTTCGGCGACATAATGGGCGGTGGTCTGGCCATCGACGGTGGCGGGCAGGGCCAGGACGACCTCACGCACAGCGCCGCCCCCCTCGTTCTGGTGGCGGACGCGGCCGACCAGTTCGGCGATGCGCAGATGTTCGGGGCCGACCCCGTCCAGGGCTGACAACAGGCCGCCCAGCACATGATATTTGCCGCGGAAGGCGCCGGACCGCTCCATGGCCCACAGGGCGCCGGCCTCCTCGACCACGCAGATCAGGCCGTTGTCGCGCGATCCGTCCGAACAGATGGCGCAGGGGTCACGGGTGTCGGGCGCGCCGCAGACCGAACAGGACACCACCTTCTCGGCCGTTTCGGCCAGGGACGCCGCCAGCGGCACGAGCAACTGCTCGCGCCGTTTCAACAGAGCCAGGGCCGCGCGCCGGGCCGAGCGCGGGCCCAGGCCCGGAAGCTTGGCGAGAAGCGAGATCAGCCGTTCGATCTCCGGCCCGGCGGAGGCGGCCATCAGAACAGTTTCGGCATTCCGGGAATATTCATCCCGGCCATGGGGCCGGCGGCCTCGCGCATCAGGGCGTTGTTGACCTCGTCCAACTTGCGCTTGGCGTCGGCGTGGGCGGCGATGATCAGGTCGGCCAGGATTTCGCCCTCGCCCGGCGACAGCAGGCTGTCGTCGATCCGGATTCCGGTGATCTCGCCGGCGCCCTTGATGGAAACGCTGACCAGACCGCCGCCCGAAGAGCCCTCGGCAGTGTTCTCGGCCATCTTGGCTTGGGCGTCCTGCAGCTTTTGCTGCATCGCCTGGGCCTGCTGCATTAGTTGGGTAAGGTCTTTCATGCCCCCCAGATAAGGCGAAGCGGGCCGTCGCGACAGGGGTCTTTGTCACACAGGCGCGCGGCGAAATATCCCGATTGGAAACGCTGGATTGCCATATTCGCACTTGCATGAGTTACAGATCGGTCTAAATCCGCCACTGCACTTGTTGCTTTTTGTTGATCAGGACGCTCAGCCATGGCCTATGACGCCATCACCCAACGCGACGCTCCGCTGTCGGACGCCGCCCTGTCGCAACTCTTCACCGAGGCGCGCACCCGCAACGCCTGGAGCGACCGCCCCGTCGCGCCGGAACTGCTCCAGAAACTGTATGATCTGACCAAGTTCGGCCCCACGGCCGTCAACGCCAGCCCGGCTCGCTTCGTCTTCGTCACCTCGCCCGAGGCCAAGGCGCGCCTGATCCCACTGATGGGCGAAGGCAACCGCGCCAAGACGCAACAGGCCCCGGTCAATCTGATCGTCGCCCACGACATCGATTTCCACGAGCATCTGGACACGCTGTTTCCGCATGCGCCGGGGGCGAAGGCCTGGTTCGCCGACGAGGCCGGGCGCCGCGAGACCGCCTTCCGCAACGCCTCGCTGCAGGGCGGATACCTGACCATCGCCGCCCGCGCCCTGGGTCTGGACGTCGGCCCGATGTCCGGCTTCGACGCCGCGGCGATGAAGGCCGAGTTCTTCCCCAACAGCAATGTCGAGCCGAACTACATTATGAACCTGGGTTACGGCACGGACGAGAACCTGTTTCCACGCTCACCTCGCCTGTCGTTCGACGAAGCCGCGAAGATCCTCTGATCGCGCGCGGTCAGGCCCAAGAGACGACGGGGCGGTCCGCAAAGGCCGCCCCGTTTCAATTATCCTGCTTTCAAGCCCGTCATCCTCGCCCTCGTGGCGAGGATGACGAACAGGACAGTGGATCAGTTGTTCGGCGGCGCCATGCTGGTCGCGGCGGGCGGAGCCGCCGGGGTTTCCTGGACCGTGGCCGGAGCACCGATGGCGGGGATTTCACCGGTCGCCTCGGTCGCGGGCGCGCCCTCGGCCGGGGCTTCAGCCCCTTCCGCAGGCGCCGCCGCGCCGGGCTGACGGGCTGGATCAGGCGCCGGAATGGCGAAGCCGCTGGACCCTTGCGTCCGCAGCCAGGCGATCAGATTGATCCGCGTCTGGGTGTCCCGGATGCCGGCGAACGACATCTTGGTGCCCGGCACATAGCGGGCCGGCGCCGTGATAAAGGCGTTCAGCTCGTCATAGCCCCAGGTCGGCGCCTCAGCCTTGTGCTTGGCCATGGCGTCCGAATAGGCGAAGCCCGGGCGGTGCATAACCGGCCCGCCGACGACGCCATAAAGATTCGGGCCGATTCCATTCGCCCCGCCCTGCGCCGCATTATGGCAGGCCTGACAGCGCGCGAAGGCGGCCTCGCCGGCGGCGATGTCTGCGGCCGGCAGGACAGTGCCCCAGTCCGGCGGCAACTCGGCCTGTTCGGCGCCTGCGGCCTCATCCGGCGCATCGACGAAATAGCCCATCTTTTCCGGCGGCTCGGAATGATAGATCAGGCCCGACGCCTGTTGCACGACCAGGATGACGAAAGCCGTCCCCAGAGCCGCACCGAATATCTTGTTCCATTTCAGATCGCCGCTCATGCGCGTCGTCTCATCCCATCCCTAAGGTTTCCCAACCCCGCCATCTTGCGCAGCGAAGCCTTCCTTGCCGGATGACGTCTGGCACGGTAGCGCGGGGTTCGCAACCGGCGCGAAGCCTTCGACGAGAGCCGGATGATCGACGCAGACCCAGGCATGACCATGAATCCGCTGATAATGATACCTGCTCGCATGGCGGCCACCCGTCTGCCCAACAAGCCGCTGGCCGAAATCGGCGGCAAGCCCATGATCGTGTGGGCCTATCAGCAGGCCGAGGCCTCGGGCCTGCCGGTGGTCGTGGCCGCCGGAGACGCCGAGATCGTGGCCGCCATCGAGGCGATAGGCGGCCGGGCCGTTCTGACCGATCCGGACCTGCCGTCGGGGTCTGACCGCATCCGCGCCGCCGTCGACGCCATAGACCCGGAAGGTGATTTCGACGCCGTCATCAACGTTCAGGGCGACATGCCCTTCGCCGATCCGGGCCTGGCCACAGCCTGCGCCGCCATACTTCACGGCGAACCGACCTGCGACATCGCCACCCTGGTCGCGGCCGAGGCCGATGTTTCGGACCGGACCAATCCCGATGTGGTCAAGGCGGTGCTGGCCCTGGGTGAGAATGAGCGTCAGGCCCGCGCCCTCTATTTCACCCGCTCGACCCTGTACGGCGAGGGGCCGATCTGGCGCCACATCGGCGTCTATGGCTATCGCCGTGAAGCCCTGAACCGCTTCTGCGCCGCGCCCCAGTCACCGCTGGAGAAGCGCGAGAAGCTGGAACAGCTGCGCGCCCTTGAGATGGGAATGGAGATCTGGGCGGCCGTCATCGCCGAAGCCCCCCTGTCGGTCGATAATCCGGCCGATCTTGAGGCGGCGCGGGCGCTGGCCTAGCGAATTCTCCTCCCCTTCATGGGCAGGGAGATTAGCCCTCCTCCGCCCAGGCTTTGATCAGGCTGTGGGCGATGGCGAAGGGCGGCGGCGCCTGGATGGTCGGATGGACGCCGGCCAGCACCGCCCTAGCCTCGGCGCGCGTCAGCCAGGCCACCGATTCCAGCTCGGTCTGGTCGGGGCGCGCCTGGTCGTCCGACACCTCGGCGATCAGACCAATCATCAGCTGCGACGGGAAGGGCCAGGGTTGGCTGGAGTGATAGACGGCGTCGACCACGGTCAGACCCGCCTCCTCCTTCACCTCGCGGGCGCAGGCCTCCTCGATCGATTCGCCGGGTTCCAGGAAACCGGCCAGAGCCGACATCCGCCCCACGGGCCAGGCCGCCTGGCGCCCCAGCAGGCAGATCGGCTCGGGACCGCCCTTGTAGACCGGCAGCATGATGGTGACCGGATCGACACGCGGGAAATGTTCGGTCCCGCAGGCTGGGCAACGCCGCTTCCACCCGCCCGAGATCGTCTCGCTCAGCGTCCCGCAGTTGGCGCAGAAACCGTGTTTTCGCCGCCAGTCGAACAGGCTCTTGGCCCCGCCCGCCATGGCCGCGTCCTGGGCCGGCAGGATGGCGGCGGCGCCGCGCATCTCGTGAAAGGCCCCGAGGCCCCGCACCGGCCCCTCGGCCGGATCGATCGAACCTTCGAACTCGATGGCGAAGACCGGCGCCGCCTTCCACAGGCCGAGAAACACGTCCCGGTCCGGGACCATGTCGCGCGCGTGCTTCAGTGACAGCCACGCCAGACGCGGCCCGTCGGCCGTCTCCTCGACCAGCGGCCGCCCTTCCCACAACACCAGGGCCTGAGCCTCGGGATTGGCCTCCTGTGCGGCCAGCCATTCGGGGTCGTTACGCAGATCGCCGGCCCGGTCGAGGGGATTGCCGGCGAAGATGTTCTGATGAGCCATGCGGCCTTGTAACGCTTGATTCCATCCGCCGCACCCGTCATATCCCCTCTCGGAGATCGTGCGGGCGAAGGCTTCGCCAACCTGGTCAGGGCCGGAAGGCAGCAGCCACAACGAATTCACCTTCGGGTCGTGCGGTCTCTACTCTCTCTATTTTTGCGCTATCGCTCGCCGCGCGGCGGCTCGCTGCTTGAGCGCGGTTCTTTGCGCTATCGCTCGGGGCGCAGTCGCTCGCTGCTTGAGTGCGCTCTGTCTCCTCCCCATGCAATGGGGAGGGGACCGCGAAGCGGTGGAGGGGTTCGGAACGTCCCACAGACATCGGGGATGTAGTGAAAGAGCCGCGCCGCGCCACCTCCCCGCAAAGGGGGGAGGTGACAAACTAGAATCCCTTCTTCCCGCCGCTCACCCGCTGTAAGACTTCTCCCATGACGGACAGCGACATGAATCTCGACGGCCCGCCCTGGGAAGAGGACGACGTCGTCGAGCGCGACGAGAACACAGACGACATGTTCGGCGCGCCCGCCCCGGCGGCCGAGCCTGCCGCTGCGCCCGAGCCAGTCGCTGCGCCTGCCGTCGCCAGGGTCGCCCCATCCGAAGTCCCGCCCCACGTCGATGACGGCGCCGCCTATCAGGTCCTGGCCCGCAAATATCGGCCGCGCACCTTCGAGGATCTGATCGGCCAGGAGGCGATGGTCCGCACCCTGACCAACGCCTTCTCGACCGGCCGGATCGCGCACGCCTTCATGCTGACCGGGGTGCGGGGGGTCGGCAAGACGACCACGGCCCGCCTGCTGGCTCGCGCCCTGAACAATCAGACCGACGTCATCGACAAGCCGTCGCTGACCCTGACCGCCCACGGCCGGCACGACGCCGCCATCATGGCCGGCCAGCATATGGACGTCATGGAGATGGACGCCGCGTCCCACACCGGCGTCAACGACATCCGGGACATACTGGAAAGCGTCCGCTACGCCCCCGTCGAGGCGCGCTACAAGGTCTATGTCCTCGACGAGGTCCACATGCTGTCGACGCAGGCGTTCAACGCCCTGCTTAAGACGCTGGAGGAGCCGCCGCCCCACGCCAAATTCATCTTCGCCACCACCGAGATCCGCAAGGTGCCGGTGACGATCCTGAGCCGCTGCCAGAGGTTCGACCTGCGCCGGGTCGAGCCTGACATCCTGGTCGATCACCTGGGCCGGATCGCCGAGCGCGAGGGGATGAAGATCGAGCAGGACGCCCTGGCCCTGATCTCGCGCGCGGCCGAGGGTTCGGTTCGCGACGGCCTGTCCCTGCTGGACCAAGCCCTGGTCCAGGCCGAGCGCGGCGAGATGGTCAAGACCGAGACGGTGCGGGACATGCTGGGTCTCGCCGACCGCAGCCAGACCATCGCCCTGTTCGAATCCGTCATGGCCGGCCGCACGCCGGAGGCGCTGGAGAATTTCCGCACCCTGTACGGCTTTGGCGCCGATCCGGTGCAGGTGACCAACGACCTGCTGGAACACTGCCACGCCGCCTCGGTGGCCAAGATGCTGGGCCCCAACGCGACCCGCCTGCCCAATGATCAGGCCCAGAAGCTGGCGGCCCTGGGCGCCGCCATCCCGGCGGCGACCCTGTCGCGCACCTGGCAGATGCTGCTGAAGGCGCTGGACGAGGTGCGACGCGCGCCCAATCCGGCGGATGCGGTGGAGATGGCTATCGTTCGTCTGGCCTATGCGGCCGATCTGCCGGGGCCGGAAGAGGCGCTGAAGCGGCTCCAGTCCGGCGAGCCCATGGGCGGTGGTTCAGCCCCGCGCGGCGGCGGAGGCGGAGGCGGCGGGGGCGCGTCCGCCCAGTTGGCCGCCCGGCCCGTCATGGCCCCGGCCCTGCCCGATCCACAGAGCTTCGAACAGGTCGTGGCCCTCATCGGGGAAAAGCGTGAAGTCGGTCTGCAGATGGACGTCGAACGGTTCGTGAAACCCGTCTCGTTCAAGCCCGGCGCCATCGTCTATGAAAGCGTCGAGGGCGCGCCGGTCGAACTGGCCCGTCGCCTGGCCGGGCGTTTGAGGGAATGGACCGGCCGCACCTGGCTGATCGCCGCCAACGGCCAGGGCGGCGGCGAGACCCTGATCGAGCGGCAGAAGAAGGATCGCGCTGCCGAGCGCGAGAAGGTCGAGGCCGATCCCTTCATCAAGGCGGTGCTTCTGGCCTTCCCCGGCGCCAAGCTGGGCGAGATCAAGACCATCGCCCCGACGGTAGTCACGCCGGAAATCCCCGATCCGTCCGAAGACGAAGACGAGGACTGAAGTTCAGGCCAGGCGCGTGACGCGGCGGGTCGAAAAGCCCGCCTGCGATCAGTAGGCGTTGACGCGTTTCAGGATCATCGGAACCGTGCGCCAGATGATCAGCAGATCGTCGCGGAAGGTCCAGCCAGCGGCGTATTCTACATCGGCATCGACCCGACGCGCCATGCAGCTGAGCTGGTGGATCTCGCCACGCAGGCCCAAAATCTGGGCCAGGCCGGTCAGGCCGGGACGCACGGCGAACCGGTCGCCGTAGCGTGGCAGCAGGGCGCCGTAGTGGCTGTCGTGGGCAAGGGCGTGCGGACGCGGGCCGACCAGAGACATGTCGCCTATGAGGACATTGATCAGCTGCGGCAGCTCATCCAGGCTGGTGGCGCGAATAAAGGCGCCGACGCGGGTGACGCGCTTGTCGTTCTTGGAGGCGTGCGCAATCTTGTCGCCGTCCTCGGTCACCGTCATGCTGCGGAACTTGAGGATCGTGAAGACCTTGCCGTCCAGGCCGGTGCGGCGCTGGCGGAACAAAACAGGTCCCCGACTTTCGAGGACAACCGCCAAGGCGATCATCAGAAGGGCTGGCAACAGGGCTAGAAGCGCCCCTCCCGCCAGCAGGATATCCATGGCTCGTTTGCAGGCGGCGGAGCCCGGACCGCGCCGGAACGCCGGCGTCCAGACCTTCTCGGCCGGGGGCGTGGACGCATTGGTCAACGTCGCACTGGACAAGCTTTCGAACATCTCAAACTCCTCCTTAGCCATCCAAGCCGCCCCTACCGATAGTTAAGCGATGAGTAATGTTGCATTGCAAGATAAAATGCCGTGACAAAGCGCCTGAACACCGTTCTGTTACACGTGGGCAACGTTTAAACTCGCCGTAGTGGACGCGCACAGCCCCTTATCCCTCGATTGAAATGACCGGACCGGCCTCTAGTCCGGCTTGACCGCGCCGCCCGCCGCGCGCCCTGAACCACGATCGGATCCGCGACTGGATACGATCGTCGATCGCGAAATGGAAGGCGAAGGCGAAGGCGACCGCCGTGAGCACCCCGCCGCCCCACAGCGCCCACTGCATCGGCTCCGACAGGGCGAAACGGGCGACCGCGACATTGACGACGCCGAACCAGGCGATGCGGACCACCTCGTTGGAGATGAACATCGAGAAGGAGACCATGGCGGCGGTTTCGACCAGTTTCGACGGGCGCCGGACCGGCACGGCGCCGGCGGACAGGATGATGAGCGAGATCATCGCCAGGGAAATCAGGGCGTTTTTGTCAAAGGCCTGGGCGACGGCCAGACCGCAGAAGGCGGCGCCCCCGACCCAGCCGGCCAGGCGCGGCGCGATCCAGACCTTCTGGGCGAACCAGGCCAGGCTCATGCCCAGG
Organism: Brevundimonas sp.; assembly: GCF_013912065.1. Classification (GTDB taxonomy): domain Bacteria; phylum Pseudomonadota; class Alphaproteobacteria; order Caulobacterales; family Caulobacteraceae; genus Brevundimonas. The sequence goes on from NZ_JACESA010000028.1 coordinate 24,069, forward strand.
ACAAACAGCGGCAGGGCGCGCACGAAGCCATACCCCATCGGCATCTGATAGACGGGATAGCCCACCAGGCTCCAGCAAAGCTGGTTGGCGATCAGATAGGCGCCGATCCCAAAGGCCAGCGTCCCCCATGCCCCCAGACGCATCAGACCCCGCAGTATCCAGGGAAAGCAAAGATAGCAGCCGACCAGAGCGGAGATCGACCAGGTCGGAGCATTCCAGCCCAGGCCGCCAGGCACGCCGTAGGACTGCAACAGCAGCAGTTGGGCCGGCAACTGGTCCCAGCGGAACCATTCGGGATTGCGCGGCATGACGCCGGCCGCCGTGCTCAGGAGCACCAGGGCCACCAGCGACAGCCCCATGATCAGATGGGCGGGAACGACGCGCAGGACCCGTTTCAAGAAGAAATCGCCCGGCGACATCCGTCCCTGGCCCACCGCCGCCCCATAGACCCGCATCAGCACATAGCCGGAATCGATCAGGAAGAAGTTGGTCAGCAGAAAGCCGCCGCGCTCGAACACCGGATGCACGGCCTCAGCCAGAGGAACCGGCCCCGCCGCCTGAAAGTGATGCAGGATGATCAGGAAGGCCACGATGAACCGCAGCGCATCCAGCCATCCGCCCCGGGCGATGGGGGTTGTCTCATTTCGGGTCGAAATCAGGGTCCAGGGCACGGCTGACGCCTCCTAAGACCCCGATCTCGCAAGAGCCGGGCCGAAGAGACCGGGTTTAGCCGCGCACGAGACGCAGGAATTCCTCGCGGGTGCGGGGGTCGTCGCGGACCACCCCGATCAGATGGCTGGTCGACAGGCTGGCGCCCGGCGCATTGACGCCACGCAGCGTCATGCAGCTGTGCTCGGCCTCGATCACCACCCCGACGCCCTGGGGCCTCAGCACGGTCTGGATGGCTTCGGCGATCTCGGCGGTCATCTTCTCCTGGATCTGCAGGCGCCGGGCGAAGCCGCGCACCACCCGCGCCAGTTTGGAGATGCCCACCACCCGGTCGGTCGGCAGATAGGCCACGTGGGCCCGGCCCACGACCGGCAGCATGTGATGCTCGCAGAAGCTGACGAACCGGATGTCCTTCAGCACCACCAGCTGGTCGTACCCTCCCGTCTCCTCGAAGGTCTTCTCCAGATAGGACAGAGGATCGATCTCGTAGCCGGAGAACAGCTCGCGATAGCTGCGCGCCACGCGCGCCGGCGTCTCCAGCAGACCCTCGCGGTCGGGATTGTCCCCCGCCCATTCGATCAAGGTGCGGACGGCGGCCTCGGCGTCGGCCTGGGTCAGACGAGAGGCGGGGGCGTTCGGGGGCGCATCGGTCATTGCGGGCCTATTAGCGAAGCAAAGGGGAGAAGGGAAAGCTTTCTCCGCCGTTTACGCCGCAGCGGCCGTTTTAGATCAAGAAACCAGCCCCAAGCCCAGGATCAGGCGGCGTCTTCCAGATCGGAGATGGCCGCCAACGAGACGGCGTCGGTCGTGGAGAGCAATCGCGCCAGGTCGATGAGGACGACGAAGCCCTCCGCCCTGCGCACCACGCCCGAGATATAGTCCGAGCGCCACTGGATCCCGATGTCGGGC
>NZ_JACESA010000029.1 GCF_013912065.1 Brevundimonas sp.
CCGTCCATGTGTCCACACCCTCGACGCGGACATTGAGAAAGGTTCTCAAAACAATGCGTATTTTCTCCCTCCCCGGAACGGGGAGGGAGAAAATACGCATTGTTTTGAGAACCTTTCTCAATGTCCGCGTCGAGGGTGTGGACACATGGACGGTGCGATCCGGCGGGGCTATATGCCCGCATGCCGCAGCAGGCTTTCGCCGCGCGCGCAGGGGTCCTGTGAGCCGCTGCGTCTGCCGCGCGAAGGCGCAACCGGATTGTCGGGCGGCGCTGACCAGAGGAAAACTCTCCATGCCGTCCACCGACAGCTTCAACACCCGCCAGGACCTTTCCGTCGGGCGCAAGAAATACGCCTATTACAGCCTTCCGGCCGCCGAGGAAGCGGGTCTGACCGGGATTTCCCGTCTGCCGCGCTCGATGAAGGTGCTGCTGGAGAACCTGCTGCGCAATGAAGACGGGGTTTCCGTCACCGAAGCCGACCTGAAGGCCGTCGCGGCCTGGGTCGAGAACAAGGGTTCGGTCGAGCACGAGATCGCCTTCCGCCCGGCCCGCGTCCTGATGCAGGACTTCACCGGGGTTCCCGCCGTGGTCGACCTGGCCGCCATGCGCGACGCCATGAGCGCCCTGGGCGCCGACGCCGCCAAGATCAACCCGCTGGTTCCGGTCGATCTGGTCATCGACCACTCGGTGATGGTCGATCACTTCGGCACGCCGAAGGCCTTCGGTCAGAACGTCGAGCGCGAATATGAGCGCAACATCGAGCGCTACAACTTCCTGCGCTGGGGTTCGTCGGCCTTCAACAACTTCCGCGTCGTGCCCCCCGGCACCGGCATCTGCCACCAGGTGAACCTGGAGAACCTGGCCCAGACCGTCTGGACCCTGGACGAAGGCAAGAAGACCGTCGCCTATCCCGACACCGTCGTCGGCACCGACAGCCACACCACCATGATCAACGGCCTGGCCGTCCTGGGCTGGGGCGTCGGCGGCATCGAGGCCGAGGCCGCCATGCTGGGCCAGCCGATCCCGATGCTGATCCCCGAGGTCATCGGCTTCAAGCTGACGGGCCGCCTGCCGGAAGGCACGACCGCCACCGACCTGGTGCTGACCGTCACCCAGATGCTGCGCAAGAAGGGCGTGGTCGGCAAGTTCGTCGAATTCTTCGGCGACGCCCTGCCGAACATGACCATCGAGGACCAGGCCACCATCGCCAATATGGCCCCGGAATACGGCGCCACCTGCGGCTTCTTCCCCGTCTCGGCCGCCACCATCGGCTATCTGACCGCCACGGGCCGCGACAAGGCGCGCGTCGCCCTGGTCGAAGCCTACGCCAAGGCGCAAGGCCTGTGGATCGACGAGACCTCGGAAGACCCGGTCTTCACCGATGTGCTGGAACTGGATCTGGCCACGGTCGTGCCGTCGCTGGCCGGTCCGAAGCGTCCGCAGGACCGCGTCGAGCTGACCACCGCCGCCCCGGCCTTCGAGACCGCCCTGGCCGAGGTCTTCAGCCGTCCGTCCGACGCCGCGCGGGTCGAGGTCGAGGGCGAGAAGTTCACCGTCGGCGACGGTGATGTGGTCATCGCCGCCATCACCTCCTGCACCAACACCTCCAACCCGTCGGTCCTGATCGCCGCCGGCCTGGTGGCGCGCAAGGCCAACGCCCTGGGCCTGAAGGCCAAGCCCTGGGTCAAGACCTCGCTGGCCCCCGGTTCGCAGGTCGTGACCGACTATCTGACCGACGCCGGCCTGCAGAAGGACCTGGACGCCCTGGGCTTCAACCTGGTCGGCTACGGCTGCACCACCTGCATCGGCAACTCGGGCCCGCTGGATCCGGCGATCTCCAAGGCAATCAACGACAACGCCCTGGTCGCGACCTCGGTCCTGTCGGGCAACCGCAACTTCGAAGGCCGGGTGAACCCGGACGTCCAGGCCAACTATCTGGCCTCGCCGCCGCTGGTCGTGGCCTACGCCATCGCCGGCTCGATGCGGATCGACATCACCAAGGATCCGATCGGCCAGGACAAGAAGGGCAATGACGTCTTCCTGAAGGACGTCTGGCCCACGACGCAGGAAATCGCCGACATCCAGCGCAAGTCGGTCACCCCGGCCATGTTCGCCAAACGCTACAAGGACGTGTTCAAGGGCGACAAGCACTGGCAGGCGATCAAGGTCTCCGGCGGCCAGACCTACGAATGGGACGACGCCTCGACCTACGTCGCCAACCCGCCCTATTTTGACGGCCTGTCGATGGACCTGACCCCGGTTCAGGATGTGGTCGAAGCCCGCGTCCTGGCCATTTTCGGCGACTCGATCACCACCGACCACATTTCTCCGGCCGGTTCGATCAAGAAGACCTCGCCCGCCGGCGTCTATCTGACCGGTCACGGCGTCGACGCGGCCGAGTTCAACAGCTACGGCGCCCGTCGCGGCAACCACGAAGTCATGATGCGCGGCACCTTCGCCAATATCCGCATCAAGAACCGCATCACGCCCGAGATCGAAGGCGGGGTGACGAAACACTTCCCGTCGGGCGACACCATGTCGATCTACGATGCTGCGATGAGATACCAGTCGGAAGGCCGGCCGCTGGTCGTCTTCGCCGGCAAGGAATACGGCACCGGCTCGTCGCGCGACTGGGCGGCCAAGGGCACGCGCCTGCTGGGCGTTCGCGCCGTCATCGCCGAAAGCTTCGAACGCATCCACCGCTCGAACCTGGTCGGCATGGGCGTCGTGCCGCTGCAGTTCAAACAGGACGGCTGGGTCAAGCTGGGCCTGACCGGCGAGGAGATCGTCACCATCCGCGGCCTGTCCGACGCCAATGTCGGCAAGCTGCGTCCGCGTCAGGACCTGTGGGTCGAGCTGTTCCGCCCGTCGGACGGCAAGATGGCCCGCTTCCCGGTCCGCTGCCGCATCGATAACCAGACCGAGATGGACTATCTCCTGGCCGGCGGCGTCATGCCCTACGTCCTGCGCAACCTGGCCCGAGGCCCGGAAGTTCCGGCGCCGGTCGCCGCCGAATAGTCGGGGTCCGAGCTCGGAAACAATGAGGGCCGGCGGAGCGATCCGCCGGCCCTTTTTGCATTGGTCGCCTGTCGAGGGCCGCCCTCAATCCAGCTTGAGCGCCTCGGCCAGAAGTCGGGCCTCCGCCGCCCGGCTGGAGCCGGAGCGCCAGGCGACGACGATTTCGCGGTGGGGCGGGGCGCCGTCGGCCTGGTTTTCGAAGGGGCGGATGACGACGGAGGGGGTGTCGGCCAGACCGGCCTGGACCGCCATCTTGGGCAGGAAACTGACCCCCAGTCCCGAACCGACCATCTGGACCAGGGTATGCAAACTGGTGGCGGCGAAGACGTCGTCCCCGCGCGGGGCTTCGATGTCCAGGGCGGCAAGGGCGTGGTCGCGCAGGCAGTGGCCGTCTTCCAGCAGGATCAGGTCCTCGGCCCGCAGCGAACCGGGGCGGATCGGGCCGGGCGCGGCCAGGGCGTGGTCGTGGGGGGCGGCGGCCATGATCTCGTCGTCGCCGATGCGGGCGTGTTCGACGCCCGGCGCGTCATAGGGCAGGGCGATGACGGCGGCGTCGATCTGGCCCGCCTTCAGGGCGGCGATCAGGCGCGGCGTCAGATCCTCGCGGATGAACAGTTTGAGGTTGGGATAGGCGGTCTTCAGCGACGGCAGTTTGGCGGGCAGCAGGAAGGGGGCCACCGTCGGAATGACGCCGAGGCGGAACCGGCCCGACAGCAGCCGCCCCGCGTTCTTGGCCGCCTCGACCAGATCCTCGGTGCGGGCCAGCACGTCCTCGGCCCGGCGCACGGCCTCGACGCCGACGGCGGTCAGGATGACGGCGCCGCGCGCACGCTCGACCACCGGGGCGCCCAGGATCCGCTCCAGCTCCTGCACCCCGGCGCTGAGGGCGGGCTGGCTGACGTGGGCGGCCTCGGCGGCGCGACTGAAGGAGCCGTGTTCGGCGAGAAGTGTGAGATACTGAAGTTGACGCAGACTGGGGAGCATGGCGGCCTGATAGGCCAGACCTATGCTGAAAGCAAAGATAATCGATTGGTCTTATGAAGCTGCGCCGTGTTGAATGCCCTCATCACCGACGCGGCTATCGATCTCCGCCCCCGCATCGCGCCATCAAACAGGGAAGAACACCATGACCACCGAAGCCAAATGCCCGATGACAGGCGCGACGTCCGAGCCGGTCGCCGGAGGCGGCACGCAGAACCGCGACTGGTGGCCCGGCCAGCTGCGCACCGATCTGCTGAACCAGCACTCGACCAAGTCCGACCCGCTGGGCGAGACGTTCAACTATCGCGAGGCCTTCGCCAAGCTGGACTATGAGGCGCTGAAGGCCGACCTGCGCGCGTTGATGACCGATTCTCAGGAGTGGTGGCCGGCGGACTTTGGCCACTATGGGCCGCAGTTCATCCGCATGGCCTGGCATAGCGCGGGCACCTATCGGGTCGGCGACGGCCGTGGCGGCGGCGGCCGGGGCCAGCAGCGGTTCGCCCCGCTGAACTCGTGGCCGGACAATGTGAACATCGACAAGTCGCGCCGCCTGCTGTGGCCGATCAAGCAGAAGTACGGCCAGGCCATCTCCTGGGCCGACCTGCTGATCCTGACCGGCAATGTGGCGCTGGAGACCATGGGCTTCCGCACCTTCGGCTTCGCCGGCGGTCGCGAGGACACCTGGGAGCCGGATCAGGACGTCTACTGGGGTCGCGAGACCACCTGGCTGGGCGGGGACGTCCGCTATTCCCACGGCTCGCACGGGGTGGACAAGCCGGCCGACGAGGCCGTGCTGGTGGCTGACGACAATGCGGACGGGCGCGAGCATTCGCGTGATCTGGAAAACCCGCTGGCCGCAGTCCAGATGGGCCTGATCTACGTCAATCCGGAAGGCCCGGACGGCAATCCCGATCCGATCGCCGCCGCCCGCGACATCCGCGACACCTTCGCGCGGATGGCGATGAACGACGAGGAGACGGTCGCCCTGATCGCCGGCGGCCACACCTTCGGCAAGACCCACGGCGCCGGTCCGGCCGAGCATGTCGGGGCCGAGCCCGAGGCCGATGGCCTCGAGGCGCAAGGCCTGGGCTGGGCCTCCAGCTTCGGCAGCGGATCGGGCCGCGACGCCATCACCAGCGGGCTGGAAGTCACCTGGACCCAGACGCCGGCCCAGTGGAGCAACTTCTACTTCGAGAACCTGTTCGCCTTCGAATGGGAGCTGGAGAAGTCGCCGGCCGGGGCGCACCAGTGGGTGGCCAAGGACGCCGGCGAGATCATCCCTGACGCGCACGACCCGACCAAGATGCGCCGGCCAACCATGCTGACGACCGACCTGTCGATGCGGTTCGACCCGGAATACGAGAAGATCTCGCGTCGCTTCCTGAACGATCCCCAGGCCTTCGCCGACGCCTTCGCCCGCGCCTGGTTCAAGCTGACCCACCGCGACCTGGGCCCGCGTTCGCGCTATATCGGCCCGGAGGCGCCGCAGGAGGTGCTGATCTGGCAGGATCCGACGCCCGCCGTCGATCATCCGCTGGTCGACGCCGACGACGTGCGGACCCTGAAGGCGCGGGTGCTGGCGTCGGGCCTCAGCGTGTCGGAACTGGTCGGCGCAGCCTGGGCCTCGGCCTCGACCTTCCGGGGCGGGGACAAGCGCGGCGGCGCCAACGGCGCGCGCATCCGTCTGGCTCCGCAGAAGGACTGGGACGTCAACCAGCCCGAACAGCTGGCCCGGGTGCTGTCCGTGCTGGAGGCGATCCAGTCCGACTTCAACCAGGCCCAGACGGACGGCAAGAAGATCTCGCTCGCCGACCTGATCGTCCTGGCCGGCGGCGCCGGTGTGGAACAGGCGGCCTGGGCGGCCGGTCACGAGACCACCGTGGCCTTCACTCCGGGCCGGACCGACGCCCGCCAGGACCAGACCGACGTCGAATCCTTCGGCTATCTGGAGCCGGTCGCCGACGGCTTCCGCAACTATCAGAAGGCCCGCTATTCGGTTCCGGCCGAATCCCTGCTGATCGACCAGGCGCAGCGGCTGACCCTGACCGCGCCCGAGATGACGGTCCTGATCGGCGGCCTGCGGGCGATCAACATCAATGTCGGCGGCCTGAAACATGGCGTGCTGACTGATCGGCCCGGCGCCCTGTCCAACGACGTCTTCGTCAATCTGCTGGACATGGGCGTGGCGTGGAAGCCGGCCTCGGCGACCAAGGACCTGTTCGAGGGCCGGGACCGCCGGACGGGCGAACTCCGCTGGACCGGAACCCGGGTCGACCTGGTGTTCGGCTCGAACGCGGTGCTGCGCGCCCTGGCCGAGGTCTATGCCGGCGCGGATGCCGAGAAGAAGTTCGTCAAGGACTTCGTCGCCGCCTGGACCAAGGTGATGGAACTGGACCGGTTCGACCTGCAGGCCTGATCCAGGCCGGGGGGACGGACAGGGGCCGGACGCGTGCAGGCGTCCGGCCCTTTGTTCTTTGGTCTATTCGTTTGGGCGCGATCCGCGCAGCCGGATCTCGAACAACTGGGGCCAGCGTTTGCCCGTGACGAACAGCCGTTTGCCAACGGCGTCCCAGGCGATGCCGTTCAGGACATCGTCGTTCGGGTCCAGACCCGCGTCCTGGGGAACCAGGGCCGACAGGTCGATGAAGGCCTTCACCACCCCCGTCTCGGGGTCGATGCGGGCGATGCGGTTGTCCTGCCACAGGTTGGCGAAGACCTCGCCGTCGATCCACTCCAGCTCGTTGATCTGGTCCAGCGGCTGGCCGTCGGCGGTGACGGAGACGCGGCCGGTCTCGGCTAAAGTGTCGGGATCGAGGAAGCGCAGCTGGTCGGTGCCGTCGCTCATGATCAGCCGCCGCCCGTCGGTGGTCAGGGCCCAGCCCTCGCCCGGATAGGAAAAGCCGCCCAGGGGCGAGAAGTCGTCCAGCTTCCAGATGAAGCCGATGTGGTTGCGCCAGGTCAGGCTGTAGAGCCTGCCGTTCAGCGTGGTCATGCCCTCGCCGAAATAGACGGTCGGCAGGTCGCGCTGGCGCACCACCTCGCCCGTCTCGAGCTGAACCTGGCGGATGAAAGAGGGGTAGAGGCCCGTGCTCTCGTACAGGGCGCCGTCGTGGAAGAAGAGGCCTTCGGTGAAGGCCGTCTTGTCGTGCGGATAGGCGCGGACGACCTCATAGGCCTGGACCGGAACCTCGGCCGCGGCGGGCGAGAGGCCGCCTGTCGCCAGCAGCAGGCCGGAGACGAGGCCGGCCAGGCGCAGCGACAGGCGGGTCATCGGATCAGGCCTGCTCGGCGGCGGCTTCAGCCTCGGCCTTGCGGGCGCGGATTTCGGCACGATCGGCCTCGGCGCGGGCGAGTTCGGCCCTCTCCTTCTTGGAGGCGGAGCGACGACCCAGCATGTTCAGCGCCTCCACCCCGGCCGAGAAGGCCATCGCCGCATAGATATAGCCCTTGGGCACGTGATAGCCGAAGCCGTCGGCGATCAGGACCATGCCGATCATCAGCAGGAAGCCGAGCGCCAGCATGACGACGCTGGGGTTCTTGTTGATGAAGTCGGCCAGCGGATCGGCGGCCAGCAGCATCACGGTCACGGCCACCAGAACCGCCACCACCATGATCGGCAGATGTTCGGTCATGCCGACCGCCGTCAGGATCGAGTCGATCGAGAAGACGATGTCCAGCAGGATGATCTGGAAGATCGCCGCCCCGGCGTTGGTGATCATCACGTCCTTCTTGTCCATGACGTCATGGGTGGGCGTGGGATCGACGGTGTGGTGGATTTCCTTGGTGGCCTTCCAGACCAGGAACAGGCCGCCCGCGATCAGGATCAGGTCCTTCCACGAGAATTCATTGCCCATGACGGTGAAGACCGGCTGAACCAGGCCGACCAGCCAGGCGATGATCGACAGCAGGGCCAGGCGCATGACCAGGGCCAGACCGATGCCGATACGCCGGACCTTCTGGCGGTGTTCCTCGGGCAGTTTGTTCGACAGGATCGAGATGAAGATCAGGTTGTCGATGCCGAGCACGACCTCCATCACGATCAGCGTCACCAGCGCGGCCCAGGCGGCCGGGTCGGAGAACAGGGGAATTATGCTGTCGAGCATGAGGAGTCCTGAAGGGAAAAGCTTGAGCGGAAAGCGCTAGGGCCGGCGCTGGTTCCGATCAAGCGCCAGGGTGCGGCGCAATGGTCGCACCCCCTCTCCTAACGCGCGTCGAACGCGATGTCGGCGACCAGGGGGAAATGGTCCGAGATCACCTGGCCGCCGAAGGAATCGGTCGGGACGCCGAACCGCTCGACCGACAGGCCGGGACCGACGAACAGATGGTCGATGGCGACGCCGTCATTGTCCCTGGCGACGTCGAAATCATTATAGGTGCCGGCCGGGCCGAATACGACCGGGCTGACATCGCGGGCGTCGCGCAGGCCTGAGGCGAGGATCCGGCGATAAGGGGTGCTGTCCGGTCCGGAGTTGAAGTCCCCCATCAGGACTACGGCCGCCGTCCGCCCCTCGACCATCGCGGGCGCCAGATCAGACGCCAGGGCGGCGCAGTGTTCTCGCGACATCGGCCCGACATGGTCGAAGTGGGCGTTGCGCACGTCCAGCAGCCGGCCGCTGGTCCGATCGCGCAGCACGACGCGCGTCACCGTGCGGGGCAGGGCCGCGTCCCATCCCTTCGACGGCCGGTCCGGCGTGGGCGAGCACCACAGGGTCTCGGTGCTGATCTTTTCGAACCGGTCGCGGCGCCAGAACACGGTCGTGGTCTCGCCCGCCTGGACGCCGTCATCGCGGCCGAGGCCGTAGTGATCATAGTCCGGCGCCTGTTCCGCCAGATAGGCGACCATCGGAATCAGGGCCTCCTGAACCCCCAATATGTCGGGGGCGAAGAAGGCGATCTGGCGCGCCATGTGCGGGCGGCGCTGCGCCCAGTTCGGCGTGTCGTCCGGCGCGTCGTAGCGGATGTTGTAGCTCATCAGCCGGACCGGGTGGCCGTTGTCGGCGACCGGCGTCCGGGCCATGGCGGCCGCCGGAACTAGCAGGACACACAGGGCGACGATCAGCAGGGGAAAGGGCTTCATCCGGGAGCTCCGCAGCAGGCTGGAGGTGATTTCACATGGGGCGATGACCAGCGTGCGACACGCCTATGCCCAGGGTGCGGCTTCATCGCCCTTCACGCAATGTTGCGAGCGGCAAAACCCCGTGCTATCAGGCGCCCGGCTTGAAGGGGGCGTATTCGCGAATACGGCCTCTGTCGTGCTTTCAGCAAGCATTTCAAGCTTTTGACCGTTGCGATCCTCGCAATCGGTCGCGACCCTGACACAACGACCTCGGACCCTAATCAGTGGCTGATGATTTCAGAACGACGGAAGTCGGCGATCGCTACGCACAGGCGCTGTTTGATCTGGCGCTGGAAACGGGCCGGCTGGACTCCGTTCGCGCCGATGTCGTCTCGCTGAAAGCCGCTTGGAGCGAGAGTTCCGACCTGCGCCGCCTCGCGACCTCGCCGGTCATTTCGGCTGAGGATCAGGTCAAGGGCCTGGTCGCCATCGCCGCCAAGGCGAAGTTCGAACAGACCACCAGCAACTTCCTCGGCCTGCTGGCCCAGAACCACCGCGCGCGTGACCTGCCCAGCGTGATCGCCGGTTTCGAGGCCCGTTACGCCAAACACGCCGGCATCGTCGCCGCCGAGATCGTCTCGGCCCAGCCGCTGGACGCCGCGCAGCTGGCCTCCATCAAGGCCGCGCTGAACGCCAGCCTGGGCAAGGCGCCGGAACTGACCACGCGGGTCGATCCGGCCCTGCTGGGCGGCCTGAAGGTCAAGGTGGGCTCGAAACTGTTCGACGCCTCGTTGAAGACCAAGCTCGACCAGATGAAATTCGCGCTGAAGCGCGCCTAACCCACAAGAGCGGGTCCGCCTTGGCGAGGCCCGCGCCGCAAAAGACTGAAGAACAGAGAGCCCGTCATGGACATCCGCGCCGCTGAAATCTCGGCCATCCTCAAGTCGCAGATCGCCAACTTCGGCGTCGAAGCCGATGTCTCCGACGTCGGCAGCGTGCTGTCGGTCGGCGACGGCATCGCCCGCATCCACGGTCTGGACAATGTCCAGGCCGGTGAAATGGTCGAGTTCACCAAGGCCGGGGTCAAGGGCATGGCCCTGAACCTGGAACGCGACAATGTGGGCGCCGTGATCTTCGGCGCCGACGCCGCCATCGCCGAGGGCGACGACGTGCGCCGCCTGGGCGAGATCGTGGACGTGCCGGTCGGCAAGGGTCTGCTGGGCCGCGTCGTCAACCCGCTGGGCGAGCCGATCGACGGCAAGGGCCCGATCGAATTCACCGAGCGCCGCCGCGTCGACGTCAAGGCGCCGGGCATCATCCCGCGCAAGTCGGTTCACGAGCCGATGCAGACCGGCCTGAAGGCCATCGACACCCTGATCCCCGTCGGCCGCGGCCAGCGCGAGCTGATCATCGGCGACCGTCAGGTCGGCAAGACGGCCGTCGCCGTCGACACCATCCTGAACCAGAAGAACGTCAACAAGACCGACAACGAGAGCGCCAAGCTCTATTGCATCTACGTCGCCATCGGCCAGAAGCGTTCGACCGTCGCCCAGATCGTCAAGACCCTCGAAGAGTCGGGCGCGCTGGAATACACCATCGTCGTCGCCGCCACGGCCTCGGAGCCGGCCCCGCTGCAGTTCCTGGCCCCCTTCGCCGGCACCGCCATGGGCGAGTTCTTCCGCGACAACGGCATGCACGCCCTGATCGTCTATGACGATCTGTCCAAACAGGCTGTGGCCTATCGCCAGATGTCCCTGCTGCTTCGCCGCCCGCCCGGCCGCGAAGCCTATCCGGGCGACGTCTTCTACCTGCACAGCCGCCTGCTGGAGCGTTCGGCCAAGCTGAATGAAGACTACGGCTCGGGCTCGCTGACCGCCCTGCCGATCATCGAGACCCAGGCCAACGACGTTTCGGCCTATATCCCGACCAATGTGATCTCGATCACCGACGGCCAGATCTTCCTGGAATCCGACCTCTTCTACCAGGGCATCCGCCCGGCCGTGAACGTCGGCATCTCGGTGTCGCGCGTCGGCTCGTCGGCCCAGACCAAGGCGATGAAGAAGGTCGCCGGCACCATCAAGGGCGAGCTGGCCCAGTATCGCGAGATGGCCGCCTTCGCCAAGTTCGGCTCGGACCTCGACTCCTCGACCCAGCGCCTGCTGGCCCGCGGCGCCCGCCTGACCGAGCTGCTGAAACAGCCCCAGTATTCGCCGCTGGCGATGGAAGAACAGGTCGTCTCGGTCTACGCCGGCACGCGCGGCTATATCGACGGCATCGCCGTGAGCGACGTCGGCCGGTTCGAGAAGGAACTGCTGGCCCGCATCCACGCGAACCATGCGTCGCTGCTGGAAGGCATCCGCACCAAGAAGGACCTGACCGCCGACCTCGAGGCCGAGCTGAAGGACATCCTGGCCGCCTTCGTCAAGACCTTCGCCTAAGCCCCGCCGGTTAGTTAGAGGAAGAGCAAAGCCGGATGGCCAGCCTCAAGGAAATGCGCAATCGGATCGGAAGCGTGAAAGCCACGCAGAAGATCACGAAGGCCATGCAGATGGTCGCCGCGGCCAAGCTGAAACGCGCCCAGGACCAGGCCGAGAGCGCCCGGCCCTATGCGCGCAAGATGGCCTCGGTCATCGCCAATCTGGCCGCCGGCGTCTCGGGCGCCGATGCGCCCAGGCTGCTGGCCGGCACCGGTCAGGACCAGCGTCACCTGATCGTGGTGGCGACGGCGGACAAGGGTCTGGCGGGCGGTTTCTCGACCAATGTCATCCGCGCCGCGCGCGAGCGGATCAACAGCCTGATCGCCAACGGCAAGGACGTGAAGATCATCGCCGTCGGCCGCAAGTCGCGCGATCAGCTGTCGCGCCTGTACGGCGACAAGGTGATCCACACCTTCGAGTTGAGCGCCCAGAAGACCATCGGCCTGCCCCTGGCCCAGCCGGTCGCCGAGATGATCGCCACGGCTTTCGAGGACGGTCAGGCCGATGTGGTCACCCTGTTCTACAGCCAGTTCAAGTCGGTGATCCAACAGGTTCCGACCGGCAAACAGCTGATCCCCGCCGTGGTGGAAGGCGACGCCGCCCCCATCGACCTGAACGGCGCGGTCTATGAGTATGAGCCCTCGGAAGAGGAAATCCTCGAGACCCTGCTGCCGCGCAACCTGACGACCCAGATCCTGGCCGCTCTGTATGAGAACCAGGCCGGTTTCTTCGGGTCGCAGATGGCCGCGATGGACAACGCCACGCGCAACGCCGGCGACCTCATCAACGCCCTGACGCTGCAGTACAACCGCAAGCGACAAGCCCAGATCACCACCGAGCTGATCGAGATCATCGCCGGCGCCGAAGCCCTCTGATCCCGACCGAACAGACATTCCGATAAACGGACCCCAGCCATGACCGACACAGTCGCCCCCCCCGCCAAGAAGCCCGCCGCCCGCAAGCCGGCCGCCAAGAAGGTCGCCGATATCGCGGCCCCCGTCTCCGTCGTCGCCACCGGCAAGATCGCCCAGGTCATCGGCGCCGTCGTCGACGTCGAGTTCACCGGCCATCTGCCGGCGATCCTGAACGCCCTGCACACCCAGAACGTCGACCAGAAGACGGGCGAGCCCTTCACCCTGGTCCTGGAAGTCGCCCAGCACCTGGGTGAGAACATGGTCCGCACCATCGCCATGGACACGACCGAGGGCCTGACGCGCGGCCAGCCCGTGTCGGACACCGGCACCTCGATCCAGACCCCGGTCGGTCCGGGCGTGTTGGGCCGCATCATGAACGTCGTCGGTCAGCCGATCGACGAAGCCGGCCCGATCAAGACCACCGAATATCGTCCGATCCACCGCGAGGCCCCGACCTTCGAGGAACAGACCAACTCGTCGGAAATCCTGGTCACGGGCATCAAGGTCATCGACCTGATCTGCCCCTACACCAAGGGCGGCAAGACCGGCCTGTTCGGCGGCGCCGGCGTCGGCAAGACCGTGACCATGCAGGAACTGATCAACAATATCGCCAAGGCCTACGGCGGTTATTCGGTTCTGGCCGGCGTGGGTGAGCGCACCCGCGAAGGCAACGACCTGTATCACGAGATGATCGAGTCGAACGTGAACGTCGACCCGTCCAAGAACAACGGCTCGACCGAGGGCTCCAAGTGCGCCCTGGTTTATGGCCAGATGAACGAGCCTCCCGGCGCCCGCGCCCGCGTCGCCCTGACCGGCCTGGCCCAGGCCGAATATTTCCGCGACGAAGAGGGTAAGGACGTCCTGCTGTTCGTCGACAACATCTTCCGCTTCACGCAAGCCGGTTCGGAAGTGTCGGCTCTGCTGGGCCGCATCCCGTCGGCCGTGGGCTATCAGCCGACGCTGGCCACCGAGATGGGGAACCTGCAAGAGCGGATCACCTCGACCAAGAAGGGTTCGATCACCTCGGTCCAGGCCATCTACGTCCCCGCCGACGACCCCACTGACCCGGCCCCGGCCGCGTCCTTCGCCCACCTGGACGCGACGACCATGCTGTCGCGTGACATCGCCGCCCAGGCCATCTTCCCCGCCGTCGATCCGCTGGACTCGACCTCGCGGATCATGGACCCGCTGGTCATCGGCGAAGAGCACTATCAGGTCGCCCGTTCGGTCCAGGAAGTGCTGCAGCAGTACAAGGGCCTGAAGGACATCATCGCCATCCTGGGCATGGACGAGCTGTCGGAAGAGGACAAGCTGGTCGTGTCGCGTGCTCGCAAGATCCAGCGCTTCCTGTCGCAGCCCTTCTTCGTGGCCGAGCAGTTCACCAACGCGCCCGGCAAGTTCGTCGAACTGGCCGACACGATCCGCTCGTTCAAGGGCATCGTCGCCGGTGAATACGACCACCTGCCGGAAGCCGCCTTCTACATGGTCGGCGCCATCGAAGAGGCCGTCGCCAAGGCCGAGAAGATGGCGTCGGAAGCCTGATCATGGCCGGCAAGCTGAACTTCTCCCTCGTCTCGCCGGAACGCGAGGTCTTCTCGGGCCTCGTGGACCAGGTTGACGCGCCGGGCGTCGAGGGCGACTTCGGCGTCCTGCCGAACCACGCCCCCTTCATGACCGCCCTGAACGAGGGTCTGGTGACCGTCTATGTCGGCGGCGCCAAGACCCAGTATGAGGTCAAGGGCGGCTTTGCCGACGTCAATGGCGAAGGCCTGACCATCCTGGCCGAACAGGCGACCGAGGTCGTCGCGGCCTGATCCATACGCCGGATCGGAAAAGATCGAGGCCCCGCGCTCCGGCGCGGGGCCTTTTTCGTCATAGACTGTTCACTTGATCCAGTTCGGCGGGTTTGCATACCTCGGGTATAGTAGGGGGCTGGTGATGCAAAAATCCAAAGGGGCGAGCCTTGGCGGCGGGCCGCGCCGGGTTTGGACGGCCTTGCTCGGGGCGTCTGTGATCGGGGCGTTGCTCAGCGGCTGTGCCAGTCAGCCGACGGGAGTGGGGCCCACCCAACCCCCGCCTTATGGGGCGCTGACCTCGCCGACCGCCGCCATGGCCATTGTCTTTTCGGACGTCTGCTTGACGGCAGTACGCGACGAGACGTCGATCGAGGCGCTGGCGCTGGATCACTGGCTGCGCCCGGTCCCGCCCCGCTCCACGGGTTCGTCGATGGGGACGGCGGCGTGGCGACTGGCCTCCTATTCCAGCGTCTTTGTCATCGCCCTGCCTAACGGCGGATGTTCGGCCTCTGTGGAAGCGGGAGATCCCGAGGGTCTCGAGGCTGCAGCCTTGGATCTGTTGCCGCGCTATGGCGACTTCGTCCGGGGAGAGACCTTCCCTGCCGAGGACAACACCCGGACCGCCTGGTGTACGGCCGAGACGCACCAGCCGCTGATTGTGGTTCTGGTCCGACGGACCCAGGGCCGTCGCCCGGCCTTCGTCGCCAACATCTTCCGGGCGGAATCGACGCGTCCATCCTTCTGTGCGCCAGCGCCGCCGAGCACGGCCCCCTTCCCGGCCTAGGCGCTCTCACGCCGGCCACTTCCCCCGCAGGCGGGGGAAGGTCTAGAACGCCTCCATGACCGAAGCTCTCGATATTCATGGCGTCTGCGACCCGCGTTTTGCGGCGGTGAAGGACGCCTTCGCCGCCAATTTCACCGAGGCGCCTGAGGGGCTGAACGAGCAGGCGGCGCGGTTCAGTCTGCTGATCGAGGGGGAGACGGTCGTCGATCTGTGGGCGGGACACGCCGACACGGCGCGGACCACGGCCTTCACCGCCGAGAACCTGACGCCGGTGTTTTCGACCGGCAAGGCGGTGATGGCCCTGCTGATCGCCACGGCGGTCGAGGCGGGCCGACTGGACTATGAGCAGACGGTCGCCAGCCTGTGGCCCGAGTTCGGGGCGGCGGGCAAGGCCGAGATCACCGTCGTCCAGCTGATGAGCCATCAGTCCGGCCTGCCGGGCTTTTCGGACGCGGTCGATCCCGCGATCTGGTTCGATGCTTCCATGGTCGTGACCAGGCTGGCGGCCCAGGCGCCGATGTGGGCGCCGGGCACGGCCTCGGGCTATCACCCGATCACGGTCGGCTATCTGGCCAATGAAGTGTTTCGCCGCGCGACCGGCCGCACCATGGGCCAGGCTCTGCGTGAGGACTTCCCCGAGCTGGACCTGTGGATCGGCCTGCCCGAGAGCGAACATGGCCGGGTGGCCCAGATGCGCAAGCCGACCGCCGCGCCCAGCCTGGGGCCCATCGATCCGATCAAACAGGCGGCCTTCCTCGACCGGGGCTCGGCGCCGGGGGGGCGCGGCTCGGCCGAATGGCGCAAGATGGAGATCCCGTCCGCCAATCTGCACGGCACGGCCCTGGGTCTGGCGCGGCTGCTGGGCGTGGTCGCCAACGACGGCGTGCTGGAGGGGCGGACGGTCCTGTCGGCCGATACGTTGGAGCAGTTGACGCGCGAGCGGATCTACGGGCCGGACAAGGTGCTGCCCTATGCGATCAGCTGGGCCGCCGGTCTGATGCGCAACGACAGGCTGGAGGTTTTCGGGCCGGGGGCGTCGATGGGCCACTATGGCTGGGGCGGGTCGATGGCCATGGCCGATCCGTCGCGCCGCCTGTCGGCCGCCTATGTGATGACCCGCCAGTCGCCGCACCTGATCGGCGATCCTCGGGCCGTGCGGCTGCTGAACGCCGTCTACGCCGCCGTCTGAACCCGGCCCGGGGCCGTCAGCAAGCCGACCAGCCCCGCGATCGCCGCACAGGCCGCGCAGGTCAGGATCACGGCCCTGAAGGCGGCGTGGAAGGCGTCGCGCGCGGCAGGCGTCAACTCCGCCCCGGACATGACCTGGGCCAGCAGGGCGCGCGCGTCCGGCTGATCCACGACCAGGGCGAACACCGCCGACAGGACAAGTCCCAGCAGAGCCACGGCCAGCAGGCCGGCGACCCGCGCCACCGCATTGTTGACCCCTGACGCCACGCCGGTGTGTCCCGGCTGGACCGCCCCCATCACCGTCGCCGTCAGCGGACCGACGGCCAGGGTCATGCCGACCGCCATCACCGTCATCCCGGCTAGGGGGCCGTCGACATAGCCGGCGCCGGGCGCGGGCAGCGCCAGCAACGCCAGTCCCACGCCCGCCAGCAGCGGCCCGACGCTGAGCGACAGTCGGGCGCCGAACCGGTCGGCGATCCGCCCCGCCAGGCCCGAGAACAGGCCCATGACGGCGGCGAAGGGCAGCATGGCCGCCCCGGCCTCGGTCGCGCTCCAGCCGTGAACCCGGATCAGGTCGAACGGCAGGAAGAACATGGCGCCGCCCAGCGCAAAATAGAGCAGCAGCGTCAGCAGATTGACCCCGCTGAACACCGACGAGCGAAACAGGCCCAGCGGCATCATCGGCCGGCCTTGCCGCGCCTCGGCCCACAGGAAGCCGGCCAGCAGCGCCGAGCCTCCGACCAGACCCGCGACGATGGCGGGCGCCCCGAAGCCCAGGTCCGGCGCCGCCGTCAGCGCCCAGGTCAGCGCGCCCAGGCCCGCGACGGCCAGGGCGGCGCCCAGCCAGTCCAGGCCCCTGGCGTCGGGATCGCGGCTCTCGGGCGTGGCCATCAGAGTGACGACAGCGGTCAGGATCGCCAGTGGCACATTGATCCAGAAGATGGCGCGCCAGTCGGCGGCGTCGGCCAGCCAGCCGCCGACCAGCGGCCCGATCATGCCGGTCAGGGCGCCGAACCCGGCCCAGGTCCCGAAGGCCTTGCCCCTCTCCTCCGGCGGGAAGGTGGCCCCGATCACGGCCAGGGCGCCGGGTGTCAGCAGGGCGGCGCCGACGCCCTGGATCGCGCGGCCTGCGACCAGGGCCTCCACCGTCGGGGCCAGGGCGCAGCCGATGGAGGCCAGGGCGAAGATCGCCACCCCGATCAGGAAGACCAGCCGCCGGCCGAACCGGTCGCCAGCCGCACCCCCGATCAGCACCAGGGCGCCCAGGGTCAGCAGATAGGCGTTCGACACCCACTGGACCGCCGCCGTTCCCGCCGCCAGATCGCGCTGCACTGCGGGCAGGGCGACGCCCAGGGCCGAGCCGTCGATAAAGGTCAGGCTGGATCCCAGCACGGTCGCCGCCAGCACCCAGCGCTTGCGCGCCGTCGACAGGGGAAGTTCGGGCGGAGGCGCGGCGCGGACTTGCCCGCTGTCGCAGGGGCCGGGCTGGTGAGCGGTCGTCATGGCCTCGCCTCCGTGAGAGGCGAGGCTACGCCGGTTCCGCCGTGGCCTTCAACGCCTCGCGCGCCGCCCGGCTGCGATTATAGGCGGCGAAGGCGAACACCCCGGCGCCGGCCCAGATGAAGCCGAAGGAGACGATCCGCAGCAGGGTCAGGGCTTCGCCGGCCCAGACGCCGCAAGCGAACTGAAGCGTCGGCGCCAGGAACTGGATGAAGCCGATGGTGGACAGGGGCAGGCGGCGCGCCGACCAGGCGAACAGGACCAGGGGGATGACCGTCGCGGGGCCGTTGACCAGGGCCCAGGCCAGGCCGGCCGGAGAGGCGAAACCGGTCGCCTGGCCGTGGGTCGCCAGCCAGGCCAGGAACAGGGCGCCGAACGGCAACAGCACCAGACATTCGACGAACAGGCCGGTCTGGGCCGAGGCCGGCACCCGTTTGCGGATCACCGCATAGGCGCAGAAGGTGACGGCCAGGGTCAGGCCGATGACCGGCACATGGCCCAGGGCGATGGTCTGGATGACCACTCCGACGGCGGCCAGGGCGATGGCGGCGGCGCTCCAGCGGTCGATCCGCTCGCGGAACAGGACCGCCCCCGCCGCCATGTTCAGCAGTGGATTGATATAATAGCCGAGGCTGGCCTCCAGCGTCGCATGATGGGTGGTGGCGAAGACGTAGAGGCTCCAGTTGGTGGCGATCATCGCCGCCGACAGGGCCAACCAGGCCAGGGTGCGCGGCGTCGCCAGCACGCGCCTCGCCTCGCCCCACTGGCCCGCCAGCAGCAGGAACAGGCCCGCCACGAACACCGACCAGACCGCCCGGTGGGCCAGGATTTCGGGCGCGCCGAAGCCGTGGGCCGCCAGGGCCATGAACAGCAGGGGCAGCAGGCCCCACAGGGTGTAGCAGGCGACGGCGGTGGCGACCGCGCGGGGGTCGGCGGGCGGAGTGGAGGCGGTCATGGGGACGTGTCCTTCAACGCCCTGCCGTCATCCTCGGGTCAAACCCGAGGACGACGGGGCGGAGGGTCAGAGGGTGATCGAGCGATACCCCGACGACGAGGTGATGACGCCCGTCTCGTCCAGCAGTTGGGCGATCTGGACGGCGTTCAGGGCGGCGCCCTTGCGCAGGTTGTCGGACACGACCCACAGGTTCAGGCCGTTCTCGACGGTTGGGTCCTTGCGGATGCGCGACACATAGACGGAGTGTTCGCCGGCGGCGTCGACGGGGGTGATATAGCCGTCGTGCTCCTGCTTATCGATGACCTGCACGCCCGGCGCCTCGCGCAGGATGGCGCGGGCCTCGTCGGGGGCCATGGGGCGGTCGAACTCGATGTTCACGGCCTCGGAGTGGCCGACGAAGACCGGCACGCGGACGCAGGTGACGGTGACCTTGATGTCGGGGTCCAGCATCTTGTGCGTCTCGTCCGACATCTTCTGCTCC
This sequence comes from Brevundimonas sp., assembly GCF_013912065.1. Lineage (GTDB taxonomy): Bacteria > Pseudomonadota > Alphaproteobacteria > Caulobacterales > Caulobacteraceae > Brevundimonas. Next base: position 19,150 of record NZ_JACESA010000029.1, read on the forward strand.
TCGTCGGTCGAGCCGTCCTCGAGGAAGGAACCGATGTAGGGGATGACGTTGAAGGCGATCTGTTTGGGGAATTTCTTCGGACGGGCGTCGCCCAGGCCGTAGATGGCCTTGGTCTGGTTCCACAGCTCGTCCATGCCTTCCTTGCCGGCGCCGGACACCGACTGATAGGTCGAGACCACCACCCGCTTGATCTTGGCCGCGTCGTGCAGGGGCTTCAGCGCCGTCACCAGCTGGATCGTCGAGCAGTTGGGGTTGGCGATGATGTTCTTCTTCTTGGCGTCCTTGACCGCGTCGGGGTTCACCTCGGGCACGATCAGGGGCACGTCCGGATCTTTGCGGAAGGCGGACGAGTTGTCGATCACGATGGGACCGGCCTTGCCGATCTTCTCGGACCAGGCGCGCGAGACGTCGCCGCCGGCCGACATCAGGACCAGATCGACGGTGGAGAAGTCGAACTGTTCGATGTCCTGGCATTTGATGGTCTTGTCGCCGAACGAGACCTCGACCCCCTTGGACTTGCGCGAGGCGATGGCGTGAATCTCGTCGACCGGGAATTCCAGCTCCTCGAGGATGTTCAGCATTTCGCGGCCCACATTGCCCGTGGCCCCGACGATCGCGACGCGATAACCCATGTTTCTTGTCCTTCGGACGCGCTGTCGCTCGGCCCACGGGGCCTCGCTGCTTGAGCGCATTGTAGTGATGGCCTGCAAATAGGCGTTCGCAGCCGCGAAGCAATCGCTTTTCGGCGCGGGGGACTTTAAGCAGGCGCCCATGACCTCCCGCATTCGAAACGCCTACGACATCCGCGTGGAAGAGGGCGTGCTGACGCCCGATCCGGCCCAGTCCGAAGTGCTCGTCGCCCTGGAGCGGCTGGAGCGCGATCTGGCCAGGCGGGGCCTGTTCGGCCGGCCGCCCGAGGTGAAGGGGATCTATCTGTGGGGGCCGCCGGGACGGGGCAAGTCCATGCTGATGGATCTGTTCTATTCGGCCACGCCCGAGCCCCGCAAAAAGCGCGCCCATTTCCACGCCTTCATGGCCCGGGTCCACGACCTAGTGCGCCAGTGGCGCGAAGGCGACGCCAAGGCCCGAAAGGCCGTGTTCGGAACGCACAAGGGCGACGATCCCATTCCGCCCATTGCGAAACTGATCGCTGCCGAGGCGCGGCTGCTGTGTTTCGACGAGCTTCAGGTGACGGACATCGCCGACGCCATGATCCTGGGCCGGCTGTTCGAGGCCCTGTTCGAGGACAGGGTGGTGCTGGCCATCACCTCGAACCGGGCGCCGGAGGACCTGTACAAGAACGGCATCAACCGTCAGCTGTTCGTCCCCTTCATCGAGATACTCCGCGACCGCTGCGTCGTGGTGCAGACGGCGGGTGCGCGCGACTGGCGGCTGGACCGGCTGAGCTCGACCGAGATCTGGCACATGCCCGACGACCGCGCCGGGTTCGAAGACCTGTGGCGCGAGCTGAAGGGCGGCGAGCCCGAAGAGCCGGCCCATCTGACCGTCCTGGGCCGCGACGTCGTCGTGGAGCGGACCGTGGGCTCGATGGCGCGGGCGAGTTTTGCGGACCTGTGCGGTCGGCCGCTGGGGCCGCAGGACTATCTGGCGATCGCCGAGCGGTTCCACACCCTGTTCCTGGAGGATGTGCCGATCCTGGGGCCGAACAATCAGCAGGAGGCGCGGCGGCTGGTGACCTTGGTGGACGCCCTGTACGAGGCCAAGACCAAGCTGGTCGTCCTGGCCGCCGCCCGGCCCGAGGCCCTCTATACCGAAGGCGTGGGGGCGTTCGAGTTCGAACGGACGGTGTCGCGGTTCAACGAGATGCAGAGCAAGGACTGGCTGGCGTTCGAGCGGGAGTGACAGCAGACCCTCTCCCGGCGGGAGAGGGACGAATTGAAAAGGGCCTGCGGAGTGATCCGCAGGCCCTTCGCCATTTGATCTGTGTAATCGCTTAGACCAGCGAGGCGTCGATATCCTTGCAGGCCTGCAGCAGGCCCTGGACCGAGGCGACGGACTTTTCGAACATCGCCTTTTCTTCGTCGTTGGTGGTGAACTCGATCACCTTCTCGACGCCGGCGGCGCCGATCATGGCCGGGACGCCGACATAGAGATCCGACAGGCCGTATTCGCCCGACAGCCAGACGGCGCAGGGCAGGACGCGCTTCTGGTCGAGCAAGTACGACTTGGCCATGGCGATGGCCGATTCAGCCGGGGCGTAGAAGGCCGAACCGGTCTTCAGCAGGGCCACGATCTCGCCGCCGCCCTTACGCGTGCGGTCGACGATGGCGTCCAGTTCGTCCTGCGACAGGAAGCCGGCCTTGACGGCGTCCGGCAGGGGCAGGCCGCCGACGGTCGAGTGGCGCACCATCGGCACCATGTCGTCGCCGTGACCGCCCAGGGTCCAGGCGTGGATGTCCTGCACCGAGACGCCGGTCTTTTCAGCCAGGAAATAGGCGAAGCGCGCCGAGTCCAGCACGCCGGCCATGCCGACGACCTTCTCCTTGGGCAGGCCCGAGAACTTCTGCAGGGCCCAGACCATGGCGTCGAGCGGGTTGGTGATGCAGATGACGAAGGCGTTCGGGGCGTGGGCCTTGATGCCCTCGCCGACGGCCTTCATGACCTTCAGATTGATGCCGATCAGGTCGTCGCGGCTCATGCCCGGCTTGCGCG
>NZ_JACESA010000003.1 GCF_013912065.1 Brevundimonas sp.
GGGCGGGAGGCGGGGCGGGCGGCAAGGCCGACGTCGAGGCGCGGGTGGACGAGTTGAAGGCCCTGCCGGTCGTGCTGGCGCGGGTTCGGCGGGTGTTCGATCTCGCCGCCGACCCCGAAGCGATCACGCGCGACCTGTCGTCCGATCCGGCCTTGCGGGTCGCGCTCGCCGCGCGGCCGGGATTGCGGCCGCCGGGCGACTGGCTGGACGCGGGAGAGGACGCCCCCAGCGACCGGCTGAAGACGGAAGACGCCGCCCTGCTGGCGCGCGCCGAGCGCTGGCGACCGTGGCGCGCCTATGGGGCGCTGTACTGGAACCTGATCGAGGAGACGGGACGATGATCGAGACCAAGACCAAATCGACGCCCCTGGCGCTGACCCTGGACCGGATCGCCTCGCCGGTGGGCGAGATGCTGGTGGCGACGGATGCGGACGGGGCCGTGCGGGCGCTGGACTTTCATGATTACGAAGACCGGATGCGCCGGCTGCTGCGTCGCCACTATGGCGAGGTGGCCCTGACGGAGGGGCGGGCGCCGGAGGCGGTGCGTGCGGCGGTGGCGGCCTGGTTCGAGGGCGACCTGACAGCCTTCGACCGGATCGAGGTGAAGACCGGCGGCACGGCTTTCCAAAAAATGGTCTGGGCGGCGCTGCGAACCATTCCGGCCGGCGAGACCTGGACCTACGGGCGGCTGGCGACGGCGATCGGATCGCCGAAGGCGATGCGGGCGGCGGGGCTGGCGAACGGCGCCAATCCAGTCGCCATCATCGTGCCCTGCCACCGAGTGATCGGGGCGAACGGGACCCTGACGGGCTATGCGGGCGGGCTGGAACGCAAACGCTGGCTGCTGGCCCACGAGGCGGGCGGCAAGCTGCTCTGATCGGGACGGCCGAGTCGAGACCTTGGAAACAGGGGGCAACGGCCTGGCCTCGGGACCGTTACCCAAGGCCATAGTCTGAGAGAGTATCGACGATGAAACTATCCAACGGCGCCCTCGTGGCGGTGGTCGACGGCGAGAAGCTGGCCCTGTTCAAGAACACCAACGGCAGCGAAATCCGCCTGTCGCCGCTTGATGTTCCCGAGATCGAGGACCGGGTTTCGGGCTCGGCGGGTCGACGCTCCAGCGAGGCCAATCCTGACAACGACACCCAGGCGGAGGACGGGTTCGCCATGGGCGTGGCCGGGGTGCTGAACAAATGGTCGGTCACCAACAAGATCGACGAACTGCTGGTGATCGCCGCGCCCCGGACCCTGGGGGAGCTGCGCAAACACTGGCACAAGGAGCTGCAGGGGCGACTGGTCGGCGAGATCGCCAAGGACCTGACCGGCCACAACAGCGACCAGATCGCGGCGGCCATCGACAAGGCTTGAGCTCAACCCCCGTCCAGGAACAGGCGGCAGGCGGGATTGGCGGTTTCGTCGACGTAGGGGTAGCCCAGGTCGGCGAGGGCGGCGGTGAGTTGGGCCTGTTCTTGCGGCGGGACGCTGACGCCGGCCAGCACCCGGCCGACGTCGTCGCCGTGATTGCGGTAGTGGAACAGGGTCAGGGCCCAGGCGGGCTGGAGGCTGTTGAGGAAGCGCAGGAAGGCGCCGGGGCGTTCGGGGAACTGGAAACGCAGGATGCGCTCGTGGGGCAGGCCGACGGTGCGGCCACCGACCATGTAGCGGACGTGCAGCTTGGCGGTCTCGTTGTCGCTCATGTCCTCGACGGCGTAGCCGCCGGAGCGAAGGGCGGCGATCAGGTCGTCGCGCTCGTGCGGGCCGTTGCGCAGGGCGACGCCGACGAAGATCTGGGCCGCGCCGTCGCCGGACCAGCGATAGTTGAATTCGGTCACCGAGCGGCCGTCCAGGCTGTCGAGGAAGCGGCGGTAGTCATCGCGGTCGTCCTTCATCGCCACGGCCAGCAGGGCCTCGGCGCCCTCGCCGATCTCGGCCCGTTCGGCGACGTGACGCAGCCGGTCGAAGTTCAGATTGGCGCCCGAGTTGACGGCGACCAGGGGCCCGGCGCCCGGATGGGCGGCGGCCCAGGCCTTGAGCCCGGCCAGGGCGACCGCGCCCGAGGGTTCGGCGATGGCGCGGCTGTCGTCGAAGATGTCCTTGATGGCGGCGCAGATGGCGTCGGTGTCGACCAGGACGATCTCGTCCAGCAGGTCCTTGCACAGGCGGAAGGTGTGATCGCCGGCGCGGCGCACGGCGACCCCGTCGGCGAACAGGCCGACCTCGTTCAGGGTCACGACCTCGCCGGCGTCGATGGCGGCCTTCATGGTGGGGGCGTCGACCGGCTCCACGCCGATGACGCGGGTGTCGGGGCGCAGGAACTTGACGATCGCGGCGACGCCGGCGGCCAAGCCCCCCCCGCCGATGGGGACGAAGACGGCGTCGATGGGGTCGGCGTGCTGGCGCGCGATCTCAAGACCCACCGTGCCCTGGCCGGCGATCACATCGGGGTCGTCGAACGGGTGGATGAAGGCGGCGCCGGTCTGGCCTTCCAGATGGCGGGCGTGGGCGTAGGCCTCGTCGAAACTGTCGCCGTACAGGACCACTTCGCCGCCCAGGGCGCGGACGGCCGCCACCTTGATGCCGGGTGTGGTGGTCGGCATGACGATGACGGCGGGAATGGCGCGGCGCGCGGCGGCCAGGGCCACGCCCTGGGCGTGATTGCCGGCCGAGGCGCAGATCACCCCCCTGGACAGTTCCGCCTGGGTCAGGCCGGCGATCTTGTTGTAGGCGCCGCGAATCTTGAACGAAAACACCGGCTGCAGATCCTCGCGCTTCAGCAGCACGGGCCGGTCGAGCCGAGCCGACAGGCGACGCAGCGGATCAAGAGGCGTTTCCTCGGCCACGTCATAGACGCGGGCGGTGAGGATGCGGCGGATGGTGTCTTGCATGAAAATATCGGGAAGTCGGCATTCTGCGGAATGAAGTCGGCCGTTGTCTAGGCGAACCTGTGGAGTTTGGGAACGGTTCTTGCTGTCTGCGGCGGCGGCGTTTGGCGCAAAAACATGGTGACAAAGCGCCAAAGGCGCCAAACCTGCCAAACCTCCCCCAAGGGACGGCTCCCGATGAAGGCGATCAGGCGCGGAACTGGAAGACGCGGTTTTCATCGCGTCTATCATAAGGGTGGTCCGCGCTCAGGCTGGAAACGCGCCTGAACAATTCCGCAAGGCGTTGAAATCACGAGGCGGAGACCAGCGACATTGTGGGCGATGGGCGGTTGAACCTCTCATAGACGATCGCATCAGAAGCGGGGGCGCCAAGCGCTCTTGACGCGCCGTGTAACCTGCGGGTTATATGTCACCTGTAGGTGACGCGAGGCGGTGATGGACGATCAGGAAAGACGAGAAGGGCCGACCGTGGGTGAGGCGGACTGGAATGCGGAGCGGGTCGCTCTATCGAAGTCGAGAGCGCGGGCGCGGTTGAAGCGCATAAAGCGCGAGGGATTCTTTCTGGTCGGCCTGGCCGTGGCCGCCTTCGGGTTGATGATCGTGGCGGCGACGATGAGGGCGTCCGCGCTCTTGTCGATGGCGGGAGTCGGGCTCGGTCTCGCCGTCCTGGGTCTGACACTGGTTTTAGCGTTCGATCTTTGGGGGCGACGCGAAGCGGATCTCGAGACCGCAGCGGGCGGGTTGGACAGGGACAAGGTTCAAAGCGCGGAGGCGTTGAACCTGGTCTGTTTGTCAGCGCTTGGTCTGCTTTATACGGCCTTCGGGGTGGAAGCGGCCAGGCGGATCGCGTCCGGCGTGGGCGATTTCGACGACTGGAAGCCGGCGGTGGCGTCCCTGGCGATGCCTCTCGCCGTCATGAGCGTGATGTTAGGGGGCAAGGTGTGGCGAAGGCGCGCCGGGGCCAAGCCCGAGGCTGCGGACGAACTCACGATCCATTTCCGCGGAAGCGCGACGGCTTGGGCCTTCCGGGTGTCGCTGGCGTCGGTCGCCGCCCTCTACATCGCCGGTCTCTTTCAGGCGCCCCTGACGGTCGCGGGGATGCCTGCTGTGTTCGAGGTCGCCGCCCTGACCGCCGCGCTGCGCTACTGGTGGCTGGATCGGCAGGCGTCGCGTGGCTGAGCCCCGGCTGGCCGTGCGGCTGAAGGAGGTTCGGACGGCCGCCGGCCTGACGCAGCAGGAACTGGCGGACCGGGCCAGGCTGTCGCGCAAGACGGTGAACACCATCGAAAACCGGGTCTTCACCCCCTCGGTGGTGGTGGCCCTGACGCTGGCGCGGGCCCTGGATGTGCCCTTGGGCGATCTGTTCGAACTGATCGACTGAACAATCCCCTTGCGCCCGGCTCCCATCGGCCTACATTGGATGTGCTTATGCTAACTTTGAGCATAAGGTCGATAGGAGAAGGTCATGGCTGACGGCGCCTTTGGTCTGACGAAGGAATTGGAGCGGGAGACCGCCGGAGTGTGGGCGAAGGTCAAGGACCATGTCACGCCTCTGGAGTGGCCCCGGCAGGCGGCGTTGATCAGCGAGATCAACCGGCTGAAGCGCGAGCGCGACGCCGTGATCCTGGCCCACAACTATATGACGCCCGAGATCTTCCACGGGGTCGGCGACTATGTCGGCGACAGCCTGGGCCTGGCCAAGGAGGCCGCGCGGTCGGATGCGAAGGTGATCGTCCAGGCGGGCGTGCACTTCATGGCCGAGACCTCGAAGATCCTGAGCCCGGAAAAGACGGTGCTGATCCCCGATCTGCGGGCGGGATGCTCGCTGGCCTCGTCGATCACGGGGGCGGATGTACGGCTGATCAAGCAACGCTATCCGGGCCTGCCGGTCGTGACCTATGTAAACACCACGGCCGATGTGAAGGCCGAGACCGACATCTGCTGCACCAGCGCCAACGCCGTTCAGGTGGTGGAATGGGCAGCGAAGGAATGGGGCGTGGACCGGGTCATCCTGATCCCCGACGAATATCTGGCGCGTAATGTCGCGGCCCAGACGACGGTCGGCATCATCGCCTGGAAGGGCCGGTGCGAGGTGCACGAGCGGTTCACGGTGGACGACATCGCCGAGATGCGCGCCGCCTATCCGGGGGCCGAGATCCTGGCCCACCCCGAATGCCCGGAAGACGTGCTGGCGGCGGCGGATTTCGCCGGATCGACGGCGGCCATGACCGACTATGTCGAGGCGCGGCGGCCCAAACAGGTGGTGATGATCACCGAATGTTCGATGGCCTCGAACGTGGCCGGCGACGTGCCGGGGGTCCAGTTCATCGGCCCGTGCAACCTGTGCCCGCATATGAAGCGGATCACGCTGGAGAATATCCGCGACTGCCTGTTGCACATGCAGTTCGAGGTGACGGTTCCGGCCGAGATGATCGATCGCGGGCGGATGGCCGTGCAGCGGATGATCGACCTGCCGCCGCCCGCTGTTCCCGCCCGTTATGACCTGGTCAAGGCCCGGCATCACGTCGATGTGGAGCTGATCTGAGCGTGACGCGGCGATCGGTCCCGGCGACGGGACGGTCGACGGCGCCCATCTGAACCCCATGAGCAATACAGACACACCCGCCCGCACGCCCGGTCACGCCCCCGGCCCCTGGGACATCAAGCCCGAGGAGGCCGCCGCGCGCGAGGCGGCTCAGGTCCAGGCGGCCGAGGTCGATACGCCCGTCGAAAAGGGCCAGAGCCTGATCTGGGTCCTGCTGTCCACGGCCCTGATGGGCGGCTTCCTGTGGTGGATCACGGGCAGCGCCATCGTAGCGGGGGCGGTGCTGATCGGCCTGTTCGTGCACGAGGCGGGTCACGCCCTGGCGATGAACAGGTTGGGGATGGGGCCGGCGCGCGTCTATATCATTCCCTTCCTGGGCGGCCTAGCCAAGGCGCAGCGCGCGCCGCGCAGCGAGTGGGACGGGGTGCTGGTGTCGCTGGCCGGACCGGCCTTCGGTCTGCTGGCCATGATCCCCTTCGTCGGGGTCTGGGCCGTGACCGGGCAGGGGGAGTGGCTGATGGGCGCCTTCTTCATCGCCATGCTGAACCTGGTGAATCTGGTTCCCGCGCCGCCGCTGGACGGATCAAAAGCCCTGGGGCCGGTGCTGACGCGGGTGCATCCTCGGCTGGAGCAGATCGTGCTGCTGGCGATCGGCGTGGCCGTGGTCTGGTGGGGTCTGTCCACGGGGCGGTTCATCCTGGCCGTGTTTCTGGCTCTGTCGGTGTTCAGCCACCTGAAGCGCGGCGTCTGGCGCGCGGCCTGGGGGACGCTGAGCTGGCCCGAGGCGGGCAAGAGCCTGGCCCTCTATCTGTTGACCCTGGCCCTTTGCGCGGCGGCGGCCGTGGGCGCGCTGACGCCGATGACCGAGGGCGACCCGGTCGGGGCGGTGCGGCTGGGCCTGAACTATCTGGGAGTAGGTCGATGAACCGAACGCGGCATGACGGCCCCCTGATCGTCGGCGGAGGCCTGGCAGGCCTGTCGGCGGCGCTGGAGGCGGCGCGGGCCGGGGCGAAGGTTCTGGTGGTGACGCCCGAGCCGCTGTTGAACGCCTGTTCGTCGGCCTGGGCGCAGGGCGGGATGGCGGCGGCCCTGACGGCGGCGGATTCAGCGGAGTTGCATGCGAAGGACACCGAGGCGGCCGGGGCGGGTCTGGTCAAGCCGGACGCGACGCGGGCCCTGACGGCGGCCGGGCGCGAGACGGTGGAATGGCTGGCGGCCCTGGGCGCGCCGTTCGACCGGGACGCCGAGGGCGGCTTCGTCGTCAGCCTGGAGGCGGCCCATTCGGTGGCGCGGGTGGCCCGGGTGGGCGGCGACGGCGCCGGACGGGCCATCCTGTCGGCGGTGGTCGCGGCGGTGCGGGCCGAGAAGCTGATCGAGGTCTGGGACGATGCGCGGCTGAAGGGCCTGGCGCAGGACGAGGACGGCCGGGTGGTCGGGGCGGTGGTCGCGCGCGGCGACCGGCTGGTCGAGATCACGGCCACGGCGGTGGTGCTGGCGACCGGCGGGGCCGGCGGACTGTTTGCAGCGACGACGACGCCGGCGGCGCTGAAGGGCGAAGGCCTGGCCCTGGCGGCGCGGGCGGGGGCGGAGATTCTGGATCCCGAGTTCGTGCAGTTTCACCCCACGGCGATTGATGTGGGCCTGGACCCCGCGCCCCTGGCGACCGAGGCGCTGCGGGGCGAGGGCGCGCGCCTGATCGACGGGGCGGGCCAGTTCCTGCTGGGCGCCGAGGACGACGCCGACCTGAAGCCGCGCGACGTCGTGGCGCGGGCGGTCCATGCGGCGAGGAGCGACGGCCGTGGCGCCTATCTGGATGCGCGCACGGCCATAGGCGAGGCGTTTCCGCACGAGTTTCCCGCCGTCTTCGCCGCCTGTATGCGCAGCGGTCTGGACCCGCGCGTCAGCCCCATACCGGTGATGGCGGCCTGTCATTATCACATGGGCGGGATCGCCGCTGACGCGGACGGGCGCACGACGGTCGCGGGCCTCTATGCCGTCGGCGAATGCGCGGCGACTGGGGTGCACGGGGCCAACCGACTGGCGTCCAACTCCCTGCTCGAGGCGGCGACCTTCGGCCGGCGCGCGGGGGCGGCCGTGGCGGGCGAGACGGGGGGCGGACGACCTCTGCCCGTCGTCGTGTCGCCGGACCTGCCCGAAGCGGCCATGGCCGACCTGAGGACGGCGATGACGGCCCATGCGGGGGTGGTGCGCGATGCGAACGGCCTGTTGAACCTGATCGCCCTGATCGACCAACTCGAGAGCCGGCACGGGGCGACGGCGTCGCTGCTGGCGGCGCGGCTGATCGCCCAGGCGGCGCTGGATCGGCGCGAGAGCCGGGGCGGCCATTATCGCGCCGACTATCCCCAGACGGATACCGCGGCGGAGCATACGCGCATCCGGCTAGCCCAGCCGGCGACGCTGGAGGCGGCGGAATGAGCCGGACCTTGCCCGATCTGCTGATCGAGCCGGTCGTGCGCCTGGCCCTGGCCGAGGATCTGGGCCGGGCCGGAGACGTGACGGCCCAGGCCTGTATCCCTGAGGGGGCGCGGATGAAGGCGGCCTTTGTCGCAAGGAAGCCGGGCGTGCTGGCGGGGATCGATTGCGTGCGGCTGGCGGTGCTGGCCCTGGACCCGAAGGCCTCGGTCGATCTGCGGCTGAGCGATGGCGCCGCCTTCGAGGCAGGGGCCGTGCTGGCGGTGGTCGAGGCCGACGCCCGCGCCTTCCTGTCGGCCGAGCGGACGGCGTTGAACCTGGTCGGGCGGCTGAGCGGCGTGGCGACCCTGACGCGGGCCTATGTCGAGGCGGTCGCCGGGACGAAGGCGCGCATCGCCGATACCCGCAAGACCACGCCGGGCCTGCGGGCGCTGGAGAAACATGCGGTGGCGTGCGGGGGCGGGATGAACCATCGCTTCGGCCTGGATGACGCCATCCTGATCAAGGACAACCACGTCGCCGTCTGCGGCGGGGTCGCCGAGGCCGTGCGTCGCGCCAGGGCCTTCGCCCCCCATCTGATGAAGGTCGAGGTCGAGGTCGATGGGCTGGATCAGCTGGACGACGTCCTGGCCCTGATCGACGAGGGGGTGGCGCCGGACGTGGTCATGCTGGACAATTTCAGCCTGGACGACCTGCGCGCCGCCGTCGCGCGCGTCGCCGGGCGGATCACGCTGGAGGCCTCGGGCGGGGTCGATCTGACGACGGTGCGCGGCATAGCCGGGACCGGGGTCGATGTGATCTCGGTCGGCGCCCTGACCCATTCGGCCCCAGTGCTGGACATCGGCCTGGATGCGCTGTGACCGGGCCGATGTCTGATCGGTTCTGATCAGGCCGGTTTGGCGGCGTCCGCGGCTTCGGGCTTGCCGGAGATGGCGGCCGAGGCGGCGTCGGCGGTCGTGACCGGGCGCGCGGTGCGGACCGGGGCCTCGACCGGCCGGGCGGCCGGGCGAGCGGTCGACTGGATCGCAGCCGGAGCGCGGGGCGCGGTCGCCTCGGGCTGGGCCGGGGCGGGGGCTTCCGGAGCCGACAGGCCTTCCTGGGCCAGGACCAGCGAATAGGCCACGGCCTGTCCCGCCTGCCGTGCAGCCTCGACCGGGTTCAGGCCCGCCTGGATCAGGCGCGGCTGATCATTGGCCGTCGAGGGGCTGGCGGCGTAGGTGAAGGATGCGCTGGAGCCCGAACGACCGCCGAAGCGGTAGAAGAGGTGGCTGCCGACCTGATTCACGCGGATCAGCGAGTTGCGCCAGGTGGGCGATACGCCGGTCGTGTGGAAATGGGTGGCGTTGCCGACGCCGGCATAGACCGAGCCCGACAGGGCGCCCGATGCGATGGTCCGGGCGCGGTTCCAGGCGGCCTGGTTCACCCGGCCGCGCATCGCGCCGTTGCAAGTGAACGAGAACTGGCAGCCGGTGCGGCGGGCGGCGCCCTGATAGACGACGCCGCAGATGGTCTTGGGGAAGGCCGGGTGACGGACGCGGTTCAGCACCACCTGGGCCACGGCCTGCATGCCGGACCGGCCTTCGCCGCGGGCTTCGTAATAGACGACCTGGGTCAGGCAATCGAGATCGCGGCTGGCGTCGAGCGCGTGATCCATGCGGAACGGCTTGGCGCCGACGGGCGTGGTCAGATTGGCGCGACGCAGGTTGGGATCGCGGTTGTCGCTCAACTGGTCCAGACGGGCGGCCAGGAGTTCGGCCTGGCGGTCGCGCTGAGCGGACCCGGCGCTGGTATAGGGATCGTGTCGGCGAGCGATCGACAGGGCGCTGGCGTCCAGGCCGCCGGCGGCGGCCGAGAGGGCTTCTTCGGTGAAACCGGCGGCGGTGGCACCCTGAATCCGTTCGGCCTGGGCGTGCAGCGTCGTCGCGCGCGCCATGGTCCCGCCCAGATAGGCGCCGCCGATCGCCAGTCCCACCAGACCGCCAAAGGCCGCTGCGGCCGTCATGGGCTTGATTTTAGCCACACGATCGGCGCGCGAAACGGCGCGCGTCTGCGAGGAATGCGACAACGAGTTAGTCCTGTTCAGCAGGGCGAGAAACGCTGCCCCCGGGTAGTTTCGCCTGCGGGGCGACTCTGACGGTCGCGTTCCGGCCTGCGATCGACGCACGGCTCATTCAGCCCTGACATCGACGAGGGGGCTGTATAGCGAAGTTTGTGACCCGAATGTGGCTGATTCGCAAGCGGGCGGTTAAGGGTTCGAAAGGATTAGGTATTTTTGCTGTAACGCAGGGCGGCCGTGACAATCCGACGGGATGCCGGAAAGTCTATGACGGGAATACTGTATTCAGTTGCATCATATCTTAATTGTCGGCTGTCACAATCCAGGACATCAGCTAAACGGCAGGGCGGCGTCTGTTTACGGGGCAGCCTCGGCGCGTATTCGCAACTTGGCTGACGATAGGGAACCTGAAGGGCGACGCAGCGTTCAAGCTCCACCTTTGGAGGAAGTCACATGTCGCGCATCATCGTCACGACGTTTGCGGTCGCTGGAGCCCTGGCCCTGGCCGCCTGCGGAACCACTATCGAACAGAAGGCCGCCAGCGGCGCGGTCGCCGGGGCCGTGGTCGGCGGACCTGTGGGCGCCGCAGTGGGCGGAGCCGCCGGAACCGCCGTCGGCCAGGCTCAGAAACCGAACTAGGCCCGGCCTAGGCAAGCCAGCGCCCTTGCACCAGCGAGGGCGCGACCTATCTGCATCACTGGCCGGACGATGCGTGCAATCAGCACGCCAAACTCACGGTCTGCCCGATTTCGCCGCGCTGAACCTTGCTTTTGGCGCGCTTATCGGCTTTGTGCCCCCCGCTTCGGGACGTGCTTTTTCGTCGCCGCCCGACCCCCGATGGCCGCCCCTGGCCGATCACAAGGAACCCTGACGCTTTCGCATGAAAGATCTGAAGACCGGATTTACCGACCGCCTGACCGCCCAGCAGGACGCCAAAAAGGCCCTGCTCGCCAAATTCAAGCCGAAGGCCGCCGCCCCCGACCCCGAATTCGAACGCCTTGCCGAAAAGCGCGCCGCCGAAAAGGAAGCCCTGCGTCAGCAACATGAGCTGGCCAAGGCCGAACAGCGCCGTGAGAAGGCCGAGAAGGAGGCCGCCCGCATGGCCGCCGACCTGGCCGCCCAGGAAGAGATCGACGCCGAGAAGCGCGCCGATCGCAAGGCGCGCAAGCAATTGACCAAGGAAGAGCAGAAGGCCAAGCGGGACGCCCGCTACGCCGCCCGCAAGGCGCGCCGCTAAGCGGCAAGCCCTTCATCGAGATTGGCGCGTCGCGGTCTCCGCGGCGCGCTTTTCTTTGTCTGGTCCTGTCCCGGCTGCCAGGGACTATTCAGCAGGAAGGGCGGACCGTCCGTCGATGACGCCGCGCAGCTGTTCCGTCGAATAGGGTTTGCGCAGGAAGGGCCAGGGCGTGTCGGCCAGAACCTGGTCCACGTCGTCGCCGACATAGCCCGAGGTGAGCGCGATACGCATGTCCGGCCAGGTCTTGGCCGCCTCGCGAGCCAGTTCCACACCGCTCATGCCGCCCGGCATGACGACATCGGTCAGCATCACGTCGAAGCGGGCGGCCCGCAGCGCCTTCAGGGCGTCGGGTCCGCTCTCGGCCAGCTCCACCTCCAGGCCGAAACCCGTCAGGATGTCGAGAGCCACGGCCGCGACGCTGGCGTCGTCTTCGACCAGCAGCATGCGGCTGCCCTTGGCGAATGGAATATCGGCCGCCGCCGGCGGGGCCGCGGCGACGGTCGCCTCCTGGGCGGCGAGCGGCGGCAGATAGAGGCGGATCTCGGATCCACGTCCGACCGTCGAGGCGATATGAACGCCGCCGCCGGATTGGCGCGCGAAGCCATAGACCTGACTGAGGCCCAGACCGGTGCCCTTGCCGATCGCCTTTGTCGTGAAGAAGGGTTCGAAGACACGGTCGATCACATCCGGCGGCATGCCCGAGCCGTTGTCCGACACGGTGACGCAGACATAGTCGCCGGGCGTGAGCTCGGGAACCTGTCCCGGCTCCACCGAACAGGCCATGGTCTGGACCGTGATCCGGGCGCCCTCGCGGACCTGCCCGTCGAGAACCCTGGATGACCCGGCGGTGACGTCGCCCAAGGCGTCTCGGGCGTTGACGACCAGATTCAACAGAGCGGCTTCGAACTGGGCGGCGTCGACGTTCACGCGCGCGCCGCCGCGCTTCAGCTTGACCTTGAAATCGACGGCCTCGCCGACGGCGCGGCGCAGAAGGGGCAGGCCCTCGCGGATCAGTCCGTTCAGGTCGATGGCCTCGGGCCGCAGGGCCTGACGACGGGAGAAGGCCAGCAACTGGTGGGTCAGGCTCTCGCCCCGACGGGCGGCGGCCAGGGCGGCCTCGCCCAGCTTCTTCTTCTTGGCGGGATCGTCCGAGCGCAGGATGATGTCCAGGGCCCCAATGACGACGGTGAGCAGGTTGTTGAAGTCGTGCGCCACCCCGCCGGTCAGGCGGCCGACGGCCTCCATCCGCTGGGCGTGCATCAGATGGGCCTCGGCGGCGTCTTTTTCGGTCAGGGCCTCGGCGACCCGTTCTTCGAGCAGTTCGTTGATGCGTTTGAGATCGTCTTCCGCCCGCTTGGCGTCGGTGACGTCGAGGCTGGCGCCGACATAGCCCTGGAAGGCGCCGGCGGCGTCGAAACGGGGCACGCCCTCGGTGCGGATCCAGCGCAGGCCCAGCGTCGGATGATTGACCCGGGTCAGGGCCTCAAACCGATCACGCGCCTCGAAGGCGCGCATGAAGGCGGCGTCGAACACGGTTTCGTCGTCGGGATGGATCAGCCTGCGCCAGGCGTCGGCCAGCTCGCGGTTCGAACGGATGCCGCAGAAGATGCGATAGCGCCTGTTGGCGAAGACCATCCGGGCCGTGGCGTCGGTCATCCAGATCAGGGCCGGGGCGCTGTCGGCGACGGTGCGGAAGCGAACCTCCGATTCCGTCAGGCGGGCCTGGGCCTCGCGCATGTCGGTGACGTCGAAGGCGACCCCGACGAAACCCACGACCTCGGACCCGGTCAGGCGAGGGCGGGAAAAGGACTTCAGCCAGCGCCATTCGCCGTCATGGCGACGATAGCGAGCTTCCAGCGAGAAGGGTTCGCCCGTGGCCTCGCCGGCCAGGGATTCCCGCAGAATGCGGTCGTGGTCATCGGGGTGCAGGGCCGAGCGCCAGTCCGCGGACCGGGCGGCCTCGTAGTCTGCCCCGAAGAACTCGACGTAGGATTGGTTGACGAAGGCGCGTTCGCGGTCCTGGCGCGTGACCCAGATCAGCACCGGGGCGGTGTCGGCGATGGCGCGGAACCTCTCCTCGCTTTCGCGGGTCTCTATCTCGGCGCGGGCGCGTTCCACCTCGGTCCAGGTTCGGGCGGCGACCCCTTCGATCAGCCGGGCCTCGGCCTCGGTCCAATGGCGCGGCGCCGAAGCATGGACATAGAGGAAGGCGCGTAATCGGCCCGCGCGGATCAAGGGCGCGCGAATCAGGGCGCGGGTGTGGATCGTATCGAAGGCCTCGGTGAAGTCGGCGGTGCGAGGATCGTCCCGCACGTCGTCGATCCGGATGGTGCGCCCTTGAGCGAGATCTGCGATCAGCCCTTCGCCGAAGGACTCCAGGCCGATTTGTTTTCGGGCGTCGGCGCCGGCGACGGTCCACTCCTGGGTCACGAAAACCAGGCCCGTGTCCGGATCGACTTCACCATAGCCCACGCGGTCAGCCTGGATCAGGCGACCGAGGGAAGACTCGACCTCGACCATGATGCGCTCGGGGTCCGAAAGGTCGCGCAACCGGTCGCTGAGGCTGAGCAGGAAGGCCTGTTGACGTTCGGCCCTGGCGGCGGCTTCCACCGCCTCGCGGTTTTCGGTGACGTCGAAGGAAATGCCGGCGTAGCCGAGGAAGTCTCCGGTTCTGTCGAAACGCGGCTCGACGGCGACGCGCATCCACCGCCAAGTCCCGTCGTGACGTCGGAACCGAGCCTCGAACCCATAGGGGCGGCGTGCGGGTCGGGCCTCGGCCTGGGCGGCTTCAACCAGGGCATGATCATCGGGATGGATCGTCTGTTTCCACCCGTGTCCCGACAGGACCTCGGCGTTCGCCCCGTAGAAGTCGGTCAGGGCGATGTTGGCGAACTCGACCGCGCCGTCGACATCGGTCAGCCAGATGGGAGAGGGGGCGGTGTCCGCCAGAAGGCGGAAACGGGTCTCGCTGTCGCGCAGGGCGGCTTCCGCGGCCCGCGCTTCTGTCACGTCGATATTGACGCCGATCATGCCCATGAACCGCCCCTCGGCGTTCAGACGCGGGCGGGCCTCGGTGCGCAGCACGCGCCATTCGCCGTCGTGGCGCCGGTGGCGTCCCTCGACCTCATAGGCGACGCCCTCCCTGTCGGCCTTCTGCTTGACCTTGATGACCCGCTCGCGGTCTTCGGGATGAAGAACGGTTTCGACGGAGAAATCCTGAAGGTCGACCAGCCCGCCCCAGAACAGGCGCTGGTCGTTGTTCAGGTGAACGACGGCGCCCGTCTCATCGGTCATCCAGAGCATGACGGGGGCCAGTTCGCTGATGATCTGCAGCCGCCCCTCGGTCTCGTCGACCCGCGCGTTAGACAGGGACAGGGCCGAGACGACCGAATCCAGTCGCGCCAGGGTCCGGCGTAGCGACGCGCCGACCCAGGTGCAAAACAGGCCGACGATGACGAAATTCACGGTGGCGACGGCGTTGAGGCCGGGGACCATCGGGGAGTCCGGCCCGCTGCTGAGCATGACCAGACACCAGCC
Organism: Brevundimonas sp.; assembly: GCF_013912065.1. Taxonomy (GTDB): domain Bacteria; phylum Pseudomonadota; class Alphaproteobacteria; order Caulobacterales; family Caulobacteraceae; genus Brevundimonas. The sequence goes on from NZ_JACESA010000003.1 coordinate 14,691, forward strand.
GCCGATCAGCGCGGTCGCGACGGCCACGGCGCCGGACAACCTGCCGCCGGCCAGGGCCGCGAGGATGACGCCTGGCAACAGGATCATGAAGCCGGTGATCTCGCCGTAGAAGGCGGCGCCGGCAGCGCGCAGCAGCAGGGCGGCGCCCGCGCCGATCACGCCGATGAGGAGCCGGCTCCGAAGCGTTTCCGACTTCAGCCGGGCGAGCGCCAACAGGCCGCCGTCGGCATCCAGAAATCGTCTGAAGAACGCAACTGCGTTCATGCTGCCCCGGCCCTCGCCACGCCAATCTAATGCAGCGCTTGGTGATGCAACGCTTGTGCGTGATTCGCGTTCCTTCCTGCCATACTCGGACGGGGCCCGTTCGACGTAAAGACATTCACTGATGGAGCGAAGCATGACCGCAACGATCGACACCGGCCTGTCTCAAGCCGAGCGCGGCGACGTCGCCGAACAATTGACACGTGTCCTGGCGGACGCTTACGCCGTCTATTTGAAGACCCACGGCTATCACTGGAACGTGCGCGGCCCGGAATTCTTCGCCCTGCACAATCTGCTGGAGCAGCAATATCGCGATCAGTGGGAGGCGCTGGACGACATCGCCGAGCGCATCCGGGCCCTGGGAGAATTCGCGCCTCAAGGCTATGGCACCTTCGCCAATCTCACCAGCATACGAGACGGGGATCCTGAAAAGGAGGCGCCGGAAATGTTGCGCGAACTGATGCGCGACCACGAGACCCTGATCGCTACAATGCGGTCGGCACTCGATGTCGCGGACAGCGACGGCGACGACGTCACCGTCGATCTGCTGACCCAACGCCTCGGCGCGCACGAGAAGTTCGCCTGGATGTTGCGTTCGACCCTGGGTGGCCGGTAACGCGGTTCTCCGGCGCCTGAAAACCGCCCCGAAGTTCAGACATGTTCCTTACAAGGCGACGTTCCGATGTTCGGAGCGTCGCCTTCTTGGATTTGAATGACGCTCACCCACTGGAAGACGATCTGGACGGCGCTGAAGCGCACGGCGGCGGCTCTGCCCGCGGCCGGCGCGGTGCTGGGCGTGGCCATGGCGGCCGGGTCGAGCGTGCGGCCCGATGTGGATCGCACCGCCGAGGCCGTGGCGCGGGCGACCGGCGGCGACCTGAGCGCTGATGGGATGGACGCGATCCAGCGCCGTCTGACGCCGTCGCAACTGGCCCTGGCGCAACGCCATGATCCCAGCCTGCTGAAACAGGCGATGTTCACCAAGGATGCGCCGATCATGACGGCGGGCGCCCTGCGACCGGCGCGGCCTTTCGTGTTCCAGGGAACCGCCGAAGATCGTCGTCGCGCCCTGCGCTGCCTGACCCAGGCCGTCTATTTCGAGGCGGCGCTGGAGCCGGACGCCGGCCAGGCGGCCGTAGCCCAGGTGGTGCTGAACCGCGTCCGCGATCCCAACTACGCCGACACCGTGTGCGGGGTGGTGTTCGAGGGGGCGGAACGGATCACCGGCTGCCAGTTCAGCTTCACCTGCGACGGATCGTTGTCCCAGGCGCCGGTCGCCTGGGCGTGGGAGCGCGCGCGCAAGGTCGCCGAGAAGGCGCTGAACGGCGAGGTGGCGCGCGACGTGGGGACCGCCACCCACTATCACGCCGACTATGTGAACCCCTGGTGGTCGCCAACGGTGGCCAGGGTGACCAAGATCGGCGCCCACGTCTTCTATCGCTGGAAGGGGATCTATGGCGAAACCGCCGCCTTCCGCGCCGTCTACAAGGGCCACGAGCCCCGGATAGACGAGGCGCGCTTCTCGAGGCCCCGTCCGGGCGTCCAGCCTGGTCAGGCGACCGGAGGCGCGGATCCCGACGCGGCGGTCGAGATCGCGGACGCCACGCCGCTCAAGACGGTCGAGATCGACGGACAGACACGCGTCGTCGGCGTCGCCAGCCTGGGCGGACGCCGCCTGCCCACCCATGACGAGGTGGCCGCCATCAACGCTCGCCTTCAGGCGTTGGAGCCGGCCAAGCCCACATCGCTCGCGACCGAAACCGCGCCGGAGGGCGTCGTGTCGATGCCGGTTGAAGAAGTCGGTCGGCCTTCGAATTAGGTCCGGGCGCACATGCTGATTGCAACGCTTCGAAGGATCCGGGCATTTATGACGACGACCGGGCCGACCGGCCCAGAGAGGACGCCTGTTTGACCTACCCCGATGCTGAATGTCCGCAGTGGGATGAGTCCGAACGTCTGGCGGCCCTTAGAGATTACGGAATCCTGGACAGCGAGCGGGAAGCCGCGTTCGACGATCTGGCGGCCCTGGTCGCCCGCATCTGCGAAACCCCGATCGCCGTGGTCAATCTGATCGACGCCGACCGCCAGTGGTTCAAGGCCGAGGTGGGGCTGGGCGTACGCGAAACGCCGCTGGAGACCTCCTTCTGCGCGCACGCCCTGCTGCAGGAGGACGGCATGGTCGTCCCCGACGCCTCGGTGGATCCTCGGTTCGACGGCAATCCTCTGGTGACCGGAGAGGCGCATCTGCGCTTCTACGCCGGTCGGCTGCTGAAGACCCGTGACGGACTGCCGCTGGGCACTCTTTGCGTGCTGGACACCGAACCCCGGCCCGAGGGCCTGAACGAATTGCAGGAAATGGCCCTGCAGACCCTGGCGGGGCAGGTCATGTCCCAGATGGAGCTGCGGCGCGCCCTGCGTCAGCGCGACGAGAGCGAGAACGCCATCCGCCGGGCGTTGGAGGCGTCGAACTATGTCGGCGCTTGGGACTGGGACATCGTCGCCGATCGGGTGGTGGCCGACGAGCGGTTCGCGGCGGTGTTCGGCGTAGATCCGGCGGTGGCGCGCGCCGGTGCGCCCATCATCGCCTTCACCGGAGCGGTTGACCCGGACGATCAGGAGCGCGTCCAGGCCGAAATCGACACCGCCCTGTCCGGCGACGGCGCCTTCCAGAGCGAATATCGCGTGCGCAGCAGCGAGGGTCGCGTTCGCTGGATCGCGGCTCGAGGGCAGGTCTATTTTGACGATCACGGCGCGCCCACCCGCTTCCCCGGCATCGTCGTCGACATCACGGAGCGCAAACAGGCGGACGCCGATCTGGAGGCGATCGCCGCCCGGCTCCGCGCCAGCGAAGCCCAGTTCCGGGTTCTGGCCGACGCCATGCCGCAGATGGTTTGGTCGACGCGCCCGGACGGTTTTCACGACTACTACAACGCGCGCTGGTACGAGTTCACGGGCGTGCCCGCCGGTTCGACCGACGGCGAAGGTTGGAACGATATGTTCCATCCGGACGATCAGACCCGAGCCTGGGAACGTTGGAACCACTCGCTCGCGACCGGGGAGCCGTACGAGATCGAGTATCGGCTCAAGCATCACTCGGGCGTCTACCGCTGGACCCTGGGCCGGGCGGTCGCGATCCGCAATGACGCGGGGGAGATCACCCGGTGGTTCGGCACCTGCACGGACATCGACGATCTGAAACGGCTGGAGCAGGGGCGCGAACTGGTCAGCCAGGAGCTGAGCCACCGGATCAAGAACATCTTCGCGGTGATCACCGCCCTGGTGGCGCTGTCGGCCCGGCAGTATCCCGAGGCGCGGGCGTTTTCGACCTCTCTACGCACGCGCATCACCGCCCTGGCCCGTGCGCACGAGTTCGTGCGGCCCCATACGGAGACCTCGCGTCCGACCGTGGGCGCCACAACCCTGCACGCCTTCCTTTCGGATCTGTTCAAGGCCTATGCCGATGACGCGGGCCGGTCGCGGGTCGCCATCGACGGCGACGACGCGGTGTTCGACGATCAGGCCGCGACCTCGGTGGCCCTGCTGTTCCACGAACTGGCGACCAATGCCGCCAAATACGGGGCGTTGTCGAACGACGCGGGGAAGATCGAACTGACGACCCGGGCCGACGGCGAACGGTTCGTCCTGACCTGGACCGAAACCGGCGGTCCTCCACTGTCCGGCCCGCCGACCACCACGGGTTTCGGATCCTCGCTGGCCCAGTTGTCGGTCGAGGGGCAGCTGGGCGGCCGACTGGAGCGCCAATGGCGCGCCGAAGGCCTCAAAATTGTGGTGGATTTGCCATCCACGGCGCTTTCTCGCCGACGCGCTGCTGAAAAAGCTCTCTGATTAAACCAAGTTTGAAACTCTTCCCCATAGTCTGCGTTGTGTCCGCTCCCGAACATAAGTTCCAACCCAAATGAACGCGCGTATCCTCATCATCGAAGACGAAGCCCTGGTAGCGATGGAGCTGCGCTTCGTGCTGGAAGATCTCGGGCACGAAGTCGTCGGCGTCGCCGCCACGGCCAAGGTCGCGCGCGACATGGCGCGTGAGATCGACGTCGATCTGGCCCTGGTCGATATCCACCTGTCCGACGGCCCCACCGGCATCGGTCTGGGGCGCGAGCTGGGGCAGGACATGGGGGTGACGGTGCTGTTCATGACCGCCAATCCGGGCATGGTGCGCGAAGGCGTCGCCGGCACGATCGGCGTCCTGTCCAAGCCGACCGACGAACGCGCCGTTCAGACGGCGATCGACTATGCTCTGCGCCGCCGACATGGCGAACCGGTGCAATATGCGCCGCCCGGTCTTCAGCTCTTCGCCTGACAGAGACGCGCCCGGCCTTCAGCCTTCCGAATGAGCCAGAGGCTCACCAGACCCCGATCTTCTCGGCTTCCTTGTGGCTGATCGGGCGGTTGGCCTTGGCATGGTCCTCTTCGGCCAGGAAACGGCTGGCTTCCAGCGCGGCCATACAGCCCATGCCGGCGGCGGTGACGGCCTGACGATAGACGTCGTCGGTCACGTCCCCGGCGGCCCAGACGCCCTCAATGGCGGTCGAGGCCGTGCCCGGCTTGACCCGCAGATAGCCGCCGGAGTTGACCTCCAACTGTCCCTTGAACAGTTCCGACGACGGGGCGTGGCCGATGGCGATGAAGACGCCGTCCGCAGGAATCTCCGTCGTCGAGCCGTCTTTGACATTCTTCAGGCGCACGCCGGTGACGTTGCGGGCCATGCCGTCCACCACGCCGACGATCTCTTCGATGGCGACGTTCCAGATCACTTCGACCTTGGGATTGGCGAACAGGCGGTCCTGCAGAATCTTTTCGGCGCGGAACTCGTCCTTGCGGTGGATGATCGTGACCTTGGCGGCGAAATTGGTCAGGAACAGCGCTTCTTCGACGGCGGTGTTGCCGCCGCCGACGACGACGACGTTCTTGCCGCGATAGAAGAAGCCGTCGCAGGTCGCGCACGCCGAGACGCCGAAGCCCTGGTAGGCGGCCTCGGATTCAAGACCCAGCCATTTGGCCTGGGCGCCGGTCGAGATGATGACGGTCTCGGCCAGAATCTCGTCGCCGCCGTCCAGCTTCAGCTTGAACGGGCGTTGCGACAGGTCGGCGGAGACGACGATGTCATGGATCACTTCTGTTCCAACGTGCACGGCCTGGGCCTGCATCTGCTCCATCAGCCAAGGCCCCTGGATGGTCTCGGCGAAGCCGGGATAGTTCTCGACGTCGGTGGTGATGGTCAGCTGGCCGCCGGGCTGCAGGCCGGCGATGACGACGGGGTTCAGCGAGGCGCGGGCGGCGTAGATGGCGGCGGTCCAGCCGGCGGGGCCGGAACCGATGATGGCGACGCGGACGGTACGAGCTTGGGTCATGCGCCTATTTAGGGGCTGATTCCCGTTTGCGCGATGTTAGTCTCGCCTTGGGAGCAAAGGGAGACGGGGATGAGCGAGAACAAGTCGGCTTTTTTGCCGATCTGCATAGGCGCGGGGATTTCGATGGGTGTGGCGCTGGGCCTGGCCATGGACAATCTGGTCCTGGGCATCTCTCTGGGCGTGGCCATCGGCGCCGGCCTGGGCGTGTCTCTGAGCAGCGAGAAAGCCAGGTCAAAGAAGGACGACGGGTCAGATGGCGGCGGCCCAGTGGTCCCGGACGGGGATACCCGTGATCAGGGCGGTCCCGGCGGAAACTCCGACGGCGGCGGAGACGGGGGAGGCGACTAACGCGCCGTCATAGCCTCCAGCACCGCGCGAGCGGCGCGCTCGGTTTCGGCCAGCGGGGCATAGGTCCAGCTTTCCAAGGCTCCGTCGAAGGGGCGCGTCGCGCCGCGTTCGCTCAGGTCGTCGTGCAGACGGGTGAACTTGTCGCCGGACTTCAGCGGGACCATGGGCAGGACGTAGACCGGCTTCCCGGTCGAGGCGGCCTCGGCGGCCATGTTGGCGCTGTCTTCCGTGACCAGGACCTGGTCGGCGAAGTGCAGGAAGCCGAACAGGGGGTTGTCGCCGCTCCCGTCCCAGATCCAGCCGGGCAGGTCCGACAGGCGCGCGATCATGACGGCCTTGGCCGCCTCGGGCGTGCGACGCGAGAAGGTCAGCATCAGCGATCCGCCGGATGTCTGCACGGCGGCGGCGATCCGGTCGGCCAGATCGGCGGCGTGGGCCTCGGTCAGGTCGAAAGCCTTCGACTTGCCCCCGACCAGGACGGCGACACGGGGATGGGGCAGAGGATCGATCCGGGCCGCGAAGGCCGACGCGGCTTCGGCGACGCGATCTGGCGTGATGCGGTGAGGCGAGCCGGTGATCTCGAAGACGTTGTCGCCCGACAGGCCGTCATGGGCCGGGGCGACGATCATGTCGTAGCGGTGGTTGGCCCAGCGCGGGTCTTGAGTCTGGACGACGAAGGTCTTGCCGTCGCTCCAGGATTTGACGCGGGTCGAAAGGGGAAGAGTGGCGCGGCCGGCGGCGATCCACAGGTCAGGCCAGGGCGCGGTCAGGCGCGCAGAAGCCAGCATCGCCGGCGTCTTCAACGCCGACGGCAGGCGGTCGAACACCGGCCGCCAGCGGACATGTCGGATCGTGATCTCGGCCGGAGTCAGGCGTTGAACGGCCTCGGCGAGGCCCAGCGCCTGGTTCTCGATCCCGGCGCGGCCGTCGGAGACGACCCAGATGGAGAGGGGGTCAGAAAAGCGGGGACGAGCGTTCGCCCCCGCCATCGGACTTATTTCCACTCGACCTTGAGGATCTCGTACGCCTTCACCCCACCGGGGGTGTTGACCTCGACCACGTCGCCGACCTCTTTCGAGATCATGGCGCGGGCGATCGGCGAGGCGATGGAGACCTTGCCCTTCTTCACATCGGCTTCGTGTTCACCGACGATCTGGTAGCGGCTCTCGTCCTCGGTGTCCTCGTCCACGACCGTGACCGTGGCGCCGAACTTGACCTGGCTGCCCGACAGTTTCGACACGTCGATGACCTGGGCGCGGCTGATCTTGTCCTCGATCTCGGCGATCTGGCCTTCGATCCAGCCCTGACGCTCCTTGGCGGCGTGGTATTCGGCGTTTTCGGACAGATCGCCATGTTCGCGGGCCTCGGAGATGGCCGCGATGACGCTCGGCCGTTCGACCGACTTCAATTGCTTCAGTTGATCGTCGAGGACGCGATAGCCCTCGGCCGTCATCGGCACTTTTTCCATTGGTGTCGTGATTTTTCTGGTTCGCCCGGAGACTGGAAAGACGCGAAATAGGCACACAAAAGGCCGCGGGGCGGGCGCGGCCGGGCATCAATACTAGGCGTTATCGCTCGAGATTTCAAGCGCCCGGCCGCGATGCATGGCGAAGCTCAGGCGCGGGCGGGCGGCTTGGCCTTGGAATCCCGACGCAGGACGCCCTTGATCAAGCTGTAGGCCAGCCAGCCCACGGCGGCCAGGCCCGCCAGCATGAACAGGGTCGACAGGACGGCCGCGCCGGCGGCCATGAAGGCCAGGACGAAGGCCACGGCCGCCGTCAGACCGGCCACGATCTGAATGGTTCTAAACTGCATGAGGCCTTAACGGCCATGGGCGCGCGAGGTTGCCTCCAAACTCGCGATCGCCGTCAGGCGTAGCTGTAGGGCCCGCCCCGCTGCAGGGCCCGCTGATAGGCGGGGCGGTCATGGATACGGTGTAGGAAGGCGTTCAGGCGGGGCTTGGTGGAGGCGTCGAAGGCGCGATCGGCCCCGGCCTCGACCGGGAAGCTCATCATGATGTCCGCCGCCGTGAAATCATCCCCGGCGAACCATTCCGACCGGCCCAGTTCGTCTTCCCAGAAACCGATGTGAGCGCGCAGTTGCGGCTCGACGAAACCGGCCAGGGCCTTGGCGGCGACGCTTTTGACCAGGGGTTTCAGCAGGGCCGGGGCGCGGCGCGGCAGCATGGAGAACACCAGTTTCAGCAGCAGCGGCGGCATGGCCGAGCCTTCGGCGTAGTGGAGCCAGTAGGTGAAACGGCGGCCGTCCTCGGTTCCGGCCGCGGGGCGCAGCCGACCCTGGCCGTAGGTGTCCAGCAGATAGTCGACGATGGCCCCGGTCTCGGCCACCTTGACGGCGCCGTCCTCGATAACAGGCGATTTGCCCAGCGGGTGGACCGCGACGAGCGCCGGCGGGGCCAGACGGCTGGCGGGATCACGCTCGTAGCGGATCACCTCGTATTCCAGGCCCAGTTCTTCCAGCAGCCACAGCACCCGCTGGGAACGGCTGTCGTTCAGATGGTGGACCTTGATCATGAGGCGGCTCCGTTCGACCAGCCGTGACTATTCCGCGCCGCCGCAGCGGAAGTCCAGACCCATAGGGACGTCCGCCCTGGCCTGCGGCGACATCCGCTGATGACCGGCTGCAGAAGGTTTGACGCGCGCGATGGTCAAAGCGATGCTAGCCGTGGGTGATGAGCAGATTCCGACTTCCCGCCTTTTTCACCTCCCTCAGCTTCGTCGTCGTTTCGGCCCTGGTCGCGGGCGTGGTCGTCGGCGCCCTGGCCCAGGGCGCGGACGCGCCGTGGCTGACCGGCTCTCTGGGCGTGGTCGAGAGCCTGGGCCAGGTCTGGTTGAACGCGCTACGGATGACCGTCATCCCCCTGGTGTTCAGCCTGTTGGTGACGGGGATCGTCTCCATCGCGGATGCGGCCGCAACCGGGCGGATCGCGGCGCGGTCGCTGATGGTGTTCGGCCTGCTGCTGGTCGGGGCGACCCTCTATGCGATCCTGGCGGGACTGGGTCTTCTGGCGCTGTGGCCGATCAGTCCGGAGGCGGGGCAGGCCCTTCTGGCGGGCGTGCCCGCGGACGTGGCCGCAACCGTCGGCGAGGCGGCGCGGACCGACGGTCTGCGCGCCTTCCTGGCCAGCCTGGCGCCGTCCAATCTGATCCGGGCGGCGGCCGACGACGGGGTGCTGGCGGTGGTGGTGTTCGCGGTCGCCTTCGGTTTCGCCGCGACCCGGATCAGGACCGAACTGCGCCGGCCGCTGGCGGGCTTTTTCGAGGCGGTGGCCGAGACCATGGTGGTGATCGTCCACTGGGTGCTGCTGGCCGCGCCGTTCGGGGTCTTCGCCCTGGCGCTGGGGGTCGGCTTGCGCGCCGGACTGGGCGTGGCGGGCACCCTGGCCCATTATGTCGCCATCGTCTGCCTGAGCCAGATCGGCCTGATCCTGATCATCTATGTCGTGGCGGTCGTCTGGGGTCGGATATCCCTGCCCAGCTTCGCCCGCGCCGTGGCGCCGGCCCAGGTGGTGGCGGTCTCGACCCAGTCCTCCCTGGCCAGCCTGCCGGTGATGATCGAACGGGCCCGCGACTGGCTGGGCGTGCCCCAGGCCTCGGCCGGGCTGGTCCTGCCGCTGGCGGTGGCGGTGTTCCGCATCACCAGCCCGGTCGCCAATCTGGCGGTCTGTCTCTATGTGGCCCAGCTGAACGGGATCGAACTGGGCCTCGGCGCCCTGGTCGCGGGCGGGCTGACAGCCATCGCCGTCTCCATCGCCTCGGTCGGCCTGCCGGGCCAGGTCAGCTTCTTCGCCGCCATCGGCCCCATCTGCCTGGCCATGGGCCTGCCGCTGGGGGTGCTGCCGCTGTTGCTGGCGGTCGAGGTCATTCCCGACATCTTCCGCACCGTCGGAAACGTCACCGCCGACCTGGCGGCGACGCGGATCGTTCAGGGACGAGACACGGTGGAGCCGGCCGAGCCCGCCTAGTTCGTCTTCGGCATCAGGCCTTCGGCGGCGGCGACCGAGGCTTCGACCCCCAGGGTGACGGCGGGTTCGGGGGTGATCTTGAACAGGGGCGAATGGTGGCCGGCGGCGGTCTCCACCTCGGCCTCGGGCGTGCCGCCGACGTTGAAATAGACCCCTTTCACGCCCGTCTCGGGCTGGACGAAATTGGCGAAATCTTCGGCGCCCATGCCCGAACGGGGGGTGTCGCGCAGCACCTGCGGGCCGAAGGTTGCGGCGAAGATGTCTCGCACTCGCTGGGCGGTCTCGGCGTCGTTGATGGTCGGCGGCGTCGTCTGGACAGAGGAGCGGACGACGATCGGCAGCCGGTCTTGGGGCACGTTCAGGGCCAGGGCGGTGTTGCGCGCGACCCGGTCTATGCCGTCCAGCAGTTTGGTTCGGACCTCGGGACTGTCGGCGCGGACTGTCAGCTGAAGTTCGACCTCTTCGGGAATGATGTTGTGCTTGACGCCCCCGTGGATCGAACCGACCGTGACCACGGCGCCCTCCAGGGGATTGACCTCGCGGCTGCGCAGGGTCTGCAACGAGACCACGATCTGGGAGGCGACGAGCACGGGATCGACGCCCATATGGGGCGATGCGCCATGGGCCCCGACGCCGCGAACGGTGATGTCCACGCTGTCCGAGCTGGAATAGGCGATGCCCAGCGGCGCCTCGATCTGACCGGTCGGCGTGTCGGCCGAGACGTGGAAGGCCAGGGCGTAGTCGGGCTTGGGGAAGCGGGTGTAGAGGCCGTCCTGGATCATGGCGCGCGCGCCGAATATCCGCTCTTCCGCCGGCTGGCCGATCAGGACCAGGGTCCCGGACCAGTTGGCCTTGCGCGCCATCATCTGGCGGGCCGTCCCGACCAGAGCGGTGATGTGAACATCATGGCCGCAGGCATGCATCACAGGCTTCTCCACCCCGTCGGAGTCCATCTGGCGCGCCGTGGAGGCGTTGGCGAGGCCCGAACGTTCCTCCAGCGGCAGACCGTCCATGTCGGCGCGGATCATGACGGTGGGGCCGGCGCCGTTCTTCAACACGGCGACCACGCCCGTGCCGCCGACCCCGGTGGTGACGTCGTAGCCGAGCGCCGTCAGTTCGCGGGCGAGGCGCGCCGAGGTCTGGGTCTCTTGCCCCGACAGTTCGGGATTGCGGTGGAACCAGTCGAATAGCTCGGCGAGGTTGGCGTCGTAGTCGGCCTTCACCGCCGCCTTCAGTTCAGGGGCCTGGGTCTGGGTCTGGGCCTGCGCAGCGCCTGCGCCGGATGCCAGCAACACCGCCATGCTCGCCATTAGTATAGCGCGTTTCATATCGACCCCCGATGTCCCTGCGACGACCTTAAACCGCGAACGTCGTGTGGCAAGGGGGGCGTCAGCCTCGGGCAACGACGAACTGGTCGGCCGCGACGATGGCGGTGACGGCGACGGTGGAGACCAGATAGGTCATGAGATTGGTCTTCCAGCCCAGGCGCAGGCGTCGGCTCGCGATGACGGTCAAGATCAGCAACACGCCCACCATGATCAACGGCAAGGCGTAGAGGCCCAGCCCCAGCGCCAGGCTGATCCTGGCCTCGTCGTTCGGATTGATCAGGCTGATCACCGCCGCCATGAACCGCATGAACAGGGCGAAGAACAGGACGCCGTAGGCGGTCAAGCTGTCGCGGGTGAGGATCAGCACAAAGGCGATCAATCCGCCGGCCAGCGTGACCAGGGGGCCGGCGGCCGCGATCATGAGGTCGTGCTCGCGCGGCACGGCGCCGACCGGCGCGCTGCTGTTCAGCGTAACTGTCATCTCGTGCCCGAGCGCGACGCCGGCCAGCCAGTGCGCGCCTTCGTGCACAACGAAGGTCGCGGCGGCGATGAGCAGCAGCAGGGCGTAGAAGCCAGGTCCGACGCGTCGCGATCCAGTCATGACCCATCCCCCTCGTCGATATCGACGACGAAGAGGATCATGAGGCCGCGGGACGCGTCCAGTTAAGCTTTGCTCATGATCCCCGGAGCGTGGGTCAGGCGTAGTCCTGGATCGGTCGGACATCCAGGTCGCCGGCCTTGATGGCGCCGATGGCCTGGGCGGCGGCGAGGGCGCCGGCGGTGGTGGTGTAGTAGGGGATCTTCATCATCAGGGCGGTGCGGCGCAGGGAGAAGCTGTCCTGCAGCGACTGTTTGCCCGAGGTGGTGTTGAAGACCAACTGGACCTCGCCGTTCTTCATGGCGTCGACGATGTGGGGGCGGCCCTCCAGCACCTTCTTGACCAGACCGACCTCGATCCCCTGGGTCGCCAGATAGTCGCGGGTGCCGCCGGTGGCGATGATGGAGAAGCCTTCGGACAGCAGGGTCTGAACCGCCGCGACGATGAAGGGCTTGTCGTCCTCCTTGACCGAGACGAAGGCGCAGCCGGCCGTCGGCAGGGTGGTGCCGCCGCCGATCTGGGACTTGGCGAAGGCGCGGGCGAAGGCGGGGGCCATGTCGGCCTCGCCCTCACGTTTCCAGTCCAGGCCCATGACCTCGCCGGTCGAACGCATTTCCGGGCCCAGGATGGTGTCGACCCCGGCGAAGCGGGCGAAGGGGAAGACGGCTTCCTTGACCGCGATATGGTCGTAGGGCTTGTCGGTCAGGCCGAAGGATTTCAGCGGCACGCCGGCCATGACCTTGGCCGCGATCGAGGCGATCGGCTGGCCGATGGTCTTGGCCACGAAGGGCGCCGTGCGGGACGCGCGCGGGTTGACCTCCAGCACGAAGATTCTGGGCGAATCGCCGTGCGGTTCTTCGATGGCGAACTGGACGTTCATCAGGCCGCGCACCTTCAGGGCCTTGGCCATTTCGGTGGTCTGGCGCTTCAGCTCGGCCACCGTCTCGGCCGACAGGGACCAGGGCGGCATGGAGCAGGCGCTGTCGCCCGAGTGGACGCCGGCCTCTTCGATATGTTCCAGCACCCCGGCGACGAAGACCGTCTCGTCGTCGCACAGGGCGTCCACGTCCACCTCGGTGGCGCGGTTCAGATAGTGGTCGATCAGGACGGGGTCCGAGCCCGAGACGCGCATGGCCTCGTGGACATAGCGGTCCAGCTGCTCGCGGTCGTGGACGATCATCATGCCGCGGCCGCCCAGGACATAGGAGGGGCGCAGCACGACGGGATAGCCGACCTCTTCGGCCTTTTGCGCGGCTTCTTCGGCCGAACGGGCCAGGCCGTTGGGCGGCTGTTTCAGGCCGATGGCCTCCAGCATCTGCTGGAAGCGCTCGCGGTCCTCGGCCAGGTCGATGGAGTCGACGCTGGTGCCCAGGACGGGGATGTCATCCTCTTGCAGGGCGTGGGCCAGCTTCAGCGGGGTCTGGCCGCCGAACTGAACGACGCAGCCGATCAGGTCGCCGTTGGACCGTTCGACCTCGATCAGCTCCAGCACGTCCTCGGCCGTCAGCGGCTCGAAATACAGGCGGTCGGAGGTGTCGTAGTCGGTCGAGACGGTCTCGGGGTTGCAGTTGACCATGATCGACTCGACGCCGATGTCGTCGAAGGCGAAGGCCGCGTGGCAGCAGCAGTAGTCGAACTCGATCCCCTGGCCGATCCGGTTCGGACCGCCGCCCAGGATGATGGCCTTCTTCTTGTCCGACGGCGCGGATTCGCACTCGGGGACCTGGCCCAGGGCGCCGGTCTCATAGGTCGAATACATATAGGCGGTGGCCGACGCGAACTCGGCCGCGCAGGTGTCGATGCGCTTGAAGACGGGGCGGACGTTCAGACTGCGACGGGCGGCGCGGACGGCCTTTTCGGTCGCGCCGGTCAGCTGGGCCAGGCGGGCGTCGGCGAAGCCCTTGGCCTTCAGACGGCGGAACTCGACCGGGTCGGTCGGCAGCCCCTTGACGCGGACATGGCCTTCCTCGCGCACGATGTCGGCGATCTGGCGCAGGAACCAGGGCTCATACGAACAGGCGGCGTTGACCTCTTCCACCGTCAGGCCGTGGCGGAAGGCCTGGGCGATGACGCGGATGCGGTCGGGGGTGGGGATGCCCAGGGCGCGGACCACAGCGGCGCGGGCGGCGCCGGCGTCCTCGACATCGGCCACGCCTTCGATCTCGATCTCGTCGAAGCCGGACAGGCCGGTCTCAAGCCCGCGCAGGGCCTTCTGCATCGATTCCTGGAAGGTGCGGCCGATGGCCATGACCTCGCCCACCGACTTCATCGAGGTGCCCAGCAGGGGCTCCGAACCCGGATATTTCTCGAAGGCGAAGCGCGGGATCTTGGTGACGACATAGTCGATCGACGGCTCGAAACTGGCCGGCGTGACCTGGGTGATGTCGTTCTGCAGTTCGTCCAGAGTGTAGCCGACGGCCAGGCGTGCCGCGACCTTGGCGATGGGGAAGCCGGTGGCCTTGGACGCCAGGGCGGAAGAGCGCGACACGCGCGGGTTCATTTCGATCACCACCATCCGGCCGTCGGCGGGGTTGATGGCCCACTGGACGTTCGATCCGCCCGTCTCGACCCCGATCTCGCGCAGGACGTTGATCGAGCCCGTGCGCATCCGCTGATATTCTTTATCCGTCAGCGTCAGGGCGGGGGCGACGGTGATGCTGTCGCCCGTATGGACGCCCATCGGGTCGATGTTCTCGATCGAGCAGATGATGATGCAGTTGTCCGCCGTGTCGCGGACGACCTCCATCTCGTATTCCTTCCAGCCCAGCACCGATTCCTCGATCAGGACCTCGGTCGTCGGCGACAGGTCGAGGCCGCGCAGGACGATCTCCTCGAACTCCTCGCGATTGAAGGCGATGCCGCCGCCGGTGCCGGCCAGGGTGAAGCTGGGGCGGACGACGGCGGGCAGGCCGACGAACTCCAGCCCGTCCAGCGCTTCCTCCATCGAATGGGCGGCCTTGGAGCGGGGGCTTTCCAGGCCCAGCTTGTCCATGGCGTCACGGAATTTCTGGCGATCCTCGGCCTTGTCGATGACATCGGCTTTCGCCCCGATCATCTCGACGCCGTATTTCTTCAGCGCGCCGGAGGCGTCCAGGGCCAGGGCCGTGTTCAGCGCCGTCTGGCCGCCCATGGTGGGCAGAAGCGCGTCGGGGCGTTCCTTGGCGATGATCTTCTCGACCATCTCGGGCGTGATCGGCTCGATATAGGTGGCGTCGGCCACCTCCGGGTCGGTCATGATGGTGGCGGGGTTCGAGTTGACCAGGATGACCCGGTACCCTTCCGCCTTCAGCGCCTTGCAAGCCTGGACGCCGGAATAGTCGAACTCGCACGCCTGGCCGATGACGATCGGGCCGGCGCCGATGATGAGGATGGACTGAATGTCTGTGCGCTTGGGCATCGCCAGCTCTTCTTCTTATTGAACGCTAATGGGTCACGACCGCGCAGTCCCAGCCGTCATAGTCCAGCTGGAAGGCCGCGGCCCAGGTCTGCATCATGGCGGAGGTCGCCGCGAAGGACGCCTCGTCCACCGCCATGGTGGTCTCGAGTGTGGTGGAATCGTCGGCGCCGCCGGTCAGGAAGCCGGCGCGCCGCGCGACCTCGTTCAGATCGCCGTGGTCGCCTTCGCCATAGAAGAAGAATCGCGTGTGCCGCGGGGTCACGCCGCTGTCGCCCTGTTCGGCCAGCGCCGCGCGCACCATGGCGTCGCGTTCGTCATGACTGATGTCCGAGGCGTCCAAGGGGCGACGGCTTCCTTCGTTCTTTGCGCGCGCGAGATATCCCCGCACGGCTCGGCCATGCGGTGTTCGCGTCGGGTTGTCGGTTAAGCGGCCCGTTTAGAGAGGGAGGGGCGGGGGGGCAAGACCTTATGCGTCGGCCATAGCCGCGATCCAGTCCGGCAGTTCGCCGATCCGGGACAGCGATACGTAGCGGGGCTCGTTGACCGGGGCGTCGGCCAGTTCGTGGGCCCAGGTGACGTGATAGGGGATGTGCACGCCGAAGGCGCCGGCGGCGATGGCCGGAAGCACGTCGGACTTCATCGAATTGCCGGCCATGACGGCCTCGTTCGGTCCGGTGCCGTGGCGGGCGAAGACGCGGTCGTAGGTGGCGCGGTCCTTTTCCGAGACGATCTCGACGGCGCTGAAGCGTTCGCCCAGGCCGGAGGCGGCCAGCTTGCGCTCCTGGTCCAGCAGGTCGCCCTTGGTGATCAGGATCAGGCGATAGGTCTCGGCCAGTTCGGCGACGACCTCGTTCACGCCGGGCAGGGTCTCGACCGGGTGGGCCAGCATCTCGCGCCCGGCGGCCAGGATCTCGCGCACCACCTCGGGCGGCGCGCCGCCGTCGCACAGCTCCATCGCCGTCTCGATCATCGACAGGGTGAACCCCTTCACCCCATAGCCGTAGAGACGCAGGTTGCGCTGTTCCGTCTCGGCCAGACGCGCCTCGATGGTCGCGGCGTCGCCGTGGTCGTCCAGCAGGTCGACGAACCGGGCGTGGGTCAGACGGAAGATCGTCTCGTTGTGCCAGAGGGTGTCGTCGGCATCGAGGCCGACCGTGGTGATGGGCATGGGCGCGGTCCGCAGGATTTCGCAGCGGCTCTTGGCCCGCGCGTGCGGCGAACGCAAGGCGGCGGAGACCGCGCGCGACTCTTCGTGATTTGCACGACGAGCGGGGTTCGGCCAAGGATCGCCGGATGTTCGTTCGTCGGTTTCTGAGTGTTTCCAGTGTTTTGTCGTTAAGCTTGATGCTGACGACCGGGTCGGCCTGGGGGACGCCCCAGGAAGCGACCGGCGCGCGTTTGTCCGACGTGGTGCAGATGGCCCCCGCCCGTGAACCGTCGCGTGACCGGGCGCGGATGAACCAGAAGGTGTTCGACAAGGTCTGGAGCGAGGTCCGGCGCGGCTACTACGATCCCAACCTGCATGGGGTGGATTGGGATGCGGCGCGCCAGCGGTTCCGCCCCCAGGCCCTGGCGGCGGGGGACGACCGCACCCTGTACAGGGTCGTAAACGCGATGCTCGAACTGCTGGACGACGGTCACGCCGGGGCCAGTCCGCCGGCTGCGGTGCGTCGCCAGGACGCTCAGTACGAGCGGAGGGCCGTCATGGGCATGACCCTGATGCGGGGCGAGGATCCCGACCTGTGGACCGTGGAGCGTGTGCGCGAGGGATCGCCGGCCCAGGCGGCGGGGGTGCAACTGGGCTGGACCCTGGACAGCGTCGACGGCCGCCCGTGGGGACCGGACGTCGAGGTGCGGGATGGCGAGCCGGTGCATCTGGTGTTGACGGACGAAACGGGCGGACGGCGCGAGACCATTCTGACGCCCCGACTGATGGACGGGCCGGAGCCGTTCACGGCGGACAAGACGCGACCCGGCGTGCTGGTGCTGACGGTAGAGCAGTTCGACGCGGGCCTGGGGCGCTGGATCGGCAGTGAACTGGACGGCCTGCCGCCTGAGATCGACGTGATCCTGGACCTGCGGGCCAATCCCGGCGGTCGACTGTTGGAGGCCGAGTCGGTGCTGACCTGTTTCCTGCCGCGCGACCAGGTCTGGGCGACGCAGACGGGACGGACCGGACGCCCGGTGACGCTGACGGCCTCCGGCGACTGCGGAGATCGCGACGCTCCGGTGGTCAATGACGTCGCCGTTCTGGTGGACCGGGGCAGCCGCAGCGCCGCCGAACTGACGCCTGCGGCCCTGCAGGAGGCGGGGCGGGGCATAGTGGTAGGCGAAAAGACCATCGGCTCGGTTCTGATCGCCCAGGAGACCGACCTGCCCGACGGCGGAAAGCTGACGCTGAGCCGGGCCGATTTCGTCACCGCGCGAGGCGTGCGGCTGGAGAAACACGGCGTCACCCCGGACGTCGAGGCCCCCCGCACCGTGGCCCAGCGCCGCGCGGGCGACGACCCGACGCTGGAGGCGGCCGTCGCCGCGCTTCAGGCGCGGGATGCGGCCCAGGCTCAGGCTCAGGCTCAGGCTCAGGCTCAGGCTCAGGCTCAGAACCAGTCCGCCGGCCTCTAGGCTCGAGCTAGCAGCATTTGAAGGCGCCGGAACCGCCGAAGCGGCGCTGCTCGTGCAGGCGGAAGAAGGCGATCTTGTCCAGCGGCGGCTGATCCGGATGGGTCGTCGCCGCATGGGCGACATAGGCGTCGTAGTCCGGTTGACCGATCATGGCCCCCGCCGTCCGCCGGACGCCGCGACCCCACCGCAGGGCGGCGTCGCGGCACAGGCAGAGCAGGTCGTCCTGATTGTCGGGTTCGGACCTGGCTCCAGACTTAGGCACGGGCCGTGTCCATGGCTTCGTCGGCCGGGGTCAGGTCGTGCGCCTCGGGATATTCCCGCGCTGTCGGTCGGTTGTTGCGGTAGGCCTTGAGGCAGGCCAGGACGCCATAGACCACCATGGTCACCACCACGAACAGGAAGCCCGCCGTCAGGCTCGAGTTGACGTAGTCGTTGACGATGATCCGGTGCATGTCGCCGGCGGTCTTGGCTGGGGCGATCAGGTCGCCGGCGCCCAGAGCCTCCTGATATTTCCGGGCGTGCGACAGGAAGCCGATGCGGACTTCGGGGTGGAACAGCTTCTGGAAGCCGGCGGTCAGGGTGCAGATCAGCAGCCAGATCGCCGGAACGACCATGACCCAGGCGAACTTCTCGCGCTTCATCTTGAACAGAACCACCGTGCCCAGGATCAGGGCGATGGCGGCCAGCATCTGGTTGGCGATGCCGAACAGCGGCCACAGGCTGTTGATGCCGCCCAGCGGATCGACCACGCCGGTGTAGAGGAAATAGCCCCACAGGGAGACGGTCAGGGCCGTGGCGACGACATTGGCGGCCCAGGACTTGGTCTCGCGCATTTTCGGCACGGCGACGCCCAGCAAATCCTGGATCATGAAGCGACAGACGCGGGTGCCGGCGTCGACGGTGGTCAGGATGAACAGGGCCTCGAACAGAATGGCGAAGTGATACCAGAAGGCCATCATGGCCTTGCCGCCGATCACCCCCGACAGGATGTGGGCCATGCCGACCGCCAGGGTCGGGGCGCCCCCCGCGCGCGACAGGATCGAGTGTTCGCCGACGTCGCGGGCCAGCTGTTCAAGCTCGCCGGGGGTGATGTGGAAGCCCCACTGGGCCACGGCTGCGGCGGCCGAGACCGCGTCATTGCCGATGACGGCGACCGGGCTGTTCATGGCGAAATAGACCGCCGGGTCCAGGACGGTGGCGGCGATCAGGGCCATGACCGCCACGAAGCTTTCGCACAGCATGGCGCCATAGCCGATCAGCGGGATCTGGTTCTCGTTCTCCAGCAGCTTGGGCGTGGTGCCTGACGAGATCAGGGCGTGGAAGCCCGAAACGGCGCCGCAAGCGATGGTGATGAACAGGAAGGGGAAGAGGGCGCCGGCGAAGACCGGACCGGTGCCGTCGATGAAGGGGGTGACGGCCGGCATCTGCAGGTGCGGGCGGACGATGAGGATGCCGACGGCCAGGGCGAGGATGGCGCCGATCTTCAGGAAGGTCGACAGATAGTCGCGCGGCGCGAGCAGCAGCCAGACCGGAATGACCGAGGCGATGAAGCCATAGACCATCATCAGTATGGCCAGGGTCGGGCCGGTCAGGGTGAAGGCGGGGCCCCAGAAGGGGTCGGCCGCGACATGCCCGCCGCCGATGATGGCCAGGATCAGCAGGACGACGCCGATGACCGATACCTCGCCCACGCGGCCGGGGCGCAGGAAGCGGGTGTACAGGCCCATGAAGATGGCGATGGGGATGGTGGCGGCGACGGTGAAGGTTCCCCACGGGCTTTCGGCCAGGGCCTTGACCACGACCAGCGCCAGCACGGCCAGGATGATGACCATGATCATCAGCACGCCGATCTGGGCGATGATGCCGGGAATATTGCCCATCTCGGTGCGGACCATGTCGCCCAGCGACTTGCCGTCCCGGCGCGTGGACATGAACAGGACCATCATGTCCTGCACCGCGCCCGCCAGCACCGCGCCCACCAGGATCCACAGCACGCCGGGCAGATAGCCCATCTGGGCGGCCAGCACCGGCCCGACCAGCGGTCCCGCGCCGGCGATGGCGGCGAAATGGTGGCCGAACAGGACGTTCCTGGGCGTCGGCACATAGTCGAGGCCGTCGTTGCGGCGCACCGCCGGCGTCGGGCGCGACGGCTGCAGCTGCATCACCTTGTTCGCCAGGAAGCGACTGTAGAAGCGATAGGCGATGGCGTAGGTGCAGACCGCCGCCACGACCATCCAGACCGCGCTGATGCTTTCGCCCTGGTGCAGGGCGATGACGCCCAGGGACACGGCTCCCAATATGGCGATGGCGCCGAAAATCAGGGAGGTCTTCAACTTGCCCACTATGGCGCTCCTACGCGATGGCCTTACTGGCGGCCTCGACGCCTGTTTGCACGACAAGCCCACATAAGGCCAATCGACTAAAGTCTGGGGCGGAACGCACAACAACGGTTTCGGACGCGCGTCTCGAAACCCACGCCGAGCCTTCGAACTCCCCCGTGCATTCCGCCTGATCCCTTGCTAAGCGCATCGGATGATCGCTCGCCTTCGCCCCGTCCCGTTTGACCTCGGTCCCGTCCATTTCGTCGGCATCGGCGGCATAGGCATGAGCGGCATCGCCGAGATCATGCTGAAGATCGGCTATGCGGTTCAGGGCTCGGACGCCAAGGTCAGCGCCAACACCGAACGGCTCGAACAGCTGGGCGCCCGGATCCACATCGGCCATGACGCCGCCCATGTCGGCGACGGCGTTTCGGCGGTGGTCTATTCGACGGCGGTCAAGGGCGACAATCCCGAGATGAAGGCCGCCCGTGCGCGCCGCATTCCCCTGGTGCGCCGGGCCGAAATGCTGGCCGAGCTGATGCGGCTGCAGTTCTCGATCGCGGTCGGCGGCACCCACGGCAAGACCACGACGACCTCGATGGTCGCGGCCCTGCTGGACGCGGCGGGGCTGGATCCGACGGTGGTCAACGGCGGCATCATCAACGCCTATGGCACCAACGCCAAGGTCGGCGACGGCGACTGGATCGTGGTCGAGGCGGACGAGAGCGACGGCAGCTTCCTGCGCCTGAAGTCCACCGTCGCCATCGTCACCAATATCGACCCCGAACACCTGGACCACTACGGCGACTTCGATGCGGTGCGGAAGGCCTTCGTCGATTTCGTCGAGAACATCCCCTTCTATGGTTTCGCCGCCGTCTGTCTGGACCATCCGGAGGTGCAGAAGCTGGTCGCCTCGATCGATAACCGGCGCCTGGTCACCTATGGGATCAATCCCCAGGCCATGGTGCGGGCCGAGAACTGCCAGATGGGGCCCGACGGCTGCCGGTTCGACGTGGTGATCCAGAACGGCGAGGCGCACCGGATCGAGAACCTGCACCTGCCGATGGCCGGTTGGCACAATGTGTCGAACGCCCTGGCCGCAATCGCCGTGGCGCGCGAACTGGACGTGTCGGACGAGGCGATCCGTCAGGGTCTGGCCGGCTTTGGCGGGGTCAAGCGGCGGTTCACCACCACGGGCGTGGTCAATGGGGTCCGTATCGTCGACGACTATGGCCACCATCCGGTCGAGATCGCCGCCGTGCTGAAGGCCGCGCGTCAGGTGACAGAGGGTCGGGTCATCGCCGTAGTCCAGCCGCACCGCTACACCCGCCTGCGCGACCTGATGGACGAGTTCTCGACCAGTTTCTCGGACGCCGACAGCGTCATCGTCGCCGACGTCTATCCGGCCGGGGAACAGCCGATCGAGGGGGTGGACAAGCACGCCCTGGCCGACGGCGTCCGCCGCTATGGCCACCGTCAGGTTCAGGCGCTGGAGAACGCCGCCGTCCTGCCGCGCCTGATCAAGGAAGAGGCCAGGCCGGGCGACGTGGTCGTGCTTCTGGGCGCGGGCGACATCACCAGCTGGGCCTATGGCCTGCCGGCGCAGTTGGAGGCGCTGGGGTGAGCTATTGGGACTTAGTCAAACCTTACTGGGACAACGTCCGCATACATGATGATCCAAAGACGTTCTCGGCTCAGTTCGCGAGACTGCCGATAGCTTCCCAACATCTGTTCGCGACCCACTGGACACAATCCGAAGTTCAGAATGGGGGACTCGGTCAGTTCTTCGGCAACGACACGGGCATTCTCGCTCCTGAGGCCGTCGTGGGTTTCAGGGAGCTCGGAATGCCGGAAGCCTCGGCCCAACTTGCGCAAGTCATGCGGATATTCGGAGAGCCATATCCGAGGGAGCGTGCCGCTCGTGAACTTGCGATACCCCCTATAGAAATCGAAAACCGTTTTGCGGAATTGTTGGAAACCGAGGCCGGAGGCTTTTGGGAAGCAGCCGACCGCTTCGCGATGAAGAACTCTAAATGACCTGGCGTGACAACCTCCCCACCGTGCGCGGCAAGCTGCTGCGCGACGAATCCCTGGCGCCCTTCACCTGGTTTCGGGTGGGCGGGACGGCCGAGACGCTGTTCATTCCGGCGGACGCCGAGGACCTGGCTGACTTTCTGAGGGCGCTGGACCCGGCAGTGCCCGTGACCGTGCTGGGAGTCGGATCAAACGTGATCGTGCGCGACGGCGGGGTCGAGGGCGTAGTCATCCGCCTGGCGGGCCGGCCCTGGGCGCAGGTGACGACGGACGGGGACATGATCACGGCCGGTGCTGGCGCGCTGGACTCCATGGTCGCCAAGGCGAGCGCCAAGGCGGGGATCGCCGGACTGGAATTCTACGCCGGCATTCCGGGCACCGTGGGCGGCGCCCTGACCATGAATGCGGGCTGTTATGGGGCGGAGACCAAGGACGTTCTGGTGTCGGCCTGGGGGCTGACGCGGGCGGGCGAGCGGGTCGATTACGCCCTGGCCGACTTCGGCTACACCTATCGCCATTCGCAGGCGCCGGCCGACATCATCTGGGTCGAGGCCGTCTATCGCGGAATGCCCGACGAACCGGCCGCCGTTCAGGCCCGTATCGACGAGATCACCAGCCGCCGCGAAACCACCCAGCCGATCCGCGAAAAGACCGGCGGCTCGACCTTCAAGAACCCGCCCGGCCATTCGTCGTGGAAACTGGTCGACGAGGCCGGCTGGCGCGGCAAGCTGCACGCCGAAACCGGAGGAGGGGCCATGTTCAGCGACCTCCATTCCAACTTCATGATCAACCCGGGCGAGGCCACGGCCGCCGATATCGAAGGCCTGGGCGAGGCGGTGCGCGCCGATGTCCTGTTGAAGACCGGCGTTCAGCTGGACTGGGAAATAAAGCGGATCGGCCGGCGCCTCTGAGCGCCGGATTTCGACGCACAAATTTCACGTCGCGCGGGCGACAAGGTTGACGGCCTGTTAAACATGTCGGCCGCAATCGGAGACGTCATGACCCGCGCTTTCAAAGACCTTCACGTCGCCGTCCTGATGGGCGGTCTTTCCGCCGAACGGGAGGTCTCCCTGTCGTCCGGCGAGCAGTGCGCCAAGGCGTTGGAGCGGCAGGGGGTGCGCGTCAGCCGCGTGGACGCGGGGCGCGATCTGGCCAATGTGCTGGCGGGGCTGATCAAGCCCGACGTGGTGCTGAACTGCCTGCATGGCGCCTGGGGCGAGGACGGCTGCGTCCAGGGCGTGCTGGAGACCCTGGCCATCCCCTATAGCCATTCCGGGGTCCTGGCCTCGGCCCTGGCCATGGACAAGGACAAGTCCAAGGCGGTGTTGCGGGCGGCGGGGATCAAGGTTCCCGGCGGCGGGCTTTATGACCGCCACGATGTGGCCAGCCGTCACGTCATCGATCCGCCCTATGTGGTCAAGCCGAACGCCGAAGGCTCGTCCGTCGGCGTCTTCCTGGTGCGCGAGGGCGCCAATCGCCCCGTCGCCGAGGTCGGCGAGCCGGGCTGGGCCTATGGCGAACAGGTGGTGGTCGAGCCCTATATCGCCGGCAAGGAGCTGTGCGTCACCGTGCTGGGCGAACCAACCGGCCCGCGCGCCCTGACCGTCACCGACATCACCCCGACCAAGGGCTTCTACGACTACGAGGCCAAGTATGCGCCGGGCGGGTCGGTCCATGTCTTGCCGGCGGTCCTGCCGCCGCCTGTGTTCGAGGCCGCCCTACGTCAGGCCGAGCGCGCCCACGCCGCCATGGGTTGCAAAGGCGTGTCCAGAAGCGACTTCCGTTATGACGATGTTAAGGACGATCTGGTTCTGTTGGAGGTCAATACTCAGCCGGGCATGACGCCGACCTCGCTCGCTCCCGAGCAGGCCGCCCATACCGGAATGAGCTACGAAGAACTGGTACGGTGGATGGTGGAGGACGCCTCATGCCCGCGGTAGTTCGCGGCGGTCGGCGACAGAGTACGGGTTCCTCGCGCGGTGCGGCGTCCAAGAAGGGGCGTACGCGCGGCGGCGCGCCCAAGACTGCGTCCGCCATCCCCGGCAAGATGGCCGCCATCGGCCGTGTCGATATCTCTCCCCGGACCGCCATAATCGCCCTGGGCGCCAGCGCCCTGCTGGTGATCGGCGTGCTGGCGACCGGCGCGCGCGCCGAGCGGATCAGCCAGTCGGTCTCGCACGGGATCGACGGGGTCACCGCCGGCATGGGGCTGACGCTGAAGCGGGTGCATATCACCGGCGCCTCGGCCGAGGCCGAGCCGGCGATCCAGCGGTCGCTGGGTCTCTATTCCGGCCAGCCGATCACCAGCCTGGATCTGGATTCGATCCGCGACCGGGTCCAGGGCGTGGGCTGGGTCAAGTCGGCCCGCGTGGTGCGCCTGTTGCCCGACACCCTGATCATCGAGGTCAAGGAGCACGACCGGCTGGCCGTCTGGCAGGAGGCCGGCCAGATCAAGGTGATCGACGCGCGCGGCCAGGTGATCAAGGGCGCCGACGCCCGCCGCTATCCCACCTTGCCGCTGGTCGTCGGCAAGGGCGCGGATCAAGCCGCCGCCGAGATACTGCCGCTGCTGGCCCAGAGGCCGCGGCTTATGGGCCGGATCGACGCCCTGGTGCGGGTGGACGAGCGCCGCTGGGACCTTCGTCTGAAGGACGGCAGCCTGATCCAGCTGCCCGCCACCGAACAGGAGGCGGCCCTGATCCGCCTCGACGCGCTGGATCAGCGCGAACGCCTGCTCGACCTGGGCTTCGCCCGGGTCGATCTCAGAACGCCGGACGAGGTCGCCGTGCGACCCGCCGCCGACGCTTAAAGGACCGGAAAGACCATGGCGGGAAAGCAGCGCGGATCGGCGACCGACCAGGGCCGGGGCATGGACCCCCGCGCCGGCCGCGCCCCCGTGATCGCCGCGCTGGACATCGGCCAGTCCAAGGTCTCGTGCTTCATCATGAAGCCTGACGGCGTGCGTCACGCCGACCGCACCATCCGTGTCGCCGGCGCCAGCCACGTCCAGTCCAAGGGCGTGAAGGGCGGGGCCATCATCAATATGGATGAGGCGGCCCAGGCCATCGGCCACGCTGTCGAACGCGCCGAGCGCGCGGCCCAGAGCCCGGTCTCCGGCGTCGTCGTCACCACCGCCATCGGCCAGATGGCCAGCCACCGCGTCCAGGCCCGAGTGTCCCTGGGCGTCAATCCGGTCGGGGACGCCGATCTGGCGCGCGCCATCGGCATGGCCCTGGCCCAGATCCGCCTGCCCAACCGTCGTCCGATCCACGTCCTGCCGATCGCCTGGTCGGTGGACGGGGCGCGCGGCGTCCATGATCCGCGATCGATGCGCGGCGGCTCGCTGGGGCTGGACCTGCTGGTCGTCTCCATGGCCGAGAACGTCTTCACGACGCTGAGCCACTGTCTGGAGCTGGCGCACCTGGACCTGCAGGGCGTGGCCGCGGCGCCGGTGGTGTCGTCGCTGGCCGCGCTGGAAGAAGACGAGATGGACCTGGGCGCCGTCTGCATCGACATGGGCGGCGGCTCGACCAGCGCCGCCGTCTGGGGCGGCCGGTCCCTGCTGCATATCGAGAGCCTGAACGTCGGCGGCGACCATGTCACCTCCGACATCGCGCGCGGCCTGTCGACGTCCAAGGCGGGCGCCGAACGGCTGAAGACCCTGCACGGCTCGGCCATGGCCAGCGCCAACGAGGACCGCGAAATGCTGGAGGCCCCGCCACGTGGCGAGGACGCCTCGGCCGGCCCCGTCATCGTCCCGCGCGCCATGCTGAAGACCGTCATCGCCCCACGCGTCGAGGAAACCCTCGAACTGCTGCGCGACCGGCTGAAGAACGCCGGCGTGGGTCTTGAGCCCGGCGCGGGCCTGGTCCTTACCGGCGGCGCCAGCCAGCTGAACGGCGTGCGCGAATTGGCGGTGCGCGTGTTCGACCGCCCCGTTCGCCTCGGCAAACCGCAACGCGCCCCTCACCTGGCCGACGCCGCCTCCGGCCCCGCCTTCTGCGCCACCGCCGGCGTCCTGCTCCGCGCCGCCTACGGTCCGCGCGAAGCGGTATCGGCGAGAAAGCTGATGCAGCGCCAGATCACGGCGGCCGATGCACCGCGGGTGCACCGGGGGAATGTGGTGGGGCGTGTGGCCGGGTGGCTGCGGGATAACCTCTAGGCTAGAGGTCTGATCAAGAATAAAGGCCCGCCTCTCAGCGGGCCTTTTGCGTTCGGGAAGGTCGGGGTCAGAGACCCGAGCCGCCGCAGCCGGTGCGCAGGTAGTCGTCGATATAGCCGAGCTGTTCCGCCATGATCTCGCGGGTCCAGGCGGGGCCGTGGGCATAGTCCTTGATCAGGTGATATTGGATGTCTTGCCCGCTGCCGCGCGCGCGGCCCACGAACAGATCCGAGTGATCCTGGGTCACGGTGCGGTCGCGATCACCGGTGAAGACCATCATCGGGATCTGGACCTGGTTCGCCCGGCTAATCGGGTTGAGGCCATTGACCGTGTCGCGCTGGGCTTCCCGCGTATAGGGGTTCTGGAACATGCTTGACCTGATCTTGGTCAGGTCCGAGACGCCGGCCCCAGCGATGGCGCATTTGTACAGGCCCTCCGGGCGGATGCCCGCCACCATGGCCGCGTAGCCGCCGTAGGAGAAGCCGAACATGGCGATCCGGCCCTGCTGCGCGACGCCCTGCTCGATCAGCCATTTGGCGCCGTCGTCCTTGTCGTCCTGCATCTTCTGGCCCCACTCGTTGTCGCCGGCCATCCAGAGGCGTTTGCCCCAGCCGTCGGAGCCCCGGTACTGAGGTTGCAGGACCGCATAGCCGCGCGAGGTCATCATGGCGCGCCACGACGAATAGTCCCAGGTCATCTCGTCGCGCGCCCACGGGCCGCCGTGGGGCATGATGACGGTCGGATAGGGACCGGCGCCGAAGATTTCCGCCGGCGGCTTGCTGAGGAAGGCCGGAATGTCGAGGCCGTCGCGAGCTTTGTAATAGACGAGTTCCGTCTTGCCGATCGTCGCGGGATCGATCTGCGGGAAGGGTTCGCCCAGCGGCGTCAGTTGGCCGTTTCGGAAGATGGAATAGGAGCCGGGATCGTTCGAAGCGCCTGACCAGACGACGACGGTGCCCCAGTCCTGCGAAGCGGCGGTCACATTCATGTAGCGATCGGTCTGGTAGGCGATGGTGCGGGTCGTCCCCGTCGCCGGATCAGTGACGCGCAGTGGGTGAGATTCCACTTTCAGCGCCTGCTCGAGGCCGGCGATCAGACTTTCATAGCCTGGAGAGATCGGGAATTCGGTTTCGCGCGGACCATTGTAGCTGAAGGACCGAACTTCGCCGAAGTTGGGGCCGTGTATGCGGTTGATGCTCATACCGGTGGCTTCGAACAGCGGATGTTCGAAAATGACCTCGCCGAGCTGTCGCGCGTTGATATTGTACTCAAAGACCGCTGCCTTGTCGCGGCCGCGGTTGGATATGACATAGGCGATGTTCGGGTCGGTGCTGAAGCCAACAACCGCGAAGACCTCGCGATTCTTGACGTGGCTGCGGAAGTGTTCGTCCCAACCGCTGTCGGCGTTCTTGAACTGGGTCGCGATATACAGGCCCTCGGCGTCGCGATCGGCGATGTTCCGGACCCGTAGATCTCCATTCAAATCTGTATCATAGCCGATGACCCGCTCACTGGAGCGTTGGATCCGTTCAGCACGATTGGTGCGGACGTTGAGGCGCAGGACGTCGCCGTTGATCTCGATCAGGATATTGTCCGGGTCGTTGGGCAGGGAATCGAGAACCGAAGGGCTCTGGGTCTTCAGGAATTCCTCCTCGTCCTGCGAGCGGGGGCGGAACGAGGAGATGGGGTCGCGCCAATTTCGACCTTGAAGATCGGTCAGCATGAACTTGCCCAGGAAGGTCTTGATGATGGTGCCCTGGGCGGCGTCGTAGGGCTGCCATAGCGAAACGCCCAGTACGTCGTTTTTCACGAAGCTGACGCCCTGAAGCTTCATCTGCGACGATCCGATCACCGTCGGCGCGCGATCCAGATGTTCAGCGTCCCAGACTAGTATGACCCGATCTTCTCCCCGCGCCTGAAGGGCGGCGATGTGTTTTCCGTCGGGCGAAACCGTGAAGCTGGACATCAGGGGGAAGGCCGCAAACTGCTCGATCGTCGGCGCGGCGGAAGGTGCAGGCGCGGCCGTGGAAGCTTGGGCGATACCGCTCATCGAACCAAGTAGAAAAACAGCGCTGAACGCCGCGACGGATACTCTCTTCATAACCATACTCCCCACACCGGCCGGGCCGGCCAAAATCTCGCCACAATGAACCAAATCGTTCCGGTCACGGCAAGAGCTAGGGCGCTAGGCCTGCGGCGGCGGCTAGAAAGATCATTTCAAGGCAAGATTTCCCCGATTTTGTGCGGCAAGGCTTCGATAGGGGCCTTCACTTAGGCCCGACTCACATTATCGCCGTAACCTTCTCTTAACCCTCGTGGGCGCAATCATTAACGCGCTCATAACCAAAGCGATTCGGCGGGGTATTCGCTTTGGAGCCAGGGGCCAGGGTCGGAAGGTCGGAAAAACAGAATGTCGCTCTCGTTGGTCAAGCCGCAACACACTGAACTGAAGCCCCGTATCGTCGTGTTCGGCGTCGGCGGCGCCGGCGGCAACGCCGTGAACAATATGATCGACGCCGGCCTCGAAGGGGTCGAGTTCGTCGTGGCCAACACCGACGCTCAACACCTCAGCTTCGCCAAGACCGATCGCCGCATCCAGCTGGGCGAGACGATCACCCAGGGCCTGGGCGCCGGCGCCCATCCCGAGGTCGGCATGAACGCCGCCGAGGAATCGGCCGACGAGATCCATCAGCACCTCGAGGGTGCGCACATGGTCTTCATCACCTGCGGCATGGGCGGCGGCACCGGCACCGGCGCGGCTCCGGTCATCGCCAAATGCGCGCGCGACCGCGGCATTCTGACCGTCGGCGTCGTGACCAAGCCCTTCACTTTCGAAGGCCGCCACCGGATGCGCCTGGCCGACGCGGGCGTCGCCGAGTTGCAGCGTTATGTCGACACCCTGATCGTCATTCCGAACCAGAACCTTTTCCGCGTCGCCAACGAACGCACCACTTTCGCCGACGCCTTCGGCATGGCCGACCAAGTGCTGCACTCGGGCGTGCGGTCGATCACCGACCTGATGATCCTGCCGGGTCTGATCAACCTGGACTTCGCCGACGTTCGCGCCGTCATGTCCGAAATGGGCAAGGCGATGATGGGCACGGGCGAGGCCTCGGGTGACGACAGGGCGTTGATGGCCGCCCAGAACGCCATCGCCAACCCGCTGCTGGACGAGACCAGCCTGAAGGGCGCCAAGGCCGTGCTAGTGAACATCACCGGCGGCCTGGACATGACCCTGCTGGAAGTCGACGAGGCCGCCAACGCCATCTCGGCCGAGGTGGACGGCGACGCCAACATCATCTTCGGCGCGGCCTTCGATCCGTCGCTGGACGGCAAGATCCGCGTATCCGTGGTCGCCACGGGCATGGACGAGGGCGTGGTCCAGCGCGCCGAGCCTTCGGCTCCCGCCGCGCCTCTGGCCGACCACGGCGCCCGTCGGGCGGCCGGCGGCCTGTATGGCGCCCAGGCGTCTCGCGCGCCCGAGCCCGCCGCGCGAGAGACCTATCGCGAACCGGTCCGCGCCGAACGGGCCCCGGAACCGCGTCTCGAGCCGCGCCCCGATCACCGTATGGAGCCGCGTGTCGAAGCCGCTCCCGTCGTTCCCAGCTTTCAGGCCCCCGCCGCGCCTGAGCCGCGGCCCGAGCCGGTGATCCGTGTCGCCGAACCCGCGCCGCGCGCCCTGGATCCTATCGTCGATCCCTGGGTCGAGGAATATGAGACCCGCGCGCCCCTGGCTCAGGCCCCGGCGCCGACCAGCCGCGCCCCCGAGCCGCAGGGCGACCTGTACGCCGGCCGTTCGCCTGAGCCGGCCGTCGAGGACTACGACGACCGTGACCACCGCCGCAGCGGCTGGAGCCTGTTCGGTCGCGGCAAACGCGCCCAGCCTCAGCCGGATCCGGTCTACAGCCGCACCCAGCCGCAGATGCGGTCCGCCGCCCAGCCGCAGACCCAGCCCGAACCCGAGGGCGGTCAGGCCGACGACGATCTGGAGATCCCTTCTTTTCTCCGTCGTCTCGCCAACTGACCGACTGAAATCCTGACCGTCGCGCCCCGGAGCCCAGGCTCCGGGGCGTTTTCGTCGGCGGCGTGCCAGAACGAAACAATCCGAAACCCGACTTTCATTTCGTGCTTGCGGCTTGGCCGCTAGATCGGTCGGTAGGCGAAATCCGCACCCCTGGGGCGGAGCGCAGAGTTGAAGCGAGTTTAAGTTTGCCGGTCAGAAACGACCATCACGAACGCACCATCGTCGCCCCGGCCATCATCGCCGGCGTCGGCGTGCACACCGGCCGCCGCGTACGGCTGGCGGTTCGTCCCGCGCCCGCGGGCATGGGAATCGTCTTTGTGCGTACGGACGTGACGGACCGCGACAACCGTATCCCGGTCTCGGGCGAGGCGGTCGTCGACGCCCGTCTGAACACCATGATCGAGAACGCCGCCGGCGTTCGCCTGTCGACCATCGAACATCTGATGGCGGCCTTCTGCGCCCTGGGCGTGTCGAACGCCGTGGTCGAGGTGGACGGGCCGGAACTGCCGATCCTGGACGGTTCGGCGCTGGAGTTCGTCAAACTACTGGACCGCGCCGGCTTCCGGCCCCAGGCCCAGCCGCAGCGCTATATCGAGATCCTTGAGACGGTTCATGTGACCGAGGGCGACAAGCACGCGGCCCTGCTGCCGTGCGACCGTTACGAGATGCGGTTCGAGATCGATTTCCCGTCGGCCGTGATCGGCAACCAGGTCATCGACTTCGTCGTCGACGAACAGACCTTCCGCGACGAGATCATGGCCTGCCGCACCTTCGGCTTCGCCCATGAGGTCGAGGCGCTACGTCAGGCGGGTCTGGCCCGCGGCGGTTCGCTGGAGAACGCCGTGGTCATCGACGGCGACGAGATCCTGAACCCCGGCGGCCTGCGCATGGAGCGCGAGTTCGTGCGTCACAAGGCGCTGGACGCCATCGGCGACCTTTACGTCCTGGGCGCCCCCCTGCTGGGCCGGTACGAAGGCTACAAGGCCGGTCACGCGGTCAACAACAAGCTGGTCCGCGCCCTTCTGGCGGCGCCCCATGCATGGCGCGAAGTGACGCGCGTCCCGGAACTGGCGCAGGCGGGGTAGGCGTCGGGCGGGGCAGGCCCTTTAAATGGCTGAAGGGCTCGCGCGGCTATTTCAACATCGTCATCCTAGGCCTTGCGCCTAGGATCCATACTCCCGGTGTCGGCAGCGTGCGCACCATCTTCGAACGAGTCTATGGATCCTAGGCACAAGGCCTAGGATGACGGATTAGGAGAAGGGTGAGGCTGCGGGTCAGGCCCCGATCACCGAAATCAACCGCCCGAAATCCGGCTCGCCGCGCTGGAACGCCCGGCGGTTCGAGTAGAAGCGGTCCTCGTCGGCGCAGGTGTCGTGGCCGGTCCAGACGGCCTGGCCGACGCCGGCCTGTTGCAGCCGCCACAGGACGAATCCGGGCAGGTCGAACTGGCGTTTGTCGTCGGTCCCGCCGGGGTGGAAGAAGCGCCGGCTGCCCGGATCGTGATGGGCGAACCGCTCCTCGAAATCGACGCCGACCTCATAGCTGGCCTGGGCGATACAGGGTCCGACGACCGCCCGGATGCGGCGGAGATCGGCGCCCAGGGCCTGCATGGCCGCGACGGCGGAATGGACCACGCCACCCAGGGCGCCCTTCCAGCCGGCGTGGACGGCGGCGACGATCCGGGTCTCGGGATCGGCCATCAGCACAGGCGCGCAGTCGGCGGTCAGGACAGAGCACAACAGGCCGGGCTCGGCGGAGACGACGGCGTCGCCTTCCGGCCGGTCGCCGTTCCACGGCGCCTCGGCGACGCGGGCGACGGCGGAATGGATCTGGTAGCAGCCGTTCAGATGACCGGCCTCGGCGCCGAAATGGGCGGCGACCCGGCGGCGGTTCTCGGCCACGGCCACGGGATCGTCCTTCGATCCCACCCCGGCGTTCAGGCCTTCATAAATTCCGGTCGAGACGCCGCCCGCGCGGGTGAAGAAGCCGTGGTCGATCCCGGCGGCGGTCAGCAGCGGATGGGTGAGGGGTGCGAGGTCGGTCACAGGTCCCAGCCCGGCACGATCAGCGAACGGGGCGAGAAGATCGCGGCGGCCTTGAACAGGTGTCCCATCTGGTCCTCGGCGGTCAGGCGGTTCAGTTGGCGGTCGATGACCGGAGCGGCGTCAGGTCGCCCCGACTTCAACCTTTCGGCGCGAGCTTCGATCCCGAGCCGGCGCAGGAACTCGCCCTGGGGCAGGCAGCCGGTGACGTCGGCGCCGGCGCGGACGGCGGCCTCGAGAACACGGGGGAAGTCGGCCCACTGGGTCAGGTCGGCCTCGCCGGGCGCCGCCAGGGGATCGACCTTCTGATGGCGGCGCAGGGCCTGGAGGGTGTCGCCCGCCTCGGGCCGGGCGCGGCCGTAGTCGACCAGCAGGGCGGCGCCCGAGGCGGCCTTGATCATCAGGGCCAGGTCGCGACCGAAGATCGCCTGCTGTTCGGAGATTTCGAAGATGGCTCCCGGCGTCATTTCGAACGGGGGCTTTTCGAAACCGCCGGAGACGGCGGTCAGGCCGAAGATCAGGTCATTGTCGTCGGTGACGCCGATCCGCCGCTCGGCCCAGCCGTCCTCGGTGCGGACGAACTGACGCGCGGGCAGACAGTCCAGCACCTCGTTGGCGATCAGGATGACGGGAGCGTCGGTCTCGATCCGCGTCAGATCCCGGACCCAGCGCGGCGACAGATCGGCGCCGGCCAGGGCCCTGACCTGAAGGTGGCGCAAAGGGGCGCTAGGTTCGATCAGGATCAGGTCGCAGGCTTCCAGGAAGCCGGGCGCCAGCCGCGCCGCACGCAGGGCGTCGCTCATCAACGTGCCGTCGCCGGGGCCGACCTCGACCAGTCGGAACCGCTCGGGCGCGCCCAGCCGGTTCCAGGTCTCGACCGCCCACAGGCCGATCAGCTCGCCGAACATCTGGCTGACCAGGGGCGCGGTGATGAAGTCGCCGCCTTCCCCTAAAGCTGGCCGTGACGCGTAGTAGCCGCCCTTGGGGTCATGCAGGCAGCGGGTGACATAGTCGGCGACCGTCATCGGTCCCGTCAGGGCGATCTCGCGCGCCAGACGGGTCTTCAGGGTTTCGCCCGCGCTCATGCCGCAACGGGCGGCCGGTTCCAGGCACGCCAGATCAGCCAGGCGCCGACCAGGATCATCGGGATCGACAGCATCATCCCCATGGTCAGGCCCAGCGGGAAGTCGGGCATGCCGAAGTCGGGCTCACGCACATTCTCCAGCAGGGCGCGGCAGACGCCGTAGCCGACCAGGAACAGGCCGGTGATATAGCCCGGCTTCTTCAGCAGATCGAACTTCCAGATGCCTAGCGACAGGATGGACAGGAGCACGATCCCTTCCAGCCCGGCCTCGTATAGCTGGCTGGGGTGGCGCGGCGCGTCGCCGGCGGGGCAGAAGCCGTACATCTGCTGGATGCGGGCGTTGCAGAAGCGTATGGCCCAGGGAACCGTCGTCTCGCGGCCCCACAGCTCGCCGTTGATGAAGTTCGCCAGTCGCCCGAACATCAGGCCGATGGGCACAACCGGCGCGACGACGTCGCCCAGGCGCAGCATGTCGATCTTCTGACTGCGGGAATAGAGGACGATGGCCAGGCAGACGCCCAGGAAGCCGCCGTGGAAGCTCATGCCGCCGGTCCAGAGCTGGAACAGTTCGAACCGCTCGGCCAGGGTCTGACCGGTGAACAGCTGAGCGTACATGATCGGCTTGTAGAAGAGGGCGTAGCCCAGACGGCCGCCCAGGATGATGCCCAGCACGATCCAAAGCACCAGGTCGTCCAGCTGGGTCGTGTTGATGGGCGGCTTGCCCGGCGCCCACAGGCGTTCGGTCTTCACCAGACGGGCGGCGTACCACCAGCCCAGGACGATGCCGGCGACATAGGCCAGGGCGTACCAGCGGATCGGAAGCGGTCCGAGATGAAGCAGGACCGGATCGAATTCGGGAAAGGGCAAGGGGCGTTCCTGTAAGGCCAGTCCGAGAGGGCAGTCTGTGATGGCGTTTAGCAAGCGTCGCCGCCTGCGTCGCCTGTGAAGACGTATCACGACGCCTTGATGGCGCCCCCGAAGCAGCAGAAAGAAAGGTTTCGTTCACCATACTGGGTGAACCTTCGTTAACGACGTTTGAGTCGGAGCCTTCGATGCAGACCCGCAATCCCATCCTGGACGAGTTCGCCAAACTGACCACCGGCGCGATGGGCCTGGCCCAGGCCGCCGGCGAAGAGGCCAAGACGGCCTGGCGCGCCCAGACCGACCGGATCGTCGCCGAGATGGACCTGGTCCGCCGCGACGAGTTTGATGTTCTGAAGGACGAGATCGCCGCGCTGCGGGCCGAGATCGCCGAGCTGAAGGCGGCCCAGAAACCCGCAAGCAAGCCAGGCGGCAAGGCTTCGAGCAAGCCAGGGGCGGGAACGTCCACAGATGGAACTCAACCCGGGGACGCAGCCGGTTGAGCCGAATCCGCGAACAGGCTTACCACTCTGTTAACGGCCGCGATTCTCGCGGACGCAGCTCGAATCGAGAGACTTGATGGACATCGCCCGGCCCGAGGAAACGGACGTGCCCTTCGATCCGCTGGAAGTCGTGGAACATGTTCTCACGGCCGAGAATCTGCCGTTCGACCGCACCGACGACGGCGATCTGGCCTTCGCCCTGGCGGGGGACTGGAAGGATTACGAGCTGTGGTTCGCCTGGCGGCCGGAAGGGGATTGCCTTCAGCTGTGCTGCGCGTTGGACCTGAAGGTGGCAAAAAGCCGCAAGAAGGCCGCCCATGAACTGGT
The DNA here is from genome assembly GCF_013912065.1 of Brevundimonas sp. GTDB lineage: Bacteria > Pseudomonadota > Alphaproteobacteria > Caulobacterales > Caulobacteraceae > Brevundimonas. The sequence continues at coordinate 49,963 of NZ_JACESA010000003.1, forward strand.
CGGCCTGATCAACCAACGCACCTGGATGGGTCATTTCGAGGTCTGGGCCGAGGACGGCGAAGTCGTCTTCCGCCATTCCCTGGCCCTGCCGATGGGCGAGCGTCCGACCTTGGCCCAGGCGGCCTCGATGATCGACGCGGCTATCGAGGCGGCGGACCGCTATTATCCCGCCTTCGACTTCATGGTGCGCGGCAACAAGAATCCGCAGGAGGCGATCGACGCCTGCCTGTTCGAGACCGTCGGCAACGCCTGATGTCGGCCCCTGTCCCGTCTCGCGGTCCGGTCGTGCTGGTCGGCTGCGGCCGGCTGGGGTCCGCCATTCTCGAAGGCTGGCTGCTGACCGATAGCGTCGCGGCCGCCGACCTGATCATTCTCAACCCCTCGGAAAAACCGGCCGCCGAGGTGGCGCGGGCCCAGGGCGCACGGATCAATCCGCCTCTGGAGGCCCTGACCGAGGCCGAGGTGATCGTGCTGGCGGTCAAGCCGGCCCTGTGGCGCGAGGTGATGACGCCGCTTCTGCCCTTCCTCGGCGATCGGGCGGTGATCCTGTCGGTGATGGCGGGGGTGACGGCGCCGACCCTGGCCGAGGGGATCGGCGGCTGGCCCATCGTGCGGGTGATGCCGACGACGGGCGTGTCGCGCGGACGCGGCGTGGCCTCGATCTGGTCGGCCGACGACCGGGCCCGCTCCATAGGCCGGGGCCTGTTCGAGCCCATGGCCGAGACCGTCGTTCTGACCGACGAAGCCTTGATGGACGCGGCGACGGCGGTGGCCGGATCGGGCGCGGCCTATTTCTACGCCTTCACAGAAGCCCTGGCCCGCGCCGGCGAGGCCAGCGGACTGGACGCGGCGACGGCCGACGTTCTGGCTCGCGCGACGCTGCGGTCGGCGGCTGACTCGATGGGCGACGATGGGCTGGAGGCCCTGATCGGTCGCATCGCCTCGCCCGGCGGCTCGACCCGCGCCGGGCTGGACGCCATGGCGAAGGACGGCCGCCTGACGGCGATGCTGAACGAGACGGTGGCGGCGGCGGTCAAACGCAATCGCGAGATGGGCTGACGGCCACCGCAGCCGGGCGCCTTAGTAGACGCCGCGTTCGATCTGGGCGCCGAAACGCTCGAACGCGCGTTCGGCGTCGCGCCAGACGCCATAGCCCCAGACGTCGCGGATGTTGGGCGAGAAGTAGGAGAAGTCGACCGGCCGGGCTTCCCCGTTCGCCGTTACGATTTCACCCTTGATCGCCGCGCCGCCGATGGAGACGCTGCGGATCGGGTCCAGGCCGGGATTGGTGCGGACCTGTTCGATCGTCGGGCGGTTGGGCTTCAGATCGACCAGGATCAGATTGGCGGTCGCGCCGGGATAGCGCTGGTCCAGGGCCTTGCCGACCTCGGCCTGAAGTCTGACGATCTGTTCGTCGACCTCGCGCTCGCCCAGTTTTTCGACCTGGCGGTGCAGTTCGGGGCCGACCGTGACATTGACCGTCGGGCTTTGCGCCTGGGCCATGGCGGCGACGGCGAGGGTCGCGGCCAGGGGGGCGAAGAAGGCGAGTTTACGCATCATATTTGTCTCCATGCCCTGTCGGCGTGGAAGATGCGCCTTACGGCGCCGTTTCGCTAGAGGGTGCGGCGATCGAAACCTGACCCGGAATGCGGATTATGGCCTTGAGACCGCCCATGTCGCTGCGGTCCAGGGTGACGTCGCCGCCGTGGGCCCGCGCCACGTCGCGGGCGATGGCCAGGCCCAGGCCGACGCCCTTTCGATTCTGGTTTCGCGACTCGTCCAGTCGGGAGAAGGGGCGGAAGGCCTCGTCGTACATGTCCTCGGGGATTCCCGGCCCGTCGTCCTCGACCGCGATCTCCAGACCGCCCGAGGTCAGGGGGCGGGCCGAAAGTCGCACCCGGTCGCCGTGGGCGGCGGCGTTGCCGGCCAGGTTGACCATGGCGCGCTTGAAAGCGAGGGCGCGCAGCGAGGCCGTCAAACCGTCGGGCGCCGACAGTTCGACCTCGGCGCCCGCGCGTCTGGCGTCTTCCGCGGCCGACTTCAGCAGATCGGTGATAGACACCGGCTGAGGCGGCTCTCCGGCCTCGCCGCGAGCGAAGTCCAGATATTCGTCGATCATATGCTCCATCTCGTCCAGGTCGCCGCGCATGGCGGCTTGACGCTTGAACGGCGGAGCCAGAGCCAGTTCGAGCCGCAGCCGAGTCAAGGGGGTGCGCAGGTCGTGGCTGACCGAGGCGAGCAGGACGGTGCGCTGGTCGATATGGCGCTGGATGCGGTCGCGCATGGCCAGGAAGGCGACGGCGGCGGCGCGGACCTCGCGAGCGCCGTGCGGCTTGAACCGGGGCACGGTCTCGCCTCGACCAAAGGCTTCGGCCGCGTCGGCCAGGCGTTCGATGGCGCGGACCTGGTTGCGGATGAACAATATGGCCACCCCCATCAGCAGTATGGTGGCCACGGCCAGCCACAGGACGAAGATATGGGCCTGGGTCGCCACGGCGCGCTCGCGCGGGGCGATGATGCGCAGCACCCCTTCGGGCTCCTGCACCTGGATATCGACATAGGCGGGGTATCGGGTGGTGTCGAACCAGTAGGGCCGGTCCAGCCGCGCGTTCAGCGCACGGTCCAGCACCCGGTCGACGACGCCGATCGGACCGCGTCGCGTCTCCTTCGGCAGGGTGCGGCCCTCCTGAAGGACGATGGACAGCGACATGGAGCGTTCGGCGCGGTCGGCCAGCCGGTCGAGATTTCTCTGGCTGGGATCGTCCTCATAGCTCTCCACGGCCCAGGCGATGTCGCCGGCCAAGCCTTCGGACAGGCGCGCGGTCACCGTCTGCCAGTGGGCGTCGAAGAAGATCCACGTCACCACCACCTGCATGATCAGGATCGGCAGGACGATGATCAGCAGCGACCGCCCCCACAGCGAGGTCGGCAGGCGCCGCTTCAGGAAACGCGGCCACAGGGGGGCGGGCAGCAGCCGCATGGGATCCTTCGCAGGCTCAGTCGGGTGCGAGCATATAGCCCACGCCCCGCACGGTCTGGAGGTAACGAGGATTCTTGGGATCGGCTTCCAGCTTGCGGCGCAGGCGCGTCACCTGGACGTCCACGGCGCGGCCGGTGATGTCGGCGGTGTCGGGCGACAAGCTCATCCGTTCGACGGGCGCATGGGCGTGAAGGGCCAGGGTCTTCAGAAGCTGGGCCTCGGCCTCGGTCAGACGCTGGGGCGCGCCGTCGCGGATCAGCTCCAGTCGCTCCATGTCGAAGACGGCGGTGCCCAGCTTGATCTCGCGCGGGCCGATAGGCTTGCCGCCGGTGCGGCGCAGGATGGCCTCGATACGCAGCACCAGTTCACGCGGCTCGAACGGCTTGGCCATATAGTCGTCGGCGCCGCGCGACAGTCCCTCGATCCGGTCCTCGGGATCGCCCCGCGCGGTCAGCAGCAGGACCGGCGTCTTCGACAGTTCGGCCTTGTTGCGAACCCATGAGGTCAGGTCCAGGCCGCTTTCGCCCGGCATCATCACGTCCAGAACGACCAGGTCGAATTCGATCAGCTCCATCATCCGCTTGGCGGCCGCCGCGTGTGCGGCGCCGGTCACGCGATAGCCTTCGCGCGCCAGATATTCCTTGAGCAGTTCGCGGATCCTGTCGTCGTCGTCGACGATCAGCAGATGCCGGCCCACGCCGGGGCCGGCGATAGGGCCGGAGCGGCCCTGCGGACGATATTCGGTGACGCTCATGCGACTTTCCCCGCGATCAGGGCGTTGACCTGAGCGATTCGGGGGGCTCTAACACCGTCAGTTCTGCGGGAGACGTGTTTCAATGGCCTTCGTTCCTTTCGACGATCGTGATGGGTGGATCTGGTTTGACGGCGAATTCGTGCCCTGGCGGGAAACGAAAACGCACATTCTGACCCATGCCCTCCACTATGGCTCGTCGGTATTCGAGGGTGAGCGTATGTATGGCGGCGAAATCTTCAAGCTGACGCCGCATTCGGAGCGCCTGAAGCGGTCCGCGAACCTGCTCGATTTCGAGATACCTTACAGCGTCGCTGAAATCGACGCCATCTGTAACGAAACCTGCGCCAAGAACGGTCTGACGGACTGTTATGTGCGTCCGGTCGCCTATCTCGGCCCGGAACAGACCAGCGTCTCGGCCCTGCACAACAAGGTTCATCTGGCGGTGGCCGTCTGGGACTGGCCCAGCTATTTCGACCCCGAGGTCAAGGCGCGCGGCCTTAAGCTGGAATGGTCCAAGTGGCGCCGGCCTGATCCCGCGACCGCTCCGACCACGGCGAAGGCGGCCGGCCTGTACATGATCTGCACCATGTCCAAGAACACGGCCGAGCGGAACGGCTTCGCCGACGCCCTGATGCTGGACTGGCGCGGCTATGTGGCCGAGGCGACCGGCGCCAACGTCTTCTTCGTCAAGGACGGCGTGCTGCACACCCCCAAGGTCGACCATATCCTGGACGGCATCACCCGCCAGACGGTGATCGAGATCGCCCATTCCAAGGGGATCGAGGTCGTGGTGCGCGAAATCCTGCCGGAAGAACTGTCCGATTTCAGCGAATGCTTCCTGACCGGCACCGCTGTCGAGGTGACGCCGGTGGCCGAGGTGGGCGATTATCGCTTCACCCCCGGCGCCCTGTCGTTGGACATGATGGAAACCTACGGCAAGCTGGTGCGCGGCCAGCTGTAAGCCGTCACCAACGCAGGGCGAAGCGGCCGATCACGGCGCCGATCAGGCCCGCGGCCGCGACGCCCAGCGTATACCAGGTGGCGACGAAGGCGGCGGTCGCTTCGCCGCAATGCAGCAGGCCATAGGCGGTGGCGGCGACGCCGCCCGCCGCCACGCCCAGCGCCAGGCCGGCCGCCGACGGCCGCGTCGGCGCCAGGCGGCGCGCCGACAGGAAGACCAGGGGCCCGGCGAAGGCCGAAACCAGCAGGATATTGCGGCCGCAGATGTCCCAGGTCCGGCCCAGCCAGCCGGCCATCCGTTGGTCCGGGGGCGTCATGGCCGTCTCGATTCCGCCCCAAGCCACGGCGATCCCGACCACCGCCAGCAGGGCGAACAGCGCCGGGCGCGGATTCACGCCGGGCCGGCCTAGCCGCGTCGCCAGCCAGATCGCCGTCCCGGCCAGGGCGGCGGTATAGACCCCCTTCAGCCATGGTATGGGCGCCTGCAGGGCCTGGGTCAGGTCGGGGCGAACCCCCAGCAGAAGGGCGACCGCCGCTGCGGCCGCCGCGCCGGCCCAGGCCAGCAGCGCCGGATCCAGCCGCGCGGGGCGGACGGGCTCGATCCCGGCGGACAGGGCGTCGATCAGGTCGTCAGTCTTCATCGGGCGATACGCTGGCGGTCAGCGTCTTCATGCTGCGGTGGACGCTGACCTTGGCCGCGCCTTCGGTGAAACCATTGCGGGCGCCGGCCTCGGCCAGGCTGTAGCCGCCTATGCGGACGTCCTCGATCAGCCTGCGCTGGCGCAGCGGCAGGATGGACAGAACCTTCTTCAGGTCGCGGCGGACGGCGCCGTCCTCGACCGTATGTTCGGCCAGCAGGACCGACGCCTCCTCCAGTGGCACGTCGGGGCGGCGGCCCTGGCGGCGGAAATGATCGATCAGCTTGTAGCGCGCGATCGCATAGGCCCACGCAGTGAAGGGCAGCGACCGGTCATAGGTCGCGCGCTTGGCGTGAATGGCGATCAGACAGTCCTGCACGAGATCCTCCGCATCGGCCTCGCAGCCGATCAGGCGACGTTTGAAGAAAGGGGTCAGGGCGCCGCGCATTTCGGACAGCAGGGCGCGCCAGGCCACGGGGTCGCCGTCGAGACCCCGCAACATCAGACGTTTGAGCTCGGCTTCCTTGTCGACCACGCCCCATCCCATTCGCGTCGGACAGGGCGAAGGTTACAGGATCGGCGGCGCGCGGCGACGAATTCTTTTTCCGAGCCGGCGGCGTAACCTTCGAGGGGCCGAGGCCGAACCCTTTCCTGTCTAGCTGGTCCGTCCCGGACGGCTGTCACACAGGAAACGATCCCATGAACACCTCCGCCAAGATCATGATCGGCGCCGGCGCCCTGCTGGCCCTGGGCGCCAACGCCGCCGCCGCGCAGAACCATCCCACGGCCCAGCAGGAAAACGCCATGGAGAAATGCTATGGCGTGGCCAAGGCCGGTAAGAACGACTGCGCCGCCGGCCCCGGCACCACCTGCGCCGGCACCTCGGTGCGCGACTATCAGGGCAATGCCTGGAAACTGGTCGCCAAGGGCACCTGCACCTCGATCCAGACGCCCAAGGGCAATGGTTCGCTGACCGCGATCCCGAACCGCTGATGTCCCCCCTTCCGTCCGCCGGACTGGGTCTGAAGCCCCAGCATTATTCGGAGGCCGCGGCCTGTCCGGCGGTCGGAGCCCAGCGCGGCCTGTGGTTCGAGGTTCACCCCGAGAACTACATGGTCGCCGGCGGCCCCCGCCTGTCGTGGTTGGAGACGATCCGGGCCGCCCGGCCCCTGTCGCTGCACGGCGTGGGTCTGTCCCTGGCCGGGGATGAACGCCCGGACCTCGAGCATCTGGCCCGCTTTCGCGCCCTGATCGACCGGTTCGAACCCTTTGTGGTGTCCGAACACCTGGCCTGGTCGCGTCGCGGCGGCGTCTATCATCCCGACCTGCTGCCCGTACCCCGAAGCCGCGAGATGCTGAACCTGGTCTGCGACCATCTGGACGAGGCGCAGCAGGCCCTGGGGCGACGGATGCTGATCGAGAACCCGTCCGCCTATCTGGCCCTGGCCGACCACGACTGGAACGAGGTCGATTTTCTGGTCGAGATCGCCCGACGCACCGGCTGCGGCCTGCTGATCGACGTCAACAACGTCCATGTCAGCGCCTCGAACATGGGGTTCTCGGCCGAAGCCTGGCTGGACGCCGTGCCGGGCGAACTGGTGGGCGAAATCCATCTGGCGGGGCATCGTCCCGATCCGGTCTGGGGCGAGGCCCTGCTGATCGACAGCCACGACGCCCCTGTGTCGGAGGCGGTCTGGACCCTGCACGATCGGCTGGTGGCCCGCATCGGCGCCCGTCCGACCCTGGTCGAGTGCGACGGCGACGTCCCCGACTTCCCGGTCCTTCTGGCCGAACAGGCGCGCGCCGCCCAGGCGCTGGCCGCCGTGGAGACCTCGTCATGACTGCCTTTCACGCTGCCTTCGACGCCGCCCTGAGCGGGGATTTCGACGCCCTGTGGCCTCATATCGAGCCGGGCGAACGGACGCTGGGGGCCCTGGCCGTCTATCGCAACACCGCGATCAAGGGCCGGATCGACGCCCTGGAAGCCAATTATCCGACCGTATTGCAGATGGTGGGCGAGGACTGGTTCCGCGCCGCCGCCCGCGTCTTCGTCGAGGAACAGCCCGGCGAGGGGCCAGTCCTGACCGACTATGGCGCGGGCTTCCCCGACTGGCTTGCGCGGTTCGAGCCGGCGCGGGACATGGCCTATCTGGCGCCCTGCGCCCGGCTGGACCGGGCCTGGACCGAGGCGCATCTGGCCGAGGACGCCGAGCCCCTGAGCGCGCGCCAGGCCGCCGATCTGGGCCTGGGTCTGGCCGGTCTTGTCGGGCGGCTGCACCCCTCCGCCCGGCTGTTCTGGTTCGATTGGACGGCGCCGTCGCTGTGGTTGGGCCATCGCTATCCTGAGACGGACGCTGCTCTGGAATGGCGCGCGGCGCCCGAGGGCCTGCTGATCTGCCGCCCCGTCGCGGCCGTCGAGGCGGCGCGGCTGACTCGCGCCCAATGGGTCTTTCTGGACGCCTGCCGTCAGGGACGCCCGTTCGGCGCCGCCGCCGCCGCCGCCCAGGGCGCCCAACCGGGCGTCGATCTGCCGGCCCTGTTCGGCGGCCTGATCGCGCTCGGCGTCTTCGATTCCCTCTCCATCACAAAGGTCCGGTCATGAACCCCGTCGCCCGTATTCATCAGCGCATCACCGAAGCCGTGCCGGAGGCGGGGCTGGCCCTGCTGCTGCGCGTCGGGATCGCCACGCCCTTCTTTCTTTCTGGTCGGACCAAGGTCGAGGGGCTGCTGACGATCACGCCCTCGACCCAATACCTGTTCGCCGAGGAATACCGTGTCCCCCTGTTGCCGCCCGACCTCGCGGCCCATCTGGCCACCTATTCCGAACACCTGTTCCCGATCCTGCTTGTCGTGGGTCTGGCGACCCGTCCGGCGGCGGCGGCCCTGCTGCTGATGACGCTGGTGATCCAGCTTTTCGTCGAGCCGGGCGGCTGGCCGGTCCATCTGCTTTGGGCCGGGCCTCTGGCCTATCTGATCGCGCGGGGACCGGGCGCGCTCAGCCTGGACCGTGTACTGAAGATCGACTGATCCGGCCGTCCCTCTTGTCAGCCGCCTCGCTTTGCCCTTGAAGCGGGTGAAACCGGCGCGGGCCGGGCAGGGATCGCCTTTTCATGTTCAGTCTTCTGAACCTCCAGAGCCTGTTCGGCCTGGTCGTCATCGTCGCCGTCTGCTGGGCGATCTCCGAGAACCGGCGGGACTTCCCGTGGAAGCTGGCGATCGGCGCCGTGGCCGTTCAGGCGACGCTGGTGCTGGCCCTGTTCGCCATTCCGGGCTCGCGCACCGTGCTGGCGGCGGTGACCGGCGCCATCGACGGCCTTGCGGTCGCGACGGCCCAGGGCACGCGCTTCGTCTTCGGCTACCTGGCCGGCGGGGACCAGCCCTATGCGGTTCAGAACGAGGGCGCCCTGTTCACCTTCGCCTTCAACGTCCTGCCGCTGATCATGGTGATCTCGGCCCTGTCGGCCCTGTTGTGGCACTGGAAGATCCTGAAGTGGCTGATCCGGGGCTTCGGGGTGCTGTTTCAGCGGACGATGGGCCTGGGCGGCGCCTCGGCCCTGGCGGTGGCGGCCAACATCTTCCTGGGCACGATCGAGAGCCCGATCGTCATCAAGGCCTATCTGGACAAACTGAGCCGGTCCGAAATCTTCCTGATGATGACCGTGGGCCTGGCCACCGTCGCCGGTTCGACCATGGTCGCCTACGCCAGCATCCTGTCCCAGACCCTGCCCAACGCCGCGGGCCACGTCCTGGTCGCCTCCATCGTCTCGGCCCCGGCTGGCGTGCTGCTGGCGCGGATCATCGTGCCTGAGCCGGACAAGGAAGCCATCCAGTCGATCAGCTATGACTCGGCCCTGAAATACGACAGCGCCATCGACGCCATATCCAAGGGCACCTCGGACGGTCTGATGGTCGTGCTGAATATCTCGGCGGTGCTGATTGTCTTCGTGGCCCTGGTGGCCCTGGTCAATCTGATGCTGGGCGGCTTCATCGTCTTCGGCGAGCCCCTGACGGTCGAGCGGATCCTGGGCGTCCTGTTCACGCCCCTGGCCTGGCTGATCGGCGTCGATGCGCGCGAGGCGGGGGTCGGCGGCTGGCTGCTGGGGGTCAAGCTGACCCTGACCGAGTTCGTGGCCTTCATCGACCTCGGCAAGATCCCGACCGACGCCATGAGCGAGCGGACGCGGATGCTGATGACCTATGCCCTGTGCGGCTTCGCCAATATCGGTTCAGTCGGCATCACCGTGACCGGCCTGTCGGTGCTGATGCCCGAGCGCCGTCACGAGGTTCTGAGCTTGATCTGGAAGGCGCTGTTCGCCGGCTTCATGGCCACTTTGATGAGCGCCGCCATCGTCGGCGCCTTGCCAGCGGCGGTGTTCGGGCAGTAGCGTTTCTCAAAACAACGGAGACGCCTGATGAAGCTCTATACGTCGCACCGCGCGCCCAATCCGCGCCGGGTCCGCTGGGTGATGGCCGAAAAGGGCATCACCGACGTCGAGATGGTCGAGATCGACATCATGACGGGCGAACACAGAAAGCCCGAGTATCGGGACAAGGTGGGCGTCCCGCACCTTCCGGCGCTTGAGCTGGACGACGGCATGACGATTTCGGAATCGGTGGCCATCTGCCGCTATCTGGAAGCCCTCTATCCCGAACCGAACATGTTCGGCGGCGACGCGTGCGAGCAGGCGGTGGTCGAGATGTGGACCCGTCGGTGCGAGTTCTATCTATCCAATCCGATCATGTTGAACGTTCGCCACTCGCACCCCGCCCTTGCGGCGCTGGAGGCGACGCAAATTCCGCAGGTGGCCGACTACAACCGTGTGTCCGCCGAGCGTTTCATGAAGACCCTGGACCGCCATCTGGCGGAGCATGAATTCATCGCCCTGGACCGGTTCACCATCGCCGACGTGGTCGCCGTCGTCGGCCTCGATTTCGCGCGGATGGTCCGTTATCGGCCGCCCGCCGAGTTCGAGAACCTGCATCGCTGGTTCGACGCCTGCCGGGAGCGGCCGGCGGCCAAGGCGGGGGTCTGAGCGGCCATGCGGTCGCTGGCGCCCTCCCATCGCTGGCTGGCCCTGCTGCTGGCGGGACTGGCCGGTTATGTGGACAGCCTGGGCTTTCTGCAGCTGGGCGGCGTCTTCGTCTCCTTCATGAGCGGCAACTCGACCCGGTTCGCGGCCAATGTGGCCGAGGGGAATTGGGCGGCGGCGGCTCATCTGGCCGCCATACTGGGCCTGTTCGTCCTGGGGTCTTTCGCCGGCGCCCTGGTCGCGGGCGGAGAAAGCGCGCGCTCCCGCAGCCGGGTCCTGATGTTCGAGGCCCTGCTGCTGGCTCTGGCGGCCGCTGCGGCGGGGTTCGGGCTGATCCCGGCGACCATCGGCCTGATGGTTATGGCCATGGGGGCCGAGAATTCGGTCTTCCTGAGAAACGGAGAGGTGGGCGTCAGCCTGACCTATATGACCGGAACCCTGGTCAAGCTGGGCCAGGCTCTGGCGGGGGCGGTCAAGGGCGGCGATCGATCCGCCTACCGGCACTATCTGACGCTGTGGGCCGGGTTGACGTTCGGCGCGGTGTTGGGCGCCTTGACGTTCGGTCGGCTGGGGCTGGCGGCCCTGTGGCCGGCCGCCGTCTTCGCCCTGATCATGGCGGGACTCGTGCGCGTCAGCCGCGTGGCGTGAATTTGCGGATCACGCCCGAGAAGGTCATCAGCAGCCGCTCGCCGGTATTGATCTGACCGCGCACGAAGATCAGGCTCTTGCCGGCCTTGGTCACCTGGCCCGTCGCCTCGATCAGTTCGCCGACATAGGCGCCGTCGATGAATGTGGAATCCAGCTGGACGGTCACGCCCGAGGCGCCCTCCATCTCCTGATAGGCGATCTGGAACATGGCGATATCGGCGAAGGTCATCAGACAGCCGCCGTGCATCCGCCCGCCCGCATTCATGTGTTTCTGCTCGGCGCGGAAGGCGCAGCGCATGTGCCCGTCCGGGTCCAGCCGGCCATAGAAGGGGCCGACCACCACGTCGAAGGTGTCGTGCAGATCATAGGTCTGCCAGCCGGCGAACTCGCCTTCGGTGACGGTGATTTTCTTCGGCATGACGACTCGGCCTTACTTCTGGTCTCGCGGTGCAGCATATAGGCGCAATGAGCGATCCGATCGAAACCGCAATTCTGAACAAACTGGCTGGCCTGGAGCCGGGCAAGAGCATCGAACCCGCCGAGGTGGCGAAAGAGCTGCAGCCGGAGCAGTGGCAGCGCATGCTGCCCAAGGTGCGGGCCACGGCCCTGGGCCTGATGCGTCAGGGCAAGCTGACCATCACCAAGAAGGGCAAGCCCGTCGATCCCGACAATTTTCGCGGCGTGACGCGCCTGCGCCAGCCGACCGAGGAAGAGACGGCCCTGGCCCTCAGTCGCCGTCCGCCGGTCGTCGAGGACGATGACGACTGATCTCGACGCGGTTCTGAACGACATCCGCGCCTGCCGCGCCTGCGCGGGCGTGCTGCCGCACACGCCTCGCCCTGTGGTGCGGGTCTTTTCCGAGACGCGGCTGCTGATCTGCGGCCAGGCGCCGGGACGGCGGGTGCACGAGAGCGGCCTGCCGTTCACCGATCCGTCGGGCGACCGGCTGCGCGACTGGATGGGCGTGGACTACGAAACCTTCTACGCCGATCCTAGGATCGGGGTCGCGGCCCAGGCCTTCTGTTATCCTGGAACGGCTCCGAAAGGCGGGGACTATCCGCCGCCGCCCCGCTGCGCGGACCTGTGGCGGCCCCGGCTGATTGAGGCCCTGCCGGCGATGGAACTGACCCTGCTGGTCGGCGGATACGCCCAGGCCTGGGCGCTGGGCGGACGCGCGAAGCAGAACATGACGCAGACCGTCCACGCGTGGCGGGAATATGCGCCGGACTTGTTAGTCCTGCCCCATCCGTCCTGGCGCAATACGGCCTGGCTGAGGAAGAACGCCTGGTTCGACGACGAGGTGGTTCCATACCTGCGCCGGCGGGTGAGGGAGATATTGTCATGATCCCGGTTCGGATTGCAGCCTTCGGCGCCGCCTTGGCCCTGTCCGCCTGCGTCTCGCCTCACATCCAGCCGCCGTTGACCCCGCCTGCCGGGTTCGCCGGACCGAATGTTCAGGATCAGGCACTGGTCATGTCCGACGGCGCGCGGCTGCCCTATCTGCGTTGGGGGCCGCAGGATCGGGCGCCCTGGGCGGTGATCGTGGCCCTGCACGGCATGAACGACCACGACGCCAGCTTCCGACTGGCGGGGCCGTGGTGGGCCGAACAGGGGATCGAGACCTGGGCCTATGATCAGCGCGGGTTCGGCGCGGCGCCGGGGCGGGGCGTCTGGGCCGGGCAGGCGCGGATGACCGACGATCTGCGCGAGGTCACGGCCTTGGCCCGCGCCCGTTATCCACACGCCGTCATCGCCGTGGTGGGCGAGAGCATGGGCGGGTCGGTGGCGGCGGCGACCTTCGGTTCTGACAACCCGCCCGACGCCGACCGGTTGGTGCTGCTGGCGCCGGGCGTCTGGGGCTGGTCGACGCAAGGGCCGTTGAACAGCGCGGCGCTCAACATCGCTGCGAGAGCCTTGGGCGATGTGGCGCTGGAGCCGCCCGAGTTCATCACCCGCGACATCCACGCCTCGTCCAACACGCTCGAGCTGATCCGCAACGGACGCGATCCGATGAGCATTCTCGCGACCCGGTTCGACACGATCTACGGGCTCGTGGATCTGATGGAGACGTCGTCGCTCAGTCTCGGCCGTATTCGGGGCGACGCCATCCTGATGTACGGGGCCCATGACGAGGTGGTTAAGCGGGGGCCGATGCGACTCGCGCTTGAACGGGCTGAGAGGGAGGGCAGGACCCTTCGCACCGCCTGGTATCCGGACGGCTGGCACCTGCTGAACCGCGACCTCGACGCAGAGGTGGTTTATCGCGACGTCGTGTCCTGGCTGAAAGATCCGAAAGCCCCCCTGCCTTCAGGGGCGCCGCCGGTTCTGCCTGAACTGGAGCGGGCGGGGCGGAAGTAGAGGCTCGACCCGAGGCTCCGCGTCAGGGCATCAGGCTGGCCAGCGCCGCCCAGACACCGATGGAAACCACGGCGGCGGCCGCATAGCCAAGGGCGGCGCGCAGGCCCTCTGATTTCAGAGGGCGGTGGTCGGGGTTCCAGAACGTCATCGTTTCCTCCAGGCCCCTCTAGCGGGAGCGTGTACGGAAGGTACGTCCGAATCTCGTCACAGGTTCGGTCACGATAGATCACAAACCCGCGAACGCTGTTTTCCGCCTGTTCGAGAGCCTGGGGCGTGCTCGTAAACGTCTCTTAACGCCACGTTTACCATCGAGGCGGCATTTTCTGCCTAGCGGGGCGTCAGTGTCTTCCGCGAGTTTGGGGCGGGAACGCGTGGGCGGCTTTACGGCGGCGTTGCAGAAGTTCGGGATCGGCCGTCTGGCCGCGGTCCTCGGCGTCGCCGCGGGCGTGACCGCCGTGCTGGTGGCCGTCATGCTGCGCATGGGCCAGGCGCCCGACGCCTTGCTCTATTCCAATCTGGATCTGCGCGAAGCCGGCGAGATCACCAGCGCCCTGCAACAGGCGGGCATCAAATATACGTCGAAGGGCGACGGTTCGACCGTGATGGTCAATCGCGACGACGTCGGCACGGCGCGGATGCTGATCGCCGAGAAGGGGCTCGTGACCTCCGGGTCGGTCGGGTACGAAATCTTCGACAACCAGTCGGTGCTGGGCCAGACCGAGTTCCAGCAGCAGCTGAACGAGCAGCGCGCCCTGCAGGGCGAACTGTCGCGCACCATCATGTCGATGCGCGGCATCACCGCCGCGCGGGTGCATATCACCATGCCACGCCGCGAGATGTTCACCGCGGCCGCCGCCGAACCGACCGCCGCGGTTCTGGTCGGGCTGGGCGGCCGCGATCTGACCCCCGATCAGGTGCGGGCGATCCGCAACCTGGTAGCTTCCTCGGTGCCCAATCTGAAGCCGGACCGCGTCACCGTCGCCGACCAGAACAATCGCACCCTGGCCGCAGGCGGCGACGATGGGACGTTCAGCTCCGCCTCGGCCGCCGAGGCCAAGGGCAATACCGAGGCCCAGTTGCAGGCCCGGATCAAGGACATCGTCGAGGGCGTTGTCGGCATCGGGGCCGCGCGGGTCCAGGTGACGGCTGATATCGACCAGAGCCGCTCCACGACCCAGGAACAGAAGTTCGACCCGGACGGCCAGGTCGTTCGCTCGACCACCACGAACGGATCGCAATCGTCGGACACGACGGGTCAGAACGACGGCGGCGTGACCGCGACCAATAATATCCCCGGTGGCGCGGACCCGGCGACCACGCCCGCCGGCGCGACCAGCGCCGAGAACGCCGAGACGACCAACTACGAGATCTCGAACACCACCACGACGACGACCAAGGAGCCGGGCGAGGTCAAGAAGCTGGCGATCGCGGTGGCGGTGGACGGCAAATGGACCCCGGCCGCCGACGGCAAGGGCGAACCGACCTATGCACCGCGCACCGCCGAGGAGATCGCCCAGATCAAGGCCCTGGTGGGCGCGGCCGCCGGCATCGACGAGGCGCGGGGCGACAAGATCGAGGTCATCAATGTCCGCTTCAACCACGACACCGGCATAGCCGGCGGACTGGAAGGCAAGTCGTCGTTGCTGGACTTCTCCCGGACGGACGTCATGCGGCTGATCGAGCTGGGCATCCTGGCCGTCGTCGCCCTGCTGCTGATCTTCTTCGTGCTGCGCCCGCTGCTGAAGACGGCGGCGAGCGGCGGAGCCCCGACGGCGATCACCGGACCCGACGGCCTGCCCGTCACGACGGTGACGACCACGGTGATCGGTCCTGACGGCCTGCCGCAGTTGGTGCAGTTGCCTGCCCCAAACGAGATGGATCAGAAGATCGACATCGCCCGGATCGAGGGCCAGGTTAAGGCGTCCTCGGTCAAGAAGGTCGCCGACTTCGTTCAAGCGCACCCTGATGAGGCCGCCGGCATTCTGCGCAGCTGGGTGGCGGAAGGCTGATGGCCAAGCTCGTTTCCAAGAAACAGGCCATCGACGACCCCAACAAGCTGTCGGGGCCGGAGAAGGCGGCCGTCATCCTGTTGGCGCTGGGCGAAGAGCACACGGCGCTCTGGGAGCGGCTGGACGACGAGGAGGTCAAGGAGATCTCCCAGGCCATGGCCACCCTGGGGAATGTGACCGCCGAAGCGGTCGAAGCCCTGATGATCGAGTTCGTCTCGGGCCTGGCCGGTTCCGGCTCGGTCATGGGCAGCTACGAACAGACCCAGAGGCTATTGGCCGCCTTCCTGCCCCAGGATCGCGTCGACGGTCTGATGGAGGAAATCCGGGGTCCGGCCGGCCGGACCATGTGGGACAAGCTGGGCAATGTGAACGAGGCGGTCCTCGCCAACTATCTGAAGAACGAATATCCCCAGACGGTCGCCGTCATCCTGTCGAAGGTGAAGTCCGACCACGCCGCCCGCGTGCTGACCGCCCTGCCGGAAGACTTCGCCCTGGAATGCGTGCAGCGCATGCTGCGCATGGAGCCGGTCCAGCGCGAAATCCTGGACAAGATCGAGGCGACGCTGCGGAACGAATTCATGTCGAACCTGGCGCGGACCTCGAAGCGCGACAGCCACGAGATGATGGCCGACATCTTCAACAGCTTCGACCGTCAGACCGAGGCCCGGTTCATCGGCGCTCTGGAAGAGCGCAGCCGCGAATCCGCCGAGCGTATCCGCGCCCTGATGTTCGTGTTCGAGGATCTGGCCAAGCTGGATCCCGGTGGTGTTCAGACCCTTCTGCGCGCGGTCGACAAGGATTCGCTGGGTCTGGCCCTGAAGGGAGCATCCGAATCCCTTCGCGAGATGTTCTTCTCCAACATGTCCGAGCGCGCGTCCAAGATCATGCGCGAGGACATGGAATCCATGGGGCCTGTTCGTCTGAAGGACGTCGACACCGCCCAGATGGCCATGGTCCAGGTCGCCAAGGATCTGGCGGCGCGCGGCGAAATCATGCTGGCCGGCCAGGGCAGCGACGACGAGCTGATCTACTGACATGAGCACTCCCTTCGCCTTCGACACCGAGTTCGACGCCACCGGCGCGGTGGTGCGCCCGGGAAGCTGGAAGCCGGCCAAGCGCAGCTATCTGCCCGCCGAGGTGGACGCCCTGGTGGCCCACGCCCGTCTGGAGGCGCGCCAGCAAGCGCTGGCCGAGATCGACAACGTCCGCGCCATGGCCCTGACCAATATCGCCCAGGGCGTCGCGGCCGCCATGCCCTCGCTGCGAGGCGTCGCCCAGGCGCATCGCGAACAGTCCGCCGACCTGGCCCTCGCCGCCGCCCGCGCCATCGGCGGCGCCGCGCTGGAGCGTTTCCCACAGGCGCCCTTGCGCGCCGCTCTGGAGATGCTGGCGCAGGAGATCGACGCCTCGCCGCGCCTGGTCGTGCGCGCGGCCGGGCTGGACGATCAGGCGCGGAGCCAGATCGAACAGGCCTGCGCCGACAGCGGCTTCACCGGCGTCGTGGCCTTCCGCGACGAGCCGGGCCTGGGTTCGGCCGCCTTCCGGCTCGAATGGGCGGACGGACGCGCCGACCATGATCCGGACGGTTGCGCCCAGCGCGTGGCCGAAGCCCTGACCGCCGCCCTGGCCGCCGAGGCCGGGCACGCCGAACCCCCTATTGCAGCTGAACGGAGTGAGTTCTGATGGCCTCCGACGACCTTTCGCTGGAAGAGTTCCCGGACTCCACCGCCCTGGCTCTGGCCGAGGACCACGGCGACAAGACCGCCGCCGACCTGGCCACGGTCTTCGAGGTGCCGGTCAACATCTCGGCCGTCCTGGGCAAGTCGCACATGTCGGTGGCCCAGCTGTTGAAGCTGAACAAGGGATCGGTGCTGGAGCTGGACCGCAAGGTCGGCGAGGCGATCGACATTTTCGTGAACAACCGCCTGATCGCGCGCGGCGAGGTCGTCGTCGTCGACGACCGGCTGGGCGTGACCATGACGGAAATCATCAAGACCGAAGACTCGGGCGGCTGATGCGACGCCGCGCAGGCTCTGCGCGGCGAGGCGACGGCGATCCGACTGAAAGATTTAGAGGAGAAGAACAATGCGTCTTCTGGTGGTAGGCAGACTGAGCGGACAGCTCGCTTCGGCGGTGAAGATGGCCATGGCGCACGGCGCCAAGGTCAGCCACGTCGAGCGCGCGGACCAGGCGACCGAGCAGTTGCGACGAGGGCAGGGCGCCGACCTGCTTATGGTCGATTATCAGCTCGACATCGCCGCCCTGATCGCGGCGAACGAGGCCGAGCGGATCACGGTCCCCGTCGTCGCCTTCGGCATCGACGCGGATGCGCGCGAGGCGGCGGCGGCCATCAAGGCCGGGGCCAAGGAATTCATCCCCCTGCCGCCGGAAACCGAGCTGATCGCCGCCGTCCTGTCGGCCGTCGCCGACGACGAGAAGCCGATGATCTCGGCCGACCCGTCGATGAAGGCGGTGCTGCAACTGGCCGACCAGGTGGCGCGCTCGGAAGCCTCGATCCTGATCACCGGCGAAAGCGGCGTCGGCAAGGAGGTGATGGCGCGCTACATGCACGACAACTCCCGCCGGTCGGAACGCCCCTTCATCAGCGTCAACTGCGCCGCCATTCCCGACAATCTGCTGGAATCCGAGCTGTTCGGGCACGAGAAGGGCGCCTTCACCGGCGCCGTCGCGCGCCGCATCGGCAAGTTCGAAGAGGCCGACGGCGGCACCCTGCTGCTGGACGAAATTTCCGAGATGGACGCCCGGCTCCAGGCCAAACTGCTGCGCGCCATCCAGGAGCGGGTGATCGACCGGGTCGGCGGCTCCAAGCCGGTTTCGGTCAATATCCGCATTATCGCCACCTCGAACCGCGACCTGGCCCGCGCCGTGTCGGAAGGCACGTTCCGCGAGGATCTGCTGTACCGGCTGAACGTGGTGAACCTGCGCCTGCCCAGCCTGCGCGAACGTCCGGGCGACATCGGCGTCCTGGCCGAGCATTTCATCAAGAAATACGCCGCCGCCAACGGCGTGCCGGTGCGGCCGATATCGGCCCGGGCGCGCGATGCGATCATCGCCCACCGTTGGCCCGGCAACGTCCGTGAGCTGGAGAACGCCATGCACCGGGCGGTGCTGCTGGCCACCGGACCGGAAATCGACGTCGACGCCATCCGCCTGCCGGACGGCCAGCCCCTGACCCCGTCTTCGGCCATGACCGGCCCGGGCGCGACGGGGCATGAGGCCCCCTATGGCGGCGGCGTCGCAGCCCGCGCGGCCCAGGCGGCCGATGCGGTGACCCGCAGTTTCGTGGGCCAGACGGTGGCGGCGATGGAGAAGACCCTGATCCTGGACACCCTGACCCATTGCCTGGGCAATCGCACCCATGCGGCCAACATCCTGGGCATCTCGATCCGCACCCTGCGCAACAAGCTGAACGAATACGCCGACGAGGGCACGACCATTCCCGCGCCCCAGTCGGGCGTCTCCGCTTCCGGCTACGCGGCCTGAACATGGGACGCGGTCCGGACAGAAGGGCGGCGATCGGCGGCGCGCTCGGCCTCGGCCTGAGCCTCGGCTTGGCCGGGGGGCTGGGCGGGGCTCTCGCCGCCTGCACGCCCCGCAGTCAGGCCAAGGTCAGGGCCGAGCCGGCCGCCGACATCTTCCTGTCCGACCTGGAAGCGCGCCACGGCGGCCGACTGGGCTTCGCGGCCCTCGATATCGGCAGCGACCGGCGCGTGCTATGGCGCGCCCAGGAACGTTTCCCTTTCTGTTCGACCTTCAAGGCTTTCCTGGCGGTCGCGACCCTGGAACGGGTGCAGCGCGACGAAGAGCGGCTGGACCGCGCCGTTCCCATCGTCCAGACCGACATGATCCCCCACGCGCCCGTGACCGAGAAGGCCGTGGGGCGCACCCTGACGATCCGCGAACTGATGCAGGCCGCGGTGGAGGTCAGCGACAATCCGGCGGCCAATATCCTGATCCGCGAAATGGGCGGAATCGCCGTATGGCGTTCGTGGTGGCCGACCTTCGGCGACACCACCACTGCGATCTCGCGCCTGGAGCCGGACCTGAACACCGCCCTGCCCAATGACCCGCGCGACACCTGCCTGCCCGAACAGACGCTGGCCAATATCCGCGAGATGGCGTTCAGCGACCGGCTGACGCCCGACCATGACAGCCTGCTGACCGGCTGGCTGCTGGCCTCGCCGACGGGGCCCAACCGGATCAAGGCCGGAGCGCCCGAAGGCTGGAGCGTGGCGCACAAGACCGGGACGGGCGCCAATGGAGCCGCCAACGACGTCGGCATCCTGACGCCGCTGAGCGGCTCGCCCGTCATCGTCGCCGCCTATTTCATCGGGGCGACCGAGGCGACGGACGATCAGCGCGACGCCGTGATCGCCGAGGCGACCCGCCGCGCCCTGAAAGCCTTGAACCGTGACTGACACGACGGTCATGATGAAGGACGGCATGGCGCGCCCGACCGGTCGGGACGTGCTGAGTTGGGTTAACCGCGGCGAAGTGCTGATGGCGGTCGGCGTGATCGGCGTGATCATGCTGCTGATCCTGCCGGTTCCGAAGATGCTTCTGGACCTGCTGCTGGCGATCTCGCTGGTGTCCAGCGTGCTGATCCTGATGACGGCCGTGATGATGAAGCGGCCCCTGGACTTCGCCATCTTCCCGACGGTCCTGCTGGTCTCGACCCTGTTCCGCCTGGGTCTGAACCTGGCGTCGACCCGGCTGATCCTGACGCACGGGCAGGAAGGCCACGACAGCGCCGGTCAGGTCATCAACGCCTTCGGCCAACTGATGATGGGCGGCAATTTTATCATCGGGGTGATCATCTTCGCCATCATCCTGGTGGTGAACTTCGTCGTCATCACCAAGGGTTCGACCCGGATCGCCGAAGTCTCGGCCCGCTTCACCCTGGACTCCATGCCGGGCAAGCAGATGGCCATCGACGCCGACCTGTCGTCGGGCCTGATCACCGAGGACCAGGCCAAGCTGCGCCGCAAGGAGCTGGAGCAGGAATCGACCTTCTTCGGCGCCATGGACGGCGCGTCCAAATTCGTGCGCGGCGATGCGGTCGCCGGCCTGATCATCACCTTCATCAACGCCATCGGCGGCATTCTGATCGGCACGATCCAGCACGGCATGCCCGCCATGGATGCGGCCAACGCCTATGTCCAGCTGACCATCGGCGACGGTCTGGTCACCCAGGTGCCGGCCATCATCATCTCGATCGCCGCCGGCTTCCTGGTGTCGAAGGCGGGCGTCGAGGGTACTGCGGACAAGGCCCTGGTGACCCAGCTGGCCACCAACCCTGTTTCGTTGGGCGTGGTGTCGGGCGCGGCCGGCCTGATCGGTCTGATCCCCGGCATGCCGCTGCTACCGTTCGCAGCCCTGGCCATCGGCTCGGGCTTCATGGCCTGGAAGCTGGGCCGAAGCCGGTTGAAACCCGAACCGACCGAGGCGGAGATCGCCGCCGCCAACGCCAAGCCCAGGGAGGAGGTCGAGGAGCCGATCTCCAACATCCTGACCATCGACGAGGTCAAGATCGAGCTGGGCTATTCGCTGCTCAGCCTGATCAATGATCTGGAGGGGCGGCGCCTGACCGACCAGATCAAGGCCCTGCGCCGCTCCCTGGCTCAGGAATACGGTTTCGTCATTCCGCAGGTTCGCATCCTCGACAATATGCGTTTGCCGACCCAGGGCTACGCCATCCGCATCAAGGAGATGGAGGCGGGGGCGGGCGAGGTTCGTCTGGGCCATCTGATGGCGATGGACCCGGCCGGCCGTCAGGTTGAGCTGCCGGGCGAGCATATGCGCGAACCCGCCTTCGGTCTGCCCGCCACCTGGATCAACGAGAACCTGCGCGAGGAAGCCACCTTCCACGGCTATACGCTGGTCGATCCCTCGACGGTGCTGACCACCCACCTGACCGAGATCCTCAAGGAGAACATGGCCGATCTGCTCTCCTACGGCGAGGTGCAGAAGCTGCTGAAGGAGCTGGGCGTCGAGGAGAAGAAGCTGGTCGAGGAACTGATCCCCAGCGTCGTCACCGTCACCACCCTGCAGCGTGTGCTTCAGTCCCTGCTGCGCGAGAAGGTGTCGATCCGCGATCTGCCGGCCATTCTGGAAGGTCTGGCTGAAGCGGCGCCGCACAGTTCCAGCGTCACCACCCTGGTCGAACATGTGCGCGCCCGCCTGGCGCGCCAGCTGTGCTGGCAGCATCAGGGCGGCGATGGCGCCCTGCCGATCGTCACCCTGTCGCCCGAATGGGAAGCCGCCTTCGCCGAAAGCCTGATCGGCGGCGGCGAGGACAAGCAGCTGGCCATGGCGCCGTCACGCCTGCAGGACTTCATCCGCAGCGTCCGCGACACCTTCGAGCGCATCGCCATGTCGGGCGAAAATCCCGTCCTGCTGACCGGCCCCCAGACCCGCCCCTATGTCCGCTCGATCATCGAGCGTTTCCGGGGGCAGACCGTGGTGATGAGCCAGAACGAGATCCACCCCCGCGCCAAGCTGCGGACCCTGGGACAGGTCTAGCTCGCGACGGTCCAGCCGCCGGCCGAGGCGTTGCGGGCCACGTCGTTGACGGGGCGGGCGACCAGACCCGACTGGGTGATCCAGACCTCGTACTTGGCCCCGTCCGCCATCGGCATATAGGCGGCCGATCCATACAGGGTGTCGGCGGCGTCGACATAGCGGCGATAGCGGCGGATGGCGTCCCAGGCCTCGACCTTGAACGGCACGGCGCCGTTGCGGGCGTTGGCCTCGACCGCCGCCAGGTCATAGACGCTGCGATCGCCGTGCAGTTCCTGCTCGACCGTCCTATAGCGGCCGGACAGCCGGTCCAGTCGATATTCGGAATCCAGACCCAGGACATTGGCCCATGGCTTCCACTTCAGCACCTGGGCTTCGATACGCCAGTCGTCGCCGTGGATTGGGTACAAAGCGCCGGCCGGCGCCGTCTGGCTCTCGCGCGCGGGCTGGACCAGATTGACCTCGTAATACTGCGGCCCAAGCTGGCGCAGTGTCAGGGTCGCGACCGGCCTTTCGTAGGTCAGCCGGTCATAGGTCTGAAGATTCATGCCGAACAGGGTCGCCAGGGACGCCGCCCAGATCACCCCGCCGCCGAAGACCGTCCCCGCGACCCCGCGAAAAGGTTTGCCGCCGAACAGGGCTCTCAACCCCCCGATCAGGACCACCAGGCCGAGCAGCGCCACCGCCGCCGGCAAAATCCACCACCACCAGATCATCGTCCCCACTCCCCTTGGCGCCCGCCCCCTCCAGGTCGAGCTTGAGCCATATTAACCAGAAGACGCGAAATGACCGCAGGTTTCGTCGAACAGGCGTTTGACGCGGCCCGATGCGCCGCTAATGCTCCGCGTCATGATCCCTCTCTCACGCCAGTACTCGTCGCGTTTCAGCGACTTCGTGCGAACGCCGTCCCTCGTCCGGTCCATGGCCGGCCTGCTGATCCTGGCCTTTGTTCTGCTGCTGACGGTCAATGTCTCGACCTTCGTCATGATCCGTCGGACCGCGGAGGCGAACGACAGGATCGAATACGCCCAGCAGATGCGACGGGCGTCGCGCACTGTCTTGATCTCGATGCTGGACGCCGAGACAGCCCAGCGCGGCTTTCTGCTGACGGGACGAAGCGACTTTCTGGCGCCGTTCGAGAGGGCGAGAGGCGAGCGTGAGCCTGCGCTCGCCTTGCTGGAGCAGGCGGCCGTGGCGGATCCGACCCTTCGGACGTCTGTGGCGCGCATACACCGCCTCGCGGACGCCAAGTTGGGAGAGATGGAGGAGACGCTGACGCTCGCGCGGGCGGGCCGTATCGGACAGGCGATCCAGTCGGTACGCTCCGGCCAGGGCAAGCGCTACATGGACGAGTTGCGTGTGGCGATCGACGACTTAGACGCCCTCAAGTCCGCCCGCATCGTCGAACGCACCCGCACCTCTGAACGGGCCGGTTTCGTGACTGTGGTGATGAACTCCATTGCGGGCCTCCTGGTCCTGATCCTGGCTCTGTTGTCGGCGTGGATGGTCCGGCGCTACGTCGGCGAGATTCAGAAGGCCCGCGAAGAGCTGGACGCGCTGAACGCGGGCCTCGAGGACACCGTGCGGGACCGCACCGGCGCCTTGACGCGCGCCAACGAAGAAATCCAGCGCTTCGCCTATATCGTCAGCCACGACCTGCGCGCGCCCCTGGTCAACGTCATGGGCTACACCTCCGAACTGGAGCAGGCGGGCAAGGTTATCGATCAAGCGATCTCCGAGGCCGAAACCCACGGCGAGGTTGGGGCTGACGTCGTGACCGCCGTCCGTGAGGACATGCCCGAGGCCCTGGGTTTCATCCGCGCCTCGACCGAGAAGATGGATCGGCTGATCAACGCCATCCTGAAACTGTCCAGGGAAGGGCGCCGCAATCTGTTGCCCGAGACCTTGGACATGGGCCTCATGGTCCAGAACATCGCCGACAGCGTCCACCATCAGACCGAGGCCTCGGGCGCTCGGATCATTGTCGAAGACCTGCCCGCCGTCGAAAGCGACCGTCTGTCGATGGAGCAGATCTTCGGCAATCTGATCGACAACGCCGTGAAGTATTTGGATGCGGACCGGCCCGGCGAGATCGTCGTGTCCGGCGAAGACGTAGCGGGCGGCTGGGTCGCCTACAGGGTCACCGACAACGGTCGCGGCATCGCGCCTCGGGACCACGAGCGGATCTTCGAACTGTTCCGCCGCTCGGGCCGACAGGACCGAACCGGGGAGGGATTGGGCCTGGCCTTCGTGCGAAACAGCGTCAGACGGATCGGTGGAACGATCGACATCGAGTCCGAGCTCGGCAAGGGCTCGACTTTCCTGCTGAAATTCCCCAAACGACTGATCCTGTCGGAACCCGGAGGCGTACTGTGACGCAAGCCGTCAAAATCATCATGGTCGAGGACGACCACGGCCACGCCAAACTGATCGAGAAAAATATTCGCCGCGCGAATATCAACAACGAGATCAAGCATTTCGATGAGGGCGGCGCGGCGCTCGACTATCTGTTCAGCCCGGAAATCCTCGCCAACGGCCCCCTGCTGATCCTGCTGGATCTGAACCTGCCGGATATGTCGGGAACCGACATTCTGGAACGTGTGAAGGGCGACGACCGCCTGAAGCGCGCGCCCGTCGTGGTTCTGACGACCACCGACGACAAGGTCGAGATTCAGCGCTGCTACGATCTGGGCTGCAACGTCTATATAACCAAGCCGGTGGACTATGAGTCCTTCGCCGGCGCCATTCGCCAACTGGGCCTGTTCCTGTCGGTGATGCAGGCCCCGGAGATCGAATAATCACGGCCACGGGGGTCATTCGCCTGCTCTATATCGACGACGACCGCGGCCTGTCGCGGCTGGTCGAGAAGGAGCTAGGCCGGCACGGTTACGCCGTCACCTGCGCCCCCGACGGGGACGCCGGTCTCGAACTGCTGGCGGCCAATCCCTACGACGTCTGCGCCCTGGATCACTATATGCCCAGCCGTGACGGGCTGGATGTCCTGCCCGACATCCTGGCCCTGACCGCGCCGCCACCGATCGTCTATGTGACCGGCGCCCAGGACGGACGGATCGCCGTGGCGGCGCTGCGGGCCGGCGCGGCCGACTATGTGATCAAGGATGTTTCGGAGGACTTCACCTCCCTGCTGCGGTCGGCGCTGGAAGGCGCCGTGCTGCGTCGCCGCCTGCAGCGCGAGAACGAGATCGCGCAGGAAGAAATCCGCCTGGCCCGCGACCGCGCCGAGGCCATGCTGCGCGAGGTCAACCACCGCGTCGGCAACTCGCTGCAACTGGTCTCCAGCTTCATGTCGCTGCAGATGCGCCACGTCAGCGACGAGGGTGCGCGCGAAGCCCTGCGCGAGTCCCAGGCCCGGATCGAGGCGGTCGCGCACGTCCACCGCCGCCTCTACACCTCGGGCGACATGAGCCGCGTGGCCATGGACGAATATCTGGAAGGCCTGATGGACGAACTGTCCAAGTCGGTCGGGCCAGGCGAGGGATCGCCGCAGTTGATCGTCGACGCCGCCCCCCTGTGGGTGACGACCGACCAGGCCGTGTCCCTGGGCGTCGTCGTCACCGAACTGGTCACCAATGCGGTGAAATACGCTTATCTGCCGGGGCAGGGCGGCGAGATCCGCATCACGCTGAAGCCCGAGGGCGAGCACCGGGCCATACTCACGGTCGAGGACGACGGACCCGGCATGGGCGACGGAACACCCAAGGGCACCGGCCTGGGCGGCAAGATCATCTCGGCCATGGCCTCGGGTCTGCGGTCGGCCGTCGAATTCGACGCGGCCCACAAGGGTGTGCGCGCCAGGCTGGCGTTCGACCTCTAGGGTCGGTTCTCATCATGCTTCAGTTCGGCGTCCGAAATCCCGCTCTCCATTATCGCCATCGCGCGACGGCCTTCGGCGTCGTCGAGCGTGACGGTTTGATCGCCTGCGTCCGGGTGGAACGGTCCAACGGTCCCTATTTCGACCTCCCCGGAGGGGCGGTGGACGGCGAGGAGACCGAGGTTCAGGCCCTGGTGCGCGAGTTCATCGAGGAGACGGGTCTGACGGTGGCGCCTCTGAACCGCATCACCGAGGCGGGCCAGTATCATCTGAAAAGCACCGGCGAACCCCTGTACAATGTCGGGGGCTTCTGGACCGCCTCGGTTACGGCTGACAACCCGGACGCCAAATGCGAGGACGATCACACCTTGGTGTGGCTGGAGCCGACCTTCGCCCTGTCGCGCCTGCGCCACGACGCTCATGCCTGGGCTCTGGCGGTCTGGCTACGTCGCGCAAGCTGAGCGTTACGGAACAAGCCTCTCCGTTATCCCGTTTCTTTGGTGACTCGCGACGCCATCACGGCGTCTCCGAGAACAGGAGAAATATCATGCCAGATCAAGATCGTATCGAAGGCTCGGCCAAGAACGTCGGCGGCAAGATCAAGGAGACCGCGGGCAAGGTGACCGGCGACTCCAAAATGGAAGCCGAAGGCAAGGCGGATCAGGTAGAAGGCAAGGTCCAGAACGCCGTTGGCGGCGTGAAAGACAGTCTTCGCGACAACCGCAACTGAGTTTTCTCAGTCCGTAAATGCCGAAACGCCGTCCGCCGACGCGGGCGGCGTTTTCGTTATCGATCCCTGTCGCCGCCCCAGAGTTTCAGCGACAGGCCCTTGCTGGTCGTGGCGTCGACCGGACGACATTCTGAACTGAAACCGCCTTCGACCGGGCGAGGGCGACAATCCATTTCCTGCGGCAAAGACGACGCGGCTGCATCGCTCGAACGAGCGCCGCACTGAACCGCATAGGGGGAGCCTTCGCCTCCAGCCTGCATCATCTGACAGTCGCCCGCCATGCCCGCCGGCCGGAGCGCGTCGGGCAAATCGGGGCCGAGAGCCAGGGCCAGCTGTTCGCGGACCTCCGCCTGGCAGGTCTCCAGCGGTTTGGCGCCCCGCACCAGAGGACTGCACCGCGCCCTCTCGTAGGCGAAGGGATCGGCCAGGCCCCAGGTCGGCACTGCATGTTGAACGGATGCCGCGGCGGTCTCGGCGGGCGTCTCGGGCGCGGGGGTCTCCCACACGACGGCGGGGGCGGACTGCTGCAACAGGAAGAAAGCCAAGGCTGCGGCGATCATCGGTCAGGCCTTTCGGTGCTGGCGGCTGAGCGCAGTCGCCTGAGACGCGAACCTACCTTGTCAGGGCGCGCATCGCCTTGTCGAGCCCTTCCAGCGTCAGGGGGAACATCCGGTCGTCCATGACCTCGCGCAGCAGGCCGACCGAGGCGGTGTAGCTCCAGTAGCGTTCCTGAACCGGGTTCAACCAGATCGACTTGTCCCACTGCTGGCGGGCGCGCTTCATCCAGACGGCGCCGGCCTCCTCGTTCCAGTGTTCGACCGACCCACCCGGCATGGTGATCTCATACGGCGACATGGTCGCGTCGCCGACGAAGATGGCGCGCCAGTCGCCGGGATATTTGTGCAGCAGGTCCCAGGTGGGAATCCGCTCGGTATGCCGGCGCCGATTGTCCTTCCAGACGCCCTCGTACAGGCAGTTGTGGAAGTAGAAGAACTCCAGGTTCTTGAACTCGGTCCGGGCGGCCGAGAACAGTTCCTCGACCATCCTGATATGGCCGTCCATCGAGCCGCCGATGTCGAGGAACAGCAGAACCTTGATGGTATTGCGCCGCTCGGGCCGCATCTGGATGTCCAGCCAGCCCTGACGCGCCGTGCCGTCGATGGTGCCGTCGATGTCCAGTTCCTCCGCCGCCCCCTCGCGGGCGAACCGGCGCAGGCGGCGCAGCGCCACCTTGATGTTGCGGGTGCCCAGTTCGACCGTGTCGTCCAGGTTTCTGAACTCGCGCTTCTCCCAGACCTTGACCGCCCGGCCGTGCCGCCCCGGTCCGCCGATCCTCACCCCTTCGGGATTATAGCCGCCGTGGCCGAAGGGGCTGGTTCCGCCGGTTCCGATCCAGCGGTTGCCGCCGGAATGGCGTTCCTTCTGCTCTTCCAGCCGCTGTTTCAACGTCTCCATCAGCTTGTCGAACCCGCCGAGCGCCTCGACCTGGGCCTTCTCGTCGTCGGTCAGATATTTCTCGTTCAGCAGCCGCAGCCAGTCCTCGGGGATGTCGGTCGTCAGGTCCTCGCCCGCCCCGATGGATTCGATGCCCTTGAACACCGTCCCGAACACCTGATCGAACCGATCATAGTGTTTCTCGTCCTTGACCAGGACCGCCCGCGACAGATGGTAGAAGGCCTCGACCTCGCGCCCGGCCAGATCGCGATCCATGGCCTCCATCAGATGGAGCCATTCCTTCATCGACACCGGAACCTTGGCGTCGCGTAGGGCGGTGAAGAAGGGCAGCAACATCAGGCGACCCTATCAGGTCGGCGACAGCATATCGATCAGTTGCTGAGCATCCGCCGGCGCCGCGCTTTTGATGTCGTTGTCGAAATAGACGAAGACGTCGTGGTCCTTGCGCCAGCGTCGAATGTGTTCGGCCCAGACTTCCAGCGCGGCCTTCCCATAACGACCATGATAACGACCGCCGGGCCCATGTCCCCGCAAATAGACGAAGTCGGCCGTGACCTCGAAAGGCGCGGGCGCATGGTGGTGATCCGAAATGCAGAAGCCGGCGCCGTGGTCGCGCAGGAGGTCCAGCACCGCAGGATCGTACCAGTCGGAATGCCGAAACTCGAAAACGAACCGGCCGCGCCGGGGCAGGGCTTTCAGGAAGTCCGATAGGCGCTGATCGTTGCGTCGCAGACTGGGCGGCAATTGAAACAGGATCGGCCCGATCTTCTCGCCCAATCCCTCGGTCCTGTCGAACATATAGGTCAGGCTGTCGGCGGGGTCGGTCAGCTTCTTGTTGTGGGTGATGTAGCGGGACGCCTTCCACGCGAAGACAAAGTCGTCGGGCGTCTGCTCACGCCACGCCGCGGCCGCCTTGTCCGTCGGCATGCGATAGAAGCTGGCGTTGATCTCCAGCGTGGAGAAGCGCCGCGAAATATAGGCCAGCCGGTCCTTCGCCTTCACCTCTTCGGGATAGAAGGGACCGTTCCAGTCCTTGTAGGCCCAGCCTGACGTGCCGATGCGAACCTTGCCCATACGGGCTTAGCGATCTCGCGTCGCAAGGGTTCAGCCGCGCCGCAAGATGAACTCATGGTCCCGCCAGGCGCCGACCGGGTATTCGTACTCGCCGGCCTTTTCGAAACCATGGGCGGCATAGAGCCGCTGGGCCTTTTCGTTGCCGCTCCAGACGCCGATCCACAGCGGGCCGTCGGTGTGGGCCTGCATCCATTCCAGCGACAGGGTCAGCAGCCTGGTTCCCAGGCCCAGCCCCTGCGCGGCCCTGGCCACATAGAGACGTCGCAGCTCCATATGGCTGGGGCGGGCGTCCGGGTGGGGCAGGCCGTTCGGCCCCGCGTTTGCGAAGGCCAGCAGTTCGCCGTCCCGCTCGGCCACCCACCAGGCGCAGCCGGGTTCGGCCAGTTTCTTCAACGTCGGTTCGGGATCGAAGCTGGCGTCGAGGAAGGCCTTCAGGTCGTCTTCCGGATAAGGAATGCCGAATCCCGTGACAAAGGTGTCGATGAAGGTCTGGCGGCCCAGCGCCCCCAGGGCCGGGGCGTCCTCGGGACGGGCGGGTCGTATTTCCAGTTCGGTCATGCAGCCCCACTAGCGCGAGCCCAGAGATTGTCACAGGCGTTCGTCACAGTGGGTAGTCACGGGAACGACATGCGCGGAAGGTTGTATCCTCGCGCGAGGGCGGTTACGACCTTCGAGGATAAGGCCGGTCGCCGGTCGCCCATGTCAGGCCCTTGGGGAGGACTGAGGACGTTAAAGCCTTGAAATCTAAGGCCCGTCCCTTCGCTATGTCATCTCCAGCCCTCTCCCTCGATTCGTCCGAAGACCGCGCCGCGAACCCGACTTCCTCCAGGTCGTCGGGCCTGCCGGCCGCGCTGCGCCCCGGGGCGATTATCCTGATCCGCCACGGCGAACCGGCCCTGTCGCGCAAATGTCTGATCACCGCGCGCGAGTACGGCGACTGGTGGGCGAAATACGAGGTCGGCGGTCTGCTGGCCGGCCAGACGCCGCCCGCCGCCCTGGTCGCCGCGGCGGAAGGCGCCGGGGCCATCTATGTCTCGACCCGCCAGCGCGCCCAGGAAACGGCCGCCGCCGTCGCCGCCGGCAAGGAGACGATGACGGACGCCCTGTTCATCGAGGCGCCCCTGCCGCCGCCCCCCTTCCCCGACTGGTTCAAGCTGTCGCCCAAATGGTGGGGCGTCGTGTCCCGCATCTGGTGGCACGCCTTCGATCATCACGGCGGGCAGGAGACGCGCGAACAGGCCGAGGTCCGCGCCGAGGCGGCCGCCCAGGTGCTGATCGCCAAGGCGTCCGCCGGTCGCGACGTGCTGGTCTTCGCCCATGGCTATTTCAACCATATGGTCGGACGTCGCCTGAACGCGGACGGCTGGAAGCTGGTCGAGAACCAGGGCTTCAAATACTGGTCGCAACGGCGATACGAAAAGCGATAGGCCCGCTGTTGAAGCCTCGGGCCGCCCCCTCTAGGGTCCGCGCCCATGACCGATACGCCCATCCCCGCCGATCTCAGCTTCGAAGAGGCCCTGCAGCGCCTTGAGACCATCGTCTCGCGCCTCGAGTCGGGCCAGGCCCCACTGGAAGAATCCATCGCCCTTTATGAGGAGGGCGCCAAGCTGAAGGCCCATTGCGAAGCCCGGCTGAAGGCAGCCCAGCTGCGCGTCGAAAAGATCGTCGTCGGCCCGGACGGCCAGGCCAGGGGCGTCGAGGCGGCGTCGTTCGAATGACGGATACGATCAGCTTCGACGACTTCATGAAGGTCGACATCCGGGTCGGCCGGATCGTCAAGGCCGAGGCTTTCCCCGAGGCGCGCAAGCCGGCCTTCAAGCTCCAGATCGATTTCGGCCCCGAGATCGGCGTCAAGAAATCGTCGGCCCAGATCACCCGTCATTACACGATCGAGGAACTGGAAGGCCGCAAGGTCGCCGCCGTGGTCAACTTCCCGCCGCGCCAGATCGGGCCGGTGATGTCCGAGGTTCTGACCCTGGGCTTCCCCGATGCGGACGGCGAGGTCGTGCTGGTGGGCGTCGATCGGGACCTGCCGCTGGGCGGGCGTCTGTTTTGACCCCAATCCTGGCCGCCAACTCGCCCGAACAGGCTGTGATCGACCGGGTGGCGGAGATCGCGGACCTGGTCACGGTCGCCCTGGACGAGCTGCTGCCGCGGGCCGAGGGACCCGAATCGCGCCTGACCGAGGCCATGCGCTATGCGGCCCTGGGCCCCGGCAAACGGTTGCGGCCCTTCTTCGCGCTGGAGGCGGCGCGGCTGTTCGATATCGACGAACGCTCGGTGCTGCGCGCGGCCTGCGCCCTGGAATGCGTCCACGCCTACAGTCTGGTGCATGACGACCTGCCGTGCATGGACGACGACGACATGCGGCGCGGCCGGCCGACGGTCCACCGGGCCTATGACGAGGCGACCGCGGTCCTGGCGGGCGACGCCCTGCAGACGGCCGCCTTCGACATACTGCTGGACGAAGACACTCACGATGACCCGGCCATCCGCTGCGAACTGGCGGCGCGCCTGTCCCTGGCCTCCGGCGCGCGCGGCATGGCGGGCGGGCAGATGATCGATCTGCTGGGCGTGCGCGACGACCTGGGCGGGGTCGCGCGGATGCAGAGGCTGAAGACCGGCGCCCTGTTCGCCTACGCCTTCGAAATCCCGCTGATCATCGCCGGCGCCTCGGCCCTGCACGAGCACGCCCTGACCAGTTTCGCCCATGACGTCGGCCTGGCCTATCAGATCGTCGACGATCTTCTGGATGCGGAAGGTTCGGCCGAGGAGATGGGCAAGGCCGCGGGCGGCAAGGACGCGGCCCTGGGCAAGACCAATTTCGTCACCCTCCTGGGTCTGGACGAGGCGCGGCAGCGGGTCGCCCACCTGTCCGACCAGGCGCGATCCCATCTGGAGCCGTTCGGACACGAGGCGGAAATCCTCAAGGCGAGCGTGGACTTTGTGCTAAAGCGCCGGTCCTGATACGAAACATCGATCTCCCTTCGGGGTTGATTGATCCGACTTTCAAGGTTTTCCTGGCAGATGCCCGACACGCCGCTTCTCGACACCGTCAAGTTCCCCGCCGACATGCGGAGCTTCGACATCGCCCAGCTGAAACAGCTGGCGGAGGAGGTGCGGGCGGAAACCATTGACGCAGTGTCGGTCACGGGCGGCCATCTGGGCGCGGGCCTGGGCGTGGTCGAACTGACCACGGCCCTGCACCATGTATTCGAGACGCCGAAGGACATCCTGATCTGGGACGTCGGCCATCAGTGCTATCCGCACAAGATCCTGACCGGCCGTCGCGACCGTATCCGCACCCTGCGCCAACCCGGCGGCCTGTCCGGCTTCACCAAGCGCAGCGAGAGCGAATACGACCCCTTCGGCGCGGCCCATGCCTCGACCTCGATCAGCGCCGCCCTCGGCTTCGCCGCCGCGCGCGATCAGAAGGGCGAGAAGAACAAGGTGGTGGCCGTGATCGGCGACGGCTCCATGTCCGCCGGCATGGCCTATGAGGCGATGAACAACGCGGCCGAGGCCACCAATGGCCAGCTGATGGTCATCCTGAACGACAACGACATGTCCATCGCCCCGCCGGTCGGAGGCATGAGCGCCTATCTGGCCGGTCTGGTGTCGGGCGGGGCCTATCAGAACGTTCGCCGCCTGGGCCGTTCGGTCGCCCAGCACCTGCCGCGCCCGTTCCGCAAGGCGGCCAAGAAGGCCGAGGAATACGCCCGCGGCATGGTCACCGGCGGCACCTTCTTCGAGGAACTGGGCTTCTACTACATCGGCCCCATCGACGGCCACGACATGGAGAATCTGGTCCCGATCCTGAAGAAGGCGGCGGCTATCGAGGATCGCCCCGTCCTGGTCCATGTCGTCACGCAAAAGGGCAAGGGCTACGCCCCCGCCGAAAGCAGCGCCGACAAACTCCACGCCGTGGTCAAGTTCGACGTGGTCTCGGGCAAACAGGCCAAGTCCGTCTCCAACGCTCCCAGCTACACCAAGGTGTTCGGGACCGAGCTGATCAAGCATGCGAAGGTCGATCCCTCGATCGTGGCCATCACCGCCGCCATGCCGTCGGGGACGGGTCTGGACCTGTTCGGCCAGGCCTTCCCCGAGCGGACCTATGACGTCGGCATCGCTGAACAGCACGCTGTCACCTTCGCCGCCGGCCTGGCCGCCGACGGGATGAAGCCGGTCTGCGCCATCTATTCGACCTTCCTTCAGCGCGGCTACGACCAGGTGGTCCACGACGTGGCGATCCAGTCGCTGCCGGTTCGGTTCGCCATGGACCGGGCCGGGCTGGTCGGCGCCGACGGCGCGACCCACGCCGGCTCCTTCGACATCGGCTTCATGGGGGCTCTGCCCGGCATGGTGCTGATGGCCGCCGCCGACGAGGCCGAGCTGGCGGGCATGATCTCGACCAGCCTGGCCATCGACGACCGCCCCAGCGCCTTCCGCTATCCGCGCGGCGACGGCGTGGGCGTCGAGATCCCCGAACTGACCGCGCCGTTCGAGATCGGCCGGGGCCGGATTGTGCGCGAGGGAACCTCGGTCGCCATCCTGTCGCTGGGCACCCGACTGCAGGAATCGCTTAAGGCCGCCGAGATGCTGGCCGCCAGGGGCGTGTCCGCCACCGTCGCCGACGCCCGGTTCGCCAAGCCGCTGGACGCCGACCTGATCCTGCGTCTGGCGCGCGAGCACGAGGCCCTGATCACGGTGGAGGAGGGCGCCATGGGCGGCTTCGGCGCCTTCGTCCTGCAACTGCTGGCCGAGAAGGGCGCGCTGGATCGCGGCCTGAAGGTCCGCACCCTGAACCTGCCCGACGTCTTCCAGGACCAGGACGCGCCCGCCGCCATGTACGCCCAGGCCGGGCTGAACGCCGACCACATCGCCGCCGCCGCATTGCGCGCGCTGGGCGTCGAGGCGACCCGGGCCGCCCGAGCCTGAGAAACGATTCATGACCGCCGGCGCGTCCCCTCGGCCGGTCGGATCGGCCTTCCTGATCGGTTACGCGGTCGCCTATATCGGCGCCTTCATCGGCGTTGCGCCCCTGCTGCAGGTCCTGGCGCCCCTCCACGCCGGCCTGATCGACGGCGAAGCCAAGGGGCCGCTGCTCAGCCAGGCCCTGTTCTGGGGCTGTATGGCGGCTGGCGGCGGCAACATCATCGGCGGAGCGCTCAGCGACCGGACCCGGTCGCGGCACGGACGGCGACGTCCGTGGATCGTGGTCGGAGCGGCGCTGACCGTATGCAGCTATGCCTTCATTCAGCGATCCTCGACCCCCCTGGGGCTGATCGGCGGCCTGATCTGTTTCCAGTTGGCGTTCAACGTCCTTCTGGCGCCGCTGATCGCCCTGTTCGCCGACCGGGTGCCCGAGAACCGGCGCAGCGCCATGTCGGCCATCATGGGCATGGGCTATCCGGTCGCCGCGATGATCGGATCGGTCGTGATGGCCTGGGGGCCGCAGGGGGAGGTGGCGCGTTTCGCCACCCTGGCCGTCGTGGTTCTGGCGGCGACCGTGCCGTTCGCCCTGTTGTCGCGCGAAGATCCCGTGCCCCCGGACCAGGTGCGGGCGCCCCTGTCGGGGTTTTCGCTGCCCAGCCTGTTGCGGCCGTTTGCGACCCCCGACTTCAGCCTGGCCTGGACCTATCGGTTCCTGGTGGTGACCGGCTATTCGCTGGTGGCCTTCTATCTGCTCTTCTACATCGCCGACGCCATCGGGTTTTCGAACCGTTTCCCCGGACGCTCGGCCGAGGCCGGCCATTCGATCCTGACCGCCATCGCCGTGGTCGGGGTGGTCGGCGTCAGCAGCATCGTCGCCATGGGCGGATCGCGGATCACCCGGCGCAAGCCGCTGGCCGTCGCGGGCGGTGTATTGCTGGCCGTCGCCGCCACCACGCTGGCGACGACGCAGGACTGGACCACCGTGGTCGTCGCCTTCGCCGTCTATGGGGTGGGGCAGGGTTGCTACGGCGCCATCGACATCGCCCTGATGACCGACGTCCTGCCGTCCGAGGTGGACCGGGGCAAGGATCTGGGCCTGATCAATCTGGCCGTCACCCTGCCGCAGGCCATCGCCCCGCTGATCGCCCTGGTCCTGCTGGAAAGCCTCGGCCTGGATTTCCGCAGCCTGTTCCTGGCCGCCGCCGTCTGTTTCGGCGGGGCGACCCTGGCCGTGAGCGCGATCAGGCGGGTGCGGTGACGTCTTCCAGCGCGCCCGGCCCGGTGTCGGTCCTCGCCATACGGTAGCGTTTCACCGTCCTGTTCTCATACGGCTTGGCCATGATGGTCGAGACGGCGCGCAGTTCGCCCACGGCCTGGTCCCGGTCCAGGGTCAAGAGGACATAGCCCTTGGACGCCTGGTCGCAGAACTTGACCTCGGGGTTGGCGGCTTCGAGGGCCAGGCCCAGCGGCAGGCCGCCGACCATGTCGCCCGGCGACGGGCTGGAGATGGACGAGGTTCCGAACTCGACCCCCCGGCGCTCGCCGCCGTTGTCGTACAGTTCGTTGACCCAGAAGGCGTGGCTGTCGCCGGCCAGGACGATGGGTTCGACGCCCGCCTGTTTCATCGTCTCGTACAGGCGCTCGCGGCCGGCCGGATAGCCGTCCCAGCTGTCCAGGTTGAACGGCAGGCCCAGTTTGAACAGCTGGATCGCGGCCTCGACCTGGGGGCGGACGTCTTCGGGCAGGGTGGCAACCATCTGCGCCACCTGGGCCGGCGGCAGCATCTGTTCGATGTTCGGACCCTTGACCCGCGCCATCACGACCTGGTTGCCCAGGATCTGCCACGGCCGCCCGGCCTGCTTCGACTGGGCCATGGCGTCGCCCAGCCAGCGGCGTTGGGCCTCGCCCAGCAGGTCGCGCGATGGGTCCTGACGTTGGGCCTCGAAGGCGGCGATGTCGGGACGACCGTCGGCGGTCATGGGAATGTCGGCGAATTCCATCTGCTCGATACGGGCCGTCAGGCGCGTCTCGACCATGTGAAGGCTGGCCAGGTCGCCGAAATGGAAGCTGCGATAGATGGCCTCCTTCATGCCGCCGGCCTTGGGCTCGCGGATCGGCATCCATTCGTAGTAGGCGCGCAGGGCGATGGCCTTGCGCGCCGCGTAGTCGCCTTCGGTCTCCGGCTGGTGGTTCTCGGCGCCCTGGATCCAGGCGTCGTTCGCGATCTCGTGGTCGTCCCAGACGCAGATGAAGGCGGCGCGGGCGTGGGCGGCCTGAAGGTCGGGATCGGTCTTGTACTGGGCGTGGCGCGTCCGATAGTCGGCCAGGGTGACGATCTCGTGCGGCGGCAGGGGCGCGCGGTCCAGGCGGGCGCCGGTCGCCATGCCGTAGTCGCCGGGCGCCGCGCCGTATTCGTAGATATAGTCGCCCAGGTGGACGACGGCGTCGAGCCGCTCCAGCTGCGAGATCGCCTCATAGGCGTTGAACAGGCCGCCCGGATAGAGCTGGCACGAGACGACGGCCAGGGCGACTTGCGGCGTCGCGTCGGCGGCCAGGGTGCGCACCCTGCCGACGGGCGACGTCACGCCGTTGGCGACGAAGCGGTAGAAATATTCGCGGCCGGGCTCCAGGCCCTGGCCGTCCAGGTCGTGCTTGACGGTGAAGTCGCGCTCGGCCCGCGCGCGCAGGCCCGTCGAGCGTCGGACCATGTCGGAAAAGCCGGCGTCTTTCGCCACTTCCAGCGTGACGTCGACGTCCCCGGCGGACGGATCGGCCGGTGTGACCCGCGTCCAGAAGACGGCCGAATGCTGGTCCGGATCGCCGCTGGCCACCCCGTGAAGGAAGGCGACCTGACCGGCGTGGTCGGCCTGGGCGAGGGCGGGCGTCGCCGCCCCCGCGCCGAGCAGACCCAGAAGGCTGCGGCGATCCAGAGTCATCGTTCGATCCTTAGAGCTTCAGCTTGAACACCAGGCCATACGCCGCCGGACGACCGGCGATGAAGGTCGGCATGCCCAGGGCGTCGCCGGTGTTGCCGGCGTCCTTGATATATTCCTCGTCGAGGATGTTCTCGCCGAAGGCCTCGACGCCCCAGCCGCCCGCTTCCGGCGTGTAGCGAACGCGCAGGTTCATCAGGCCGTAGGAGTCCTGGTATTCGTCCTGGATCAGATCCGCGACGAAGTTCTGGGTCTGCAGGGCCGGGATGTCGTTGTCGTCGCTGAAGAAGACCTTCGACTGCCAGGTGTAGGTCGGCTGAACCTCGATCTCGCCGCCCGCCACGGGCAGACGCCAGGTCGCGCCGATCGAGGCGGCGTTGTCCGGCGACAGGCGGAACTGGTTGCCGTCGTAGATGCCGTTCTCGAAACGCGAGTGGTTGTAGGCGTAGGTGGCGAACAGGTCGAACATCGGGGCTACGGCGAAGTTGGCCTGGCCCTCGAAGCCGTACGACTTGGCCTCGCCGGCGTTCGTCGTGATGAACTGGGTGCCCTCCTGGACCGTGGTCTGGAAGTTTTCGTAGTTGTACATGAAGACCGCGCCGTCGACCCGCAGCCGGCCGTCCAACAGCGCCGACTTGGCGCCGACTTCGTAGCTGTCGACCGTTTCCGCATCGACGGGCGTGAAGCGCGCCGCGCCGCCCGGCGCGGACGGGCCCGAGGCGCTGATCACTTCGGGACGGCGGCCCCGCGCATAGTTGGCATACACATTGGTGTCGTCCGTCAGGGCGTAGCGGGCCGTGACGCGCCAGGTGACGCCGTCGTCCTCGGAGTCATAGTAGGAGAAGTCGCCGTTGTTGGCGGTCGGCTGGGCGGTCAGGCCGAACAGCGGGAAGGCGCTGGCCGGCAGGTTGGCGAAGGCCGGGTTGGCCATGGCCGCCAGGAAGGCGGGGATCTGAGCCGCCGGAACCGCGCCGGCCTGGATCGCCAGCAGGGCGCCCAGAGCCGAGCGGCTCTCGACCGAACTCGCATAGCCGGTCGTCTTCTCATCGCGGGTGTAGCGCACGCCCGCCGACATTTCGAACCGGTCGGTGAAGGCGTAGGTCGCGTCGGCGAAGACGTCGTACGAATCCAGTTCCGAGCTGTTGATCGGGGTCTCGATGTGGTTCGAGTCCAGATTGGCGGCGATGGGGGTAGCCAAGGCGCCGGCGCCCAGCGGCGTCAGCAGAGCGGCCAGAGCGCCCCTCGCCACGGTCGGATAGACCGCCAGCGGCAGGGTATTGTCGCCGACGCCCAGCGGCGATCCGTCCAGCAGGCCGGCCAGTTGCGCCAGGGCCAGGCGTTCATCGAACTGGGTCGGCGTGCGCTGATAGCCTTCCTCGTGGAACCAGCCGCCGCCGACGAAGCCGGTCAGACGCCCGCCGTTGTCGAAGCCCAGACGCAGGTCCTGGCTCCACTGTTCGCCGTGGGTGTCTTCGGCGGCGGTCAGGATCGGCAGCGAGACGCCGTCGGCGTCGAAGGTCTCGTAGTTGTCGAACTCGCGGTAGGCGGTGGTCGAGTTCAGGGTCCAGGCGGCGTTCAGGTTGAACCGGCCCAGGCCGGTCACGCCCCAGACTTCTCGATCCAGACCCAGCGACTTGCCGCCGTCGAAGTCGGCGCCCGGCGTCAGGGCCGCG
The DNA here is from genome assembly GCF_013912065.1 of Brevundimonas sp. GTDB lineage: Bacteria > Pseudomonadota > Alphaproteobacteria > Caulobacterales > Caulobacteraceae > Brevundimonas. Next base: position 88,512 of record NZ_JACESA010000003.1, read on the forward strand.
CCTTCCCAGGGCTCCTTGCCGCCCAGGACCGCGCCGGTGTTGGGATCGGCCGGCTCATAGGCGATCGACTTGAACGATGTGCCCGAGGCGTTGTCGTTCTGATAGTTGCCGATGACGTCGAACCGCATGGCGTCCGACGGCTCCCAGGCGCCGGACAGACGCACGGCCTTGGTCTCGATCGAGTTATAGTCTTCGCCGCCCAGCAGGTTCTCGACTGAACCGCCGCGGGTCTTCAGGCGGGTGGCCACGCGCAGGCCGGCCGTTTCGCCGACCGGCAGGTTCAGCGCGCCTTCGACCATCCGATAGTCTTCATTGCCCGCCTCGATGTTGGCGTAGGCTTCCGTCTCGCCGGGCCGGGCGCGATTCTGGACCAGATTGACCGCGCCGATCAGGGCGCCGCGACCGTACAGGGTCGACTGGGGCCCCTTGGCGATTTCCACGCGCTCCAGATCGAACAGTTCGACATAGGAGCCGCGCGACTTGGAGATCGACACGCCGTCCTGGAACACCGAGACGCGCGCCTCGGCCGTCGCGGCGCCCGAGTCGGAGGTGATGCCGCGCATCACGAAGCCGGGGTTGTTGGGCGACTGGTTCTGAACCAGGAAGCCGGGCACGAAGGCCGACAGCTGCTCGAACTCCTGGATGCCCAGGTCCTCGAGGAAATCGCCGGAATAGGCGGTCAGGGCGAACGGAACCTCGATGGTCCTCTGTTCGCGCAACTGGGCCGTGACGATGATTTCTTCGAGCGCGGCCGGACCTGCATCCTGGGCTTGCGCGCCCTGGGCCAGGGCCATGACGCCAGTAAGCGCCGCCGCGGCCATCAGCCGCGCCTTCAGTTCGTTCGCCATCTTAATCCCCTAGTCCCCAACTTGGCAGTGTCGGCGACGACTAGCCGTTGGCGATGTCGCAGAGGCGACGATGTCGATGCGGAGGCGTGACGTTCGGGCATCAATTCAGAGACTATCGTTCCTTGTCCGTGCTTTTCCTTTCACTGAAGGCGGGGGCCGGCGTCTCGCTGACGTCCATGAATGCGCCTTCGCCAGACAACCGCATCTAGGTTGCAGCCGGCGCTTTTACGATAGACGCCACGGGTCCTGGTTGCAGGGCGCCACGAAAGCGCTAGGACTGGAGATATGGAGCCGGTCCTCGCCCCGACATGGTCCATAGGGGATGCGCAATGAGCAGTACGGTCCTGGTCGCCGGAGGGGCGGGCTACGTCGGGTCGCACGTCTGTCTGGCCCTGTCGCAGGCGGGCTTTACGCCCGTCGTCTACGACAATCTGTCGAACGGTCACGCCGCCTTCGTGCAGTGGGGCGAGTTGGAGACCGGCGACATCCGCGACGGCGCACGCCTGGACGCGGTCATCGCCAGGCACAAACCCGTCGCGGTCCTGCATTTCGCCGCCCTGATCGAGGTCGGGGAATCGGTCAAGGAGCCGGGCCGCTTCTATGAGAACAATGTCGCCGGGGCGATCACCCTGATCGAGGCGGCGCGGCGCGGCGGGATCGAGGTCATGGTCTTTTCCTCGACCTGCGCCACCTATGGCGATCCGGTGCGGCTGCCGATGGACGAGACCCATCCCCAGGCGCCGCTGAACCCCTATGGCCGCTCCAAGCTGATGGTCGAACAGGCCCTGGCCGACTATTCGGCCTATGTCGGCTTCCGCTCGGTCTGCCTGCGTTATTTCAACGCCGCCGGCGCCGACGAGGAGGGCCGGATCGGCGAGCGTCATTACCCGGAGACCCACGCCATCCCCCTGGCCCTGCAGACCGCCCTGGGTCAGCGCCAGGGGTTCAAGCTGTTCGGCGACGATTACGACACCCGCGACGGCACGGCGGTGCGCGACTACATCCATGTGATGGATTTAGCCGACGCCCATGTGCGGGCGCTGAACTATCTGCTGCAGGGCGGCGAGACGACCGTCTTTAACCTGGGCACCGGCACGGGCACGACGGTCAAGGAACTAATCGACACCATCCGCCGCACCACCAACCAGCCCTTCCCGGTCGAGACCACGCCGCGCCGCCCCGGCGACGCCCCCTGCCTGGTGGCGGACAACAACCGGGCGCGCGAAGTGCTGGGCTGGGCGCCGACCCGGACGCTGGACGACATCGTCCGCACCGCCTGGCGCTGGCATGCGGCGGAGCGGGATAGAGGCGCGGTCTAGAGCCTCGGCGCGGCGGTCGAGCCCCTGGGCGCGAAACCGAAATCGACCATGCTTTGTCGAGGCAGGTCGGCGTCTCCGCTCTTGAAGCGGATCAGCAGTTCGGCCGCCACGGCGCTCATCTCGGCGATCGGCTGGATGACGGCGGTCATGTCGGCGAAACGGGCCAGTGGCGTGTTGTCGAAACTGATGACCGAGAGGTCGGCGGGAACCGTCAGGCCGCGCGCCTGGGCCGTGCGCAGGGCGGCGTGGGCCATCCTGTCGTTGCTGGCCAGCACGGCGGTCGGCGGCGACGGCAGGGCCAGCAGAGCTTCCATGGCCCTGACGCCGGACTCGTAGGAAAAGTCTCCCTCGGCGATCAGGCCTTCGTCCAGACCGAGCGCGGACGCCGTCATCGCCTGGCGATAGCCTTTCAGACGCGCGCCGCTGACCGCGTATTCCTCGCTGCCGGTGATGAAGCCGATGCGGGTATGGCCCAGGGTCAGCAGATGGTCGGTCGCGAAGGCGGCGGCGGCGGCGTCGTCCATCGACACCGCGAATCCGTCGCCCTCGGCGATCGAGGCGATGCGGGCGAAGGGCAGGCCCAGCTGGCTGAGCAGGCCGGTGACGGCCGGATTCTCGCTGTGCGGCGGCGTCAGGATCACGCCGTCGGGGTGCAGGGCCGCGATGGCGCCGCGCACCGCCGCATCGACATGGTCCAGATGTGTGTCGACCAGTTCGAAGATCATCCGATAGCCGTGGGCCTCGCATTTCAGCATGCCGCCCATCAGCATCTGGTCGACCCAGTCGGTGCCCTCGCCGGACTTCCAGCCCTCGATGGTCCGCTCGCGGTCGTTCAGGGCCATCAGCAGATAGGACCGCGAACCGCCCATCCGACGCGCCGCCAGACTGGGCACATAGCCCAGCTTGGCCACGGCCGCCCGCACCCGGTCCTGCACCACCGGGCGGACATTGGGCTCGTTGTTGATGACGCGAGACACCGTCTGCAGCGAAACGCCCGCCTCGGCGGCGACGTGTTTGATGGTTACGGCGCGGCGCAAACTCTCGTCCTTTATCCCCGGCGCCATTCTGTCAGGCTTGACCGTGCCGAGGCAAGCGCGTCGGTCTCAGGCCGGCACGGCGCGGGCGGCGGGCAGTTCGACGGGCGGCGCCGGACAGTGGGCGTCGATGAAGGCCTGATGCGTCGGCAGGTCGGCGACGAAGGCCTTCAATATATCTGCGGCCCGGTCCATCTCGGTGGTCAGTCCGTTGAAGTCGATCCGGTCCACCAGCGGCGGATAGGAACGCGGCTTCACACCCATCCCGTCCATGACGGCGTACCAACTGACATTGCGGAACAACGGGTCCAGCGCCTCCACCAGGCTGCCGTTGGCGCGGAACACGTCGATCTTGTGCTGCAATCCCTGGGGCAGGACCATGTCGCGGCAAGCCCGCCAGAAGGCCGTGTCGTCCCGTCGCGTCAGGGCGTAGTGCAGGATGATGAAGTCCCGGATCTCCTCGTAATCGACCGTTATCCGGCGATTGTATTCGTCGACCAGGTTCGGGTCGCAGTCGAGGTCGGGCAGCAGCCGGAAGAAGAAGTCCATGCCGCGATAGATCAGGTGGATGGCGGTCGATTCCAGCGGTTCGATGAAGCCGCTGGCCAGGCCCAGGGACAGGACGTTCTTGTCCCAGATCTTCTCGCGCACCCCGGTCTTGAACGGCACCACCATCGGATCGACCACCGGCCGGCCCTCGACCTGGGCCATCAGGGTCGCCGTGGCCTCGTCGTCGCTCATGTGCCGGCTGGAGAAGACATGGCCGTTGCCGGTCCGGTGCTGCAACGGAATCCGCCAGCGCCAGCCGCAGTCCTGGGCCTGGGCCAGCGTATAGGGTGTCGGCGGGCCGACATTCTCGGTCTGGACCGCGATGGCCCGATCGCACATCAGCCATTCGGACCAGTCCGTGTAGCCGACGCCCAGGGCCTTGCCGATCACCAGGGCGCGGAAGCCGGAACAGTCGATGAAGAAGTCCGCCTCGACCGTCTTTCCGCTCTTCAGCTTCAGGCCGCTGACGAAGCCGTCCGGGCGCACGGCCACGTCCTCGACGATCCCCTCGGTGCGTTTGACGCCCCGCGCCTCGGCGTAGTCGCGCAGATAGCGGGCCACCCGTTTCGCATCGACATGGACGGCGTAGACGGCGCCGCCGATCGGGGTGCGCTGGGCTTTGAACGGCAGCATGAATCGCCCCTGGGCCGCCATCTGGGCCGCAGCGGCGAAGTCCATCAGCGGCCGGTCATAACCGTTCATCCGCGCCTTCAGCCAGACCGGATAGAAGTCGCTGACGTCGACCGGAACCCCGATGGCGCCGAACGGGTGGAAATAGGTCTCGCCCTTTTCCGTCCAGTCCTCGAACTGGATGCCCAGCTTGAAGCTGGCCTGGGTCTTCTGGATGAAGTCGCGTTCGTCGATCCCCAGCTTGGTCAGCAGCTCCAGGAAGGGCGGCACGGTGGATTCCCCGACCCCGATCGTGCCGATGTCGTCGGATTCGACCAGTTCGATCTCGGCCATCCGCCCCTTGAAATGTTCAGCCATCAGGGCGGCGGCGACCCAACCGGCTGTCCCCCCGCCGACGATGCAGATCTTCTTCAGGGGGCGGCGGGGCTGGTCCATGTCGGATCTCATGCGGCGGAGGCGGCGGGATCGAGCCCCGCCAGGAATTGGGCGTGGTCGGGCGTGCGGGCGACCAGGTCGGCGATATTGTCGCGCATCTCGGTCAGGCTGCGCGCCAGATAGGCGGGGTCCATGGCGTCCACCGCCGGGTCGTAGTGGTCCGGATACAGGCCGAAGCCGTCATAGATGGCCAGCCAGCTGGCCGGGTGGAACATCTCCCATCGATAGCGGACGAACTGGCCGCGCGCGGTCCACAGGGCGATCTTGCGCTCCAGCGTCTCGGGGATCGCCATTTCGCGGCAGTCGCGCCAGAAGTCGGTGTCGGTCCGGCCGTTCAGCTTGTAGTGCAGGATGATGAAATCGCGCGTCCGCTCCATCTCGCGCGCCGACTGGTCGTTGTATTCGTCGATGATCGGCTGGGCGAAGCGGCGGTCGGGGAACAGCGACTTCAGCCGCTCGATCCCGGTCTCGATCAGGGCGATGCTGGTGCTCTCCAGCGGCTCCAGGAAACCGGCCGACAGGCCGATGGCGACACAATTCCTGGCCCAGGCCTGGGTCCGGCGGCCCGGACGGAACCCAATGCGGCGCGGCTCCGTCAGCGGCTCGCCCAGCAGGTTGGGCGTCAACTCGGCCAGGGCCTGATCGTCACTCAGATGGGCGCTGGAGAAGACCAGGCCGTTGCCGGCCCGGTGGCGCAGCGGAATGCCCCATTGCCATCCGGCCGACCGCGCGGTGACGCGGGTGAAGGGGGCGGGCGCGTCTTCGGGCCGGTTCGCGCTCTGCACCGCATAGGCGGCGTCGCAGGCCAGCCAGCGCCCCCAGTCCTCGAACCCGACCCCCAGAGCCTCGCCGATCACCAGCCCCTTGAAGCCCGAGCAGTCGACGAACAGATCCCCCTCGACTTCGCGCCCGTCCTCCAGCGTCAGGGCGCGAACGAAACCGTCCTCGGGCCTCAGTTCGACCCCCCGGATGCGGGCGTCGATCCGGGCGCAGCCCCCGGCCTCGGCATAGGCGCGCAGGTGTTGGGCGAACAGGCCGGCGTCCAGATGCAGGGCCCAGTCGAAAACCGACAGCTGCGACGGGGGATTGGGCGAGGGCAGGGTGAATTTGCCGCCGGCCGCCAGCGAGGCGCCCAGCGAATAGGCCGCCAGCGGCGTCGCGTCTCCCGCGCCGCGCTGCTTCAGCCAGTAGTGTTGAAAACCGATCCCCTTCACCTCCTGCCCGTACAGGCCGAAGGGATGGATGAAGTCCGAGCCCTGCCCGGACCAGTCGAGAAAACGGATGCCCAGTTTGCAGGTCGCCTGGGTGGCGCGCATCACCGCCTCGTCGCGCAGACCCAGCTGGGCATAGAAGCGGCGGATGGTGGGAATGGTCGCCTCGCCCACGCCGATCGTGCCGATGTCGGATGACTCGACGACGGTGATCTTCAGCGGGGTCGTGCGGAAATGCTGGACCAGGGCGGCGGCCGTCATCCAGCCGGCGGTGCCCCCGCCGACGATGACGACGGAACGAATGCGAGGATCGTCGATCTCGTCCATGGCCTGATCCGGATACGCGAAAAAAAGAAGGCCGGCGACACGAATGTCGCCGGCCAGTCTGCTCAGGAAGAAATCAGAAGCGAGCGCGAACGCCGATGGTGTAACGCGGCTCGAACTCGTTGCGGCTTTGGAACTGTTCCGCGCCAGGCTCGAACTCGAGGTAGTATTCCTCGATTTCGCCCAGGACGTTGGAGCCGTTGGCGTAGACCGTGATCATCTCATTGACATCGTAGGTCACGTTCACGTCCACGTACTGAGACGTGTCCTGGTAGACGGGGATGGAACCGAAGGTGCTGCTCAGACGGGGCGTACGATAGTTCCAGGCGACGCGGGCTTGCAGCTTGTCGCCCTGGTACCAGACGGCGGCGTTCAGCGAGTGTTCCGAGTTGTCCTGGAACGGCAGTTCGTCTCCGTTGAGCGCCGTCGAGTTCGAGGAGCTGTCCGAATAGGTATAGCTGCCGTCGAAGCCGAAGTCGGACCAGATCGGCGTGTCGATGAAGTCAGACAAGCCGATCTTCGCGCCGATTTCGACACCCTGAAGCTGGCCGCCATCGCCCTGGATCGGACGGTTGATATCGACGCAGCGGCGGATGACGCCGTCGCCATCGGGATATTCGGCGCCGCAGGTCACGGTGCCACGGCTGATGAAGCTGTCGATATTCAGCCGGAAGGCGGCAATGTTGAACAGCGTCGCCGGGCCGTAGTAATATTCGAGGGCCAGGTCGAAGTTGTCCGAACGCCACGGATCCAGGTCCGGGCTGCCGGCCAGAGTGGCGCCGGTCACACGACGGATGCCGACCGGCGGAGCGGTGGGATCCTCGGGGGTCGGGCCAAGCGAGTCGGCAGTCGAGACGGTGACGCCGCCGCCGTAGTTGCCAAGATCAAGCGGGATCATGGTCTTGGCGTAGGCGGCCCGCAGACGCAGCTTCTCGTTGAAATCATAAGCCAGGTTCACCGACGGCAGCCAGTCCGTGTAGCTGCGGCTGGAGAGGGTGTCGCCGATGTCGTTGTTGGTGTCGCCATAGGCGCGCACGTCGCCGGTCTGGTTCTGACGAACGCGCAGCTCGGTACGGACCATACGCACGCCGACGTCGCCGTGCAGTTGGCCGAACTCGATCGCCCCGTTCACATAGGCGCTGTCCTCATAGAGGTCGACGTCATACGAGTTGCCGGGAATGATCACGTCATAGGCGTTGCCGAACACCCGCTGCTGGAAGGCGCGGGGATCGTCGAAGTCGCGCGGATCCGCCACCCAAACCCCAGGAATGCCCGAGGCGACCGAGCCGAAGTCGGTCAGGAAGTAGGTGTTGTTGTTCTCACGCAGCAGCGTCGGACGGTTGACCGTATAGCCCTGGAAGCAGGTTGGCGTGTTCGCCACCGTGCCTGCGGTACAGCTGTTGGGCGTCGCGTCGACGGCAAGCGCAGGATTGAAGCTGGGGTTGGGCACATACTCGCCCGCCTGGCACTGCGGATTGTCCATCACGACGTCGATGGCCTTCCACTGGGCCGAGCAGCCGGCCGGGTTGCCAGCGCCCTGTCCCGCGTAGAAGTCCGAGAACAGGTGGAAGTTGGTGATCTCCACCTCACGGGCGCTGTGGCGAACGCCGGCGTCGACGCGGGTCAGGAAGCCAAAGGCCGGGGCCTCCTGGAACTCGTACGAACCGTCGAAGCGGACGACGGTCAGGTCCGAGTTATTGCGCTGGTTGCCTTCCGAGGAATAGGCGCCGACCGTGTAGGAGTCGAGGTTCGACATATACTGGCTCAGCGGCACATTGCCGAGACCGCCGACGACATTGTTCTCGAAGCCGCTCCAGGCCAGTTTGGAGCCGCCGACGTCGATGTGCAGTTGGGGATCCGCCCCGTAACCCAGCGGGTTCGGATTGATGTAGCGGCCGCCCTGGCTGCCGACCACGCCGTTCGAGTACTGCGAGGCGGGGTACATGGCGGCGATGGAGGCGGGGTAGAAGGTGCCGCGCGTGCGGTCTCCGCCCTGGCGGAACAGGGTGAAGGCGCGGTCAGGGTTGTACTGCCAGTTCGACAGGTCGCCTTGAACCTGGCCGTTCATGCTCAGCAGGGAGGCGTCAGCCTTGATCGCGCGCGCGTTGAAGGTGAAGGGGCCGCCCTTGTCGTAGTCCAGCTCCAGGTTGAAGTTCTTGGACTCGTTGTTGGTGACGCGGTTGACGGTGAAGGAGTTCACCCACCAGGCGTCCAGGTCGTATTCCTCGACGTCCAGCCAACCCAGGCCCGTGTCGGTGAACTCGGTCGGCGTGGTCCAGCCCAGGCCGCTCCAGCGGTTGGAGACGTTCAGGCCTGCGGCGCGGTTGTACTCGTCCTGCTTGGTGTAGAAGACTTCGGCCGTCAGGCGGATGCCGTCCTCGATGTCGAACTGGAATGCGCCGTTCAGGCCGATCCGCTCGCGCTCCACAACGCGATTGAACATTTCATAGCCGTGCGGCGCTAGCCAGGCGTTGCCTGAACCACCCCAGTCGTTGCTGCCGAACAGGCTGCCGGCCGTGCCGGCGTAGTTGTTGCCCAGGTTCGACTCGCTGAGCACGCCCGAGACCATCACGCCCATACGATCGCCGCGCCAGTTCAGCAGGCCGTTGATCAGATAATCGTCCTGACGGGTGCGTTCGCCGGTCTGATATTCGGCGGCGCCTGCGACGGTCGTGCCGTAGCTGAAGTCCATCGGCCGGCGCGTACGCAGGTCGATCGTGCCCGAGATGCCGGACTGGGCGTTCGACACGTCCTGCGACTTGAAGACGACGATCGAGTTCATCAGCTGCGACGGAACGTCGTTCAGGTTCGGCTGGGCGCTGCCCAGGCTGCCGGGGCTCAGATACTGTTCGCCGTTCAGCAGGGTGACGACCTGCGGCAGGCCGCGGATGTTGACGGTCGAACCTTCACCGGCGGTGCGGCGGATCTGAATGCCGGCGATGCGTTGCAGGGCGTCGGCGACTGTGACGTCAGGCAGTTTGCCGATGTCTTCCGCCGAAATGGCGTCGACGATGGCGGTCTCGTTGCGCTTGACGTTGATCGACTGCGTCTGCGACGCCCGGATGCCGGTGACGACGATTTCGCCGATCTCGGCCGGGTCCTGGGGCGCCGGGATCGGCGCCTGTTCTGCCGTCTGGGCGTAGGCCGGCGCGACGAGCGCCGAACTCGCCAGCAGGGCGGCCATCATGGGCCTCTTATAAATTCTCATCTCGTTTTCCCTCCTCTTTGGCGCCGCGTTTTGTTGTGCGGCATTGGTTCAAGGCTTGATGGTCGACCCTGAAAGCGTGGCGTTCGCGCTCAACCCCGCGTCTGCGGCGTCGCGGGCGACGGTGATGCGATAGTCGCCCGGTGCGATCCGCCAGCCGGGCAGGCTCGTGTCGTAATCGGCCAGGATGCGCGGCTCGGCCGTCAGGACGACGCGGCGCGTCTCGCCCGGAGCCAGGGTCAGGCGCGTGAAGCCGGCCAGGCGTTTCGGATGATCGGCCGAGGCGACATAGAGCTGCGGAACCTCGGCGCCGGCGCGGTCGCCGGTATTGGTGACGTCCAGGCTGACGCTCAGGCCGTCGGCGCTCGAAACCGCCAGGTTCGAATAGGCGAAGCTGGTGTAGCTGAGGCCGTGACCGAACGGGAACAGAGGCGTGTGACCCTCGCGCTGGTACCAGCGGTAGCCGACGTCGGACCCCTCGGGATAGTCGACGGGGAAGGGCTGCAGTTCGGCCCCCTGGGGCGCGCCGGGGTTGGAGGCGGCTGCCGCGTCCACGGCCTGCAGCGCGGCCAGGCCCGGCACGGTCGGGCGCGGCGCCTGGTCGGCCGAGGCGGGGAAGGTGATGGGCAGGCGGCCCGACGGATTGACCTCGCCGAACAGGATGCGGGCGATGGCCTCGCCGCCGCGCTGGCCGGGATACCAGGCCTGAACGACGGCCGGGGTCTTCTCCAGCCACGGCATCAGCACGGGGCCGCCGGTCTCCAGCACCACCACCGTCTTGGCGTTGGCGCCGGCGACGGCGGCGATCAGGGCGTCCTGATCGTCGGGCAGGGCCAGGGTTTCGACATCCTGGGCCTCGGTGGTCCACTGGGTGGCGAAGACCACGGCGATGTCCGCCGCCCGCGCCGCCGCGGCGGCCGCTTCAGGGTCCTTACCGTCGACATAGGTCACGGTCGCGTCCGGCGCGACGGCGCGGATCGCGTTCAGCGGCGACGACGCATGCCAGGTCATCCGCGCGAACGAGGCCGCCGCCCCCGAGGTCAGCGGAATCTCGACCGGCGCCCCGCCGACGGACCGCACCTGGGACGAGCCGCCGCCCGACAGGACGCCGACATCGGCATGGCCGCCGATCAGCACGATCCGCTTGGCGGACCTGGCCAGCGGCAGGACCCCGCCCTCGTTCTTCAGCAGGACGATCCCCGCCTCGGCCGCGCGCTGGGCGACTTCGGCGTTCGCGGCGTAGTCGATCGGCTGTTCGGTCGTCACCACCGGTGCATCCAGCACGCCGTTCTCGATCAGGCCGACCAGCAGGCGGCGCACCATGTCGTCCAGCCGCGCCTGCGGGATGCGACCGGCCTCCAGGGCCTCGCGGAACGGCGCGTCGAAATAGAGGGCGCGGTCCAGTTCCTGACCGGACGCCTGGTCCAGCCCGGCCAGGGCGGCCTTTTCCGTCGAATGGACGGCGCCCCAGTCCGACATGACCCAGCCGTCATAGCCCCAGTCGCGCTTCAGCACCTGGTTCAGCAGGAAGTCGTTCTCGCAGGCCCAGTCGCCGTTGACCTTGTTGTAGGCGCACATGACCGAGCCGGGGTTCCCCCGCTCGATGGCGATCTGGAAGGCCAGCAGGTCGCTCTCGCGCAAGGCGGCCTCGCCCAGCCGCGCGTCCATGATCATCCGCCCGGTCTCTTGCGAGTTGAAGGCGAAATGCTTGATGGTCGAGACGATCTGGTTGGACTGGACGCCCCGGATATGCTCCCCGGCCATGACGCCGGCCAGCAGCGGGTCCTCGCCCAGATATTCGAAATTCCGTCCCGCCCACGGATCGCGCGTCAGATTCACGCCGCCGGCCAGCAGGATGTTGAAGGTCTTGGCCCGCGCCTCGGACCCGATCATGGCCCCGCCGGCATAGGCGATCTCGGGATCGAAGGTGGCGGCTGTGGCCAGGCTGGACGGCAGGGCGGTGGCGACGTCGCCCTTGCGCTGCTCGACCTGGTTGGCGACGCCCAGGCTGGCGTCGCTCTCGCGCAGGTTCGGAATGCCCAGGCGCGGAATGCCGGGGATATGGCCGGCCGAGGGGATCATGTCGGCGACCGGCGCGCCGGGGGTGCGCTCGGCGAAGGGCGGGAAATAGCCGTGGATCAGCTGCAGCTTCTCGTCGCGCGTCATCCGCGCCAGCAGGGCGTCGGCGCGGGCCTCGGCCGCGCTCGTGCTGGCGACAACCGACGGGTCCTGGGATTGGGCGACGACGGAAACGGGCGCGACGCCTACGGCCAGGGCCAAGGCGAAACGACTGATCAGCAAACACTTACGAGAATTCAAAAAACCGCCCCCAAAACCTGATCCGGAGCAACGGCGACCGCCGTCACGACGAAAGTTCGGGAGACGGCGCACACAACCGAAGATGGCGACAAACAGCCGACATCCATCCTGCCGAAACAGGCCCTTCGATCATGTTTGCGGGTGGCGCCCTCGACGCCTGGTTCTCCGACCGATGAGGTCGGCGACCCTTCCGCTCCCTGGATTGAGGCTCTTCGGCCTCTTACAGGAGGAGGTAAAGCATGGATTGAGAGCGTTCACAACACGAATTGGACACGATTGAACGGTGTTCGCCCGGCCTGACGGTTCACATCTTATTTCATAGGGGGCGGGGGTCTGGTCGCGGTGTCACTGGATCGGCGCGGCGTCTGCCCCGGCCGCGCTCGAGTTCCAAGGCCGTCGTGATCCGTTCGAGACCCTGTCGTGTGTCAGGAGCGACGCAATCTGCAGACCCGTCTCCTCCCCGCTTGGCGGGGAGGTGGCGCGGCGCGCCTTCGCGCCGTGACGGAGGGGTTCTAAACCGCATCCCAAATGCCCGTGGGACATCCAGAACCCCTCCACCACCGCGCGAATATGCGCGGCGGTCTCCTCCCCGCGAAGCGGGGAGGAGACGTACGACGACTGGTCTCCTCCCCACCTCGTGGAGAGGTGGCGCGGCGCTTCTTCAGCGTCGTGACGGAGGGGCTCTCAACCGCATCACAAACGCCCGGAGACAGGCGAGAGGTTCAGAGCACCCCGATCATCGAGGCCACCAGCGGGTGACGGACGATGTCGCGTTCGGCCAGACGCACCACGGCGATATCGTCGATCGCCTCCAGCCGCGCCGAGATGTCGGACAGGCCCGATATGCCCGGCAGCAGGTCGGACTGTTGCGGGTCGCCGGTGACCACCATGGTCGAATGCCAGCCCAGCCGGGTCAGCAGCATCTTCAGCTGGACGTAGGTGCAGTTCTGGGCCTCGTCGACGACGATGAAGGCGTTGTTCAGCGTGCGGCCGCGCATATAGCCGATCGGGGCGATCTCGATCAGGCCCTCGGCCATCAGGGCCTTGACCCGTTTCATCGACAGCCGGTCCGACAGGGCGTCGTACAGCGGGCGCAGATAGGGGGCCAGCTTGTCCTCCATGTCGCCGGGCAGGAAGCCGATCGACTCGCCGGCCTCGACGGCGGGACGGCTCAGGACGATGCGGCCGACCTTGCCGGCCTCCAGCGCCTCGACCGCCTTGGCGACGGCCAGATAGGTCTTGCCGGTGCCTGCCGGGCCCAGCGCCATGACCAGATTGTGCGCGTCGATAGCCGCCATCAGTTCGGTCTGGCCCTCCGACTTCGGCTTCAGCGTCTTGAGATAGCCCTGCTCGCGATCGTCGTTGTTGGGATAGGGCGACCAGCCCGACCGTTCGTTCTGAGGGGCGTGGAGCCGACGCACTTTCGACTCCTCGATGAATTCCCGCGAATCCAGAATTCCGTTCTCACGGGACTGACGCTTCATTGCCGCACGCTTGGTCATGGACGCCTCCAGGGCATGAAAAAAGGCGGACCCGCACGGGTTCCGCCTTGGATGGTCTTGGGGAGGAAGGGATCGTGGCCCGCGCCATGGCGACCGCCCGGATCGACAGCTGGGCCGTCCGCAACGGGATCAACCCGCCGCCGAACAACCGAACCAGGATCCCAACGCGCCAAGCGAAGCCCCGACAATTGACCGGATCGGGCTTGATCCGGCTTCGGATCCGGGGCCGAAATGGCGACCCACGAATCGCATCAACACTTAGATGCTATCGTGGTTAGAAATCGGTTAAAGCCCTCATTTTTGGAAGATTAGGCGGCGTTCTGATGACCATTTACGCACTGGGCGACAGCAGACCGCAGTTTCCGCCTGCCGGCGAATACTGGGTGGCGCCGAGCGCCTCGGTGATTGGAAACGTGATTCTGCATCCCAACGCCAGCATATGGTTCGGGGCTGTGCTGCGCGGCGACAACGAGCCGATCACCATCGGCCCCGACACCAACATCCAGGACGGCAGCGTCCTGCACACCGACATGGGCTCGCCCCTGACCCTGGGCCGGGGCGTCACCGTCGGCCACAAGGCCATGCTGCACGGCTGCGAGGTCGGGGACTACAGCCTGATCGGCATCGGAGCGGTGGTGCTGAACGGGGTAAAGATCGGCAAGAACTGCATCATCGGCGCCAACGCCCTGCTGACCGAGGGCAAGATCATTCCCGATAACAGTCTGGTGGTGGGCCAGCCGGGCAAGGTGGTGCGCGAACGCGACCCCGAACAGATCGCCGTGCTGCGGATGTCGGCCGAACACTATGTCCAGAACTGGAAACGGTTCGCGGCGGAGCTGCGGGCGGTTTGATCGTCCAGCCCTCCTAATTTCGACGACGAACGGCAGGCTTTTCAGAGGCTTGAATATTAATTCCGCCGTCAACCCGGCGCCCTGCGGGCCGGTGTTATGATCCGTCCCTGGTCTTTGACATCGCGATTGGACGGACTTGGGCTCGTTGGACTGTTTTTTTGGAGTCCAACTTCCCCCCGAAATTGCACTCTTTTGTACAGTGCAAATCGCCTCGAATATTTCCGTCAGTAAATACAATGGTTTGACTGGAAATTGCACAGATTGCACTGATTTTTCCGCTGTGCAATTCGGCCGGCGCGGTCCCTCGTTACCGGGCGCCCGCCAGCACGGCCCGCGCCGCCGCCGCGTCGGCCTCGATCTGGGCCTTCAGGGCGTCCAGCCCGTCGAAACGCTCTTCGCCGCGCAGCCAGGCCACCAATTCCGTCTCGACCGTCTGGCCGTACAGGTCGCCGTCGAAGTCGAACAGCCAGACCTCCAGCAACGGCGTCTCCAGCGCATACATGGGCCTAACGCCAAGGCTGGCCACGCCGTCGACGATCCGCCCGTCCGCCAGCCGGCTGCGCGTCGCATAGACGCCGTAGGCCGGGCGCATATAGTCGCCCAGGGCGATATTGGCGGTCGGCACGCCGATGGTGCGGCCGCGCTTGTCGCCGTGGATCACCTCGCCCCGGATGGCGAAGGGACGACCCAGAATGGCGGCGGCCCGCCTCATGTCGCCGGCCTTCAGGGCCTCGCGCACGGCGCTGGACGACAGTTTCAGCCCGTCGGCGTCATCCAGCCGCTCGGCCACCGACACGGTGAACCCCAGCCGCTCGCCATAGGTCTTCAGCGCCTCGGGCGACCCCGAACGCCCCTTGCCGAAGGTGAAGTCGAAACCGACCGCCGCGTGGCGAACGCCCAGGCCGTCGGACAGGACGCGTTCCGCGAACTCGGCGTCGGTCATGCCGGCCATCTCGCCGTCGAAGGGCAGCAGATACAGGATGTCCACGCCCAGAGGCTCCAGGGCTTCGGCCATCTGCTCCGCCGTCATCAGACGAAACGGCGCGGCGTCCCGCTGGAACCAGCGGCGCGGGTGGGGATCGAAACTGACGACACCCAGGGGCGCGCCCAGCCGTTCGGCGGCGTCCCGGGCGCCGGCGATGACCGCCTGGTGCCCCCGGTGCACGCCGTCGAAGGCGCCGACCGCGACCGCCGCGCCTTTCAGCGCGTCGGACAGGCCGCGCCAGTCGCGGACGACCTGCATCAGCGTTGGGAGGGTTTGCGCCGGCGGGGCACGCGGACGACCGCGATCCCGTCCATGATCATGACTTCGTTGACGAAGCCTTCGCAGCTCAGCTTGACCCGCGCGCTTTCGGGCTCGACCTCGACCACGGTGATCAGGATGCGGACGACGTCGTCGATCCGCACCGGCTGATGGAAGGCCAGGGTCTGGGAGATATAGATCGACCCCGCCCCCGGCAGCATGGTGCCGACGACTGCGGACCCGAACGAGGCGCTGAGCAGGCCATGGGCGATGCGGCCGCGATAGGCGGTCTTTGAGGCATAGGCCTCGTCCAGATGCACCGGATTGAAATCGTCCGAAGCCTCGGCGAACAGGCGAATCCGGTCCTCCGTTGCGACGACGATCTTCTCTGCGGCCATGCCGACGTGAAGTTCGTCCAGGATGTAGCCACCGGACGGATGTTGCTGAACCAATTCGACCATGGATCAGGCTTTAGCTGCGGTGCGACAAAATGGCGAGCCTTACCAGGCCAGTTCGAGCGCGGCGTATCGCGCATATGTTGTTTCAGCCTTCAGCAGGTCTCCGGCCCGGACCGGATCCAGCGCCCCGTCGGCGTCCTTGGCCTGATCCCCATGGATTCCCTGGGCGATGAACAGGCAGTCCAGGGCCTGGGCGTTGGCGCCCATGACGTCGGTGACGACCCCGTCGCCGATGCACAGGACGCGCGACCGGTCGACCGGACGACCCATCAGGGCTTCGGCCTCCTTGATCGCCAGATCATAGATCGGCGCATAGGGCTTGCCCGCCATGACCACGCGTCCGCCAAGGGATTCGTAGAGGTCGGCCAGGGCCCCGCCGCAGTAGATCAGCTTGTCGCCCCGCTGAACCACCCGGTCGGGGTTGGCGCAGATCAGCTCCAGGTCTCGCGAGGCGGCGATCGACAGCCGGTCGCGATAATCCTCGGGTGTCTCGACCTCGTCATCGACCAGTCCGGTGACCGAGACGAAGGCGGCCTCGGCGGCGTTGCTTGCGACGTCCAGGTTCAGCCCGGCGTACAGCGGCGCGTCGCGCTCCGGCCCCAGCAACAAGGCCGGCCCCGGCGCCCGCTTGGCCAGTTCGGCGCGGGTGGCGTCGCCCGAGGTGACGAAGGCCTTCCACGCTTCGCGCGGCACGCCCAGTCCGTCCAGCTGGGCGATCACGTCCGAGGCCGGCCGCGGCGAGTTGGAGATCAGCACCACATGCCCGCCCTCGCGGTTGAACCGCATCAGCGCCTCGCACGGCGCCGCCCAGCTCTCGCGCCCGTTATGGATCACCCCCCAGACGTCGCAGAGCAGAACATCATAATCGCCGGCGACGGCGCCGAGGTGGGGCAGGGCATGGGGGAGGGTCATGGGGGCTGAGTAGCGGGTCGAGGTCTCGAACGAAAGTCTCCTCCCGGCGATGCGGTTTAGAACCCCTCCGTCACGGCGCTAAAGAAGCGCCGCGCCACCTCCCCATGAATGGGGAGGAGACAGATCCCGCCGCCCACCGTCTCCTCCCCGCTTCGCGGGGAGGGGGACCGCCGCGCCTCTTCGCGCGGGGGTGGAGGGGCTCTGGACGTCGCACAGCCGCTTGTGATGCGGTGAAGAACCCCACCGTCACGTCGCCGAAGAGGCGTCTCGCCCCTTCCCCGCAGAGCGGGGAAGAGACCGCGCGTCAGCTGAACCGGCGCCGCTGCTCGGCGCTGCGCAGGGTCGAGCGCAGGAAGTCCGCCGGCGGGTCGGTTTCGGCCAGCACCTGTTCCTTGATGGCGCGGGGTTCGCCGAACAGATGGCCCTGGCCCATGGCGACATCCAGCTCGAGTATGTCGACGATCTGGCGTTCGGCCTCGACCTTCTCGGCGATGACCTCGACCCCGTAGCGGCGGGTCAGGGCGGCGAAGTCGGCGGCCTGGATGTCGGGCATGGAGCGCAGCGGCGCCCCGCCGTCCAGATCCAGCAGTTGTTCGATCAGCAGGTCGGCCGACACCTTGATGAACTTGACGTCCGCGCGTTGCAGGTCGGCGAAATCGAGGTCCAGCGTCTGGACCTTGTCCAGCGAGAAGCGGAAGCCCAGGTCGGCCAGCTTGGCCATGTTGCGCGCCTCGATGGCGCCCCGCGCGTCGAAATTGGCCTGGCCCAGTTCGAAGATCAGCGCCTGGTTCAGGTCGCGGTTCTCGCTGAGGAAATCCAGGAAGCGCGGGAAGAAGGTCTCGTCGCCCAGCGAGGTCAGGGCCACATTGCAGAAGACCCCCACCTTGCGGTCCTGCCGCGCCAGCCGCCGCACGATCTGGGCGCAGCGGAACAGCAGCAGATTGTCGATGGCCGGCACCAGCCCCTCGCCCTCGGCCAGCGACAGATACTCCGCCGGCATCATGACCCGGTCGGTCGAATCCCGCAGACGGGTGAAGCTTTCGTAGAAGATGGTCCGGCGCTGCGGCAGGGAGACGACGGGCTGCAGATACAGATCGACCCGGCCCTCGCTCAGCGCCTCGTGGATCGTGCGCAGCAGGACGTTCGACTGGGCCTGGCGACGCCCTTCCAGGGTTTCGACGCCGATGCTCGGCGCGCTCGCCAGCCGGTGGTCGATGCTTTCGCTCATCTGCTGGACCAGGGTCTCCAGCATCCGCACCTCGCCGGTCAGGGCGTCGGTGTCCGACAGGGCGCCGCTCTCGATGGCGTGGGCCAGCTCCGTCAGGGCGCCCTGCGTCGACTCCATCGCATCGGCCAGCAGCCGGTGCGCCTCGCGGACCTGATCGATCTCTTTCTTCAGCGCGCGACGGGCCGCGACGCCGGTGACGATGCCGTGGAAGGCTCCGAGCAGACCCATGGCCCCCAGAGCGCCCGCCACGCCCGCGCCGGCGCCCAGGCCCGCGCGCCACAGGAAGGCGCCCACGGTCATGCCGAGGAACAGATAGGCGAAATACAGAAAGCCCGTGGTCAGGTTACGCATCGGCTGGCGGTGGCCACTCCCGGATGGAATCGCCTGAGTATCAGGCTATCAATGTCGTTCGGCTAGAGCCGGGGAACAAATAACCCGGCGGAACTCAAGGGAAACGCAATGGAACTGTTCGATCTGACCGGCAAGGTCGCCATCATCACCGGCTCGTCGCGCGGCATAGGCAAGGCGATCGCCGAGCGGTTGGCCGAACATGGGGCCAAGGTGGTCATCTCTTCGCGCAAGGCCGGCCCGTGCGACGAGGTCGCCGCCGAGATCAACAACCGGTACGGCGAGGGCCGCGCCATCGCGGTTCCGGCCAATATCGCCTCGAAGGAGGACCTCCAGCGGCTGGTGGACGAAACCAACGCCGCCTTCGGCCGGATCGACATCCTGGTCTGCAACGCCGCGACCAATCCCTATGCCGGGCCGATGGGCGGGATCGCCGACGATCAGTTCGAAAAGATCCTTCAGAACAACGTCATCTCCAACCACTGGCTGATCCAGATGGTCGCGCCCCAGATGGTGGAGCGCAAGGACGGCGCCATCCTGGTGATCTCGTCCATCGGCGGCCTGCGCGGCAACGCCCTGATCGGCGCCTACAACATCTCCAAGGCCGCCGACATGCAGCTGGTGCGGAACCTGGCGGTCGAATGGGGACCGTCGAACGTGCGGGTCAACTGTATCGCCCCGGGCCTGGTCCAGACCGACTTCGCCAAATATCTGTGGGAGAATCCCGAGCTGCTGAAGACGGTGACGGAGCCCGCGCCGCTGAAAAGGATCGGCCAGCCGGATGAAATCGCCGGCACGGCGGTCTATCTGTGCAGCCCCGCTTCGGCCTATGTCACGGGGCAGACCCTTGTGGTGGACGGTGGATTGACGATTGCCTGGTAAGCAGACCGACGTAAGACAGGATCTGATCTGGCGCCTGGAGGCTTTCGGCTTCCAGGCGCTGTTTGGTTTCCTGCGTTTCCTGGGCGTCGAGCGGGCCTCGGGCCTGGGCGGTTGGCTGCTGCGGACCCTGGGTCCCAAGACGGGCACCCAGAAGACGGTGATGCGCAATCTGCGGATCGCCTTCCCGGACATGTCCGACGCGGAACGCGAGGCTTTGGCGCTGGAGCAGTGGGACCGCACCGGCCGCACCTTCGCCGAACTGGCGGTCATGGACCGGCTGACGCCCGAGGGGGGACGGGTCGAGGTGGTCGGGATGGAGCGGCTGCACGCCCTGCGCGACAGCGGCAAGGCGGCGGTGTTGATCTCGGGCCATCTGGCCAACTTCGAAGTAATGGCGGCGGTGATCATGGCCTCGGGCCTGCCGTGCCAGGTGACCTATCGGGCGGCCAACAATCCCTATGTCGACGCGCTGATCCGCCAGAGCCGCGAACGCTACGGCATCCGTCTGTTCGCGCCCAAGGGCGACGGGACGCGCGAGCTGATGGCCGGGATGAAGCGGGGGGATTCCATCGCCCTGCTGGTCGACCAGAAATACAATCAGGGGCCGGAGGTCGAGTTCTTCGGCCAGCCGGTCAACGCCTCGCCCGGCGCCGCGCGGCTGGCGATGAAGTTCGGCGCGGTGATCCAGCCCCTGTCGGTGGTGCGCCTGCCCGGCGTGCGGTTCCGGGTGACGGCGCACGAGCCGATCACCGTCCCCCAGACCGAAGACAAGACCGCCGACCTGCTGGCGGGAATCCAGGCCGTGAACCGCTTCGTCGAGGATCGGGTGCGCGAGGTTCCCGAAGACTGGTTCTGGGTCCACAGGCGGTGGCCCGACAAGGTCTATGCCGCGCTGAACGACCGTTTGGCGTCGATGGCGCGTCGGAACGGACCGGCGTAGTCCACCGTGTCGCGGCGGCGGCGGCACGGACCGCAATAGGTCTCGGTCTTCACGAAGGGCCGCGGCCGCAGAATGACCGCCGTGACCCGGTCCAATATGGCCTTGGCGGTGATCGGCTTGACCAGGAATTCGGTGACCCCGGCGTCCCGGGCGGCGCAGATGCGGCTCTTCTCCGCGTGGCCGGTCATCATGATGATGGGCAGATAGATGTTGGCGCTGTCGGGGCTGTTGCGGACCAGCCGGGTGAACTCGACGCCGTCCATCGGGAACATATTATAGTCGATGAGGGCCAGATCGATGGGCCTCCGTCGCAGGATTTCGAACGCCTCCGCGCCGTCGGCCGCCTCGTTCACTTCGCGGATGTCGGCGGCATGGAGCACGGCGGCGGCGATGGCGCGCATATGCTGGTTGTCGTCGACCAGAAGGACGTTGAGCGACTGAAGAGGTGACATCGGGGCCCCCGCCGAGCGATTCAGCAGGCTTAGGGACATGTCCGTACGTCAGCAAGCTTTGCCTTGAAATCAGGCCAGGCGTTGGGGCGTATGGGCGCCGACCAGCAGCGAGGGATCCAGATTGCGGTCCCGCCATTTCAGGCGCCAGCACAGGTGCGGGCCGGTGGCGCGGCCGGTCATGCCGACCCGGCCCAGGGGCTCGCCGCGACGGACGGTCCGGCCGGGCGCAACGTCCAGCCGCGACTGGTGCAGATAGGCGCTGATCAGGCCCTGGCCATGATCGATCAGGGTCAGGCCGCCTTCGAAATGCATGTCCGGCCGAGCGAAGACGACGCGGCCGTCCGCCGGGGCGCGGATCACCGTCCCGGCGGGAGCGGCCAGGTCGACGCCATAGTGGGGACGGGCCGGCGTGCCGTTCAGGATCCGCTGGGCGCCCCACTGGCTGGAGATGCGATAGGTCTCCAGCGGCCAGACGAAGCCGTCGCGGAAATCCTCTGTGTCGGCCCGACTGGCGAAGGCTTCGGTCTTCAGGGCGACCTCGCGCTGGATGCGGGCAAGCAGATCGGGATCGCTCGGTTCGACGGTCGCGGGCGGCAGGCCATCGACGCGGGTCGAGGGGAATTGGTGGGCGGCGATATCGAGACGCCGCCGGGTCGAACGGCCGCCCAGCCGAGCCTCGATCTCGACGCTGGAGGCGGCGTCCCGGTCGAAGCCGATGACGAACAGACCGTCCGCCGAAGCGGTCGTCAGGGCCTCGCCCTCGACGAAGATCAGGGCGCGGGGCGCGGTTCGGCCGAAGGCGTATCCGCCCTGACGCCAGGCGCCGTTGAGCGCCAGATCGACCGATCCGCCGCGTGCGCCAGCGGATTGGGCGGGGGGCTGGGCGGCCCAGAGCCTGGGCGCCGTCGCCAGGGTCGCCCCGACGCCGAGCAACAGAGCGCGGCGGGCGGGGATCACCCCTCCTTCATCCGGGCGATGAATTCGATCGGGCTGAAATAGGCCTCCTGCCGGGTCGGGCTCCAGTAGCGAAGCACCTCCAACGGAATAGGCCTGTCCGTGACGGCGCAGCGGACGAACCGCCCCGGCTTCAGCACGGCGAATTCGCCGTCGCCGTAATGAAGGGAAGCCTGTGCCGAAGTCGTTGCGTCCATGAGGCCAGTTAACGACGATCGGCTGTTCAGGCCAAGAGGGAGTTTGAAACGCGAGGAATTCAGGCCGTCGCCGGATTGGGGCCGGCCATGTCGGCCTCGTGATCGATCTTCGCCTGTCGGGCTTCGGGCGAGCCGGCGGCCGGCGGCCGGGGCCTGCCCCCCATCCGGTCGGTGAACAGGAAGACGAAGGGGTTCAGCGAGATCGACAGCAGGGCGGCCGCCAGGATCAGGTCGTGGGTCTCGCGGCTCATGGCCCCCAGGCTGACGCCAAGGGCGGCCAGGATGAAGGAGAACTCGCCGATCTGGGCCAGTGAGGCGGCGACCGTCAGGCCGGTGGCCCGATCCAGCCTGAAGGCGCGGGCGATGACCAGGGCGGCCAGCGACTTGCCGACGATGACGATGGCCAGCACGCCCAGCACGGCCCAGGGCTGACGCGCCAGGATCATCGGATCGAACAACATGCCGACCGAGACGAAGAACAGGACGGCGAAGGCGTCGCGAAGCGGCAGGGACCGCTCGGCCGCATTATGCCCCAGCGGCGAGGCGTTCATCACCAGACCGGCCAGGAAGGCCCCCAGGGCGAAGGAATGGAACAGGAAATAGGCCAGCCAGGCTATGCCCAGGGCGATGGCCAGGACCCCCAGGGTGAAGAGCTCCCGCGACCGGGTATGGGCGATGCGGATCAGCAGCCAGGGGATCAGGCGGCCGCCGACGACCAGCATGCCGGCGACGAACAGGGCGACCTTCATCAGGGTCCAGCCGATATTCATGCCCAGGGCGCCGACATCGGCCTGGCTGCCGGCCGGGACGATGATCATGGGCAGCATGACCAGGGCGATGACGATCACCATGTCCTCGACGATCAGCCAGCCCACGGCGATACGCCCGACCTCGCCCTTGACCTGTTTGCGTTCCTCGAGCGCGCGCAGAAGCACGACGGTGGAGGCGACCGACAGGGCGAACCCCATCAGCAGGGCCTCGATGTCGCCGAGACCGAGCACCAGCCGCCCCAGGCCCCAGCCCAGCACGGTGGCGACGGCGATCTGCAGCAGGGCGCCGGGCACGGCGACCCTGCGCACCTGCATCAGGTCCCGGGGCGAGAAATGCAGTCCGACCCCGAACATCAGCAGGATCACGCCGATCTCGGCCAACTGCGGCGCCAGTTCGGTGTCGGCGACAAAGCCCGCCGTATAGGGGCCGACCGCGACGCCGGCGACCAGGTAGCCGACCAGAGGCGACAGCTTCAGGCGATTGGCCAACATGCCGAACACGAAGGCGAGGACGAAGCCTCCGACCAGGGTGAGTATCAGGCTGTCGGCATGCGCCATCGAGGCTCCTGTCGCGGGCGAAGGGTCGGTTTCGGGATTGTTTTCAGATGGGTCGGAGCGATGGGTTCGACAAGATGACGCAGTGTCGCGTTCAGAGCCCCTCCACCCCCGCCAAGCGGGGAGGAGACGTGCGGCGGGAACCTGTCTCCTCCCCACAGCGTGGGGAGGTGGCGCGGCGCTTCTTCAGCGCCGTGACGGAGGGGCTCTCAACTGCATCGCCACAGCCGGCCGTCGCCTAGTTGAACCAGCCGCCCCCACGGTTCCAGCGGTCGTCGCCGAAATAGCGGTTGTCGGACACGTAGCGGCCGTCCCGGTCGTACCAGCCATAGCCCTGGCGGTAGCGGTCATAGCCGTCCAGGGCATAGCCGTAGTCGAAATAGGGACCGTCCTCGGCCTGCCACCAGTCGCGGGGATAGGGGCTGTACTGGCAGTCGTACGAACGGCTTCCGCCCTCGTACAGACCGTAGCGACCGCGATAGCGATGTTCGAAGCGCGGGCGGCAGAGGTCTTGCGACCAGACGCGGTTGTCGCGGGCGTCGATGATGGCCCGTTCCTCCTCGTAGATGGCGCTGCGGACCCCGGCGAAGCTGTTGCCGGTGACCACGGCCCGGCCCGAGGCCGCGGCGACGCCGATCTGGTTCACCCGGACGCGGTTCTGATCGAACAGCAGCTCGCCGTTGTAGAGAACCGCCCCCTTGTCGCCCTTGCAGATCTTGCTCTTGGACACCGAGACCGAGGCGCCCTCGATCGCCACGCCTTCGACATAGCCGCAGATCTTGGCGTTGGTGATGGCGACCTGGCCATAGTCGCGCGAGGCGCGGACGATCACCCCGATGGCGCGCGGGCCGAAATTGTTCGGCTGTTCCGAACCGATCAGTGTCACCGAGGACAGGGTGGAGGGGCCGCCCGCGCCCGGCGTCAGTTCGACGCCCGTCTGGGCTCCGGTGATGACGGTCTCGTACAGGGTGGCGACGGCGCCGTCGGCGACCACTGCGGCCGATACGGTGCGGGCGTCGATCAGGACGTCGCGCAGGTCCAGCAGGCCGCCGTCGGCGTAGATGGCCGCCTCGTCGCCCGCATGGCGGAAGCCGACGCGGCTCATGATCAGTTCGGCGTTGTAGCCGACCACGCAGGCCGCGTCGCCGCCGCGCGGCGAGGCGAAGACCAGGTCGCGAACCTCGACCCGCACCCCCTGGGCCACGGTCAGACAGGGCAGGCCGTCCGGCGCCTGCAGCGTCGGCGTCGCGGCGTCCCAGCGGCGCGGATCGAAACCGCTGTCGCCGATGATGGTCATCGGCTTGTCGATGTTCAGCCAGCCGACGCAGGCGCCGCCCCTGGCCCGGATGATCAGGGTTCCGCCCGGCCGCACCCGCTGCACCGCGCTCTCGATCGCGCCGGAACCGGGATTGCCCCCGCAATCGACCAGGACGACCTCTTCCTGCACCGGCGGGCGGGGCAGGGGGCGCCAGGCGGGGCCGCGATACCGGCCGTAGTCATAGCGGCGATTGGCGCGCGGACGGCTGCGGGTCGGCGGGTCCAGCAGGACGCCGAAGTTGGGCCGGGTCTGGGCCTCGACCTTGGCCGCGACCTGGGCCTGGGCCGTCTCGGGCGCGGCGGTGAGGGCGAAGGCCGCCAGCAGCATCGGGGCGGCGAGGAGCGAGACTTTCGCGAGCGAGCGGATATTCATGCGACAGACCCTCCCTTAACGGCGCTGCTGTTGTGCGCGGGACACCTGAGCCAGCAGGGCCTGCAGGCGCGAGGCCGAGGGGCCGAAGCCCGACAGCGCGGATTCGATGCGATAGGCGACGGCGTCCGCCTTGTCCTGGTCGGCCACCCCGGCGACGCCCAGGGCGAAATAGGTCGACATGGCGAACTTGGCCTCGGGGCTGCCCTGGCGGGCCGCCTCGCTGAACCATTTGAACGAGCGAGCGTAGTCGGCGGGCAGGCCGATGCCCTCGGCGTACATGACCGCCAGCACCAACTGGGCCTCGGACGAGCCGTTGACCGCCGCCAGCTGTATCGCGCGCACCCGTTCGACGGCCGACAGCCGGCTTTCGGTCGCATGGCCGATCATGGCCTCGAACGCCTCGATCTGTTGTTTCGACAGCTGTTCGGGCGTCGTGGCGACCTCTTGGGTCACGCCGAGATAACGCAGGGCGCGGCCGACATGGAGGAAGGGCAGCTCGCCCTGCATCCGCGACAGGGCGTATTCATAGGCGTCGCCGCGCGGCCGGCTCTCGTCCGAGAAGGGCACGCCCGAGGCCGGCGCCTCCAGCGGATAGAATTCGAACGGCGGGGTCCACTGCCGCGCCTTGGCCTCGACGAATCCGGCGTACTGGGCGCGGCCCGGCGACGAGCGTTCGAAGTCCTTCATCAGCACATAGGCGCCGACGTCGCCGGTCTGAACCGCCAGATAGTTGTAGAGATAGGCGTCGACGTCGTTGCGCTGGAACAGGTTCACCGCCGCCCAGTAGCCGCCGCGCCGGCGCTTCTGGCCCAGCGCCTGCCCCTCGGGGGCGCGACCGATGGCTTCGCGGGCTTCGCGATTGTCCTCGGGCTCGCCGAACGGGCCGTACAGGCCGTCGTGCAGCCGGGCCAGGGTGCGATAGCCCTCGGCGTCCTGGGTCGACAGGATATAGATGACCCGGTCGCGCACCGCCTCCTGCTCCTCGCGGCTCATGCGCGCCAGCTGGCGGTCGAGGACCTGATAGGCGCGATGACGCTCGAAAGCGCGGCAGTCGTCGTATTTGGACAGGGGGCGCAGGCCGCCGCCGAAGGCCCCGGCGCGGCGTTCGACGCCGTTGACCGGGGCGTAGCCCTCGTCATTGGCCAGGGCCATGGCGTACCAGACCGAGCTCTCGATCGGGTCCTCTATATTCTTGTCCGTGGCGCGCGCGGCGCTGTAGCGCGAGCCGAGTTCGAGCTGGGCGAAGACGTCGCCCCGGAAGGCGGCGCGGCGCAGGTAGCGCAGGCCGGTCTCCTGGGCGTTGAACTCCGAGCCCGTGACCGAGGCCGGCCGGGGGCAGGACAGGGCGGCGTCGTTCTGGCCGCGGCGCCAGAAGGCCGGGCGGCCGTCGCCACAGCTGGCCAGGACCAGAAGCGCGATCAAGAGCACCAGAACGGCCAGGGCGCCGCCCGCCAGAGGCATGCGATGCCGCTGGAGCCGGGACGGACCGCGATCGCCGTTGTCGTAATCCCCCATGGGTCCCCGCCGCTCCTGATCCCTGTTTCGACCCACGACACAGGACGGCGCGCGAGCGCCGGCAGGTCGAAGATTCCAACATGGTTAACGATGTTTTGCGACAAAGCGGCGCCGCAGCAAGCCCCAAATTTCCGTGTTTCGAACCTTGTTGTGTGATTTCCGGTGTTTAGAATTTCGTGGTCAAGCTCGAACCCTCGCGCGGAGCGTGGACGCGTCCTATATCGGCCTCCGAATCGAAGGAGCCGCCCATGTCCTACCTCGCCCGCGACGACCGTCCCGCTGACAAGACGCAACGCTATGCCGAGGTCGAGGCCGAGGTTTTGGCCGTGCTGGATGGGGAGCCGAATATGACGGCGCGAATGGCCACGGTCGCCTCGATGCTGGCCGACGCTTTCGACCATTTCTTCTGGACCGGCTTCTATGTGGTGGCGCCGGACAAGGCGGACGAACTGGTGGTCGGGCCTTATCAGGGCACGCTGGGCTGTCTGAGGATCGCCTTCGGCCGTGGGGTGTGCGGAACGGCGGCGGCGACGCGGCAGACCCAGGTGGTCGAGGACGTCCACGCCTTCCCCGGCCATATCGCCTGCGACAGCCGGTCGGAAAGCGAGATCGTGGTGCCGGTGCTGGACGCCTCTGGCGAACTGATCGCCGTGTTCGACGTGGACGCCACGACCCGGGCCGCCTTTGACGGGGTTGACCAGGCGGGACTGGAAAGCCTTCTGGCCAAGGTCTTCGCCGCCCGTTGATCCGGGGCTAGGGTCCAGGAGGGCGAAAGGGAGATGAGGATGACGGAACGGGTGATCGCGATCACGGGCGGGCACGGGGTGCTGGGCCGGGCGGTGCTGGAGGCGGCGCTGGGGGCGGGGCTGACGGTCGCCGTCATCGACCACGCCCAGGGCCATGCGGCGCCGGACGGGGTGCTGGAGCTCGGCGGGATCGACCTTACGGACGCCGACCAGGCCCAGGCCGCTTTCGCCGCCGTCATCGGCCGGTTCGGGCGGCTGGACGCCCTGCTGAACATCGCCGGCGGCTTCGTCTGGCAGACGGTGGACGACGCGGCCCCGGCCTGGAGCCGGATGCAGGCGCTGAACCTGGCCACCGCCGTCAACGCCAGCCGCGCCGCCCTGCCTTACCTGAAGGCCTCGCCCGAGGGCCGGATCGTCAATATCGGCTCGGCCGCCGTCCTGAAGCCCGGCGCCGGCATGGGGCCGTATGGCGCGGCCAAGCTGGGCGTCCACGCCCTGACCCAGGCCCTGGCGGAAGAGCTGAAGACGACCTCGGTGACGGTCAACGCCGTCCTGCCCTCGATCATCGACACCCCGGCCAATCGCCAGGACATGCCCGACGCCGATCCGGCGGCCTGGGTCGCCCCCGCCGATCTTGCGGCGGTGATCCTGTTCCTGGCCTCGCCGGAGAGCCGGGCCGTGACCGGCGCCCTGGTGCCCGTCACCGGCCGGGTCTGATGCGGCGCGACCCGGTTCGCAGCGTCCTCTATCTGCCCGCGTCGAACGCCCGGGCGATCGACAAGGCGCGGACGCTGGACTGCGACGTGGCCATTCTGGATCTGGAGGACGCCGTCGCGCCCGAGGCCAAGATCGAGGCCCGCGCCGCG
Organism: Brevundimonas sp.; assembly: GCF_013912065.1. Taxonomy (GTDB): domain Bacteria; phylum Pseudomonadota; class Alphaproteobacteria; order Caulobacterales; family Caulobacteraceae; genus Brevundimonas. The sequence goes on from NZ_JACESA010000003.1 coordinate 116,495, forward strand.
GCCGTCGAGGCGGTTCGGGCGGGCGGTTTCGGTCCCCGGCTGGGGGTGCGGATCAACGCCCTGGACACTGAATGGGGCGAGGACGACCTGGACGCCCTGGCCCAGGCCGGCGCCCGCCTGATCGTCGCGCCCAAGGTCGAGACGCCCGAGACGGTCCACGCCCTGTCTGCCGGCGCGCCGGACGCGGCCTTGTGGGCCATGATCGAGACGCCGCGCGCCATGATCGACCTGGGCCGGATCGCCCAGGCGGGCGGGGGGCTGGATGGACTTATGCTGGGCGTCAACGACCTGGCCAAGGGTCTGGGCACGGGGGCGTCGCCCGACCGGGAGCCGTTCAAGCCCTGGCTGGCCGCTCTGGTCGCCGCGTCGCGGGCGCATGGACTGCTGGCTATCGACGGGGTGTTCAACCGGATCGACGACGCGGAGGGGCTGGCGGCCGAGGCGGCCCAGGGGCGGCTCTACGGCTTCGACGGCAAGAGCCTGATCCACCCGTCCCAGATCGCCGCCGCCAACGCCGCCTTCTCGCCGACCGAGGCCGAGATCGCCCAGGCCCGCGCGATCATCTCCGCCTTCGCCGCGCCCGAGGCCGAGGGGCGGGGCGCGATCCGGGTCGGCGGCGCCATGGTCGAACGTCTGCATCTCGCCGAGGCCGAGGCCCTGCTGGCGCGCCACGCGCACGCGGTTCGCTGATCGACGGACGCCCATCCACAGGTCTTGCCGTCGTTAAGCATCCTGACCGGTTGCGGTGTTCGCCCAGAAGGCGAATTGAAACGGCCTGAAGCTGATCGGGACGTCGAGATGGACGACCATGAGATGGAGGCGCCGCGCCGCGCGCTGTGGCGGATGCTCGGCTGGGGCGGGGCGCTGGTTTTCTCCCTACTTGTCTGGACGGCCCTGTTCGGCCTGGTCCGAGACCACGGTGACCGCGAGCGCCGCTGCGCCGAAGGGCTGGACGTCGCCGCGACCGCGACCCAATGCTCCCCGCACGACCAAGGCTAGTTCCCTATTCCCCGAGGACACGTTAGGAAGCCCGCCCTTCCAGGAGCCGGGTCATGACCACGCCACAGCCGCTGACGATCGGCATCGACTTCGGCACGACCAATTCCGTCGTCGCCATGGCGGATCCGGCCACCGGCGCCGTCCTGGTTCAGTTCGCGGTCGAGGGGGGCGAGAGCTCGACCTTCCGCTCGGCCCTGAGCTTCCAGTTCCACGCCGCCGAGGGCGACGGCCGGCCCGAACGGATCGTCGAGGCCGGCCCCTGGGCCATCGAGGCCTATGTCGACGATCCGCACGACACGCGCTTCATCCAGTCGTTCAAGACCTTCGCCGCCAGCGCCGCCTTCACCGAGACCCGTATCCACGACCGCCGCTATACGTTCGAGGATCTGCTGTCCGCCTTCCTGCTGAAGCTGCGCCACCACGCGGGCGGGGCCATGGCCGACCTGCCGCCGCGCGTCATCGTCGGCCGGCCCGTGACCTTCGCCGGCGGCCGCCCCGACGAGGCCCTGGCCCTGTCGCGCTACGAGACCGCCTTCAAACGGCTGGGGTTCGAGGACGTCCGCTACGCCTATGAACCGGTCGGCGCCGCCTTCTATTTCGCCCGGACGCTGACACAGGACGCCACCGTCCTGGTCGCCGACTTCGGCGGAGGCACCAGCGACTTTTCGATCATCCGTTTCGAACAGACGCCCGACGGGCTGAAGTCCACCCCCCTGGCCCGATCCGGCGTCGGCGTGGCCGGCGACGCCTTCGACTATCGGATCATCGACAATCTGGTGTCGCCCGAACTGGGCAAGGGCAGTTTCTACAAGAGCCTGGGCAAGACCCTGCCGGCGCCCCAGCGCTATTATTCCGCCTTCGCCCGCTGGGACCAGCTGGCCCTGCTGCGAGCCTCGCGCGACATGCGCGACATCCGGGGCCTGGCCACGACCTCGCTGGAGCCCGAGAAGATCGAGCGGCTGATCGAGGTGCTGGACGACAATCACGGCCACGCCCTGTACCGCGCCGTCTCGACGCTGAAACAGGATCTGTCGCGCGCCGAGACGGCCGATTTCTCCTTCGTCGCCGGCGGCGTGCGGATCGAGGCGCCGGTCACGCGCGCGCAGTTCGAAGACTGGATCGCCCCGGAACTGACCGCCATCGAGACCGCCCTGGATGAGGCGCTCCAACTGTCGGGCCTGCCGCTGGAGGGGATCGACCGCGTCTTCCTGACCGGCGGCACCTCCCTGACCCCCGCGTGCGCGCCCTGTTCCACCGACGCTTCGGCGCGGCGCGCATCGAGACCGGCGGCGAGTTCGAATCCATCGCCGCGGGCCTGGCCCTGATCGGGCTCCAACCGGACGTGGAGCGCTGGACCGAAGGCTGAGACGCGCCTCCGCATCGGAACATCGTCGGCGCCCAGGTCTTATTCCAGAAACCACGGGAGAGACCGATGACCGACCGCAATCGCGAGCAAGAGGCCGAGGACGCCCTGCCTCCGGGCGTCGCCCGAGGCCGATCGCTGAACACCCCGCCGGAAGAGCTGCAACTGCGCGCCGGCGGCATCGGGCCGGGCGGTCAGATCGGACCGGACCCCAAAACCCGCCGCCTCCAGGAAGGTCCGTCCTTCAGCCGCGAGCCCGAAGGCGACCTCCCCCAAGGCCCCCTCAGCGCCGACCCCAAGACGCCGGTCCCGACGACGCAAAAGGACGAAGACGTCGACGACCTGGATCAGGGGTGAGGCCGGCGACGAAGCTTGTCTGGGGAAGTGGTAGGCCCGGAGGGACTCGAACCCCCAACCAGACCGTTATGAGCGGTCGGCTCTAACCATTGAGCTACAGGCCCCCGATGCCTGCGCGCGGTGCGCGGCGCGGCGGGAGGAACCGCCTAGCAGGGGTTGGAGCGGCTTGCCAAGGGCCTCCGCGGCGACTTGGGCGGATAGCAACGGCGCAGCCGGACGCCAGGACTGTAGAGACGCGTAATGTCCGGGCGGAGGGGCGTCGCGCTATGACGCCCTTTCCGAGATGAACCGGGCGGCGTGTTCGCCCTCGGCATCGCCGACGGCGCCGAAGCCGCGGTTGATGGTCATGTGGCTGTCGTCGGGAGCGGCGACGACCTGGGCGCTGCCGCCGGCGCGGGTCAGGGCTTCGGCCAGGGCGCGGCTTTGGACGGCGGAGTCCTGGCGTCGGGCGACGTGGAAGATCAGGAAGGGCGGATAGGCGACGCCGGCCCGGACACGCAGGGTCGGGGACAGGGCGGCCGCCTGGTCGCCGAAGGCCTGGTGGTAGGTCCGGCCTAGCCACTGATCGATGCGGCCGTCGCCGCGCGGGGCGGTGGCGTCATAGCCGGCGCCGTCCAGAAGGATGACGCCCGCCAGGTCGGAGGGCGTCAGGCCGACCGCGCCCAGATAGTCGGGATCGATCCCAACCAGGGCGGCCAGGTGGGCGCCGGCCGAATGGCCCAGCAGCCAGACGGGCCGGCCCGGCAGACGGCGTTTCAGGTCCGCCACGGCGGCGGCGACGTCCAGGGCCGACTCGCGGGCGGTGACCGCCGGCGCCAGGCGATAGCTGGTCGAGGCCAGGGTCAGGCCGTGGCGCTGGGCATAGGCGGGCAGTTCGCTGACCATCGCCCGCTCGCCACGCGACCAGCCGCCGCCGTGGACGAACATCAGGATCGGCCCGGTTCCACGGTCCGCATAGACGTCATAGGCCTGGAGCGGATCGGGGCCGAAAGACCAGGTGTGGGCGGGGGCGACGGAGCTGCGGCCGGAGTCTTTTCTCCGTCGCGCGAGACGGCGCTGGGCCAGGGCGGGGGTCGATAGGGCGGCGAGCGTCGTGGCCGCAAGGATCGGGCCAAGCAGGGCGGCGCGGCGGGAGACGGGCATGGGAGGTCCTTTCGTTCGTCCCAAAATAACGCCGTCCTGCGGGCGATCCGTCTCACCAATTTGTATCGGTTTGTACCTTGTCGAAGATCTCGGCCAGGCGGGCGCGCGTGCCGCGGTTCACGTCCGCGGGCAGGACGGCGGGGTGGAACCAGCCGATCTCGGCGATCTCGCCCTCGCTGGACCGCTCGCCCAGGTCGAAGGCGTCGATGCGGAAGACCAGCACATGATCGCCCGGGAAGAAGCGCTCGTTGGAATGGATCGAGATCAGGCGCGGCGGGGCGCGGGCGATCAGGCCGGCCTCTTCCTTCAGTTCACGCACCACGGCGTCCTGTGTGGTCTCGCCCTTGTCCACGCCGCCGCCGGGCAGCCACCAGCCGGCGAGGTAGGTGTGTTTGACCAGCAGCACCCGCCCGCCCGCATCGACGGCGACGCCGCGCACCCCCAGGGTCTTGCCGCGCGTCAGCCGCGACCAGACGAAGAAGAGGGGACGGGTGAAGGGTTCGATGTGGGTGCGCCAGGTGCTCATGCCGCAACCATGGCATGACGGATCACCGCTAGGTCAAGGACCGCGCCGCCGCGCCACGGTTGCGCATTACATACAGGGTCATGTCGCGCAGGCGGGGCAGGCGTTCCTTCAGGCGACGGCGTAGGGACAGGGTTTCGGCGTTGACGCTGGGGGACAGGTCGGGCTCGACCCCGTCCAGGAGCCGCATCCAGTCGCGGTCGGGCTCGTAACCTTGGGCGATCAGTTCGGCGCCGAGGTCGCCGTGACGACGCAACTGGCCCTGGAGCCGGGGCAGATGGCGGCGCCAGGCGCCCAGGCTGGACGGACAGACGGGACGGATCTGGCGCATGGCCGGGGCCCATTCGGCGTTCGGCCGCTCCACGGCGAGGTGATAGTCCGAGAAGTGACGGATCGGCCGCAGCCAGGGCATGACGGTCATCAGCTCGGTCTGGACCACGTCGGGCTCGGTCACCAGTCGGCGATAGTCAACCACATGAAAGCGCGGATGGTTTCGGGCGCGGGCGGCGGCGCGGGCGGCGCGGCGCCAGACCCGCAGATTGGTGAAATAGCGGCCGGGGTAGTCGGCATGCTCGCTGGTGATCACTTCTCGCGGATCGCGGGCCAGATAGACGACGTCCAGTCGGGGATCCAGTTTCAGGATATCGACCGCCGCCTCGACCTCGCCCGGGCATTTGGTGCAGACCAGGCGGCGGTCGCGCGGGACAGGCCGACGAAGCCGCTGTTCCGCCTCGACCGGCCCGTCGATGTCGAAACAGGTCAGGATCATGACGTGGAGCAGGGTGGTGCCGCTGCGGGGCGCGCCGGTGATGTGCAGGCGTCTCGGGCGGGGGGCGTCGTGCATTCTGGTCCTCTTGAAAGCGAGGCGCCAGTGAAGCCGAGCATTGCGGGCGTCGTGGGGTGATCGGGTATCGGTGGTGTTTCAGTCCGGGGGCGGATGTTTCGCGCGTGAGATGACTGCGCTAAGCACGCCGTAGACTAGTTTATAACGGTCAACTCGTCTGTAGCTGACAAAGGGCAATTAAGAATCCACCTGTACGTGTTATGAAAGAAATTCTAGATTGAACCGCTGGGGCGCCTGTGCATATTAGGGTTTATGTCCTCGATGATAAGGAATTCAATTATGGGTATCGAAAAGTACATCGGTGCAACTGTTTTGTCATCGATGGCCATTATGGCATCGGGACCGGCAGCGGCGATGCCGGCTTACTGGGACGAGTATGAATATTATTCTGATGATTCAATGACTGAGATAGTTGGAATGTACGGAAAGACGTGCAACGGCAACGATTACGGTTCGGGTCAGGTTACTGCATACAGAATTCAAACCATGCACTACTGGTGCAATAATATCAAAGGTCCTGATTTCCCTCCATTTTAAATATTTTTAGTCAAATTTTACCTTTTTATTCGGTCGTGGCGAACCCGCATGAGTGCGTGGAGTGGCCGCTTGAACCCCGCCGCCACTCGCTCTAATCCTGAAGGTCAACAGGAGCATAAACATGCTGGCGCTCGGCATCATCTTCGGCTTCATCGCCGTCATCGCCCTCATGAACCTGGTCGAGTTCGGCCGGGTTGACTGATCAGGGCCCCAGCGCCGTGCGGGGGGTCGCCCTGGTCACGGGCGGGGCGAGGCGGATCGGGCGGGCCATTTGTCTGGCCCTGGCCAAGGCCGGTTATGACGTGGCCGTGCACCATCATGCGTCGGGCGAGGACGCCCGGACTTTGGCGGACGAGATCGCGGCCCTGGGGCGGCGGTCCTGCCTGTTGCAGGCGGATCTGACGGATGAGACCCGGGTGCGCGCCCTGGTTCCCGCGGCGGCCGAGGCCCTGGGGCCGGTGACGGTGCTGGTCAACAACGCCTCGGTGTTCGAGGACGACCGGGTCGGCGGCCTGAGCCGCGAAAGTTGGGACACCCATCTGGAGACCAATCTGCGGGCGCCTCTGGTGCTGGCCGAGGCCTTCGCCGCCCAGACGGCGCAGGGCGTGATCATCAATCTGCTGGATCAGAAGGTGCTGAAGCCCGATCCGCGCTTCTTCTCCTACAGCCTGTCGCGCAACGGTCTGTGGTGGGCGACCCAGACCCTGGCCCAGGCCCTGGCGCCGGGGATCCGCGTCAATGGGGTGGGGCCGGGGCCGACCCTGCCGTCGATCCACCAGACCCCCGAAGAATTCGCCGCCGAGGCGCGCGGCACCCTGTTGCAGACGCCGGGCAGCCCGGATGCGGTGGCCGAGGCGGTGCTGTGGCTCATTGACGCGCGGATGGTCACGGGCCAGATGATCGCCGTCGACGGGGGCCAGCATCTGGCCTGGCGCACCCCCGACATCCAGGAGTAGTCGCGTGGTCCAGTCGTCTTCGGTGTCGCCGTTTCCGGCGGACGAGCCGCTGCGTTTCGAGCGTCTGAGCGTCTTCGTGCGCGGGCTGGAGGTCGAGGCCGGGATCGGGGTCTATGACCACGAGCAGGGGCGGCTGCAGCGGCTGGTCATCGACGTGACCCTGGAGCTGGAGCCCCGGCCGATCGAACGGCTGGGCGACACCATCAATTATGAGACGGTGGCCAATGCGGCGCGCGCCATCGCCGCCGACGGGCATGTGGGCCTGGTGGAGACCTTCGCCGAACGGTTGGCGCGCGCCTGTCTGGAGGACGGGCGGGTGATGCGGGCGACGGTGCGGATCGAAAAGCCCGGCGCGCTTCAGGCCGTGATCGCGCCGGGATGCGAGATCGTGCTGGGGCGGTAGTTGCGTCGAAACCGTCCGGCGGCCATTGTCGTTAATGATCCAGCCGCTTCGGCTGTGCGAGAGAAGCGTTCTTCATCCATGGCCGAACCCGGCGATCCGAAAGGCCCCGAGGCCGATTCCGACCACGATCACGACGCCCATATCGGCTTCGTCTCGCCGGCGTCGCTGGCCGGTCGTTCGCGGCCGCCCGAACCGAAGCCCCAGCCGAAGCCTGAGTCTGGCGAGACGACCCCCGTAGCGCGCGAGCCCGATCTGTTCGATCCGCCGGAGCCCGCGCCCCTGTCCCAACCCGGTCCGTTCGATCGGACCGAACCGGTTGCGCCCGCGCGGACGCCTGCGGGGAGGCGAGAAGCGGTCGCCTCGGTCGGCGCCGAGCGAGAGACCGTCACGCGCGTGGAGCCTCCGGTCGCGCCGATGAGCCTGTACGCCGTCTATGTGCTGATCCTGCTCGCGGTGCCGACCCTGGGTCTGTCGGCCCTGCTGGCCCTGCTGGCGGTGACCGGACGCGACGGGCCGGACGAGCCCCTGGCCGCCAGCCATTTCGTCTATCAGCAACGGACCCTGTGGAGCGCCGCGGTGGCGGCGGGGTTGGGCGGCCTGCTGGTGATCGTCAATATCGGCGTCTTCGTCCTGTTCCTGCTGGCCCTGTGGACCCTGGCGCGCGGCGTCTTCGGCGTCCTGCGGCTGAAGGCGGGGCGAGCGATTGGCAATCCGCGCAGCTGGCTGTTCTGAGAGGGGCGACATGACCACCGAACCGAATTTCACCGCAGGACAGGAATCGGAAGGCAAAGTCGCCGCCCTGATCGCCTGGGCCCTGTTCATCCTGTCGATCCCCAGCGCCAATGTGCTGGTTCTGGTCGGTCTGGTGGTCTCCTATGTGGGGCGCGGGACGGCGGTCGGCGTGCCGCGCCAGCATATCGAGGCGCAGATCCGGCTGTTCTGGTCAGTCTTCTGGTGGACCATCGCCGCCTGGATCGGCATCGCGGTCAGCGCCGTGGCCTCGGTGATCCTGGTCGGAATTCCCTTCCTGCTGCTGTTTGTTCTGATCTGGTTCCTGCTCAGTGTCTGGTTCACGGTGAAGAGCGTGCTGGGGCTGATCAACCTGCTGCAAGACAAGCCGATCTGACGCAGGCGCGTTCATGGAACATCCCGCCTCCCAAGCTGTTGAAGCGAAAAGGGAGTTGCATATGGGACAGTTCAAGGACGAACCAAGCGAGAACCGCTTCGAACAGGACTTCGACAGCGACGGCGGCCATGGCCGCGTCTGGGCTGACTACGCCGTGCGCGGCGGGGCGCGGATGATCCTGCATGTCGAGGCGGAACAGGGACTGCGCGGCTCGGGCGCGGCCGGCCGCTTCATGCAGTCGATGGCCGAATATGCGCGTGAGAAGGGCCTGAGGCTGTTCCCGCGCTGCAGCTATGCGGTGCTGTGGCACAAACGGCATCCCGACTACGACGACGTGCTGGCCTGAGGCGACTGGTCCATGCCTTGGCGTTCTGACCCATAGCGGACGTCACGGTGTTTGCTAGAATCACACCATGCAATTGATCGGACAGGCGTGGGTCTATCACGTGGGCAACTCGACGGTGCGGGTCGAGAACGCCTTCGCGTGGTTGGGTTGGGCTCAGGAGCGCCTGATCGTGAATGACGAAGCGGTGCGTACGGCAGGCGGCTGGTTCGGGATGTCGCGCGACTTCAAGGAAGACTGGCTTACGCCCATAGGCGAGGGCCAGTTGTCCGTGCGGCTGCGTTCACGGATGAACGGCATCAGCTGCGAAGTGCGACTGGACGATGTCGAAGTCGATCCTGAAGCCTTGCTGGTCGCCAGGTGGCGAGGCGGGAGCAACACCTGGGCTTCGCCTGACGCCTGGACTCCCGCCGGAAAAAACTCCTGGATCGCGGCCCCGCGTCAGCCTCCGGAATAGCCGCCGATAATCGGCAGGATCTCGCCGGTGATGAAGCTCGACATCTGGGGCGAGGCGAGGAAGACGTAGGCGGGGGCGATCTCTTCCGGCTGGGCCGGGCGTTTCATCACCGTCTGGGCGCCGAACTGGGCCGTCTTTTCCGCATTCTTGTCCGCCGGATTCAACGGGGTCCAGACCGGGCCGGGGGCGACCACGTTCACGCGGATGCCGCGCGGCGCCAGATGCGTGCCCAGCGATCGGGCGTAGGCGTGGATGCCGCCCTTGGTCATCGAATAGTCCAGCAGGTCCTTGTTGCCCTGAAGCCCCGTGACCGAACCCGTCATGACGATGGCGCCGCCGGATTTCATGTGCGGGACGGCCGCCTTGGTCATGTTGAAATAGCCGTAGAGGTTGGTCTTCAGCGTGCGGTCGAAATGCTCGAAGGTCAGATCCTCGAAGGCGTCGACATGTTCCTGGAAGGCGGCGTTGGGCACCAGGACGTCAAGCCGGCCGAAGGCGTCCAGCGTGGCCTTGACCGCCGCCTCGGCGAAGGCGGGGTCGGAGACGTCGCCCTTCAGCACGACGGCGCGGCGGCCCTCGGCCTCGACGGCGGACTTGGTGGTCTCGGCGTCATTGTCTTCGTCCAGATGGCAGATGACGACGTCGCAGCCTTCGCGGGCGAACAGGACGGCGACCGAGCGGCCGATGCCGGAGTCCGCCCCGGTAATCAGGGCGGCGAAACCCTCCAGCTTGCCCGAGCCCTTCCAGAAGGGGGCGTCGTACAAAGGGGCGGGGGCCAGGGCGGATTCGTCGCCGGGCTTGATCTGGTGCTGCTCCGGGAAGGGCGGCTCGGGATAGTGGCGGGCGCCGGCCTGGACCGCGCCCGAGGGCTTGTTGTCGCCCGAGGCCCGGTCCTTGGCGTCTATGTCGCGCTGGATGGCGCGTTCCTGGTCGGCGATATCGTTCGCGCGGGCGTCGAAGCGGTCGTCCATGACGGGTCTCCTGAAGGTGAGGTCTTCAGGAAAGTGGACGAGACTGAAACCCGTTCCCCGTCAGCCGACGCGGCCGACGATGGTGCGGATAGTCTCTGCGCGGGTCGGTAGGTCAGCGGCGATGCGGGCCGCGATTTCGCGCACGCCGACCGGATAGGCGTCGCCGCCGCCGGCGATGTCCTTGGCCTTGGTCGCGGCCTGGGTCAGCAGGGTCTCGAACTGTTCGATCTCTTCCAGGGCCAGGGCGTGGGCCTCGAGCTGCAGCCGTTTGACGCGTTCGCTCGTGGTCTCGGGCGCACGCATCAGGTCGTAGACGGCGGCTTCGGCCCCGACTAGGCGCAGGTCGGGCTTTGAATCGGCGCCGGTTTTCTTGGTCATTGGAATCGGATCCCGAGCGAGGCTGAGGATCGAAAATGATCCTTGTTCCCGCGCACGTCGAGCTTGACCGTAGCGGTTATGGCGGCGCTGTGACCGCCATGCATCGGTTTTCGCGGGCATAAAGCCTCGACCGAGGCTTCGGCTCAGAGTTCGGGGGCGCGGGCCGGCACCATGGCCGGAGCGGCGACGGGGGCCAGGACGCCGCCGGCGACCGCCCGCAGCGGCGAGCGCGGCGTGTGCAGGACGGCGGGATTGACGCTGACGCCGTCCTGGATGGGAGTGACCAGGAAGCCCTTGGCGGCCAGGGCGTCGCCGGAGCGGACGCGCGAGGTCCAAACCGCGATCGGAGCGGCCAGCAGCAGCGGCAGAACGATCGGGGCGAACCAGGTGGCCAAGTCGGGACGGACGCACAGGGGGATGATGAAACCGACGCCGGCGATCATCTGCCAGCGCATGGCGCGCAGGGCGTCGGACCAGGCCAGGCCGTCGGCCTCGCGCTGCTGGGTGGTCCAACCGGTGTCGTGGCCCGAGACGATCAGGATGAAGGCCTTGGTGTTGGCGACCATCAGTATGGGGGCCAGGATGGCCGACAGGGCGATCTCGGCCGCCATGCCCTTGGCGATGGCGCGACGCCCGCCGAAGGCCCGCAGCTCGGCCGGACGGCTGAGGACCAGGGCGGCGCCCATGAACTTGGGCCCGATCAGCAGCACGCCCGACAGGAAGGAGGCCAGCATGAAGGGGGTGAACTGGGGGTTCAGGATGTAGAAGAAGCTGGTCCAGTCGACCGGATAGAACATCTGGATGAACAGGCCGACCATCAGCGACGCCAACCACAGGGGCGAGGACAGATAGGCCATGCAGCCCATGGCCAGCTGCAGGCGGCTCATCGGCGACAGGCCCTTGGCGCCGATCAGGCCCAGGTGCTGCAGATTGCCCTGGAACCAGCGGTGGTCGCGGCGGATGAAGTCGGTGATGGACGGCGGGGTCTCTTCCCAGGATCCGTCCAGGGCGGCGGTGACGTGCACGGCCCAGCCGGCGCGGCGCATCAGGGCGGCTTCGACCACGTCGTGGCTCATGATATGGCCGCCGAAAGGCTTGCGCCCCTTCAGGTGCGGCAGACCGCAGCAGGCGGCGAAGGCGCGCGTGCGGATGATGGCGTTGTGGCCCCAGTAGCTGGATTCCGAACCGGTCCAGTAGGCAAGCCCGGCAGCGGCGACGCGGCCGTACAGGCGCACCGAATATTGCGACACGCGGGCGAAGATGGTGCGGGCCTTGATGATGACCGGCGCGGTCTGGATCAGGCCAACGCCGGGATTGCGCTCCATGGCGTCGACCATGCGCAGCAGGGTCTCGCCGGCCATGGTGCTGTCGGCGTCCAGCACGATCATGTTCTCATAGGCGCCGCCGAAACGACGGACCCATTCGGCCAGATTGCCGGCCTTGCGTTCGACATTGTTCGAACGGCGGCGATAGAAGGCGTGCGAATTGGCGGCCAGGCGGAAGGCTTGGAAGACCGAACGTTCGGCGGCGGCCGCCGCGTCCTTGGTCGAGTCGCTCAGCACAAAGATGTCGAAGGCGGCCGAGGCGCCCAGACGGGCCAGGGACGCGTCGATCATGGCCAGACGCGCGAAGGAGGCGCGGGCGTCCTCGTTGTACAGCGGCATCAGCAGGGCGGTGCGGGTCTTCGGCAGGGACGGGCGGGGCGCGAAGGCCAGGTCCGCCTGGTCCTTGTCGCGCATCATCACGAACAGGCCCATCAGGCCGCTGACGAACCAGCAGGAGATGGCGGTGATCAGCACCATGAAGATGCCGAAGGCCAGCATCTCGGTCGGGTCCCAGCCCTTGCGGGCGTAGAGGTAGAAGGGGGTGATGGCCGACAGGCTGGTCAGCGCCACGGTGCCGGCCAGCAGCATCAGGCGACGCAGGGCCACGCCGTGCGGCGAGGTCGCCGGCGTCGTGTCGGCGACCGAGTCGGGCGCGGCCAGCGACTGGACCGGCATGGCCAGACGCGCTTCGTCGGGCAGCCAGGACCAGGCCGGGCCATGGACCGAATCCGGGGCCGTCTGGTTGTTCGTCTCGATTTCAGCCTGTTCGACAGGCCGGATCGCCAGCTTGTTCATGCCGCTCTGGACGCCCCCGTGTTAACCGACCGCATTCCCGAAGGCAGGGAAGCCGTGGCGCGCTGCACTGCAGCACGACCCCTATAGTCGATCACATTCGCGCGATTTTCAATCACGCAATGTTGATACGAGTGAAAAATATCAGGGATCTTTAACCAGGCTCAGCCGTATCGGGTCCGGAAACCCCGTCAGACGGCGACTTCGGCGCGATACGCAGCAGTTTACGGTCCAAAAGCCAAGCTGCAACCCCTACCCAGCAAACCAACACCAGGGCGTAGGCGCGTTCCCACCAGCCCACGTTGGCGTCATTGACCGTACCCGGAAAGACCAAGTGTTTTGTAACAATGGTCAGTATCGCCATTATGACGAAGGTGACGGCGAGGAATATCTTCAGCCGCGGCACGTCCCGGCGCGAGGCCAGACCCCACAGCAGCAGGAGCGGCGCCAACTGAATGCCCAGGGCCAGGTTGATGACCATGTGGCGCGGGTCCGGCCAAGGATAGAGGGTCGAGGCAGACATGCCCGCCCCGGCCAGAATGAAGACCACGGCGATCACGGCGGCGGCGATCCGCGCATTGGTCAGGGCATAGACCGCCAGGCCGAAACCAATGCCCGCCAAGGCCGCCATGATCCCGGCGACGAAGACCCCGCCGTTGAAGATGACCGGCGCCCGCGCCGTCGCCCCGCCCAGTTCACTCAGATACTGGGTAGCGTTGTCGAAACCAGGATAGGCCGCGATGGCGGCGGCCACGACCGTCAGGGCCAGCAGGGGCGCCGCCACCCCGACCGCCAGCAGCCGTCGGCGACGGTGATAAAGGGGGCTCGGCCGGCGCAGGGCCTGAAGATCCAGCGGCCAGGGTCGGCCGTTCAGCGGCTTCAATCCCCACAGCGGACGGATGGCCGGGATGCGTTTTACGACCTCGAAAATCGCCAGACTGCCCAGGAAGGTGATCAGGATCAGCGACAGGACCTCCAGCCCCACCGGCAGATGTGCGGGGCGGATGATCCAGACGGCGGCGACCAGAACCGTCTGGTGCGCCAGATAGAGGGGGAAGGTCGCCTCGGTCAGATAGGTCAGGACAGGGCCGCCGCGCGACCGCAGATATCGGCTGCCGAAGCCGAGGATGGCGACGATCACCGCCCATTGGTCCAGCCCATAGACCATGGCCTTGGGCACGCCCCAGAAGGCCCGGCCGCCCGGATGCCAGACCTGGGCCATCATGATCGGCAGAGCGACGGCGGCCAGGCCCAAGGCGACCCAGCGATACCGCTCGATATCGCGCCAGATCGTCTCGCGCCCGACGATGCAGAAACCGAACAGGAAGGCGCCCAACGACAGGGCGTGATTGTACCAGTCCGCGTGCAGGACATTTGTCACCCCGAACCAGGGATAGAGCAGGACGCGGATGGCGATCAGATAAAGGATCGGCAGGATCAGGACGCGTCGTCCCGTCAGCCTCGTCTCCAGCCAGCTTCCGATCCGGTCGATCAGGCCCGGCCGGCGCCACAGCAGCACGGTCACGAGACTGTAGGCGGCGATATAGACGATGAACCACAAGTGATTGACCGGCACCCCGTCGGCCAGGCCGCTCCAGCCGAACTCGTGCGCCATCCAGGCGAGATAGCCCGATAGGCCGTTCGGCCAGCCGCCCTTGTCCATCGCCTCGATCCAGGACTGGATTGGCACCAGAACCACGGCGCCGAACAGCAGGGGCGGGACCAGGCGGGCGAACCGGGCCCGCGCCACCTCGCGCGGAGTGCGGCGGAAGGTCATGAACCGCAGGGCCGCCCCGGACACCAGGAACAGCAAGGTCAGCCGCCAGGGATTGGTGATCAATATGGCTTCGCGCATCCACCCGAAGGTGTGGACGCTATGCACGTGCCAGCCGTAGACCCCGTAGACCAGGCCGACGTGATACAGGATTAGCAGGCCGAAGGCGCCCACCCGGATCCAGTCCAGATCATGACGGCGCGTGGACGAGGGGGCGGAGGGGGGCACGACCGCGTCTATGATCCGGACGGCGGCGTCAGGCAATATGGCTGATCGTCTCTGGACTGTTCGCCTGATCCGCCTCTTCGGAATCGAGAGCAACGAAACGATTTCAGGCCGCCGCCGTGGTCAGCCCCAGCGCCTTCAGCGTCGCGGCGACCGAAGCGTCCTGTTCGGCCTGGTACAGGGCCATTTCGTCCAGAACCGACCGACCCAGGGCCAGTTCGAAGTCGGACCGGGCCGGGTCCACGGCATAGGCGGCGCCGCGGGCCTCGGCGCCCAGGTTGGACTGGAAGATGCCGGCCGCGCTGACCGGCAGGAAGTCCTCGTAGGTGATCGGCTCCGCGACCACATGACCCAGGCCGATCAGGGCCGCCAGATCCGTCGTCTCGGCGCGGGCGGCCAAGCCCTGGGGCGTGGGGCGATAGCGGAACCAGGCCAGGCCGTCGCGCCGCAACGCCGTCCAGTCGTCGGGCAGGGCCGAGAAGTCCTTCGTCGCCAGGGCGGCGTCATAGAGGGCGCGGCCGGTCGGGGTCAGGGCGCAGCCGCGCTGTTCGATCTCGCCGAACCGGGCGGTGTGGACGCCCGACACCGCGCCGCCGTCCTGCGACGGGAAGGCGACGGCCTCCTGCAGGGCCTTGAAACTGGTCTGGCGCAGCAGGATGGGGCAGGCGCGGGCGGGCGGCCCCTCGATCGTCTCCTTGGGGACGATGCCGCGTTCGGGCATGGCGGCCTGGGCGGCGTCGATATCCATGGTGCGCGGCGTCAGATGGTTGATGTGCGGCCCCTTGAAACTGACCACGTCGGCGATCAGCCGGTGGGCCGCGACCAGCCGCTCATAGGTCTCCGCGCTGACCGTGGCCTCGGCGTGCCAGCGGAAGGTCTCCAGCAGTTCGGACACGAACCGGTCGGCCTGGTCCGCGTCCAGTCCGCCGTCGGTTTCGGCCGTCTCGATCAGGACGCGCGCCTCGGGGGTGAAGATGTCGCGCCGCGCCAGGGCGGCGGCGGCCTCCTGACGCAGGCTCTCGTCCTCGATCAGCTCCAGCCGCAGCAGGGAGCAGAAGACCCGGAACGGATTGCGCGCCAGGGCCGCCGGATCGACGGGGCGGAAGGCGGTCGAATGGACCGGCACCCCGGCCGGCGCCAGATTGTAATAGCTGACCGGAACCATGCCCATGACGGCGAAGGCGCGGGCGATGGTGGCCAGTTCGTCGGCCGTGCCGACCCGGATGGCGCCATGCCGTTCCTGCGACAGCCGCCCCAGCTCGCCCGAGGCCGCCAGCCGATCCGCCGTCGTCGGGTCTGCCTTCAGCGTCCGGGCGTTGATGTCGGCGACCAGGGTCAGCAGTTCGCCGTATTGCGGCACCTCGGCCCGATACATGGCGGACAGGGCGGCCGAGAAGCGGCTGCGTATCTCGTCGGGATGGACGAAGGCGGTCATGGACGAAGCTCCCTGGACGTTTTCGCCGTTCCCTACGCCTGTCGGCCGCCGGCGCAAAGCCGACGGCCTCGGACATTTCGCCCGCTCAGGCCTCGACGCCGATCCCGATGGGGCAGACCACCCCGGTCCCGCCGATGCCGCAGTAGCCGGCCGGATTCTTGGCCAGATAGCCCTGATGGTAGCCCTCGGCGTAGAAGTATTCGCCGGCCGGTTCGATCTCGGTCGTGATCATTCCGCGCCCAGCCTGGGTCAGGGCCGCCTGATAGGCGTCGCGCGACGCTTCCGCCTCGCGCTGCTGGTCGTCGTTCAGCGTATAGACGGCCGAGCGATAGGTGGTGCCCACGTCATTGCCCTGGCGCATGCCCTGGGTCGGGTCGTGGTTCTCCCAGAAAGCTTTCAGCAGTTCGGCATAGGAGATGACCTTCGGATCGAACACCACCTTGACCACCTCGGTATGGCCCGTGCGGCCGGTGCAGGTCTCTTCATAGGTGGGGTTGGGGGTGATGCCGCCGGAATAGCCGGCCGAAGTGACCCAGACGCCCGGCAGGCTCCAGAAGATCCGCTCCACACCCCAGAAACAGCCCATGCCGAAGATCGCCGTCTCGAACCCGTCCGGGTATGGGCCCTTCAACGGATGGCCGCTGACATAGTGGGTCTCGTCGGTCGCCAGAGGTTCGGCGCGGCCGGGCAGGGCGGTCTCGGCGGTGGGCAGTTCGGCGCTTTTCTTGAACAACATTCGCGGGGTCTCCGGAGGAAAATGACTTCGGCCCCTATATGGGGACGTCAGAGGCGCTTGCCGAGGGGGCCATGGTGTTCTATCAGGCCCGCCTCCCGCCGGATCGACCTCCGGCGGCGCGCACGACGTGGCGTGGAACGGACAGGTGGCGGAGTGGTCGATCGCGCACGCTTGGAAAGCGTGTGTAGGTGAAAGCCTACCGAGGGTTCGAATCCCTCTCTGTCCGCCACACGTATTGTTTTTAAACAGTTTTTCGGATCTTTTAGGGGTTCGCCCACCATCGCGCCCCCCAACTGATTTGTGCCTGAATTTTGCTTTTCAGCGATGTTCAGAGCGTTTCAGGCCTGTTCGCGCGCGGTGAGCTGAGAGAGACTTCTTGGGCAGCAGATCGGGAAATCAGACCCCGCAATATGGAAATCGACAACCAACTTATCCTTCGCAACGAACCGTTGTTCGCATCGGAGCATTCGGTCAGCCGCCCTCGTAGGCGCGCTGGAAAAGCGGCTGCGCCTTCGCTAGGTCGTCGATATTTCGCATAGTGATCTCAAGGTCGCCCGTCCCGAAATGCCCGATCTTGCGAACGTCGCGTGTGAAGCCCGCCTCAAGCGACACTGTATCGGGATTGACCCTCACGTAGGCCGCAACTGTCTTGGCGCTGGGGTAAAGCTCGAGGCAGACGAAGTTCTTGATGCGCTTGAATGCATAATAGAATTTCAGTTCCTTCATCTGGACTTCGTCGCCCAGCCCCATCAAGAAGCTGCTGGTTGCATCCCAAAGATCTCGAAGCTCGCCGGTCGAGTTGCTGAGCCGGTAGTCGATACGGGAGCTGAGATAGGGATCCTTCCCGCCCTTCGTCGGCACCGCGGCGTCCGCTGATGTCGTGTCTAGGATAGTTGGCGTACGCGCGGCGATACGGGGCGTGTGAATCAGCTCGATCATGAGCATGTCGTCCGAGAACCGCCGATACCGCATGAGCTCGATGCTGCGGTTGATCTGCTTCACGGCGTGTCCGTCATATCGGGTGAAGTCACCCGCGATGCAGATCAAGCGGGGGGTGCCCCACTCAACCTTGTCGGCTGATTCCTTGCCCAGCTTGTCCATGACGAGCCAGAGGAAATCCTTCTTATGGTCCATCAGCCAGTCGAGATAGAACAGGCCCTGATTGATGACGTTCTCGTTCACCGACCGCTTGTACTCGATGATGACTGGGCTTCCGTCCTCGTCGATCCCAAGGGTGTCGATGCGTCCGCCGTGGACCGGGCCCGTGCTGTATTCCGACGCCAGGAACCGGACACCTAGAAGGGCTTCGAGATTGGTCTCGAAAAGGTTCTGAAGGGATTTCTCAACTTGGGGACTCTGTGTCGGCAACTCAGCCACAGACGCCTGACTGATGCGGAATAGCTTAATGTCGCTCATGTCGGTTCACGCCCTATTTGCTCATGTGCGAGAATAGCCAGACCCCGGTGGCAGGATAGGCAGTTTCGCTCACCCCCGCCTTGGCGGGACGAAGCCAGCGCTAGATGGCGAACCGTTTGATCCGGACAGCTTCGCCGTCGAGCTTGACGATGAACTCTTGTTCGTCCCGCTCAAGCTCGATTGTCCCGTAATGCATCTGACGATGATGGTTCGCACAAAGGATCATGATGTTGCTCGCCGACAAGGATCCGACTTCAAGCGCTGACCCCGTGACCTGCCCCTGAGTTTTCATCCGGCGGCGACCTTCAGTTGGCGTTGCACGCCCAAGGCCGCGCCGATTGTCACGATTCCTGCGCTTAACAGCGACATCGCCTTCCTGGGCGAAGATCAGCGCCGATCCTCACTGCGGTCGCCCTGCACCTCCGCCCGGCGCCAGGGCCAAGCCCCTTCGATCTCAGTCTCTAGCGAGAAGCTGAGGAAGGTACGGATCAGCACGACGAGCCCCAGTAGACCGACGGTCTCCAATGTCAGCGGCGCCGTGATGGTGCTGATGATGTCGGCGCCGACGAGCAACTCGAGACCCAGCAGGATGCCGCGCCCGAGGTTGGCGCGATAGCGGGTGTAAGCGTCACGCCAGTCCCCCCCGCGCTGCCCGACGATGAAGAACAGAACGGTCGAGATCAGAACGCCGCCGATGATGATTCCGGCGCCGATCAGTTCGAGAACCACCGCGAAGGGCTGGATGAAGGCGTGCGCGCCACTCAGCATGGGTAGGGCGTCCAAGGCGGGCGGGGAACCGCTCAGGCTCGACCGAGGTTGCCGCTGGCTTTTTCCGCGCTGCCGCCGCTGCCGGGTTCGCCGATGGGGCCTTCGGCCGCCTCGCCGAGGCCGACGCCGCTGGCCTTGATGCGATCGATGTCGTCGCTGGAAAGGCCCGCGCGCCGGAGATCCGACCAGTTCTGATACGGACGGTTGGCGATGACGGCCGAGGCGCGACCGCTGATGGCCTTGACGCCCTCGAGGTCCTCGCGCGGTGAGAGGTTCAGATGAATGGAGGTGCGATCGTCGCTCATGCGCTCTTCCTGAATCGTAGCTTGTCGGGCGCCGTATCGCGGCGCGGTGACAAGAGGCAACGTCCTCCGTAGGGAGCGGTTGCCCTGTGTCGCAAAGCCACGGCGCTAGCGCTGGCGGCGAGAAGCTGCAGAGGTAAAACCCGTCTTTCCGCAGAAACGGCCTGCGACAGGGTCGCCGCAGGTTTTCAGGACTGTGTCGTGTCTCTGGCGTAGCTCCGAGTCCTACGCGCTTTTTCGGGTCAAGGCAGAGGGGCTTTGGGGGAATCCCGCATCGCTAGGGCTCGCGCGAACTGGAGTATTTCTGAATGATAGGCGTTGGCCTGCTCGAGGAAGCCCATGTGGTTCGCCCGGGGCACGGCGCAAAGGCGAGCTGAGCGGCCCTGCGAGGCGATGGCCTCGCTGGCTTCCAGTTTCGTCACCAAGTCAAGCTCGCCGCCTATTATGAGAGTGGGACAGGCGGCTGCTGAGATCGCTCCACTTGCATCCCAGCGGAACATCGCCAGATTGCCTCGCGCCTGGACCCCCGGCGAGTTGCGGGTCACAAGGAGCGACACATGGTCGAGTTGTGCCCGCGTCACGTCGGGCCCGAAGCCGATGCGGTTTGCGAGGTGGGCCGATCCGCTGAGATAGCTCTGCCAGGCGCATAGCCATGCAAGCGGCTGCAGCCAGATCATAAGGTGCATCAAAGGCTCCAGGAGCGGTCGGCGCAGCGCCAGCGCCAGCCGACTTAGGATCATCGTCCGCAGCGGATTGGTATAGGTGGTATTGAGGAGCACCACGCCGACCACGCGACTTCCGAAAAGGTCGGGGCGCTGACGTATTAGGCTCTGCATGGTCATGCCGCCGATGCTGTGGCCCACGAGAATGACCGGCCCCTCGGTTGCTTCCTCAAGCAGGAAGGCGAGTTCTTTCGCAAAGGCGTCAGGGCCTATGCAGCCCGGTTGGGTCTTCGATTTTCCGAGACCCGGTAGATCCCAAACCAGAAGGCGGTGGGGCTGCAGCGATCGAAGCCGACCAAGCTCTGACCGGCTCGTGGACCAGATGGTGCTGTCGAGTCCCCACCCGTGTGTCAGCAGGATCGTGGGTCCATCCTCTCCTTCTTTCTCAACGTAGAGACGGGCTCCGGTAGGACTGGTCAGTTGGCTTTCCGCGCGGGGGAACCCCTGCGGCGTCACGCCATCGGTCTTCGCAAGGATGAACGGCAGCACAAGACGTCCTCCAAAAGACCAGAGGAGGAGACCCAGGGCGAGCCACAGGCGCCAGTCCTCGCGGACCCTTATCCACTCGCCGTCGGGCGCTGCGGCGGTCTCGCCGACCCACCAGGACCACCCTAAGTAGATCGCAGTTCCAAGGATCAGCAGCGATAGAAGGCCCGTGATTGTCCGGGCGATAAACAGCAGGGGCATTGGCGGCTCCATCCAGCAAAACCCGAAATGCGGGGACGCACCCCGCGTTCCTATGAACGAAACCCGCCATAGGGAGCGGAGGGGAAGAGAGGCGGCAATGTTCCATCAACGGACGCAGTGGCGGGGAGTGTTGATCATGATCCGGATATTGCTGGGAAATAGGTTCAGCGCCCTAATTCCTCGCGTTGACGCGCCGCCTCTTCCTGAGCCTCATCGGACATGTCTTCGAGATCGAGCGCGTCTTCGTAGGTTCGGGATGCATGGCGTCTCTCGCTTCTGAAGGGGTTAAAGGGAAAGGTGACGGCGCCGACGGTTCAGCAGCACGACGCCCGCCACCGCGATCCCCATAACGGCCGCTGTCGCCAGAGCCGCTTCGTGTCGGCGCTCGTATTTGACGAACCCCATTTCGACGAGCGGATTGGGTATTCGGCCACGTCCGACGTCCTGAAACAGGCCTTCAACCGTATTCACACGGTCGGCGCCCATCAGCAGCAGCCAGTGGCCCCACTGGCCTTCGCTGAAGCGGAAGGCGGCGCGGCGCATCAGGCCGGACAGACCGGCGGGCGGCGTCGATTCACCGACCACTGCAGGCCGGCGGCCGTACTCCACCGACTGCAGGATTTCGACGCCAGCGACCTGGGCGCTTGGCGGCGTCCAGTTGGCGCCGGGACCGTCGTCGCGGCTGCGGTCCCGGATTGGCCAGGTCGGATCGTTTTCAGGATCGGCGTCCACGCCCCAGCCGACCACCGTTTTAGCGTCGATCAGCGGATAGGAGGCAGTCGGAGCCTCGTCTGCCGCGGCGGTTGCCTTTTCGCTCTGTGTCATGGGGTTCCGATCACGCAGCATTGGGGATCAGGATGGGCTTGATGCAGCCGTCCAACTTGGAGGAGAACAGGTGATAGGCCTCTGCAACGTCCTCCAGGGGCACACGGTGGGTGATCAGTCCCTTGGGATCGATCCGGCCCGCCTGCACATGGTCAACCAGGCGAGGCAGAAGCCGTTTCACCGAGGCCTGATTGGCCCGGAGCGTGACGCCCTTGTTCACGACATTGCCGATGGGGATCATGTTGCCGGTGGGGCCATAGACCCCGACGATCGACACCACCCCGCCTTTCTTTACCGAGTTGATGGCCCAGGCGAGTGGGGTCGCATTGCCAGCCTCCAGTTTCAGCTTCTTGCCGAACAGCGTGTGCCAGGCGTTGCCGGAGGCGTCGGCGCCGACCGCGTCGATACAGACGTCGGCGCCGATCTCGGTGATCTTCTTCAGGAAGACGACCGGATCGCCGATTTCGCGGAAATCATAGACCTCTGCCGGGCAATAGGTGCGGGCGAACTCCAGCCGGTACTCGACGTGATCGATGACGATCACCCGCCCTGCGCCGAACAGCCAGGCGCAGCGCGCCGCCATCAGGCCCACGGGTCCGGCGCCGAACACCACCACCGTGTCGCCCTTCTGGATGCCGCCCATCTCCGCCGCCTGGTAGCCGGTGGGGACGACATCGGTCAGCAGGACAGCATCATCGGGATCCATCCAGTCGGGAATCCGCGTCGGGCCAAAGTCGGCATAGGGAACGCGCACATACTCCGCCTGACCACCGTCATAGCCGCCCGCCGTATGAGAATAGCCGAAGATGCCGCCGACCGCTGTGGACTGAGGGTTGGCTTCATGACAGTTGCCGAACAGCCCCTGTTTGCAGAAGTGACACTGGCCGCAGGCGATGTTGAAGGGCACCAACACCCGGTCGCCTCGCTTCAGGTTTTCGACCTCAGGCCCGACCTCCTCGACCACGCCGCAGAACTCGTGGCCGAAGGTCATGCCGACCCGGGTGTCGGGCACCATGCCGTGATAGAGATGCAGGTCCGAACCGCAGATGCAGGACCGCGTCACACGCACCACGGCGTCGCGCGGATGCTGGATCACCGGCATCGGTTTGTGTTCGATCCTGACCCGTCGCGGCCCTCTGTAATCCATCGCCAGCATGCGGTTTCCTTTGTCTTGAGGGACAACCAACAAGCCTTCGCCCGCCCGGTTCCTTATGTCCGCCCATGGACACGGCGAGGAGCTATTGACGGAGGTGAAGACCGATCGGTCTGCCTCAGGACCCTGCGCCTCGGCTGCTGGCGATCCCGCCTTCAAAGCACTCGGAACCCTGCTGCCGTAAGGCGCGGAACGGGCTATTATTCCGGCCTGAAGCCCGGGTGAAACTCTTCAGCCATCGCGTCTGGGCCGAGCCATTCCAGCCAATCTCCGTAGGGATGGCATCGGGCGAGGACAGTGCTGACGCCTGTCGGCCAGAAGGTGAGCCGCAGCTCTACGTCGCGGCGGTCGAGGGTCCACTCGAAACCGATCCACACCAGCGGTCGCTCGGCTGAGGCGCGGGCCCCGGCGGTCGCCATCAGAGCCGCAATTTCCTTGCGTTCTTCGGTGTTCAGATACTGCAGCACCATTGCATGCACGACGGCGCGACAGCACCCCGCGTCCTGAGGTTCGGCGAGGCGGTCAGCGAGCCAGGTCGCGGCGTGGCCTTGATCGACCTGGGGCGGGTGCTGCGCCGCAACCTGCAAGGCCTTCTCCAGCCGTTTCGATCTGGCCGGCTGATCCGCCCACGCAAACGACAGCAGGCGCTCGCGGTGGGCGGGGTCGGCGACGGTCAGCGGCTGAAGATCGACGCCATGCGCCGTTGTGACGGAGACCAGACGTGCCGGAGGCGGAGGCCCGCGCCACTCCGGCGCGATCCTCACGAGCGACCGGGGATCGCCGGCGGTGACCGAACCGAGCGTATAGGCGTACCGGTCGAGGTTCAGGTTGAGGCCGCAGCTCGATCCGAGCTCCAGCAACTCGAACGGCATGGCGCGCGCGACGGGCGTCGCCATCAGGGCGGACATGATCGCGGCGGTTCGCGCGACCTCGTTGGTCTGCGTGGGGTGACGTATCCAGTCGGCGATGAACTGATCCGCCTGCGTGAAGGCGGTCGCGACCGCCCCGTCGAAATCGTCGTGCTCTCGACGATACAACTCGGAAAGATAGGCGGGCGCGCCCCGTCTGGCGAGCGCGTGCAGCGCGCCGTTTATCCGCAGGGCGACGGCGGCGGCGGCCGGGTCGCCCGGCCAGTTTCGTACTTTGGCGGCGGTGAGGGGCGCGCGGACCAACTGTCGGTCAGCGGCTTCGAGCACGCTGGCGACGAAGGGTGATCCCATGGCGCGGCAACGGTCGGCTTGGCGGACCAGTTCGTTTTCACGGACGACGGCTGCGAGACCAATCATCGAACCATGAACTGCAAAGCGTGAGCCTCGAACAAACCAGAACTCTATTTCGGAAACACAGGCGTCGATCAGCGCCCGCCGGCACACTTAGCTTTGAAAATGTAATTCGACGTTATTAACGACCGATGAAGCGCGATCTCTGTAAAGGTCCTTATAAGTAAAGAATTTTTCGGCTCTCGCATAACGGGAGTGTGTTTTAACCATCTCTTCAGCGGCGCTCGCTTAAACGCAAAGCCTGGGCGTCGGCGAAAGCGGCGCCATCGTTCAATTGGGGTTTTTCTGATGACTTCATCGTGCCTGGCGATCACGTTTCGCGTGGTTCTGAGGTCTTCGGCGAGCGTTCTCGGAACTCTTGAATCATGATGTCTTCCATGAAAATTCCTCGAAAGCTGAGCCTTTCGTTCGTTCTGATCTGCGTGTCCGCGGCCGTGATGATGGCGGTTTTCTTCGCGACGATCATGATGATCCGCGCCTCGACCGAGAGCAACAATCTCAGCCGGGCGATCGAGGCTCAGGCCATGTCGCTAGAGACCTCGATTCTCCGACAGAACAGCCAGTTCCGTGGGTTTCTGGTGACTGGGGACGAGACCTACCTGAAGTCCTACTATGAAGGACGCGACGATTATGACCACGTGGTCGTCGATCTTCGGGCCATGCTTTCGGAACCGGAAAATCAGCGCCTTCTGGAGCAGTCGCGCACGGCGACCCTGGCCTGGCGGACCGACTGGGGTGATCGCATGATCGCCCTGGTCCGCGCGGGACGCCGTGAGGAAGCGGCGCAGGAGGTGCGTGACGCAGGCTCGAAGGTGCTGGTAAGCGCGGCGGTTCTGCCGCTGCGCGATATTCGGGACGGCGCGGCGGCCCTGACGGTCAAGAATTTGGAGCGCCAGGAAGCCGCGATCCTTACGGCGATCATCGCCCTGGTCGTCGGGGGCGTCGCCCTGATCGCGATCGCTATGACGTTGTCGGCGATGCTGAGCCGCATGATTGCTCGCCCCATCACGACATTGACCGCCGCCATGGGAGAACTGGCCAAGGGCGACAACAATATCGTCGTTGACGCCGATCGCGCCGACGAGCTTGGCGACATGGCGCGGGCTGTTCTGGTTTTCCGCGACACCGCCCTGGCCAAGGCCGAGGTCGAGCAGGCGGAGGCGTCCGCGAAACTGGCCAAGGAGGCGGCCGACCGTGAAAAGGCTGTGGCCGACGCGGCGCAACGTCAGGTCGTTGAGGCCTTGGACACCGCCCTGGAAACCCTTGCTGCGGGCGATCTGACCCATTTGATCGACACCCCCTTCGCACCGGAATACGAAAGGCTGCGCAAGTCTTTCAACGATACGGTTCGGGGATTGGAAGAGAGCCTCGCCAGCGTTGCAGGCTCGGCTCAGAGCGTTCGGCTTGGATCGACTCAGATCTGCTCCGCATCCGAGCATCTCTCGCGTCGTACCGAGCAACAGGCGTCCAGTATTCAAGAAACGACCATGGCGACCAACCAGGTCACCGATATGGTCGGCGAGACCGCGCGGAGCGCGGGCGACGCCCGCAACGTGATCACCCAGGCCAATGGCGACGCGACCGACGGGCGCTTGATCGTGGAAGAGGCGATCTCCGCCATAGATGCGATCAAGTCGGGATCCGAGAAGATCAGCGAGATCATCAACATGATCGACGCCATCGCCCTTCAGACCAATCTTCTGGCGCTCAACGCCGGCGTAGAGGCCGCGCGCGCCGGTGATGCGGGCAGAGGATTCGCCGTGGTCGCGGGCGAGGTGCGAGAACTCGCCAGACGAACCGTGGACGCCGCCAAGGATATCAAGGACCTCATCAACAAGTCGTCCGAAGAGGTCAGGCTCGGCGTCGACCGTGTCGGAGAGACCAGTAATATGCTCGCGAGGGTCTTGGCGAAGATCGGCGACGCCAACGCCCTTGTCGTCGAGATAGCCCATGGGGCTCAAACCCAGGCGGAGAGCCTGAAGCAGGTCAATGACGCGGTCGGCAGCATGGATCGTATGACCCAGCAGAACGCGGCCATGGCCGAGGAGGCGACCGCGGCTGCGCGTATCCTGGCGACCGAGGCCGACGAACTCGCAACGCTGGTGGCGCGCTTCCGCCTGAACGCCCCAAGCAGGCCTGCTGGACGGGATATGGCCGCCTCGTCGCCTCCCGTCGCGAAGCCGGTGCGCTCGACGCTGCAGACGAGGGGAAACCTGGCTCTGAGCAGCAGGCCCCAAGAGGACGACTGGCAAGAGTTCTAGCTCGGAAGTCAGCCCACTGACGGCCTGATCGGTGAAAAACGCCCAAATCTGACTGTATATGTCAGTAAAAATGCGTAGTCCAAGTTTACGACTACTTGAACAGTCGTGTGTTCTATTATCGAGGGTTGCTGACGGGGGGTCCGTTCATCGGCCGTCGATCAATCAATTGCTCTGCAGCAGAGCCAATTAAAAACAATCTTCGGAGGCTTTCTTGAAATCCCTGTACTTCACGGTCGCGCTCGCGCCGCTTCTCTTCGCGACATCGTCTCACGCGGAGGCGGAGCAGAGCCCGGCTCGCCAGACGGCGTGGGAAGCCAGCCGCACGCGCGTCAGCGACGATGTCGTCGTCACGGGCGTGGCCAAGGCGCGGGATCGTCTCGACAGCGCCACCTCGACCAGCTCGATCAATGACGTCGAGATCACCAAGATCGGCGCCTATTCGATCAGCGACCTGTTTCGCACCATTCCCGGCATCCGCGCCGAGGCTTCAACGGGTGAAGTCAACGGCAACTACACTATTCGCGGCCTGCCCATGGTCGGCAGCGGCGCCAAATACCTCCAGTTCCAGGAGGACGGTCTGCCGGTCCTGGAGTTCGGCGACATCCTGGCGCTGACGCCGGACTATTTCATCCGATACGATTTCAATATCGGCCAGATCGAGTCGATCCGCGGCGGATCGTCATCGACCTTCGCGTCCAATGCGCCGGGCGGGGTGATCAACCTGATCTCGCAGACGGGGGAGGTCGAAGGCGGATCGTTCCAGGCCTCGTCGGGCCTCGACTACGACACCTACCGCGGCGACTTCAACTACGGCGGCCACCTGACGGACAGCATCCGCTTCAACGTCGGCGGCTTCTATCGCGAGGGCGAAGGCCCCCGGGACTCGGGCTTCCAGGGCAATCACGGCGGTCAGATCAAGGCCAATATCACCAAGGAGTTCCAGGGCGGTTTCGTGCGCCTGGAGGGCAAGATCCTGGATGACACGGTGATCGGTTACGGCCCCGCGCCGCTAATGGTCTCGGGCACGAATGACGACCCCGACTATACGAGCACGCCCAACTATTCGATCACGCGCGACACCCTGACCTCGCGCAACATCTCCACCATCCCGTTGATCAACGGCGACGGCGATCTGACCGAGGTGAACATTCACGACGGCAATCATGCAGTCGTCCGTTCGCTCGGTTTCCATACGCGTTTCAACCTGCGGGGTTGGACCGTCACCGACCATATGCGTTATGCGGACCAGTCGGGTGACCAGTCCCTGAACTACCCGCTCGCCGTCGTTCCGGCGGCTCTCGCGCCATTCGCCTTCGGCGGCGCCGGCACCCTGGCCTATGCGACCGGCCCGCAGGCCGGTCAGGCGATCACCAGCCCGACGACGCTGAACGGCAACGGCCTTCTGGCCTACTCGACGCTGGTTCACACCGACATCAACAGCCTCAACAACTTCACCAACGACCTGCGCGCCAGTCGCGTCTGGAATGTCGGCGGCGGGCAACTGACGACCACCTTGGGCGTCTACAACGCCGAACAGGATCTGGAATACGACCGCCAATACATCCCGTTCTTCCAGGACGTGGTCGGCGGCGGCGACTCCGCCCTGGTCGACATCATCAATCCCAACGGCACGCCGCGCACCCAGGACGGCGTCTACAACTTCTTTGGGCCGTCGACGGCGGGCTCAAACTCCCGCACCGATGTCCGTTACAGCATCATCGCGCCCTACGGCTCGCTGAACTATCGGATCGGCAAGCTCGCCCTGGGGGCTTCCGTTCGGTTCGACAGCGGCGAGGTGACCGGTTCGACCGTCGCCAACGGCATGACCGACGTGCGAACCATCGACGTCGACAACGACGGCGTCATCACACAGGCAGAGCGCACCTTCGCCTTCGCCCCGGCGGCCAAGACCACGCCGGTCGACTACGACTATGACTACACGTCCTATTCGGTCAGTGCGAACTATCGGGTGTCGGAGACCTTCTCGACCTTCGCACGCTACAGCCAGGGCGGTCGTGCGGCGGCGGAGAAGATCCTGCGCTCGCCCGCGATCAGCTCGGTCGACGGCGACCTGGTGCAGCCCGACGCCGCCTATGATCCGGTCGACCAGGCCGAAATCGGCCTGAAGTATCGTACGGACGGGCTGTTTGCGAACGTGACCGGCTTCTGGGCGGAGGTGAGCGAAACCAATCAGCAGATCCGCCCCGGTGCGAACGGCGTCACCCAGCTGGTGCTGGTCCAGCGCAGCTATGAGGCCATGGGGGCGGAGTTCGAAGGCGGCGTTCGTCGCGGACCGCTCAGCCTGACCGCAGGCGCGACTGTCACCAGCGCCGAGATCACCGAGGCCGAAGATCCGACCCTGGTCGGCAACACGCCGCGGCGCCAGGCGGACGTGATCTTCCAGGTGATGCCGCAGTACGAGAACGACCTGTTCACCGTCGGAGCGAGCATCGTCGGCACCACCGAAAGCTACAGCCAGGATCAGAACCAGCTGAAGCTGCCGGCCTATGCGACGGTCAACGCCTTCCTCCAGATCCGGCCGGTCGAGCGGGTCGTGCTTTCGCTGAACGCCAACAACCTGTTCGACGAAATGGCGATCACCGATGTGTCGGCGGACACCCTGCCCGCAAGCGGCGTGGTCCTGGCCCAGACTCTGCCTGGCCGAACCGTCACCGCCGCCGTCCGCTTCTACTTCTGACCGGACAGGAATGAAGCGCTCAGTTCGCAAGTCGAGCTAAGGACTTCGAGCGTATTGGAGGGCCGGGCTTATGGCCTGGCCCTTCAGTGCGTGTTGTCAGGTCAACCGGCCGATCAGGCGTCATTTTGCATCCAATCCATTGACCTATTGCATTCACCAGCGTTAGACACGGTATGAGGCGTCGCCACGAAGCGGGCCCTGAACCAAGGATTCCGCGATGGTGAACAGTCCGATCAAGATAGTCGTGCCGACCGGCTCCCTCGGCGCCGGCGCGCTCGAGGAAGAAGTTCGCTACGGCATCGCACAGGGCGCGCGGGCCATCGCCACGGACGCCGGGTCCACGGACAGTGGCGCGGCCTATCTTGCGCTCGGCATTTCCAAGAACAACCGGGGATCGGTCAAACGCGATCTCGCTATCCTGATGAAGGCGGGCGCCGAGGCCGGCATTCCCGTTATCGTCGGCACCAGCGGCCAGGCGGGCGGCGACAAGAATGTCGACTGGACCCGCGACATCGCCATCGAGGTGGCCCAGGAACTGGGTCTCTCGCCGCGCATAGCCCTGCTCTATTCGGAACAGCGGAAGGCGACGCTCAAGGCCAAAAACGCGGACGGAAAGATCACGCCCCTGGCGCCCCTCGGCGCCCTGGACGACGCCACGATCGACGCCTGTGATCACATCGTCGCGGCCATGGGGCCGGAGCCCTATATGGAGGCCTTGAAGGCGGGGGCGGACCTGATCCTGGGCGGGCGCACGACCGACACCGCCGTCATCGCCGCCTTCGCTCTTCTTCATGGCGCGCCTGAAGGTCCATCCTGGCACGCGGGCAAGGTGTCCGAGTGCGGCGCCCAGTGCACCGCCCATCGCGATCGCGGTTCGGGTGTTCTGATCTCCATCGATTCGGACGGCTTCACCGTCGAACCCCTGACGTTGAGCAATTCTTGCGACGTCGAGAGCGTCTCGGCTCACATGCTTTACGAGAACAGCGACCCCTTTAGGCTGACGGAGCCGGG
The DNA here is from genome assembly GCF_013912065.1 of Brevundimonas sp. Classification (GTDB taxonomy): domain Bacteria; phylum Pseudomonadota; class Alphaproteobacteria; order Caulobacterales; family Caulobacteraceae; genus Brevundimonas. The sequence continues at coordinate 146,305 of NZ_JACESA010000003.1, forward strand.
CGGGGTGCTGGATGTTACGGACGCGGTCTACACCCCGCTCGACGACCGGATCGTCCGCGTGACAGGCTCAGTGTGGGAGCCCAAACCCTATACGATGAAGCTCGAGGGGGCGTCCGGGGGGCGTTACCAGACGATCATGCTCATCGGTATCCAGGATCCTGAAGTCCTGGGGCGCGTGGACGAGTTCCACGACCGGCTGCTGGCGGCCCTCTACGCCCGGACGCGCAGCACGATCGGCGATGCGGCCGGCGACTTTCACATCTCCCTGCGCCTCTATGGCTGGAACGCCGTGTCCGGCGACAGGCCGCCGGAAGGCACGCCGCCGCCCCGCGAGATCGGCGTGCTGTTCGTCGCCACCGCCGACAGTCAGGAGATGGCGTCGCAGATCGCCAAGGCCTGCAATCCCTACTTCTTCCACTTCCCTGTCGCCATGGACAAGGAACTGCCCAGCTACGGCTTCGCCTTCTCGCCCGCCGACATCGACCGCGGCCCGGTGTTCGAGTTCCGGCTCAACCACGTCGTCCATGTCGATGATCCGATGGAGCTCGTTCGCACCGAATGGGTCGATCTGCGCAAGGTGGAGGCCGCCTGATGACGACCGTCGACGACGTCTGCCACCATGTCCGCTCCAAGAACGCCGGCCCCTACTGGGTGACGTTCGATCTCTTCTTCAAGGGGCCGGACGAGTTCGCGCGCTATCACGACAGCCCGGTGCTGGGTCCCGACCTCATCCATCGGCTGTTCGGCGCGGATCCCGCCCTGGTCAAGCGGTTCGCCGTGCCCAGTCTGAACATGATCAAGATCTCCTACGCCCGAACCTCGCCCCAGGGCGGGATGGTCGAACGGGACATGCACGCCGGCCAGCAGTTCGTTCGCCTGCTCGACGTGGCGCTCGACCCGGCCTGAGGCCTAATCCGACGGAGGTCCGCCATGTCGCCCAAGACCCGCCGCGTGGTCGTCACCCAGCGCTTCTTTGACGCCGCGACCATCGCTTTTCTGGAGGCGAACGGCTGCGAGGTCATCGTCGCCGATCTTCCGCCCGGCCAGGCGGACGGCGACCTTGCGCCCGAGGCGCTCCACGGCCTGCTGACCGGCGCCGACGGGTGGATCGTCGGCCATGCGCGCGTGACCCACGATCTGTTGGCGGCTCTGCCGGACCTCAAGGTCATATCGCGCCGGGGCGTGGGCTATGAGCGGATCGATCTGGAGGCGGTGCGCGACCTTGGCCGCGTCGCCTGTATCGCGGCCGGCGGCAATGACGCCTCGGTGGCGGACCACGCCATCGCCATGATGCTGGCCCTGGGCCGTCGGTTCCGGGAAAGCCAGGCCAATATGCTCAGCGGGAACTGGTCGATCCTGATGGGGTCCGACCTCTATCGCAAGACCGTCGGGATCATCGGCCTGGGCCGGATCGGCCGTAGTCTGGTTCAGAGGCTGCAGGGTTTCGAGGCGCGGATTCTGGTCCATGGTGCCGGGCGGGACCCCGACTATGCGGCCGCCAACAACATCGCCCATGTCTCGCTTTCGGAGCTCCTGGCCGCCTCCGACTACGTCAGTCTGCACGCACCCTTGACGCCCGAGACGCGTTTCCTGATCAACGCCGAGACCCTGGCCCGGATGAAGCCGACAGCTTATCTGATCAACACCGCGCGCGGCGGACTGGTCGATGACCAGGCTCTGCTCGAGGCGCTTCGAAACGGGACCATCGCCGGCGCCGGACTGGACACCTTCATGAGCGAGAGCGATCCCGACTATCGTCCCGTCAGCGAGGCCCTGCTGGCCCTTCCGAACGTCGTGGCCACGCCTCACGCGGCGGCCTCGTCGCGCGAGGGGCTGGATCGGACCAACCGGGTTGCGGCCATGAACGTCGTCGCCGTACTCGACGGAGAAACGCCGCCGGCGGCCTGCGTCGTCGCCGACGGCCGCGCCTGAGCGATGTCCCAAAGGCCGCCGATCCCGCCAGAGACTGTGGAGGCGGTGCTGCGACGGCTTTATGAGGCGGCGGTGGCGGCGGCCCTGCCGTCCAATACCGTCTCGGCGCATCTGCCGTCTCCCCCGCGCGGCCGCACGGTCGTCATCGGCGCCGGCAAGGCGGCCGCGTCGATGGCTCTGGCCGTCGAAGCCGTCTGGAACGGTCCGCTGTCGGGGCTGGTGATCACCCGTTACGGCCACGGCGCGCCCTGTCGTCGGATCGAGGTGGTGGAGGCCGCCCATCCGGTGGTCGACACTGCGGGCCTGGCCGCCACCTCCGCCCTGCTAGACCGGGTCGCCCACCTGACCGAGGACGATCTGGTCCTGTGTCTGCTGTCCGGAGGCGGTTCGGCGCTGCTCGCCGCCTCCGTTCCCGGCGTCACGCTGGAAGACAAGCAGGCGGTCGCGCGCGCCTTGCTGAAGAGCGGCGCAACGATCGCCGAGATCAACTGTGTCAGAAAGCATCTGTCGGCGGTGAAGGGCGGGCGGCTCGCGCAACGGATCGCTCCGGCCCGGCTCGTGACCCTGGCCATCTCGGACGTTCCGGGCGACGATCCGTCGACCCTGGCCTCAGGTCCGACCGTGCCCGACCCGACGACCCGCGAGGAAGCCCTGCGGATCCTCGATCGCTACATCCCCGAGGCGCCCGCTGCGGTTCGCGCCCGCCTGCTCGATCCAGCTTCCGAAACGCCCAAGCCTGATCCGGCGCACCCGCCCGACTTCCGTCTTATCGCAACGCCCGCAGACGCCATCGCCGCCGCAGCCGCCGTCGCCCGCGCGCACGGTTATGCGCCCCTCATCCTTGGAAGCGATCTGGAAGGCGACGCCGTCGCGGTCGCCGGCGATCACGCGACGATCGTGCGCCAGATTCTGGCGGGGGACGGACCCGTGGCGCCGCCCTGTGTCATCCTGTCGGGCGGCGAGACGACCGTCACGGTGCAGGGCAGGGGACGGGGCGGCCGCAACGCCGAGTTCATCCTGGCCCTGGCGGTCGCGCTCGACGGCGCCCCGAACGTCCACGCGCTCGCCGCGGACACCGATGGAATCGATGGGTCCGAGGACAACGCCGGCGCTGTGATCGGTTCCGACATTCTGGTTCGGGCCCGCCGCCTGGGCGTATCGGCCAGGAGCCGGCTGGAGGACAATGACGCCTACGGCTTCTTCGCGGCCGTCGGCGGCCTGGTGACGACCGGCCCGACCCTCACCAACGTCAATGATTTTCGGGCGATCCTGATCGATCGGCCTTCGACCGCCTGAGAGGAACCGCCATGAGCAACGCTCGCCACTACCGCATCGCCGTGATTCCGGGAGACGGGATCGGCAAGGAGGTCGTGCCCGAAGGCCTGCGCGCGCTCGAAGCGGTTTCCGCCCGCTACGGCTGCACCTTCCAGTTCGACGTCTTCGACTTCGCCTCGTGCGACTATTATCTGACGCACGGCAAGATGATGCCGGACGACTGGAAGGCGCGGATCGGCGGGCATGACGCCATCTTCTTCGGCGCCGTCGGCTGGCCCGAGACGGTGCCGGACCATGTCAGCCTGTGGGGCTCGCTGATCCAGTTCCGGCGGGAGTTCGACCAGTACGTCAATCTGCGGCCGGTCAAGCTGATGCCGGGCGTGCCCAGCCCGTTGGCGGGACGCCGGCCGGGAGACATCGACTTCTACGTCGTGCGCGAGAACACGGAGGGCGAATATTCGTCCATCGGCGGCCGGATGTTCCCCAATACGGATCGCGAGATCGTCCTGCAGGAGACCGTCATGACCCGCACCGGCGTCGACCGCATCCTCAAATATGCTTTCGATCTGGCCCAGCGGCGCGACAAGAGACACCTCACCTCGGCGACCAAGTCCAACGGCATCTCGATCACCATGCCCTATTGGGACGAGCGGGTGGAGGCGATGGCCGCAGCCTATCCCGAGGTGCGCTGGGACAAGTACCATATCGACATCCTGACGGCCCATTTCGTCCAGCATCCCGACTGGTTCGACGTGGTGGTGGCCTCCAATCTGTTCGGCGACATCCTGTCGGACCTCGGGCCGGCCTGCACCGGCACCATCGGCATCGCCCCGGCCGGCAACATCAATCCCGAACGGACCTTCCCCTCCCTGTTTGAGCCGGTGCACGGCTCGGCGCCGGACATCGCAGGCCTGGGCGTCGCCAATCCGGTGGGACAAATCTGGTCCGCCGCCCTGATGCTGGATCACCTGGGCGAACCCCAGGCCGCTGCGGCCGTGGTCGCCGCCATCGAGGCGACGCTCGCCGTCGAAGCCTTGCGGACCCGCGACCTGGGCGGTCCGCTGGGCACGGCGGATTGCGGAAAGGCGATCGCGGCGGCGATCCGTTGAGACGATCGTCTCCCTGAGAGGGCGCAACCTCAGGGCGCGACCGATACGCCCTCCTGCAGACGGCGCAGACGGTCCGGGTCGAGGATTTCGATCGCGCCGTAGCGGGTGCGCAGGACGCCGTCGCGCTCGAACGACTTCAGGGTCCGGTTCAGGGTCTGACGGCTGACGCCGACGATCAGGGCCAGTTCGTCCTGTCGTATCGCCAGCGGGCCTTGTCCCCCGTCGTGGGTCGCGCTGAGCAATGCGCCCGCGAGCCGCGCCGGCACGGGCTGGGCCACGCGCTGGCCGATGAAGGCCAGGGCGGCGCGCTGGTGCGCACAGGCCAAGAGGGCGAGATCGTGATGCAGGTCCGGCAGACTGCGCGCGAGGCCGACCCAGACGGCGTGCGGAATGTGCAGGAGCGTGACCGACCCGAAGGCGACGGCGTCCTGGGGTCTCGGCCCCGCATCGATCGTCGAGAGTTCACCGAACCAGGCGCCCGGACACAGGCTTCGGATCAGGACCTCGGCGCCGACGACCGGATAATCCAGAAGACGGACCCGCCCTTCGACCACGCCCCAAAGACCGTTGGGCGGATCGCCCGTGGCGTAGATCCGCGCGCCGTTCTTCCTCGCGACGATCGTCGCCGACGCCAAGAGGGCGTCGCGGCGTTCAGGGGCGATCGCGCCGAACCAGCTGTCCCTTTCCAGAAGCGCTATTTGTTCCGCCGCAAGGCTCATCGCGCATGCTCCGCCTGGAATGTCGCGTCGGCGACAATCCCCCTCCGTCCGGTCGATAGGCTTTCGACCACACAAAGGGAGACACGACCATGACCTTGCATCTGAAGACTGAACCGAGCCTGCGTGATCAGGTCTCGCCCGAGGAATGGGCCGCGCGCGTGGACCTCGCCGCGGCCTACCGACTCGTGGCCCTCTACGGCTGGGACGACCTGATATTCACCCATCTGTCGGCGCGCGTTCCCGGCCCCGAGCATCATTTTCTGATCAACGCCTACACCCACATGTTCGAAGAGATGACGGCGTCCAACCTGGTCAAGATCGACCTCGATGGAAACAAGGTCGGCGACGGGGCCGGCGCGGTGAACCGGGCGGGCTTCGTCATCCATTCCGCCATCCACGGCGCGCGCGAGGACGCCGCCGCCGTCATCCACCTGCACACGCCCCAGGGCCAGGCGGTCTCGGCCATGAAGGAGGGCCTGCTGCCGCATACCCAGACGGCGATGATCGCCCACCACGACGTGGCCTATCACGATCATGAGGGCATCGCCGACGAACTGGACGAGCGGGAGCGGATCGTCGCCGACCTGGGCGACCGAAACGCCCTGATCCTGAGAAACCACGGCACCCTCACCGTCGGGAGAAGCGTCGCCGAAGCCTTCATGCGCATGTATTTCCTCGAACGGGCCTGCCAGGCCCAGGTTCTGATGCTCGGGGCCGGCCGGGCAGGCCTCAACGACCCTTCGACGGAGGCGGTGGAGACGGTCAGGACCCAGGTCCGTTCGCCGCAATCCCGGATCATCGCCGAACAGGTCGCCTGGCCCGCCCTGCTGCGCAAACTCGACCGGATCGATCCAAGCTACCGCGATTGACGGGCGGGCGGGTCAGCCGACGCGGAACGGGACGGCGCCGCTGGCCAGGGCGGCGCCGAGCATCACCAGGCAGGAGAGAACGGCCCATTTCAGCGAGAAACGCTGGGCCGCGCCCACGTCCACCTTCAACAGGCCGCAGACCAGATAGATGGCCGCGATCAGGGGGCTCATGGCGTGGATGGGCAGGGCGGTCAGCGATGCTCGAGCTATGGCCTCGGGCGCCACGCCATAATGCCCGCCCGTCTCGGCGATCACGGGCAAGATCCCGAAATAGAAGGCGTCGTTGGACATGAAGAAGGTCAGCGGCATGCTGACCAGGGCGGTGATGGGGGCCATATAGGGTCCCAGGGCCGGCGGGATCGCCGCCACCAGGGCTGCGGCCATGGCCTCGACCATGCCCGTACCCTGCAGGATGCCCGTAAAGGCGCCGGCCGCGAAGATCAGCAGGACGATGTTGATGACATTTTCAGCGTGGGCGGCGATGCGCTCGCGCTGGGTCTTCAGGCTTGGATAGTTGACGATCAGGGCGATGGCGAAGGCCCCCATCATCAGGACGGGCAGGGGCGCTAGACCCAGCAGGAGACCCGCCATCAGGGCCAGGGTGAGGCCAAGATTGAGCAGGAAGAGCTTCGGCCGCCGGGTCTCGGCATGGGGTCGGGGATCGCCCTCCTCGGCCATCACCGGCGCCTCGGGTTGGGGCCCAAGGGCAAGCGGCTGAAGCGTCAGCGCACCGAGCCGTTTGCGCTCCATCACTCCCATCCGCCAGGCCACCAGCACGGCGAAGCCGATTCCCGCCAGCATCGTCGGCATCATCGGCAGGAAGAGGGAGGCGGGCTCGATCTGCAGGGCCGTGGCCGCACGCGCCGTCGGTCCGCCCCACGGGATGAGATTGGTCACGGAGCTGCAAAGCCCGAGCAGCAGGGCCAGGATCAGCGGGTTGAGGCCGAGGCGGCGATAGACCGGCAGCATGGCGGAAATGGTCACCAGGGCGGTGGTCGCGCCATCGCCGTCCAGCGAGACAACGGTGCAGAGAAGCGCCGTTCCGATCGTGACCCGGACCGGATCGTCCCCGACGCTGCGCAGCACGAAACGGACAAGCGGATCGAACAGGCCGGCGTCGATCATCAGGCCGAAATAGAGGACGGCGAAGGCCAGCATCAGAACGGTCGGCGTCAGGGCCGTGACCCCCTGAATCATCATCTCGCCGATGCCGGCGCCGGCGCCGGCCAGCAGACCGAATAGGATGGGCACCAGGATCAGCGCGGTGATGGCCGACAGCCGCCTCGTCATGATCAGGATCATGAAGGTCAGGATCATGCCTGCGCCGAGCAGGGCGGGGTTCTGGAGGGCGGTCAGGGTCACGCTGCGCCTTTCAAAGGGGCGGCCTGCCGGCGAACCGGCAGGCCGAGGTTGGGATCAGGTCTTCATCGAGGCACGGCGAAGGCTTCAGGTGATCACAGGGTCCAGTTCAGCGACAGCCCGTAGGTTCGAGGCGGGGCATAGGCGCCGAAGTTGGCGCCGAGGAAGGCGCCCTGGAAGGAGCGGGTCACCTCGTCGCCGAGGTTCTTGCCCCAGAGTGAAACCGACCAGCGATCCGATGCGTCCGAATAGATGATGCGAGCGTCATAGAAGTTCGTCGGCTCGCGACGTTCCGGGCCTGTGTTGGAATTATCCTCGTAGATCAGGCTCTCGTAGCGATAGTCGACGGCGAACCGGACCATGGCGCCGTTCGCGAGGCCCCAGTCGTAGGATGGCGAAAGCACCAGCTTGTGCTCCGGCGCACGGGCGATCCGGTTGCCGGCGTAGTTGGTCGTTTCATCGACGCGGTAATCATCGAAGGTGGCGTCCGTATAGCCGTAACCGGCGACCAGTCGCGCGCCCTCGAAAGGCCGCCAGCTGAGATAGGTCTCATAGCCCTTGATGGTGGCCGCCCCGGCGTTGTCGGTCACCACCGCCCCGTTCGGCAGGGTGCGCCGGGTCTGCAGGTCGGTGTAGTCCAGCAGGTAGATGGTGTTGTTCCAGGTGACGCGACCGGCAAGGAAGACGCTCTTCTGTCCGATCTCGTACTGGGTCGCGTACTCGGGCTCGAAGGGATCGGCCGCCTCTTCGGCCGTGCCGGGAATGTCCTGGAAACCGCCGCTCTTGAAGCCGCGCGAGACCATTCCATACAGAAGGTGGTTGGCGGCCAGTTTGTAGTCCGCGCCGATACGCCAGGTCAGGGCGTCGAACGAGGCCGAAGCCGAGACGTCGAACACCTCGTCGCCGCGGAAGATGCTGTCCCCGGCGGTGTTGGAGACCCGATAGTCCTTGTCGTCCTTGGAGTAGCGCAGCCCCCCGATCAGCGAGATGCGTTCGCCGATCGGCACAGTGACGTCGCCGAACACCGCATAGCTCTTCAACTCCGCGTCCTGAGTGTAGGTTTCGGTCCCGGCGCCGCCGATGTCGAGGATCAGCGTGTCCAGACGGTGGGTGTCGCCATTGTAGTTATAAAGGCCCGCGACCCACTGGATGGGGCTGTCCGGCAGGGACGACAGCCGCAGCTCATGGCTCGAGGTCTGGCTCTGCTCGTCGTTGCCGCCCGAGATCTGGATGAAATTGGTGGACGGGTTTCCACCGTCGAAATCATAGGCGGTGCTGTAGTCCAGATCGCGATAGGATCCGAGATAGGTGAGGGTGGCGAAGGACAGGTCGAACTGGGCCTCGCCCCGCAGACCCCAGGTGTCACGGTCCTGATGGCCGTCGGTCGAGCCGGCGAACTGGTCCCTGTCGCGATTGGGCTCCCAGAACATTGACAGCGGATCGCTTTCGTCCAGATCCAGCACCCGGTTGGCCGGGCCCGCCGCCCGGTCTCGCGTGCCGTCCAGGGTGAGGGAGAGCCGAACGGCGTCCGAGGGTTCGGCGGCGATCTGAATCCGGCCGCTCAGGGTGTCCTGATCGTCGACTTCCCCGCCGGTGAAGCTGTTATCCGTATAGCCGTCATGGGTGCGCCAGCTGCCGCTGGCCCGCACCGCCGCCCGGCCGTCCGCGAAGGGGGCGTTGACCACCGCCGCGCCTTCGAGCCGGCCGTAGTTGCCAACGGTTGCCTCGGCAGAGGCGCCGAAAGCGTCCAGATCGGGGCGCTGGGTGACGATATTGACGGCCCCGCCTACCACGTTGCGACCGTAGAGCGTGCCTTGCGGGCCCTTCAGCACCTCGATCCGCTCGATATCAAAGGCGTCGAACGCCACCATGGCGGGGCGGCCAAGATAGATTTCATCCAGGAAGACCGCCGCGCTCGGATCGCCCGCCGCGCCGCGATCGGTCGAGCCGATGCCGCGAATGGCGATGCGGGGCTGGGAGGCGGGGAAGGCGTCGAACTGAAGGCCGGGGGTGCGGGTGGCGACGTCGTCGACGTCCTTGATCCGCGCCTGCTCCAGCTCTTCCGCTCCGAAGGCGGTCACGGTGACGGGGACGTCCTGCAGACGCTGCTCGCGCCGCTGGGCCGTCACCACGACCTCGTCGAGCTGGGGTGCGATCTGTCGGGGCGCCGTCTGCTGGGCCGGCGAAGCCTCGGTCGTCTGCGCCCACGCCGGGGCGGTCGTCATGAGCGCCGAGACAGCCACGCCGGCCGCCAGCACCCCACGGGTGTTCCTATCCAATGCGCCCTCCCTGGGTCGTGTTTTTTTATCCGCCGGTCAGACCGGTCAGTAGGGGAGGTTAGGCAGACTGGATGCGAGAGGTCAATGGATTGGATGCAATGATGGAACTTATTGGATTTTATCGACCGCGCGCCTTCGCCTAACGGAGGGTGGCCACCGCATGGACACGTGTTTTGGTCGCCAGCACATGGGCGGTCATCAGCCGCTCGGCCAGCCCGGCGTCGTCCGCCCGGATCGCGGCCAGGATCGCCTCGTGATCGGCCTGGGAGCGCTGGACATGTTCCGGCGTGGTCTGGGGGATCTGCCGCAGTCGCTGGGGCACATGGGCCGCGACCACCGGCGAGGTGTGGATGACGTCGCCCGAGACCGGGCTGAGGATGGTCATGCGCATCGCCGTCCTCAGCACGGGATTGCGCGCGGCGATGTTGATCGTTCGATGGAAGATCCAGTTCAGCTCGTACCAGGCGAATTCGATCTCTTCCGACCAGTCGCCCCGGTCAACGATCTCGCGGCCCTTCTTCGCACAGTCCTCCAGGCGGGCGAGGTCGCCCGGCGTCCAGCCCAGGTCCACCGACATCCGCGCGGCCGTCCCCTCCAGGGCGGCGCGCACCTCGACCGCGGCCAGGATGTCGCCGATGGTGACGGATCGCACCGTATAGCCCCGGTTCACGCTGTACTGGACGATCCCCTCCGCCGAGAGAACCGCCAGGGCGCTTCGGATCGGCGTGCGAGAGACGTTCATCTCCGTCGCCAGCGCCTCGGCGCGCAGGCGGGATCCGGGAGCGATCTCGCCGGTCAGGATCTTCTCGCGCAGGGTGGACAGAACGGTATGGGTCGCCGGCTCCGTGCTCGGAGGATCGCTCAGGAAGTCGATCGGATCAGGGGGGGCTGCGTCGGACATCAAGGGCGGCTCGTCTGAAATCAGTATCTTATGGTGACGGCTCCCCCCCGGCGTGACAACCGGGAACCGGCGTATGCTGGCAGGTTAACCCCTGCCGACACCCGCTGTCAGGTTTTCCGCCACGGCTCGGATCTGGTCTAACCCCTGATCTCCGGCAGCGGCCGCCGCCCAAGCGGCATGTGTCTCGGCAAGAGAGCGCCGGAGGACGGACGGTTGATCGGGTGTCCGTCCGCTCATGGGCGAAGAGGCCTCAGTTCACCGCGACCCCTTCTTCGCGCAGGGCGTCGATCAACGGTTTCAATCCGTCGCCATAGCGCTTCCAGCGGCCGATCGAGGTCGAATACAGCGGGGAACGGACCTGGACCGAACTGGCGGTCGATACAGCCGCCTTGTTGTCCTGAAACGACAGGCAGGCCGGATCAAACGGAAGACCGACGAAGTCGAGCAGCCGACGCGTCTGGCCTTCCAGATCCGCGACCAGATCCTCATAGGCGACTTCGGTGAACCGATCTGAGGCAAGAGTGTCGCGCCAATGGCCGACCAGCCGGTCGAAGAGGGCGTAGTAGCGGCCTGCGTCGCCCAGATCGAAGGCGTAGTCATAATATGGAAAGTCGGTCGCGAACAGCTGACGGTAGTTGGAAAGGGCGCTGTCGACCGGGTGGCGTCGCAGGCACACGATTCGGGCGTTCGGCAAGGCCCGGTGGATCAGGCCGGCGTTCAGCACGTTCAGCGGCATCTTGTCGATGACGCGGGCTGCGCTCGCGCCCGCGCCGTCCTCCACAGTCGCGCGAGCGCGTTCGACATAGGCCCGGCCCAAGGCTGCGAAATCCAGTCTTTCCGCCGCCTCGAACGTCTCCACATCCAGCACCATCGGCGAGGGCGTGCCGGTCATCCGCTTCACCAACAAGGAGAAGTCGCCCAGCTCGCCGGCCGAGACGATGTCGGGATGGCTGGACAGCACCCGGTCGAGCAGGGTGGTCCCCGTGCGCGGCAGACCGACGATAAAGATCGGCGCGGCGTCGTCGCAGCCCTTGAGGGCGGGTCTTGCGGCCGTGTGCGCCGCCGCTTCGAACAGCGCGCGATCGCGCGCGACAGTGTAGCCCAATGTGCGGCGCCGGCCCGCCTTGGCGCGGATCAGCCAGGCTAGAGCGGTCGGATAGTCGCCCATGTCCTCGAAAGACTTCGCCAGGGCGTGGCCCAGGTGCTGCTGGCGAGCGGGATCTGGATCGGCGTCGTCGAACAGTGATTCCAAGGCCGCGATCCGGTTGTCGGCTCCGGTCTGGCGCGACAGGGCGACCAGGGACGACAGCGCCCGGTGGTGATCGGGGGCGATCGCCAGCGCCGCCTCATAGGCGCGGCGGGCGCCCTCGAGGTCGCCGGTGAACTGCAGGGCCGAGGCCAGATTATACTGCCAACCGGCATGGTCCGGGCGTCGCGCGACCGCCTTTCGAAACAGAGCCGCCGCTGCGTGATAGGCGCCGGTGCGGCTCAGCACCACGCCGAGCGTGTCCAGCACATGGCCCTCGCGCGGATCCAGCGCCGCCGTGGCCTCCGCCTCGGCGCGTGCTTCGGCCTGGCGATGGAGCGCGAGCAGGGCACGGGCGCGTTGAGCCCGAGCGCCTGTATGTTCCCCGCTGAACGACAGAGCCCTATCCGTCAATTGCAACGCCTTGGCGGGGTTCTGATGGTCGGCCGCGATCAAGGCGAGGAGAAACAGGGCCTGGGCAGGCGCTTCTTCTCTCTGCAGTGCAACCAGGCACAAGTCATGCGCCGCCCTGTGGTCGCCTCGTGCGATCAGGGTGGAAGCTTGCTGAAGGGTGCGGCTTTGAAGTTTCTCGTCAGACATTCGTTTCATTAATCGCACACCTGGCGGTGAAAACGTCCGAAAAATGGTGTTTGACGCTTTGGTGGCGGTTTCGCGTCAGCTTGGCAACTTGACGGCCGCTTTTTCTGCATCGCAGCATCAACCTTCTGCAAAGCGAAAGGGGATGTTCGCATGACGAAGTCACGTGGAGTGAAGTGGGGTCTGCTGGCGTCGGTCAGCGCGATGACGCTGGCGACAGGCGCGGCCCAGGCGCAAGAGGCTCAATCCGCCATCGTCGATGACATCATCGTCACCGGGACGCTGAGGGGCGCTTCCACCGTCCAGAACGCCCCGATCAACATCTCGGCCATCGGCGCCCAGCAGATCGAACAGCTGGGCGTGGGCGACCTCGCCGAAATCTCACGTTACGTGCCTGGCCTCTACATCGTCGACCAGGGGCCGCGGAACGCCAACCGCATCGTGGTGCGCGGCTTGAACATCGACCCTCTCGGAGAGTCCGTGGGCCAGGGCGGAGGCGGGACGGTCGCCACCTATCTGGGCGAGGTTCCGATCTCGATCGACTTGAAGCTGAACGATGTCCAACGCGTCGAATTCCTGCTTGGACCGCAAGGCACCCTCTATGGCGCCGGCACGCTGGGCGGGGCCATTCGCTACATTCCCAATGCGCCTGTGTTCGACGAACCGTTCGTCACCGTCCGGGGCGACGCCTACGGCTATTCGGAAGGAGAGGGCGTCTCCACCGACTTCGGCTTCACGGCCAACCTGCCGATCAGCGACACCCTGTCGTTCCGCGCCAACCTGGACCAGCTGAACGACCAGGGCTTCATCGACCAGCCCTATCTGGTGCGCGAGATCGGCGTCTCTCTGGCCAATGACTTCTCCAGTCCTGAAGCCATCGCCGAGAACCTTTACGGCAAGAAGGACGTCAATACCGAAGAGGTGCTGTCGGGGCGCGCGGCCCTGCGCTGGCGGCCGACCGAATGGTTCGACGCCACCCTGTCCTACAATTACCAGCATTCGGACGTGGGCGGCCGCCAGGTCTCCGGGCGTCGGGTGGATTCCTTCCCCGTGGAGGTCGGGAAGTACGAGGCGATCCAGCGTGTGGAGGAGCCCAACGAGCGCACCAGCGACCTCGTCGCGCTGGAGATGCAGTTCGACCTGGGTTGGGCCGACCTGATCAGCGCCACGGGCTATCAGACGTTCGAAGGAGACGGAAAGCGCGACCAGACGGATCTGCTGATCAGCCTAGGCTACAGTTATGAGGCCTTTCCCGCCTTCACCGCCTATACGCAGGAGCTGGAGGATGACGACACCTTCACCCAGGAACTGCGGCTGACGTCCAAACCGGATTCCGGCGCTCTCAGCTGGATCGTCGGCGGCTACTACAGCAAGAACGACTACTGGAACTCATCCGCGGAATATACGCCGAACTTCGACCAATTCGTCGTCGACAACTGGGACGGGGTTCAACTGAGACCCGACAGCCTGGAATACTATTCCGTCAGCTATGGCGAGGTCACCGAAACGGCGCTGTTCGGTGAACTGACGTGGGAGATCGCGCGCGGCTGGCAGATCACCGGCGGCGCCCGCCGCTACACCTATGAACTGAAAACCAATAGCGCCACCGACCTGCCGCTGCTGGAGACGGTATTCTATGGCCGCGATCCCGAGTCCCTCGTGCTGGACTACGAGTCGAGCAGTGATGACGAAGACGGGTGGCTGTACAAACTGAACACCTCTTATGAGCTGACGCCCGACGTCCTGCTTTACGGCACGATCAGCGACGGCTTCCGCGCCGGAGGAAACAACAACCTGACCCTTTGCGACGACTCGGGCGGCCAGCAGAACGTCTGCGCCCAACCGGACGAGATGGTCTACACCTCGGAGAAGACCCGCAACTATGAGATCGGGATCAAGAGCCGGTTGTTCGACCACCGCCTGACGCTGAACGGCGCGGTCTTCTACATCGACTGGAAGGATCCCCAGGTCTCGGGCGCGACCCTGGTCGGCCTGTCGCCGATCACCAAGAACGGGGAAGGCGCCGAGACCAAGGGCTTCGAGGTCAGTTTCGACGCGGCGGTGACCGAACGGTTCAGCCTGAGAGGCAGCTACTCCTACGCCCAGGCGGAACTGACGGACGATGCGCTAAACCTCATCACGGCGCTTGATCCGCCCGGTTTCGGCACAGTCTATGTGGACGGCGAGGAGGGCGACCGTCTGCCTGGCTCGCCGGAGTATCAGGCCAGCCTCTACGCAGAATACAATCTGCCGCTCTCCAGCGGCCTCGACCTTGATTTCGCGTATGGCTTCACCGCGTCCGGCGATGTGCTGACCCGGACGGGCGGGCGCGGCGGCGGCGTCTCCTTATCCGCCTACCAAATCCACAACGCCTCGGTTCGGTTGAGCGCGCCGGGCGCCGACTGGGCGATTACAGCCTATGTCGACAATGTCTGGGACGAGTACGCGGAGACAGGCGCGCGTTCGACCCCGCTCGCCAACCAGGTGCTGGAGGACGCAAACGGCGGCCCGGTCTACGCCCGCAACTTCTTCACCAACGTACTGCCGCCCCGTAAATTCGGACTGCGGTTCACCAAGAAATTCGGCCTTTAACACCGAGCGGCGTGAGGGCGGTACACCCTCACGCCCTTGCGGGATGGATACTGTCCGATTTGAAGAAGGCGACCTTGCTAGGCCCTGCTCGTACAGGATCGAGAACGTTCAAATCATCCCTCCGAACGCTGTCTTGGCCACCTTTGTGAGCTTGCTGCTGGGGCTCGGAACTTACCCTACCTTTGATTGTGGAGCTGCATTTAAGCCCGCTTGGCCATGATCGAGGCCGCGCGCCATCACGGTTCGGTCCAGCCGCGCACGCGCAAGTGAAGGTCTGATCGCGGGTTCTGGGTGAAGCCCAGCACCACGGCGGCCTTGCCGCCGGCGGGGACATAGTCGACCGTGACGGAGGCGGTCTCGCCGCCGGCCCGGCCTTCGATCTGAACGTCCGCCGCCGTTTCGCCGCCCGTGTTGCGGACCTCGATCTCGGCCAGCCACTGGCCGTCCGCGGCGCGGACCTCGACGAGGCGGGGGCGGATGTCTGGGGGGCGGGTTTCGCCCAGGCCCTGGGACAGGATGACGGCGAGACAGGTCAGCAGAAGCGCCAGACCCAGGCCGCCCATGATCCAGGCCAGGACGGGAGGTCCCGGCTCCGTGTCCGGCTTGGCCGATCCGGCGTTCTTCTTTTTCGGGGCGGCGGCCATCAGACAAGCAACCGGGCGGCGGCGGCGCCGATCGCGCCGGGAAATCCGAGCACGACGATGGTCTTGGCCGTCTCGAAGACGCCGTGCCCGTCCAACGCCCCGAACAGCCACAGGACATAGACGCCGGTCAGCAGGACGAGGCCGTAGCCCGCCAGGGTGAAGTGGACGAAGGCGGTGAGGGGATGACCCTGTTCCTCCTGGCCCGCGAAGCCGACCAGATAGACGATGGCGTGCATCAGGCCGACGGACAGCAGCATCAGGCCGACCGCTGGCCACGGCGCCAGACGATAGGCGATCAAGCGGGTCTCCTCGGTCGGAGCGATGTTCAGGGACAGGAAGAGGGCGCCGGCGACCATCAGAAACAGTTCACCGGAATAGCGGCTCTCGGCCTTTTCGGCGTCGTTGCGGTCGGCGCCGAACTGGCGACGGGCCAACAGGGCGCCCATGGCGGCGGGGACCGCCTGCAGGACGATCTGGCCCGTCGCGGGCCGCAACGGGGCTTCGCCGTCGATCACGCCGATCAGGACCAGCAGAAATCCGGTGGTGACGAAGCCGACGGCCAGGGCGGCGAAGACATCCACCAAGGCGTGGACAAGCCCCTGGCTGCGGCTGAACCCGGCGAAGACCGCGAGGCCGAGAAGCAGGGGCAGGCCGCTGAGCAGGAAGACGGCCAGGCGCACGGGATCGAGCGTCAGACCATAACGCCACATCTCCATCGTCATCAGCAGAGGAAGGCCGAACAGCAGCGCCCCGCCGAAGGCCCGACCGAGATCGCGCCGGTAGTGGGTCTCGCGTGCGGCTTCGAGCGCGTGCGTGGTCATGGGACGTCAACGCGGCACTCTAAAAACCGCTCCGCTTCCCAGGGGCTTGGGATCGCGCGGAACCCTGGGGCGGGGCCGACTATTTATCTCCGATACCCTGGGGAGGTTGAGCCGATGACCGCGAACACCGTCTGGATACCCTATTGCGGGGCCGCGCCCCTGGCGGGGGAGTGGCGCTGGAATCTGGATCCGGTCCTGATCGCCGTCTTGCTGGCGGCCTTGGCCCTGACCGTCTGGCGCACGTCCGGGCGTCCGCGCACCTTGGGTCTGGCGGCCGTCGGCGTACTGGTCGTGATCTTCATCTCCCCGCTCTGCGCCCTGAGTTCGGCCCTGTTCTCGGCCAGGACCGTCCACCACGTCCTGCTGGTGACGGCGGTCGCGCCCCTGCTGGCCTGGGCCGGCCCCTTGCGTCGGGCGGGGCCGCTGGGCCTGGCGACGGCGGTTCAGGCGGTGGTGCTGTGGGGATGGCACGCGCCGACGGCCTATGCGGCGGCCCTGTCCCATGATGGAATCTACTGGCTGATGCAGATCAGCCTTCTGGCGACAGCCCTGTGGTTCTGGGCCGGGGTCCGGGCGGCCTCCCTGCCGTCGGCGGTGGGGCATCTGCTGATCGCCATGGTGGCCATGGGCCTGCTGGGCGCCCTGCTGACATTCGCCAACCAGGCGGTCTATGCGCCGCACCTGGCGACCACCCAGGCCTGGGGTCTGACGCCGCTGGAGGACCAGCAGACGGCCGGACTGATCATGTGGGCGCCGGCGGCGGCGGTCTATCTGGCGGCGGCCCTTCTGGTGCTGGGGAGATGGATCGGCGACGAGCGTCCGATGACCCCTGCGGACGTCCGCCCGTGATCGATCGGCTGATCGGAAACATCCTGGAATGGGCCGCCGGGCACACGGATGAGGGCCGCTATTCCCCCGTCGCCATCCTGTTCCACTGGAGCATGGCCGGGCTGATGATCTTCCAGCTGTTCTGGGGCTGGTGGATGGGGCGCCAGCCGGTCGGGGGCGGCAAGGTCGCGGCGCACGACCTGCATTATGCGATCGGGGTGCTGATGCTGGTCCTGGCCATGGGGCGCGGCGCGTGGAAACTGTTGGCGCCGGGGCCGATCAACGACGCGGACAAGCCGGGCTGGGAAAGCACCGCCGCCAGCCTGACCCATTATCTGTTCTACATCTGCCTGTTCGGCCTGCCGCTGACCGGCTGGGCCATGATCTCGGCGACGGCGCGCGAGCAGGATCTGACGCTGCTGGGCCTCGCCGCCTGGCCCCTGATGCCGATGCAGGATCTGTCCAACGTCCAGCGCTGGCAGGTCGAGGCGGTGGCGGAGTGGATGCACTGGGGATTGGTGATCACGCTTCTGGTGCTGATCCCGATCCATGTCGGGGCGGCGCTGAAGCACCAGATCATCGATCGGGACGACGTATTCCATGGGATGTTGCCGGTCGTGCCGCAGCTGTCGCGGCGGCGGACGCGCTGGCAACGTCGGTACCGGGCGATCGAGAAGCGGGTGCGTTCTGCAGCCAGACGGCTAGTTCCCGGATTTCTCCATCGGTCAGACCGGCGACGGCTTGGCTCATGACGTTGCGGGGATCGTTACGACGCTGGCCGCTCCGCCAAAGGTGCAACTGGTCGATTGTATAGGCGGCGGGCTGGCCCCAGATAGCGGGATTGCCCGTGCCCACGCCCTCGCCGGCGACGCCGTGGCATGAGGCGCAGGGGGCCACGCCGCGGCTGGGATCTCCCTCGAGATAAAGGCGCGGCGGCGACACCGATGTCACGGTCGGTCGCGGCGGAGCGGGCAGGGAGGCGTACCAGGCCGAGACCGCCCGGCGATCCCCGTCGTCGAGCCAGCGCGCCACCTCGGTCATCACCACGTTCTGGCGCACGTCGTTGGCGTAGTCCTCCATCTGTTTCTGCAGATAGCCCGAGTCCAGACCGGCCAGACGCGGCACGCTGACGCCGTCGCCCCCGCCATCCAGACCGTGACAGGTGAAACAGGCGTTGGCTGGGCCGCCTTCGCCGCCGCTCATGGCGATGATCTGACCGGTGCGCGTGAAGGCCGCGCCGGTTTCATTGGTCGCGGGGGAGCAGCCGGCGGCTGCAAGCAACAACAGAGACGGGACCAGGGCGCGCACGAATGACCAACACGGGCGGCTGGCTGCGGTTCCGCTTGGGGGTCGGGCCGGAACCTTGACCGGATCGGGGGGTTGAAACCCGGAACGAGGGGATCGATGGTGAAGCGGCAAGTCCAGCAGGGATCGGCGTGAGGTGGGGCCTATTGTCCCTCGCGGCGCTGCTGTGCGCCTGCTCTGACAAGAGCGATCCGTCGCGCACGATCGCGGGCGCGGACAAGGCGCGCGGCCTGTCCGTCATGCAGTCGGTCGGGTGCGCCTCCTGCCATGTCATTCCTGGCGTGGCCTGGCCCCAGGGCCGCGCCGGTCCATCCCTTGAAGGGTTCGCGCAGCGTTCGATGGTGGCGGGCCGGTTCCCGAACCGACCGGACATCCTCGTCGACTGGCTGATCGACGCGCCGTCGCTGGCGCCGACCACCGGCATGCCGGCCATGCCCCTGAGCCGGAGCGAGGCCAGGGACATAGCCGCCTATCTGTATGACCTCGATGACTAGATCCGCCGCCCCCGATGGAACGGCCTCCTGGCCGCCGCCCGCCCTGGACCCCGCAGGCCCGTTCGCGGAGCCTTTGCACACCCTGTCCTGGGTCTTGTTCGGCATGGGCCTGATCGTCACCCTGATCGTCGTGGCGGCCCTGGCGGTCGCCCTGTTCGGTCCCCGGCGATGGCGCGACCGGCTGGGGGGACGCAAGTTGGTCTGGATCGGCGGTTTGGCCTTCCCGGTCGTGGTGCTGAGCGGACTGCTGATCTACGGCCTCGGCCTGACCAGCCACCTGACCCAGGAGCCCGAGCCGGGCGAGATGCGGATCCGGGTGACGGGCGAAATGTGGTGGTGGCGGGTCGCGTATCTGGACGGAGAAGGGCGCGAAGCCTTCCAGGACGCCAATGAACTTCATATCCCCACGGGCCAGCCGGTGGTGCTGGAACTGGACTCGGCGGATGTGATCCACAGCTTCTGGGTCCCGCGTCTGGCGGGCAAGGTGGACATGATCCCCGGACGGCGGAACCTGATGCGCATCCAGGCTGACGCTCCCGGGGCCTTCGGCGGCCAGTGCGCCGAATACTGCGGCGGTCCCCACGCCCTGATGGGGCTGGTGGTCGTGGCCCACGCGCCGGCGGACTATCAGGCCTGGTTCGCGCGTCAGTCACAGCCCGCCGCAACGGTCGCCATTCCGATGCCGGGCATGCAGGTGTTCCAGCGGGCCGGATGCGGGGCCTGTCACACGGTCGCGGGCACGGTGTTCAACGGACAAGCCGGGCCGGATCTCAGCCATGTGGGATCGCGCCGCACCCTCGGCGCCGGCATATTGCCGAACAATCAGGGGACGCTGGTCGGCTGGATTTCCGACAGTCAGGCGATCAAACCGGGTAATCGCATGCCCGCCTATCCGGTGCTGACCGGTCAGGAGTTGCGGGACGTCTCCGCCTGGCTCGAGAGCCTGAAGTGACCTCCGAAACCGGCTTCGACAGCAAGCAATACGAGCGGTTCCCGACCGCGGGCGAGCGTCCGGCCGAGGAGCTGAAAGAGCTCGAAGCCCTGTGGTGCGCGCCCAAGGGGTGGCAGTGGATCACGGCCATCAACAACAACTATATCGGCGTCTATTACGTCGGCGCCGCCATGCTGTTCTTCGTGCTGGCCGGGATCCTGGCCGTGCTGATCCGCACCCAGCTGGCCGTGCCGATGAGCGGCATCCTGCCGACCGAGACCTATAATCAGATCTTCACCGTGCACGGCACGATGATGATGTTCCTGTTCGCCGTGCCCGCGGTGGAAGCCCTGTCGGTGCTGTTGCTGCCCCAGATGCTGGGCGCGCGGGACCTGCCGTTCCCGCGCCTCTCGGCCTACGCCTTCTGGGCCTATCTGATCGGCGGTCTGGCCTTCTTCTGTTCGCTGTTCTTCGGCCTGGCCCCGAACGGCGGCTGGTTCATGTATCCGCCGCTGTCGTCCACCGCCTTTTCGCCGGGCATAAACGCGGACTTCTGGCTGCTGGGGATCGGTTTCATCGAGATTTCGGCCATCGCCGGGGCCATCGAGATCATCGTCGGCGTCCTGCGCAACCGCGCGCCGGGCATGACCCTGGCCCGGATGCCGGTCTTCGCCTGGGCCATGCTGATCTTCGCCGGGATGATCATCATCGCCTTCCCGTCGGTCATTCTGGCCACGACCCTGATGGAGCTGGAGCGCGTCTTCGGCTGGCCCTTCTTCGACCCGCTGAAGGGCGGCGACCCGATGCTGTGGCAGCATCTGTTCTGGTTCTTCGGCCACCCGGAGGTCTACATCATCTTCCTGCCGGCGGCGGGGGCCATGTCGACCATGATCCCCGGCATAGTTCGCGCCCCCCTGGTCGGACATACGGCGGTGATCCTGGCCATACTGGCGACCGGCTTCATCAGTTTCGGCGTGTGGGCCCACCACATGTTCACGACCGGCATGCCGACCATCTCGACCAGCTATTTCTCGGCAGCCTCGATGGCGGTGTCGATTCCGGCGGGCATCCAGGTCTTCGCCTGGATCGCCACGATAGCGGCGGGGCGGATGCGGTTCTCGGTGGCCGGCCTGTTCGTGCTGGGGGCCATCATCACCTTCACCATGGGCGGCCTGACAGGGGTCATGGTGGCCATGGTTCCGTTCGACTGGCAGGTGCACGACACCTATTTCATCGTCGCCCACCTGCACTATGTGCTGATCGGCGGCATGGTCCTGCCCTTCTTCGCCGCCATCTACTACTGGCTGCCGATGTCCTCCAGCCGGGCGCTGAGCGAGCGGCTGGGGCGGTGGGTCTTCTGGCTGATCTTCTCCGGGGTCCACATCACCTTCCTGCCGATGCATTTCAGCGGCCTGATGGGCATGCCGCGTCGGGTCTTCACCTATCTGCCCGGCCGGGGGCTGGAACTGCCCAATCTGCTGTCGACGGTTGGGACGGTGGTGGTCTCTGTCGGCGTCATCCTGTGGATCGTCGACATGGCGCGGAACTTCCGCCCTTTCGGGTCCGGAACCGCCGGCAATCCGCACGACGCGCCGGGGCTGGAGTGGTTGCCGACCGGCAATTATTCGGTGCGCTCGATCCCCGTGATCAGCAGCCTCTACCCGCTGTGGGAACAGAAGGCTCTGGCGCGCGACGTCGAGGCGGGCCGCTATATGCTGCCCGACGCCCCGACCCATGGCCGCGAAACCCTCGTCACCTCCACCCTGAACGCAGAACCCCAGTATCTTCAGCGAATCCCCGTGCCTTCGCCCTGGCATGTCTGGGCGGCGGTGTTCACGGCCGGGTTTTTCCTGCTGCTGACCATCCAGGCCTATATGGCCTCGGCCATCAGCGGCGTGTTGGCGGTCTGGTGCGTGATGCGCTGGTGCTGGATGCTGGACCGACCCAGGATCGAGGACGAGGTCGATATCGGGGCCGGAATCCGCGTCCCCACCTATGTCAGCGGCCCCTCCAGCCATGGCTGGTGGGCCATGGTCACCACCCTGATCGTCGCCGGCATGGTGCTGGCCATGGCGGCCTTCAGCTATGTCTTCCTGTGGAGCCGCAATCCCCAGGACTGGGTCGCCCCGCCGGGGATGGCGTCTCTGATCCTGGTCGTGGCCGGCTACGGGCTAGGGGCCGGCCTGGCCTGGGCCTCGTGCCGGGTGCTGGCGCTCGACCGTCCGCGCAGCCCGGTCATCTCCACGCTGCTGATGGTCCTGGCCGTCGCCTCGACGACAGCCGCCTGGGCGGTCGATCTTCAGGCGTGGCGGGCGGGGCCTTTGCAGGCCTCGGCGACCGGCCAGGGGGCGACCGTCTTCTTCCTTCTGTCATGGCAGGGTTTCTTCGCCGCCATTCTGGTGCTGATGGCCGTCTACGCCGTGCTGCGGTGGGCCTTCGGTCATGTGGAGGCGCGCCGTCCGTCCACCTTCCAGCTGATCGGCCTGTTCGTCGCCTATGCCGCGGGGCAGGGGGCGTTCATGAGCCTGCTCACCCAACTGTTCCCGGGAGGCTGAGATGAGAACCTGGGCCTGGATGACCGGAGGGCTGATCCTGTGGGCCGCGCACTTCATGGGCCTCTACGCCCTGGCCAGCGCGGCCGACGTGGTCTCGACGGCCGACGATCCCGCCTGGCGGATGGGCGGTCTCGCCTTCAGCGTGGTCTGCGTCGCTCTGGCGGCCGTGCTGCTGCTCCTCGCCTTGAAACGCCTGTCCACGCGACGCGAGGCGGGCGGCGTATTCCGCGATCAACTCGCCGCCGCGAGCGCCGGTCTCGCCGGCCTCGCCATGGTCTGGCAGACCCTGCCGACCGTCCTCGGCTATTGATACAGAGGACGGCGGGGGCAGGCTTAGTCCTGAGAACGAGCGTCTCGCGCCAGGCGGTCCGCGTCTCGCTCCATCTCGTCCGCCTTGGTGGGCAGGCTGGTGGAGAGGGCCAGGAGTTCGGCGTCGGTGACGTGGTTTCCTCGGGCGCGATTCTCGGCGATCTGACGGGCGCGATAGGCGGGATCGCGAAGCCGGAAGGCTTCCGCCCGCATCTCCTGAGCCCCCTTGCGCATCTGCTCGGCGCCCTGGGCCATATGGTGAGCGGCGTCCTCGCGAGCGCGCGCCGCCTGGAGACGGGCCTGTTCGCCTAAACGACGCGCCTGTTCGCCTTCGACGCGGGCCTGGGCGGCGTGAGCGTGCGCCTCGGCGCTGGCGATTCGGGCGGTCTGGGCCTGCGCGTGGCTGTCATCGGCCTGGCGGCGGGCTTCGGCGGCGTGAGCGCGGGCCTTCTCGGCTTCGGCGCGGGCGTCCCACGCTCTGCGCTTCTCCTCCGGGGAGGAAGCGCGGATATGGATGTGGCTCGAGCTGAAGACGGGCGGGGCCGGAGGCGCGGGCGGCGTCGGCGCGACGACGGCGGACGGCGGCGCGGGCGGCTCCGGCGGGGCAGGCGGCGCCGGCGGCTCGGGCGCTTCAGGCGGGCTGACCCAGGCCTGACGGCTGAGTTCCAGCGCGGCCAGGGGCGTGGCGACGGCGGCGAGGGCGACGACGGTCAGGGCGACAGTCAACGGGCGACGGCGGGACGGCGTGTTCGACATGATGCAGGCGATCCTTGTCTTCAGGGTGCGGGCGTCGGCGGCCATGGGGCTGGCGGCGCAGGGAATGAAACGGGGAACGGGATGAGCGGCCAGGCGGACCAGGGCGCGGGCGTAGACCTGACGCTCCACCCTGGTCAGGGCGTCGGCGTCGGCGGCCTGTTCGGAACGGGCGACCAGTTCCATGTGCAGAGCCCAGACCAGGGGATTGAACCAGAAGAGAGCCAGGCTGAGGCGCGACAGGACCAGGAAAACCCAGTCTCCGCGCCGCAGGTGGGCCAGCTCGTGAGCGAGGATGGCCGGGGCGGCCTGGCGCTCGGCGAGGCTGCCGGGATCGACCAGGATGACGCCGGGCGCCGCGCCCCAGCTGAGCGGACCCGACAGCCGGTCGCTGGCGATCAGGCGCGGAGGTTCGCCGGTGGTCTGGGTTTCCAGCGCGGTCCGCCAGGCGGGGCATTTGACCGGCCGGCCATCGCGGGTCCAGCGATCCAGGGTGTGCAGGCCCAGCAGCAGCCGTGCGGCGATGGCGACGACGCCGATCAGCCAAAGAACGCCGACGATCAGGGCGGGCGTGGGCCAGGGCAGGGCGCCGGAGATTTCGACCCCGGCGACGGGGCCGACCTCGCCTTCCCACATGGGCAGGCTCTGGGGCGTGATGAGGGGTTCGGCGGCGGGCAGGAGCGCCAGCTTCAATGCCGGCACGACCGCCATGATCACCGGCAGGGCCAGCAGCAGACAGGTCACGCCGCGCAGGATATCGACCCGGTCGACCGGCCGCTGGGCCAGAAGGCGCGCGCAGATCAGGCCGGCGCCGGCGATCAGGCTGGACTTGACCAGCAGCGAAAGCAGAAGGGCCCAGGTCACGGCTTGCGCTCCACGGCGTCGTCGATCATCCGTTCCAGGGCGGCGGCCTCTTGCGGGGTCAGCTTCTGGCCCAGGCCCAACAGGGCGGTGGCCGCGCTGGCGGCCGAACCGGCGAAGAAGGTGTCGATCATCCGCTGCAGGGCGCCGGCGGCGACGGCTTCCGTGCGCTGGACCGGGCCATAGACGAAGCCGTCGGGACCGGCGGCCCGTTCGATCAGCCCCTTGGTCTCCAGCCGGGACAACAGGGTGCGGACGGCCGAGTCGCTGAGCGGGTCGGACAGGGCGTTGCGGACGGCGGCGGCCGTGCCGGTCTCAAGCCGACACAGGGTCTCGAAAACCTCGCGTTCGCGGCGGGGCAGGGATTCGATCATGGCGCTCTCCCGGTGCTGTTGACGCTACGTTTGTAACGCTACATGCGTAGCGGATTGCGTCGGGAATGAGGCGCGAAGATGAACTCGCCGTAGGGTGTTTTCGTCATTCCGGGTGTAGGGCCGCTTGGCCCGAAGACCCGGAACCCAGCGGCGCGCGAGAGCGCGAACCTGTCGCGGACTCGGTGTTCAAACAGTGTGCGGCGGATAGATTTCGCCTTCGGCGCCGCTGGGTTCCGGGTCTCCGCTGCGCTTCGCCCGGAATGACGAAAGTGGAAGGGGGCTTAGAGAGTGATCTCCCGCCCCTCGGCGGCGCTGCGCAGGCCCGCGTCGAGGACGCGCATCACGGTCAGGGCCTGATCGGCGGTCACGGGCGGAGGCCCCTTGCCTGAAATGGCGTCCCGGACGGCGGCGTAGAAGGCGGGATAGTCGCCGCGTTCCGGCGTCGGCGTGGTGAGGACGATTTCGCCGTCGATCTGTTTCGTCAGGACGCCGGGCGACGGGTCCAGGCCCCAGTCGGCGTCGCCGGGACGCAGGCCGGCCTTGGACTGGCCCTCCTGGGCGTCCAGCCCGTGTTTGACGAAACTGCCGCCCGTGCCGTGAACCCCGTAGCGAAGGCTGGATTCGGCCGCCAGATGGCCGGCGTTCAGGATCACCCTCAGACGGTCGTAGCGCAGCAGGACGTGGGCGTAGTCGATGGCCGTCGCGCCCCGCCGCTGGGCCTGCAGGTCGGCGTATACCCCCAGCGGCGGGCCGAACAACTGCACCGCCTGATCGATCAGGTGCGGCCCCAGGTCGGCCCAGACGCCGCCGTCGCGCCTGTCCTTCCAGCGGTCGGTCACGGCCGGGCGGAACCGGTCGTAATGGCTTTCGAACACGGCGACCTCGCCCAGTTCGCCCTCGGCGATCAGGCGGCGCAGGGTCAGGAAGTCGGCGTCCCAGCGGCGGTTCTGGAAGACGCTGAACACGCCGGTCGCGCTCGCTGCGACTTCCGCCACCGCCTCGGCCTCGGCCAGGGTCGCGGCGAAGGGCTTGTCCA
Source organism: Brevundimonas sp. (assembly GCF_013912065.1). Lineage (GTDB taxonomy): Bacteria > Pseudomonadota > Alphaproteobacteria > Caulobacterales > Caulobacteraceae > Brevundimonas. Next base: position 172,094 of record NZ_JACESA010000003.1, read on the forward strand.
CCACCACCGACTTTCCGGCCTTCAACGCCGCGATCGACTGTTCGGCGTGCAGGGCGTCGGGCGTGGCGACGACGATCAGGCCGATGTCCGCGCGCCCCAGGGCGGCGCCCAGATCGGGCAGGACCTCGACGTCCGGCAGGTCGGCGTGGACCGCCTCGGGCCGGGACGAGACCACGGCGGTCAGGGCCAGGCCCGGCGTCGCGGCGATCAGGGGGGCGTGGAAGGTCTGTCCCGCCAGGCCATAGCCCACGACGGCGACGCCGATCGGATCATCTGAGGTCATGCACCGATCCTCCCGCCTCGGCGCCGGCTTGTCGAGGCGCAAGATAGGTCAGTAACGATCCGTGCGCTGGCCCTCCAGCACATAGGGCACGATCCCGCGCTCGTTCTCGGGCACATGCAGGGCGCGGTCGATGGGCGGGAAGGCGCGCTGGGTGCAGTCGGTGCGCTCGCAGATGCGGCAGCTGACGCCGATCCGCGCGGCGGGCCCGTTCAGGTCCAGTCCGGCGGCATAGACCAGCGACCCGGCGTGTTCGATCTCGCACCCCAGCGACAGGGCGTAGCGGCGGTCGTTGGCCAGGTAGGAGCCGCTGGGCTTGGATACGCTCTTGGCCACGGAGATGTAGCGCGACCCGTCCGGCATCTCGGCCAGCTGCACGTCGATCCGGTCCGGGGCGGCGAAGGCTTCGTGGACGTTCCACAGGGGGCAGGCGCCGCCGAACCGGGCGAACTGGAACCGGGTGGCGCTGTGGCGTTTGGTGATGTTCCCGGCCATGTCCACGCGGGCGAAATAAAAGGGCACGCCCCTCCAGCCCGGCCGTTGCAGCGTCGACAGGCGGTGGCAGACCTGTTCGAAACTGGCCTGGAACCGGGTGCGCAGCCGGTCGATGTCGTGCTTCTCCGCCCGCGCCGCCTCCAGGAAGGCGCGATAGGGCAGCAGCAGCGCCCCTGCGGCGTAGTTGGCCAGGCCGACGCGGGCGACGTCGCGCGCCGCCTCGGTGCGGAAGGCGGCCTGGTCCAGTTCCGCCTCGATCAGGTCGCGGAACGACAGCAGGGCCAGCTGGTGCGCCAGCTGGAACGACCGGGTCGCCCCCGGCTGCCAGGCGTCGATATACAGAACCCGCGCGGCGGGGTCATAGCGACGCAGCGCCGTCTGGTCCGCCACATTGGACACCCGCACCCCATGGATCTCGGCCAGGGCGGCTTCCAGCGTCCGTTCGATCTGGCCGTCGTCGCGGCGGGGCAGGGCGGCGGCCAGGGCCTCGGCCGCCGTGTCCAGGGCGTCGATATAGTTGTCGCGGTAATGGAAGAAGTCGCGCACCTCCTCATAGGGCAGCAGGGCCAGGCTGGCGCCCCGCTCGTCCCGGCCCAGGGTGTCGTCCAGCGCCTTCACCCGCTCGTCCAGCCGGCGGAAGGTCTGGTGCAGGGCCAGGAACTGGCGGGCCAGCCGCGGGGTGTTGGCCACCGCCTGTTTCAACTCGGCGGCCGTCGGCGGTTCTGCCTGTCCGGCGATGTCTGTCGTCGCCTCGCGCAGGTCGGCGATCAGCCGGGCGTCGCCTTCCAGGTCGAACAGGCTGGCGTCGATATGGAAGGCGCGGGTCAGGGCGATCAGAACCCGCGCCGTCGCCGGCCTCTGGTTCGTCTCCAACTGCGACAGATACGAAGGCGACAGGCCCAGCCGCTCGGCGCAGGCCTCCAGCGTCCAGCCGCGCGCTTCGCGCAGCGTCCGCAGCTTGGTCCCCAGAAAGAGCTTCTCAGCCATTCGCAACTTTGCTGTTCAAGCGGATAAGGTTTGCAAGCCCACGCAGCTCCACACTTTTTGCGAAGTTGCGTTTGCGTATTTGCGATGAAGGCGCCACGCCTTCCCCTACGAACAAGAGGCGTAAACCCATCATGACTCAAGCCATCCTTGAAGAACTGGAGCGTCGTCGCGCCGCCGCCAAACTGGGCGGTGGGGAAAAGCGTATCGCCGCCCAGCACGCCAAGGGCAAGCTGACCGCGCGCGAACGTATCGACGTCCTGCTGGACGAGGGCTCCTTCGAGGAGACCGACATGTTCGTCGAACACCGCAGCCACGACTTCGGCATGCAGGATCAGCGCATCCCCGGCGACGGCGTCGTCACCGGGCGCGGGACCATCGGCGGACGTCTGGTCTATGTCTTCTCCAAGGATTTCACCGTCTTCGGCGGTTCGCTGTCGGGCGCCCACGCGGCCAAGATCGTCAAGCTGCAGAAGATGGCCCTGACCACCGGCGCGCCGATCATCGGCCTGTTCGACGCCGGCGGCGCGCGCATCCAGGAAGGGGTCGAAAGCCTGGCCGGTTACGCCGACATCTTCCTGCAGAACACCCTGGCCAGCGGCGTCATCCCCCAGATCAGCGTGATCATGGGGCCGTGCGCGGGCGGCGACGTCTATTCGCCCGCCATCACTGACTTCATCTTCATGGTGAAGGACACCTCCTACATGTACGTGACCGGCCCCGACGTGGTGAAGACCGTCACCAACGAGGTCGTAAGCCACGAGGACCTGGGCGGCGCCCGCGTCCATGCGGGCAAGTCCGGCGTCGCCGACGGCGCCTTCGAGAACGATCTGGAGGCCCTCAGCGAGGTCCGCCGCCTGATCGGCTTCCTGCCCCTGTCGAACCGCGAGAAGCCGCCGCTGCGCGACTCCTATGACGAGCCGGAGCGGGACGAGCCGTCGCTGGACACATTAGTCCCGGCCAATCCGAACCAGCCCTATGACATGAAGGAGCTGATCCTGAAGGTGGTCGACGAGTCCGACTTCTTCGAGATCGGCGCCGATTTCGCCCGCAACATCGTCTGCGGCTTCGGCCGGCTGGAAGGCCAGACCGTCGGCATCGTCGCCAACCAACCCCAGGTGCTGGCGGGCGTGCTGGACATCGATTCAAGCCGCAAGGCCGCGCGTTTTGTCCGCTTCTGCGACGCCTTCGACATTCCCCTGGTCACATTCGTCGACGTGCCGGGCTTCATGCCGGGCACGAAACAGGAGTACGGCGGCCTGATCAAACACGGCGCCAAGCTGCTGTTCGCCTATGCCGAGGCGACGGTGCCGAAACTGACCGTCATCACGCGCAAGGCCTATGGCGGCGCCTATGACGTGATGAGCTCCAAACACCTGCGCGGCGACGTCAACTACGCCTGGCCCACCGCCGAGATCGCGGTCATGGGCGCCAAGGGCGCGGTCGAGATCATCTTCCGCAAGGAGGCCGGCGATCCGGCGGCCCTGGCGGCGCGCGAAGCCGAATACAAGGACCGGTTCGCCAATCCGTTCGTGGCGGCGGGGCTGGGCTACATCGACGACGTCATCATGCCGCACGGGACGCGGCGGCGGCTGGTGAAGGCGCTGCGGACGCTGAAGAACAAGGTCCAGGAGAACCCCTGGAAGAAGCACGATAATATTCCGTTGTGATGTCGGTTTTGATGCTTCCCCATAGTTCGTCATCCTCGGGCTTGTCCCGAGGATCCATACGCTCGGTGCGGGAAGGTGCGCACCGTCCTCGACTGAGTCTATGGATCCTAGGCACAAGGCCTAGGATGACGGGGAAGGAGGAGCGTGCGTCACGTCTCCTCGGGCGGCGTCCAGTTGCGGTAGACCTCTGTGTCGGGCTCGGCGCCTGTCGACCGCACCAGGCCGGTGAACAGGTCGTCCCAATGCGGGTTGGTGCGTTCGATCAGGTTCGCCTTCCAGTCACGGGGCCAGCGTTTCAGCGACTTCTCGCGCTGGATCGCGCCGACGATGGTGTCGTGGAATTCGTACCAGACCAGGCGTTTCAGGCTGAAGGTCTTGGTGAAGCCGTCGATGAGGCCCGCCCTGTGCTCGCCGACGCGCGTGACAAGTCGGCTGCTGACGCCGGTGTAGATCACGCCGTGTTTGCGGTTGGTCATCATGTAGCAGCCGATCAAGCTGTCGCGGCCGACCATTTGTTTCTCCCCCAACCCGCGTCATCCTCGGGCTTGTCCCGAGGATCCATACGCCCGGTATCGGCCGGGACGCTCCGTCTTCGGCGGAGTCTATGGATCCTAGGCACAAGGCCTAGGATGACGGCAGAGGAAATCTAACCATGTTCTCCAAAATCCTCATCGCCAACCGGGGCGAGATCGCGGTTCGGATCATCAAGACCTGCCGCCGCATGGGCATCAAAACCGTGCAGGTCTATTCCGAGGCCGACGCCGGGTCGTTGGCGGTCGAGATGGCCGACGAGGCGGTGCTGATCGGGCCGGCGCCGGCGGCGCAGTCCTATCTGCTGGCGGACAAGATCGTCGAGGCGGTGCGCCAGACGGGGGCGCAGGCCGTGCATCCGGGCTTCGGCTTCCTGTCGGAGAACGCCGGGTTCGCGCGGCGGCTGAGGGACGAGGGGATCGCCTTCATCGGCCCGAACCCCGAGGCCATCGAGGCCATGGGCGACAAGATCAGCTCCAAGAAGCTGGCGGCCGAGGCGGGGGTCTCGACCGTGCCGGGGCATATGGGGCTGATCGAGACGCCGGAAGAGGCGGTCAGGATCGCCAACGAAATCGGCTATCCGATCATGATCAAGGCAAGCGCCGGCGGCGGCGGCAAGGGCATTCGCGTGGCCCATTCGGACGCCGACATGGCCGAGGGGTTTGCGGCGGTGAAGGCCGAGGCGCTGAACGCCTTCGGCGACGACCGGGTCTTCCTGGAGAAGTTCATTGTCGACCCGCGTCACATCGAGATCCAGGTGCTCGGCGACAAGCACGGCCACGTCGTCCACCTGTTCGAGCGCGAATGTTCGATCCAGCGCCGCAATCAGAAGGTCATCGAGGAGGCGCCCTCGCCCCTGCTGGACGAGGCCACCCGCGCCGCCATGGGGGCCCAGGCCGTCGCCCTGGCGAAGGCCGTGAACTATGACAGCGCCGGCACGGTCGAGTTCGTCGCCGGTCAGGACAAGAGCTTCTACTTCCTGGAGATGAACACCCGGCTGCAGGTCGAGCATCCGGTGACGGAGCTGATCACCGGCGTCGATCTGGTCGAACAGATGATCCGCTCGGCCTGGGGCGAGACCCTGGCCTTCGAACAGAAGGACCTGAAGATCGACGGCTGGGCCATCGAGAGCCGCATCTACGCCGAAGACCCCTATCGCGGCTTCCTGCCCTCGATCGGCCGCCTGGTCCGCTACGAACAGCCCGAAGAGGGCGAGCAGGACGGCTATGTGGTCAGGAACGATTCCGGGGTCCGCGAGGGCGACGAGATCAGCATGTTCTACGACCCCATGATCGCCAAACTGTGCGCCTGGGGCGATACGCGCGAGGCGGCCGTGACCGGCATGGCCCGCGCTCTGGAGGACACCCACCTGTCGGGCCTGGGCCATAATGTGCCCTTCTTGGCGGCGGTGATGGACCAGGACCGGTTCAAGTCGGGGAACCTGTCGACCGCCTATATCAAGGACGAATTCCCGGACGGCTTCCACGGGCTGAGGCCGTCGGTCGAACAGGAACGCATCCTGATCGCCTCGGCCATGGCCATGAACGAGATCGTCGCCGAACAGGACGGCGACCCGTCGGACCGCACCGACTGGATCGTGATGATCGACAAGACCCCGCACGGCGTCGGCCTGTCCTATGACGCGGACGAGGCCATGATCCTGACCCTGACGGGCGGGGGCGACATCCGCCTGTCCGACATCGACTGGCGGCCCGGCCTGGCCCAGTTCCGCGCCGAACTGGACGGCGAGCCCTTCACCGCCGAGGTCAAGCGCGCCCCCGACGGCTTCGACATCCGCCACCGCGCGGCCAAGGCTCGCGTGCGGGTGCTGCGGCCCCATGTCGCCGAACTTTACGCCCGCCTGCCGGAGAAGATCGCGGCCGATACGTCCAAACTGGTGTTGTCGCCTATGCCGGGTCTGGTGGTGTCGATCCCGGTGGTGGTGGGCCAGGAGGTCAAGACCGGCGAAACCGTCGCGATCATCGAGGCCATGAAGATGCAGAACATCCTGAAGGCCGAGCGCGACGGGGTGGTGAAGGCCGTGGGGGCCAAGGACGGCGATCCGGTGGCGGCTGACGACGTGCTGGTGGAGTTCGGGTGATGCGGCAGAGCCCCTCCGTCTCGCCGCTGCGCGTCGATCCACCTCCCCATTTCATGGGGAGGAGACAGGGGGGTGATGCGTCTCCTCCCCGCTTTGCGGGGAGGGGGACCGCGAAGCGGTGGAGGGGTTCTTTACGCCGCACGGACGGGGCGGATCGCGCATGAGCTTCCACGCCCCTACCCCCCTCGAATGGCGCGAGGCGGCCCAGAAGGCGCTGAAGGACCGACCGATCGAGTCGCTGATGCATCTCGACGCGGACCAGCTTGTCACCCGCCCCCTCTACGCCGCCGCCACCGGCGTCCAGCCGATCTTCGCCCCACGCCCGTCCGACTCCGAAGGTCGGGCCTGGGACCTGCGCACCCTGGTCGAGGGCGATGATCCCGAGGCGGTCAACGCCGCCGTCCTGACCGACCTTCAGGAAGGCGCCGCCTCGGTGGTGCTGAAGGGGCGGGTGCTGGCGGATTCCACCGCCCTGGGTCGGGCGCTGGAGGGTGTCGCGCTGGAACTGGCGCCGGTCGCCCTGGACGCCGGGATCGACGGGTCGGACGCCGCCGACGCCCTGGCCGTCGCAGCCAAGGGTTCGCCCCGCGCGCAGCTTCGCTTTCACATGGACCCGGTCTCGGCCTTCGCCCAGGCGGGCGGATCGCCGCGTCCGGTCGAGGATCATCTGGCCCAGGCCGCCGAAACGGCGGCGCGCCATGCGGGGGTCTATCCCGAGGCGAGCTTCTTCATGGCCAGCGGCCGGGCGGCGCACGAGGCCGGCGGATCGGCGGCCCAGGAACTGGCCTTCGCCGCCGCCAGCGCCGTCGCCCATGCGAAGGCGGCGGTTGCGGCCGGGATGCCGGTCGAGGCGGCGCTGACGGGCACAGTCGTCGGCCTGTCGGTCGATGCGGAATATTTCGACAGCCTGGCCAAACTCAGGGCCATGCGCCTGATCTGGTCCAGCCTGACGAAGGCGTTCGGCGTCGAGACGCCGGCCGTGATCGAGGCGCGGTCGTCGCGGCGGATGCTGTCGGCGCGCGATCCCTGGCCCAATCTGCTGCGGCTGACGGCGGCGGGCTTCGCCGGCGCCGTGGGCGGGGCGGACGCAGTGTTGCTGGACGGCTTCACCCGCGCCTCGGGCCGGTCCGACGCCTTCGCCCGGCGTCAGGCCAGGAACACCCAGCTGGTCCTGATGGAGGAGGCCAACCTGGGCCGGGTCGACGATCCCGCCGCCGGAAGCTGGTATCTGGACGCCCGCACCCGCGATCTGGCCGAGGCGGGCTGGGCCGAGTTCCAGATGATCGAGGCCGAGGGCGGTCTGGTCGAGGCCCTGAAGGGCTCGGTCATCCAGCCCCGCATCGCCCGCGCCCGCGCGGTGCGTGAAGCCGCGTTGGCGAACGGTGCGGCCCAGATCATCGGCGTGACGAAATATGTCGATGCGGACGTGCGTTCCGCTCCAGTTGAGGCGACCGAAGCCGCGCCTTCGGCGGTCGAACGGGTCTGCGAGCCACTGACGTCCATACGCTTCGCCGCGGCCTTCGAGGAGGCAGGCCAATGAGCTTCCCCGATTTCAGCAAGATCGCCCTGAACCTCGACGCGACCGGACAGGGGCCGACGCGCGACCCGTGGCTGACGCCCGAAGGTCTTACCGTCGAGACCGCCTATGGCCCCGAGACCCTTGCGCCGCTGGACCACCATCACGGCCTGCCGGGCTTCGCCCCCTTCGTGCGCGGTCCCTATCCGACCATGTACGCCGGCAATCCCTGGACCATCCGCCAGTACGCCGGCTTCTCGACCGCCGAGGAATCCAACGCCTTCTATCGCCGCAACCTGGCGGCCGGTCAGAAGGGCCTGTCCATCGCCTTCGATCTGGCGACGCACCGGGGCTATGACAGCGACCACCCCCGGGTGAAGGGCGACGTCGGCATGGCCGGCGTGGCCATCGACAGCATCTACGACATGCGGACCCTGTTCGACGGGATACCGCTGGACCAGATGTCGGTGTCGATGACGATGAACGGGGCGGTCCTGCCGATCCTGGCCCTCTATGTCGTCGCCGCCGAGGAACAGGGCGTCCCCCACGCCAAACTGACCGGGACCATCCAGAACGACATTCTGAAGGAGTTCATGGTTCGGAACACCTACATCTATCCGCCCGAACCCTCGATGCGGATCATCGCCGACATCTTCGCCTGGACGGCGCAGGAAACGCCGAAGTTCAACAGTATTTCCATCTCCGGCTATCATATGCAGGAGGCGGGGGCCTCGGCCGATATCGAGCTGGCCTATACGCTGGCGGACGGGATCGAATATCTGCGGGCGGGCGTGGCGGCGGGCATGCCGATCGACCGGTTCGCGCCGCGGCTGAGCTTCTTCTGGGCCATCGGCATGAACTATTTCATGGAGGTGGCCAAGATGCGGGCCGGCCGCCTGCTGTGGGCCGAGGCGGTGCGGAAAGAGGGCGGGGTCGATCCCAAGTCCCTGTCCCTGCGCGCCCACTGCCAGACATCCGGTTGGAGCCTCGCCGCACAAGACGTGTTCAACAATGTGCCGCGCACCATGGTCGAGGCCATGGCGGCGGCGGGCGGCCAGACGCAGTCGCTGCACACCAATGCCCTGGACGAAGCCCTGGCCCTGCCGACCGACTTCTCGGCGCGGATCGCGCGCAACACCCAGATCCTGCTGCAGCAGGAGACCGGCCTGACCAAGGTCATCGACCCCTGGGGCGGCAGCTTCTACGTCGAACGCCTGACCCACGAACTGGCCGAAAAGGCACGCGCCCACATGGCCGAGGTCGAGGCCCTGGGCGGTATGGCCAAGGCCATAGAGGCGGGGATTCCCAAGCTGCGGATCGAGGAATCCGCCGCCAGGACCCAGGCGCGGATCGACACCGGTCAGCAGACGGTGGTCGGCGTGAACAAATATCTGAACCCCGTCGTCGACGATATTCCGATGCTGAAGGTCGATAATGCGGCGGTGCTGGCGGCCCAGATCGACAAGCTGAAACGGTTGCGGGCCGAGCGGGATCAGACCGTGACCGATGCGGCGCTGGAGGCGTTGACCAATGGGGCGCGCGGGACCGCCAATCTGCTGGAGCTGGCGGTCCAGGCCGCTCGCGCCAAGGCCACGGTGGGCGAAATCTCCGACGCCCTGGAGGCCGCCTTTGGCCGCCATGTGGCGACGGTCCAGACCGTGTCCGGCGTCTATGCGAAGGAGGCGGGGAACGACGCCCGCTTCGCCCGCGCCCGCGACATGGTGGCGACCTTCGTCGAGAACGACGGCGGCCCGCCGCGCATCCTGATCGCCAAACTGGGCCAGGACGGCCATGACCGGGGTCAGAAGGTAGTCGCCACCGGATACGGCGATCTGGGCTTCGACGTCACTGCCGGCAGTCTGTTCCAGACCCCGGCCGAGGCGGCGAAGGATGCGGTCGAAAAGGGGGTTCACGCGGTGGGCGCCAGTTCCCTGGCGGCGGGCCATCTGACCCTGGTTCCTGAGCTGAAGGCCGAGCTGGAGAAGCTGGGCCGGCCCGACATCATGATCGTGGTCGGGGGCGTCATCCCGCCGTCGGACGTCCAGCCCCTGCTCGATATGGGCGCGGCGGCCGTCTATCCGCCCGGTTCGGCCATCGCCGACACGGCCGTGGACCTGATCGAGAAACTGAACCAGCGGCTGGGTTACGCCCAGCCCGCCCCGAAGGAGATCGCATGATCGGCGCTCTGAACCATGTCGGCGTCGCCACGCCCTCCATCGCGGACTCGATCAAACTGTATCGCGACATTCTGGGCGCCACGAAGATCGGCGAACCCTTCGACCTGCCGGCCCAGGGGGTGAAGGTCTGCTTCATCGACACTCCGACGGCCCAGATCGAGCTGATCGAACCCTATGACGACACCAGCCCCATCGTCGGCTTCCTGGCCAAGAACCCCAAGGGCGGCCAGCACCATGTCTGTTTCGAGGTCGCCGACATCCAGGCCGCCGTCGCCGAAATGCGGGCCAAGGGCGTCACCATCCTGGGCACGGGCGAACCCCGCATCGGCGCCCACGGCACGCCGGTCGTCTTCCTGCATCCGCGCGACATGGGCGGGGTGCTGATCGAATTGATGGAGACGCCGAAAAACGGTCACTGATCGGCAACGATAAGTTTCCATCGTTTCGATATCTGCTCGCCCAAAGTCCTGCCACTCTGCCTGTGTCGAACGGGGCTGGCCCGTTCCAGAGATCAGAGCGAGCGGGATCATGACCACCTTCACCACCACCGACGGCGTCGACATCTTCTTCAAGGACTGGGGTCCGAAGGACGGCCCGGTCGTCATCCTCAGCCACGGCTGGCCGCTGAATTCGGACAGCTGGGAGAACCAGGCCTTCTTCCTCGCCTCGAACGGCTATCGGGTCGTCACCCATGATCGTCGCGGCCACGGCCGTTCGACCCAGGTCTGGGACGGCAACGACATGGACCACTACGCCGACGACCTGGCCCAGCTGATCGAACATCTGGACCTCAAGGACGTGTCGCTGTTCGGCTTCTCGACCGGCGGCGGCGAAGTCGCCCGCTATGTCGGCCGCCACGGCACGGGCCGGGTGGCCAAACTGGGCCTGATCTCGGCGGTGCCGCCGCTGATGCTGAAGACCGAGGCCAATCCCGACGGCCTGCCGATCGAGGTGTTCGACGGCATCCGCGCCGGCAGCGTCGCCGACCGGTCGCAACTGTATCTCGACCTCGCCTCGGGCCCCTTCTTCGGCTTCAACCGCCCCGGCGCAAAGGCCTCGCAAGGCATGATCCAGAGCTTCTGGGCCCAGGGCATGATGGCCGGGTTCAAGAACACCTATGACTCGATCAAGGCCTTCTCCGAGACCGACTTCAACGAAGACCTGAAGAAGTTCGACCGTCCGACCCTGATCGTCCACGGCGACGACGACCAGGTGGTGCCGATCGACCGCGCCGGCCGCGCGTCGAAGGAACTGGTCCCCCACGCCGAGCTGAAGGTCTATCCGGGCGCCCCGCACGGCCTGACCGACACCCACAAGGACCAGCTGAACGCGGACCTGCTGGCCTTCCTGCGCGGCTGATCGAACGCGCCGTCGCGACCGCGCCTCCGTCCCCGGAGGCGCGGCTTCGCGCATCAAGCGGAGCCTTTCTCGACCTGCGCCGTTAAGCCGCACGAACGGGAGACTTAACCATGATGCGTCGCCTCACCGCCTTCGTCGCTGTCGCCGCCCTGACCGGCGTCGCAGCCTGCCAGCCCGCCGAACCGGAACAGCCGGTCGCCCCGGTGGAGCCCCAGGCCGCCCCGGCGCCCACCGCACCCGCCGTCGGCTACGCCTGCGAGAGCGGGGCGACGGTCCAGGCCGCCTATCCTGACAGTTCGACGGCCCAGCTGTCCTACAAGGGCCAGACCTACACCCTGCGCACGGTTCAGGCCGCCAGCGGCGCCCGCTATGTCGGCTCCGGCGTCGAATGGTGGACCGCCACCCGCGATGGCCAGGAGAGCGCGACCCTCAGCCGCCTGGGGCCGAATGAGGAGGTCGGGGTGGCTGTTCTGGAACGTTGCTCGCGGCCGGCCTCGGCAACAGGTCCAGGCCAGGTCGCGGGCATGACCCCCGGCCCCCTGACCATACCGGGACAGGCGCCCGCTCCGGGCGGGGTTCTGCCCGCCGCCGCGCCGTGCAAGGGTCCGCAACTGAAACTGGCGGCCGAGAGCGGCGACGCGGGGGCCGGAAACCGGGTCCGCAACTTCAGCTTCCAGAACATCGGCGCCCAGGCCTGCAGCCTGACCGGCTATCCCGGCGTGACCCTGCTGGACGGCCAGGGCCGCGCCCTGACCTCGATCCGCGCCGACCAGAGCCCCGGCAGCTATTTCCGCCAGGGTCAGACCCCGACCCCGGTGACGGTCCAGCCCCAGGCCAAGGCCTATTTCGAACTGGCCTGGACCGTCGTGCCCGACGAGACGATGCAGAAGTCCTGCCCCAGCGCGGCCACCCTGCGCGCCACGGCCCCGAACGACACGGCCGCGGTCAGCCTGCCGTTCGCCTTCCAGCCTTGCGGCGGCAAGGTCCGCGTCAGTCCGATCCGGTCCGAGGCCGACCCCCGGATGGCGACCTAAGACGGCTGGAAACCCGGTCGAAATCGGCGTAGGTCGCGGCCATGACCCAGAGCTTCTACGACCGCGTCGCCGGCGAACTGACCGAGATCGACGCCCAGGGCCTGACCAAGCCCGAACGCGTCATCGCCTCGCGCCAGGGGCCGGTGATCCAGGTCGCCGGCCGCGACGTGCTGAACTTCTGCGCCAACAACTATCTGGGCCTGGCGGGCGACGAGCGGGTCGTTCAGGCCGGGATCGCCGCCCAGCAGAAATGGGGCGCCGGCACGGCCTCGGTCCGCTTCATCTGCGGCACGCTGGAAATCCACAAGGAGCTGGAAGCGGCTATCGCCGGCTACCTGGGCTTCGAGGACGCCATCCTGTTCGCCGCCGCCTTCGACGCCAACGGCGGCCTGTTCGAACCCCTGCTGGGCGAGAACGACGCCATCGTCTCCGACAGCCTGAACCACGCCTCGATCATCGACGGGGTGCGGCTGTGCAAGGCCAAACGCTATCGGTTCGCCAACTCGGACATGGACGAGCTGGAAAGTCGGCTGAAGGAGGCGCGCGACGCCGGCGCCCGCGACATCATCATCGCCACCGACGGCGCCTTCTCGATGGACGGCTATATCGCCAAGCTGGACGAGATCCGGGTCCTGGCCGACAAGTACGACGCCCTGATCATGGTCGACGACTGCCACGCAACGGGCTTTTTGGGTCCGCAGGGCAAGGGCTCCTTCGCCCATCACGGGGTCGAGGTGGACTTCGTCACCGGCACCTTCGGCAAGGCCCTGGGCGGGGCCATGGGCGGCTTCATCTGCGCGCGGAAGTCGGTGGTCGAACTGCTGAAACAGCGGGCGCGGCCCTATCTGTTCTCCAACGCCCTGGCGCCGGCGGTGTGCGGTTCGTCGCTGGAAGCCATCCGCATCGCCCAGGGCGAGGAGGGCGACCGTCTGCGCACGCGCCTGTCGGCCAACGCCCACCGCTATCGCGGCGCCATGGCGGACGCCGGCTTCACCCTGCTGGACGGCGAACATCCGATCATCCCGGTGATGCTGGGCGACGCTAAGCTGGCGCAGGATTTCGCGGCCCGGGCGTTGGAGCTGGGCGTTTATGTGATCGGGTTTTCGTTCCCGGTCGTGCCGCGTGGTCAGGCCCGTATCCGCACCCAGATGTCGGCGGCCCATTCGTTCGAACAGATCGACCGGACGGTTGCGGCGTTTACGGCGGCGGGGCGGGAGCTGGGGGTCATCTGACTGGGGGCCATAAAGGGCCGCCGTCGGCGCCACATTAATTCCGTCATCCTAGGCCTTGTGCCTAGGATCCATAGACTCCTTCGAGGACGGGGGCGCACCGGCGAAAACCGGGAGTATGGATCCTAGGCACAAGGCCTAGGATGACGATCTTAGAGATTTTGGGAGACGCCACTCATGGCCGAAACAATGAAGGCCCTGGCCAAGACCGGGCCGGTGCAGGGACTGGAACTGATCGACGCTCCCGTCCCCGAGGCGGGGCCGGAGGATGTGCTGATCCGCGTGCACCGCACCGCCGTCTGCGGCACCGACATCCACATCTGGAACTGGGACGAGTGGTCCCAGAAAAACGTCCCGACCCCGATGATCACCGGCCACGAGTTCGCCGGCGAGATCGTCGCCGTCGGCAAGGACGTGGATCGCCCGCTGAAGATCGGTCAGCGCGTCTCGGCCGAGGGCCATGTCATCGACCTGAACTCCGAAGCCGCTCGCGCCGGTCACTTCCACCTGGATCCCAAGACACGCGGCATCGGCGTGAACCGCCAGGGCGCCTTCGCCGAGTTCGTGGTGGCCCCGGCCTTCAACGTCATCGAACTGCCCGACGACGTGCCCTATGAGATCGGCTCGATCCTGGACCCGTTCGGCAACGCCGTGCACACCGCCCAACAGTTCGACCTGCTGGGCGAGGACGTCCTGGTCACCGGCGCCGGCCCCATCGGCATGATGGCCGCCGCCGTGGCGCGTCACGCCGGGGCCCGCACCGTGGTCCTGACCGACATCAACGACTTCCGGCTGGAGCTGGCTCAGAAGGTGGCGCCGGGCGTCCGCACCGTGAACACGACCAAGGAAGACCTCCACGACGTCATGAAGGAACTGGGCCTGAAGGTCGGGTTCGACGTGGCGCTGGAAATGTCCGGCTCGCCCGTCGCCTTCAAACAGTGCGTCGACACCCTGATCATGGGCGGCGGCATGGCCATGCTGGGCATCCCCGCCAAGCCGATGGAGACCGACTGGGGCGCAATCATCCTGAAGGCCCTGACGATCAAGGGCGTCTATGGCCGCGAGATGTTCACCACCTGGCGCAAGATGCTGGGCCTGCTGAAGGCCGGCCTGGACCTGCAGCCCCTTATCACCCACCGCCTGAACTACGCCGACTACCGCGAAGGCTTCGAAGCCATGAAGTCGGGCCAGTCGGGCAAGGTGGTTCTGGACTGGGACAAGGCCGCCTGATCGCCCACCGTCTCCTCCCCGCGAAGCGGGGAGGGGGACCGCCGCGCCCCTTGCGCGGGGGTGGAGGGGCTCTTGAAGTCCCACCGAAGTCGCGTCGCAGAACCCCTCCGTCTCTCCGCTACGCTCCGAGCCACCTCCCCGCGAAGCGGGGAGGAGACGGCCGTCCTCAGCTCGTCTTGCGGATCAGTTCGTCGGCCAGGTCGGCGGTCAGATAGCCGTCGGCGATCCGGCCGTTGGCCTGTTGCCAGCGCCGCAGGGCCGAGCGGGTGTTGGAGCCGATCACCCCGTCTATGCCCTTGGTGTCGTAACCCAGCCGCGTCAGGGCGCTCTGGGCGCCAATCCGCTGATCCCGCGACATCGAGGCGTCGTTGGGCCAGGCCTTGGTCAGGCCGGGCTTGCCCATGATCCCGTCCGCCGTCAGCCCGATGGCCAGGGCGTAGGAGACCGAGTTGTTGTAGCGGCGGATCACATAATGGTTCGGCAGGGCCAGGAAGGCCGGACCGTTCGCGCCTTGGGGCAGCAGTATGGTCGCGTCCTCCACCGCCTCCGCTCCGGTCGGCGTCCCACCCTGGGCCAGACGTACGCCGCGCGCCGCCCAATAGGCCCAGTCGTGTTTCGGCCCCTCAGCCTCAGCGTAGTCGAAGCCCGCCGGCAGGATGACCTCGTAGCCCCAGCTTTGACCGCGCTTCCAGCCGGCCTGGGCCAGCAGATTGGCGGCAGAGGCCAGGGCGTCGGCGTCGTCGCCCCAGATATCGACCTTGCCGTCGCCGTCCTGGTCGACTCCCAGGCGCAGATAATTGTCGGGCATGAACTGGGTCTGGCCCATGGCCCCGGCCCAGCTGCCCTTCAGGCCTTCGCGGGGGCGGCGCCCGTCGACGACGATGTCCAGCGCGTCCTTCAACTGGGCCTCGGCCCAGTCGCGGCGGCGCCCGTCATAGGCCAGGGTCGCCAGCGAGCGGATGACGTCATAGTCGCCCTGGACCTGGCCGAAGGCGCTTTCCTGGGCCCAGACCCCGACCAGGATTTCGGACGGCACGCCGTAACGCTGGACCACCGGCCAGGGCACGCGATCGATCCGCTGCTTGGCCTGGGCGATTCGCACCGGCGTCACCGCGTTCTGGATATAGGCGCCGGCGGGCTTGGAGAATTCCGGCTGGTTGCGGTCCAGCCGCACGACCGAGGCGTCGGGCGACAGCCCGGCCAGTTCACGCTCGTACTCGGCGCGACGGGCGCCGCCCTTCCTGGCCAGGAATCCCTGTTTCCAGCCCTCGAACCCCTGCTGGTCATAGGCGGCCAGGGGCGGCGCCTGGGGCGTGGGCGTCGCGACCACGGGGGGCGGGGGCTCAGGCTGCGCCGTGGGCAGATTGACCGGCGGTTCGGGCAGCATGGGCGCGCAGGCCGCGACTGAGGCGATGAGGAGGAGGCGATAGGAAAAGCGCATGAGATTCAGACTATATCCCCCGACGTCAGACACGAAATGACATCCCCGCGAATGCGCCTCATCCCGACATAAAGCGCCTGTCGCGCGAAAGCGTTGCGGTAGGACTCCCTCATTGGCGTCATTAACCCTCATTTTTATCGACGCCCTGACCTGCTGCGGCGTATTGGCGCAGCGTGCTCTGACGGCCTGATGGCGGAGTGGCGACGCAACGGGCGTGCAACCCCGGAAACCCTCCGTTCGACTCGGAGGTCAGGCCTCCAAACTTTCTTTGTGGTGCTATCGCCCTTCGGGCTAATTGAGCACGGGGTAGGGAGCGCCCTTTGGGCAGGCTGGGATTGGCTTTTATGTGGTTTGGGCCCTGGGCGGGTTGACGTTCGTGAGCCCTCTCTCTATACGACCGCCTCCGCCGCGATCCGAACGGGTCAGCGGCTTTCTTATTGGTTTCTCTCAGGACGTCCGACCATGAAGGTCCGCAGCTCGCTCAAGTCCCTGAAGACCCGCCACCGCGACTGCAAGGTCGTGCGTCGCAAGGGCGTCGTCTTCGTCATCAACAAGACCGACCCGCGCTTCAAAGCCAAGCAGGGCTAAGGACTTCCTGCGCCCCGCAAGGGGCGGCGCTCAAGCAGGCCTCCGGCCGGTAGCGCGCTTAGGAAAATCCTACGATCCACAGGCTGCGGGCTTTGTCCGCGGCCTTTTTCGTGTTCGCGGTTGAGCCGCGCCGCGTGGCGTGGTTAGCGTCCGCGCCTGATTTCTGGAGTATTCCCCATGGCCGATGACGCTTCGTTCGACGGTGGTCCCGACGTTCTCAACTCGACGGCCCAGGGCCGCCTGCGCACCATCATCGAACGCCTCGAGCGTCTTGAGGAAGACAAGCAGGCCGTCATGACCGACATGAAGGAGGTCTTCGCCGAGGCCAAGGGCGAGGGCTACGACGTCAAGATCCTGCGCAAGGTCATCCGCATCCGCAAACAGGACAAGGCCAAGCGCCAGGAAGAGGACGCCATCCTCGACCTCTACATGTCCGCCCTCGGCGAGATCTGAGGAGAGTAGGGGCTGAAGCGCACGCCGATCGGTTCTTCGAAAGGCGGGCTGTCGCGCTCAAGCAGCCCGAAGGGCGATAGCGCTTCAAAGACGCGCTCAAGCAGCCCGAAGGGCGATAGCGCCCCCAAGAAACAGCTGCTGAGCCCTTGGGATCAGCAACGCAAGGCGGCCCAGCGCGCCGCCTTGAACGCCCTGAAACGCGCCCGCCGCTCGGCAGAGAAGGCGGGCGTTTCGCTGTCCGAATGGGAGGGCGAGTTCCTGGAGTCCGTCAGCGACCGCGTGAAGACCCACGGCCGCGCCTTCGCCGATCCCGAAAAGGGCGCGCCGGGCCAGGCCCTGTCGGCCATGCAGGGCCGCAAGCTCAAGGAAATCACCGCCAAGGCCAAGGGCGAGGAGCCGAAGCGGCGGTGGGGGCGGAAGAAGGACGACTGACGTGTGGTCGGGCTCATCGTCTCCTCCCCGCCTTGCGGGGAGGGGGACCGCCGCGCCTCTTTGCGCGGGGGTGGAGGGGCTCTGGACGTCCCCCGACGCCGGTGATGCGGTAAAGAACCCCTCCGTCACGGCGCGAAGCCGCGCCGCGCCACCTCCCCACTATGTGGGGAGGAGACCGCCGACTACCCCGCTTCCTTCAGCTGACCCTCCAGCCCCTGTTCGCGGACCTTGCGGTACAGGGTGGAGCGGCCGATGCCCAGGCGCCGCGCGATCTCGCTCATATGGCCGGCATAGACCTCGATGGCGTGCTGGATCAGATCCCGCTCGATGTCCTCCAGCG
This sequence comes from Brevundimonas sp., assembly GCF_013912065.1. Taxonomy (GTDB): domain Bacteria; phylum Pseudomonadota; class Alphaproteobacteria; order Caulobacterales; family Caulobacteraceae; genus Brevundimonas. Next base: position 189,954 of record NZ_JACESA010000003.1, read on the forward strand.
TCCGCAGATGGCCCCGCTCGTCCAGGATGCGGATCGGCTGTTCCGGCAGGGGCGGCAGGTCGGCATAGGCGGGGGCGGCGTTGGCGGCGACCGGCGCGGCCGCCTCGGGCATCGGCGCGACCACGCCTGAAATCGCAGGAAAATCATACGGCTGAAGGAAGGGCGAGTCGGCCAGGACGATGGCGCGGAACACCGCGTTCTCGAGCTGGCGCACATTGCCGGGCCAGTCGAAGGCCTGGAGCAGGGCCAGGGTCTCGGGCGCGCAGCCGGCGATCCGCTTGCCTTCCTCGGCGTTGAACCGCGTGATGAAATGATCGATCAGGGCGGGGATGTCCTCGCGCCGCTCGCGCAGGGACGGGGCCTCGATCGGAAAGACGTTCAGCCGATAGAACAGGTCCTCGCGGAAGGCGCCGTCCTTGACCTGGCGGGCCGGGTCGCGATTGGTCGCCGAGACGATCCGTACATCGATCCTGACCGGGCGCTTGCCGCCGACCGGATCGATCTCGCTCTCCTGCAGGGCGCGCAGCAGCTTGACCTGAAGGTCCAGCGGCAGTTCGCCGATCTCGTCCAGGAACAGGGTGCCGCCGTCGGCCTCGCGGAACTTGCCCAGCGTCTTCTCGACCGCCCCGGTGAAGGCGCCCTTCTCGTGGCCGAACAGGATCGACTCCGCCAGATTGGCGGGCAGGGCGCCGCAGTTGACGGCGACGAACGGCTTGCCGGCCCGGTCGCTGGCGCCGTGCAGGGCGCGGGCGATGACCTCCTTGCCGACGCCGCTCTCGCCGGTGATCATGACGGGGATGGACGACTTGGCCGCCCGCGCGCCCAGGGCCTTGACCATTCGCATGGGGGGGCTGTCGCCGACGATGTCGTCAAAGCTGGCGCGGCCCTGCGCCCGTTTGGTCAGCCGCCCGACCTCGGCCGTCAGCTGGGTCAGTTTCAGGGCGTTGCGCACCCCGACCAGCAGGCGTTCCGGCCCCACCGGCTTGACAAAGAAGTCCTGGGCCCCGGCCTGCATGGCCTTGACCACGGTGTCGATGCCGCCGTTCGCCGTCAGCACGATGACCGGGGTGGTCACGCCCGCGCTGCGCAGTTCGGCCAGGCATTCCATCCCGGACATCTCCGGCATCACCATGTCCAGCAGCACCATGTCGGCGCCGCCGCCGTGGATCATCCGGTCGATGGCCTCGCCGCCGGTCGCAGCATGGACCACGGCGTGACCGTCCCGCTCCAGCACCGCCTGGATCAGCCTGCGCTGGGTCGGATCGTCATCGACGACCAGAACGGTCTTGGCCATGGGAGCCCCTTGTCATCACCGATTGGCCGCCCGTGGTCCGGACTGGCCCGTTTCGGGACGATTCCTAGGCCGATGAGGTGAATATCGGGTTTGGGGGCGTGGTCACCAGCCGGTTAACGACGGCGTGAGGTTGCGCCGTTCGGCCAGCCGCCCCACAACAGAAGCCATGAACGCCCCCTTCAAGACGCCTGACGCCGAAGCCCCTCTATGGGACCTGAACGATCTCTATGCGTCACGCGACGACGCCAAGGTCGGCGCCGACCTGGATCGGGCTCACGGCCTGGTGGACAGGATGAACGCCCTTCAGGGGCGGTTGGCGGATCTGCACGCCGACCCGGCCGCTCTGGGCGAGGCCCTGGACCAGGCCATCGGCCTGTACGAACAGGCCTCGGACGTGCTGGGCGCCCTTGGGGCCTATGCCTTCCTCTCGGCCTCGACGGCGCGCGACGACGCCGGCGCCCAGGGGTTCGAGGCCGATGTGCGCGAGAAGATCACCGCCATCGCCACCCCCACCGTCTGGCTGACGCTGGAGATCAACCAGATCGACGACGCCGATCTGGAAGCCGCCCTGAACGCCCACCCCGGCGCGGCGCGCTGGCGGCCGTGGCTGCGGCGGGTGCGGGCGATGAAGCCGCACGAACTGTCGACCGAGCTCGAGACCTTCATCGCCGAGCGCGGCCCGATCACGGCCCAGTGGCCGCGCCTGTTCGACGAACAGCTGGCTGCTCTACGGGCCAAGGCCGGCAATGAGAGCCTGACCCTGGCCGAGGCGCTGAACCGGCTGTCGGACGCCAAGCCCGCCCGCCGCAAGGCCGCCGCCGAGGGGCTGTCGGAGGCTTTGGCCGCCCGCGCCCCGACCCTGGCCCTGGTGCTGAACACGGTCGCCGCGGACAAGGCGATGGAGGATCGCTGGCGCGGCTTCAAACGCCCGGCCGACAGCCGCCACCTCGGCAATGAGGTCGACGGCGAGGCGGTGGACGCCATGGCCGAGGCCGTCGCCGCCGCCTATCCCCAGCTGTCGCACCGCTATTATGCGCTGAAGGCCAGGGCCATGGGCAAGGCGCGCCTTGACCACTGGGACCGCAACGCCCCGATCGAGACCACCGCCCCCCGCGCCTTCACCTGGACCCAGGGGCGCGAGATCGTGCTGGACAGTTTCTCCGACCTGGGCGGAGAGTTCGCCGACCGCGCCGCCGGCTTCTTCGACCGACCCTGGATCGACGGCCGCGCCCGTCCGGGCAAGCAGTCGGGCGCCTACGCCCACCCGGTCACCGCCGACCGCCACCCCTATGTCTTCCTGAACTGGATGGGCGAGCGGCGCGACGTCCTGACCCTGGCCCATGAACTGGGGCACGGCGTGCACCAGACCCTGGCGGCGGACCAGGGCACCCTGTTGGCCGACACTCCCCTGACCCTGGCCGAGACCGCCTCCATCTTCGCCGAGGGTCTGACGTTTGATCGTCTGCTGGCGACGGCGCCCAAGGCCGAGCAGCGCGGCCTGCTGGCGGGTCGGATCGAGGACGGGCTGAACACGGTCGTGCGCCAGATCGCCTTCCACCGGTTCGAGACCCGCTTCCACGACGAACGCCAGAAGGGCGAGGTGTCGCAGCAGCGGATCAATGAGCTGTGGCTGACCGAAATGGGCGCCTCGCTGGGGCCCGCCGTGACCCTGAATTCCGGCTATGAGCACTGGTGGGCCTATGTCAGCCACTTCGTGCACTCGCCCTTCTACGTCTACGCCTACGCCTTCGGCGACCTACTGGTGGCGGCCCTGATGGAGGCCCGCCGTGCCGACCCGACCGGCTTCACCCCCCTGTACCGCGACCTGCTGGCCGGGGGCGGGGCCAAGACCTATGTCGAGGCGCTGAAGCCCTTCGGCCTCAATCCGCGCGACCCGGCTTTCTGGAGCGTGGGCTGCAAGCGGCTGGAACGGCTGGTGGATCAGTTCGAAGCCCTGGGGTGAGGTTAGGGGGTGAGGCGTGCGTGGAGTGGGCCTTTTCTCTCAATCCCGTCATCCTAAGCCTTGTGCCTAGGATGACGATTAGAGAGAGCGGACATGACGCGTGAGTGTGCTTGAGCGGCGTTCAACCCGCGCTATAGTCCCCCTAACGATAAGACCCAGGGAGATCTCATGGCCAAGCCGAAAAACCCCGCCACCGCCCAGGCCGACGCCGATGCGAACGCCTATGTCCGGGGCGAGATGCAGATCAACGAACAGGCGTCGACCTTCAAACTGTTCATGAGCCTGGCCAAATGGGGTTCGCTGGCGGTGGCCGTGTCGCTGGTCTTCCTGACCGTGTGGTTCCGGCCCGGCGGCAATCTGGTCGCGGCCTTCGTCTCGGCCGCGGTTCTGGCGGTCGTGGGCTTCGTGGCTCTGAAACCCCGGCCGACCCAGGCGCACTGACGGCCCCGAGGCTTCCAAAGGGCTCAGCCCTCGTATTTTTTCAGACGAAATCCATCATATCCAATGGCTTGAGTCTGAATCCCGGCCGTTTCCCCTCGCTGTCCCGAACCGTGCGATCTTCGCGCCGGGGAATCCGCCCCGTGCGCCGACGAGGAGATTTCAGACTATTCAGACTGTGTTTTTTTCGGGAGACCGTCTGAAATCACCGGCCTGGGGAAATGCCGTTACGGCGAAGGTTCGGAGAACCCGGTTTTGACGCCACGGCCGGAACCGGCCTAGGCTCGTTTCAATAAGAATTAAGGGGATTCGCTTGGCTGTCGCTATCGCCGTCACCCGTGAACGTCGCGAAGGCGAGACGCGCTGCGCCGTCACGCCCGAGACGGTCAAGAAGCTGATCGCCCTGGGCGCGACCGTCTCGGTCGAGGCCGGGACCGGCCTGGGCTCCTCCATCCCCGACGCCGACTACGCCGCCGCCGGCGCCACGGTTAAGCCCGACACCCGCGCCGTGCTGGACGGCGCCGACATCGTGCTGAAGGTGCGCGGCCCCACGGCCCAGGAGACCAGCGCCCTGAAACCCGGCGCCGTCGTCGTCGCCATGCTGGACGCCTGGCGCGACAAGGCGACGGTCGAGGCCCTGCGCGGGGCCGGCGCCACCGCCTTCGCCATGGAGTTCGTGCCTCGGATCACCCGCGCCCAGGTCATGGACGTCCTGTCGTCCCAGGCCAATCTGGCCGGCTACCGGGCGGTGATCGAGGCCGCTTCCGCCTATGGCAAGGGCTTCCCGATGATGATGACGGCGGCCGGCACCGTCGCCGCCGCCAAATGTTTCATCATGGGCGTGGGCGTCGCGGGGCTGCAGGCCATCGCCACGGCGCGGCGTCTGGGCGCCGTCGTCACCGCCACCGACGTCCGCCCCGCCACCAAGGAACAGGTCGAAAGCCTGGGCGCCAAATTCCTGGCCGTCGAGGACGAAGAGTTCAAGAACGCCCAGACCGCCGGCGGCTACGCCAAGCCCATGTCGGCCGAATATCAGGCCAAACAGGCCGAACTGACCGCGACCCATGTGGTCAAACAGGACGTGGTCATCACCACCGCCCTGATCCCCGGCCGCGCCGCCCCGATCCTGCTGACCGCCGCCCACGTCGCCTCGATGAAGCCGGGCTCGGTCATCGTCGATCTGGCGGTCGAGGCGGGCGGCAATGTCGAGGGCTCGAAGCTGAACGAGGTCGTGACCACCGCGAACGGCGTCACCATCGTCGGCTGGTCCAACCTGCCCGGCCGCATCCCCGCCGACGCCAGCGCCCTCTACGCCCGCAACCTGTCGGCCTTCGTCGGTCTGATGATCAAGGACGGCGGCCTTGCGGTCGATCTGGAGGACGAGATCCTGAAGGCGGCCGTCGTCACCGACGGCGGGGCCGTGGTGCATGAAGGGGTGAGGGGATGATTCAGGACCTGGGCCGTTTCGGGTGGCGAGTGGGAATGATCCTGATCTTCGCCGTCCCAGCGCTGTATTTCCTTGCAGGCATAGTGCCTTACCTGGTTCGCGATGCAGGTCATCCTGTCGTCCAGACGCTCTTGTGGCTGCAAACGATTGTTCCGGGCCTGGTCATGACAATCGCGCTAGGAGTCTCCCTCTGCCTTTTGGTGCGGATTGAACGCCATTTGAATCCGACGAAGGACGAGAATTAATGGAACACGTCGATCCCACCGTCTTCCGTCTGGCCATCTTCGTCCTGGCCATCTTCGTCGGCTACTACGTCGTCTGGAGCGTCACCCCGGCCCTGCACACGCCGCTGATGGCCGTGACCAACGCCATTTCCAGCGTCATCATCGTCGGCGGCCTGATCGCGGCGGCGGCCGTGTCTGGCGACGCTACCGGACCCAGCGCCTGGGTCGCCAAGGGCGCGGGCGTCGCCGCCGTCACCCTGGCCAGCGTCAACATCTTCGGCGGCTTCATGGTCACCCGGCGGATGCTGGCCATGTACAAGAAGAAGGAACGGCCGGCTCCCAAGGCCGCCTCATGACCGACGCCGCCCAGATCGCGATCGCCGGTTCCTGGGTCGCCACGGGCCTGGGCTTCGGCCTGTGGCTGTACGGCTGGTTCGGGACCAAGGTCCCGATCAAGCGCCAACGTCTGCACGACTGCGGCATCGCCCTGGTCTTCTCGGCCATTCTGGTCCGGGTCGTGACCCAGGACCGGCCGCTGGGCGTCTTCGAATGGGCCCTGTTCTTCATCGGCCCCCTGTTCATCGCCGCCGCCCTGTGGCGGCTGGCCCGCACGTCTTGAGGGGAGGGGCGCGATGAACGCATCCTTGGCCGCACTGGCCTATCTGGTTTCCGGCGTCCTGTTCATCCTGTCGCTGCGCGGCCTGTCCAGCCCCGAGACCAGCCGTCAGGGCAACACCTTCGGCATGATCGGCATGGGCTTGGCCATAGGCGTGACCCTGCTGACCCTGGGCGGGACCGGGGCGCTGGACGGCCTGACCCTGGGCCTGATCGCGGGCGGGGTGATCGTCGGCGGCGGAACCGGCGCCCTGATCGCCCGGCGCGTCGCCATGACCGACATGCCGCAACTGGTCGCCGCCTTCCACAGCCTGGTCGGCATGGCCGCCTGTCTGGTCGCCATCGGCGCCGTCTATGCGCCCGAGGCCTTCGGAATCCTGTCCGAGGACGGAACCGGCATAAAGACCCTGTCGATCGTCGAACTGTCGCTGGGGGTCGCCATCGGGGCGATCACCTTCACCGGCTCGGTCATCGCCTTCGCCAAGCTGAACGGCAATATGAGCGGGGCGCCGATCCTGCTTCCGGCCCGGCACCTGATCAATATCGGCCTGGCCCTGGCCCTGGTCTTCCTGATCGGCATCCTGATCGGCACCAGCGGCGCCGCGACCTGGGCCTTCTGGGGCGTCTTCATTCTCAGCCTGATCCTGGGCGCGACCCTGATCGTCCCCATCGGCGGCGCCGACATGCCGGTGGTGGTGTCGATGCTGAACTCCTATTCCGGCTGGGCGGCGGCGGCCCTGGGCTTCACGCTGGAGAACATCGCCCTGATCATCACCGGCGCCCTGGTCGGATCGTCCGGCGCCATCCTCAGCTACATCATGTGCAAGGGCATGAACCGCAGCTTCGTCTCGGTCATCCTGGGCGGCTTCGGCGGCGGCGACGCCGCAGCCGGTCCCGCCGGCGCCAAGGAGACCCGCCCGGTCAAACAGGGCTCGGCCGAGGACGCCGCCTTCATCATGAAGAACGCCTCCAAGGTCATCATCGTCCCCGGCTACGGCATGGCCGTGGCCCAGGCCCAGCACGCGCTGCGCGAAATGGCCGACAAGCTGAAGGAGGAGGGGGTCGAGGTGAAATACGCCATCCACCCCGTCGCCGGCCGCATGCCCGGCCACATGAACGTCCTGCTGGCCGAGGCCAACGTCCCCTATGACGAGGTGTTCGAGCTGGAGGACATCAACTCCGAATTCTCCAGCGCCGACGTCGCCTTCGTCATCGGCGCCAACGACGTCACCAACCCCTCCGCCAAGACCGACCCCCAGTCCCCCATCTTCGGCATGCCCGTCCTGGACGTCGAAAAGGCCGGCACCGTCCTGTTCATCAAGCGCGGCATGGGCTCGGGCTACGCCGGCGTCGAGAACGAACTCTTCTTCCGCGACAACACCATGATGCTGTTCGCCGACGCCAAGAAGATGGTCGAGGGGATCGTGAAGGGGCTTTGACGCCCCACCTGCGCTGTGTGTCACGGGAGGGAGAGGGGTGAGTTGGGCGTCAACTCGAAGGCCGCGCCCACGTCTCGCCAACCGCCGAAACCCCTATCGCCCGCGCCTGACCGGCGCTATCACGCGTCCGTGAACGCCCTGTCCAAGCCCGCCCCCGTCGCCCATCGCCGTTTCGAGGCCTTGGACTCCCTGCGCGGGGTATGCGCCATTCTGGTCGTCATGTTCCACATGCCGGTCGCCAGCCATTGGCGCACCTGGGACTTCATCCAGCACGCCTATCTGTTCGTCGATTATTTCTTTGTCCTGTCCGGCTTCGTCATCGCCCACGCCTATGCGAACCGGCTGAAGACGGCGCGGGACGGCGGGCGGTTCATGGTGCGACGCTTCGGACGGATCTGGCCGATGCACGTGCTGATGCTGGCGGCCTATGTGGGGCTGGAGCTGGCGCGGCTGGTCTTCCATTTCGACGGGGCGGTCCCCTTCACCGGCGACCGGACGGTGGCGGCGATCTTCACCAATCTGGCGCTGATCCAGGCCTGGCATATCCACCCCCATCTGACCTGGAACGGACCGTCCTGGACCCTCAGCGCCGAATGGGCCTGCTATCTGATCTTCGCCGGTCTGGTCCTGATCGCGCCGAAACGGTTCCGCTGGATCGGCTTGGTGCTGGCCATCGTCGGCGGGGTGCTGGTCGTCAGCTACGCCCGGCGCTGGATGAACACCACCTACGACTTCGCGGTGCCGCGCGCTGTCTACGGCTTCTTCCTGGGCTGCCTGTTGCAGGGCCTATGGACCCATATCCCCCGCATGAAAGGGCTCGCGGCCACGGGGCTAGAGGTCGCCGCCGTCGTCGCGACATGCGTCTTCGTCGCCTGGGCCCAAGGCCCCGTCACGATCGCCGTGAGCCTTGTGTTCGTCCTTCTGGTCTGGGTGTTCGCGGGCGAGGAGGGGCGGGTGTCGCGCATGCTGGACCATCCGGCCCTGGTGACGCTCGGCCGCTGGTCCTTCTCCATCTACATGGTCCATATGTTCATCCTGACCGGGATGCTGATCATCGCGCGCAAGCTGGACTGGATGCCGGGCGGGCGGCGCGTCGATTTCGGCTCGGTCTGGCTGAACGACCTGTTCGCCCTTGGCCTGTTCGGCTTCATCGTCGTCGTCGCAGTCCTGGCCCACAAACTGGTCGAACAGCCGGCCCAGCGCCTGATCGACGGCTGGACCAAGCCCAAGCCGGCCTGAACTCAGGCCGCCATCCGCCATTCGGCGGCATCCGAAGCGTCCATGCGACCCTCGTCCCACAGGGCGTCCTCGTCCGAATAGCGGGCGCTGGCGGCGGCGGAGACGACGTTGACCACCTGTTCTTCCAGACGGTCCCAGATGACGGCGAGGTCGGACGAGCCGTCAGCCTCGCACGGCACGATGATGTAGCGATTGGCGTTGACGGCGGCGGTGGGTTGGAAACGAGCCATGGAATGATCTCCTGAAGCGGTCGGCCTCTTGTCGATGATCCGGTTATGGCGCACTGTTGCGTCAGAAACGGACGTAAGGTCGGAGCGACGGTGAGACACGACAAGGCGGCCATGGTGATCGAGCTGGCGCGGCGGATGGCTGCCAGCGCCGAAGGCCTGACCCTGGACGAGATGGCGCGGGACATGCGCGTCGGCCGCCGCACCGCCGAACGGATGCGCGACGCGGTGATGATGCTCTTCCCCCAGGTGGACGAGGTGTCGGACCCGCCGTCAAAACGCTGGCGCATCCGCGGCGGGCTCTCGGCCTTCGAACAGGCGCCGACGGCGACCGAGATGCTGGAACTGACCAAGGCCGCCTCGGGCCTGCGCGCCGCCGGGGAGCCGGCGCGGGCGGCGGCGCTGGAGGGGCTGGAGCGCAAGCTGAAGGCGGCGATGCGTTCCACCACCCTGAACCGGATGGCGCCGGACCTGGAGGCCCTGGTTCGGGCCGAGACCATCGCCGTCCAGGCCGGGCCGCGTCCCTCCGCCGACGAGGCGATGCTGACGGCCATTCGCGGCGCTGTCCTGGCGCAACAGCCGCTGGGCTTCACCTATTCCCGACCGGGCGCCGAGCCGCGCCGCCGCAGCGTCGCGCCGTGCGGGGTCATGTTCGGCCGCGCCAACTATCTGGTCGCGGCCGACCGCGAGACGGGCCGGATCCAGACCTTCCGCCTGGACCGGATGAGCCATGTCGCGCCCCAGGACGGGGTGGCGGTTCCGCCCGCCGATTTCGACCTGAACGTCTTCGCCAGCCAGTCCTTCGGCATCTATCAGGACGAGATCGAGGACGTGGTCCTGCGCATCGTCCCCCAGGGCGCGGCCGAGGCCCGGGGCTGGCGCTGGCACCCGACCCAGTCGTTCGAGGACCAGCCGGACGGGAGCTTGATCGTGCGGTTCCGGGCGTCCGGCATGCGCGAACTGGCCTGGCATCTGTTCACCTGGGGCGAACAGGCGGTGATCCTGGCGCCCGAACGGCTGAAAGCCGTCATGGCCGGGGAACTGGCGGCGGCCGGGCGCGCTCTGGACGCGGCCCGCGCATGAACAAGGCTTAAGGTGACGCTGTCGCCGGGCGTCGCTATCGCGGTCATCGTCAATCGGAGATCGCCATGCGCCTGACCACGGCCCTCATGTCCGCCGCCCTTGTCGGCCTGTCCGCCCTGACCGCCTGCGCTTCGCCCGCCGTCGTCGCGCCGCCGCAGGTCCAGGCCGAGCAGGACCGGGTCGACGTGACGGTCGAACGCGACGGCGATCGCTGGACCGCCGACTATCGGCTGGATCGCGACGCTCCGGCCTGGGCCTTCTTCCGGTCGGCACTGCTGCGCGAGAGCCGTCAGCCCTGGCGGCCCAGTTGGTGGCGGGTCGAGATCCCCGGCGTGGTGCTGGAGCGGATCGGCGACTACGACGTGCTGCGCTCGACCGACGGCGGCCCCGTCCCGCGCCGCATCCGCATCGTCATGACGCCCCGCGCCGGCGATCTGGAGGCCGAATACGACCCGGCGCTCATGTTCTCGGACGGGACCGTGGCCCTGTTCTCGGGCCAGTTCGACGTCTTTCCCCTGGAATCCGCCGCAGCAGCCCGCGCCTTCCCGCGCGACCTGAACGGCGTCGATGTTCCGGGCGGGCCGGCCCTCGTCACCTGGCGAGACCGGTCCGGCCCCGTCCTGTTCAAGGGCGAGCGCAGGCCGGAGGTCACGGCCCTGGACGCCCAGACCTATGTCCTTTTCGGCGACGCCACGACGCGCCAGGGGAACGGCGTCACCACCGTCATCGATCCGGGCCTGCCGCGTTGGCTGGGGGACGAACTGGCGGGTTTCACGCCCCGCGTCATGACCTATTACGCCGACCGTCTGGGCCGTGCGCCGGGCGAGCCGCCGACCCTGATGGTCAGCTGGACCGGGCCGACCAAATCCCTGTCGAGCATGGGCGGCAGCGTCCTGCCCGGCCTGATCTCGATGAATTTCGAGGGGGAGGGGGTGCTGGATCCCGATGTGCAGGCCCTGAGCCGCGCCCGCTGGTTCATCGGCCACGAGGCGGCGCATTTCTGGCTGGGGTCACAGGGCCTGAAATACCAGTACGCCCGCGAGGCCTGGATCACCGAGGGCGGCGCCGACCTGATGGCCGTGCGCGCGCTGAAGGCCATCGACCCGACCTATGACGACCGCGCCGAACTGCAGCGCGAGGTCGACGACTGCGTCAGGCTGGCGACGGGAAAGCCAGTGTCCTCGGCCGGCGAACGGGGCGAGCACCGCGCCTATTACGCCTGCGGCGCGGTCTGGGGTCTGGTGATCGAGGCCGCCGAGCGCCGGGCGCGCGGCGGCGACTTCTTCGACGTGGTCGCCGAATTCCAGCGTCGCAACAATGACGACGGCGTTCTCAGCCGGGAGGAATGGCTGGGCGAACTGACCCGCCTGTCACGCGATCCGACCCTGGCCAACGACATCGCGACCCTGCTCGACGTCGGTGTGACAGACCCCTCCGCCGTCATCGCCCGGCTGTTCCAGCGAACCGGCGTGGCCTTCCGCCAGGAGAACGGCCGTATCGTCCTGATCTGACGGTTTGACGCGGATCAAGGCGGGAAAGGGCCAGAAGGCGCATCCAGGCTCCGGCAACAAGGAGCATCGCCATGACCTATGCAAGCCTGATGGTCTATGTGGACGACGAAGCCGACAATGTCGCGCGGATCGGTTTCGGGCGGGATCTCGCCGCCATTTTCGACGCGACCCTGATCGGCGTATCCGTCAGCGAGCCGGAGCCGCCGCTGGTCGACGCCTATGTCGCCGGCGGCATGGCCGGCGAGATTCTGACCCTGCGTCGGGACCAGGCCGACGGAGAATTGGCGGCCGCCAAGACCCGTTTCCTTGAGGCGCTGAAGGACACCGGCATAGCTCACGAATGGCGGGCCGAGACGGGCTATCCCGCCTCGTGCGTCACGCATCAAGCGCGGGCGGCCGACCTGATCCTGGTAGGCCGCGACGCCGGTCGTTCGCCCTATCGTGCGCCGGACGCCGGCGACCTGATCATGAATGTCGGTCGGCCGGTCCTGGTCGCGCCGCCCCGCGCCTCGGCCGCGCCGATCGACGGCGTCGCCCTCGTGGCATGGAAGGAGGGTCGCGAGGCCCAGCGCGCCGTCCAGGCCGCCCTGCCGCTGCTGAAACAGGCGCGCGAGGTCAAGGTGATCGAGATCTGCGCCTCGACGGACGCGGCGGCTGCGGCCGCCCGCGTCGCCGACGTCGCCGCCTGGCTGCAGCGTCACGGCATCGCCGCCGAGAGCGAGGCGAGGGTGCGCGACGAACGTCCCGCCGGCGACCGAATCCTTGCCCTGGTCGAACAGACGGGCGCCAATCTGATCGTCGCCGGCGCCTGGGGCCATTCGCGGATGCGCGAATGGGTCCTGGGCGGCGTCACCCAGGCCCTGCTGAACCGCAGTCCGTCCTGGCTGCTGCTGAGCCACTGAGGCTCAACGTTCCTCTCGGGCATGAAAGATGCGGGCGACCACGACCACGTCCGCATCGACCCGGTATTGGACGACATAGCCGCTGTCGCCGAAGGGGATGTGAAGTTCTCGAACCCCCGCCCGGATGATCGGACGGCGCGCTGGCATTTCGCTCAGCGACTTCAGGCCTTGCCGAATCGTAGCCAGGCAGCGTCTCGCGACGTGTCGCCATATTCGCTAATGAAGTCGGCAAGGCGGATCAGGTCGGCTTCCGCCTCGCCTTCCAGCCAGACCCCATAGGTCATCGTCTGGCGGCCAGCTTGGCCTCAAGCGCGCGTTCGAAACGCTCCATAGCGTCTTCCAGCGTCACATAGTTTCCCGTGCGGTCGTACTCTGCCAGGCGACGTTCGGCCTCGGCGGTGTCGTAAGGCTTGTTCGGAGGCCAGGGCGTCAGGGCGTCGTCCATGACGAAGACGGCTTCATTGTCTCGAACTTTGGAGCCGCCGGAGACGTCGTCAGCTCCGGTCGCAAGCGCCCTGTCCAGGATCGCGATTGCATAGGCCTCCGGCGTCATGCCCGCCGCATGCGCAGCGGCCTTGAGCCGCTCAAGCGCTTCGTCGGTCAGGGGCAGGGTCAGGACTTGATCGGCCATGACCGCATCGTGTCACAACTATGAGTAGTCGTGAACTCACATCGCCGCGAACGGATACGGGCTGACCGACTTGGACCAGTCGTCCACGGCCAGCGGCCGGTCGATGGGGGCGGCGGCGCGTTCGGCGCAGGGGTGGCGGTGGCACAGGCGGCAGGCGGGGCCGATGGGGGTGACGTCGGGCTTCTCGAGATCGAGACCGTGGGCGTAGGCCAGACGGTGGGCGTGGCGCAGTTCGCAGCCCAGGCCGACGGCCAGGTCGTGGCCCTCGCCAAAACCGTCATGTCCCTGGCGCTCGACCGTGCGGGCGAAGGTGAACCAGCGGCCGCCGGGTTTTCCGTCCTGGGCCGGGGTCTCGATGATCTGGGTGACGATCCGACCAGGCGTGCGGAAGGCCGAGTGCAGCCGCCAGCGGGGGCAGGCGCCGCCGAAGCGCGAGAAGGGAAAGGCCCCGGCCGCATAGCGTTTGGAGATGTTCCCGGCCTGATCGACCCGCATCAGGAAGAAGGGCACGCCCCGCGCCGTGGGCCGCGACAGGGTGGTCAGGCGGTGCGCCGCCTGTTCATAGCTGACACCGAACCGGGCCTGGAGCCGCGCCACGTCATAGCCGGTCTCCTCGGCCGTGCGCTGAAAGGCGGTGTAGGGCATCAGGACGGCGGCGGCGAGGGTGTTGGTCAGAGCAACCTTCAGCAGCGACCGGGTCGCGGGGTCGGGCGCGGCGGAGGCCTGGGCCATGTCATGCAGGGCCTGGCCGTGTTCGACTAGCGCCAGCTGGTAGGCGATGGCGAAGGCGCGCGACGAGGGCCCCAGCGTCTCGGACAGCAACAGCCGGCGGCGGTGCGGGTCGAAGCGCCGGGTCCATTCCACCATGACCTCGGCGGGCAGGGTGCGGACCCCCAGATCGTGTTTCGCCGCCAGCCGCAGCCGGGCCGCGGGTTCGAATCCGTCTGCATGGGCCGGGGCCTCGGCCGCCAGGGCCTCCGCCAGGGCCTCGCCCATCTGATCCAGTTCAGGGAAGTGGTTGTCATGGGACTGGACATATTCCCGCACCCATTCGGCGGGACTGGTCTCGACCAGGCCCTCGCCGTTCTCGGCTGCGGCCCGCGCGCGGGTCCGCCCGTCGTCGAAGGCCTGGTAGAGGCGCAGCAGGGCGTCCGCGACCCCCGGCGCCTCCTCCAACAGTTGCACCAGTTCGTGGCGCGGCGCCGACAGACCCTTGAACAGGGGGTCGGCCAGGATCTCGCCCAGACGCGCCTCGTCGGCCGCGCCCCCCTGGTTCAGGGCGCGGAGATCGATGTCATAGGTGTCTGCCAGCCGCAGCAGGAGCTGGGCCGACACCGGCCGCTGGTTCCGTTCTATGTGATTGAGATAGCTGGGGGAAACCCCCAGGTCTGCCGCCATGGCCGTCTGGGTCAGGCCCAGGTCGCGCCGCACGCGCTTCAACCGGGCGCCGAGAAAAAGCTTGCGATCGACGAGAGCTTCCATGGCGAGAGAATGTCACATAATGACTGTCAATGCAAAGTCATAACATGACAAAGTGACTTCAATATCACCGCCAACACTGTGTCATTCGTGACTTCGGCATGTTCTTGTCTCCGAGACAGCGGCCCCCCGGCCGCGCCATTCAGAGACCGAGTTCGACCATGACCACCTTCGCCGATCTGGTTCCTTCGCCCGCCGGCCGTTTCGACGGCATCGAACGCCCCTACACCCCCGAGGACGTCCTGCGTCTCCGCGGTTCGGTGCCGATCACCCATACCCTGGCCGAGCGCGGCGCCAATCGCCTGTGGCAGCTGCTGCACGACGAACCCTTCATCAACGCCCTGGGCGCCGTCACCGGCAACCAGGCCATGCAGATGGTCCGCGCGGGTTTGAAGGCCATCTATCTGTCGGGCTGGCAGGTCGCGGCCGACGCCAATACGGCCGGCGCCATGTATCCGGACCAGTCGCTGTACCCCGCCAACGCCGCCCCTGAACTGTGCCGCCGCATCAACCGCACCCTGCAGCGGGCCGACCAGGTCGAGCACGCCGAGGGCGGCGCCAAGCGTGACTGGTTCGCCCCGATCGTCGCCGACGCCGAGGCCGGTTTCGGCGGGCCGCTGAACAGCTTCGAGATCATGAAGGCCTTCATCGAGGCGGGCGCCGCCGGCGTCCACTTCGAGGACCAGCTGGCGTCCGAGAAGAAATGCGGCCACCTGGGCGGCAAGGTGCTGATCCCGACCCAGGCGCATGAGCGCAACCTGGTCGCCGCGCGTCTCGCCGCCGACGTCATGGGCACGCCGACCATTACGGTCGCCCGCACCGACGCCGAAAGCGCCCAGCTGATCACCTCGGACATCGATGAGCGCGACCAGCCCTTCATCGACCGCGACAACCGCACGCCGGAAGGCTTCTTCCGTCTGAAGGAGGGCACGGGCCTGGACCACTGCATCGCGCGCGGCCTGTCCTACGCCAATATCGCCGACCTGCTGTGGTGGGAGACCTCGCACCCCGATCTCGACGACGCCAAGAAGTTCGCCGAAGCGGTGCAGAAGAAATATCCCGGCAAGCTGATGGCCTACAACTGCTCGCCCTCCTTCAACTGGAAGGCCAAGCTGGACGACGCCACCATCGCCAAGTTCCAGCGCGAGCTGGGCGCCATGGGCTACAAGTTCCAGTTCGTGACGCTGGCCGGCTTCCACGCCCTGAACAACTCGATGTTCGAGCTGGCGAACGGCTATCGCGACAACGGCATGGCCGCCTATTCGGAACTGCAGCAGCGCGAGTTCGCCAACGAGGCCATCGGCTACACCGCCACCCGCCACCAGCGCGAAGTCGGCACCGGCTATTTCGACCAGGTGGCCACGGTCATCTCCAACGGCACGTCTTCGACGACGGCGCTGAAGGACTCGACCGAAACCGCCCAGTTCACCAACGCGGCGTAAGCAGGAAAGGAACCTCCATGGAACCGCTGACCCGAACCGAAGCCATCATCGACTTCTGCCTGGCCCCGCTGTCGCTGGACGCCGGGAGCGAGGCCGAACGCGAAGTGCGCCGTCGCATGACCCATGTGCTGCGGACCTATCAGGCCAAGACCGCCAAACCGATCGCCGTGGACTTCTCGTCCATGCCGTCCCAGGTGATCAACGAAGCCGCCCACGGCTACGAATAGGGGCCCCTCCGGTTCCAGAACTGAAAAGGCCCGCCTCGAGCAATCGGGGCGGGCCTTGTTTTGTCCGGTCGTCTTATCGCGACGGAGCAGGGGTCGGCGTCGTGGGAGAGCTCAAGGTCACCTGCACCGGGGTCTGGGTCAGACGTTCCGGCGGTTCGGCGCCGGCGTCCAGCAGATCGCCGACCGAGACCTGGGGCGAGACGACGGCCTGGGTGGTGCAGGTGGCCAGGTCGCGCGCGATATGGCGGCCCAGGCAGAACATGTCCTCATAGCTGGGACGCGAGGCGGCCAGGCACTGGAACAGCATCAGTTTGGACATGTTCAGGCAGAATTCGTTGTTCGCCTCGACGACGAGGGCGTCGGTATTGGCGCGCGCATCGTCGCCGGCCGCACCGAGCGACGCCAGGGCGGCGATCGCCAGCGACCGCGTCACGGCCGGCGTATAAGGCGGCGCCTTGCGTGACGTCTCGACGTCCAGCCCCTGGCCGGTATTGGCGGCGGTGAACAGACGGCTGGATTCCTCGGCGGACGGCAGCATGGTCGCCGCCGACAGGGTCTTGGCGCCCTCGAGCCTCACTTCTCGGTTCGTAATATGGGTGGTGGCCCAGCGGCGGCGCGGGTCATTCCGCTCCTGCACCGTATAGGCGTCGGCCTCCACCGCCTCGGCGATGGCGCGGATCGCGGTGGCGTCCTTGCCGATGGTCGCCGCGATCAGGCCGGCGGCCGCATCGGCGCCGGGCAGGGTGGCCGCATAGGCCGGGTCGGCGACGATGCGGGCGACCATTTCCTGACGCTGGGCCGGATCGACGGCGAACTGGCGCACGCCGGCGACGAACTCGGGCGACTGCAGGGCGATGATGGACCCATAGGCGATCAGACCGCGCGACAGCTGGGCCGGTTCATAGGACGCGCCCTTGCGGATGGCGGCCTGAATGGATTCCGCGTCCGGGAAGCCGCCGGGCTGGATGGTCTCGGCCTCCCGCAGGAAGGCCACATAGATGGAGGCCGCCTGGGCGACGCCTTCGTTCAGCGTGACGGGCGGCGGGGGCGGCGGAGGCGGCGGGGGCGCCTCGGGTTCCTTGGTGCTGCAGCTCGCCAGAAGGGCGGCTGCCGCGAGGGCGGCGATCGACAGGCCGCGGGTCATGAAGGCCTTGGGCATAGTGCACGTCCACAGAATACTGAAAGCCCCCGCAGGGGCGCGTACTTGAAGGCGCTTATAACGTGCCGAAAGCGGTTTGCCGAAGATTAATCGAACAACTTCGACACGGATTCTTCGTTCGCGATCCGGCGGATAGCTTCGCCGATGAGCGGAGCGACGGAAACCGTGCGGATTTTGGAACAGTTCAAAACTTCGTGGGGCTGTTCGATGGAGTCGGTGATCACCAGTTCTTTCAGCGGGCCGTCGGTGATCCGCTGAACGGCGGGACCCGAAAGGACGCCGTGACTGATATAGGCCGAGACCTCGGTCGCGCCGTGATCGATCAGGGCCTTGGCGGCGTTGACCAGGGTGCCGCCGGAATCGACGATGTCGTCGAACAGGATGCAGCGCCGCCCCTCCACGTCGCCGATGATGTTCATGACCTCGCTTTCGCCCGCCTTGGGACGGCGTTTGTCGACGATGGCGAGGTCGGCGTTCAGGCGGCTGGCCAGCGCCCGGGCGCGCACCACGCCGCCGACGTCAGGCGAGACGATCATCAGATCGTCGCCGCGCACATAATGTTCGCGGATGTCTTGGGCCAACACGGGGGTGGCCACCAGATTGTCGGTCGGAATGTCGAAGAAGCCCTGAATCTGGCCCGCGTGCAGATCCATGGTCAGCACCCGGTCGGCGCCGGCGCGGGTGATCAGGTTGGCGACCAGCTTGGCCGAGATCGGCGTGCGGCCGCCGGTCTTCCGATCCTGCCGGGCATAGCCGAAATAGGGCATGACGGCCGTGATCCGTCGGGCGGAGGCGCGCACCAGCGCATCCGTGATGATCAGCAGCTCCATCAGATTGTCGTTGGCCGGGTAGCTGGTCGACTGGAGGATGAAGACGTCCTCGCCGCGGACATTTTCCTCGATGACCGCGAAGACCTCGTTGTCGGCGAACCGCTTGACCTGGGCCTTGGTCAGGGGACCGTCCAGGTGGTCCGCGATGGCCTGTGAAAGGGCCCGGTTGGAGTTGCCTGAGAGCAGCTTCATCGGCTGGTCATCCTTTCGCCGTCATCCGACCCCCATGAACGGGTGTCGGTTGGCGCGCTCTTTACCAGCGGAGCCGGGCAGGGCAAGTCGTGTGCGGAGAGTTTTCGTCGGCATGGCGCGGCCCGGTCGTGGGTGCTAGAGATCGCCGCGTTCGTTTCCGGAGGCTTGGCCGCAGGCCTGTCTCCGCTCGTCATGGGGTCGTCCTTGTCCGTTTCCAAGTTCCGTTCCGGCCTGGTGCTGATGGCCGCGGCGGTCGCCGCGCTGACAATTTCTGGCTGCGCCGGCAATTCGCGTCCCAAGCTGGCCTATGAAGAACGGCCGGTCGAAGCCCTGTACAACACCGGCTATCAGCGCCTGGAGCAGCGCCGCTGGGCCGACGCCGTCGACTATTTCCAGGAGGTGGAACGCCAGCATCCCTATTCGGACTGGGCGCGCCGCTCGATCCTGATGCAGATCTACGCCTACTACCAGAACAACAACTACGCCGAGGCCATCGCCGCCGCGGACCGGTTCATCGCCCTGTTCCCCGGAAATCCGTCGGCCTCCTACGCCTTTTACATGAGGGCGGTCTGCAACTTCGAACAGATCACCGACGTGGGTCGCGACCAAGGCTACGCCACCGCCGCCCTGGCCGGTCTGAAGGATGTCGCGCGCCGCTATCCGGGCACGGCCTACGCCAGCGACGCCGCGGTCAAGATCGACATGGTCAACGACCAGCTGGCCGGCAAGGAAATGAACATCGGCCGCTTCTACCAGCGCGCCAACCAGCCTCTGGCCGCCCTGAACCGCTACAAGGCCGTCATCGCCAACCCCGAGTTCCAGCGCACCTCGCACACGCCCGAGGCCCTTTACCGCCTGGTCGAGGTCAATCTGCAGTTGGGCCTGAAGGAAGAGGCGATGCGCAACGGCGCCGTCCTGGGCTACAACTTCCCCGGCAGCCCCTGGTACGCCGAGGCCTACGCCCTGCTGACCGAAAACGGCCAGACGCCTGAGGCGGCGCCCGAGGCCAAGCGCGAATCCTGGCTGCAGCGGATCATCCCGGGCTGATCACGCCCTTGACGGTCAGGTTTATGTAACTACATAAATGATCGTCTTCGACCCGGCGAAGGATGAGGCCAACATCGCGAAGCACGGCGTGTCCTTGCGCTTGGCGGAAGAGATGGATTTGGCTTCCGCCTTCGTCAGGCAGGACAACCGAAGGGACTATCAAGAGACCCGCTTCAACGCCTACGGATATGTGGACGGTCGGCTTTATGCTTTGACATTCACGGTCCGAGGCGACGACGTCCGGGCCATCAGTCTTCGTCGGGCGCGGACAAAGGAGCTGATCAGATGGCGAAGCGAGAGCTAGATTGGGAAACTGTTCCTCTTGACGAGGACGACGCGCCTGAGCTGACCGCAGAGCGCGCCGCTGAACTTCGCCCCGCCCGCGAGGTTCTGCCTGAGTCGGTTCTGAACCAGTTCAAGCGGTCCCCCGGCCGGCCGAAATCCGACGCGCCCAAGCAGCAGGTCACCCTGCGTCTGGACGCCGATCTGCTGGAGCACTGGCGCGCCCAGGGGCCAGGGTGGCAG
Source organism: Brevundimonas sp. (assembly GCF_013912065.1). Classification (GTDB taxonomy): domain Bacteria; phylum Pseudomonadota; class Alphaproteobacteria; order Caulobacterales; family Caulobacteraceae; genus Brevundimonas. Next base: position 209,868 of record NZ_JACESA010000003.1, read on the forward strand.
TCGGGCATCAACGCCGCCCTGCGCCGGGCCTCCGGTCTTTGATCCCATTTCCGGCGCGCCGCATTAGACTGCGCTCCATGCCGAATCGCGTGCGCCCATGCTGACCGCCCTCTCCATCCGTGACGTCGTCCTGGTCGATGCGCTCGATCTCGACGTCGACAGCGGCCTGACCGTGCTGACCGGCGAGACGGGGGCGGGCAAGTCGATCATTCTCGACGCCTTGGGTCTGGCCTTGGGCGGGCGCGGCGACGCGGGTCTGGTTCGCAAGGGCGCCAAACAGGCGGTCGCGACTGCAATCTTCAGCGCGCCGGACGACCCGGACCTGCTGGCCCTGATCGCCGACCGGGGGTTCGAGGTCCAGCCGGGCGAGGATCTGATCCTGCGCCGCGTTCTGGGCGCGGACGGCCGCAGCCGCGCCTATGTCAACGACCAGCCCGCCGGGGTCACGGCCCTGCGCGAGATCGGCGCCGCCCTGGTCGAGGTCCACGGCCAGCACGAAACCGTCGGCCTGCTGGACTGGCGCACCCATCGCGGCGCCCTGGACGCCTATGGCGGCTTGCAGCCCCAGCTCCAGGGCGTCGCCGCCGCCTCGGTCAAGCTCAAGGCCGCCGAGGCGAAACTGGCCGAGCTGAAGGCCCAGGCCGCCGACGCCGCCGCCCGGCTGGAGGAGATCAGCCTGAACCTGTCCGAACTGGACGCTCTGGACCCCCGCGCCGACGAAGAAACCGAACTGGCCGGCGAACGCGCCCTGCTGGGCGCCGCCGAAAAGGCCATCGCCGATCTCGCCGACGCCCGCACCCAGCTGGGCGGCGACAAGCTGAGCCAGAAACTGGGCGCCGCCCTGCGCGCCGTCGAACACGCCCGCCAACGCGCCGGCCAGGCGGGGGCCGAGGGCGACCACCCGGTCATCGTCAAACTGTCTGCCGCCGTCGAGGCCATCGACCGCACCATGGTCGAGGCGGCTGAGGCCGTCGCCGCCGTGGACGCCGCCGCCGACGCCTTCGACTACGAACCCGGCCGTCTGGACAAGGCCGAGGAACGGCTGTTCGCCCTGCGCGCCGCCGCCCGCAAGCTGCACACCACCGTCGACGCCCTGCCCAGCCTGCGCATCCGCCTGCGCGAACAGCTGCGGTTGATCGAAGACGGCGAAGAAGCCCTGGCCAATGCCGGCCGCGACGTGGCCCAGGCGACCGAGGCCTATGACCTGGCCGCCGAATTCCTGACCTCGGCGCGCGAGGCGGCGGCCGACCGCCTGACCGCCGCCGTCATGGGCGAACTGGGCCCGCTGAAGCTGGAACGCGCGCGCTTCCGCGTGGCGCTGGAGCCGATCGAGGGCCGGCGCGGCCCCGACGGGGTCGAGACCGTCCGCTTCCAGATCGCCACCAACGCCGGAACCGACTTCGGCCCGCTGGACGCCATCGCCTCGGGCGGCGAACTGGCCCGTTTCGCCCTGGCCATGAAGGCCGCCCTGGCCAGCCGCGAGGACATGCGCCAGCCGGTCATGATCTTCGACGAGGTCGACCAGGGCGTCGGCGGCGCCGTGGCCGAGGCCGTCGGCTCGCGCCTGAAACGCCTGTCCACCGGCGCCCAGGTCCTGGTCGTCACCCACAGCCCCCAGGTCGCCGCCCGCGGCCACGCCCACTGGAAGGTGATGAAAGCCGACCAAGACGGCGCCACCGCCACCACCGTGGTGGCCCTGGACGACGCGCGCCGTCAGGAAGAGATCGCCCGGATGCTGTCGGGGGCGCAGATCACCGATGAGGCGCGGGCGGCGGCGCGGGCGTTGATCGGGTAGGGAGCGCGACGGGTTTTTGGATGGGGGCCGGTTTCTGCTTTCGACCCATGGCGGACGTTAAATGCGGCGGCTCAGTTCTTCCGCGTCGGCAATAACCTCAAAGAGCAGGGCCTCTTCGTCGGTGCCGGTCCGCTCCGCTGAAATGCCACCGGGACCGAGGCCGGTCACACGATAAACTCCGGCACTCACTTCCTTGACGCTAAAGGCCCAGCCCTCCGGTGGCGACTTCGAGTTCGGCACTTGTTCCATGGCCGCATCCTGTCGCACTCGATGTCCGTTTTCCACCCCAAGCCGAACTCGTGAACGTCTCCTCCCCGTCGCGCAGCGTTGGGGAGGTGGATCCGAGCTTTTCGCGAGGAGACGGAGGGGTTCTTCACCCCAGACACGGCGCCCGCTTCAAGAGCCCCTCCACCGCTTCGCGGTCCCCCTCCCCATTCGCCAAGCGGCGAACGGGGAGGAGACGAGCGGCGCTGCGTCCTACCTCCAACCTTCGGGTGATCAGGTTTGGGATGATTGACGGAGGGTGTAGCCCTCCTAATTCCGTAAGATAAGCGCTTAATTTTCAACGGCCTGAGACCCCGCAACCCCAATCAACCCGACACGCTTCAAACCTGCCCTATAATCACCGCCGGTCTTTGAAACGTGAACCCCTTCCGGCAATTGCACTCTTTTGCACATTGCACTGGTTTCGCCCTGTGCAAGTTCAATTTCGACTGCGGCCGCCGCCGTCGAAAGCGCACGAAACTGCACTCGTTTTTTTCTCTCACGCTCGCAAAAGCGCGGCGCCAACCAGAAACCCCCCGAATTCGACGCCGACCCCGCCTGCATTAGCGGTCCTGTCATCATCGTGCTAAGAGCCCCGCCCTTTATAAGGGCGGCGATGTCGCCAGAGCATTCAGTCTTCAGGAGAAGCACATGAGCAAGGTGCTGGTCATTGGCGCCGGCGGCGTCAGTTCGGTCGCGGTCCACAAGATGGCGATGAATGCGGACATTTTCTCGCACATCACCCTGGCGAGCCGCACCAAGTCCAAGTGCGACGCCATCGCCGAATCCGTCAAGGCGCGCTTCGGCGTGACCATCGACACGGCCGCCCTGGACGCCGACGACGTGGCCGCCACCACCGCCCTGATCAAGGCGGTTCAGCCGGCCCTGGTCGTCAACCTGGCCCTGCCGTACCAGGACCTGGCCATCATGGACGCCTGCCTGGCCGCCGGGGTCAACTACCTAGACACCGCCAACTACGAGCCGCGCGACGAAGCCAAGTTCGAATACAAGTGGCAGTGGGCCTATCAGGACCGCTTCAAGGCCGCCGGCCTGATGGCGCTGCTGGGTTCGGGCTTCGACCCCGGCGTGACCTCAGTCTTCACCACCTACACCAAGAAGCACCTGCTGGATTCCATCGAGACGCTCGACATCCTGGACTGCAACGGCGGCGACACCGGCCTGCCGTTCGCGACCAACTTCAATCCCGAGATCAATCTGCGCGAAGTCACCGCCCCGTCACGCCACTGGGCCGACGGCCAGTGGGTCGAGGGTCCGGCCCTGAGCCACAAACAGACCTTCGACTTCGAGGGCGTGGGCCAGAAGAACATGTACCTCATGTATCATGAGGAACTGGAGTCGCTGGCCAAATTCTATCCGGAAATCAAGCGCATCCGCTTCTGGATGACCTTCGGCGATAGCTATCTCAAGCATCTGGAAGTGCTGGAGAACATCGGCATGACCTCGATCGAGCCGATGATGTTCCAGGGCCGCGAGATCATCCCGATCGAGTTCCTGAAGGCCCTGCTGCCCGAACCCTCGTCGCTGGGGCCGATCACCAAGGGCAAGACCAATATCGGCACCATCGCCACCGGCCTGAAGGACGGGGCCAGGAAGACGGTCTACGTCAACAACATCTGCGACCACCAGGAAGCCTATGCCGAGACCGGCAACCAGGCCGTCAGCTACACCACCGGCGTCCCCGCCATGATCGGCGCGGCCCTGATGCTGACCGGCCAATGGAAGGGCGAGGGGGTGTTCAACATGGAACAGCTGGACCCCGACCCCTTCATGGACATGCTGAACCAGCACGGCCTGCCGTGGAAGGTTCAGGATCTGGACGCTCCGCTGGACTTCTGAAGGCGCACATCATGGCTATGCAGACCCAGGCCGGCGGACCGGGCGCCTTCGCCCGCTTCGACCTCAACCGCGTCCCTTCGCCCGCCTTCGTGGTGGACGAGGCGGCGGTGCGTCGCAACCTCGCCGTCCTCCAGGACGTGGGGAAACGCGGCAACGCCCGGGTCCTGCTGGCCCTGAAGGCCTTTTCCATGTGGTCGCTGGCCGATGTCGTCGGGGAATACCTCGACGGCGTCTGCGCCTCGGGCCTGTGGGAGGCGCGGCTGGCGCGGGAGTTCTATCGCGGCCACCTGACCACCTATTCGCCGGCCTACAAGCCGGCGGACCTGCCCGAGATCCTGCGTCTGTCGGACACGGTGATCTTCAACGCCCCGGACCAGATCGCCCGTTTCGCCGACCTGATCGCCGACGCGCGCGCGCAGGGCCAGGTGTTCGACATCGGCCTGAGGCTGAACCCCGAGCATTCGGAGGCCGAGGTCGCCAAATACGACCCCTGCCAGTTCGGCTCGCGCCTGGGCTTCCCGGTCTCGCAGCTGACGCCGGACCATCTGGACGGCGTCGACGGCCTGCACATCCACGCCCTGTGCGAACAGGGGTTCGAGCCGCTGGAGCGGATCTGGGCGGCGATCGAGCCGCAGCTGGAGCCCCTGCTGAAGTCGCTGAAATGGATCAATCTGGGCGGCGGCCACCACGTCACCCGCGCCGACTATGACCGCGACGCCCTGGCCGCCTTCCTGGCCCGGATCGGCGACCGCCACAGCCTGGACGTCTATATCGAACCGGGCGAGGCCGCAGCCCTGGACGCCGGCATACTGGTGGGCGAGGTGCTGGACACCTTCCACAACGCCATGCCGATCGCCATCACCGACATATCGGCCACCTGCCACATGCCCGATGTGATCGAGGCCCCCTATCGCCCCGCCATGCTGAACGAGGCCGAGGGCGGCGTGACCTACCGCCTGGGCGGACCGTCATGCCTGGCCGGCGACATCATCGGCGACTATGGCTTCGCCACGCCGCCGACGGCCGGGACGCGCATCGCCTTCCTGGACCAGGCCCATTATTCGATGGTGAAGACCAACACCTTCAACGGGGTGCCGCTGCCGGCCATCGCCCTGTGGAACAGCGACACCGACGCGTTGAGACTGGTGCGCGAATTCGACTATTCCGAGTTCCGGGACCGCCTGTCCTGACGGCGAAACCTCGACAAATTTTCGATGATTTGTCGAGGTTTTCTCCAGATTCAGACCCCCAGAATCCAGCCCTCTTCCTGCTCGACCTGGGCGATCAGTTCGGGCGTCGCGTCCTTGGGCGGGCCGAAGGCCTTAGCCAAGTCGCCGGCGTCGTCCATCCGGGCCAGGGCCTCGGCGGTGGAGCGGACCTGGGCCTGATCCTTGAACTCGCCCTCATTGGGCTTGCCGTCGAACATCGAGGGCCAGACCTCGACCACCAGGGCCGACAGGGGCTCGACGTCGTCCGGCGTCAGCGCGCGCCAGCCGGTGCCAAAGGGCCAGACCGCCCCGGACGGACCCAGGCTTTCCAGCAGCCGACGCACGGCCGGGATCCCGACCAGGGTCTGGCCGCCGACGGCGCCCGCCCCGTGCATCTGCCACACGCTCTTGGGCTGCAGCCGGCCCTTGCGCGCGGCGTTCTCGGTCGCCCGGAACTCGGGAATATCGGCGCCGGATCCCACTGGCGGCTTGGTCGTCGTCAGCCAGCGCTGCGCCTGTTTCGCCGGCGCCCCCCACAGCGGCCAGGCCTCGTCGGTCATCAGCCGGTTCATCTTGGCCGCCACCTGATAGCGGTTGTTGGTGTTATCGGCCTTGTCCACGACGTTGGACGCGATGAACTTCCACATCGCCTGCCACGGCGTCCCGTCCAGCTTCAGCCGCGCGGCCGTGCCCGCCGGATAGCCGAAGTTGAAGTCCAGCCCGACCAACACCCGGTCGCCGCGCTTCCTGTGATCCGCCAGGATGGACGCCAGCAGGGCCTCGCCCTCCGCCCGCGTCGCGACATTGTGCGTCTCGGTATAGAGGCGGAAGCGGACGTCGCGCTTCGCCACCCCGATCCACAGCGAGGTGTCGCCGAGTTTCTTGGTCTCGGCGGCGGTCCAGTCGGCGACGACATAGGCGTCGAATAGGCGGGCCAAGGCGGCCTCCCGTATAAAGGCGTGTCACTAGGAATGAGTGGGCGCTTCTAACGCTCCCGCGCGACATCCGAAAGGGGGCGTCAGCCCTTCAGCAGGGCCTCGAGGTGCGACAGCCAGCGGCGGCCCAGACGCAGGGCCTCGCCGGGCGAGCCGGTTTCACCGGGGAAGGCCGCGCCCCACAGGGCCAGTTCGAACTCGGGATGGCGAGCGTCCGCGAACATCAGCCGCAGCACCACCTGTTCGGCGTCGGGCGCCAGGACGTCCAACGCCTTGCGCGCCTCGCCGCGGCGGATGCGGGCGACCACATGGCCGTCGACGATGATCTCGCCGCCCTCGACCTCGTCGAACCCATAGGCCAGGCCATGCACCCCGTTGGCCCACAGCACGACTACCTGTTCGACGTCGAAGTTCAGAGCACAGGCGCGGCCTTCGCCCGGCGACAGGGCCTCGACTTCGGGCGCGGCGCCAAGGGCCTTCAGCAGGGCGCGCCTCAGCCTGCGCGCAGGCTCCATCCACCAGGAAAGCGCCAGCGACAGGGTCGTCAGCAGGGCCGCCGCCAGGGCGACCAACAGGACCACCCGCAGGACGTCGGCCATGGCCCTCAGGCCTCCGCGTCGGCGGCGAGATCGATATCGACCACGACCGGCACATGGTCGCTGGGCTTGTCCATGTCGCGGGCGTCGCGATGGGTCTCGATGGCCCGGAAACGGTCGGCGGCCTGGGGCGACAGCAGGGCGAAGTCGATGCGGATGCCGTGGTTCCTCTGCCAGGCGCCGGCCTGGTAGTCCCAGAAGCTGTAGGTTCCGGCCGGCTCGCCGCCGACCTCGTGCGCATCGGCCAGGCCCAGGTTCTTCAGGGCGCGGAAGGCCTGGCGGCTCTGGGGCTGGAACAGGGCGTCGTCGGTCCAGGCGGCCGGGTTCCTGGCGTCCTCGGCCTCGGGAATGACGTTATAGTCGCCGCACAGGGCCAGCGGCTCCTCGAACATCAGCAACTCGCGCGCGTGCCGGTTCAGCCGCTCGAACCAGGCCAGCTTGTAGTCGAACTTCTCGGTCCCGATCGGATTGCCGTTCGGCAGATAGATGGACGCCACCCGGATCGGCCGGGGCGCCGCGATCACCGCTTCCAGATAGCGGGCCTGTTCGTCGGCGTCGTCGCCCGGCAGGCCGCGCCGAACGTCGGACATCGGATGCTTCGACAGCAGGGCCACGCCGTTGTAGCTCTTCTGGCCGTGGGTCTCGACATTATAGCCCAGGCTCTCGAACGCCTCGCGCGGGAATTTCTCGTCCACGCATTTGATCTCCTGGAAACAGGCGACGTCGGGGGCGGCCTGCTCCAGCCAGGCCAGCACGGTGGGCAGGCGGGCGTTGACCGAGTTCACGTTCCAGGTGGCGATGCGCATGGGCGCGACGCTAGGCTGCGTCTCGGTTTCGGAAAAGAGGGGCGGCAAAACAAAAGGGCCGCCGGATCGCTCCGACGGCCCCTTGTGCGATAGTCGGCGTGGCTTACGGACGGCCGCCGGCCGGAGCCGGAGCCGGAGCCGGAGCCGGCGCCGGGGTCAGGGTGCAGCCGCCGCCGATCTGCTGGGCGGTGGCGCAGGGATAGATCTGCTGAACCGCCTTTTCGGCGTTCAGGCGGGCGATGAAACCGTCTCCGGCCGCGCACTTGGCCTCATAGAAGCGACCGTTGCTGTTCTGGCCCATCAGGCGCGCTTCGGTCACATCGCACCCGGCGGCTTCGGAACCGGCCAGCCAGGTCTTGACCGAGGCGGCGATTTCGGCCGGCGTCGTGAACGTGCATTCGGCGCGTTCGGCGATCACCTGAATGCATTCGGTCTTGTTCCAGGCGCCCGCGACTTTCTTGATCCAATAGCCCTGTTCGGCGGCGCAGCCGACCTCATAGACGATGGCGTCGTCGTTCGACTTGCCCGCGACCCGGACCTCGTCGACGTTGCAGGGGACGGCGGCCTGTTCGGCGTATTCCCGCAGAAAGCGTTGCGTGTCCATGTTGGACGGGATCGAGCACTGGGGGCCGACGTCGGCTTCCGGATTGGAGGCGCGCATGGTGGCCGCCGAATTGGCGAGGACGACGCAGTCGGTGACCAGCGGCGGGGTCTTGGACTCGATCATATAGCCAGGGCCGGCGGCGCAGGCGACTTCATAGACCGAGGTCTTTTCCGCCGTGGTTCCCAGAAGCTTCGCTTCCGTCACCTGACAGCCGGTATTGCCCAGGGTGGCCTGTTCCTGAGCCGCGGCCTGGATCTGCTCGGCTGTCGGTTGAGGCGCGCGATCGCGATTGCGATCACGCGTGCGTCCCACTCGCCCGCCCTCGGCCGGGCGCGTGGCGTTCTCGCGAGGGTCGTCAGGACCACTGGTCTGGGCCGCGACGGGGGCGACGGCCGTGGCGCTGACGGCCAGGGCGATCAGCGCGGCGGCGATGCGGAACTTCATGGGAACACCTCGGGGGCTGTGTGTGCTGCTTGTCGTGTGGCGGCGTATTGAGTCGGGGTCAAGGCGTCGGCTGGACGTGAACGCCTGATCCGGCATAGAGTTCGAGCGTTTCTATTGGAGACGCACTTGGCCGACGGACAGGCGACGACAACAGCGAATGGCGACGGCAAGGGGCTGACCTACCCCATGCCCGATGCGCCCGCGCCCGGCGAGGCGGTAGAGGTCGCGCGCGGGGTGCTGTGGCTGCGGTTTTCGCTGCCGTTCCAGCTGAACCACGTCAACGCCTTCGCGATCCGGGATGGCGAGGGCTGGACGCTCATCGACACGGGTCTACGGACCCCGGACACCGTCGCGGCCTGGGAGACGATCCTGGCGGAAGGGCTGGAGGGGCGACCCGTTCATCGCCTGATCTGCACCCACATGCACCCTGACCATATCGGTCTGGCGGGTTGGTTGTGCGAAAGGACCGGCGCCCCCCTGCTGATGTCGCGCCTGGAATATGTCACAGGCCGCATGCTGATGGCCGAGGAGGCCGGGGACGTGCCCGAGGACGGCGCACTCTATTACCGTGCGGCCGGCTGGACCGAGGCCCAGATCGAGCGCTGGCGCGCGGACTACGGCGGCTTCGGCAAGGGGGTGTCGCCGATGCCGCGCCGCTATCTGCGGCTGTCGGATGGGGACGCGATCGAGATCGGCGGCGACCAATGGACGGTGGTCGTGGGGTCGGGCCACAGTCCTGAACATGTCTGTCTGTGGCGTCGGTCCGACGACCTGTTCATCGCCGGGGACCAGATACTGCCGCGGATATCGTCGAACGTCTCGGTCTGGCCGACCGAGCCCATGGCCGATCCCCTGGGCGACTGGATGGACTCGCTGGCCAGGCTGCGCGGCCTCCTGCCCGAGGCAACTTTGGTGCTGCCGTCGCACGGGGAGCCCTTCTTCGGCGTTCACGCCCGGCTGGACGCCCTGAAGCGCGGACATGAAGTGGCGCTGAAACGGCTTGAGCGGACGCTGCGTCAACCGTCTAGGGTGGTCGACGGCTTCCCCGCCGTCTTCGGTCGGGCGGTCGGGGACGGGGTGCTGGGCATGGCCACGGGCGAGGCCCAGGCGCATCTGAACTATCTGGAACGTCGCGGACGCGCCACGCGAACGCGGGACAAGGACGGCGTCGACTGGTGGACGGCCGTGGAACAGGACGAGGAAACGACGTGAGCGAACATATCCGCACCGATTTGACCGACGGCGTCCTGACCCTGACGCTGGACCGGGCCGACAAGAAGAACGCCATCACCCAGGCCATGTATTCGGTCCTGGCCGAGACGACCGAGCGGGCGCGGACCGATGACGCGGTCCGGGTGCTGCTGCTGCGCGCCGAGGGCGACAGTTTCTCGGCCGGCAACGATATCGGCGATTTCATCGCCATCGGCTCCCAGACCGACAAGCCGTTCGACATGTCGGTGTTTCGGTTTCTGAAGGCCCTGGCGGACCTGGACAAGCCGATGGTGGCGGCGGTCAAGGGCCGCGCGGTCGGCATCGGTCTGACCATGCTGCTGCATTGCGACCTGGTGGTGGTGGCGGAGGACGCGCTGCTCTCGGTCCCGTTCGTCAATCTGGCCCTGGCGCCGGAAGCGGCGTCCAGCCTGTTGCTGCCGGCCGTGATCGGTCATCAGCGCGCCTTCGAACTGTTCGCCCTGGGCGAGCCGCTGGACGGCAAGACGGCGGCGGCCTGGGGCCTCGCCAACCGGGCCGTCCCAGCCGACCAGGTCGAGGCCACGGCGGCCGATCTGGCGGCCCGAGTGGCGGCGCGGGCGCCCAATTCGATCCGCAAGACCAAGCGGCTGATGCGCGACGCCGAGGGGCTGTGGGCCCTGATGCAGCGCGAGGGCGAGGCCTTTGGATCGCAGATGCGCAGTCCGGAGGCCATGGAGGCCTTCACGGCCTTCACACAGAAGCGGGCGCCGGACTTTTCCAAACTGGGCTGAAACCACCGCCGCGCCTTGATTTGGCGCGGCTTTGGTTCTAGGTGCGCGCGCCCACGCCGGAGCGCAAATGTCGCACGCCCTCGTCCAGAACACGCTCTCCGCCGCTGTCGCCAGCCGCATCGAAGCCGAGACCCCGGCTGACGCCACAGGCGTCGAAGCTCTGATCATGGCCGCCTTCGGACCGGGCCGGTACGCCAAGACGGCCGAGCGGCTGCGCGAGGGATCGCGCGCCACGGCGGGCTTCATCGCCCGGCGCGACGGCCGGATCGTCGGTTCGGTGCGGCTTTGGCCAGTCGTTGTCGGCGAGACGCCGGGCCTGTTCCTGGGGCCGATCGCTGTGGACGCCGCCGTCCGCAGCGACGGTCTGGGCGCCGAACTGGTCCAGGCCTGTATCGACGCGGCGCGAACGGCCCAGGCGGGCGGGGTGCTGCTGGTCGGCGACCGGGCCTATTTCGAACGTTTCGGCTTCGTCGCCGCCCCCGAGGCGCGCCTGCCCGGACCCGTGGATCGCCGCCGCGTGCTGTGGCTGGCGATCGGCGCCGATACGGTCTCGGGCCCCGTCAGGATCGGCTGAGGCTTTCCCAGGCGGCGCGTCGCGCCTAAGTCATGTCGCATCATGACCAAGATGGATGAAGCCAAAACCGGTTTGAACGCGGTGGCCGAGGCGGCGAAACAGGCTCCCGGCCGGGGCCTGCCGCCCGTCCACCTGTGGAACCCCGGGCATTGCGGCGAGATCGACATCCTGATCCGGGGCGACGGCGTCTGGATGCACGAGGGATCGCCGATCGGGCGCGAGGCTCTGGTGCGGCTGTTCTCCACCGTCCTGCGCAAGGATCCCGACGGCTATCATCTGGTGACGCCGGTCGAGAAGCTGCGGATCGAGGTCGAGGATCTTCCTTTCCGGGCCGTGGCGGTGCGGCGGGACGGCGACGATCTGATCTTCACCACCGACGTCGGCGACGAGGTCCGGGCGGGGGAGGCCGATCCCATCGTGGTGGAGACCGACCCGGCGACCGGCGAACCGGCGCCGCGCGTCCATGTGCGGCGCGATCTGTGGGCGCGGATCAGCCGTTCTGTCTTTTACGAACTGGTCGAAGCCGCCGAGACGGTCGACGACCGGCTGGTCGTGCGGTCCGGCGGTCAGGTCTTTTCGCTGGGAGCCGTGGCGTGAGTCTGGAGACCCTGCGACACCGGCTGGTCGACCGTCTGACGCCCGCCGAGACCTGGCGGCCGGAATGGGTGGCGGCCCGGTCGGACTTCGACCTGAACCCGCAGGCGGCGCGGCCGATGCGGGACCTCAGGCCGGCGGCGGTGTTGATCCCGGTGGTGGCCCGGCCCGAGGGGGCGACGGTGCTGCTGACCCGACGAGCAGACACCCTGGTGCGGCACACGGGCCAGATCGCCTTTCCCGGCGGACGGCTGGACCCCGGCGAGACCGCCGTCCAGGCCGCCCTGCGCGAGGCGGACGAGGAGGTGGCGTTGAACCCTGCGGCCGTCGAGGTGCTGGGCCTGTCCGACGCCTATGAGACCGGCACCGGCTTCCTGGTGACGCCCGTTATCGGCTGGCTGCATGAGCCGCCGCAGACGACGCCGTCGCCCGACGAGGTGGCCGAGGTGTTCGAGACGCCGTGGGACTTTCTGATGGACGCAGCCAACCATCGTCGCGACTTCTACGACATGGACGAGGGGCTGAGGCGCTGGTTCTGGGCCATGCCCTGGGGCGAACGCTATATCTGGGGCGTGACGGCCGGCATCCTGAAGGGGCTGCATGCGCGGCTGTACGGCGACGAACCCGCGCCCGAGATCGCGGCCGAGGTGGACGCCGAACAGGGGGCGGCATGAGCGTGTCGATGCTTGGCCAGCCGTGGCTGGAGGCGCCGGCGACGCGGGCTGTCATGGCGGCGCTGCAGGCGGCCGGCGGTCCCGACTGCGCTCGTTTCGTCGGCGGCTGCGTCCGCAACAGCCTGCTGGGCCGGCCGGTGGACGACATCGACATCGCCACGCGGCTGAGGCCGGAACAGACCATGGCGGCCTTGAAGACGGCGGGGCTGAAGGCCGTGCCGACGGGGCTGGAACACGGCACGGTCACCGGCGTGTCGGAGCGCAAACCCTATGAGATCACGACCCTGCGCCGAGACGTCGAAACCGACGGGCGCCGGGCGGTGGTCGCCTTCACCGAGGACTGGGCCGAGGACGCGGCGCGGCGGGACTTCCGGCTGAACGCTCTCTACGCCGATGCGGCGGGGACGGTGTTCGATCCGACCGGCGGCGGTCTGGCGGACGCGGCCGAAGGGCGGATCGTCTTCGTCGGCGAGGCCGAGACCCGGATCCGCGAGGACTATCTGCGCATCCTGCGCTTCTTCCGCTTCCAGGCCTGGTATGGGCGGGGCGAGCCCGACGCGGCCGGGCTGGCGGCCTGCGCGGCCTTGAAGGGCGGCATGGCGCGGCTGTCGGCCGAGCGGGTGTCCAAGGAACTGCTGAAACTGCTGGCGGCGCCGGACCCGCGACCGGCGGTGCGGGCCATGGCCGAGACCGGCGTCCTGGACCAGGTGCTGCCCGAAGCCCAGCCGTTGGCGATGTTCGACGCCCTGTGCGAGGCGAGCCCAGACCCGGTGTTGCGGCTGTCGGCCCTGTTGCCGGAGGACGCGGACACGGTCGTGCGGATCGCAGGCGACTTGCGGCTGTCCAACGCCGTCCGCGACCGACTGGCGGCGGCCGTCGCCGACGGCCCCGCCGTGACGCCCGGCATGACCGCCGCCGAGGCGCGGGCGGCGATCTATCGGCTGGGGCGCGCGGCCTTCGAGGACCGGCTGAGCCGCGCTGAGGCGGCGCGGGGCGGCGACTGCGCCGGACTGAGACGTCTGGCGGCGGAATGGACCGCGCCGAAGATGCCGGTCGGGGGCCGCGATCTGGCCCGGCTGGGCCTGAAGCCGGGGCCGGAGACGGGGCGGATTCTGAAAGCTTTCGAGGACGCCTGGATCGCCGAGGATTTTCCCGACCACGGTCACGAGGCGCGGATCAGGGCGTTGATGGCTCCGCCAGAGTGAATTCCGTCACGACCGGATAGTGGTCCGAGCCGGTGGGGCGGCCCACCCGGCGGTCGACCAGGGCCAGGTCCCTGGAGCGATAGACCTGGTCGATGGTGATGCCCAGAACGCTGGGCAGGCTGCTGGGCCAAGTGCCGGGGAAGCCGGGGGCGGGGACCAGGTCGAGATCGCGCTTGATCTGTCGGCCGATGCGGGCGCTGGAGACGCTGTTGAAGTCGCCTGCCACGATTGTGGGGCCAGGCGCAGCCGCCTTGCGACGCGCGGTCAGGGCCATGACCTGGGTGATCTGGCCCCACTGATACTGATAGGGCCAGGGACGGGTCAGATGGACGCCGAAGACGGTGACGTGGCCGAGCGGGGTATCGACGACGGCGCCGATCGCACTGAGGCCGTCGCGCCGCCAAGGCAGTTTCTCGACGATCGGATAGCGGGAGGCGATGATCGATCGCGCCGACGACTCGCCCAGCTTCGTCGGGCCGTTGACCTTGCGATGCGCATAGTCGGCGAGCAGTTCGTCGATCCGGGCGATGGGCGCGTCGCCGACCTCGACCAGGATGACGATGTCCGCATCGGCCTCGACGATGGAGGCCCGCATGGCGTCGACGTCGGTATTGGGTTCCCAGAGGTTGGCGGAATAGACCCGGATGACCGGCTGATCGGGCTGGCGCCGGCCCATGGGCGTCATCCACTGGGGCCAGACTGAGGCGAACAGGATCAGGGTGGCCAGCCCGCCCACCGCTGCTGCCGGCCATAGATGCATCCCCGCGCAGGCCAGGGTCAGCAACCCGGCCGCCAGCAACACCGGCGCCGTGAACTGCGCCAGAATGTCCACCCAACGGTGATCGATCCCGCTGAGCGCCGCCACGCCGAACACGGCCAGGCCGATCAGAACCAGGCAGGCCGCCGTATTGGCCGCCAGCTTGAGCAGGGACATCTATTGTTGCCTTTCTTGGTGAACGCTGTTGGCTATGCCGCGTTAGGGCGGACGCTTGGGAGGCGCGACATGGCCAGACGGTCGATTCAAGATATCGAGAAGATCTGGTCCAATGTCGAGGGGATCAAGAAACTGTCCGATCGGGTGATCGGCATCGGCCCATTCGGGATCGGCATGGACGGTTTGCTGACCTGGGTGCCGATCGTGGGCACCGTCTATACGGTCGGGACCGGCGGCTGGCTGTTGATGCAGGCGATCCGGGCCAAGGCCTCGCCGGCGACCCTGGCGCGGATGGCGGCCTATATGGCGGTGGATACGGCGACCGGCACGGTTCCTGTCGCTGGCGACGTGGTCGACACCTTCTTTCCGGGACAGCTTCTGGCGGCCAAGGCGCTGCAGAAGGATATCGAGACCAGTCACTGGGTCGAGGATTCCGAGGCCAACGCCAGGGCCAGCGGCGACCACGAGCGGCACCTGGAGACCGTGAGTAACGATAGGAAGCTGCGGCGGATCGTCTATCTGCACGACTGAATTAGGAGGGCTGGCGAGCCCTTGATCACCTAATTCCGAAAACATTCCCTTTTTAACACAGCGTATTGACGGCGAAATTCGCCGTTCAACCCGCCTGGGTCGGCGGCGCGCCCAGACTGATCTCCGACATCAACGGAGATACTGATGAACGACGATTTCACCGCACGTCTGGCCCTGCCCTATCTGGCGGCGGGGCAGATGCAGAAACATGTGACCCTGAATGCGGCCCTGACCCGGCTGGACGCCTTGCTCCAGACGGCGGTGGTCAGCGCCACCCTCGCCGCCCAGCCTGAAACGCCGTTCGACGGCGATCTCTACATCCTGCCCGAAAACGCCCAGGGCCCGGCCTGGAGCGGCCGCGCGGCCGGAAGCCTGATGCGGTTCGAGGCCGGCGGCTGGAGCGTCGTGTCCACCCCCATCGGTCTGACCGCCCTCGTGCTGGACGCGGGGATCATGACGGTGCGCGGCGAGGAAGGCTGGTCGCCTCTGGGCCTCTGGCTGGGCGAGTTGCAGGGGCTGTCGCGGCTGGGGCTCGGCACGACAGCGGACGCCGCCAATCCGCTGGCGGTCAAGACCAACACCGCCCTGTACACCGCGCGCGGCCTGGACGAGGGTGGCGACGGAGACCTGAGATTGACCCTGAACAAGGAAGCGGCGGGCGACGTCCTGTCGCTGCTGTTCCAGAGCGGTTACGGCGGTCGGGCCGAACTGGGCCTGGTGGGCGACGAGGACCTGAGCCTGAAGGTCAGTGCGGATGGGGCGATCTGGCGGCGCGCCTTCGCGGTGGACCGCGCGACAGGGCGGATCGCCTTCGACGCGGGCGCGACCCGGCGCGAGACGACGGTCTTCGCCGATGACGGCCTCTATCAGCCGCCTGACTGGGCGCGGTGGGTCGATGCGGTCTGCATCGGTGGGGGCGGAGGCGGCGGATCTGGCATGGCGGGACCGGCGGGCGCCGCCCGCTTCGGCGGCGGCGGCGGCGGCGCGGGCGGGCTGACCGAGGCGCGCTGGTCGGTCGCGGACCTGACGGGAGGCCTGACGATCACTGTCGGTCCCGGCGGCGTCGCTGGAACGAGCGGTGCTGGAGCGGGAACGCCGGGCGGCGTGGGCGGCCCCTCGACGGTGAGCCTCGACGGATCGGTGCTGGCGCGGGCGGACGGCGGATCGGGCGGAGGCGGCGGAAGCGCGGCGACGGGTCCAGGCGGCGCGGGCGGCCTGGGGCTCAGGACGGCCAATCGCGGCGGCGACAGTTCGATCACGGCGACCGCAGCGAGCGGCGGTGAGACCGCCTGTCCGGACGGTCCGGGCGGAGGCGGCGGCGGAGGCGGTTTGGCCACGACCAATGTCGCCCGAGCGGGCGGCCCTGGCGGCGCGGGGGCAGGGC
>NZ_JACESA010000030.1 GCF_013912065.1 Brevundimonas sp.
GGTTCAGCCCCTCAGCATGCTGCTGCATGAGCTGGCGACGAACGCCAGCAAATATGGAGCCTGCAGCCGCAGCGGCGGCCGCATCCGCGTGGACTGGGCGATCAAGGACGGTCAGGCGACCCTGAGATGGCGCGAGGTTGGCGGCCCGCCCGTCAGTGCGCCGACGCGCCAGGGTTTCGGCTCTTCGCTGCAAACCAATATGGCCCGGCAACTGGGCGGCGCCTTGAGTCGAAACTGGGCGAGTGAAGGATTGGAGGTGGAGATCGTCTTCCCTCTGGAGCCCCCGTCGCCGGTCGCATGAGGGAGGGTGTGGCGCCCCACCCCCGTCCGCGCTAGGTCAGGCCCATGCCGACCGCCCTCTACATCGACGCCGACGCCTGCCCGGTGAAGGAGGAGGTCTATCGCGTGGCCCGGCGTTATGGGCTGAAGACCTATGTGGTCTCCAACAGCTGGATTCAGATCCCGCGCGAGGCCCTGATCGAACAGGTGGTGGTCGACGCCGGGCCGGACGTGGCCGACGACTGGATCGCCGAGCGCGCGACCGTCGGGGACGTGGTGATCACCGCCGACATCCCCCTGGCCGACCGCTGTCTGAAGTCCGGCGCCCAGGCGCTGAAGTCCAACGGCCAGGCCTTCACCCCGGACTCGATCGGCTCGGCCCTGGCCGGGCGGATGGTGGGCGAGCATCTGCGGTCGATGGGGGTGGCGACATCCGGTCCGCCGCCGTTCTCGGCCGCCGACCGCTCGCGCTTCCTCCAGGCCCTGGACCAGGCCGTGGTCAAGGCGCGCCGGGCGACGACATGACGACCATCCCCGAGGACGAGCTGGAGTTCCACTTCTACCGCGCCGGCGGACCGGGCGGCCAGAACGTCAACAAGGTCTCGACCGCCGTCCAGATGCGGTTCGACGTCAAGAACTCGCCCAGCCTGACCGAGCCGGTCAAGGCGCGGCTGATGAAGCTGGCCGGCAGTCGGCTGACGCTCGAGGGGGTGATCCTGATCACCGCCGTCCGCCACCGCACGCAAGAGCGCAACCGCGCCGACGCCGTCGAACGGCTTCAGGCCATGGTGGACGAGGCCTCGATCCGCCCGGTCTTCCGCGTCCCCACCCGGCCGACCAAGGCCTCGAAGGAGCGCCGGCTGAAGGCCAAGACCAGCCGCGGTTCGATCAAGTCGGGACGCGGCAAGCCCTCGCTGGACTAGATCAGCGGCGCGGCGGGCGTCCGCCCCCCCGTCCCACAGGCCCCGACTGCATCGCCGTCTTGGGCAGGCTCTCCAGCGTCAGGACTCCGTCATGGTCCTGGTCCAGCAGGACGAACCAGCGCTCGCCTGCGGCGGTCCATTCCTCGGGCGTGATCTTCTGGTCGGCGTTGCGGTCGGCCGCCCGCACCGGCTGGGGCACAGACAACAGGCCGGCGCGGGCCAGGCGTTCGGTCCCGCCGCGATAGGCTTGCTGACGCGGGCGCGGGGCGCCGCCGCCCGGACCGCCGCCCTCCTGGCCTCCGCCCATCGGCGGACCTGCCTGGTCGGCGTCGCCCGAGACGTCCCCCAGATTCATCCGGCCGCCGTCCGGCGCGGCGCCCGGGCCGCGCCCCCGACCGCCGCCCCGACCGCTGCCCTGACCACCGTCCTGACCGGGCATGTCCATCGCGCCCAGGGCCGCGAAGGCCGCATCGACCGAGCGTTCATAGGCGCCGATCTCGGCCGGGCCGATGACGCCGTCGCCGTCCAGATCCAGTTTGGTGAACCACAGGTCGCCGTCGGCGGCGAACTCCTCGGCGGTCAGTCGGCCGTCGGCGTCGACGTCGGCGACCGCGAACCAGGCCGCGACCGGATAGGGCTCGCCCGGCTGGGAGACGAACAGTTCGCCATAGGGGCTGACGAAGATCTGGGCCCGTTCGGGCGGTCCGCCCTCGCCGAAACCGGCGGGACCGCCGGGCGGACCTTCTCCGCCGCGAGGCCCGGCGGCGCAGGCGCACAGACTGGCCAGCAACCCGAGGCCGGCGAGCGAATATTTCATGGCTGAAACCCTGGCTGGACGGAAAAACGCCGTCTGTCCGGGCTCTAGCGCATCAGCTTGGCCTTAGCGTGGCCCCCCAAGCCTCCTACCCTCTACCTTCAGCCCTCGACCGGACGGAACCGCAGTCCGGCGATCCGATCCTCGGGATCGAACAGGATCATCCACTCCGTCACCTTGTTGTCGAAGGTCAGGCGGAACAGATGGGCGTCGCCCTCCGCCTGCAGGAATTCGACCGTCCGCAGGGCGCCGAAACTCTTGATCAGGGGCGTCACCTCCGGCGACAGCTGACGCATCCGCCCCGCCAGGTCCGGCGTGAACACCGAATAGTCGAAACCGGCGCCCTGGACCGCGGCGATCACGCCGCGCAGCGCCTCTTCCGACCGGGCGACGTCCGGGGCCTGAGCCTGGGGAACGGAAGCCTCCACCGCGGGGGCCTGCACGGGCGCGGCCTGCCTGGGGGCCTGCCCGGATGGGGCGCCGTCGAACGCATTGGGCACCATGCCGGCGACGACCTGGCCCTGAGCGGAAAGAGGAGCCGCCAGCAGGGCGGCGGCGAAAACCGTCTGGATCAGGGTCGTCTTCATGCGAAGGCTCCGGTCAGTGCAGATAGGGCCACAGCGAAAGGCCCAGGGCCGTCAGGGCCGCAAGCACGGCCACCGTGACGGAAGCCGTCACCCAAGCCGGGGTTCCCGACTTTTCAATGACCACCGCCGCCGGACGCGGCGGCTCCTGCACCAGGCGCGAGATGGCCCGGGCCGCCGCGATCATCTCGTTCAGGGCGTCGCGCGCCTGGGCCTGCGGCCCCAGCTCGCGGCGGATCCAGCGTTCGACCACCGGCTGGGCCGCCTTCCACAGGTCGTGGTCGGGCTGCAGCCGGCGCGCCACCCCCTCGACCGAGACCATGGTCTTCTGCAGCAGGATCAGTTCGGGCCTCAGCCGCATGTCGAACAGGGCGGTGATCTCGAACAGCTGGCCCAGCAGCCGCCCCATCGACACCTGGCTGGCGGCGCGGCCGATCACCGGCTCGCCGACGGCGCGCAGGGCCTGGGCGAAGGTCTCGACCGAATGATGAGCGGGGACATACCCGGCCTCGAAATGGACCCGGGCGATCCGGTCGTAGTCGCGGCTGATGAAGCCCCACAGGATCTCGGCCAGATAGCGTCGCTCGGCCGGTCCCAGCCGCCCGACGATGCCGAAGTCGATGGCCGTCAGATGGGCCGGGGCGCTGGCGAACAGATTGCCCTCGTGCAGATCGGCGTGAAACACCCCGTGGTCCAACGCCTGAACCAGGAAGGCCCGCACCACATTGTCGGCCAGCAGATCGCTGTCCAGGCCCGGCAGGTCCGCCAGGGCCGGATCGGTCATCGGCACGCCGGGCGCCCATTCCAGCGTCAGCACCCGCTTGCCCACCCCGTCCCAGATGACGGCGGGGGCCGACATATAGCCGTCCTTGGCCAGGACATCGGCCATCTCGCTGGCCGCCGCCGCCTCCAGCCGCATGTCCAGCTCCAGATCCAGCGAGTTGGCGATGGTCTCGACGAAGGCCTGTGGCTCCAGCCGGCGCGCCATCGGAACCAGCCTCCACACGAGGGCGGCGCCCAGCCGCATGGCGTCCAGACCGTTGGCGACCCGGCGCTCGACCCCCGGCCGCAGCACCTTGACCGCCACGGCCCGGCCGTCGGCCAGGGTGGCCCGGTGCGCCTGGGCCAGGGAGGCGGCGGCGACCGGCGGGCTCAGGTCGGTGAACAGGCTCTCGACCGGCCGACCCAGGGACTTCTCGATCTCGCGCCGCGCCTCCTCCTGCGAAAAGGGCGGCAGGGCGTCCTTC
Organism: Brevundimonas sp.; assembly: GCF_013912065.1. Taxonomy (GTDB): domain Bacteria; phylum Pseudomonadota; class Alphaproteobacteria; order Caulobacterales; family Caulobacteraceae; genus Brevundimonas. The sequence goes on from NZ_JACESA010000030.1 coordinate 3,848, forward strand.
AGCCGGCCCAGGTCGCGCGCGAACTCCAGGCCGAAGATGTCGGCGCGGGTGGCCAGGACCTGGCCCAGCTTGATCGCCACCGGCCCCAGGTGTTCGAACGCCTTGCCCAGTCTCTGGCCCGGCCGCCCCCGGCGCCCTTCGCGCGAGGCGAACATCTGCACCAGCCGGGCGAAGGGCCGGGCCCAGACGGGCAGCAGGGGCGTGACCTCGCGCGGGATCAGGGCGTCGTGCCGCGCCAGCACCCCCAGCCAGCCGAGCAGGCGCAGGAAGGCGATCACCGGATTCTGCACCGCCACGGTCGCGGGCGGCGGCGGGGCCGTGCGATAGATCCGGCTGGTCAGATCGCCCACCCGTGATGGATGGCGGCGATCCCGCCCGACAGATTGGTCACCGAGACCCTGCGGAATCCGGCGTCCTCGATCAGGCTCTTGAACGCCGCCTGGTCGGGGAAGCGGCGGATGCTCTCGACCAGATACTGATAGCTGTCGCGGTCCTTGGCGACCCAGCCGCCGATGCGCGGAATGGCGTGGAAGGACCAGGCGTCGTAGATCTTGCGGATCGGCCCGGTCGTCGGACGCGAGAACTCCAGGCACAGGAACCGGCCGCCGGGCTTCAGCACGCGCCGCGCCTCGGCCAGGGCCTTGTCGATATGGGCCACGTTGCGGATGCCGAAACTGATCGAATAGGCGTCGACCGAGGCGTCCGGCAGCGGCAGGTTCATCGCGTCCCCGACCGACCAGCTCATCTCCGGCTCCCCGCCCTTGTGCACCCCGGCTAGGATCATCTCGGCGTTATAGTCCAGCACGATAACCGTGGCGTCGTCCCCGCCCCGCCGCGCCTGGGCCGCGCGCGCCATCTTGGCGTAGCGCCGCGCCATGTCGCCGGTGCCGCCCGCCACATCCAGGATGGTCTCGCCCGGACGGGGGTTCAGCTTGGCGGCGGCGATGTCCTTCCACACCCGGTGGACGCCGACGCTCATCAGGTCGTTCATGACGTCGTAGTTCGAGGCCACGGAATCGAACACCCCGCGCACCATCTTCACCTTCTCGCGCGCGTCGACGTCGCGGAAGCCGAAAGAGGATCGATCGCCCGACGAATGCGGGCCGTGCGGGGAGGCGTCGGTCATGAGCGACGGTCTAGCGCGTCGATGCGTCCCCGTCATCCCGATCCGCGCCTTCTCAGGCGGCTTCCGGCCTCGGCAGGTCCAGATCGTCCATCACGTCGCGCATCAGGCCGTAACAGCCGCACGACGCGCCCTCCAGCCCGTCGCGGTCCAGCACCTTGACCCAGCCCCGGCCGCGCTGGATCAGGTTCTTGGTCTCCAGCACGGTCCCGACCTCGGACACGGTGGCGCGACGCACCCCCAGCATGCCGGCGATATCGGCCTGGGTCAGTTCGAACCGGTCGTCCTCGGCCCGGTCGTGCAGCATCAGCAGCCAGCGCGCCAGTCGCTCGTCCAGCCGGTGCTGGGCGTTGCAGGCGGCGGCCTGCTGCACCTGGGCCATCAGCCCCTCGGTGAAGCGCGACAGGGCCTGGCGCATGCCTTCGCTCGCGTCCAGGGCCTCACCGAACACCTCGGCCGCGCAGCAGGCGGCCACGCCGTCGCGCTGGGAGATGGCCCGACTGGCGGCGCGGGCGTTGAACGGGCCGCAGGTGACCCCGACCAGGCCCTCGCGGCCGATGGCGGCGGTCTCGACCATCTTGTCGTCGGGCAGGACGGTCATCAGCGACACCACCCCCTTGATCGGGAACCAGACCTGATCGACCGCCTCGCCGGCGTCGTACAGCATCTGGCCGCGCGTGATCTCGCGCGCCTTCAGGTGGGGCTCGATCTTTCGGCGGTCTTCCGCATCGAGGGCGGCGATCCACAGATTGTCCATCCTACTCATCCTCCCATTCAGACACACGGCGACGCTTTCAGGCCCTCAACGTCAAAGCGTCGCCATATGTTCCGCGACCCTTTCAGGGCCGTTTCTGGGCGCTTGCCGCCGTCCTCCGGGCGCCTTACGCCGGAAGAAAAGAGAGGAAACCGATGACCGACGCCACGCTTGACCCGACGGAAACCCTGAAGGCCCTGCCGGCCTGGCGCGCCGCCGACGGCGACCGTCCGGCCCTTTTCCGCGCCCTCCGCTTCGCCGATTTCAACGCCGCCTTCGGCTTCATGACCCGCGTCGCCCTGATGGCGGACAAGATGGATCACCATCCCGAATGGTCGAACGTCTACAATCGGGTCGAGGTGTTGCTGACCACCCATGACGCCGGCGGGGTGACGGACAGGGACGTGACCCTGGCCCGCTTCATCGACGCCGTCGCCGCCGAGATGGGCCCCGCCGAGAAGGGAGCCGCCGCATGACCGCCCTTTCCCGCCCCGGCCGCGTCGCCGGCAAGACCGTCCTGATCACCGGCGCCGCCGGCGGCCTGGGCGAGGCCATGGCCTTGATGATGGCCCGCGAGGGCGCCCGCCTGGCCCTGACCGACATCGCCGGCGACCGCGCCGCCGCCCTGGCCGAGCGGATCAACGCCGAAATCCCCGGCGCCGCCTTCGCCTACGCCCACGACGTGGCCAGCGAGGCCGACTGGCAAAAGGTGATCGCCGCCGCCGTCGCCGACCTGGGCGGCCTGTCGGTCCTGGTCAACAACGCTGGCGTCGGCGGCCCCCTGGCCTTCGTCGAACAGGACACGATCGACAACTGGCAGCGTCAGTACGAGATCAATCTGCGCTCGATCATGCTGGGGGCCAAATACGCCATGCCCCATCTGCGCGCCGCCGCCCCCGCCTCGATCGTCAACATCTCCTCGATCGCCGGCCTGGTCGCCGCCCCCGGCATGGGCGCCTACAACGCCACCAAGGCCGCCGTCTGGATGTACACCAAGACCCTGGCGCTCGAGGCCGCCAAGGCCGACTGGAACGTCCGCTGCAACTCGGTCCATCCGGTCTTCATCAAGACCCCGATCCTGGACCCCTTCATCGCCCTGGCCGGCGGCGACGAGGCCAAGGCCCACGAGCGCCTGACCCGCGGCATCCCGCTGAAACGGATCGGCGAGCCCGACGACGTGGCCTACTGCGTCCTCTACCTCGCCTCCGACGAGTCCAAGTTCGTCACCGGCTCCGAGTTCAAGATCGACGGCGGCATGACCGCGCAATAGGGCACATGCGCCCTATTGCTTTGTTTTCGGGGCCTACCGCGCTTCGCGCTACATGAGGCCGAAAAGTCCCCGCGCCTGTCGCCGGTGGAGGTGGTCGAAGACGGTCATCGGCCCCTGATCCGCGTATTCGGGTTGAGGCCGCTGTCAGCTTGCTGTAAGCGGCCCTTTCGGCGTCACGCCGCAGACGCACCCGTAGCTCAGCTGGATAGAGTACTGCCCTCCGAAGGCAGGGGTCAGAGGTTCGAATCCTCTCGGGTGCGCCACTTCGGTTTAAAACCGAGAACTCCGCCAGCGGCGGCGTAACTCCCACCATCGCTAGACGCCAAGGCCCGCAGAAGCTCCGTTCGTGAGCCGATGATCCGCGCCTCGCCATTTCCGGTTCAGTCTCAGCCCGCGCGACGTCGAAGAGGTGTCGGCCCGGCGCGGGATCGACATCACCTACGAGACCATCCGCTGCTGGACGAAGAAGTCTGGCCCGCTGATCGCCCGACGGCTGAGGAAGCGAACCGGAAACTGAGCGAGGGGGAAGATCGCTATTTGGCAGGAAGAGTGAAGTAGAAGGTCGATCCCTTGTCGGGTGCGGACTCCAGCCAGATCTCGCCGCCATGCCGGTTCACGATCCGCCTTGTAATGGCCAGACCGATGCCCGAGCCTTCGAACTTGCCGCGCTCGTGCAGTCGCTGAAACATGTCAAAGATTCGCTCCGCATGCTTCATATCCATGCCGATTCCGTTGTCCTGAACCGAGAAAATCCAGCTTCCCTTTTTGGACTTGGAGGTGATGGTGATCCGGGGCGGGGCATCGCTACGGAACTTGATGGCGTTCGTAAGCAGGTTCTGGAACAGCTGCCGCAACTGACCCGCGTCGCCGATCACCACCGGAAGGTCCGAGAAGGTGATGGTGGCGCCGGTCTCGTCGATCTTGGTCTGAAGAACCTGGACAACGTCGGCCACGACCTCATCGACCGTCACAGGCGCGAAGGGCGCGCCCTGAGATCCGATCCGCGAGTAGGATAGGAGATCGCAGATCAGCTGTTGCATCCGCCGGGCTCCGTCGCCGGCGTAGTGGATATATTTGTCGGCCTTCTCGTCGAGCTGTCCGCGATAACCTTCAGCCAGAAGCTGGGTGTAGTTGCTGACCATCCGCAGCGGCTCTTGCAGGTCGTGCGACGCAATATAGGCGAACTGCTCCAACTCGGCGTTGCTTCGCTTCAGTTCATCTTCGTAACCCTTGCGCTCGGTGATATCGATGATGGAGGCAAGGGTGAACAGGCCTTCAGGCATGGTGATCGGCGACAGTCCGATTTCGACCGGGATCTCCATCCCGTCCTTGCGACGGCCATACAGATCGCGGCCGGCGCCCATGGCGCGCGTCTCGGGGTTGGCGAGGAAACCCTCGACATGGGCGGGGTGTGAAGCTCGTGCGTTGATCGGGACGAGGATTTCGATGGGTTGACCGATCAACTCGTGGGCGCAGTAGCCGAAAGTCGTTTCGGCCGTGGCGTTCACCAGCTGAATGATCCTGTGGTGGTCGACCATCAGCATCGCGCTGGAGGAAGCGTCGATCATCAGACGCAGGCGTCTTTCCTGCAGTTCCAGCGCTTGGTTTCTGTCTCTGATGGTTTCGTGCATCCGCTGCAGGGTTTCAGCGAGCACGCCCACCTCGCCCGTGCGGTCGCGGGGCAAAATGAGATCGCCCTTCTGGAGGAAGGCGCGGGCGGCGTCGGTGACCTGGACCAGGGGTTGCGAGACGGTGCGAGCGACCAGCATGGCCGCCAGGGCTCCGGCGAGGCCGGCCGCCAAGGCGGCCACCAGGATGACGTTACGCGCCTGGGTCGAGATCGCCGTCCCGGACGACGGCGCCATCGAGATAACCACCATCCTGCCCCCTCCCGGCAGAACCACGGGGGCTGCGGTCACGATGATCTTCTCGCCGTTGGGGCCCGACAGCCTGTGCGTCCTCGGGCTTCTCGTACCGGGCAGGCCCGCCAGCGTAGGAAAATCGTCCTGTAGGCGAGCGGCCGGACCGAATTGAAAGGCGAAGTCTCGCGAAGGGTCCGGGTGGAGAAGGTAGTGTCCCTGGGTATTCACGATATAGCTTCGGCCGGGATATCCCAGATTTCGAATTCGGTTCAGCGTGGGCGCCATATCCACATTGATGATGGCGATGCCGAGTGGTCGACCGTTTCGTCCGTACACAGGCGTAGAGGCTCGAAGCACGGGTACGATCGGGTTCTGTTGTATAGTCCCCTTGTCCACGTTCAGATCGACATCGGACATATGTATCCTGCCCGGCGGCAGGACGATCGTCTTCTGGAAAAAGTCTCTGTAGCCCTTCCTCTGCATTTCCGCCTGCGATGCGACAACAACGTCTCCGCCGCCCTGCGCCTGGTTTATCCGTACAAGTTCCCGGCCGCCGTCGCGGACTCCGATCGCGCGGAGCTCCAGATAGTGTGGCTTGGCGAGAGCCTCGGCCTTGAACAGCCGCTCGGTTTCCGCCACCAGCTCGAGGGGGGGGAGCCCCCCAGCCGGCGTCGCCTCCATCAATTCGGCGATCGGCGCTCCGCGCATCAGGACGACGAGGTCCTGCCGTAGGGTTTCGATCTTGCGATTGACCTGGTCGGCCAGGCGCGTGGTTTCAACCTGTCTGGTCTGCTGCTCGATTTGGAACAGGGTGCTTTGAATGCCGAGATTTACAGCAAGGCCGGTCACGGCCGCGCTGACCAGCGCGATCGCGACCGTGGCGACGGTGAAACGCTTGGCGATATTCATCGTGGATATACGCCCGCTGCTGTCTTTGTCAGGAGAGTTTGTTTTCTTGGATGTGAACTGAACTCGAAATCTATTTGGAACTGCGAGGCCTGGCTTAGGCTTAGTGTTCGGGTCGGCTACAATGTCGTTCGAGCATGCCCAAATGGATGTCGGCCCGGACTGATGGCGCCGTTTTCATGCGATCAACTTATGACGTCCGTGATGAGGTCAGATAGCGCGACCGCCAGGCTGGCCATCGCGACCGGCTTGGTCAGATAGTAGTTCGCCCCCCTGAGCTTGGAGCGGATCGCGTCCGCGTCCGCCACGGACGAGGTCAGGACCGCCAGGGCGCAACCTGAAATCGGTCGAACGGAAAGTTCCAGCAAGAGGCTGAAGCCATTCTTGCGGGGCATGTGCAGGTCAATGATCGCGAGGTGAGGAGGCGCGCGCCCTTCATCGATCATTTCCAAGGCCTCCACGCCGTCGCGCGCCCTGCGGATGACGCCGACCCGAGGGTCGCGCATCAAAACCTCTGAGATCAGGTAGGCGTCGGCGTCATCGTCCTCGACCAATAGGACTTGCAACAGCGAGCCCTCGGTCGCCGGCTGGAGCATTTCGGGGCGGTAGTCCTGCGGGTCGATGCACAGATCCAAGCTTGCCATGGTCTAGCTCCTTACAACCAGTTGGCGAATTACTCCATTAATACGCAACTCCATTTCATCAAACGAGTCTGGCTTGACCATGTAGCGCATGATGTCCGTTTCATGAGCGCGCTCGAGGTCGTGCGGGTGGCGCGAGGTCGTGAGCATTACCACCGGCGTGCGCCTCAGCCACGGCACCTGTCTTAGCGCCTTCAGGAAGGTGAAGCCGTTGACCTTCGGCATGTTCAGATCAAGGAGCACCAGGTTCGGATGGAAGCCTCTCTTCGCCAGACGATACAGGGCGTCTTCCGGCGTGAGGGAAGAAATCACATCCCGGACACGCGGATGACGGCGGAGAATTTCCATGATCAGCGCCGTGTCGGCGGCGTCATCATCAACGGCCAATACATCCAGGCTCCACGGCAGTTCCGCCCTTCTGGACGTGCCGTCACAAGGCCCCGCCCAACGTTCGGCGGACGATGTCGTCAGCGGTAAGGTCGTCAGGTCCATTAGCCGGCTATCGATACAATCATCGTATTGATGACAAGCATTCATCATTGGTTTGGATAGTTAAGATTTGAATAAAAGCATTTCTCCTAGAAATAAACCCTCTACGAAGTTTGATTATAAGTAAACTTACTTACGGTTTATCCGCAAATGTTTGCTGCACTGCAAAATGAAAATGGGTGGTACAATTATTTACAGAATGTGGGCACCATCACACCTCTACGCGCCATGGTTTGTGCAGTTGGGAGGGTGAGCTGTGAGTGAGCGCCAAATGAGCCAGATCGGCACAGACTTCAATGAGCAATGGTGTTCGACTGCGAATAGCCAGGCAGACGAGAGACATCGTGTTTCTGAACTTGAGGCTGAGCTGGCTTCATTCAGCTACATCGTCTCCCATGACTTGCTGACGACGCTTCGCCACGTGAAAGGTTTTGTCGGCCTGCTCGAGCGCGAGCTGCCCGCCGGGCTTTCGGAGCGTCAGCGCAACTTCATCGACCGCATCAACCAGGCGGCGGACACAGGTCAGGCGCAGGTCGAAGGATTGGCGGGCTATTCTCGTGTTCAGCAGCAGCCGCTCAGGCCGATCTTGACCCCCGCTGACCCTGTCTTGGCGGCGGCCTGGTCCAACCTGGGAGAGGAGGCTCGCCGGCGCGGCGCCGAACTGTCGCCAGACCCTCTGGGCGAAGTGGTCATGGACCCCAAATTGGTCACCCAGGCCTTCGAGCGCGTGCTTGACAATGCGATCCGGTTCACGCCTGAGCACGTGCGGCCGCTGGTCGTGGTCAAGCGGATCGCAGATCCCGACGATTGGGTGCTCCATGTCAGCGACAACGGCGTAGGTGTCGAACAGCCGCAGCGCGAGAAGGTCTTTGAGATGTTCCATCGCCTGAACCCTCGTGATCCCAACGCGGGGGCCGGCGTCGGACTGACGATCGCGAGGCGAATCTTCCGGCGGCTCGGAGGCGATGTTCGGTTAATCGACTGCGCCAGCGGGACCTGTGTCGAAATGCGGCTGCCCCAGCGCGCGTCCAGTAAAGCGCGAGGTTAGATCCCGATGTCGCCCCTGAGACTGTGTCTGATCGACGATGACCCAGCAGAGTTGGCGCTGACTCAGGAGTTGCTTCGCCAGGCGATACCCGACGTCGATATTCACATTGAATGCGACGCGAGGTTGGCTCTACAGGCCTGCGAAAATCAGGCGTTCGACTGCCTCATCATCGACTACAACATGCCGTTCCTGGACGGCCTGACATGTGCGCAGGAGTTGCGCGGCGCATTCCCCTATTTGCCGATCGTGCTCAGCACCAGTTTCGGCGACGAGGTCCTGGCCGCGAACGCCCTGACCAGCGGGGTGACCGACTATATTCCCAAGTCGCGCATGACCCTGGAATCGCTTCGCCGCGCCGTTGAACATGCAGTCCGCGTGACCAAGCAAGCCCGTATCATCGACGAGCAACGTGAAGAGTTGGAGAACTTCGCCTATGCGCTGGCTCACGACTTCAAACAGCCTATTCGACAGATCAGGACGTTTGCGACCCTGATTACCGAGGCCATAGAAGGGGGGCGGTCTTCCGACACGCTGAATCATCTGGCCTTCATGAATGGCGCGGCCAAGCGTTTAGCGGATCTCGTCGATGTCATGTCCCAATACACCTTGCTCGGGAAGGCTCCGACGTTCGAGGCGATCTCCGTGAACAGGGTGCTCGACGGCGTCCGTGCGTCGCTGGCGCCTTATCTGGAAGAGCGCTGCGGCCGGATCGTCGTTTCGCCCGCACCGAGCATACTCGGAAACGACGCCATGATGACTCAGGTTGCGCAGAACATCATCGTAAACGGTTTGAAATATAACAAGAGCGAAGCGCCGACGGTTATTGTGACAAGCTATGTTGATGGCGACAGATGTGTCATGAAATTCGAAGACAACGGGATAGGTATAGAGTCTCGATATATAGAGGATATTTTCAAACCTCTGACCCGGCTTCATAACAGTAGCGAGTATACAGGCAGCGGTCTGGGCCTGACTCTGGCGCGGAAGGCCGTGCTGGCTCAGAACGGTGAAATTTGGTGTGAGTCGGAGCCGGGCAAAGGGTCGGCCTTCCTCGTAAGTCTTCCGTTGCCGCCCGCGCAACACGCCAATAGCGAGGAGACGGAGGAGAGAGGGGTTGCGCCATTGACAACGTAGGCGGGACGTCGGACTCATTATCGACGACCGGTGAATTTCGATTTTCGATGTCTGGTCGCGGTGCGGCGTCGAGCCGCGCTAAGGATAGGAATATGGCTGTGCCGATCAAAGTTCTGCTGGTTGAGGACAACGAAGCCGACGCCTTTCTCACCCAAGAAACCCTCGAGGCGGGGAAGCTTCATGTTCAAATAGCCACGGCGGTCGACGGGGTCATCGCGATCAAGCATCTGAGGGAGGCCGTAGACTCGCCCGACGGCTTGCCAGATCTCGTGCTTCTGGACCTGAATCTGCCGCGCCTGGATGGGCGCGAAGTGCTGAAGACCATCAAGTCCGACCCTGCTCTGCGCCACATACCTGTAGTAATGCTTACGTCTTCGGATTCGGAGCGGGATATCGTGAAGAGCTACCAACTCGGTGCGAACTGCTACGTCACCAAGCCGGTCGGTCTGGAGTCGTTTCGGGCGATCGTGAACTCCATCGAAGAGTTCTGGTTTACAGTCGTCCGGCTTCCCTAGGTCATGGCGCGTTTCCGACCTATGCGGCCCATGCCACGGCGGCAGAATAGTTCTCGGCTTCGTCCACGGCGGCGCGCCACTTCCCCCAGTCAAAATTCGAACGGCCGTCCAGCCTGCGCCGCATCGCGCGTCGTCATCTAGATTTACCGACTGCGCGAAGTCGGCCCTTCATCATGAGGCCGTTGCGCATATTGAGGCTGAGCAGCGTGATGTTGACCGCGCCTGCCGCGAGTTCGATCACCTGGATCGCGTAGAAGACGCCGTCGAAGGACGCCGCGCCGGCTTTGGAAGCCAGGAAAAGCGCGGACGGCATGAGGATGAGAACGCCGTTCGCCCCGATCAGCGGCATCCGTCTGATCTTGGTTCCGACAAGGCCGCCCCGGCGGCCCTTGGCCAGGGCGAAACCTGTTCCCCCGGCCAGGGCGATCGCCGGCATCAGCAGCAGCAAGCCCCACGGGATTGCAGTCTTGACCGCCACGACCATGGCTTCGGAGCCGAAGATCTCGCTAAAGACCGTCGAGAGCCAAAAGATGCTGATCGTGACAAGGGCGACGCCGCCCGCGAGAGGATGGATTAGCTTCGACATGACCCGCGCCCTCCCCGAGCTCTAGGCCGCGTCTGAGATGCGGGATCAAGAGAGCGAAACGGCGACATGACAGCCTGCACTCCAATTGGCATGATAGTGTCAACTAGAGTGGGTTATTGACATGATGATGTCAATACGCCCTCATGGCGCGATACTGAGGTCCCGATGCCGCGAACCCCTTCTGCAGCCGCCCTGACGCGGTTGATGCTCGACCTGTTCAGGTTCAACAGCCTGGCCGTGACAGCCGGCGACCGGCTGGTCGCGACGCTCGGTTTGACGAGTGCGCGCTGGCAGATGCTCGGGGCCATCGTCGCCGCCGAGCGTCCGCAGCCGGTGGCCTGGCTTGCGCGTGATCTGGGCGCCAACCGCCAGAACGTGCAGAGGATCATCAACGATCTGGAACGCACGGGGCTCGTCGCTTTCGCCCCGAACCCCCATCACAAGCGGGCGCAGCTCGTCGTCTTGACGGACAAGGGCCGGCGCGCCTTTCAGTCGGCGATGGAGCTACAGGAACCCTGGGCGAACGCGCTGGCGGAGGGCGTCGAAACCAGGGACCTCGAAACCGTACACCGGGTGATCCTGACGCTGCGCCGGAAACTCGAAGGCGACGAGGCGTCGACGGACGCGACTCCGGCACAGGGCTCCCGCAAGTAATTGCGATGATTGCGCGAGACGGTCAGCCCAATATGACGGCGAGAGCCCACCAAGCCAGGACTGACAGGGCGACGACAACAGGGATGGCGACCGCCGCGCGGCGCGAGCCGGGATGTTTGTGGCGGATGTCGGGTCCGGTGTGGAACATGATCAGTCCTCGCTTGGTCTCTTAACCAAACGCTCGACCAGCCGCGACGATCCCGTCCAGCCGCGTCTTCAACGCCGCATCGTCCAGCCCCGCGATCTCGATCATCTTCAGCCGCGACTGACCGCCCCGCGCCAGATCGACCGAGGACCGCGACACCCCCAGGGCCTTGGCGAGGAATTTGATCAGGGCCGTATTGGCTTCGCCGTCCACCGGCCGGGCGCGCAGCCGCACCTTCAGCACGGGCCGGCCCTCGGCGTCCACGTCCCAGCCGTCGATCCGGTCGCTGGAGGCGCCGGGCTGAAGCTTGACGGGCAGTCGGGCCAGGGGATCAGCCGGCGGCGCGCCGGCCGCCCCGGTCGGAGCCGTCGACGGAGGTGCGATGATCGGCGATCCGCCACACCACTTCGACCTCTCCCACGTCCAGGCTCGGGGTCGCCCGCTCGACGCCGTTGTCGTCGGCGAATTCCACCAGCAACCCCGTCTCGCCGAGCGTCATCACGACCGTGCCCCGGTCGCCCTTTTTCAGGCCCAGGTCCGGGCGATCCGTCAGAAGAGCCACGACATCGAGTTCTTCAGCCATCGTCGTCATTCCACCATCGCCGTGGTCAGGCGAGGTGCGCCATCCAGTCCGACGATCCAGCCGCTGCGTATCATCGCCGCACGACCCCGATATTCTAGCATGAAGCGCACCCGGTACAGAGTCCCGAACGCGGTCTCGCCGACCGGGACCGCATCCGCATCCCGCGCGGCCTCCAGAAGTCGGCGCTTCAGCAGCGGCGCATCAGCCAGGGTCAGACCCAGCGCCGCCGCGAAGACCCGGGCCTTGTGCCGACCCTCGGGGTGGTGAACCGACAGGCAGTAGGCTTCGATTTTTCCATCCGGAACAACCGCGCGCTCACCGCCTGGCAGTTTCATGAAGCCTCAGCCCCCAAGCCTCAGCCTCAGCCCAGGGCGGCCATCAGCTCCGGCACGGCGGTCTTGTAGTCGGCGACCAGCCCATAGTCCGCGACCTGGAAGATCGGGGCGTCCGGGTCCTTGTTGATGGCGACGATGGTCTTGGAGTCCTTCATGCCCGCCAGGTGCTGGATCGCGCCCGAGATGCCGATGGCGATATACAGGGCCGGGGCCACCACCTTGCCGGTCTGGCCGACCTGATAGTCGTTGGGGGCGTAGCCGGCGTCGACTGCGGCGCGCGAGGCGCCGATGGCGGCGCCCAGCTTGTCGGCCAGGGGCTCCATCACGGCGTGGAACTCGTCGGCCGAACCCAGGGCGCGGCCGCCCGAGACGACGATCTTGGCGGCGCCCAGTTCGGGGCGGTCCGACTTGACCATTTCGTCCGAGACGAAGCTCGTCTTGGGCGCATCGGCGCCGGCGACGCTCTCGACCGGGGCGGACCCGCCCTCGGCGGCGGCGGCGAAGGCCGTCGGGCGCACGGTGATCACCTTCTTGGCGTCGGCCGACTGGATCGTCTCCAGGGCGTTGCCGGCGTAGATCGGCCGCACGAAGGTATCGGCCGAGACCACTTCGACGATGTCCGAGATCGGGGCCACGTCCAGCTTGGCGGCGATCCGGGGCGCGAAATTCTTGCCGTCGGTCGAGGCCGGGGTCAGGATGGCGTCGTAGCCGGCGGCCAGCGGCAGGACCGTGGCCTCGACGGCCTCGGCCAGCACCTTGCCCAGGCCGGCGCTCTCGGCCAGCAGCACCTTGCGCACGCCGGCGATCTTGGCCGCGCTGTCGGCGGCCGCCTGCGCGCCCTGCCCGACGACCAGGACGTCCACGTCGGACGACAGGGCCAGGGCGGCGGTCACGGTCTTGTGGGTGGTGTCGCGAACGGTCGAACCGTCGTGATCGGCGATGACGAGGACAGCCATATTACAGCGCTCCCGCGGACTTGAGCTTGGAAACCAGTTCGGCCGCATCGGCCACCTTGACGCCGGCCGACCGCTTGGGCGGCTCGGCGACCTTCAGCACCTTCAGACGGTCGGCGACGTCGACGCCGTAATCGGCGACCGCCTTGACGGCGATCTCCTTCTTCTTGGCCTTCATGATGTTGGGCAGGGAGGCGTAGCGCGGCGTATTCAGCCGCAGGTCCACCGTCACCACCGCCGGCAGTTCGGCGGCCAGGGTCTGCAGGCCGCCGTCGACCTCGCGCGTCACCGTGGCCTTGCCGCCGTCGATGGCCAGCTTGCCGGCGAAGGTCGCCTGGGGCCAGTCCAGCAGGGCGGCCAGCATCTGGCCCACCGCATTATTGTCGCCGTCGATGGACTGTTTGCCCATCAGGACCAGGTCGGGCTTTTCTTCCTCGACCACCGCCTTCAGCAGCTTGGCGACCGCCAGCGGCTCCAGGTCCGTGTCCGACTGGATCAGCAGGCCCCGGTCCGCGCCCATGGCCAGGGCGGTGCGGATGGTTTCCTGGGCCTGGGTCACGCCGATGGAGACCACGACGATCTCGGTGGCCGTTCCGGCGGCGTGATGCTCCTTGCCTTCCTTCAGACGAACCGCCTCTTCGACGGCGATCTCGTCGAAGGGATTCATGCTCATCTTGACGTTGGCCAGGTCCACGCCGGACTGGTCGGCCTTGACGCGGGCCTTGACGTTATAGTCGATCACCCGTTTGACGGGGACGAGAACCTTCATGGGTCTATCCGTGAAATCGCCTGAATGCAGGGGCAGGACATGGAGCGGTCGCGAAGGCCTGTCAACGTAACGCGGGGTCAAGCTCCCGTGCAAAATCCCGCCCAACGGACCCAGAGATGAAGCGCTTTCTGACCTTTCCCCGCCTGTCCATGATCTTCTTCGCCCTGTTCGGCGTCGTGGTGGCGGGCATTTTCGTCTTTCAGGACTATTGGGTCGCCCCGGGCGAACGCTGCGAGGCGGCGGGCAAGTGGTACGACATCGAACACCGTATCTGCGCCCAGCCCATCTCCATCGCCCAGATCACCGGCCGCCCCAACGGCGTCTCCCGCGCCGAGGCCTCGGACGAAAAGAATCGCGAACTGATCCGTATCGAGGACGAACTCGCCGCCCAGGACCGCGCCCTCGCCGCCGAAATCACCCGCCAGAAGGCCGCCCTCGCCGCGGCCCGACCGGCGAACTAAAGCCCCTCCCTTTGCTTTCGTCATTCCGGGCGAAGCGTAGCGAAGACCCGGAACCCAGCGGCGCGCGAGAGCGCGAACCTGTCGCGGATTCGATCTTCAAACATGGTGCGGCGGATGGATTTCGCCTTCGGCGCCGCTGGGTTCCGGGTCTTCGGGCCAAGCGGCCCTTCGCCCGGAATGACGAAAGAGGGTGATCAATCCTCTTCCGGCGGCGTCCAGTTCGGATCGGTCGTTTCGTACCAGTCCGCCGCCAGATCCCGCCAACCGGGGTTCAAATCCTCGATCAGCTTCAGCTTCCAATCCCGCTTCCACCCCTTGATCCGCTTCTCGCGCGTGATGGCGTCCACAACCCACACATGTCGCTCGAACCAGACCAGCCGCGTGCAGCCGTTCTCCTTGGCGAAGCCTTCGAACGTCCCGTTTCGATGCTTCCACGCCCGCGCCACAAGGTTCGACGTCATCCCGACATACAGCGTTTGGTTCCGTCCGCTCGCCATGATGTAGGTGGCGACAAAGGTGCGATGGGTCGCCATGCACACAACCTACACCATATGTAATCTTTCGTCATTCCGGGCGCAGCGCAGCGGAGACCCGGAACCCAGCGGCGCGCGAGAGCGCGAACCTGTCGCGGATACGGTTTTTCAATAGTGTGCGGCGGATGGATTTCGCCTTCGGCGCCGCTGGGTTCCGGGTCTTCGGGCCAAGCGGCCCTTCGCCCGGAATGACGAAAGAGAGAAGGACGAAAGGACGAATGACGAAAGGGCGTTACGCCCCTACCGCGTCGCCCCCGGCTTCCACTTCACGTCGTTGGCCCCGTTCGCATTGGCCCGCCTGCCCGCCACGAACAGATGATCCGACAGCCGGTTCAGATACCGCACCGCCGCCCCATTGACCTCGGCCCCCGCTTCGACCAGCCGCACCGCCTCGCGCTCGGCGCGGCGGCACACCGTGCGGGCCACGTGCAGGTGGGCCGACAGGGGCGAGCCGCCCGGCAGGATGAAACTGTCCAGCGGCTTCAGGCTCTCGTTCATCCAGTCGATCTCCTGCTCCAGCCGCTCCACCTGGCTGTCGAGGATGCGCAGCGCCTCCCAGGCCGGCGGCGGGTCCAGCGGCGTGGCCAGGTCGGCGCCCAGGTCGAACAGCTCGTTCTGGATCCGGGCCAGCATGGCGTCGATCCGGTCGTTCTGGCCGCTGTTCAGCCGCGCCACCCCGATCACGGCGTTCAGCTCGTCCACCGCCCCATAGGCCTCGACCCGGCGGTCGGACTTGGACACGGGCGCGCCCGAGGCCAGCCGCGTCTGGCCCCCGTCGCCGGTCTTCGTATAGATCTTGTTCAGCGTCACCATGACCGGGCCTCCGCGCCCCTCAAGATCCGGTCGCCTTCCAGATCATCCCCCCGACCAGCAGCAGCACCGCGACGGCCTGCAACCCGACCCGCCAGCGCATCAGCCTGTTGGAATGGCTGCGGGCGTAGTCCCCGCCCCGGAACAGCGAATAGAGGCCGAACCCCAGCGTCACCGTGACAGCGGCGATGGCGGCGATCACCAGAATGTCGAACATCTGCATGCGGCCAGTCTAGGCCCGTCCGCG
The DNA here is from genome assembly GCF_013912065.1 of Brevundimonas sp. Lineage (GTDB taxonomy): Bacteria > Pseudomonadota > Alphaproteobacteria > Caulobacterales > Caulobacteraceae > Brevundimonas. Next base: position 19,666 of record NZ_JACESA010000030.1, read on the forward strand.
CCTCGGGTCGCGCGGAATTTGCCGTTCCCCCCGTAAAGCTAAGCCATTGGTCATCATTGGTGTTGCAATCTGTGCGGCATGACTGACCGCGTCGTTCGCAATCTCGAGCATCTCAGGGGCTCGGCCTCCACCGCCCGGGTGCTGAACCTGCTGCGCGTGTGGGAGGAGAACGGCGACAGCCGCGCCGACGGCGCCGTGCGCAATCCGGACTGGGCCGCACGGCCGATCTTCCGCACCCCGGTCCTGAACCGCGCCCTGATCATCAAGCACCGCTTGCGGCGCAACGAGACCGACCTGTTCACCGGCCGACGCCAGGTGGCCACCAAGGTGGTCATCCCCATCGACGACGAGGACCTGAAGACCGGCGGCCGCTATGTCTTCGTCAACCAGATCGGCTTCGAGCGGATGATGGCCGAGGCCTTCGGCGTCGCCCCGACCCATCCCGACATCGAGACGCTGCGGCTGATCGACAAACTGCCGTCGCTGGATCCCTTCCTGCTGCGCGAGCAGCTGCGACGCGGCGGTCTGGACCCGGCGCCCTGTTATTTCTCGATCAGCGACAGCGACCTGCAGCGGATGCAGGCCTTCGTCCACGGCGAGATCGAGCCCCTGGTCACCCTCAGCCTCGGCGGGGACACCGTCGCCGTGGCCTCGGAGTCGGCGGCGCGGATGGCGGCCAAGATCCTGTCCAACACGCCCGGCGACCAGCTGGAGGCCCTGCGCCAGACCCTGCGCCTGGCGCCGGAGCAGTATCAGGAGGGGGTCTTCTGCTGGAAGGGCTTCCTCTACTACAAATGGACCCTGTCGACCCTGCTGGGCGAGGTCGCGGTCGTCGCCGAGGCGGTGCGCACCATCAAGCCGACCGGCAAGGTCGACCGCCCGGCCCGCGAGCATCTGGACCGCAGCCGCGCCGTCCTGCGCGGCCGCATCATCCGCACCTGCGACGAGGTCAGCCGCACCCTGCGGGTCTATGACGACGCCTACGCCCGCCTGACCCAGGAGGGCCGCCCCACCGCCTTCCGCGACTTCCTGCTGGACGCCCCGTCGATGTTCGCCAAGCTGGGCGACCAACTGGGGGCCGTGCAGCATATCGTCAGCTACTGGCGTTTCCGCTTCCGCCCCGCCGCCCATCCGCCGGGGGTCGAGGAGCTGATGGACATCTTCATGGACTTCGAGACCGGCCTCCTCGGCCGGGGCGAGAGCCCCGACGACCTCGCCATCATGGCTGCCTAGTCGGGGCCGCCTAATCAGGGCCGCCTAAAGCCGGCGCACGCGCGGCCCCTCGCTCCGGTCGTTCAGCATCAGGTCGGTCACGGCCCAGACCAGGGCGTCGGCCCGGTCCCAATGGCCCTCGTCCGGCGCGTCGTCCTCGGCCGCCCCCAGGGCCATCAGCTCCTCCTCCAGGGCGGCGAAGTCTCCAGCGTGCCGCACCCGCCCCTGTTCGTACAGGGCCGCCACCGCGACGGCTGATAGACCGGCCCCCGCCACGGCCCAGGCTCCAGGCCCCGCTCCCCGTCCGGCCCGGCGAGGGTCCAGCGCGGCAGGCTCATCACCCCCGACGGCCCCTCGATCATCACCTCGCGCACGTCGTGCAGGGTGGCGCCGATCAGGGCCAGCCGCCCGCCCGGCCCCAGCCGCTCGGCCATGTCGGCGATCCACGACGCCCCCGCCAGCGTCTTGCCCGCCCCGCGCCCGC
>NZ_JACESA010000031.1 GCF_013912065.1 Brevundimonas sp.
GTGTCGGGGTCGATCATGGAATCCTCTCCTCAAAAATCCTCCCCCAGAGGGGGAGGATTTTTGAGGAGAGGATTCCATGATCGACCCCGACACCATCGACTTCGAAAAAGGAAACGGCCTGATCCCCGTGGTCGTGCAGGACGCGTCCACGCTTCAGGTTCTGACGCTCGCCTATATGGACCGCGCCGCCCTGGACGAGACCATCGAGTCGGGCGAAGCCACCTTCTTCTCGCGCTCGCGCGGCGGCCGCTGGAGGAAGGGCGAGACCTCGGGCGACCGGCTGCACGTCGTGGGCATGACCGCCGACTGCGACAGCGACGCCCTGGTCCTGTCGGTCAACCCCGTCGGCGACGCCTGCCACCTGCACCGGACCAGCTGTTTCGGCGCGGCCGACGCGCCCGGCCTGGGCCGGATCGCCCGGCTGGAACGAACCATAGCCGAACGCGCCGCCGCCGATCCGTCGGAAAGCTGGACCGCCAGACTGATCGCCGAAGGCCCCAAACGGATCGCCCAGAAGGTCGGCGAAGAAGGCGTCGAGACCGCCCTCGCAGGGGTCGCAGGCCCTGACGAGGAACTCGCCAGCGAGGCTGCGGATTTGATCTATCACCTCTTGGTGCTTCTCCACGCCCGTAACATGGTGTTTCAGGATGTCCTCGACGTGTTGGCGTCACGGGCGGAAGCGGGCAAAGCGACGCCCAGACCATAAAGGCGAAAGATTCCGCACGACGGGATCGTTCAGGGGAAAAGCATGGCGGCTCTCATTCTGTTCGGCGGCGGCGGCGATCTGGCGATGCGGATGCTGTTGCCGTCGCTCTATTTCCTCGAACACGACGGTCTGCTCCCGGAAGACCTGAAGATCATCGGCGCCGCCCGCTCTGACGAAACGGCCGAGGAATATGTCGCCAAGGTCCACGACGCGGTGAAGGCCAAGGCCGAGGCCGACCACGCCTGGGACGACCACGCCTGGGCCAGGATGAAGGCTCGCCTCGACTATCTGGCCGTGGACGCGACCGACCCGGAAAGCCTGAAGCCTCTGAAGGACAAGGTCGGCGACGGCGAGGTCACCTCCTTCCTCGCCGTTTCGCCGTCGCTGTATGGCCGCATCGTCACCGCGATGAAGACGGCGGGCCTGGCCGAGCGCAACTGCCGCATCGTGCTGGAAAAGCCGGTCGGTCGCGACCTCAAGTCCTTCCGCGAGATCGACGACGCCGTGGCCCACGCCTTCCGCGAGGACCAGGTGTTCCGCATCGACCACTATCTGGGCAAGGAGACGGTCCAGAACCTGACGGCGCTTCGCTTCGGCAACACCATCTTCGAGCCGCTGTGGAACAATCTGACGATCGACCACGTCCAGATCACCATCGGCGAGACCGTCGGGGTCGGCGACCGCTGGCCTTATTACGACGAGTACGGAGCATTGCGCGACATGCTCCAGAACCACATGCTCCAGCTGCTGTGCCTGGTGGCCATGGAGCCGCCGTCGGACCTGGATCCGGAATCGCTGCGCAACGAAAAGGTCAAGGTGCTGCGGTCCCTGCGCCCCATCACCCACGAGGAGGCCGAGCGCGTCACAGTGCGCGGCCAGTATGTGGCGGGCGTCTCCGACGGCAAGCCGGTCAAGGGCTATGACGAGGAGCGCGGCGAGGATTCCGACACCGAGACCTTCGTCGCCATCCGCGCCGACATCGACAACTGGCGCTGGGCCGGGGTGCCCTTCTTCATGCGGACCGGCAAACGCCTGCCCGAGAAGCGCACCGAGATCGTCATCCAGTTCAAGCCGGTCCCCCACTCGATCTTCGACAATGACGAGGGCGAGGCGCCGGCCAACCGCATGATCATCGAGCTTCAGCCCGAGGAAGACATCTCGCTGACGGTGATGAACAAGCGGCCGGGCCTGGACAAGCGGATGCAGCTCCAGCCCATCACCATGAGCCTGTCCTGGGGCGTCGACGGCAAGTCCGCCGCCCCGCCGCGTCGCCGCATCGCCTATGAGCGTCTGCTGCTGGACGCCATGGCCGGCGAATCCACCCTGTTCGTCCGCCGCGACGAGGCGGAACAGGCCTGGAAATGGGTCGACGAGGTGGCCGAGGCCTGGGCCGAGTCCGGCCTCAAGCCCGACGAATATGTCGCCGGCACCTGGGGCCCCGACAGCGCCGACATGCTGATGATGCGCACCGGCCGCGACTGGAACACGACCAATGTCTGAGACGCCCGTGATCGAAGCCTTCCCCACCATCGACGCCTGGGCCGAGGCCATCGCCGCCCGCCTGAGCGAAACCCTGAGCGCCGCCGTCCGCGACAACGGCCGGGCCTTCTTCGCCGGCCCCGGCGGCACGACACCCGCCCCGGTCTATCGCCGCCTCGCCGCGACGGACCTGGGCTGGTCGAACATCGCCGTGACCCTGGTCGACGAGCGCTATGTCCCCGAGACCTCGCCCGAGTCCAACGCCCGCCTGATCCGCGACGTCCTGTTGCAGGACAAGGCCGCCGCCGGCCGCTTCATCCCCCTCTACACGCCCGAGGTCACGGTCGACCGCGCCGCCGCCGTCGCCGCCCACGCCCTGGCGGCCGAGGGCGGTCGTTTCGACGCGGTCCTTCTCGGCATGGGGGAGGATGGCCATATCTGCTCCATGTTCCCTGACAGCCCCACCCTGAAGACCCTGCTGACCCCGACGCTGAAACCGACCGTCCTGGGCGTGCCCCACGGCCGCGACGGCCGGGCGCCGACGATCGAGCGCCTGTCGATCAACCTGCCCTATCTGATGTCCGCCGGCCGGGTGATCCTGGGCCTGAAGGGCGCCGCCAAGCGTCGGGTGTTCGAGGAACAGGCCCAGGGCGATCCCAAGATCCAGCCCATCGCCGCGCTTATCGCCGCCGGCGTTCCCCTTGAAGTTCTGTGGACGGAGGAAGGCTGACATGGCCCTTAACCCCACGGTCGCCGCGGTCACCGCCCGCATCGTCGAAAAAAGCCGCGCCACCCGGGCCGACTATCTGCGCCGTATGGACGCCGCCGCAAACTCGGGCGCCGGCCGCGCTAAACTGTCCTGCGCCAACTGGGCCCACGCCTTCGCCGGCCAGACCATCGCCGACAAACTGACGGCGATGGACGGCTCCAAGCCCAATATCGGCGTCGTCACCGCCTATAACGACATGCTGTCGGCCCACCAGCCGTTCGAACGCTTCCCCGGCGTGGTGCGCGAGGCCGTGCGTCAGGTCGGCGCCACGGCCCAGGTCGCCGGCGGCACCCCCGCCATGTGCGACGGCGTCACGCAAGGCCGCCCCGGCATGGAGCTGTCGCTGTTCAGCCGCGACGTCATCGCCATGTCCGCCGGCGTGGCCCTGACCCACGACGCCTTCGACGCGGCCATGATGCTGGGGGTCTGCGACAAGATCGTGCCCGGCCTGTTCATGGGCGCCCTGGCCTTCGGCCACCTGCCCGTCGTCTTCGCCCCCGCCGGTCCGATGCCGTCCGGTATTCCGAATGCGGAAAAGGCCCGGGTCCGCGCAGAGTACGCCCAGAACAAGGTCGATCGTCACACCCTGCTTGAAAGCGAGATCGGCTCCTATCACTCCCCCGGCACCTGCACCTTCTACGGCACGGCCAACTCCAATCAGATGATGATGGAGCTGGGCGGATTACACATGCCCTCTACCGCCTTCGTCCACCCCGACACCGGCCTGCGCGACGCCCTGACGGCGGCGGCGGCCCAGCGCGCCGTCGAACTGGCGCGCAGCGGCGAGAGCCGCATGGCCGACGTCATCGACGAGAAGTCCATCGTCAACATGATCGTCGCCCTGCTGGCCACCGGCGGTTCGACCAACCACGCCATCCATCTGGTCGCCATGGCGCGGGCGGCGGGCGTGCTGATCGACTGGACCGACATGGACGAGCTGTCTTCCGTCACCCCCCTCCTGGCGCGCGTCTATCCGAACGGCTCGGCCGATGTGAACGCCTTCCAGGCCGCCGGCGGCGTCGCCTTCGTGGCCCGCGAACTGGCCGAGCACGGCCATATCCACGCGGACGTCACGACCATCATGGGACCAGGCATCCAGGCCTATTTCCAGGAGCCGTCGATGGTCGACGGCCAACTGGTCTGGCGCGACGGGGTCAAGGAAAGCCTGGATCTCGACATCCTGCGTCCCGCCTCCGATCCGTTCCAGAAGGACGGCGGCCTGCGTCTGGTCAAGGGCGACCTGGGCCGCGCGGTCATCAAGGTCTCGGCGGTCAAGCCCGAGAACCGCATCGTCGAGGCCCCCGCCGCCGTCTTCGAGACCCAGGAAGACGCGCTGCAAGCCTTCAAGGACGGCAAACTGTTCCGCGACGTCGTCGTGGTCCTACGCTTCCAGGGGCCCAAGGCCAACGGCATGCCCGAACTGCACAGCCTGTCCCCGGCCCTGTCGGTCATCCAGGACAAGGGGTTCAAGGTCGCCTTCGTCACCGACGGCCGCATGTCGGGCGCCAGCGGCAAGACCCCCGCCGCCATCCACGTCTCGCCCGAGGCTCTCGCCGGCGGCCCCCTGGCCCACGTCAAGGACGGGGATGTCATCCGTCTGGACGCCGAGGCCGGGGTTCTGACCACCGTCGGCGTCGACGGCCTGACCGACCGCCCCCTCGCCGACCGCTCCGCCGCCAACGCCGCCGGCTCGGCCTGGGGCTATGGCCGCGAACTGTTCGGCGCCTTCCGCCACGTCGTCACCACAGCGGAAGAGGGAGCCACCGTCTGCTTCGCCTTCCCGATCGGCGCCCAATCGAATACGGACAGTGCGTTCGATCCCAACTTCGTCGACCGGACCGTGGACGCCTGACCCTCCGCACCGACCCAGGAAACGCCTCATGAATGACAAGACCCTCCTCGTCGGTGACGTCGGCGGCACCAATGCTCGCTTCGCCGTGGCCCGCATGGTCGACGGCAAGCCCGTGCTGGACCATCACGAAAGCTTCCCGGCCGAACGCTATCCCACCTTCCTGAAGGGGGTCGCCGCCTTCATCGACGGCTGCGAGGTCAAGCCGACCGGCGGTGTCATCGCCGTGGCCGGCCCGGTCACCGACGGCGCCATCGACCTGACCAACTCGCCCTGGCAGGTGTCCGAGGCCGAGCTTCAGACCCTGGGTCTGAAGCCGGTCAAGCTGATCAACGACTTCGAGGCCCTGGCCTGGGGCGCCCCCGTGGTGCCGGAAGACCAGCTGGAAAGCCTGGGCGGTCCCGTCGACGGCGATCCCCACTGCACCGTGGCCGTCCTGGGTCCGGGCACCGGCTTCGGCGTCTCGGCCCTGGTGCGCGACGCCCACGGCAAGGAGATGGCCATGCCGTCCGAGGGCGGCCACGCCTGTTTCCCCCCCGGCGATCCGGTCGAGGACGAGATCCTGCGCATCCTGCGCCGCCGCTATGACCGCGTGTCCATCGAACGCCTGATCTGCGGCCCCGGCCTCTTGAACATGCACCGCGCCCTGGCCGAGATCGACGGCCGCGAGACCCATATCGACGACCCGGCCCAGATCACCGAAACGGCGATGGCCGATCCGAACAGCCCGTGCGGAGCGACCCTGGCCCGTTTCTGCGCCATCCTGGGCGCGGTCGCCGGCGACATCGCCCTGACCACCGGCGCGCGCGGCGGCGTCTATATCGCCGGCGGCATCGTCCCCCGCATCCTGCCCTTCATCAAGGCCAGCCCGTTCCGCCAGAGGTTCGAGCGCAAGGGTCGGTTCAAGGATTATATGGCCGATATTCCGACCAAGGTGATCATGCACAAACACGCCGCCCTTCTGGGCGCCGCCCGCGTCGCCTTCGCCGAAGCCGAGGGCTGATCCTCACGAAAAGCTCACGGCGGCGTGAACCCCAGCGCCGCCGTGACGTTTCCTCCGCTCAACTTCGGAAGGAAATGTCATGAAAAAGATCGCCATCGCCGCCGCCTCGCTGTTCGTCCTGTCGGGCGTCGCCGCCTGCGGTGAAAGCGCCGCCGACCGCGCCGCCGAAAATCAGGCCGACGCCGTCGAGGCCCAGGGCGAAGCCCGCGCCGACCAGCTGGAAGCCCAGGCAGACGCCGCCCCGACCGACGCTCAGGAAGACGCCCTGAACCGCCGCGCCGATCAGGTCGAGGAAAACGCCGACCGCAAGGCCGACCAGATCGAACAACAGGGCGGCAACCCCGACGGCGGCATGACCACCCACAACACCCCGACGACCAACTAAGGTCGGCGCCTGGCGTGATCCTCGGGGCTGCCCCGAGGATCATTCCTCGCCGTCATCCTCGGGCCTGACCGGAGGATGACGATGCTGGGAAGGCCCTATGTCTTCGGCGGCCACGGCACGAAGGCGCTGGTCCGCTTGACATAGTCGCCATAGCCCGGCCGCGACGAATGGGTCGCCTTCTCCGTAATCCCGATCCCCGACCACCGCGTCAGGGTGAAGGTCAGGAAGATCGGCCCCGCGATCGACCACAGGCCCACGCCCGTCTCCGCCGCGATCAGCCACAGCCCCCACCAGACGCAGGCGTCGCCGAAATAGTTCGGGTGCCGCGTATAGCGCCACAGGCCGGTATCCAGCACCTTGCCCTTGTTGGCCGGATCGCGCTTGAACGCCGCCAACTGAGCGTCGCCGACGCTCTCGAACACGATCCCGACCACCGCCAGCACCGCCCCGACCCCGGCGATCACGCTCAGGGGCTGTGCTGCGACCTGCCCCATCTGCACCGGCAGAGACGTCAGCCAGGCCAGCACCGCCTGGGGCAGGAACACGAACAACAGCGCCGTCTTGCCGAACGACCAGCCCTTGTTCCGCTCCTGATCCTCGACGATCTGCACATACCGCCCATCCGCCCCGCTGGCCCGCCAGCGCCGGAACAGATGAAGCCCCAGCCGCAGCGCCCAGACCGCGCACAACCCGACCAGCAGCGCCTTGCGCGCCGGATCGCCCTCGGTGCGCGGCAGGGTCGCCAGCGCCAGCAGCAACATGCCCAGCGGCCAGACCGCATCGATGAAGCTGACGTCCTTCAGCCGTAACGCCACCAGCCACAGGCCCAGCATCACAGCGACGATCAGGGCCAGATTCAGTCCCAGCAGAATGAGGATGTCGGTCAGGGTCATGGGGGTGATACGGCGACGGTCCAACGATGGATGGCCTATGACCGACGTCAAGCTCCAGCTAGCGTTAGAACTCTTGTTGTGCGCCAGACCATCCCGCCGTTAACTGGCGTTATGGTCGAAGTGGATCTCCTTCCCGCGTTGCAGTCGCCCTGGGCGAGATTTGTCATCCGCAATCGCACAAAAGGCATTCTAGGCATCGACGTCGAGCGTCGCTGGGCGGACGACCTTCTGGCGCTTGGACTGACGTCCGACTCCGTGGTCGCTCTCGCCATCCTGCGTGATGAAGAGTGGAACGAAACCGAACCGCTCGTTGACGCCATTCTGCGAGAGTTGTCCGTCGACCCTACCAACAAGCCGCGTCTGTTGCATATCATTCGATCCCAGATCGTCCTGGCTATCGAGAACGGCGCAGACCCTCAAGAACAGGCGAGAGAAGGCATGCTGCTCGCATCGGAGTTTCACGATCTTCCCGGCTATGACGGGGTGCTCGATGTCTTCTATGGAATCGACGACGAGTTTGACCTGCTGGCGTCGGGGATCAGCTTCGACCCAAGCTTTGAGGAGTTGGGAGCGAAAACTTGGACATTGAACCAGCTTCAGAAGCCTGAACGATCTAGGCTCACTTACACCTGAACCACCGTCAACTCCGGCCACCGCCCTCTCGCATTTTCGACGGTCTTGGCCCACCCCTTGGCCAACGGTCGGTTCGGATTGGGCCGCACCGTCATGGCGAACACATCCTCCAGCCCGAAGGGCGCCGCCACGGTGATCGCGTCGTCCGCCTCCAGCCGCACCCCCACCGCGAAGGTCGGCGCCACGAACCGCCCCAGGGCCTCGTCGGTCGAGTGCAAGGGCTCGTAGGGCTCCCCGAACCGATTCTGGAACCACAGATGCACCCGCGCCTGGTTGCGGACCTCGACCTGGCCGCGGAACGGCTCGTCGAAGGCGGCCGCGACCTGTTTGATCACGACATCCTCGGCCTCATAGGACAGGTCCGATCCGTCGAAATAGGCCAGGTCGTAATCCTTGATCCCGTATCCCGCCGGCCGGCCCGTCTTCGCGTTCCACACCGCCTGATAGACGGCCCCCGACACCAGCCGCCAGTCGGGCAGGTCCAGCCCCCGCACCGTCCGCAAGACGTGCATCAGGCCGGGATCGGCGCGGATGATGTCGATCAGTCTTTCAGCCGATTGGGGGATCAGGGCGTCGCTCATTGCCCACCCTTAGCCTCCCCGTCCGATCAACGGGAGACGTCGCCCGCTTTCATCCCCAGATGCGCGCCACCCTACACCCGTCATCCCGACCGCCGACCGCCGACCGCCGACCGGCCCTTACGCGCACAATTTTCGAGACAAGGCTTCAGCAGTTCAAAGACTTGCAGATTTATTCGGCGAAATGCCCGGCGCCCTTTCCGGCCCGCTTATAATGGCGGCTCGGTCTTTGACATCGCCAGACGCCATAGAAGTCGCCACGTGACACAGCGCCATTGCGCCATGGAAATTTTCGCTTTCAACCCATGGACTTACGGGAAATGGAACAAATGGCGCCCTGTTTCAGCGCCACGCCATTCGCCCCTAGCCCCGCACCGGCCATCCGTGATCCAGCGGCCCGTGCCCGCCACCCAGGCCCGGCGCGCGCCGGATGGCCTCGCCGACATAGGCCCAGGCCTCGGCCACCGCGACCTCCAGCGGCCGCCCCAGGGCCAGGCCCGCCGCACACGCGCTCGCCAGAGTGCAGCCGGTGCCGTGGGTGTGGCGGGTGTCGATCCGTTCGGCCTCCAGCACCGTCTCGCCGTCCACGGTCATCAGCAGATCAACCACCATCGGCCCGTCGACATGACCGCCCTTCATCAGCACGGCCTTGGCCCCCATGGCCAGCAGCGCCTCGCCCGCCCGCCTCTGGCCGTCCAGGTCGTGGACGGAGAACCCGGTCAGGGCCTCGGCCTCGGGCGCATTGGGCGTCAGCAGGGTCGCGCGCGGGATCATCAGCGCCTTCACCGCCTCCACCGCCGCATCCGGCAGCAGGGGATGCCCCCCCTTGGCGACCATGACCGGATCGACCACGGCCGGGGCGTCGGCCTCGTCCAGCAGGGCGGCGACCGTCTCCACCACCTCGACCGAACCCAGCATGCCGGTCTTGAAGGCGTCCGTGCCGATATCCTCCAGCACCGCCCGCGCCTGGGCCGCGATCAGCGCCAGCGGCAGCGGATGGACCCCGTGAACGCCCAGGGTGTTCTGCACCGTGATCGCCGTGATCGCGGTCGCGGCGAAGCCGCCCATCATCGTCACGGCCTTGATGTCGGCCTGAACCCCGGCGCCGCCGCCCGAATCCGACCCTGCCAGGATCAACACACGGCCCTGATGAAGCACGCTCATGCGTGGGCTCCCGAGAACAGTTTCAGCCCGACGATCCCCGCGACGATCAGCAGGATGCAGACCGCCCGCACCGCGGTCGCCGGCTCGCCATAGACGACGATCCCGACCAGGGCCGCGCCCACCGCCCCGATCCCGGTCCAGACCGCATAGGCCGTGCCGATCGGCAGCTTCTGCGTCGCCACCCACAACAGGATCATGCTGGCCGCCAGCGCCGCCAGCACCCCCAGCGACGTCAACGGCCGCTGAAGCCCGACATTCTTCAGACCGGACGCCCACAGCACTTCCAGCAGACCGGCGACGACCAGCGTCGCCCACGGATTGATCGACATCACCCAGGACATGGCGTCCAGATGGGACAAGCCGCCCTCCGGGGCAAGCGGGCCGTCGATTCAATATATTGCTATATGGCAATATTGCTGATAGGCGATCTTTATGAACCCCGCCCTCCAAGCCCCCCTTCTGGCTCTGTCCGAGCCGCACCGCATGGCCATCGTCGCCATGCTGGCGGACGGCGAGCGGCCTGCCGGCGATTTCGTCGACGCCCTGCCCATCGGCCAGCCGACGGTGTCGAAACATCTGTCCGTCCTGCGCGACGCCGGCCTGGTCTCGGTGCGCAAGGACGCCAACCGCCGCCTCTACAGCCTGAACCCCGCCCCCCTGGCCGAGCTCGACGCCTGGCTGGCCCCCTATCGCCGCTTCTGGACCGACCGCCTCGATGCGCTCGAGGCCCATCTCGACAAGGAGTTTCCCCAATGACCGACATCCTTTCCCGCGACGACCAGGGTCAGCTGACCGAGATCGACGGCGGCTGGGAGGTGCGTTTCGAACGCCGCCTGCGCCATTCGCCCGAGCGCGTCTGGAAGGCCCTGACCACGCCCGAGGGGCTGAGATGCTGGCTGGCCGAGGCCGACATCGATCTGGTTCCCGGCGGCCGTATGACGCTGAACTTCCGCCAGCCGGACCATGAGTTCATGCCCGACCGGCCCGAGGTCCGCACCCAGGCCAACGAGGTCCTGCTGGCCCAACCCTTCAGCCGGTTCGAACACACTTTCGGCAGCAATCCGGAATCGGTCGTCTGCTGGCGGCTGGAGCCCGACGGCGACGGCACACGCCTGACCCTGATCCACCGTATTCCCCAGTCGTGGAAGGACTCGCGTCGCAATGTCCTGGCCGGCTGGCAGCACCATATGGAGGGTCTGGACGACGCCGCCCTGGGCGTGCCGCACCCCTGGGACTGGGACCGCTGGTTCGCCCTGCGCGACGCCTACGCCGCCCGGATCGAGGCTGTCGAGGCGGCGGCGTGACCACCGCCGCTCCCTTTCTGATGTTCCAGGGCCGTTGCGAAGAGGCCCTGAACTTCTATGCCGAGACGGCGCCCGACACGCGGGTGGTTTCGCTCGACCGTCATCCGGACGGGCGCGGCGTGGCCATGGCGCGCCTGTCGGTGGCGGGGCTGGAGATCATGGCCAATGATTCGCCGCCGGTGCACGCCTTCGACTTCACCCCGTCGTTCTCGATCTTCCTGACGGTCGACGAACCCGAACAGGTCGACGCCCTCGCGTCGGCCCTGGGCGAGGGCGGTCAGGCGTTGATGCCGCCCGGCGAATACGGCTTCTCGCGTCGCTTCGGCTGGGTGCAGGACCGGTTCGGCGTCTCGTGGCAGATCAACGCGGCCTGATCTCCGCCCCGGCCGCCACCGCCGCCTGGACCTTCAACGCCTGCACCGTCTCGCGCACGTCGTGGACCCGCACCATCCGCGCCCCGCGCCGCGCCCCTTCCAGCGCCAGGGCCAGCGAGCCGCCCAGCCGGTCGGTCGCCTCGACCGCCATGGGGTCGATGGCCTGGATCGTCCGCTTGCGACTGGCGGCGTAAAGCACCGGGAAGCCCATTTCGACCAGAACCTCCAGCCGCGCCGTCAGCGTCATATTGTGCGCCGCCGTCTTGCCGAAGCCGATACCGGGATCCAGCCAGATCTTCTCGCGCGCCACGCCCGCCGCCATCGCCGCCTCGGCCCGCCCGGCCAGGTAATCCCGCACCTCGGCCGCCACGTCCTCATACTGCGGATCGGCCTGCATCGTCCGGGGCTCGCCCTTCATGTGCATCAGCACCACCTCGCACCCTAGGTCGGCGGCGACCGCCAGGCTGTCGGGCGCGTGCGTCAGGGCCGTCACGTCGTTCCACATCGTCGCCCCGGCCGCGACGGCGGCGCGGGCTACGGCCGGCTTCATCGTGTCGATGCTGATCGCCCCGCCCCAGCGCGCGCGAACGGCCGCGATCACCGGCGCCGTCCGCGCGATCTCCTCGGCCTCGCTCACCGGATCGGCGCCGGGGCGGGTGCTCTCCCCGCCGACGTCCAGCACCGCCGCCCCCTGTTCGACCAGCCGCAGCGCCTGCTCCACCGCCCCCTCGGTCGAAGCCCATCGCCCCCCGTCCGAGAAACTGTCCGGGGTCACATTGACGATGCCCATGACCCGAACCGTCATGCCGGTCTCCCGATCAGTCCGCCCAGCGCCTCCAGATAGGCCGCGAAGGCCTTGCGCCCCTCGGGCGTGATCGCGGCGCGCGTCAGGGGCTTGTTGTTCACGAAGCTCTTGGAAATGGCGACATAGCCCGCCTCCTCCAGCTTCTTCAGATGGACCGACAGATTGCCCTGGGTCGCCTCCAGCACCGTCTTCAGCTCGGTGAAGTCGGCGGCCTCGGCGTCGGCCAGATAGACCATGATCCCCAGCCGCATGCGGCCGTGAATCACCTCGTCGATCCGTCCGAGATCTTGCAGTCCCATGGATCAGCCGGCGTCCGAATCGACGTCGCGCTTGGCCAGGGCCTCGCGCGTGATGATCCAGCCGGGGCCGGCGAACAGCAGGAACAGGGCAGCGGTGGCGACATACAGATAGATCAGCGGCTGGCGCACCAGCAGGCCAAGGGCCACCGCCGTCGCCCAGCCGCCCAGCGAGGCGGCCAGCATCCACGACTTCTTCTTCAGGCTCCAGGCCACGAACCAGGCGGCCGACTGAAGCGCGAAGATCATGGCCGGATAATAGAGCCAGACGGCGAAATCCTGATCCCGCGCCGAGCCGAAGCCGAAGACGATGATGATCGCCAGATTGGCCATGCCGGCGCCGCTGAAGGCCGCGTTCAGGGTCCGGGTCGCGATGGGACCGGCCTTGTTCCTCTTGCGGTCCTCGCGGATGGCCCAGACCATCACCACCAGGAAGGCGACGGTGATCCCCGTCACGAAGACCAGACTGACCGGACCCGACCAGCGGATCACGCCCCAGGATTGTCCGATGTGGACCAGGCACTGCAGGCCATACAGGATGCCGCTGGCCAGATAGAGCACCCCCATGGTCAGGGAGGCCCGAGGGTCGCCCCCGCCCTGGACGATGGAGCGGAGAAAGGCCAGGTCGGCCTCGGGCGTGCTGCGGGACGTGTCGATCATCGATGATTCCTCTGCGGCGGGCGCGTCCCTCGGATGGACGCGGCGGCCGGGGTTGGCAAGCTATTCGGCGGGGGACAGGGCGGACGCGGGCGCCCGCCGCCACGGAACCCGGCGACCGTTCAGCCATCGGCCCATGAAACTGTGCCGGATCAGCAGTTCGTAGCTGGCGAACGCCACGGCCAGCACCCCGCCGACAACCAACGCCAGCTTGACCGGCCAGGGCCAGGCCAGATGCTGCACCCAGACCTGGGCGGCCATCACCAGCGGCAGATGGACGATATAGATCCAGTAGGATGCGTCGGCGACATAGCGCCTTATGGGACTGTGTCCGGAGAAGAAGGTCAGGGCCAGACCCACGGCGGCGAAGACCGAGGCATAGACCCCCAGGCCGAAGGCGGCGGCCGCCAGGGCCTTCGTCTGCGGATCGGTCAGGGGCGTCAGCTGCGGCGTCGGCCCGCCCGCCGTCATCATCGCCACGGCGCCCGCGCCGACGGCCAGACCCAGATAGGCCGGGGTCCAGCCCCTGATCCGCTCCAGCAGGTCGCGCCGCCGGTCCAGCAGCACGCCGAAGCCGAAGGCCACACCAAACCCGACCAGGGCGGGCGTATTGGGGATCAGGCCGGCATCCGGGGTCGGCACGCCGAAGAAGGCGATCCAGTTCGGATGCAGCCACAGGGCCAGGGCCAGCGGCGCGCCCAAAACAAGCGGTCCCCACGGCCCGATCAGCCCCGCCGTGACCCGGTCGACCGCCCGTCCCCAGCCTCCCGAACGATCCAGCGCCGCGAACGGCAGACGCAACACCAGCAGACCCGCATAGAAGATCAGCAGCACCCACAGGAACCACAGGTGGGTCAGCGGAACAGTCGCCACGGTGAAGGCCGGCGGCGGCGGCGCATCGGCGGCCGTCAGGTTCATCCGCACGCCGATCCAGATCACCACGGCGATGATCCCCGCCATGGCCAGCGGCCAGAACACGACCAGCGGCCCCGCGATCCGGATCAGCCGATTGATGACAAAGCCGCCGACGCCGCGACGCTGCAGCATCATATGGGCGAACAGGCCGGCGATCAGGAAGAAGGTCGCCATGCGGAACAGGTGGATGACGAAGAACAGACCGCTGGCCCAGACCGAGCGCTGATCGTCGGCGACGATCCAGATCTGGGTCGGAAAGAAGGACATGGCGCCGTGCAGCACCACCCCCAGCAGCAGGGCCCCGCCCCTCAGCGCGTCGAGCCCGTGAAGACGCTCGGAACGATCGATTTCGGATGCCGACATGAGAACCCCTCCCTTGTGGATAAGGTCATATCTCACAGACTAGTCTAAAATGCAAACTAGTTCACACAGCAGGCCATTAAGGCCCCTTTGCCCCACCGCCCACGAAAAACCCGCCGGGGATCACTCCACCGGCGGGTCCATCTTCATCATTTCAGCGAGCAGCGCCCGTCGTCAGTGCACCGTCGGCACGCTCGTGGGGGCAGGCGCCGACACCGGAACCTCGATGTCGGTGCCGTCCGACACCGGCGTCACCGGCACCGAGACCGACGGCCCGGCGTTAGGGAAGTTGTTCTCGTCGCGGTTCGGCGCGACGCCCTTCTCCAGCAGGTCCTTGATCTCCTCGCCCGACAGGGTTTCGTATTCCAGCAGGGCCTGGGACAGTTTCTCGTGGTCCTCGGCCTTGGTCGTCAGGATGGTGCGGGCCTCGTCCCAGCCCGAGGAGACCAGACGGCGGACCTCCTCGTCGATGGTCCGGGCCGTCTCTTCCGAGACGTTCTGGCTGCGCGCAACCGAATGGCCCAGGAAGACCTCTTCCTGGTTCTCGCCATAGGCCACCGTGCCCAGCTTCTCGGAGAAGCCCCAGCGGGTGACCATGGCGCGGGCCAGCTTGGTCGCCTGTTCGATGTCCGACGACGCGCCCGAGGTGATGTTCTCCTTGCCGAAGATCAGTTCCTCGGCCACCCGGCCGCCGGCCATAATGGCGATCCGGTCGATCATCTGCTGGTATTTCATCGAATAGCGGTCGCCTTCCGGCAGTTGCATCACCATGCCCAGGGCGCGGCCGCGCGGCACGATGGTGGCCTTGTGCACCGGATCGGCCATCTTGACGTTCATGGCGACGATGGCGTGACCGGCCTCGTGATAGGCGGTCAGACGCTTTTCTTCCTCGTTCATCGCCATCGAGCGACGCTCCGAGCCCATCAGCACCTTGTCCTTGGCGTCCTCGAAGTCGCGATGGGTGACCATGCGACGATCCTTGCGCGCCGCCGTCAGGGCCGCCTCATTGACCAGATTGGCCAGGTCGGCGCCCGAGAAGCCGGGCGTGCCGCGCGCGATGGTCTTGACGTTGACGTCGGCGGCCAGGGGCACGTCCTTCATATGGACGCGCAGGATACGCTCGCGGCCCGAGACGTCGGGGTTCGGCACCACCACCTGACGGTCGAACCGGCCGGGACGCAGCAGGGCCGGGTCCAGCACGTCGGGACGGTTGGTGGCGGCGATCAGGATGATGTTCTCGGAGGCCTCGAACCCGTCCATCTCGACCAGCAGCTGGTTCAGCGTCTGTTCGCGCTCGTCATTGCCGCCGCCCAGGCCGGCGCCGCGATGACGACCGACGGCGTCGATCTCGTCGATGAAGATGATGCAGGGGGCGTTCTTCTTGGCCTGTTCGAACATGTCGCGCACGCGGCTGGCGCCGACGCCGACGAACATTTCCACGAAGTCCGAACCCGAGATCGAGAAGAAGGGCACGCCCGCTTCACCCGCCACGGCGCGGGCCAGCAGCGTCTTGCCGGTGCCGGGAGGGCCGACCAGCAGGGCGCCCTTGGGGATCTTGCCGCCGAGGCGCTGGAACTTGCCCGGATCCTTCAGGAAGTCGACGACCTCCTGCAGTTCGTCCTTGGCCTCGTCCACGCCGGCGACGTCGTCAAAGGTCTTGCGGCCCTTGTGCTCGGTCAGCAGCTTGGCCTTGGACTTGCCGAAGCCCATGGCGCCCCGCGCCCCGCCCTGCATCTGGCGCATGAAGAAGATCCACACCCCGACCAGCAGCGCGATAGGCAGGATGCCCATCAGCAGGCTCATCCAGATCGACTGGCGCGTGGTCTTGGCGTCGACGTTGACGCCGGCGCCCAGCATGGAGTTGACCAGCTGCTCGTTCGGATAGGGGGTGGTGGCGGTGAAGCGGCCGTTGTTCTTGTAGACGCCGGTCACCTGGTCGCCGCGCACGGTGGCTTCCTTGATGTCGCCCGCCTCGACCCGCTGGACCAGCTGGGAATAGGTGATGGTCTCGGGGCGGCCGGCGCCGGCGGCGCCCTGGGTCGCCATTCCGGTCATGGCCCCGCCTTGCGACACGGCGGCATAGGCTGCGAGAAGGGCCAGGATGATGACGCCCGTGATCGCCAGATTACGCAGGTTCATTGAAGTCCTCGGTCGTCCGTTTGCCCGGATTGAGCCCACGGTCTGGATTGTCTGTCACGGAAAATAGGAGCTTCCGTGGCTTTACGCCATTGGGCGGATGAATCAGATCGTCTTCGTGCGTCGTTTCGTCCACGGCCAGCCTGAGCCGTTCCGCGACAAGACCGCGCCTTTTCACCTCCGGGCTTGCAAGAACCGGGGCGGTTTCGCCGTCCCGGACCAGGACAGGAACCGCGCCGCGCCCTGCCGGGGGCAGGCTACGGATCACGCGCCGATCCGCCTCCGACAGGCTCGACAGCCGCCCTCGCGCCGGAACGACGGACCATCCGGCCTCGCGCGCCTTGAACACGAACCGTCCGTCCCAAACCGCCTCCACCCCCGGCCGCAACGCCAGAGGCGCCGGCGGGCGCCGCGCCAGTTCGCCCGCCTCGCGCAGGATCAGTACCGCCTCGCCTCGGGCCTCCACGCGCGCCCCGCACAGGACGGCGGTGAAATCCTCGCCCGCCCGCAACCGCTCGACCAGCCGTTCCAGCCGGTCCCCGCGCGGCGGCGTCGCCCCGCCCCCCACGCAGACCAGCGCCGCCGCCATCGCCCGCCCCCGCACGGGGCGAGCGACCCGGACCGCCCCTTCGTCCTCATCAACCTCGATGTCGCCTCCCCCCGCCACGGCCTCGTCCGTCCCGCGCGCGGCCGCCGGAATCGTCCCGCCCATCGTCTCGCCCATCGTCCCAGCCAGCGCGCGCCGCGCCCGGCTGCGGCCAAAGCGCGGATCGACGTTGGCGGGATCCTCGATCCAGTCCGCGCCCTGGACCGCCAGCCAGGCCCGCAGCGTCTCGCGTCTTTCCTCCAGCAGGGGCCGAAGCAGCATCAGCCCCCGCCCCTCGGGCCAGACCGGCGACGGCGACCATTCGCGCACCCGCCCCAGGGTCGAGCCCTCGGCCCGCATCAGGTCCGCTTCGGCGATGTCGTCGGCGGTATGGGCGAACAGGACCACCCGCGCCCCGGCCTCTCGCGCCGCCTCGGCGATCAGCCGATGCCGCGCCGCCCGCGCCGCCGCCGTCAGCCCGACGCTCGGTTTTTCACCGTCCCAGGCCAGGGCGCGCCAGTCGGCGCCCGACGCCCGCGCCGCCTCGCCTGCGAACCGGGTCCAGGCGGCGCTGTCGGGATTGAGCCTGTGATCCACGGTCAGAGCCAGCAGCGGCCGCCCCCGTGCCTCGGCCCAGTCCGCCGCCAGCCGCAGCAGGGCGACGGAATCCCCGCCCCCGGACAGGGCCAGGACCACCGGCCGGTCGTCATCCCGTCTCAGCCGCCGGTCCAGCCGCGCAAACAGCCGGCCCTCGAGGCCCGTTTCGTCCGCCCCGATGTCGGGTGTCAGCTGCACCCGCCCGTGGTGCGCAACTGGGTCGCGCGGGCCTTCTGGGCGTCCGAGGCCGCAGGGGCGTAGCGGCGCGTGAACTCGCCCAGGGCGGCGCAGCCCTGGGTCTTGCGATCGGTGGCGAACAGGGCGTCGGCCAGTTTCAGCGTCGTGTCGGCGGCCCAGCCGATGCGCGGCCAGTCCTTCAGGGCGGCGGCGTAAAACGGCACGGCCCCCGCCTTGTCGTTCGACGAAACCCGAACGTCGCCCAGGCGGGAATTGGCCTCGCGCGCCTGGGGCGTGTCGGGCCAGGTGGCGATCACGGTCTCCAGCGCCCGCGCGCCGCGCGCCCGGTCGCTGCCCATCAGCCGCACGGCGGCGGCCAGATCCTGACCCGCGTCGCCGGTCGGGGAATTGGCCTCGATCGGGGCGTTCAGCTCGGCCGCCGTCTCCAGCTTCTCGATCCGTCCCTCGGCGTCCACCAGCCGGTTGCGCAGGGCGGTGTTGTCGCGCTGGGCCTCGTCCAGTTGGAAGGTCAGCCGTTCGTTGTCGCCGTTGATCCGGCGCACCGTGGCCTCCAGGTCGCCCAGCCGCTGGTTCATCAGACCGAACTGGCTCTGCAGGGTGACCACCTCGGGGTCCGTCTCGACCAGCACCGGCTCGCCGGCGGCGTTGCGCTGGGTGAGGGCGCGCTCGAGGCGGCGGACGTTGCGGTCCAGCTGATCCAGCCGGCGTTTGTCCCACTCGATCGGCTGCATGATGTTCGGCGCCGCCTGCTGGGCGACGGCCGCCCCGGCGACCAGGACCAGGCCGACGGCCGTGGCGGTGAAGGCGCGCGTGCGCAGGAAGGAGAGCTTGGACATCATGGGTCGCTAGGTTCCACCGATTTGGGGCCGCCGCAAGGCGTCAACGGCTTCCCGCCTCCAAAGAAAAAAGGAGGCGCCGGCCTGCGCCGACGCCTCCGTTCGTTTCAGTCCTGACGGACCGCCGTCCTCAGCGCGGGGCGCCCGAGACGATGGCGGTGTGGGCGTTGCGGTTGCGGGCCCAGGCGTCCTCGGTCGACCCTTCGGCGATCGGGCGCTCCTTGCCGTAGCTGATGGTGTCGATCCGGGCGGCCGGGATGCCGCGATTGATCAGATAGGTGCGAACGGCCTCGGCGCGGCGGGCGCCCAGGGCCAGGTTGTACTCGCGGGTGCCGCGCTCGTCGGCGTTGCCTTCGATACGGACGGTGACCTGCGGATAGCGCATCAGCCACTGGGCCTGGGCGTCCAGACGCGGCATGGCTTCCGAACGGACTTCATAGGAGTCCAGGTCGAAATAGATCCGGTCGCCGACGTTGACGACGAAGTCCTGTTCCGAGCCGGGGGCCGCGGCGCCCATGTTGCCGCCGGTGACCGGAGACGTCGGCGCGGTCGGATAGGCGGGACCGGTCGGCTCGGCCGGGGCGGCGGGAACCGCGCCTTCGACCGGCTTGCGGGCGCAGGCGGCCATGGCGGCGACGGCGCAGCCGACCATGGCCAGGGTGATGATGCGTGACGTCTTCATTGGGTCGTCTCCTGAAACTGTATGTTGAGGACGGCTGCCTCAAGCTTTGCCTTGGTTTCTGCCTCGGGCGGATTTTGGGCGCCAGACCCGATAACACAATCTTGAGCCGGATGGCTCCCGCTTGATCGAACGATGTCGTCCGGACCTCAGGCCGGGCAGCTGTCGGGGCCTTGGCCGAAGCCCAGGTTCGACGGCGGCGCGTCCAGCAGCGGCGACCAGGCCGGGTCGGTGCCCCGCCCGTTGTAGCCCGCCTGGGCCACCACACGCCCGGACAGGTCCACGGTCCAAAGCCGGGTGTCCCCGCCCCGCGTCTGGCGCGCGAACATCACATAGCGGCCGTTCGGAGCCCAGTTCGGCCCCTCTTCGAAATAGCTGGACGACAGGATGCGCTCGCCCGATCCGTCGGCGTTCATCACCCCGGTCGAGAACCGTCCGCCCCCGCTCTTGGTGAAGGCGATCAGGTTTCCGGTCGGGCTCCACGAGGGCGCCGTATAGGTTCCGCCGCCGCGCGAGATCGGCCGTTGGCCCGAGCCGTCAGACCGCATCACATACAGGCGCGCCTGGCCCGATCGGTCCGAGTTGAACACGATCTGGCCGCCGTCCGGGCTGAACGACGGCGAGGTGTCGATGCCCGGATCCGACGTCAGGCGCGACAGCTGCCGGCTGCGCAGATCCATCACATAGATGTCGGTATTGCCGTTGCGGATGATCGAGAAGGCGATCTTGTTGCCGTCGTTCGAGAAGCGCGGCGCCAGCACCTGGCCGTCGAACTCGCCCAGGCTCTCGGTGCGGCCGGTGGTCAGGTTGCGCAGATAGATCCGGCTGTAATCCTTGCCCAGCGCCACATAGGTGATCTCATCGGGCCGCGAGGTCGAGAAGCGCGGCGACATGATCACCTCGTCGCCCTGGGTCAGATAGGTGGGGTTGAACCCGTCCTGGTCGGCGATGGTCAGGCGGTTGATCCGGTTCAGCTGCGTCCCCTCTTCCGAGACGAACAGCACGCGGGAATCGAAGAAGCCGCTCTCGCCGGTCATCCGCTGATAGATGACGTCCGAAATCTTGTGCGCGATCCGGCGCCATTGTTCCTGGGTGGCGGTGAACTGATAGCTGACCAGCTGGCACTGGCGGTACGGGTCGTACAGGCGGAAGCCGACGTCCAGCCGGTTGTCCGCGCGCGGCGTGACCGCCCCGTACAGCACCGCCTGGGCCCCGATCTGGGTCCACTGCGGATAGTTGGGGGCATTGGCCAGTGTCAGGCCGGTCTCGATGAATCCGGCGGGGTTCAGCGGCTCGAAGAAGCCCGACCGCCGCAGATTGCCGCTGACCACGTTCGAGATATCCGCCCCGTGGTCGCCGGTGAAGGGCACGATGGCGATCTGCAGCGGCCGCAGCACGCCGTCGTCCACGACGACATCCTGCATCGGCGCGCCCTGGGCGCCCGATTGAGCATGAACCGGGCTGTGCATCATCGGTGCGGCCATGACAGCAACGGCGGCCGAAGCCAGAAGTAGGTTCAGACGCATGTTTTGCTCCCACGCTTGGAAAGACAGTCTCGTCCTTATCGCTGGACGTTATGACAATCGCCAGCTTCCCGGCGATTGGGGCGACATTCGGTCTAGTCAGACATCCGTCACGGGATGTTTAGCGATTTCCGCATTTTCGTGCAGTTTCAAAACGGAACGGCACTTCCTGAGCCTGAAAGCCGGACGGCACGTCAAAAGGCGCTGCCGCGCGTAACGCCCGCAGCATGGCGTCGGACGCCGCCCGCCAGGTCGCGTCATTCCGCGGCTGTTCTAGCCGGGGCGAGCCGACGATCTGACCGTCAGAGGTCAGTCGCACCGTCACCCGAATAGTCATCGCGTCCATGCCCGGCAAATCGCAGTTCAGGTTCCAGTGCGGGTTAACCTGGCCAGCCAGCGCCGCCAGTTGCGGCCCGGTCGCCTGAGAGGCGCTGCCCGCCCCCTGCTGGCCCGTCGCCGGTCGTCCGCGATTGTTGTTGGGCCGCGTCGGTCCGGCCAGGGCGTCCAGGTCCAGGCTCGGCTCGTCGCGCTTGGGCGCCGGACGGGCCGGAGTCGGGGTGGGACGCGGCCCAACAACAATCGCGGACGACCGGCGACGGGCCAGCAG
>NZ_JACESA010000032.1 GCF_013912065.1 Brevundimonas sp.
TGCAGGCCGCCAACTACGCCAAGACCGGCGCCGCCACCCGCGTCCTGATCGTCGGCTACACCGACACCTCGGGCTCGGCCGCCTATAACCTCGGCCTGTCGAACCGTCGTTCGCGCACTGTCGCGGACGCCCTGGTCGCCCAAGGCGTCAACGGCGGCGTCATCGCCCTCGACGGCAAGGGCGAAACCGCCCTGGCCAAGCCCACCGCCGACGGCGTGCGCGAACCTCTCAACCGTCGCGCCACCATCGACATCAACTTCTAAGCCTGTACCGACGGTCGGCCCGGATCTCCCGGGCCGACCCTAGGACGGACAAGAGGTTGTCGAAAGACTGAACGCCGCTTCCCATTTGGGAGCGGCGTTTTCTTTTGGCCTGATCATGGCGTCGGTCCGTGACGGCCTATCGAACGACTAGAATGCGGGATCGCCCGCCGCCTGCTTCACCCGGCGGTCTGAACCAGCAAGGGGGTGACGAACGCCGTCGGCTGGAAGCGGCGCAGCAGGGCCTCTCCGACACCGATCACCAGAACCGCGGCCAGCACGGCGCAGACGACCGCGATCGCCGCAAGCTTCAGACCCTGTGCGAGTTCCTGATCTTCAGGCGCCACCGGACATTCCCGTCTCCAACCCCCTCCGCACAACCATGGTGGGCGAATCGACGCAAATCACGGATCGGTGCGCGGTCATGAAAAAGGGGCGGCGTCCGCGACGCCGCCCCTCTTCGAGCTCATGGCCCGCTCTCATGGAACCGATGATCAGCCGGTGAAAGGCCGGATCAGGATTTCGACGCGGCGGTTCTGCGCCTTGCCTTCCGGGGTAGCGTTGGAGGCCACCGGATTGCGCGAGCTGTTGCCGGCGACATAGAGCCGTTCCGCAATCACGCCACGACGAACCAGTTCGGAGGCGACGCTGGCTGCGCGACGTTCCGACAGGGGCTGGTTGATCGCGTCGCCTCCCGAGGAATCGGTGTGGCCGATGATGTCGATGGTCGAACGATCATACTCTTGCAGCACGCGGGCCACATCGTCGAGCACCGGCAGGAAGCGGGGATCGATCGACGACTGGTTGGTGGCGAAGGTCACGTCCGACGGCATGCGCAGGACCAGATTGTCGCCCTGGCGGGCGACGCCCACGCCGCTGCCCGAAAGCTCGGCCTCCATCGCGCGTTGCTGCCGGTCCATATACTGACCGACGGCGGCCCCGCCCAAGGCGCCGATCCCGGCGCCGATCAGGGCGTTCTTGCGTCCCTGCTCGCCGTTCGAGGTATTGGTCAGATAGCCCAGCAGGGCGCCGATCCCGGCGCCCGCGATAGCCCCCGTGCCGGTGTTGTTGCGGGTCGGGGTGGAGCGATAGGGGTCGGTGGTGGTGCAGGCCGCGGTCCCCAGCAGGGCCGCGATGGAGACGCTGGCGACGAAAATCTTGGCGCGCATGGAATGTTCCTTCCGAATTGCAGTCTGGCGCGAAAACGCCCGCTTACTGTCCAGGTTCCAAGCTGTACCATAGATGAACGCGTCTCTCTCGCCTTCATCCGGCCCGGCGGCGCGGCCGGCCGGATCCTGGAAATGGCCCCGCCTGACATGGTCGTGGAATAGGCGTATGAAACCGCCGCACATTTTCTGAACGAGGACAGCCGTGAGCTCGACCGAAACTCCATCCGCCGCCGAGCGCGCCATCACGCCGGTTTCGATGACGCGATATGAGGAGGACTTCCAGGGATTCAGCGACGCCCTGGGCGCCTCCTTCGCGCGGTTCGGTTTCGCGGTCGTGGCCGATCACGGGCTGGACGAGGCCCGGATCGGCGCCGCCCTCGATGACGCCAAGGCCTTCTTCGCCCTGCCCGAAGACGTGAAGCGCCTGTACCACCAGCCGGGAACCGGGGGCGCGCGGGGCCTGACCCCGTTCGGCGTGGAGGCGGCCAAGGGCGCAGCGACGGTCGATCTGAAGGAGTTCTGGCACGTCGGACGCGAGCTGCCGGAAGGCCATCCCTACCGCCGTTTCATGCGCGACAATGTGTGGCCGACCGAGACGCCCGGCTTCCAGCCTCACGTCTATGGGATGTACGAGGATCTCGACGCCCTGGGCCGCAAGATACTGAAGGCCATCGCCCGCTATCTGGGCCTCGATGACGATTATTTCGACGACAAGGTCGAGATGGGCAACAGCGTGCTGCGCCTGCTGCACTATCCGCCGGTCCCGGCCGATGCGCCAGGCGTACGGGCGGGCGCTCACGAGGACATCAATGTCATCACCTTGCTGCTGGGGGCCGAAGAGGCCGGGCTGCAGTTGAAGGAGAAGGATGGAAGCTGGCTGGACATCGCGCCGCCGCCCGGCGCCCTGGTGATCAATATCGGCGACATGCTGCAGCGGCTGACCAATCACGTCCTGCCGTCGACGACACACCGGGTGGTCAACCCGGCGCCGGAGCGGCGGGGCTTCGCCCGCTATTCGACGCCCTTCTTCCTGCACTTCAACCCGGACTTCCCGATCGAGACCCTGCCGAGCGCCGTCACGCCTGAAAATCCCGACCGCTACGTCGGTCAGACAATCACCGCCGAGGACTATCTGACCGAACGCCTGCGCGAAATCCGCCTGCTCTGACAGGCTGGTCTGGCAGGGATTGTGCGGATCAGCGGCTGATCCGCAACTTGGTGATGTCGCGGCCGATCGCCTCGAAAGCCGCGACCAGAGCAGTCCCGCTGTTGGCGAGATAGGCCTTGTCGGAGGAGGAAGCGCAGCCGGACAACAGGGTCGCCGCCGCGCTGTTGGCCGTGATCGAGAAGCCGACGGTGTAGACGACAACCCCCTTGGCCTTCATGGCGGTGCAGAGCTTCTGCGCCTGGGAGGCCGACGATCCGTTGCTGGCGTTCTGATTGATCCTAACATCGTTCTGGCTGTAGGAGCCTGACAGGGAATCCTTGGCGATCACTCCGCTGTAATAGGGGGTGTTGAAGTCCCCGTCGGTCATCAGGACCACGGCCTTGATCGTCTTGAACTCGTCATAGTCGTTTGCGGCCGAGGCCGCAGTCCACAGGCTGTTGAAATTGGGCGCCACCGTGTACCAGCCCCAGGCCGTGCCGATGTGGCCGGCGGTGGATCCACCGTCTGACAGGCTGTTGATGATGGACTTCAGGCTGTCGCGGTCGCTGGTCAGGGGCTGAATGCCAATGGCGAGGCAAGTGTTCTCATTGGTGCTGGAATAGTTGCGGCCCACATAGGCCGACGTGGGCGACGCGTCGGTATAAGCGCTCGATCCTATTCTCTCGGTAACGCAACTGCTGATCGCGTGAACGGATGTGCTACCCGCCGCATTGGCGTAGGCGAGATACTGACAGCCTTCTGTCGTGCAATAGGCCGTCCCGCCGTTGGAATAGCTGCCGCTGACGTTCTTGCTGATGACATAGGTGAAGGTGTTGGGCGTTCGCGCCGTCACGGTAAAGGCCGTGTTGTTCGAGCTGCGGGTCATATTGGTGGCGCTGTTGATCGCCATGCCGGACACCCCGGTGACGACGACACGATCATTGACGGCGAACCCGTGGTTCGCCGCCGTCACCACGATGGTGCAACTGGTCGGATTGTTCGACGGCGTGCAGCTCTTGGTCGCGCCTGTGATGGTCTTTCCGGCCGTTACGGGTCCACGCGCGGCGGCGGCGCGCGATCCCAGGTTCACGCCCATCGAATAGGGAATGACGGACATGCGCGACGAGTAGGGGGTCTGGACGTCCTTGACGACGATATCGACCATCTTCAGCGCGGCGGTCTTGAGGTTGGCGATGTCGCTGCCGCTCATCGAGCCGGTGACGTCGAGAACCATGGCCACTTCCAGGTTCTTGGCGGAGCGGTTGACCTCGGAGTGGACATTGATCGGCAGGGTGTCGTCGAGCAGTTGGCCGTAGGGCGGCAGGACGATGTTGGCGACCAGGGTCTTCACCTGTCCGACCGCGTCGGAGACCACGACGGTCGTGCCGCTCATGGTCACAGTGACGTCGGAGTCCTGGATAGGCTCGACCTCTGTGTTCTCCAGATTGGCCCGCAGGGTGATCAGGGTGACGGTCTTGAGGTCCGCCGGATCTGTATAGGACGACCGGGCCGCAGACAGGGTGGCGGCGTCCAGGGCGTCCTGAAACTGGGAGCGCGCCGTCGTCACCCGGTGCAGATCGATCCCGCCGAGGGACAGCATGACAATGACCGGCAGGCTGAGGCCGAAGATCATCGCCACATTGCCGCGCCGGTCCCCCCCTAGTCTCGAGGCGAGGCTGCGGAGGCGGTCGACCGCCCAATGTATCTTTTGAGAGGCCAAGTTCGTCGCTTCCCTGCCGGGCGCACCCCGCCCGCATGACGACAGAATGCCGTCATGCGGTTAAGGGAAGGCTGAAGCCTCACGGTTAACGAACGCGGCGTTAGATCTCTGACCAGCCGCAGTCGTGGCCACGGTTCTGCACGGTCAGCCATTCGTTCAGCGGGGCGAAATAGTCCGCGACGGCCGAGGCGTCATTGGTGGTCTGGCCGGTGAAAGCCTGCATGGCCTCGGGCCAGGGCCTGGACTGGCCCATCTCCAGCATGGCGTTGAAGCGGGCGCCGACCGCCTCGTTCCCATAGACCGAGCAGCGATGCAGCGGTCCGGTCCAGCCCGCCTGGTTGCAGGCCGCGCGCTGGAACTGGAACTGATAGATGTGGGCCAGGAAGTAGCGGGTGTAGGGGGTGTTGCCCGGCACATGATATTTGGCGCCCGGGTCGAAGGCGTTGGCGGGACGCGGGCCGGGCGGGACCAGGCCCTGGTATTTCAACATGTCGGCGGTCCAGGCGGCGTTGTACTGCTCCGGCGCCGTCTCGCCGGAGAAGACGCCCCAGCGCCAGCGATCGACCATCAGGCCGAAGGGCAGGAAGGCGATCTTGTCGAGCGCCATCTTCAGCAGGAAGGGAATATCCTCCTCGGCGCCCGGCGTCGTCTTCAGCAGGCCGATCTGGTTCAGATAGGTGGGGGTCAGGGCCGACAGACCCACGAAGTCGCCTATGGCCTCGTGGAAGCCGTCGTTGGCGCCGTTGCGGAACAGCATCGGCTGGTTCTTGTAGGCGCGCTGGTAGTAGTTGTGACCCAGTTCATGGTGAACGGTATAGAAGTCCTCGCCGTTGACGTTGGTGCACATCTTGATGCGGATGTCGTCGGCGTTGTCGAGGTCCCAGGCCGAGGCGTGGCAGACGACCTCGCGGTCGCGGGGGCGGGTGATCTGGCTGCGTTCCCAGAAGGTCTGGGGCAGGGGATCCAGGCCGAGCGAGACATAGAAGCCCTCGCCCGTCTTGACCATTTTCACCGGGTCATAATCGGCCGCCTTCAGCAGTTCGGTGAGGTCATAGCTGGAGCCGCCGCCGCTGGTCGGGGCCACGACGTCATAGATATTGCCCCACTGCTGCGACCACATATTGCCCAGCAGGTCGGCGCGGATGGGGCCGTGGTTGGGCTGGACCGCGTCGCCGTACTTGGCGTTCAGCCGCGCGCGGACATAGCAGTGCAGGTTCTCGTAGAAGGGCTTCACCTGGGCCCAGAGCCGGTCGGTCTCCTGGGCGAAGTCGTCGGCGGGCATGTCATAGCCGGAGCGCCACAGGGCGCCGGTGTCGGAAAAGCCCAGCTCGCGCGCGCCTTCGTTGGCGATCTCGACCATGCGGGCATAGTCGTCCTTCATCACCGGCGAAATGGTGCGCCAGCCTTCGTAGAGGGCCTTGGTTTCGTTCGGATCGCGGCTGTCGGCCAGGATCAGCGAGGCGTCGTCCAAGGTGATCGGTTGGCCCTTGAAATCGAACTTGCCGGTCGAATAGGTCGAGTCCAGCCGGGTGGTGATCTGCGACAGCTCCTCGGCCGCGCCGGGGCGGTTGGGGGCGGGCAGGACGATGCCCAGACGCAGCAGGTTCAGCTTGCGGCGGACGACCGGATCGACCTGGACGTCGTTGAACTTCGCCGCCTGGTTGGCGAACTGGACCTGGAGCTCGGTGGCTTCGGCGTTGACCTTCGATTCCAGCCACATGGTGTCGAAGGTGATGTTGGTGGCGCGGGCCCACTGGATGCGGGCCGCATATTCGCTGAAGGTCAGAAGTCTGGCTTCCGCATCGGCGACGAACTGGGTCGCGCCCTGGGCGGTCAGGGGATAGTCGGCCCGGACGCCGACGGCCGTCGGCGGAGCGGGGGTGAAGGTCTGTTCTCCGCCGTCGGCGTAGAGGGCGGGGGCGCCTGTGGTGGCGGCGCAGCCGGCGGTGAAGGCGAGGGCGCAGACCGCGACGGCGGTCATCATCTGACGCTTCATGATGGATCTCCTGAACAGCCTGGGCAGGAGAGGTCAGGCGTCGTTCGCCGTCAAGCGGGACGGTTCAGCCCGTCACGCAGGTGTTCAGGCCGTCGTTGCGCACCGTGCCCATGGCGGCCTGGATGCGGGCGGCGCGCCTGCGGACATAGGGGCCGGGCGAGGCGGCCTGATAGCGACGCGGCGCGGGCAGGATGGCGGCGAGCCGGGCGGCCTCGCGCGGGGTCAGGTCGGCCGCGTCCTTGTCGAACCAGTGGCGGGCGGCGGCCTGGGCCCCATAGACGCCCGGCGCCCATTCGACGACGTTCAGATAGACTTCCATGATCCGTCGCTTGGACCAGACGGTTTCGATCAGGACGGTGTAGCCGGCCTCTAATCCCTTGCGGATCCAGTCACGGCCGGGCCAGAGGAAGACGTTCTTGGCGGTCTGCTGGCTGATGGTCGAGCCGCCCCGGATACGGCCGCCTTCGGCGTTGTGGTCCAGCGCCTTCTGGATCGCCTTCATGTCGAAGCCGTGGTGGCTGCAGAAGCGCGCGTCCTCGGCGGCGATGGCGGCGTTCACCAGGTTGGGCGAGATGTCTTTCAGCCCACGCCATTGGTAATCCAGACCCTCGCCGCGCACGGCCTGCCGCAGCATCAGTATGGTCGGCGCGGGCGGCAGGACGGCGACCATAAGAACGCCGCCGACCGGCAGCAGGGCCAGGACCGCCAAGGCGATCAGGGCGGCCTTGGGCCAACTCGGCTTGCGCGCGCCCGCCATTACAGGATCAGCACGCCTGCGGCGCCGTCCTCGTCGGCCCAGGCGACCTTGTCGGCGGCGGGGCTGAGGGACAGGGCGGCGATCGACGGCCCCTTCTCGGCCTTGACGAAGTTCAGTCCATGAGCAGCCGGATGGGCGACCCAGATCCGGCCGTCGGTCAGGCCGGCGGCCAGCAGACCGTGCTCGGCCCGGGCGGAGACCAGATTGACCAGGGTCGTGTCGTCGTAACCGATCTCGGTCGCCTCGCGCCCCATCGGGCCGTTCGACCCGATGAAGGGCCACAGGACCGCGCCCTGGGCGCCCGAGGTGGCCAGCAGTTGGCCGCCGGCGAGAAAGGCCAGCGAGCGGACCTTGGACGGATAGCCTCCCATCCGCAGGTTCTTGGCGTCCTTCAGCCGCCAGCCGTGCAACTGGCTGTCCTGCATGGTGGTGACGACGAAGGCGCCGTCAGGCGAGAAGGCCACGGCGGTGTGCGACCCGGCCCAGCTCAGCTTGACCGGCTGCTGTTTCTCGATCCGGGCGTACCAGAGGGCCGCGCCGCCGTAGGTCGAGGTCGCGATCCGCCGGCCCTTCGGCTCGAAAGCCACGCCCGAGACGGTGCGCTCATGCGGGAAGTCGCGGCGGAAGCCGGGGTCGCTCGGGTCGATCACCGACAGGGTGCGGCCCCAGGAGAAGGCGATCAGGCCCGAGGCCGGCGAGGCGTCGACGGCGTCGATCCACTGGTTCCCGGCCGTGGCAAGGGCCACCGGCTCGGCGTCGCGGCGGCTCCAGACCAGCTTGCCGTCGTCGCCGCCGGTGACGACGCCGTGGCCGGACGGATGGACGGCGGCGCACAGGACCGCCCCGTCATGGGCCTCGACCCGCGATCCGTCCTCGAACCGGACCGAGCCGTCGCCGAGGGCGAAGACGGCGCCGGAACTGTCGAAGAGGGCGGCGGTGACCTGGGCGTCGAAATCGAAGTTCATGGCGGAGGCGTTAGCGGGTTGCGTCGGCGGCTGCAAATCTCGCCCGCCTCCGCCACCGCATTATGGACGGCTAGACTGGATCGGTCGGTTTCGGCTCGACGGGAGCAGGCGCGGCCTGAGCCTTCGCCGGCTCCTCGGGCAGGGGGATGAACTCCAGATCGTCCTCGCTGGGCAGCTTCATCCGGCCGGCCTTCCAGTCGGCCTTGGCCTGGTCGATGCGGGCCTGGCTGGAGGCGACGAAATTCCACCAGATCAGCCGTTCGCCGATCGGCTCCCCGCCCAGGACCATGACCGTCGACGGGACCAGGGCCTTGATGGTCGGTTCGGCGGTCGGTTCCAGCACGATCATCTGGCCTTCGTGGAAGGTGCGATCGCCGACCTCGATTGAGCCCTTGGCCACGAACAGGGCGCGCTCGCTCATGCCGCCGGCCCCCTTGCCAGGCGGTGGGGCGGTGCGGACCCCGGGCTGCATTTCCCAGTGGACGTAGAACAGCGGCGAGGACACCGGCACGGAGGCCTTGGCGCCATAGGCCTCGCCCGCCACCAGACGCGCGAACAGGCCGCCGTTCTCGTAGGCGGGCTGGGCGTCCTCGCCCAGATGGTGGAAGGCGGGATCGATCTCCTCGGCCTCGTCGGGCAGGGCGACCCAGGCCTGCATCCCGTGCATCGGCCCGCCCCGGCTGCGCTTCAGCGGATCGGTCCGCTCGGAGTGGACGATGCCCTTGCCGGCCGTCATCCAGTTCACCTCGCCGGGGCGGATGACCTGATTATAGCCGAGATTGTCATGGTGCATGATCTCCCCCTCGAACAGATAGGTCAGGGTCGACAGGCCGATATGCGGGTGGGGCCGCACGTCGATGGCGTCCGACCCCGGCGCGAACTCGGCCGGCCCCATCTGGTCCAGGAAGATGAAGGGCCCGACCATCCGGCGCGAATGGAAGGGCAGGACGCGGCCGACCTCGAACCCGCCAAGGTCCTTGCGGCGCGCGTCGATCACCAGTTCGATCATTGTTTCGGTCCCCAGGCGGTCGTCGCCGCCTGAGCGACCTTATCCGACGTGCGGGGTCACTATGCCAAGAGGCAGGGCGGTCACATTCTTCACGCCGCGGGTGACGATATGGCTTTCGCAGTCGGATACGATGCCCAAAGCCAGCAGTTTCTCGCGCAGGAACTTGTCGAAGGCGTGCATGTCCGAGGTGATGACGCGCAGTACATAGTCCTCGCGGCCCGTGATGGTGGCGCACTGGACGACTTCAGGCCATTTGGCGACGGCGGCCTCGAAGACGTCGAGGTTCTCGGCTGACGGCAGCATCAGTTTGACGATGGCGTAGACCTCGAAATCCAGGCCCAGCAGCTTGGCGTTCAACAGGGTGACGCGCTTGGTGATCAGGCCGGAATCCTCCAGCCTCTTGATGCGGCGCCAGCAGGGCGAGGCGGACAGGCCGACACGGTCCGCGACTTCCGCGACCGACAGACCAGCGTCTTGTTGCAGGATATCCAGGATCCGAGCGTCGATGGGATCGAGTTCGTCCGCCAATGCGTTTCTCCGATTGTGTTTATGGCGAAATAAAATACCCTAAATCGGGATTTCGCAAGGTCAAATTGAGCGAGCACCTGCTTAGGCGCCGTGATATCAAACGTCCAGAGGAAACACGGACGGACCCCCGAACGGACATGGACGCCCGCATGAACGACAAAATGAACAAAAAGAACAGCCAACCGCTGTCGCTTCGCGTGCCGGAACCCTCGGGACGTCGGGGGGATGCGCCGGACTTCAGTCATCTGTTGATGGACGCCCCCGGCGCCGTCGAACGGCCTGAAGTGGGAACGACGCCCTATGAAATGCGCGATCACGCCTTTCGGCTGATTCGCGTTCTGGACGACGCGGGCAACGCCGTCGGCCCGTGGAATCCCCGTCTGGATCCCGAGACCCTGCGGCGCGGCCTGAAGGCCATGATCCTGACCCGCGCTTTCGACGACCGGATGCACCGCGCCCACCGTCAGGGCAAGACAAGCTTCTACATGAAGTGCACCGGCGAGGAGGCGATCGCGGTCGCCCAGGGCATGCTGCTGTCGCGCGAGGACATGGGCTTCCCGACCTATCGCCAGCAGGGCCTGCTGATCGCCCGCGGCTATCCGCTGGTCGATATGATGAACCAGATCTATTCGAATGCGGCGGACCCGATCAAAGGCCGCCAGCTGCCGATCATGTACTCCGCCAAGGAGTACGGCTTCTTCACCATCAGCGGAAACCTGGGGACCCAGGTTCCCCAGGCGGTCGGCTGGGCCATGGCCAGCGCTTACAAAGGCGACGACAAGATCGCCATCAGCTGGATAGGCGACGGCGCCACGGCCGAGGGCGACTTCCACAACGCCCTGACCTTCGCCAGCGTCTATCGCGCGCCGGTGATCCTCAACATCGTCAACAACCAGTGGGCCATCAGCTCCTTCCAGGGCATAGCCGGGGGGCTTGAGACCACCTTCGCCTCCAAGGCCATCGGCTACGGCCTGCCGGCCCTGCGGGTGGACGGCAACGACTTTCTTGCGGTCTGGGCCGCGACCCAGTGGGCCGAGGAACGCGCCCGCACGAACCAGGGCGCGACAGTGATCGAACTGTTCACCTATCGCGGCGCCCCGCACTCGACCTCCGACGACCCCAGCCGCTATCGTCCGGGCGACGAGCACGAGAAATGGCCGCTGGGCGATCCGCTGGAACGGCTGCGCCAGCACCTGACCGTCATCGGCGAATGGGACGACGAACGCCATACGACAGCCCTGCGCGAGGCGGTCGAACAGGTCCGCGCCGCCGGCAAGGAATCCGAGGCCATCGGCACCCTGGGCCAGTCGCGACCCAGCGTGAAGACCATGTTCGAAGAGGTCTATGCGACCGAGGACTGGCGGTTGGTCGAGCAGCGCCGCGAGGTTGGGGTCTGACCATGAGCGAGCAAACCACCTTCACCGCCGCCGATCGCAACGACGGCGTCGAGCCCGACATGATCGACCAGAACGCCGCCCCGGCCTCGGAAGCGACCGGCGCCGGCGTCGTGCCGATGAACATGATCCAGGCCCTGAACGCGGCCATCGACGGCAAGATGGCCGAGGACCCGAATGTCCTGTCGTTCGGCGAGGACGCCGGTTATTTCGGCGGGGTCTTCCGCGTCACCGACAAGCTGCAGCAGAAACACGGCCTGACCCGCAGTTTCGACGCCCCGATTTCGGAATGCGGCATCGTCGCCGCCGCCATCGGCATGGGGTCCTACGGCCTGCGTCCCGTCGTAGAGATCCAGTTCGCCGACTATATCTATCCGGCCTACGACCAGATCGTGTCCGAGGCGGCCAAGCTGCGGTACCGCTCGGGTGGCCAGTTCACCGCCCCCATCGTGGTGCGTTCGCCCTATGGCGGCGGTATCTTCGGCGGCCAGACCCACAGCCAGTCGCCGGAAAGCCTGTTCACCCATATCGCCGGGCTGAAGGTCGTCATCCCGTCCAATCCCTATGACGCCAAGGGCCTGCTGACGGCGGCGATCGAGGACGACGATCCGGTCATCTTCTTCGAGCCGAAACGTCTCTACAACGGCCCGTTCGACGGCTGGCACGAGAAGCCGGTGTCGCCGTGGAAGGCCCAGGACCTGGCCCAGGTTCCGACCGGCAAATACATCGAGCCGATCGGCAAGGCCCGCGTGATGCGCGAGGGGAACGACGTCACCATCCTGGCCTATGGCTCCATGGTCTGGGTCGCCCTGGCCGGGGCCGAACATGCGGGCGTGGACGCCGAGGTGATCGATCTGCGCACCCTGGTTCCGCTGGATATCGAGACCATCGAGGCCAGCGTGAAGAAGACCGGTCGCTGCGTCATCGTGCACGAGGCGCCCAAGACCTCGGGCTTCGGCGGCGAACTGTCGGCCCTGGTGCAGGAGCGCTGCTTCTATCATCTGGAGGCGCCGATCGCGCGGGTGACCGGCTGGGATACCCCCTATCCACATGCTTTCGAATGGGAATATTTCCCCGGACCGCAAAGAGTCGCAGACGCCTTGAAGAGCGTCATGACGGGAGGTCGTTAGGATGGGTCGTTTCGTCTTCAAACTGCCCGACGTGGGCGAAGGCACCGCCGAGGCCGAACTGGTCGGCTGGCACGTCAAGGTCGGCGACACGGTCGCCGAGGACCAGATCGTCGCCGACGTCATGACCGACAAGGCCACCGTCGAGATCACCGCCCCGGTGTCCGGCACGGTCGTCGCCCTGCATGGCGAGCCCGGCGCCATGGTTCCGGTGCGCGGCCCGCTGGTGGAGTTCGAGGTCGAGGGGGCGGGGAGTGCGGGGGAGAGCCCCTCCGTCTCTCCGCTTCGCTCCGAGCCACCTCCCCCCGCTTCGCGCGGGGAGGAGACCGCCGTCGCCGCATTGTCTCCTCCCCACGCCAGTGGGGAGGGGGACCGCGCGAAGCGTGGTGGAGGGGCTCTTGACGCCGCTCCGGCCTCCGCCGGCAATTACGTCTTCAAACTGCCCGACGTGGGCGAAGGCACGGCCGAGGCCGAGCTGGTCGGCTGGCATGTGAAGATCGGGGACGCGGTCGAGGAAGACCAGATCATCGCCGACATCATGACCGACAAGGCGACGGTGGAAATCACCTCTCCGGTCGCCGGAACCGTTGTCGCCCTGTACGGCGAGGCGGGTCAGCCGGTTCCGGTCGGCGGACCTCTGGTCAGCTTCGCGGTCGAGGGCCGGGGCAATGTGGCGGCGCCCGTCGCATCGCCTAAAACGAGCCAAAAACCAGCGGAGAATTCGACGACGGAATCCGCGATGATTTCGACGACTCCGAAGACGATTTCGACGACTCCGACTACGGCGACGAAGACATCGACGACGATGCTCGCGAAATCCGCCCCCGCCCTGACCGGCCGCGCCGCCGGCGAACGTCCGCTGGCGTCTCCGGCCGTCCGCAATCGCGCCCGCGATCTGGGCATGGATCTGACCTTCGTGCCGGGCTCGGGTCCGGCCGGTCGGATCACGCACGAGGATCTGGACGGTTTCATCGCGCGCGGCGGCGCCCAGTCGGTGTCCGCTCCGTCCGGCGGCGGCTCGACCTTTGCTCGCGCCGAAGGCGCCACCGAGGTCCGCATCATCGGCCTGCGCCGCAAGATCGCGGAGAAGATGGCCGAGAGCGTGCGCCGCATTCCCCACATCACCTATGTGGAGGAGATCGACGTCACGGCGCTGGAGGAGCTGCGCGCCCACCTGAACGCCACCAAGGCGAAGGATCAGCCCAAGCTGAACCTGCTGCCCTTCATCGCCCGCGCCATCGTGGTCGCCCTGCGCGACCAGCCCCAGATCAACGCCCATTATGACGACGAGGCGGGCGTCCTGACCCAGCACGCCCCCGTCCATCTGGGCATCGCCGCCCAGACGCCGAACGGCCTGATGGTGCCCGTGGTCCGTCACGCCGAGGCGCGCGACGCCTGGGATACGGCGCTGGAGATCGCCCGCGTCTCGGGCGCGGCCAAGGACGGTTCGGCCAAACGCGAAGAACTGTCGGGCTCGACTATCACCATCACCTCGCTGGGCACGCTGGGCGGGCTGGTCCACACCCCGATCATCAACCACCCCGAGGTCGCCATCGTCGGCCCCAACAAGATCGCCGAACGGGTCGTGGTCCGCGACGGCCAGATGGTGGTGCGCAAGATGATGAACCTGTCGTCCAGCTTCGATCACCGTATCGTGGACGGGCACGACGCGGCGGTGTTCGTGCAGCGGATCAAGGGGCTGCTGGAGCAGCCCGCGACGCTGTGGATGGGGTGAAGCGATGCTCCGGCTTCCCGGCGCCTTAGCCTTGGCAACTGTGATGATGGGCGGCCCAGTTTTGGCCTGCTCGCTGGCGCCTGGGGACCAGGTCGAAGCCCGAGCTCGCGACCTTCGCGCCGTGACCAGCGTCTATGAAGCGAGGATCGAAAACACGGCTTGGCTAGATCAATACGGGGACAACGTCGACTTTACAGTAAGGCCGACCTTGGCTGTCTGGGGACCAGTATCGCCGCGATCATTCCGTTTGTCGTACAGAGGGGGAGCCTGCACGAATTGGCTTTTCCTCATGGATGGCGAAGGTGAGCCGCGGAATGGCTCGAGGGTAATAGTTTTCGCGAGCCCTGAAGCCGAAACGGACAAGACCTGGCTCTACATCGTGAAGGCTGACGCCGAATATATCGAAAGCTTTATGAGCGACTGGCGTGCGGCAAGAGCTGGCCAGCCTCTACCGGGACCCAAATGATCCAGACCCTCAAAACCAAAGTCCTGATCATCGGCGCGGGCACCGGCGGCTATGTCGCTGGGATTCGTTGCGGCCAGCTGGGCCTCGACACCGTGCTCGTGGACGGCGGGGACGGCCTGGGCGGGACCTGCCTGAACGTCGGCTGTATTCCGTCCAAGGCCATCATCCATGCGGCGGGCAAGTTCGAGACGGTTTCCAAGGCGGCTGGCGGCGGGACGCTGGGCATTACGGCGGCCAAGCCGGCGATCGATCTGCAGCAGACTGTGGCGTGGAAGGACGGGATCGTTCGCAAGCTGAACGCCGGGGTCGCGGCCCTGCTGAAGAAGGCCAAGGTCAGGGTGATCAAGGGCTGGGCCAAGTTCGAGGACGCCAAAACCTGTATCGTCCAGACCGACGACGGCGAGATCCGCATCACCGCCGAACACGTCATCCTGGCGACGGGGTCCGAGCCGGTCGAACTGCCCTTCCTGCCGTTCGGCGGGGACGTCATCTCCTCGACCGAGGCGCTGAGCCTGTCGGAAGCGCCCAAGAAACTGGTCGTCGTCGGCGGCGGCTATATCGGGCTGGAGCTTGGCATCGCCTTCAGGAAGCTGGGCGCGGAAGTCGCTATCGTCGAAATGGCCGAGCGAATCCTGCCGCTCTATGACAAGGCTCTGACCGATCCCGTCGCCAAATGGCTGGAGAAGCATGGGGTCGAACTGCATCTGGGCGCGAGGGCCGGGGGTTTCGGAGACGGGAAACTGTCGATCACGACCCGGGACGGCGAGCCGCTGCAACTGGACGCCGACAAGGTGCTGGTCACGGTGGGCCGCAAGCCCCGCACTTACGGCTGGGGTCTGGAGAACATGGGCGTGGCCATGGCCGGGCCGTTCGTGAAGATCGACAACCGCTGCGCCACCTCGATGAAGAATGTCTGGGCCGTCGGCGACCTGACCGGCGAACCCATGCTGGCCCACAAGGGCTCGGCCCAGGGCGAGGTGGTCGCGGAAATCATTGCGGGTCATGACCGGGTGTTCGATCCCGTCGCCATCGCCGCCGTCTGTTTCACCGAGCCGGAGATCGTCTCGGCCGGCCTGGGCCCGAACGATGTCGTCGGCCGGGACGACGTGATCCAGTCGGTCTTCCCCTTCGCCGCCATAGGTCGCGCCCTGGCCATCGAGGCGGGCGAGGACGGCGGTTTCGTGCGGGTGATCGCGTCGAAAGCCGATCACCGCATTCTGGGTATCCAGGCGGTCGGCCAGCATGTGTCGGAGCTTAGCAACAGCTTCGCCCAGATGCTGGAGATGGGGGCGGTGCTGGAAGACGTGGCGGGGACCATCCACGTCCACCCGACCCTGGGCGAGGCCTTCCACGAAGCCTCCCTGCGCGCCCTGGGCCACGCGATCCATATTTGATCCAGCTTAGACGCGCCCTCCAGGGGGCGTCGCACCCATTGCATGGGACAAGCCCTGGGATGACGGGGATGGGGCTACAGCCGCTCCAGACGTTTCGCGTGGTTCGCCACCATGCGGAGCGCCAGCCCATCCGGCAGGAAGCGGGCGAGACCGGCCATCAGGTTGTTCATGACGCCGGGGGTTACGCTGGGTCGGTTGGCCTCGCAGGCCTGATAGCCGATGCGGGCGACGCGGGCGGCGTCCATCCACATCCAGGCCGGATAGGCGCCGGACACCTGATCGCGCGAGCCGTTGACGTCGTGAAACTCCGTCAGGGTGTAGCCGGGGTTCAAAACCGTGACATGGACCCCGGTCCCCTGGGTTTCGAGGTGGAGGCCTTGCGACGCCTTGATCAGGAAACTCTTGATCGGGCCGTACAGGGTGTCGCCGCCGGTCGCGGGCATCTGGCCGGCGAGAGAGGCGACGTTCAGCACCCGGCCGAAACCGCGCTGGATCATGCCGGGCAGCAACAGGCGCGACAGTTCGACCGGCGCCGTCAGCATGACCTGGATCATGGCGCGGTGGGCCGCCAGATCCGTGTCCAGAAAGCCGGTGACGCGGCTGAAGCCGGCATTATTGACCAGGCCGTCCACGCCCAGGCCGCGCGCGGATACGTCGGCGACCAGACGTTCAGGCGCGGCGGGGTCGGACAGGTCCTCGGGGATGACGGTCGCGATCACGTCATGGGCGGCGGCCAGTTCCTCGGCCAGGGCCTTCAACGGGGCCTCGCGTCGGGCGGTCAGGATCAGATCCCAACCCTCGTGCGCATAGG
This sequence comes from Brevundimonas sp., assembly GCF_013912065.1. Taxonomy (GTDB): domain Bacteria; phylum Pseudomonadota; class Alphaproteobacteria; order Caulobacterales; family Caulobacteraceae; genus Brevundimonas. Next base: position 16,479 of record NZ_JACESA010000032.1, read on the forward strand.
TCCGGGCCAGGGCCGCGCCTATGCCGGCCGAGGAGCCGGTGACCAGAACCGTGCGCCTCATCTCGACGTCACGCCGCGACGGGACAGGAGGCGTGGGGCGTGAAGGCGGCCAGCGAGGCCGGATTCTCGGCCAGCAGATCGGCGATGGTGATCTTGGACAGGGCTTCGGTCGCGGCTTCGTCTGCGGCCGTCAGGGCCTTGGCCACCTGGCGCGGGATATGTTCGCTGATGGGGCAGCCCTTGGCCCCCGCGGGCGGCGAACCGATATGGGCGCAACCATTGACCGCCTTCAGCACCTCGTCCAGCCGGATGTCCTCGGGCCGGCGCAGCAGCCAGGAGCCGCCGGTGGCGCCGGGGCGGGTGGCGATCAGTCCGGCCTTGGCCAGAAGGGCCGTCACCCGACGCACCACAACGGGGTTGGTCGGCACGGACGAGGCCAGAACGGCGCTGGGCGCCGCCTGGGCAGGCGAAAACGCCCCCTTGTGGGCCATATAGGCCAGGGCGTGGGCGGCGACGGGGAAGCGCTGGCTGTCTGACATGATTGTGTTCCTGCGTGGAAAATAGGCGTTCCTCGGCGGAATCACAAATCCCTGTCCGCCATGAGGAAACTGAATTGGAGGCCGCACGATTGAAGCGGGCGAGGAATGGGCCTAAAGGCTCGCCGCTTTGAAGGGCTCGACCTGTCGTCGAGGGCCCGGAGGATACGCATGGCCGGGGATACTCCCCACGACGCGAGCGCTCCCCTCGCCGCGTCGCACTCGCCGAAAAATCCCACCCACGCCACAGGACCCGAGTCCCACGCCCCAGGCGGCCAGGTCGCCAAGCATGGCGGCTTCTGGGCCCTGACGCTCGGCGCGATCGGCGTGGTGTTCGGCGATATCGGCACCAGTCCGCTTTACGCCCTGCGCGAGGCCATCGCCCACGCCCAGTCGGGCGTCGGCGGCGACCTGGCCGTGATCGGCGTGGTCTCGCTGGCCTTCTGGGCCCTGATGGTGGTGGTGACGTTCAAATACGTCTTCTTCCTGATGCGCGCCGACAACAAGGGCGAGGGCGGCACCCTGTCGCTGATGGCTCTGGCCCAGTTCGCGGTCGGTCGGCGCAGCGCCTGGATCTTCATCCTGGGCGTCTGCGGCGCGGCGCTCTTCTATGGCGACGGGATCATCACGCCCGCGATTTCAGTCCTGTCGGCTGTCGAGGGCCTACAGGATGCGCCGGGCCTGGCGGGGCGTCTGGACCCGTTCATCGTGCCGATCTCGGCCGGCATTCTGATCGCCCTGTTTATGGCCCAGTCGCGCGGCACCGCCAGCCTGGCCAAATATTTCGGCCCGATCACGGCGGTCTGGTTCCTATGTCTGGGGGCCCTTGGCCTGTTCCACATCTTTGACGACATCAGCATCCTGCGCGCCCTGTCGCCGCACTATGGGGTGATGCTGCTGGTGAACGACGGTTTCCTGGGCTTCATCATCCTGGGCAGCGTCTTCCTGGCCGTGACGGGGGCCGAGGCCCTCTATGCGGACATGGGTCATTTCGGCAAGGCGCCGATCCGCATGGGCTGGCTGGCCTTCGTCCTGCCGTGCCTGACGCTGAACTATCTGGGGCAGGGCGCCCTGATCCTGGACAATCCCGGCGTGGCCGAGAATCCTTTCTGGAACATGGTGCCCCAGTTCGCCTACTGGCCCATGCTGATCCTGGCGACGGCCGCCACCGTCATCGCCTCCCAGGCCGTGATCACCGGCGCCTTCTCGGTCACCCAGCAGGCGGTCCAGTTGGGTCTGCTGCCTCGGATCGACATCCGCAACACCTCCGAGACCCAGGCCGGCCAGATCTTCGTGCCGGCGGTCAACAGCTTCCTGATGATCGGGGTGCTGTTGCTGCTGGTCGTGTTCCAGAGCTCGCACAACCTGACCGCCGCCTATGGCGTGGCTGTCACCGGCACCATGCTGGTCAATACGCTGATGAGCTATTCGGTCATCACCAAGAGCTGGAAATGGCCGATGTGGGCCGTGGCCGGGACCCTGATCCCGTTCGCCTTCATCGACAGCGTCTTCCTGACCTCCAACCTGCTGAAGATCCCCGACGGGGCCTGGATGCCGCTGGTGCTGGGGGCCTGTCTGGTCCTCATCATGTGGACCTGGGTGCGCGGCACCCAGATACTGACGACCAAGACCCGCAAGGACAGTCTGCCGCTGACCGATCTGATCGAGATGCTGCAGGCCCGACCGCCGCATCGGGCCCCCGGCACGGCCATCTTCCTGACCAGCGACCCCGACGTCGCTCCCGTCGCCCTGATGCACAATCTCAAGCACAACAAGGTGCTGCACGAGAAGAACGTCATCCTGACCGTGCGGACCTCCGAACGGCCGCGCGTCAAGGAGGCCGACCGGGTGCGGATGGAGCCGATCAACGACGACTTCAAGAAGCTGACGGTCACCTACGGCTTCATGGAGACGCCGAACGTGCCGCGCGCCCTGGGCCTCTGCCGCAAACAGGGACTGAAGTTCGACATCATGTCGACCAGCTTCTTCCTGGGGCGGCGTTCGCTGATCCCGTCGGCGCGCCAGGGCATGCCGCTGTGGCAGGACCGGCTGTTCATCTTCCTGATGCGCAACGCCGCCAATCCGACCGACTTCTTCCACATCCCGCCCGGCCGCGTGGTCGAGCTGGGCGC
>NZ_JACESA010000033.1 GCF_013912065.1 Brevundimonas sp.
GTCATGTCGCGCTCGACCTCCTTTTCCTCCGGCCAAACCGGAGGAAAAGGAGGTCGAGCGCGACATGACCCATCCCGAACAGCTCGCCGCCCTGCGGGCCGCCGTGGCCCAGTTCAACGACCACTGGTGCCGTCGCGCCGAGCGGATCGCCGAACTGCGCGCCGCCCATCGCGCCCTCAGCACGCCGCGCGGCGGCGGACGCGGGCCGAACGGCGACGGCTGGTCTCAGGACCACTGATCCCCGCCCGGTTTCCCCCGGCGCGAATTCGGTCTAGGCCTGAGGCATGAAACTCGCCTCGCTCAAGCACGGCCGCGACGGCCGCCTCGTGGTCGTCTCGCAGGACCTGCACTGGTTCACCGACGCCTTTCTGATCGCCCCCACCCTCCAGGCGGCGCTGGACGACTGGGACTATTGCGGTCCCCGACTAGAGGCCCTGGCCGAGAGCCTGGAGCACGAGGCCGTGCCGCGCGGCCGGTTCCGCGAGCACGAGGCCGCCTCGCCCCTGCCCCGCGCCTATCAGTGGGCCGACGGCTCGGCCTATGTGAACCACGTCGAACTGGTGCGCCGGGCGCGCGGCGCCGAAATGCCCGCCAGCTTCTGGACCGATCCGCTGATGTACCAGGGCGGCTCCGACGGCTTCCTGGCCCCGCGCGATCCCATCCCTCTCGCCGACCCGGCCTGGGGCTGCGACCTGGAGGCCGAGATCGTGGTGGTGACCGGCGACGTGGCGCAGGGGGCGACGCGCGAAGAGGCCCTGGCCGCCGTCCGCCTGGTCGGCCTGGTCAACGACGTCTCGCTGCGCAACCTGATCCCGGCCGAGCTGGCCAAGGGGTTCGGCTTCGTCCAGTCCAAGCCCGCCAGCGCCCTGTCGCCGGTCCTGGTCACGCCCCAGGCCCTGGGCGAGCGCTGGAAGGACGGCAAGCTGTACGGCGAGCTGACCGTCCGGCTGAACGGCGCCGACTTCGGCAAGGCGGACGCCGGCGTGGACATGACCTTCGACTTCGGGACCCTGATCGCCCACCTGGCCAAGACCCGCTCCCTCTCGGCCGGAACCATCATCGGCTCGGGCACCGTCTCGAACCGTGACGCCGACGGCGGCCCCGGCAAGCCCGTCGCCGAAGGCGGCCTGGGCTATAGCTGCATCGCCGAGGTCCGCACGGTCGAGACCCTGCTGCGCGGCGCCGCCGAAACCCCCTTCCTGGCCCACGGAGACACGGTGCGGATCGAGATGCTGGACGACCACCACCACAGCATCTTCGGCGCCATCGAACAGACCGTGGAGCCGCTTCCAAGCCGGGCCTGACGACGCTAGATTGACGACCATCGGTCTCCGGGGGGAGGCGCCGGAGAAACGCGATGTCGCCTGAGAAGCTCATTCCGCTGCTGATCTTCCCGATCGTGCTGGTCCTGGTGCTGTTGAAGAACCGGCGCAAGCGACCGCTGAAACCTCAGTTTCTGTGGGTCATGCCCGCCATCGTCGTGCCGCTGATCGGCCTGGGGATCTGGGGCTCGACCTATAGTCCTCGCGCCGTCCATACGCCGTTCGGCCCCGACGCCTGGGAGGTTCTTGCCCTCGGCGCCGTCCTGGGCGGTATCGCCGGCTGGTATCGCGGCAAGACGGTCACCATCGAAAAGGAGCCGGACGGTTCGCTGATGGCCCAGGCCTCGCCGCTCGGCCTGATCCTGCTCGTCGTGCTGTTCGCTGGGCGCGCCGCCCTGCGCGACCTGATCCAGGGCCATGCGACCGACTGGCATCTGAACGCCATGGCCGTCGCCGACGCCTTCCTGGTCTTCGCCATGGGTCTGATCGTCATGCAGCGTGTCGAGATCTATATCCGCGCCAAGCGGGTGTTGGCCGGCGGAACCGACCGGCATGTGGAGGTGGCGGCCTGAGGCGGATCGCGGCGCGGATGACGGCTTCTCACGCGAACCTCATCATGAGGCGAAGACCTCTGGACCCGGCTTATGCCTCTGTGGCATGAGACCGGCTCCGCTGCGGGCGTGGTGGAATTGGTAGACGCGCTGGACTCAAAATCCAGTTCCGAAAGGAGTGCCGGTTCGACCCCGGCCGCCCGCACCACCTCTGTTTCGGCCTTTGGTTCGGAGCCTGCTCAGGCGGCGGGGCTCCACCACAGATAGAGGGCAATGAGGCCGAGGATGACCACGGCCGTCGCGCCGATCACGCCCGCGATGAGCCGAAAGCCACGCTGGGCGATCTGTTCGTCAGGGTTGCGGTGATCGACTTCGATCGGCGGCATGTCAGGCAGATCGTTCTTGTCCATGAACGCCTAACGCCGGACGCCGCCATCGGTTCGCGGCTGCCGGAAACGAGCACGGCCCGTCCCGGAGCCAGGAGGTTCGGCGCGAAAGTCGCGTCGGAGCCAGTGCAGGTTCGGAACGGGCCGTGATGATCGGTACGAACTGGATCCGACCGGCGGTCTTATTGGCATCAAGCAGCGTTGCTGAAAAGCCCTTAGTTCCCTAACGACAGTTAACACTGCCAGATCAGCCCAGGTTGTGGTGGAAGAAGGCCGTCACATCGGTCAGTACGGTCGCCTTCTTGCGGAACAGGGGCGAGAAGGTCGCCAACAGATCGGCATGGTCCAGGCCCGGATAGAGTTTCGCCTCCGACCGCCCGCCCACGGCCTTCATCCGCGCGTCGAGAATAGTGGTGTCCTCGGCATGGACCACGACATCGGCTGTTCCGTGGCCCAGCCAGATCGGCGGGGCGTCCGGACGCACGAAAGTCACCGGCTGGGTCAGCGTAGGGTCAGGCGCGCGGCCGAAGGCGTTTCGTGAGGCCGCCACGTCGAAGGGCAGGAAGTCATAGGGCCCGGCCAGGCCCGCCGCCGCCTTGATCAGGTCGGGGCGACCAACGGCCTGCATATAGCGACGGTCCAGGGCGATCATCATGGCCAGATGGGCGCCGGCCGAATGCCCCACGACCCCCAGTCGGTCTGGGTCGCCGCCATGGCGAAGGGCGACCTTCGCCGCCATCGCGGTCGCTGCGGCGGCGTCCTCGATGAAGGCTGGGAAGACGACCTGGGGCACGAGCCGGTAATCCGGCAGGGCCACGACGAAACCCCTGGCGGACAGGGCCTGGGCCGCCCAGCCGTAGAGATCGCGCGATCCCGCGTCCCAACCGCCGCCATAAAAGAAGACGAGGATTGGATAAGGCCCCGGCGCCGTGGGCGCATAGAGGTCCATCCGCTGGCGCGGGTCCTGGCCATAGGCGATGTCGCGCGCCACCCGCCGTGCGCCGGGGTCGCGCGGCCCCAGACTGTTGAGCAGGCTCAACGGCGAGCATGCGGCGGCGAGAAAGCCCAGGGCGGGCGCGAACAGGCCCCGGCGGGTCATGCGATACGATCCATGATCTGCAATACGCCGACGGAGGCGGTGCGGCTCAAGCCTGGAGTCATTTTATCGGGCGTTGGCGATCAACTGACCGCAGTTCGCATCCTCGGCAAGGCCCGGATCGACGAAGGCGAACAGGGCGGTGATGGGGGCCGCTACGGCGCCGAGGAGTCCGGCCAGCCCGCCCTGCCCCGCCACCGCGCCGACGTCGACGCCGATCCTCGGCGCGGTCAGGGCGCCCTGGACGGTGATCGGGGCCCATATCCGCAGCAGCCTCGGCTTCTTGGACTCGCCGTCGATCCTCAGATCGAGGCTTTCCTGGCCCAGGTCTATCGAGCCCGCGCCCTGGGCCAGGACGACGTCCGTGTCGATAACCAGGGTCCTGGCGGTCGCCGTGCCGCCGCGCACATCGAAATCGGCGACGGCGCACCGGATCTGGGCCGTCGACTGGTCGCCGCTCAGCAGTTTCAGCAGACCGGCGCTGGCGTTGATGCCCAGAAGTTCGGCGAAGGCGGCCCGCATCTGGCCATCGGGCACGACCAGGCTGAGCGAACCCTTGGAGGCCGCCGCGAAATCGTGGATCGAGGCGCCGGGACCCTCCAGCTTCGCCCGGCCCAAGGCGCGGCCGCTCAACGGAACCGAACCGTCGCGTGCGGGAATGATGGATTCCAGCGGATAGCCGGCCAGTCGCAAATCGACGACGCTGTAGGGCGTGTCGCGCGTCGCATTGATCCGCGCCGTTCCGTTCAGTTCGCCCCGGTTGAAATTGAAGCTGACAGGGTCAAGTTTCAGAATTCCGTCCTTCAGATCAGCCCCCAGATTCACCGCCCGCACGTCCAGATCGTTCGCCTTTACCGCGGCGGCGCGATAGGTCAGGGTCCCGTCCATGGTCCGCAGGCGTTCGGTCTGCAACGGGGCGTCGGGCAGCAGCTTGCCGCCGACGGCGACCGGCGCCTCGGTGTTCGTCCCGTTCTCGTTCGTCACGGTTCTGGCGCCCAGGACGGCGGCAAGGTCGTCGATATCCAGGCGACGCGAGGCCAGGCGCGCGTCGACCCTCAACCGCTCGGCCGCATCGACTCGCACATCCCCAGACAGGTCCGAGGCGCCGACACGCCCGTTGAATCCGTTGAAGGTCCAGACCCTGTCGTCGCGGTTCAGCGCACCGGAGAGACGATAGGGCGGAGTGTTGGGCAGGGTGACGCCGGTCAGCAGGTAGAGGTCCGACAGATCGCGGCCTTCCATGGACAATGTGGCGTCGAACCGGCCCAGATCGAACGGCCGGGTAATGGCGCCCTTGGCGTTCAGGCGTGAGCCGGCCCCGCTCACCTCGGCCTCGAACCGATAGGGCCGGTTGCGGCGAATGTTGACGAAAGGGCCACCCTGGATCTTCAGGGTGAGAGGCGAACCATTGACCGTGCCCTGGCCCGCCAGGACGAAGCCGGCGTCGCCGCCCGCCGCCTCGCGGGCGTCCACGGCGGCTTCCAGCCTCAGGTCGCGACGCTGATCGTCGAAGGACAGCTTGCCGTCCGTTATGGTCAACTGCTGGATGACCGGCAGTTTCATACCCTCGCCGGTGTCGGGCTTGTCGGGGTTCAACTCCCAGCTCTTGCGGCCGTCTTCGGTCGCGATCAGAACCACCTGGGGACGGGTGAAGCTGAGCAGCGGCATCTCGATCTGGCCGGCGAACAGCTTGCGCAGCCGCACCGAAGCCCGGATCTCGGCGACATCGGCCGTGTCACGATCCCGAGCCCAGTCGGGACCGCCGATCTTCAGATCGCGCACCACCGCCGACGGGGTCCAGCTGAACAGATTGACGTCCAGATCGCCGCGCAGGGCGATATCGCGGTCGTACTCAGCCGAAGCCCAGCGCCCGATCGGCCCACGCAGCAGGTTCCAGTCGAACAGGATCAGGAACAGGACGACCAGGGCGATCAAAAGCAGACCGACCCCCGCCGCCCATCGCTCCGCCGGGCCGGGATGGCGCACGGCGGCATAGACCGGGTCATTGTCCCGCACCCAGTCGCGCCATTCCCGCGCACGCCGGCCAGCCGGGTCCAGGCCGCTACGACGAACCCTAGACCACAATTCGTTCCACTTCAGCGTCTTGGCCAAGGCTCATCTCCGCGAGCCGACACAACGCGCCAACCGCGCTTTGGCGCCGAACGTTCATCCGCCGTCGAGCGAGTGCGATTTTTTAATCCGTTTAGCGCTTATTTGTCGTAAAAACTTTACAACGATGGAAATCGGCGCATATTTCATCAGAGTCCTGATCTTAATTCAGGCCATTGGAGGAAATTGAATGACCCGATTTGTTTCACCGGCCCTACCCGCCGCTCTGGCCGCCGCCCTAACCACCGCCTTGGTCGCGACCGCCGTCCCCAGCCTGGCCCAGACGCCGAAGCCGGAGCGGCCGGTCGCGCGTCAGGCTGTGATGGTCTGCGCCACCGACGCCGCCACCCGTCGCGCCCATCAACGCGAATTCGGCGTGGAACCGATCTTCGTCACGGCCCGCGAGACCCTGGCCGCCCGTTCGAACGGCGAATCCTGGTCCACGCCGCGCTGCATGACCGAGCGCGAATATGTTCGCCTGACCCAACTGACCCAGACGCGCGCCGGCCTCTGACGACGAAAAGGGGCGCGGCCTTTCGACCGCGCCCCTCCGCCGCTCTCTCTGTGACCGGTCCGCCTACTGGGCGGGGGCCAGGTATTTGTTGAGCCAGCCGAACACCTCGTTGTGCCACTGTAGGCTATTGGCCGGCTTCAGCACCCAGTGGTTCTCGTTGGGGAAGACGATCAGCCGGCTGTCGATCCCCCGGCGTTGCAGGGCCGTATAGGTCGATAGGCCCTGGGCGGTCGGAATGCGGAAGTCGAGGTCTCCCTGGACCACCAGCATCGGCGTGCGCCAGTTCTCGACATGGTTGGCCGGGTTGAACTTCTGATAGCCCTCGGGTTTGTCCCACGGCGTGCCGCCGTATTCCCACTCGGTGAACCACAGCTCCTCGGTCGAATAGCCCATGCCGAAGGTGTCGAAGACGCCGTCGTGATTGACCAGGCATTTGAAGGCGTTGGACCAGTTGCCGGCGATCCAGTTGATCATATAGCCGCCGTAGGAGGCGCCCAGGGCGCAGGCGTTCGAGCCGTCGAGGAAATCATACTTCTGCTGCGCTGCGGCCCAGCCCTTCTGCAGGTCTTCCAGCGGGCGGTCGCCCCAGTGCTGGCTGATCGCGTCGGTGAAGGCCTGGCCGTAGCCGGTGGAACCGTGGAAATCGATCATCACCACCGCATAGCCGGCGCCGGCATAGGTTTCCGGGTTCCAGCGATAGGACCAGCCGTCGCCGAACGAGCCTTGCGGGCCGCCGTGGATCAGGAAGGCGACCGGGTATTTCTTGCCTTCCTCATAGCCGACCGGCTTGATGACATAGCCGTGCACCGTCTCGTTGTTCCAGCCGGCGAAGCTGAACTGCTCGTATTCGCCGAAGGCCTTGGCGTCGAAGGCGGGATTGGCCTGGGTCAGACGGCGCGGCATCTCACGACCCAAGAAGGTCTTGAAATACAGATCGCTGGGCGATTTCAGACTGTCCTGGGCGAAGACGAAGCCCGCCGGGGTCTGCTGGAAGGCCGAAACGTGGCCCGGGCCGGTGATCGGGGTCGTGACGCCGTTGCGCGTATCCACCGCGAACAGCTTGGTCGAGCCGACGTCGCCGGCGGTGGTGTACAGGGTCTGGCCGTCGCGCGACCATTGCAGGGTATCGGCCGAACGATCCCAGTTCGACGCGATCTCGCGCTTTTGGCCCGACTGCACGTCCATCAGCACGATCTGATAGCGGTCGGCCTCAAAGCCCGGCCGCGCCATGGCGCGATAGGCCAGGGTCCGGCCGTCCGGCGAGAAGACCGGGCCCGCATCCCAGGCCGGATTGTCCTGGGTCAGGTTGGTGAAGGTCCCGTCGCCGGTCAGGCCATTGGTCCGCCACAGGTCGAAATTGGTGCTCCACGGCTCAGTCTTGCCGGCCAGGCGCGCCGAAAAGACCAGGGCGTCGCCGGCGGGGGTGAAGACGAAGTCGCTCTCGTCGCCGAACGGCTTGGACGGGATGTCGCCGTCGAAGCCCTTGGTGGCCCAGACGGGCCCGCCGATCGCCCGGCCGTCGCGACCGATCGACTGGACGAACAGATGGTTCTGGGTGTGGTCGTTCCAGGTGTCCCAGTGGCGCACGAACATCCGGTCATAGACCTGGCCCGTCGATTTCCGCTCGGCGATCGCCTTGCCCATCTCGACCGAGGCGTTCAGGTCCGCGGCGCCGGGATAGACGGCCAGGGACACGACGACCTTGTCCCCGGTCGGGCTGATCCGATAGGCGTTCACGTCCAGCGGCAGATTGGTCACCTGCACCGGCGTCGCCGTCGGCGAGGCCACGCGCCAGACCTGGCTGGCGCCCGACTTGCCCGACAGGAAGTACAGATTGCCGTCGGCGCCCCAGCGCGCCGTATTGGCGCCCTGGTCCGAGATGGCCAGACGACGCGGGGCGACATCCGGCGTGTCCAGATCCAGCATCCACAGGCTGCCGGTGCGACGGTTGGCCTCCATGTCCGTGGTCGTGACCGAATAGACGACATAGCGGCCATCCGGCGACACCTGCGGATCGCCCAGCCGGTTGGCGGTGATCATGTCCCGATAGGTGAAGGCGTCCGGCGTTGCGGGCGCGGCCGGAACCGGAGCGGGCGGAACCTGGGCCAGAACCGGCGTCGCCGCGATCAGGGCGCCCGACAAGGCGACGACCGCGACCGCGGCGGACAGAAGGGAACGATGGCGCATGGAATATTCCTCGCAAAGCTTGCTAGCGTCAGGGGTAGCACCGCCGTTCGCCCGGGGAAAGTTGCCGCCGGCCTGGGCATTAGCTAAGATGGTGGGACCAAGGGAGCGCGACATGACTACGGTCACCGTCCACTACGCCAAGACCCACCTGTCCAAGCTGATCGCCGCCGCCGAACGCGGCGAGGAGGTGGTGATCGCGCGCGGCGACAAGCCGGCGGTGCGGCTGGCGCCGGTGGAGCCGGCGCCGAAGCCCGAGCGCACGCCGGGGCGGCTGAAGGGTTTGGTCGCCATGGATGACCGCTTCTTCGACCCGCTGCCGGAAGACGAACTGCGTCTTTGGGAGGGTCGAGGCGAATGAGGCTGCTGCTCGACACCCACGCTCTGATCTGGTGGATGTCGGGGGAAGCAGGCCTTAGCCGCACCGCAGAGGCCGCGATACGCGACGGCGGCGCCCGTGTCTTCGTCAGCGCCGTCTCGGCTTATGAGATCGCCCTCAAACACGGTATGGGCCGTCTGCCCAAGGCCGGACCGCTGGCCGAACGGTTCGAGGCCGAGGTCGATCTCGAAGGTTTCGACATCCTGCCGATCACCGCCCGCGAGGCGTCCCACGCCGGCCGCTTGGACCATATGCACCGCGACCCGTTCGACCGGCTGCTGATCGCCCAGGGCCTGCTCAACGACCTGACCCTCGTCTCCAATGAACAGCTGTTCGACACCTTCGGCGTGGCGCGCCTCTGGTAGACTTGCTCCCTTTCCCCGAACCGGCGACAAGCGGTCGTCCATGAATTCCGCCGCCCTTCCCGTCCGCCGCTCGCCCCACATCGTCGATGTGCTGATCGCCGAGCGCGCCCCGCATTTGACCGCCTCGCCAGTGTGGCCGGTGGTGCGGCCGGCCCTCTATGGGCTGCTCGGCTACGGCGAGGCGGTGCGGATGGCCGACGCCATCCAGAACCTGTCGGGCGTCGAGGCCCTGACCCATGTGTCCAACCTGCTGTCGCTGCAGATCTCGACCCTGAATCTGGAGCGGTTGCCGACGACAGGCCGCTGCGTCGTGGTGTGCAACCACCCGACCGGCATCGCAGACGGGGTGGCGGTCTATGACGCGATCCAGCGGCGGCGCGACGACGCCGTCTTCTTCGCCAACGCCGACGCCCTGCGCGTCTCGCCGCGCCTGGGCGAGACGATCATTCCGGTCGAATGGGTCCAGGACAAGCGCACCCGCGACAAGACCCGCGCCACCCTGGCCGCCGCGCGCGCGGCCTTCGAGGCCGAGCGTTGCATCGTCGTCTTTCCCGCCGGGCGGCTGGCCCGCATGGCCAAGGACGGGTCCTTGACCGACCCGGATTGGGCGCCGACCGCCGCCTCCCTGGCCCGGAAATACGAGGCGCCCATAGTTCCGATCCATGTGTCCGGCCCCTACAGCCGGCTGTTCCACGCCTTCGACAAACTGTCCCAGGAGCTGCGGGACGTGACCCTGTTCCACGAACTGCTGAACAAGAAGCACAAGCCCTTCCGCCTTCAAGTCGGCCTGCCGGTCCCGGCGCAGCGGCTGGATATCGACCCGGTCCGCGCCACCTATGCGCTGAAAGCCTTCACCGAACGCGTCCTGCCAGCCCAGCCCGACGCGGTGTTCGCATGAACAATATCCTGCTGGAAGACGCCGAGGCCACCACACGGCTGGGCCAGGCGATCGCCCCTCTTCTGGCGCCGGGCGACAGCCTTCTGCTGTACGGGCCGCTGGGCATGGGCAAGTCGACCTTGGCGCGGGGCCTGATCCGCGCCCTGACCACCCCCGACGAGGACGTGCCCAGCCCGACCTTCACCCTGGTGCAGTTCTATGAGTCCGACCCGCCCGTGGCCCATTTCGACCTCTATCGCCTGACCCGGCCGGAAGAGGCGTTCGAGATCGGCCTGGACGAGGCCCTGGACGAAGGCTGCGCCGTCATCGAATGGCCCGAGCGGCTGGGCGAGGAACCCGGCCGGTTCCTGGGGCCCGACCGGCTGGTCATCGAGATTTCCGAACACGGCGACGGCCGTGTTGCGACCGTTTCCGGCGTAGGCCGGTGGGAAGACCTTATCGACCATGTCCGCTTCTGACCGCGAACAGCTTCGCCTCGACTTCCTGGCCTCCGCGGGCCTGGCCCAGGCCGCGCGCGCGCCCTTGCCCGGCGACGCCTCGACGCGACGCTACGAACGGCTGACCACGCCGGGCGGCGCCAGCCTGATGCTGATGGACCAGGCCCCGGCCGCAGAAAGCCCGCCCGCCGACCCGGCCTGGACGCCGGAACAACGCCACGCCGCCGGGTGGAACGCCGTCGCCCGCCTGTCGGCCGGTCGTGTCGAGGCCTTCGCCGCCGTCGCCGCCCATCTGAAGTCGCTGGGCCTGTCCGCGCCCGAAATCCCGGCCCTGGACGCGCCGAACGGCCTGGCGGTGCTGGAGGATTTCGGCGACGCCCTGTTCGTCCGCGTAATCGAGGACGGCGCCGACGAAACGCCCCTCTATCTGGCCGCCGTCGAGGCCCAGGCCGCCCTGCACGAGGCCGGGAACCCGCCGCAGACCCTGCACGGGCCCGGCGGAGACTGGCCCCTGCTGACCTATGACGAGACGGCGCTGCAGGGCGGGGCCGACCTGTTCGTCGAATGGCTGCCCCGTCTGGACGACCGCGTCGCCTTCGACGCCGCCGCTGTGGCGGAGTGGCGCGAGGCCTGGGCGACCCTGGTCGCCTCGGGCGCGGCCGGCGCCTCGGTCATGGCCCACCGCGACTATCACGCCGAGAACCTGATCTGGCTGCCGGAACGCGCCGGCGCCGCCCGGGTCGGCATGATCGATTTCCAGGACGCGGTGCGCGCCCACCCCTCCTGGGACCTGCACTCCCTGCTTCAGGACGCCCGCCGCGACGTCTCTCCGGCGCTCGAGGCCGAGGCACTGGACCGGTATTTCGCCCTGCGTCCCCAGGTGGATCGCGCCGCCTTCATGGCCGACTATGCGGGCCTCGCCGCCCTGAACGAGGCGCGGATCATCGGCATCTTCGCCCGGCTGATCGCCCGCGACGGCAAGCCACGCTATCGTCAGTTCCTGCCGCGCATGTGGCGGCATCTGAACGCCAATCTGGAACAGCCGGCCCTGGCGCCCGTCGCCCGCTGGTTCGACCGGCACGTTCCTGTCGAGGTTCGCGCATGACCGCCATCAAGACCGCCCCCAAGACAGCGATGGTCCTCGCCGCCGGCCTGGGCACCCGCATGCGCCCCCTGACCGACGACCGCCCCAAGGCCCTGGTCGAGGTCGGCGGCCGCGCCCTGATCGACCATGTGCTGGACCGGCTGGCCGAGGCCGGGGTCGAACAGGCGGTCGTCAATGTCCACTGGTTCGCCGACCGGCTGGAGGCGCATCTGGCCGCGCGCGGACGCGTGCCCCGGATCCTCATTTCCGACGAGCGGGCCGAACTGCTCGAGACCGGCGGCGGCCTGAAGAAGGCCCATGCCCTGCTGGGCGACGATCCGGTCTTCGTCGCCAATATCGACAGCGTCTGGATCGACCGAGGCGACGCCTTGGCCGACCTCGTCCGCCTGTGGAACCCCGAGACAATGGACGCCGCCCTGCTGCTGGCCCGCCGCGAGGGCTCCATCGGCTTCGAAGGCGACGGCGACGTCTTCCTGCGCGACGACGGCGGCCTGGCCTTCCGCGGCGCCGCCCCGTCCGCCCCCTTCGCCTATATGGGCGTCCACATCACCCGCCCCGGATACGCCGACCACGGCCCCGACGGCCCCTTTTCCCTCAGCCCCCTGTGGCGCAAGTCCGCCGCCGAGGGCCGCCTGTTCGGCTGCGTCCTGGACGGCGACTGGATGCACGTCGGCGACCCCCAGGCGCGGGACGAGGCCGAGGCGAAACTGGCGGGATTGGGGTGACGTCCTCTCCTTTTTCCTCGTCATCCTCGGGCTTGTCCCGAGGATCCATACGCCCGGTTTCAAAGGCTGCGCACCGGCCGCGACGGAGTCTATGGATCCTAGGCACAAGGCCTAGGATGACGGACTTTGACGGAGGGGCGCGACTGTGAACACCGCATCGCACTTCGATCCCTTCGCGGCCTCCAGCCCCCGCTGGTACGCCATCCCCGCCCACCGGCCCTTCCTTGAAGACCTGGCCGCAGGCGTCCTGGCCTGGCTGGGCGACCTGCCGCCAGAGACCCTGTCCGACGCCACCATCCTGCTGCCCAACCGGCGCGCCGCCCGCGCCTTCACCGGCGCCCTGTCGAAACTGTCCCAGGGCCGCCCCATCCTGCTGCCCCAGGTCCGGCCGTTGGGCGATCTGGAGGAGGACGAGCCCCCCTTCACCCCCGGCGCGCTCGGTCTCGATCTGCCGCCCGCCATCCCCGCCCTGACCCGTCGGTTCGAGATGGCGCGGATGATCGTCGAACAATTCGACCGCGACCTGACGCCGATGCGCGCCCTGGACCTGGCCGACGCGCTGGGCGGCTTCCTCGATTCCTGCCAGCTGGAAGAGGTCCAGAACCCCGAACGGATCGCCACCCTGGTCGACGGCGAAATGGCCGAACACTGGGAAAGATCGGCCGAATTCCTGGGTCTCGCCGTAACCGCCTGGCCCAAACGCCTCGCCGAACTGGGTCTGGTCGATCCCGCCTGGCGCCGCGCGACCCTGCTGCGCCGCCTCGCCGAACTGTGGGACCATACGCCCCCGATCCAGGCCGTCATCGCCGCAGGATCGACCGGCACCGTCCCCGCCGCCGGCGACGTGCTGAAGGCCGTGGCCAAGGCGCCGCTGGGCTGCGTCGTCCTGCCGGGCCTCGATCTCGATCTGGACGCCCAGGTCTGGGACCGGCTGGACGAACAACATCCGCAGAGCGCGATGAAGCGTCTGCTGGACCGCTGCGACATTCCTCGCGACGCCGTCCGCCCCTGGTTCCGCCCCCCCGCATCCCCCGCCGTCGAGGCGCGCGGCCTGGCCCGCCAGCGGCTGGTCAACGAGGCCCTGCGCCCCGCCGAGGCCACCGACGACTGGCGCCGCGCGATCCGCGACATCCGCTCGACGGCGGCGGCGCGCGGCGAGGCTCGCGACCCGATCGCCGAGGGGCTGCAAGGCCTGTCCCTGCTGAGCGTCCGCGCCGAGGAAGAGGCCGCCGCCGCCATCGCCCTGATGATGCGCGAGACGCTGGAGACGCCCAATCCTGATGGAACGGGCAAGACCTGCGCCCTGGTCACGCCGGATCAGGCCCTGGGTCGCCGCGTCGCCGCCCGGCTGGAGCGCTGGGGCGTCATCCCGGATTCCTCGGCCGGCGCCCCGCTGTCCCGCCTGCCCGCCGGCGCCCTGGTCGATCTGTGCGCCCGCTGGATCGCCGATCCGGTTCAGCCCCATCTGCTTCTGGCCGTCGCCAAACATCCGCTGGCCCGTTTCGACCTGGGCGACGCCGCTCAAGCCGCCGCCGTCGCCGCCCTGGAGGAGCACGCCCTGCGCGGCCCCCGTCCGCGCGACTTCGCCGCCGTCCGCCGCCGCCTGCTCGAGGCGGTCCAGCCCGACCGACGCGGCAAGGCCCCGCCCGAGTGGAAGCGCGACCGCCTGTCGGCCGCGACGCGCCTGGTCGATCATCTGCAAACCGGCGTCGAGGCCGCGACCGCCGTCTTCACACCCCACCCCGAAGGCAATGGCGCCGATCTGAACACCGCCGCCTCGGCCCTGACCCGGCTGATCGAGACCCTGGCCGGCCAGGACGCCTGGGCCGGTCCCGACGGCGAAGCCGCCGCCGCGCTTCTGTCCGGCCTGATCGAGGGCGGGGCCTCGCTTGGCCGTATCGACCGGACCGAACTGGCCGAACTGACCACAGCCCTGGTGCAGGAGACCGTGGTCCGCACCGGCGGCGCCACCCATCCGTCCTTGCGGATCCTGGGGGCCATAGAGGCGCGGCTGGTGCGCGCCGACCGGATGATCCTGGCGGGCTTGGAGGAAGGCGTCTGGCCCCAAGCCGCGCCCACCGATCCCTTCCTGTCGCGCCCGATGCGCAAGGCCCTGGGCCTGCCCCCGCCCGAACGCCGCCAGGGCCAGACGGCCCAGGACTTCGTCCAGGCCGCCTGCGCCGACGAGGTGATCCTGGTCCACAGCGAACGGCGCGGCGGCCAGCCGGCCGTCCGGTCGCGCTGGCTGTGGCGGCTGGAGATGCTGACCCGCGGCGCCGATGCGGCCGAGACGCCCGTCTCCATCGCCCGCCCGACCACCGTCCTCGACTGGGCCCGCGCCCTGGACGCACCCCCGCCCGGCCCGCCGCGCTTCGCCAAACGGCCCGAGCCGCGCCCGCCGGTCCATCGCCGTCCGCGCAGCCTCTATGTCACCCGCATCGAACGCTGGGTGCGCGACCCCTACGCCATCTACGCCCTGTGGGTTCTGGGGCTGGAGGCGATGGAGCGGCCCGGCGCCTCGGCTGAAGCCCTCGCGCGCGGCAACGCCGTCCACGCAGCCATCGAGCGGCTGACCCTGGACTGGCCCGACGACCTGCCCGACGACTGCGAGACCATCCTGCACGACCATTTGCTGCGCGAACTGGGCGCGCGCGGCTTCGAGGATGCGGCCATGGCGCGCGAGGCCCCGCTAGCCCGCAACTGCGCCCGCTGGCTGACCGATTTCGAACGCCGCCGCCGGGCGCGGGGCGTCGAGATTCTGGTCGAGCAACAGGGCGCCATGACCTTCGACGGCCCCGCCGGCCCCTTCACCGTCAAGGCCTTCGCCGACCGGATCGAACTGGCCTCGGACGGGGCGGCGGTGATGGACTTCAAGACCGGCGCGGCCCCCAGCGCCAAACAGGTCAAGTCCGGCTTCGCCCCGCAACTGACCCTGACCGCCGCCATCCTGGCTGACGGCGGGTTCGAACGCACCAACGGCCCGGTCACGCCCGACGAACTGACCTATGTCCGCGTGGTCGGCCGCAAGACGGCCGGCGAAGTCATCACCCGCGCCTCGGGCGCCGAGGCCGCCGACCTGACCCAGGCGGCGCTGGACGGGCTGAAACGCCGCGTCGCCCGCTTCGACGACCCCAACACCCCCTACGTCTCCTGGGCCGCGCCCCAGTTCATGGGCAACCAGGGCGGCAACTACGACCATCTGGCCCGCGTCTGGGAATGGTCAGTGATCGGCGACGGCGAGGACAGCGAATGACCTCCCACTCCCCCCAGATCATCGCGCCCCAGATCATTGCGGCCGACCCGCGCCTGACCGTCTTCGTCACCGCCAACGCCGGCTCGGGCAAGACCACCACCCTGGTCAACCGGGTGGCGCGGCTGCTGCTGGACCAGGTCGATCCCGGCGCCATCCTGTGCGTCACCTACACCAAGGCCGCCGCCGCCGAGATGCAGGCCCGGCTGTTCGATCAGCTGGGCGGCTGGGCCGTGCTGTACGACCGGGCGCTGGAACAGAAACTGCTGGAGCTGGACGACGGCGATCCGTCAGCCCTGGACGACGCCGCCCTGTCGCGCGCCCGCAAACTGTTCGCCCGCGCGCTCGAGACGCCGGGCGGGCTGAAGATCCAGACCATCCACGCCTTCTGCGAGAAACTGCTGCGGCGCTTCCCGCTGGAGGCCGGGGTCTCGCCCCGGTTCACCGTGCTGGAAGACCAGGCGGCGACCGCCCTCAGCCACGCGGCGCGCGAAGACCTGGCCCGCGCCGCCGTCGCGGATCCCGACGGTCCAATCGGCCTGGCCTACAGCCATTTCGCCGTCGAACTGGACTGGCAGAGGTTCCAGGCCCTGCTGTCGATGATCGAGGCCCGGCGCGCCGACCTGCTGGACTATGTCGACCGGGCCGAGGCCGGAACCGCCCCCGATCCCTGGTCCCTGACCGGCGCCGAGCAGGGCCGCTCGCCCGAGGATCTGGAACGCGATTTCGTCGCCTGGATCGACCCCCGTGAGTGGAACCGCATGGCCGAGGCCATGGAGACCGGCTCGACCAACGACCGCAAGATCGCCGACGCCATGAGCGTCGCCGCCCCGCCCCACGCCGGTTTCGCCGCCCTGGCCGGCGTCTTCTGCACCCAGGCGGGCGAGCCGCGAAAGAGCATGGGCACCAAGTCGGCGCCGCAAGGGGCGGTCGGCTGGCTGCTGGACCTCCAGACCCAATTCCTCGCCACGCGCGAGGCCTTACGCAAGGCCAAGGTCGCCGACGACACCGTCAAGGTCCTGACCCTGGCCCGCGCCCACGCCGCCTTCTACGAAAGCGCCAAACGGGCGAAGGGCGCGCTGGACTTCCCCGATCTGGTCGCCAAGGCGGTTGCGCTCCTGACCCAAAGCGGGGCGGCCGCCTGGGTGCTCTACAAGCTGGATGGCGGTGTTGAACATGTCCTGATCGACGAGGCTCAGGACACGGCCCCCGACCAGTGGGACATCGTCGAGGCCCTCACCGGCGAGTTCTATTCCGGCGCCAAGCCCGGCCGCACCGTCTTCGCCGTGGGGGACGAGAAACAGTCGATCTACTCCTTCCAAGGCGCCCGCCCCGAACAACTTCGGCAAAAGCGCGCCGACTTCCTGGCCCTGGCCGAAGGCGCCGGCGAACCCTTCGCCGGGCCCGAACTGAACACCTCCTACCGCTCGACCGAGGAGGTGCTGACCTTCGTCGACGCCGTCTTCGCCGATCCGGACCGCACCCGCGCCCTGACCGGCCCCCAGGGCGACATCGCCCGCCACATCCCCGCCCGCGTAGGCCAGCACGGCGCGATCGACCTGTGGCCCCTGTTCCTCGACGAACCGGCGCCCGAAACCGACGCCTGGGACGATCCGGTCGATCAGGAAAGCGTCGGCAGCGCCCGAAAACGCCTGGCCCGCGACCTGGCCCGCGAGATCCGCCGCCAGGTCGAAAGTGGCCTCGCCGTCTTCGACCGCAGCACCCGCGACCTACGCCCCGCCGGCTATGGCGATTACATCGTCCTGGTCCGCCGCCGCGACGCCACCTTTGAAGAGATCATCCGGGCGCTGAAGACCGAGGGCGTGCCCGTCGCCGGCGCCGACCGGCTGAAACTGTCCAGCCATATCGTGTTCGACGACCTGATCGCCCTGGCCCGGTTCGCGCTGTTCCCCGACGACGACCTGTCCCTGGCCGAGGTGCTGCGCAGCCCCCTGTGCGACGTGGACGAGGACGGCCTCTACGCCCTGGCTGGGCGCGAGAACCGAAAGCCGGGCCAGCTGTGGCGTGACCTGCGCGACCGGGCGCACGAACGCCCCGAATGGGTCCGCGCCCGCGACCTGTTTCAGGCCGTCATCGCCGCGCGCGGCGGCGACCCGTTCGCCTTCTTCTCCCTGGCCCTGAACCGGGTGGACGACTCAGGGCTCTCCGGCCGCGCCCGCATCCTGGCCCGGCTGGGCCGCGAGGCCGAGGAAGCCATAGACGAGACCCTGAACCAGGTGCTGGCGGCCGAGAACCGGGGCGCGATCGATCTGGAGACCTGCCTGGCCCAGCTGGAGGCCGCCGACGTCGAGGTGAAGCGCGAGTTGGAGGGGGCGCGCGACGAGGTCCGCGTCATGACCGTCCACGGCGCCAAGGGGCTGGAGGCGCCCATCGTCATCCTGCCCGACACCACCATGAAGGCGAAGGCCCAGGGCCCGTCGCTGATGCCGGCCGTCCCAAGAAGCGAGAACGGGGAGGACGAAGCCGAGGCCTGGCTGATGGCCCCCGGCTCGGCCAGGGACGACTGCCCCGCCTCCGCCGACGCCCGCGCCGCGCGCCAGGCCCGCACCGACGATGAGACCCTGCGCCTGCTCTATGTCGCCCTGACCCGCGCCCGCGACCGGGTCATCGTCATGGGCCGCGCCTCCAGCCGGGGCGCCGAGCCCGGCAGCTGGTGGTCGGTGATCGAGGAAACCTTCGACCGGCTGGGCGACCAGGTGCGCGAGGTCTATAACGGCGTCCGCCGCTTCGGCGTCGATCCCGAACGCCGGCCCACACAGGCCGCCGCGACCGCCTCAGCCGACGCCCTCCCCGCCTGGGC
>NZ_JACESA010000034.1 GCF_013912065.1 Brevundimonas sp.
GGGCTGGGGCGGCGGCAATGGCGGCGGTTGGGGCCGGACCTCGATCACCGTCTATGAAAACTCGAACTTCCGCGGCGCATCGCGCGAATTCACCGGCGAGGACCGCAACCTGGGCCGGACCCCGTTCAACGACCGGATCAGTTCGGTTCGCGTCCAGGGCCGCTGGGAAGTCTGCACCGACGCCGAATTCCGGGGCCGCTGCCGTATCGTCGAAGGCGACGTCCGCAATCTGAGCGGCGGCTTCAACGACAGTATCTCGTCCATGCGTCCGGTGCGCGGCGGCGGGCGCGACCGCTGACGGTCATCAGGCCGTCAGCACGAACTTGCCGACGTGATCGCCCGCCTCCAGCGCGCGATGGGCGTCGGCGGCTCGCTCCAGCGGGAAGGTCGCCTGCACCGGCGGCCTGACCGCCCCCGATATGACCCACGGCCAGACCGTCGCCTCCACGGCGGCGGTCAACCGGGCCTTCTCGTCCGAGGACCGGCTGCGAAGGGTCGATCCCGTCAGCACCAGCCGCTTCAGCATGATCCGCATCAGGTCCACCTCGACCTTTGCGCCTGACAGCGAGGCGATGACCACCCATCGGCCGCCGGGCTTCAGCGCCTTCAGGTTCAGATCCGCGTAATCCCGCCCCACCATGTCCAGCAGGACATCGGCTCCCCCGGCCTCGGCTATTGCGGCGGCCAAGTCGCAGGATCGCGCGTCCAGGCTGACGTCGGCGCCCAGGGCCATGGCGGCGGCGGTCTTTTCCGCCCCGCGCGAGGTGGCGATCACCCGCGCGCCGGCCGCCTTGGCCATCTGGATCGCGGTGACGCCGATGCCGCTGGTCGCCCCGTGAATCAGCAGGGTCTGGCCGGCCGTCAGTCCGCCCGCCTCGAACACATTGGCGAAGACGGTGAAGACGGTCTCGGGCAGGACCGCCGCCTGGACATAGTCCAGCTCGTCTGGGATCGGCAGCACATGGCGGGCGTCGACGGCGACCCGCTCGGCATAGCCCCCGCCGCCCAGCAGGGCGCACACCCGGTCGCCGACGGACCAGCGCGTCACCCCTTCGCCTACGGTTTCGACCTCGCCCGCGACCTCAAGCCCGAGAATGTCCGAAGCGCCCGGTGGCGGGGGATAGCCGCCGTTGCGTTGCAGCAGGTCGGGCCGATTGATCCCGGCGGCATGGACCCGGACGACCACCTGGCCGGCGCCGGCCATCGGATCGGGGCGTTCGGCGATCTTCAACGCCTCGGCCGGTCCTGATCCGCGCGTGATCTCGATGACCCGCATGTCGCCTCCGCTTGCAATCGTCCGTATCCGGGCGTTCAGATAGGGGTTCCGGCCCGGCGTGGCCACGACAGGACGATGAAAGGCGACGACGATGTTCGAGGACCTCGAGCCCCGCCCAAGGCGTGGAGAGGCGCTGACCGCGATCGGTCGCGAAGAATTGGATGTCTATTCGATCGAGGATCTGGAGGAACGGATCCTTACGCTGGATCATGAAATCGAGCGATCGCGCGCCGCCATCGAGGCCAAGAAGGCCAAGAAAAGCGCCGCCGATTCCTTGTTCAGCTTCCGCTCCTGATCGCGCGCGCTTCAAATCCGTGGCATGACGGTTGCAGTCCTGACGACAAGGGGCCCGCCTTGGCCCAAAGTCAGAACGAGCGTCCGAACCCATGATGATGTCCAGCATGACCCTGAGCGACACCCAGAACACAGCTGACCGGGGCCGCAAGGTGCAGGATTTCGCGCGTTCCGAACTGTTCGACCGCACCTTCCGCGAGGGCATGGAGCTTGTCGAGGAGACGGCCGCCTATCTGGACGGCGAGGGCCGTCGCGATTCCAAGATGCTGTCGCGCGCCGCCGCCCTGGCCTATGCGGCCGAGAGCATGAAACTGACCACGCGTCTGATGCAGATCGCCTCGTGGCTGCTGGTGCAGCGGGCCGTGCGAGAAGACGACATGACGCCCGAGACCGCCTGCGAAACGCGCTATCGGCTGAACGACCGCAAGATCGAGAGCGAGCCCAGCCACGCCGAACTGCCGATCGCCCTGGTGGAATATCTGGTCCGGTCCGAGAAACTGTTCGACCGCGCCCTTTATCTCGATCGCCGCATGTACCTGGACGTACAGGAAGAGACGCCGCAGAACCCGGTGCTGAGCCAACTCGGCATGCTGGAAGCCGCCTTCAAGGCTTGAAGCCCCTACGGCCCGACGTCGTTCGCGTCGCGACGGCCGTCGTCGACCGGCTTGGGCAGGCTGACGCCGATCCCGAGGGCCTGGGCCAGCTTGTCGTCCCGCCCATAGACGTCCTCGCGGAACGCCACCCGTCCCTGACCGTCCACGAAGGCGGTCCAGTACAGCAGCCGCACCGTGATTTCGCGCCCGGTGGTGACGCGCTTGGTCTCGCGCGTGTCCTGGGCCATGTCGAACTCGGCCAGCTTGACCGGGTCCGGCGACAGCAGCAGCCGGGCGAACTCGACCGCATTCTGCACCCGCACGCAGCCGTGGCTACGCTGGCGCATGGACAGGTTGAAGGCGGCCTTGGACGGCGTATCGTGCAGGAAGATGGCGTAGCTGTCGCGCAGTTCGAACTTCACATAGCCCAGGGCCGCTTGGGGTCCGGCGCGCTGGATGACCATCCCATCCCGCACATACATGTCGTTCGCGGCCAGATACGCCGGCCCCTTGGGCAGGATCTCGCGACGCGCGATGCTGGCAGGGACGTACCAGGGCGGATTGGCGACGACCGAGGCGAAGGGTTTCTCGAGGCTGGGCGTCTGGTTCTCGGCCGAGCCGACCACGACCCGGTTGGAGTGGACCGGCTTGCCGTCCTTCCAATAGACCATGATGGCGGCGGCGGTGTTGACCTCGATCCGCTCGGGCGCGACGTCGCGTTTCAACCAGCGACGGCGTTCCAGGTTCAGCGCGATCTGGCGGGCGCGATCCTCGGCCGAGGCTGACAGCGACCGCTGGGTGCCCGTGCCGATCCGGGCGTCGGCGGCCAGCCCGTGCCGGACCTGGAAACCCTGCAGCGCCTGCTGCAGTTCATAGCCATAGGTCAGGCCCTGGGCCTTCAGTCGCGCCCCGTCCGCCGCCGTCAGGTCGCCCTCGGCCGTCAGCCGGTCGATCAGCGCCGGAATACGGCGGTCGCTCATGTTCGGTTCGATGGTCGGACCGGCGGGGAAGGCGGGCCAGCCTCCCTGGGCCGCCAGACGGCGATAGCGGACATAGCCGGCCGACAGGTTCTGATAGCCGATATCGGTCGGCGCCAGGCCCTCGAACCAGTCCAGCAGGACATTGCGGGCCAGGGCGTCGCTCATGCCGCGCGGCAGGTCGACGCGGTTCTTCTGCATCTCCCATAGGTCCTCGACCGTCTCGGGCCGGATCTTGCCCTCGGCCAGGACCCGGCCATAGACCAGGGCGGCGGCGGTGGCGCGCAGGTCGGACGAGGCGGGATCGGCGGCCAGGCCGACGAAGTCGAAATAGTCGCCCGCCGCCAGACCATGCCGCTCCGAGCGACCGGCGACGGCGTTCAGCGTGCGCAGCCGCTCGGCGTTCCACACCGGCCGCCAGCCGTTCATCTCGTAGAAGGCGCGGACGTCGGCCTGCTGCGTCTCGGGCAGGCGGGAAATCTGGTCGTTGAAACTGTTATAGAAGGCGGTGGCCTGCGGCCCGCGCTGCATGTTGACCTGCTGCGCATGCGCCGTGGAGGCGAGGGCCATGGCCGCCGTGGCGACGCCCAGACCCATTTCCCGTCTATTCATAACCTGTCCGCTTTTCGATGGGTCGATTCCCGTGAATCGACGCCGGTACTGCCGTATCCGAACGCCGGCTACGTTACCGACGTTCCGGGCAAACAAAAAGCGCCGGTCGACCGACCGGCGCTCTTCGTGACCTGATTGCCGCGATGTGTCGCAGCCAAGACGCGCTTACTTCTTGATGAAGCCGGCGAACTTGTTGTTGAAGCGCGAAACGCGGCCGCCGCGGTCCATCAGGTGGGCGTTGCCGCCGGTCCAGGCCGGATGGGTCGACGGATCGATGTCCAGGTTCAGCGTGTCGCCTTCCTTACCGTAGGTGGAACGGGTCTGGTAGGAGCTGCCGTCGGTCATCACCACATTGATGAAGTGGTAGTCGGGGTGCGTATCCGCTTTCATGGTCGTCGTCCGGTCTCTGGCGCGATGACGATGCCGACCGTCGCTGCGCATGAAATGAGAAACCCGCCAGAAAATCCGGCGGGAATGAGGGGCGGCGTTTACACCGGGGGGCGTTCCGGGGCAAGAGGCAGGCGAAATGACTGATCAGACCGTCGCCTCCGCCCGTTCCGCAACCATTCCCGCGGGCCGCGCCTCGGGCGACGGAGCGGTCGATGGCCGACCCAGCGCCGGCGCCGTGCTGATCGAGCAGATGTCCGAGGCGGGCGCCAAGCGCGCCAAGCGCCGCGACATCCGCCCCCTGGCCCGCCTGATCCCCTACGCTCTGCGGCACAAGGGCCATGCCCTCATGGCGGTCTTCTGGCTGCTGCTGTCCACGTCTGCCTCCCTGGGGCTGACGGCCCTGGCGCGCGGGGCCATCGACCACGGCTTCGAGGCTGGCGGCGCCAATCTGAACCTGTGGTTCATGCTGCTGGGCGCCAACGCCCTGTTCCTGGGCCTGGCCACCGCCGCCCGCTATTTCTACGTCACCCGCACGGGCGAGCGGGTCATAGCCGATGTCAGAAAAGGGCTGTTCGGCCGCATCCTGACGCTGGACCCCTCCTTCTACGCCCATATGCGCACGGGCGAGGTGCTGTCGCGCCTGACCACCGACATCGCCCTGGTCGAGACGCTGATGACCACCTCCATCTCCTATGCGCTGCGCAACTTCCTGACCCTGATCGGCGGGGTGATCCTGCTGTTCTTCGTCAGTCCGAAACTGACCGGCCTGGTCCTGCTGATCGTGCCCTTCCTGCTGGGACCGATCTTCATCTTCGGCCGCCGGGTCCGCAAACTGACCGTGACGTCCCAGGACCGGTTCGCCAACGCCGTCGGTTTCGCCGGCGAAAGCGTCGACGCCATCGAGACGGTCCAGGCCTTCGGCCGGGAACAGAGCGCCATCGCCCGCTTCGGCGCGGCGGTCGAGGACGCCTTCTCCGCCTCCCTGACCCGGATGCGGGCGCGGGCCTGGATGACCGCTCTGATCATCGTCGTCATGTTCGGCGGCGTCACCCTGGTGCTGTGGCTGGGGGCGCAGGACGTGGTCGCGGGAGTGATGACGCCGGGCGCCCTGCTTCAATTCGTTCTCTTGTCGGTCTTCGCCGCCGGGGCCGTCGGCGCCTTGGGCGAAAGCTGGGGCGACGTTCAGAAGGCCGCCGGCGCCATGGAGCGGATCGAGGAACTGATGCGGGCCACGCCCGGCATCGCCGCCCCCGCCCAGGCCACGGCCCTGCCGCGCCCGCCGCGCGGCGAGGTCTCGATGTCCGCCGTGGGCTTCTCCTATCCCGGACGTCCCGACCTGCCGGCGCTGAAGGGGTTCAGCCTGACCGTCCGCCCGGGCGAGACCGTCGCACTGGTCGGCCCGTCCGGCGCGGGCAAGTCCACCGTCTTCCGCCTACTGCTGCGCTTCTATGATCCCCAGACCGGCGTGGTCTCGCTCGACGGCGTGGATGTGCGAAATGCGGATCCTGTGGCCGTGCGCGACCGCTTCGCCTGGGTGTCGCAGGAGACGCCGCTGTTCTCGGGCTCGCCGCTGGAGAACATCCGTTTCGGCCGTGAGGACACCACTCTGGAAGAGGCCCGAGCCGTCGCTGACAAGGCCCAGGCGCTCGGCTTCATCGACGCCCTGCCGGAAGGGTTCGACACCCCGCTGGGCGAACGCGGCAAGAGCCTGTCCGGCGGCCAGCGCCAACGTCTGGCCATCGCCCGCGCCCTGGTCCGCGACGCCCCCATCCTGTTGCTGGACGAGGCCACCAGCGCCCTCGACGCCGAAAGCGAACGCCTGGTCCAGGCCGCCCTCGACCAGGCCATGCAGGAACGCACCACCCTGGTCATCGCCCACCGTCTGGCCACCGTGCTCCGCGCCGACCGCATCGTCGTCATGGACGACGGCCGCGTGGTGGAGGAGGGGACCCACGCCGAACTGGTGGCCAAGGGCGGGCTGTATGCGCGCCTCGCCGAGCTGCAGTTCCGGGCGGGTTAGAGCCGTCTCGCGTCCGCAGGAACGGGCGCAGGATCGACCGTGCCCCAGCCGACGCCGCCTGCGCTCCTAACTGGGGTAACAATCCCCTTTGCGGTCAGGGGCTTGCAGATTTGTTCGGCGATAAGCCCGACGCCCTTCCGGGGCGCCTTAGAATGCGGTTCCGGTCTTTGACATCGCCAGCCGCAGAGGACGCCGTCCCCGCCAATTGCACTCTATTGCACAGTTCAATTAGGGTGAATAAATTTCTTTAATAAAAACAAACATTTTTGGTGAAATTAGACTCGTTGCACTGTTTTTTCTTGGAGTCTAATTTTCTGGCGGCTCCTCGAATTTCGACGGTCAAGCGCTAGAAAAAGATATTCTAAATCAATGATTTGATACCGCCAGCGCCGGAAAGTCGCTGAACACCGCGTCCACCTCCGCCTCGGCGAAGGCGGCGGCATAGCCCGTCATGTCGCCATGCTCCGCAAACCCTTCGCCCCGCCGACGCTCGGTCGGCAGGAAGGCGTTCTCGGCCCGCAGGGTCCAGATCACCACCTTCAAGCTCGCCGCATGGGCGTCGCTCACCAGGGCGCTGGGCGCCGTCGTCCGTCCCTCGGCGTCGCGCGGCAGTACCAGGGTCATCTCGGGCGCGACCCAGTCGGCATAGGCTGCCATGGTCTTCAGCCCCTCCGGCGTGATCATCTGGGCATAGGTCATGTCCGGCCGGTCCGCCGGTCCGCCCGTGCCGCTGACCAGCTGGGCCAGGGGGGCGTCGATCCGCGTCGCCAGCCGCTCCAGCGGCCCGACCTCGAAACACTGGATGATGATCGGGGCGTCGGCGCCGGTCAGACCCAGCCGCTCCAGCTCGGCGACGAAGGCGTCCTCCATCGGCAGGCCGATCCCGGCGAAATAGGTCGGGTGTTTTAGCTCGGGCGCCACCGCGATTGTCCGCCCGGTCCTGGCCGACGCCGCCCGCGCGATGGCGACCACCTCGTCGAAGGTCAGGATCGGCTCCTCTCCGTCGTGGGCCGCGCTGCCCGGCCGGAAGGCCGGCAGCCGCTCCTTGGCCCTCAGGGTCTTCAGCTCGGCCAGGGTGAAGTCCTCGGTGAACCAGCCGGTGGTCGGGACGCCGTCGATGGTCCTGGTGGTCTTGCGGTCGGCGAACTCGGGCCGCTCGCCCACGTCGGTCGTGCCGCCGATCTCGTTTTCGTGCCGATCGACGAAGACGCCGTCCTTCGACATCACCAGATCCGGCTCGATCACGTCCGCCCCCTGTTCGACCGCCAGCTCATAGGCCGCCCGCGTATGCTCGGGCCGCTCGCCGGACGCCCCGCGATGGGCGATGATCAGGGGCTGGGCCAAGGCCGGTGTTCCGGTCAGCAGGACAAGGGCGGTCAGAATGGCGCGGATCATCCCTCCTGGGTAGGGGCAGCAGACGACAGCCGTGTGACCCGTCTCCTCCCCGCTCTGCGGGGAGGGGGACCGCCGCGCCTCTTCGCGCGGGGGTGGAGGGGTTCTTGACGCCGCAGAGGCGCTGGGATGCGGCAAGAGCCCCTTCGTCCCAGCGCTGAAGAGGCGCCGCGCCACTTCCCCGCAAGCGGGGAAGAGACAGAAGGGGCCTTCAGACCCCCTGCAACACCTTGCGCAGCTGCGGATGCAGTTCGCTGTTGCAGGCCAGCACCGACACGCCGGTCTTGGGATCGCCGTCGTCCTCGATGGTCGTGACCCGGCCGCCGGCCTCGGTGACGAACAGGATGCCCGCCGCAACGTCCCACGGCTTCAGGCCCCGCTCGTAATAGGCGTCGTACCGACCGGCCGCGACCCAGGCGAAGTCCAGGGCGGCCGAGCCCAGGCGGCGGATGCCGGCGACGCGCTGGCCGATGGCGTGGATGTCCTTGATGGCCTGGGCGTGGCCCGACTTGCCGATGAAGGGCAGGCCGGTGGCCACCAGGCTCTCCGACAGGTCGCGACGGCCGGCGACCCGGATCCGCTGGTCGTTCAGATAGCAGCCCTTGCCCTTCTCGGCCCAGAACAGCTCGTTCATGACAGGGTTGTAGGTCACCCCGGCGACGATCTCGCTCGACCCGTCGGGCGCGCGCCGCTCCAGCCCCACCGTGATGGCGAAATGGGGCATGGCGTGCATGAAGTTGGTGGTGCCGTCGATCGGATCGACGATCCATGTGTGGGACTTGTCGGTCCCCTCGATCATGCCGCGTTCCTCGCCCAGGAAGCCGTAGCCGGGGCGGGCCTTCATCAGCAGTTCGTACAGGGTGTCCTCAGCCTTCAGGTCGGCGGCCGTGACGAAGTCGCCCGGGCCTTTCCTCGACACCTGAAGCTGCGACACCTCGCCGAAGTCGCGCAGCATGGGGCGGGCGGTCTTGCGCACAGCGTCGAGCATGACCTGAAGCAGGGCGGAAGCGAGGGCCATCGGCGGATCTCCTGGTCCGCATGTCCTGAAAAGGCGCTCGGCCCGGAGATACGGAGAAGTTCAAGGGCGACGTCGTGAGACGTCGGGGCGTTCTAGTGAACAGTGAGCGAGAAGTGAGCAAGAGGTGAGCGAGGAAAGCGATCTAAGCTCACCCCTCGCTCGCTAGCACACCTTGCTCACCAGAAATCAGTCCGCGCGGCGGACGTATTCGCCGCTCGTGGTGTCGACGATGATGCGCTCGCCGGCCGACATATAGGGCGGGATCATGATGCGAACGCCGTTCGAGGCCAGGGCGGGCTTGTAGGACGAAGAGGCCGTCTGCCCCTTCACCGTCGGCTCGGTTTCGGCGACTTCCAGCACGACCTGATCCGGCAGCTCCAGGCCGATCGGACGCTCTTCGTGCATCTCGATTATGACCTTCATGCCTTCCTGCAGATAGGGGATGCGCTCGTCGCCGACCCAGGTCTTCTGCAGTTCGATCTGCTCGTAGGTGGCGTCGTCCATGAAGACCAGGCTGTCGCCGTTGTCGAACAGATAGGAGAAGTCCTTCTGTTCCAGCGTGACGCGCTCGACCTTGTCTTCCGACCGGAAGCGCTCGTTCAGCTTGTTGCCGGTCTCGAGGTTCTTGGCCTCGACGTTGGCGAAGGCGCCGCCCTTGCCGGGCTTGACGTGGCTGGCCTTGGTGACGACCCACAGGCCGCCATTGTGCTGCAGGACCATGCCGGGCTTGATGGTGTTGCCGTTGATCTTCATGGGGTCACATCGGGAATGGGGTTGCGCCCACGCGCCCGGTTGGGGCGTGGCGAATAGGGCGCGATCCCTAGAGGAAGCCCCGCCAAAGGGCAAGGCGGCCGCTAATGCAGGCTGCGGTCGGTCGCCATGTCGTCGGCCTTGCGGTGCAGGAAGTTGCCCATCCGCACGCCGCCGCCGGTCGGCGAGGCCATCTTGCCGGCGTGTTCGTCCAGCTTGCGCGCCTCATGTGCGAAGGCCGCCGCCAGCCCCGCCGACGACATGGCGGCGGCGACCTGCCTCCACATCGATGCCGGCCGCAGGCCCAGCCAGACGGCGTTCACCGTCTGCGCCGCCAGCCACAGGCCCATGGCCCGCGTCCGCTCCGGCCGGGACGGCGCGTTCCAGACCCGCACCGCCGACAGGGTCGTGGCCGAGAACATGGCGGGCAGGATCAGGCTGAAGGCCCCACGCGGCCGCTCGGTGATCGGCAGGTCCTTGTCACGCACCTGTTTCAACGAACGCCTGGGCTTCAGGGCGCCCGACGCGATGCCCGTCGCCAGCAGCACGAAACCCGCCGTCAGAACGACGCCCATCGCGACATGCCCGGCGCTGCGGCCCTCGCTGTTCAGCAAGCCGACTGCGGCGTCGCGCACGTCGTCGATGGTGTCGTCTATGTCGGTCATGATCCGCTCCCTTGGCCCGTCAAAGGCTAATGACCGGAGCGGACCCGGGTTCCGTCAGCCGCCGGTGGCGGCGCTGTCGGTGACGATTTCCTTCATGGCCGACTGCAGATAGTTCTGCGCCCCCATCAGTTCGATCAGCTTGTGCTGGTTCTCGAGGAAGTCGATGTGCTCCTCGGTGTCGGCCAGGATCTTCATCAGCAGATCGCGGCTGACATAGTCGCGGGTTTCCTCGCACTGGGTCACGGCGGCGGCGGTGGTCGTGCGGCTGTCCAGTTCCAACTGCAGGTCGGCGCCCAGGCATTCGATCGGATCCTCGCCGACCTTCAGCTTGTGCAGGTCCTGCAGATTGGGCAGGCCGTCCAGGAACAGGATGCGCTTGATCAGCATGTCGGCGTGCTTCATCTCGCCGATCGATTCTTCGTAGATCACGTGGCCGAGGTGAGCCAGGCCCCAGCTTTCGAACATGCGGGCATGCAGGAAATACTGGTTCACCGCCGTCAGTTCGTTGGTCAGCACCGCGTTCAGCGTGCGGAGGATTGCGGGGTCGCCCTTCATGGCCAGGTCCTTGGTCTCGTCACGGCGCATTCGCCGTCTTTCGAGGGATGCGATACCACAGTAAAACCCGCGTTGTTTATTTGCGAGTTTTTATCACGACATTGATAGTGCGAGTGATTTTCGGTCGTAGGCGAGGCGACGACTACTCGGCCGCCATCGCGAAGGCTTCGCGGCTGTCCTGGATCATCCGACGCATCTCGCAGACGCATTTGGCGCACTGCGCCCGGCACTGATGGCTAGCGAAGATGTCCCGGGGGCGGCAGGCGCCGGATTCGATGGCCTGGGCGACATCACGCTGGCGAAGGCCGTTGCAGTTGCAGACGTACACGGGTGTTCTACGCATTCCACCGACTGAGAATGGTTCGCTATAGCATCCTTAAGGGCGATTGCAAGTCGTTCGCACGATCCCGCCTGAACGGGAAAGTTGACGAACGGTCGCGGGAGAGGGAAGGGACCGCATGGCCAGAACCCCGACCGTCCCCCAGCGTCCGCCTTGCCGGCTGTATCTGATCACGCCGCCGGTCCTGCCGGATCTCGACGCCTTCGGCGCGATCCTGGATGAGGTGCTGGAGGCGGGCGACGTCGCCGCCCTGCAGATCCGGCTCAAGCCTGCCGATGATGCGACGATCCGCGCGGCGGTCGAGACTCTGGCGCCGATCGCCCGTCGGCACGATGTCGCGGTGATCCTGAACGACCGCCCCGACCTGGCGCGCGCCACCGGTTGCGACGGCGTCCATATCGGCCAAGGCGACGCCTCGCTGGCGGAGGCGCGACGGATCATGGGGCCGGACGCCATGATCGGCGTCACCTGCCACGACGACCGCGATCTGGCGTGGGATGCAGCGGAAGGCGGCGCCGACTATGTGGCCTTCGGCGCCTTCTATCCGACCGACACCAAGGAGACGTCGCACCGGCCGTCCCTGGATATTCTGACGGTCTGGCAAGAGACGGTCGAGGTCCCATGTGTCGCGATCGGGGGGATCACCGTAGACACGGCCACGGAAGTCGCGCGCGCCGGCGCCGATTTCGTCGCTGTCAGC
Organism: Brevundimonas sp.; assembly: GCF_013912065.1. GTDB lineage: Bacteria > Pseudomonadota > Alphaproteobacteria > Caulobacterales > Caulobacteraceae > Brevundimonas. The sequence goes on from NZ_JACESA010000034.1 coordinate 11,583, forward strand.
GCCGGCGTCTGGTCTTACGGCGAAGGTGCAGTTTCCGCGATCAAGAAGTTCAATCAAAGATTGAATTTCTAACATTCCTTTATGTTTCAGGGGATATTAGGAACCCCGTGTTCTGATTGTCGGCGTTAGTTCGCCCGAGATCGTCCATGACCATGAGCCGTGTGCTCGACATCAATGTCGCCAAGCCGCCGCCGACCAGGGCGCCGACGATCGGCGTGCCTGCAGGCGATCCGAAGGGCGGAGATGTCTTTGCTCACCCGCTGATCCCGGTTTTGACCGGTGTCGTTGTCGCCATTCTGGCGGCTTTGGCTATCAGCTGGGCCCGTAGCGTGGGTCTGATCGCGGGGATTTGGGGCGTAGGGGGCGTCGCGGTGGCGGTCTGGCTGCGCACCAGTCGCGGACCTAGCCAAGATGCGGTTTTTGCTTTGGTTCTTACGATCAGCATCCTGATCGGAGAGCTCATCGCCGGCAACAAGCCTGCTCTGTCGATGTTGTTCACCTTGGCCAACATGCTGGAAATCGTGGCGGCGGTGCTGCTGGCGCGACGGTTCGCGCCGGCGCTGAACGTCTCCAGCCTGAAGGGAGCCGCTGGGTTCCTGATCTTCGGCGCGATTCTCGCGCCAATTCCTGCGGGTCTCTTCGCCTCGGTCGGGCTTCTGCAGTTTGGGGCGGGTGATATCGTCGACGCCTTCAAGACCTGGTGGTTCGGCCACGCCATCGGTCTGGCCACAATCGGCACTCTTGGCTTGTCCCTGACACGCTCCACATTTGTACGCCTCCGTCAGCCCGGCGCCCTCTTGGAGGCCGGGCTTCTGCTGACGACGGTGCTGACTGTCCAATGTGTCGGGATCACGCAGCGATCGGACGTGGGGATTGTCATGATCCCGCTGCTTCTCTGTGTCGCGGTCAGGACGGGCGTGGCCGGTACGGCGTTCAGCCTGTTGGTCGTGGCCTTGCTGTCGGTCATCGCCGCAATGTTCGGGTATGGACCCTATTCTGCCGAGGGCCTCTCCCACCAGGTGATGATGGCCCAGGTTCAGGTGCTTGTGGCCTATATGCCGATCCTGCTGGTCGCCGCCCTGCTCGAGGAGCGGGATGGCTTGGCCGAACGCGCGCGTCTGGGACAGGTTCGGGCGGAACTCGCCTCTGAAGCCAAGTCGCGCCTGTTGGCCAATGTCGCCCATGAGATCAAGAGTCCGGTCGCCGGTGTGATCGGCATCGGCCAGCTGTGGTCCAGTGGTCAACTGGGGGCCGTAACCCCTCAGCAGACCGAAATGGCGGACATGCTGGTTAAGACGGCGCGTCAGGTGGAAGCCCTGGCGCATGACCTGCTGGACGTCGCCCGTGCGGAGGCGGGAACGGTCAAGGTCGAATTGCGCCCCACCGACGTCCCCGGCCTTCTTGACGACGTGCGGCGGTCCGCCGTTCTCCGGCCGGAAGCGCAGTCGGTAAAGCTGGAGGTAGTTTGCGAAGGAGACGGCCTGATCGCTCTCGCGGACTCTCAGCGTTTGATGCAGGTGATCAACAATCTGGTCACCAACGCCTTGAAGTACGGCGGCGCCGGCGGGCGAGTGGTCCTGCGCGCCCGGTGGTCTGGCGACCGGATTCGCATCGAAGTCACGGACTTTGGACCCGGACTGTCCGAGCAAAAGCAGAAACAGCTGTTCGAGCCGTTCAACCGCCTGGGTCTGGAACGGTCCACGATCGAAGGCCATGGCGTCGGACTGGCCATTGCAAAGCGTCTGGTCGAGCTGCAGGGCGGCGCGATCGGCGTCATTTCCTCTGCCGGACAGGGCGCGACCTTCTGGGTGGACCTGCCTCGCGCCTAGAGCGCGCTTGCGGTTCCGTCGGCCCCGCGCAATGGTCCGGCCATGGTTGTCATCGCTCTCGCCGCCGTCCTTTTGTCCGGACAGGACACGCCGCCCAGCTCGCGCTCGGCCTCTGATCTGACGCGCGACCTGAACAGCGGTCCGCCGTTCAGGCCCGTGAAGCCCGACCCGATCCCGGCCGCGCCGCCGCCGACGGCGCCGGCCCAAGAGCCTTCGTCGCTGACCCGCGATCTGAACAGCGCGCCGCCTTCAGCAGTCGCGCCCGCCGGGCCGTCGACATCCGCGCCGACGCCTGTTCAGACCCCTGCGACGCCCGCCGCCCAGGCCCCGACGATCACGAGCTCGCCCAGACCCGCACCGGTTCAGGCTCCGCCCGCACGGCCCGCGGTGTCGCCGGTTGCGCCGCAAACATCGCCTCGAGCGACTGCGCCGGCTGCTGCAACTCCCACGCCCACGCCTCCTCCGTCCGCCGCGAGCGTTCAGGGGCTGGACGCCGCCGGGATCGCCGCCTTGCCCTTCACGCTGGACCTGCCTTCGGGAGTGTCGATGACGCAGTCGCGAGCGGGAGCCGATGCGCGCATCTACGCCGTCCGTCGCGGGGAAGCCGTTCTGACCATGATCTATGCGGGGCCGGCGTCGCAGTTTCCAATCTACGACGGCCAGACGATCCAGGCCGGCGGTCGGGCCTCCGTCGTCGTTACGGAAGGCGGTCGACGTCTGGCGATGGAGCATCTGTTCCAGCGCGCCACGGCGCCTCAGGAGATCCACGTCTGGGTGGCGGCGCCGGGCGGCGTCGACCGGGACCTGGCCGAACGGATCGCCCAGTCGGTCGACGCCCGCTAGCCGTCAGGCGTCCGACCAGACCGCCATCTCGGTTCCGGCCGGATCGGCGAAATGAAAACGCCGCCCGCCAGGGAAGGCGTATATGGGCTTCAGGATTTTTCCGCCCGCGGCCTCGACCCTGGACTGCATGGCCTCCAGATCCTGGGCGAACAGGACGGGGAGGGGAGTCTTCGTCCGCTCCGCCTGATCGGCGTCGAAACCGCCGTCCAGCCCTTGGTCGAAGGCCGCATAGGTCGGCCCATAGTCCACGAAGGTCCAGCCGAACGCCTGGCTGTAGAAGGTCTTGGTCGCCGGCAGGTCGTCGGCGGGCAGTTCGAGATAGTCCAGTTTTCCGTCTTCACGCACGGTTGATCTCCTGGGATGTCGCGCCACCGACCATCCCCTCTTGCACACGGCCCCGACCTGGGCAAATCTGCAAACGGTTCGCAGTTGCAGGAATCGGGCGATGATCGTGATGACGACGGGGCTGTCGGGCCTGATGGCCCTGATGCGGCGGGACGAAAAGGCCGCCGCGTCGCCGGCTCCCTACGCGACCACGCGTCCGTGTGTGGCGGTCGACAATCGAAAGACGCGGACCCGGATGGGCTGATTATCCGACCTGGCCGCGGTGCCTCAACATGGCGTCGGCCAGAACGCAGGCGGCCATGGCCTCGACCACCGGCACGGCGCGCAGGGCGACGCAGGGATCGTGGCGGCCCGTGGTGCGCAGGTCCGTTTCCTCGCCGTCGCGCGTGATGGTCTGGCGCATCGTCAGGATCGACGAAGTGGGTTTGAAGGCGACGCGCGCCGTGACCGGCTGGCCCGTCGAAATCCCCCCCAGCACGCCGCCCGCGCGGTTCGACAGGAAGATCGGCCGCTTGTTCAGGTCCAGCCGCATCTGGTCTGCGTTCTCCTCGCCCGACAGTTCGGCGGCCTCGAAGCCGGCGCCGATCTCCACGCCCTTGGCGGCGTTGATCGACATCAGGGCGGCGGCCAGTTCCGAATCCAGCTTGCCGTACAGCGGCGCCCCCCAGCCTGCAGGCACGCCCGTGACCTCCAGCGCGACCACCGCGCCGATCGAAGACCCGGCCTTGCGGACGCCGTCCAGATAGGCCTCCCAGTCCGCCACGACGGCGGTGGAGGCGGCGAACAGCGGATTGCCGTGAACGGCGTCGAAATCGATGTCTTCCGGCGAGATCCGATGCGGCCCGATCTGGACCACGCCCGCCCTGATCCTGACGCTCTCGCCCAGAATCTTGCGGGCGACGGCCCCGGCCGCGACGCGGCTGGCCGTCTCGCGCGCGGACGAGCGGCCGCCCCCGCGAGGATCCCGCACCCCGTATTTGGTCTGATAGGTGAAGTCCGCATGGCCGGGGCGATAGGCGCGGGCGATCTCGCCGTAATCCTTGGACCGCTGGTCCTCGTTCTGGATCAGGATCGAGATCGGCGTGCCGGTGGTCACCGGCCCGTCGCCGTCATCGAACACGCCCGACAGGATCTGTGCGGTGTCGCTTTCCTTGCGCTGGGTCACGAAGCGCGAGCCGCCGGGCTTGCGCTGATCCAGCCAGGGCTGGAGATCGGCCTCGGTCAGAGGGATCAGCGGCGGGCAGCCGTCGACGACGCAACCGATGGCCGGCCCATGGCTCTCGCCCCAGGTGGTCACGCGAAACAGATGGCCGAAGGTGTTGTGCGACATGAGGTGACGCTTAGGCCGCCAGACGCTCCGGCGTCCAGACCCGCGTGAACCGCACCAGCATGTCCTCGGCGGCCGAGGGGGCGTCGGACGAAGGCGTCAGGGTGACGAACAGATGGCCCGCAGATCGGGATCCGCGCGCGGGCAGGCCCAGGTTTTTCAGTCGAATCCGCACCGGCGCCGTCTGTTCGGGCGTGATCCAGGCCGAGCGTGTTCCGGCATGGGTCTCGATTTCGACCCGTCCGCCCTCTTCGAGCAGTCGCGCGGAGGTCGGCCAGGACATGAACAGGTCGTCGCCCATGACTGAAAGCCCGTCCTGCGGCCGGATCAGCACGGCCAGGTAAAGGTGACCGCCGTCAACCGCTCCGCCGCGCAGCCGCAGATGTTCGCCGGTCCGCAGGCCGGCCGGAACCGCGACCCGTACGGTGCGCTCGCCCAGCCGCAGATCGACACGGGCGCCGGCGAGTGCCTGGAGCGGGGTCAACGTCAGCACCGGCGTCGGGGCGAGGGGCTCGCAGGGGGGCGCCAGAACCTG
>NZ_JACESA010000035.1 GCF_013912065.1 Brevundimonas sp.
GGCGGGGGCGGGGGCTTCTAAAATACGTTCTGAAGTCCGAAACACTCGAGGTTGGAGCCAAACTCGTACGGCGTAGGTCGGCAGGCGGATGGTTGGCCATATCGCCAGCCGGACCCCTTAAATCCGAGATAGACCCTGCCGAACACGTCCTTGTCCGCGTCCATGGCCACGACTTCGTCGAGGGCGCCGACGGGGAAGGCTCCGACCATCGCCCACGTCGTCGCGTCATCAACGGATCGCCAGACGCCGTAGCGGCCATTTATTCGTCCGGTCAGATAGATGGCCGGATAGTCGGCGCCGGACGCGGCCTTGCCGAAGGCGATGTCGTGTACGTGTTCGACATTGTCCAAGGCGCGCCAACTGCGGCCGCCGTCGGTCGAGCGCCGTAAGCGCCTGTCCGCCGAATGCTCCGCATTGGCGGTGAAGAACAGATGTCCGGCTTTGCCCGGCACGGCCCGAAGCTTGGCGCTGTACCGGCTGTCCGGCGCGATCGCGCCCTTAAAGACCTGACGCCAGTTGCGGCCGCCGTCTTCCGTCGACCAAAGCCCTTCGAGCCGGGAGTTGGCGCCGTCCCCGCTGTGCGCCAGATAGAAGGTCGCGGGCAGGACGCGATCAGCCGCCAGGGTTCTGCGGTGGAAATTGTAGCGGGCGTAGGATCCCGTATCAGGCAGGACCTCACCCGCCAGCACGACCCGTTTCCAGGTCACCCCCCGGTCCGTGGTGTAGAAGGGCGAGCGGTTGCGGGCCGGCGCCCAGACGATGTTGTTCACATCATCAGATGAGACCGCGATCGCGCCATAGGACATCCGCCAGGGATCGGAAGCATTCGTGCCGGGAGGTTGAGGCAGGCTGGCGAACCTGCTCCAGGTCCGACCGCCGTCTGTGCTGTATCCAGCGAGGACCGCCTCGCCGTCCTCGGAACAACAGCTGCGTGTGTCCGACGCGTTGGTCACCATGAAGGCGGGATTCGACGCGCTCCAGTCGACCTGCTGCACCCCGATCAGGACTCGTTCTTTTGGACCGTAGCCGGTGGAGAAGCGCGTAAGATCGTCGCGAACATGCAGACCGAAATCCCAGGCGGCGAAAATCGGCAGCCGCCCGGGCGCGGCGACGACGTCGTTCGCAACAAGTTCTTCGATACCTCGAACCCGGCTCTTCCAATCGACGCGTTGGGCGTCCGCGCCGATATCGGCGAAATACACGCCGGTGCCCGCGCCGTTCCACAGGCGATCAGGAACGATCGGATCGAACATCACATCGCCCGTAGCGAAGAATCCATTATCCACCACATGGAGCCAGGGCGGATCCTTTTCGCCGACAGTGGGACGGCCGGACAAGCGCAACCAGCGCATGCCGCCGTCAGCGCTTCGATACCCCCGCCCGCCGACGTCGAACACATAGACCGCGCCGTCCTTAGGATTTGTCGCCACCGCCGCGAAGGCGGCCGGCTGGAGGCCTGGGTTGCCGGTCAGGTCTCGCCATTGTCCGTGGTCGAACTTCCAGATCCTTCGACCCTCCACATCCACGCCGAAGAAGGCGCCGTCCCTCGCGAACACCCCGCGTCGGAGATGTTCGGGCCCCGGGCGGTCAGGGTCGCCCAGCGGCTGGAACGACACGCCGCCATCGTCGGACTTCCAGATTCCTCGTCCAGATATCGCCGCCCACAATTCGCTTCCATCGGGCGTGAACCACACCATCGTTCCCGGGGAAGGACCGTCGGCTCCTCCAGTGGGATTCGGCAGCGTATCATTCCGGGACCACGTCCGTCCGCCGTCCAAGGATCGCCATAAGCCGTCGTGGGGTGTTCCGAACACGACGACGTCCGGATTGTCGGGCTTTACGGCGATAAACGGGCCGTAGTGACGAAACGGACTGTTGGCGTCGAACGCGAGTTTCGGCAGCGCGCCCTTTTCGAACCGTTGTCCCCGGTCGGTTGATCGATAAAAACCGCCCGCCATGGCGAGATATATCCGCTGCGGATCGGAGGGAGCGACGACCACCTCGTACACGCCCTGATTCAGTCTCATGGGCCCAGCATCCGGCATGTTCGCCGAGGTGACCAGTTGCGTCCACCGATCCTTGGGCTCGTCCCATAAGTAAGCGCCATAGACGTCGGCTCGGGCGACGCGCGTCGCTCCGCTACGGTCCATACTCAAGCCGGTTATAAAGCCGCCGCCGCCGATCGGCACGGCGCGCCATTCATAGGCTGAGGCCGAGGCCGCAGCCGGCGTCGGTGCAATCGGACTTTCCGCGCCTGCAACCGGCCCCGCCGGCGCGGGGCCGACGCCGTCGGCCGCCAGTCCCAAAACGAGAAGCGCCGAAACCGCGATTGAATGCATGTGGAAGATCCTCATGGACGAAAGCCTGGCGGAGAGCGGAGGGATCCAAAGCCTATGCCACGCGGGATCGCCTCTCGCGATCGCAACATGTCGCACTACGCGAGGGAATGCGGAGATTGAGACCCTCGATCATTTTATCGTTTCTTTTGTGTCAACACGGCATGGTAAGTGCAGGATGGACGACATCGTTTGGTCGCTGGATCGATTTCAACCGCCTCTCTCTCGCTGCTAGGCTGATTTTGTGCAGTGCGGTATAGGAGGCGTGTTCCTCGATCTTCGACTGGAACCGACCTGTGCAATCCGGCTGCGGCCAAAGTCCTGATGATGGTGCGATGACTGAGACGAACGATTATTCGCCTTCCAATGGCGGCCGCGCGGGCGAGACAATCGATATCCAGCGATTGATCTCTGTGTTCCGCCGCCGGTTGAAGCTGTTCGCGGCGGTGGCGGCCGTGGTCTTCGTAGGGGTTGCGGCCCTCATGCTGCGCCAGACACCTCTGTATACGGCGACTGCAAACCTCCAGATCAATACCCGTACGGAACAGGTCGTCGATTCGAAGGCAGTGCTTTCCGGTCTGACGCCCGAGACGAGCGTCGTGGACACCGAGGTCGAGGTGTTGAAATCGCCGGAACTGGCGGCGGCCGTAGTTCAGGATCTTCGCCTGACCGAGGACCCTGAGTTCAACGCCCGACTTCAGGAGCCGGGACTGGTCGGCACAGTCAAGAGCTGGGTCGGACTGGGCGTGGACCGGACCGCGCCGACGACAGAGGCGGGCCGCGAGGCGGAACGCCAGCAGGTCATCAATGTCGTCGGTCAGCGCTTAAGCGTTCGGCGCGTCGGCCTTACCTATTCCATGAATGTGGGTTTCACATCGGAAAGCCCCGTCAAGGCCGCCCGGATCGCCAACGTCTTCGCCGAGAAATATCTCGAGTCCCAACTGAACCGTAAGCTAGACGCCACCGGCCAAGCCAATAGCTTCCTGCGTTCGCGCCTGGATGAACTCCGCCAGCAGGTCCAGGAGGCCGACGCTGCCGTCTCGAACTATCGGGTCGCCAACAACCTGCTCAGTTCGCAAGGAACGACCCTGACCGAACAGGAAATCTCGGCCTATAATCAGCAACTTGCCGCCGTACGGGCCCAGGAAGCCGAGCAGGTGGCCCGCCTCCGCACTGCGCGCGCGCAACTCGCGTCCGGTTCCAACGGCGACGACGTCGGCGAAGCTCTGACGTCCCAGGTCGTCCAAAATCTGCGTTCGCAGCGCGCCGCCATCAGCGCGCGCGTCGCCGACATGAGCAGCCGCTATGGCCCCCTCCACCCCGACATGGTGCGGTCGCAACGCGAGTTGGCCGATATCGACGCGCAGATCCAGGCCGAAATCCGCCGCATCATCTCGAACCTCGAGGCCCAGGTCCGCGTCGCCCAGGAACGCACAGCCTCAGTCCAGTCCAGTCTCTCTTCGGCCCGAAGCGCCTTGGCCAGCAACAGCGGGGCCTCGGTGCAGTTGCGAGAGCTCGAAGGCAACGCCGACGCTGCACGCGCGGTCTACCAGAGCTTCCTGGATCGCTATCGCCAGACCAGCGCCCAGTCCGGCATCGAACAGGCCGACGCCACCATCGTGTCGCGCGCCTCGATCCCGACCAAGCAAAGCTCGCCCAATGTCATGCTGAACCTTGCGTTGAGCGTGATCCTCGGCCTTGGCGCCGGTCTGGCGGCCGTCGTGCTGGCCGAAATGTTGGACGCGGGCCTCGGCACGACCGACGAGGTCGAACGCAAGCTCGGCCTGCCGGCCATCGGCTCCGTTCCGCTCGTGGCGTCGGTCGCCGAACCGGCGGATCGTGGGATCAGTCCCATCGATTTCGCGGTCAAGAAACCGCTCTCGGTCTTCGCCGAGGCGTTCCGCTCGTTGCGGACTTCCATCAACTATGCGGGCGGCAGCCAGGGCTGCAAGATCGTCGTTCTCACGTCGGCGCTGCCGGGCGAAGGCAAGACGACGACGTCCGTTGGTCTGGCGCGTGTGTCGGCCATCGCCGGTAGCCGCGTTCTGCTGCTCGACTGCGATTTGCGCCGTCGCGCCGTGACCCGCGCTCTGGGACTGAACACCGACGCCGGCCTGGTCGAGGTGCTTCAGGGCACAGCTACCCTGGAGTCGGTTCTGAAGCTGGACGAGGCCTCTGGAGCCTATATTCTCCCCCTGTCGAGCACGACGGCGACCCAGGATGTGTTCGGCACCCAGGCCATGGACGAGCTTCTTGGCAAGCTGCGCGGCTCGTTCGATCTGGTCCTGATGGACACCGCGCCCGTTCTCGCCCTCGCCGACACGCGCGTGCTCGCCGCGAAGGCTGACATGACCATCCTGCTGGCTCGTTGGCGTAAAACCCCCGCTCGCGCGATCAACAGCGCGGTGAAAATGCTGCAGCAGTCCGGAGCCTATATCCTCGGCGCCGCGCTGACCCAGGTTGATGTCAACGCCCAGTCGAAGCAGGGTTATGGCGACGCTGGCTACTATTACAGCGAGTACAAGAAGTACTACACGGCTTGATAAGGCCGGTTGGGCGGCGTCAAGATTGGGACGCCGCCCACAACTGTGTGACAATAGGATTACAATCGACCACGGTTGGTTGATGCTTAATTTTGCACGAAATCGCTTTTAGGCGCTGCACGCTGTTGCAGTGCAACATCGCGGATCGTAAGCTTTCACGAAGTTTAACGGGGATTTCTAGATGCGCGTCGCGATGATCGGCACCGGCTATGTGGGCTTGGTGTCTGGAGCCTGTTTTGCCGACTTCGGTCACGTGGTGACCTGTATCGACAAGGACCCTTCCAAGATCGAACGGCTGGAACGGGGCGAGATCCCGATCTTCGAGCCGGGCCTGGACGATCTGGTCGCGACCAACGTCAAGGAAGGCCGGCTGTTCTTCACTCTGGAGGGCGCCGAGGCTATTCGTAACGCCGATGCGGTCTTCATCGCCGTCGGCACCCCGACCCGCCGCGGCGACGGTCACGCCGACCTCAGCTATGTCTATGCGGCGGCCGAGGAGATCGCCGGCCTGATCGACGGCTTCACCGTGGTGGTGACCAAGTCCACCGTGCCGGTCGGCACCGGCGACGAAGTCGAGGCCATCATCCGCAAGGTCAATCCGAACGCCGACTTCGCCGTCGTCTCCAACCCCGAATTCCTGCGCGAAGGCGCCGCCATCGGCGACTTCAAACGCCCCGACCGGGTGGTGATCGGCGTCAACGACATCGACGGTGACGTCGGAACCCGCGCCAAGGGGGTGATGAGCGAACTGTATCGCCCGCTGAACCTGAACGAGAGCCCGCTGCTGTTCGTCGGCCGCCGCACTTCGGAACTGATCAAATACGCCGCCAACGCCTTCCTGGCGATGAAGATCACCTTCATCAACGAGATGGCCGACCTGTGCGAGGCCGTCGGCGCCGACGTGCAGCAGGTGGCGCGCGGCATCGGCCTGGACAAGCGGATCGGGTCGAAGTTCCTGCACGCCGGTCCCGGCTATGGCGGCTCCTGCTTCCCCAAGGACACCATCGCCCTGGTCCGCACGGCCCAGCAGTACGGCGCGCCGGTGAAGCTGATCGAGACCACGGTCGAGGTCAACGACACCCGCAAGAAGGCCATGGCCGGCCGGGTCGAGACGACCCTGGGCGACAGCGTCGCGGGCAAGACGATCGCCCTCCTGGGCCTGACCTTCAAGCCGAACACCGACGACATGCGCGACGCCCCGTCGCTGGACATCGCTCCGGCCCTGATCGCCGCCGGCGCCAAGGTCCAGGCCTTCGATCCCGAAGGCATGCACGAGGCAGGCAAGCTGCTGCCCGACGTGACCATGAAGGCCAACGCCTATGAGGCCGTCGAAGGCGCCGACGCCGTCGTCATCATCACCGAATGGGACCAGTTCCGCGCGCTCGACTTGGACCGCGTCAAGGACCTGATGAACCAGCCCGTGCTGGTCGACCTGAGAAACGTCTATCGGTCGGAAGACATGGCCAAACGTGGGTTCAAGTACAGCGACATCGGACGCGGCTGATGTCGAAGCCCGTCATCGTCACCGGCGCGGCCGGCTTCATCGGCATGCATACGGCCGAGCGTCTGCTCGACCGGGGCGAGACCGTGATCGGGATCGACAATTTCAACGACTACTATGATCCGGCCCTGAAGGAGGCACGGGCCGCCCGGCTGGAGGGCCGTCAGGGCTTCCGCATGGTGCGGGCCGACATCGCCGACCACGAGCAGATCCGCGCCTTGGTGGCCGACAACGGGGTCAAGCGGATCGTGCACCTGGCCGCCCAGGCGGGAGTGCGATACTCGATCGAGAATCCCTTCGCCTATGAACGCTCCAACCTGGCGGGTCACCTGTCCCTGCTGGAGGCGGCCCGCCACAACGAGGCGACCCACCTGGTCTATGCCTCGTCCAGCTCGGTTTATGGCGACCGACCGCTGGAGGGCGCGGGCTTTCGCGAAGACGACCCGACGGTGACCCCGGTGTCGCTGTACGCCGCCACCAAACGCTCGTGCGAACTGCTGAGCCAAAGCTATGCCCGTTTGTACGGCTTTCCCCAGTCGGGCCTGCGCTTCTTCACCGTCTATGGTCCCTGGGGCCGGCCGGACATGGCCTATTACAGCTTCACTCGGAAGATTGTCCGCGATGAGCCAATCGAGGTGTATGGCGAAGGGCAGATGGCGCGTGATTTTACCTATATCGACGATATCGTGGACGGAATTTTGGGTGTGTTGGACAGACCTCCTCAGAAGGGTGTTCATGAGGTTTACAACATCGGCGACAGCGAACCCGTAGGCCTTATGGAAATGATCTCCACGCTTGAAACGGCGCTTGGCGTTGAAGCCAATAAGATCATGCGCCCCATGCAGCCTGGCGACGTCACCGCGACCTACGCCGACATATCCAAGCTGCATGCGCTCATGGGTTACAAACCGAATGTGCCGTTGAAGACCGGACTCCTAAAGTTCGTGCAGTGGTGGCGAACTTACGAGAATGGTTGAGAGCACCTGAAGCATCATGGCTCGTATTCTAGCAGTATCGTCCGGGGGCGGGCATTGGGAGCAGTTGATGCTTCTCAGGGGGGCGTTTTCGAGCCACGACGTTATATATGCCAACACTATCGAAGGACTGGCCGAGAAGTCAGGCGTCGCGCAAGCGACTTTGATTGCCGACTGTAACCGCGACCATCCCATCGACAATCTCCGATGCGCGCGAGACCTCCTCGGTGTCGTCAACCGCCTCAGGCCACATATAGTCGTCACCACCGGCGCCGCCCCTGGGCTTTTAGCGCTCGTAATCGGCAAAATGTTCGGCGCGAAGGTAATATGGGTAGACAGCGTGGCCAACTCAGAGCGGCTATCGCTCAGCGGCAAAATCGCGCGACAAGTTGCCGATTTACACCTCACCCAGTGGGAACATCTGGCCCAGGACAGTCGCACCGAATATTTGGGAGGGTTGCTATGATCCTACTCACCATAGGAACGCAGTTGCCGTTCGACCGTCTAGTAAAGGCGCTGGACGAAATCTCTCCATCCTTAAATCGCCCCATCTTCGGACAGATCGGGAAGTCTTCCTACCGGCCGACGTCCTTTCAATGGGCCGAGAGGTTGGCTCCCAAGGACTTCGACGAGAAGTTCAGCGCGGCGACTGTCATCGTCTCACACGCCGGCATCGGGACCATCCTCACTGCGCAAAAATACGGCAAGCCGATCATCCTCTTCCCACGTGAAGCGCGTTTCGGAGAGCACAGAAACGATCATCAGTTGGCGACTTGCAATCAGTTGGCAGGACGCCCCGGTATCGGTGTTGCGCGTACGCCTCGAGAACTGTTTCTCCTCATCCAATCCGGCACTCTGGTGGGCGCAAGCGCCGAAGAACTGCAGCAGAAGCGTGATGCGTTTGTCGCCAACCTAGGCCGGAAGATCGCGATATTAGCTGGAGGTCGCTGACCGGATGCCCGACGCAGCCCCGGAGTTCCACACCAGCCAAGAGCCCTCCATGACCGATACCGCTAAGCCTCGCACAAAGGTGCTGATAATCGCTCATGACGCCCGAGCCACCGGTGGGGTAAACAACTTCCTGCGGATCATGCGGCGACGCCTTCGCGGTCGAATCGACGCCACACGTTTCTCAAACGGTCCACGCCATAATGAGAAGGGCAAAATCCGGATCTTGGCGCGAATGGCCTGGGATTACGCCCGTTTTGTCGGCGTCGTTTCTCGCAAGAACTTCGATGTCCTTCATATTAATCCGACCTTCGACATGCGATCCCTTCCTCGGGAGGTTGTATTCGTATGGCTCAGCCGAATATTCAGCCCGAAGACCAAGGTCGTGCTCTTTTTCCGCGGGTGGGACTGGAACGCAGTTTCTGCGGTCCAGGACTCCCCCGTCAGACGGAAACTGTTTCTGACCACCTTGAACAAGGTCGACCGCGTTCTTCTTCTGTCCGACACGTTCAAAGCCGGGTTGGTCAAGTTAGGCGTGCCAGGAGACAAGGTGTTTCGAACAACCACCATGTTTGAAGGCGCGGTCCTGAGAGATGTTCAAGCGACGAATATTCCCAAGGCGCTGCAGACCCTGCTGTTCCTTTGCCGCTTCATGCCCGCCAAGGGGGGGCTTGAGGTTATTGAGGCTTTCTCTCGCATCGCCTCAAACTTTCCTATGGCGAGACTGGTCATGGCGGGGGACGGTCCTCAGCGGAGCGCGTTGGAAGCGGCGGCGGCGGCGTCCGGCTTTTCGAACCGGATCACCTTCACAGGTTATGTCGGCGGCGTGGAAAAGATGACCCTACTGGCGGAAGCTGGTCTGTTTGTGCTTCCCACCACCCATCCGGAGGGTATGCCGAACGCCATATTGGAAGCCATGGCAGCCGGCGAAGTCATCCTGACAACGGCCGTCGGCGGAATTTCGGACATCGTTATTGACCGCGAGAATGGAACCATCCTGAAGTCCCAGGACGCGGACGAGTTGACTGAGGTTCTGCTCAGCTATCTCAACGATCCGGAAAGGACAGCCGCAATCGGCGCGCACAATCGGCAGATCGCCTGGTCGCGGTGGGAGTCGCAGATCGTCTCTGACGGTATTGGCGACCATTATATGGACTTGGCTCGGGGACGATGATCCGAGAACAGCCTAGGGACTGAGCAGCGGATACTCCGTCACCCCTAGGCTCAGGACTCATAGCCAGAAGAGCACGGTTGCGGCGAGGGCTAGGCGGACAGGAAGACAGTCGGGCATCGATCGTAGCGGGTTGCGACCCGTCGCCAGTCTTTCAGGCGTCCAAACATGATTTCTATGCGGTTGCGCCGTTTGTAGCGGCGCTTGTCGTAGCGGATGGGCTCGTTGCGTGACTTACGTCCGGGAATGCAGGGAGTGATGCCCTTTGCCTGCTAGGCGTCCCGGAACCAGTCGGCGTCATAGCCCCTGTCACCCAGCAGCCATTGCGCCCGGGGGCAGGCGGTCCAGCAGGGCGGCGGCGCCGGTATAATCGCTGACCTGGCCCGCCGTCATGAACAGGCTGATCGGGCGGCCGTTTGCATCGGTCACGGCATGAAGCTTGGTGTTCATGCCGCCCTTGGTGCGTCCGATCAGTCGCCCAAGCCCCCCTTTTTACCCGCAGGCTCGAAGCCGTGCGGTGCGCCTTCAGATAGGTCGCGTCGATCATGACAGTCCGACGTTCGGTCTGAGCGCCGGACAGGCCCTCCATCATCCGGACGAAGACGCCCGCCTCGCTCCACCGCTTCCAGCGATTGTAGAGCGTCTTGTGAGGCCCATAGGCCGCCGGCGCATCTCGCCAGCGCAGGCCGTTGCGGTTGACGAAGATGATCCCGCTCAACACCCGACGGTCGTCAACACGCGGCTTGCCGTGGCTCTTGGGGAAGAAGGGCTCCAGCCGAGCCATCTGCTCGTCCGTCAGCCAATACAGGTCACTCATGGTCCAGACTCCTCAGGAGCCTGAATCAGATCCCACGCCTCACATCAATGGGTCCTGAGCCTAGGCGGAATGTAACATCAGGCAATTTGATGAGCCCGACGGAGCTAAGGTAGCGGTTAAGGAACTCGGTTCGTATCATTTCTGATGGATTAAAGGCCCGCCTGCTGGGCGCGCAAAAAACGATCAGCTCCGGCGCCATCCGCTGATTGGAGATCTGGGAGTTCAACCGTAGCGTTCGAGGATGACGCCTTAGACCACGTCAAGGAATACGAGACCAAAGTCCTAGGCGAACTCGTCCTGCACAAATGCAGGGACCCAGGTATGGCCCCTGCCCGCGTCATGGGCGCTTACCTGTCGACCGCTCTTCGCATGCCCGGTGCTTGCGCAAGTCCCTATCGGCGCGCGGCTGGATCGGGATCGTACTTGCCGCCGCTGATCGAACAAGCCCACCGCTCGCTGATCCGTATTTAGAGCAGCATGGAGAAAATCTCAGGAGTGGGCCACGCGCTCTCGCGAAACCTATTTTTCCCATTCAGGTTTGCTGAAGCAGCGTGCGGCTGGCTTACGAGAAAAGTCTTGTGGATGGGCTAGCAAAAGAACGCCCCCTTACGCCCGCCCCGCCAGCATTGGACGCAGTCCTCCTCTCACTCTGAGGTCGAACCGCGACAGACATTCCTAACGCCGTCACAAACCAAATCATAAAATCGTTCCAGAATGGCCCAGTGTTGTGAAATACAATATGTATTATGTAAGGAACAAAATAGACTAGAAGCGTTCTATGCGGCCAAAGCATCCTCACCACAAAAGGAATAAATAGCAATAATGGAAGTCCGTAGAAACACAACATCATCAGCAAATAGTTATGTAACGGGTAAACTATAATAGTACCAGGGCTGGGCATATTGGACACATCACTCCAGTACGTCTGCCAGTATCGAGTAGAGTCAAAATCGAACCCATACCCAAATGGCTGTCGCTCAAGAAGCAGAATACCATAGTATACGAGAGTAGCGCGGCCTTCTGATGAAGCATCTCCAGTTTCCACTACACGTGATCCCGTGTCGGCCGCCAAACTCAAGACTTGGGGCAAAACCCAAACACCCAGTGCGAACGCTACCGGCGCAAGTATAAGAAAATATTTTGGCCGCCTAACGATTGTATATATCGCAAAAAACACGACTGCACCCAAAATAGGAGACCTATTACCACTAGCGAAACATATGATAACGAATAGAACTAGCGCTACGAGTACGCCATTTTCGAAAATCTTCCTTTGTCCTGATGGACGAATTTTTCGCTCGTAATAGACACCAACCGCAGCGAAAGCGAGACAGAGTTGGGTTGCCAAAAGAATAGGAGAGAGTGACAATCCCATAGGTCTTCGGTCATAGAAAAATCCGTACTTTTCAAATACCTCACCTTGGATGTTGCCGATAATACCACGAATTGTCCAAGCCGGCTCAAAACCAATAGCTTGCGCCAGAGCAAATATTGATGACAGACCAACTGCAATCAAAATGCTTTGAAGAACCGCTTTCCTCCCGCATATGAGGACAACGGCGCCACCTAGCACTATATTAATAGCTGCCTGAACGTGTATCTCGATCAGCTGGCCAACTACATCTCCTACAGGAGTCGCGTTGAAAAAACTCACGACCACCCCGAGCGTCGCCATAGCCGCTCCAAACGCAAGCAACATTTGGTAGCGTTTTACCACCGTTATGATGATGTCTGTACGCTGACTAGCGATAACTCCAAGAAGCCCAATGGCGATCATGGCTCTCACTGGAACTGGGCCGATTTTCCAGACCGTTAGAGCCACCGATGCAACGAGTAAAAGCGTGAATATTACAAATATCAGCCGCTGGTAGGAAGTCGGTCGTGGAGGGGTCGCGATTCGTCGCGTATTGGCCCTTTCGGAAATGGGCGGCAGTTTTTCTGTCGAGATGGGTAGGTTCATCGGCTCACTTGGGACAAATTGGCCTTTACTTGATCTTGGCGAACCGGCCGAAGGAAGGCAAAGGGTTTGTGCGGCGAGATTTCGTTGGACCCAACCGCGATATCACGGCAAACGACGTTCAATGTGCGTGACGCCTCTCCGCTGGTCGTACAGCTTCAAAACATTCGTCCCTTGGGAAAGTGCGACCCGATAACGCCATGTCCAAACCCGAGCTGACGAAATCTCGCGCAAGGGCGCACCGGCTGCCCTTGCACTCGGGGAAAAGCAAGAACTATCTGGTTCGGATTTGGCGGGTTCTTTTTGGATCGGCCCTCGGTCAAATTTTGCTGATCGCCATATCTCCTATCCTATCTCGCATCTACGAGCCCGAGCATTTCGGGGTGCTCGCCTTTTATCTCAGCGTATTCGGCGTGGCTGCGGTCGTCGCATCCTTAAGACTAGAGTTGGCCATTCCAAACGCACGCTCCGGCGTTGAGGCATCCCAGTTGACGCTGCTTGCAGCCATCTCCGGTCTGGTTCTAGCGGCCATCAGTATTCCTGTGGCCCTTGCCTGGCATCTGCTAGAAGCGAACTCCACTCATCCCCTTTCGCCCTACTGGTGGACCATTCCTTTCGGCATTTTCTTGATGGGAACTTCGAACGCTCTCACCGCCTGGGGTACTTACTTCCGCATGTATAAGGTCGTGGGCCAGTCACGGCTGATGCAGAGTATCGAGTCCGCGTCCATCCAGCTAATCTGGCCGCTGATCGGCTATGGACCGGCTGGGCTTATCGTGGGCTCGGTTTCAGCCCAAGCGGGCGGAGTCTATCGTTTAGGCAGTCGATTTTACGCCTTGGCGCGCCGGAGGCCAGCGATCACGAACATGGAGGCGCTTTGGTGCGCGCTTAAACGTGAAGCGCGGTATCCACTTATCGCCATGCCCGCAAGTCTGATCGGCCGCTTGGCCATCAATGCGCCCGCCCCGATGATTCTGTGGTTGTTCGGGGCCAAGGTCGCCGGACTTATCCTCATCACTCAACGAGTCATAGGCTTGCCGACGACCATACTCGGACGGGCAGCGTCGACGCCGTTCCTCCAGGCGATGGGGGACGCACGGCGCCGCGGAAAATCCGCGGTCGGCATCTTTTTGATCACAATGGGTCTGTTCGCCATTCCGGGTCTGATCATGGTGGCGGGGATACTCGCCATCGGACCAATGGTGTTCGCACTCGTTCTAGGCGAAGAATGGCGCGAGGCTGGCATTTACGCGCAGGTGCTGGCGCCGATGTACTTCTTCCAACTGATCGCGTCCCCCTTCGCCCAGGCCCAATCCGTTGCGGGTAGACAGGCCCGCCAGTTCATTCTCGAGTGCAGCCGCTTCGTTCTGGTCGTCGGCACTTTCTTAGCCGCCAAGGCGCTGGATACGTCACTTATGGTGACACTTGCAGCATATTCTGTAGTCATGTGTATTGTATATATGATGTATATTATAGGCGCTGCCGCATCCTCCCGCGTTCCGCCCTCCTCATCAGGTCAGACAATATGACAATCGCCCTTCATGGATCCTATTTCCGCTACAACTTTGGCGACACTCTCCTATGTCGCCTCTTCTGTCACTGGATTCATAAAGTCACTGACGGCGAATCAGTGGTTCTGCCCATTGCCGATGAGATAAACAAAAATTTGATTGGAGCCGAAAAACGCGGCGTTATGTCAACGTATAATGCCCGCGCCCTTCTATTCTGCGGCGGTGGCTACTTCTCCGAACCCAGCGGGGACCTCAATCGCTGGAGTATCCGGGCTTACTTGCGACACATCTGGCTGGCCGAAGCCGCCATGAAGCTTAACCGGCCATATGCGATCATCGGCGTAGGCGCGGGCCCCTTGACGACCCCGTGGCTGCGCAAGCGGGTGCTGAGGGTCTTCGAAAACGCAGTGAGCGTTGTTGTTCGCGACCAAGAAAGTTATGACTTCTTGATCGAACTAGGCGTCACACGCCCCATCGTCGTCGCGACCGATGCAGTTCTCAGCCTAACCGACGACGCATACACAGAAGACAGCCACATCACGGCGCTGGCCGATCAAATCCATGCCTCGGGCAAACGTCTTCTTGTGGTGCATACGAACTGCCACCCCACGGCGCGGGAACTCGCCGTGGTTGACACTGCCGCCGAATGGGCCGCTTCACAGCCGGACGTCCACGTGATCTTTGCCGACGACAGCGTGTCTCGTCGCAAGGTGACATGGCCGACCACACTAAAGGCAAAATTCCCCGGTCTCGCCAGTCGATCCGACATTTTCGCTTATGATGGCCATCCTGATCGGCTGATTACGTTGCTCAAGAAATCCGATGGAATCGTAACCACTAAACTTCACGTCGGGATCGTCGGATCCGTGCTGGAACGTCCCGTCGTGTCGGTGCCCAAACACTCCAAGACCCCACGATTCTATCGCCAGATCGGTTTATCAGACCAATGTGTCACAACGGGCGAAGATTGGCGCGCACCGCTGGTCGCTAGGCTGAATTATTGGGCGACCGCTGGCCAACCCGACTTCACGCAAATGCGGAAGGTGATCGCGTCCTTCTCATATCCGGCGGAAATCAAATCCTTCCTTAACGGGGCGTCGCGCTGATAGGCTGAAACGGCATGGGCGAGGGCGGCGTATTCAAGCGGCTTCGCCGCATTCTCTTTTTGCCCATCAGCTTTATTCTGGCCTGCCCGACCTCTCATGCTCCTTCGGATACATGCCTAGGGACGGATCAGGCTTTTCGCTCTGTTTTGGCAGCCGACGATCTCGCTCCGCCCGAAATATTGTGGGACGGTCGCAGCGCACGCATTAGCGGCGGCGCGACGTCCTTCCCACGACTTGTTCACGCCGTACAAACTTCGGTAGACGGACGCATACTAAGGACAGAGATAAAGAACACGACCCGAGATCGACGCGCCGCCGACCAACCGGAGACTCGTCGGCGATCGGAAGTCGTTCTCTCGCAGAGGCTGCATAACCAAGAACAATATTGGATGGCGATTTCCATAAAGCCGGCCTCTTACCCCCGCCCTAAAAGTATGGCCGAGACCTCAGGCGTAGGCGGCACTGCATTGCAAATCCATGCCGATAATGGCCTGTCGCTGACCTGCCCCTGAGAATTTCCTCCACGCGGCGCTAGAGTCCGGCCCTTGAAAGGACGGATGGAATGAAGCGAGCGAGATTCACAGAAGAG
>NZ_JACESA010000036.1 GCF_013912065.1 Brevundimonas sp.
TGACCAGCTTCTCGACGAAGGGACGCAGTTCCTTCGCCTTGGGCAGGGTCGTGGTGATTTGCTCGTGCTTGATCAGCGAGGCGGCCATGTTGGCGAACATGGCGGTGCGGTGGCTGGTCGTGCGACCGAGTTTACGATGGGCGGCGCCGTGGCGCATCAGGGTCTCTCCTACTCCGAACCCGGTATCTCCTGGGGAGACCTAGGCTCGTAATCTTCTAACCGCCCCGACATTCTCCCCGAGAGGAGACGGGCGGAGGGTTGAACTTAGATCTGGTCGTCGAACTTCTTGGCCAGATCTTCGATGTTTTCGGGCGGCCAGTTCGGCACGTCCATGCCGAGGCTGAGCCCCATGGTCGCGAGAACTTCCTTGATCTCGTTCAGCGACTTGCGGCCGAAGTTCGGGGTGCGAAGCATTTCGCCCTCGGTCTTCTGGATCAGGTCGCCGATGTAGACGATGTTGTCGTTCTTCAGGCAGTTGGCCGAACGGACCGACAGCTCCAGCTCGTCCACCTTCTTCAGCAGGGCCGGGTTGAAGGGCAGGTCGGGCTTGCCGTCCGACTGCTCGACAGCCTTCTTGGGCTCTTCGAAGGTGATGAAGATCTGCAGCTGGTCTTGCAGGATGCGCGCGGCGTAGGCCACGGCGTCAACCGGCGAGACGGCGCCATTGGTTTCGACTTCGAGCAGCAGCTTGTCGTAGTCCAGCGACTGGCCCTGACGGGTCGGCTCGACGCGATAGGCGACGCGCTTGACCGGCGAATACAGGGCGTCGACGGCGATCAGGCCGATCGGCGCATCTTCCGGACGGTTCAGCTCGGCGGCCACATAGCCCTTGCCGTTCTGGACGGTCAGTTCCATGCGGATCGACGCGCCGTCATCCAGGGTGCAGATGACGTGATCGGGGTTCAGAACCTCGATGTCCGCCGGCACGTCGATCTGGCCGGCCGTCACGGCGCCGGGGCCCGTGGCGCGCAGGGTCATGCGCTTGGGGCCTTCGGCATGCATGCGCAGCGCCAGTTGCTTGATGTTCAGGACGATGTCCACGACGTCTTCGCGAACGCCTTCCAGCGACGAGAATTCGTGCACCACGCCATCGATCTGGATGGCGGTCACTGCCGCGCCTTGCAGCGAGGACAGCAGAACGCGACGGAGCGCGTTGCCGAGCGTCACACCGAAGCCGCGCTCCAGAGGTTCGGCAACCAGACGCGCCTTACGTTGGGCGTCGGAACCGATCTCGATCTGCGGCTTCTCGGGACGGATCAGCTCTTGCCAGTTTCTTTCGATCATTTTGTCCCTCGAACGGGTTTCGCCTGCTCCGGCCTTGTCGACGAGGCCATGTGGAGCGGACGGAGATGGGGGTGCTTAGGCGGCGGCGGGTCGCTTAGACGCGGCGACGCTTCGGCGGACGGCAACCATTGTGCGGCATCGGGGTGACGTCGCGGATGGTCGTGATCGTCAGACCGACGGACTGCAGCGCGCGCAGGGCCGATTCACGGCCGGAACCCGGACCCGAAACGTTCACTTCCAGCGTCTTCACGCCGTGTTCCTGCGCCTTCTTGCCGGCGTCTTCAGCCGCCATCTGGGCCGCATACGGGGTCGACTTGCGCGAACCCTTGAAGCCCATGTGACCGGCCGACGACCAGGAAATCGCGTTTCCTTGCGCGTCGGTGATGGTCACCATGGTGTTGTTGAAGCTGGCGTTCACATGGGCGACGCCCGAGGTGATGTTCTTGCGCTCGCGCTTCTTTACGCGACCCGGTTCCTTAGCCATGTCTATGTCTTACTTCTTCTTGCCGGCGATCGGCTTGGCGGGACCCTTGCGGGTGCGGGCGTTGGTGTGGGTGCGTTGACCGCGGACCGGCAGGCCCTTGCGGTGACGCAGGCCGCGGTAGCAGGCCAGGTCCATCAGACGCTTGATGTTCATCGAGGTTTCGCGGCGCAGGTCGCCCTCGACGGTGTGATCCTTGTCGATGGTCTCGCGGATCGACAGCACTTCGGCGTCGGTCAGTTGGTTCACCCGGCGAGCCGGCTCGATGCCGACCTTCTCGGTGATGTCCTTGGCGGCGGCGGGGCCGATGCCGTGGATATACTGAAGCGCGATTTCAACGCGCTTGTTGGTCGGGATGTTGACGCCAGCAATACGGGCCACGAAATTCTCCAGATACGCGTTAGTCAGACGCAACAAACGCTCCGGTTAACAAACCAGGAGCGTGGCGCCCTTCGCGGGAAGGCGCCCTTATACAGATGATTCACAGGGCGTCAACGCCTACGTCGAGGCAAGTACGCCGACGTCGCCGAGGCGGACGCTGAATAGCACGTCCTAACGCGCTGGTGGACGTCCGAAGTCGACCCCGACCGTCACCTGCTGCCCCTCGACCGGACGGCCGTTCTCGGTGGGAGGCTGGAAACGGAAGAGATTGGACACCGTCAGCCCGGCCGCGCCGAAGCCCAGACCCGGCGGGGCTTCGCTGACGACACGGCAAGCCTCCAGCCGCGTGTCGAGTCTGATGCGGCAAGACAGTTCGACCCTTCCATACCGGCTGCGAGCGTTGCGCGGATGGCTGGCGCGGACCTGGGCCATGGTCGGGCCCGTGATCAGACGCGGCCTGCTCGAACCGCCGCCGGGGCCCGCCCCCGATCCGACGCCGGATCCGCTGCCGCTCCCCTCCCCGCCCTGGCCGAAACCCGGTTCGGGCGAAGGCGCCGGAGCGACGCCGACGACGAGCGCCGGTTCCGGCGCGGGCCGAGGCGGCGCCGGCAGTTCGCGGGGCTGCTCCTGCTTCGGCGGCGGCGGGGTATGAATGCGAGAGGGGGCTGCGGGCGCGCCTCCACCTGTCTCGGGCGCCGGAGGCTGGTCCGACCGAGGCGGCGGCGGATCATAGAGGACGATCTCGAACGGTCGGGGTTCCACGCCGCTGGTCTCGGGGACTCGCCCCCTTACCTGGCCCAGCAGCAGGAACAGGCCGATCTCTGCGGCGGCGACGCCGACGAAGACGGCCGCCATCCCTAGACGGCGTCTTTTCCTGGCGGGTGGATCGGGAAAGGCGTCGGACATCGGTCGATCAACGTCCGACGTCCGGTTTGGTCACGCCAGGGCTTCGTCGATCGCCTTGGCCACGGCCTCGATGGAGCCCATGCCGTCGGCCTCGGTCAGCTTGCCCTGGGCTTCGTAGTAGGGAAGCAGCGGGGCGGTGTTGCGGTTGTAGGCGTCCAGACGCACCACGAAGGTCTCCGGATTGTCGTCGGGGCGCCCCTGGTCGGCATAGCGTTTGGCGATCCGCTCCAGCAGGGCGGCGTCGTCGACCTTCAGCCGCACGACGGCGTCGATCTGGGAACCGCGCTTGGCCAGCATGGCGTCCAGAGCCTCGGCCTGGGCGACCGTGCGGGGGAAGCCGTCGAAGATGGCGCCGCCGGCGGCCTCGGCCTCCGGCAGGCGGTCTTCGATCAGAGCGATGACGATCTCGTCGGTGACCAGGTCGCCGCGGGCCAGCACGTCCTTGACCTTGAGCCCCAGTTCCGAGCCCGAGGCGATCGCGGCCCGCAGCATGTCGCCGGTCGAAAGCTGGACCATGCCCCGCTCCTCGACCAGTCGCTTGGCCTGTGTCCCCTTGCCCGCCGCCGGCGGTCCGAACAGGATCAAGTTCACGCGTAGCCCTCCCCAGGCTTCTACAATCTAATCAGCGACGCGCCGGCGTGGGCGCGCCACGACCGCCGCGACCCCGCAGCTTGGCCTTCTTGATCAGGCCTTCATACTGGTGGGCCAGCAGTTGCGACTGAATCTGGGCGACAGTGTCCATCGTAACCGAGACCACGATCAAGATAGACGTTCCGCCGAAGTACAGGCTGTTGCCCATCTGGGCGACCATGAACTCCGGCAGCAGGCAGACGGCGGTGATATAGGCCGCGCCGATCACCGTCAGACGGGTCAGGACATAGTCCAGATATTCGGCCGTGCGCTTGCCCGGACGGATGCCCGGCAGGAAGCCGCCGTATTTCCGCAGATTCTCGGCCGTGTCTTCCGGGTTGAAGGTGATCGAGGTGTAGAAGAAGCAGAAGAAGATGATCAGGGCGGCGTACAGGGCCATGAACAGCGGTTGGCCATGGGTCAGCTGCGACGTCACCAGCGGCAGCCAGCTGAGATAGCCTGGCAGGTCTGCGTTGGCCGTCAGGCTGGCCACAGTTGTCGGCAGCATCAGCAGCGACGAGGCGAAGATCGGCGGGATGACGCCGGCGGTGTTGACCTTCAGCGGCAGGAACGAACGTTCCCCGCCGGCCATCCGATTGCCTTCCTGGCGCTTCGGATACTGGATCAGCAGACGACGCTGCGCCCGTTCCATGAAGACGATGAAGACCACGGTAGCCACGGCCAGAACGGCGATGAACAGCAGGGCGAAGGCCGACATCTGACCCTGTTGGGCCAGACCCAGCATCCGGGCGATGGTGGACGGCAAGACCGCCACGATGCCGGCGAAGATGATCAGCGAGATGCCGTTGCCTACGCCGCGCGCCGTCACCTGTTCGCCCAGCCACATCAGGAACATGGTGCCGCCGGTCAGGGTCACGACGGTCGAGACCAGGAAGAAGATCCCCGGATTGTCGACCAGACCAGGCTGGGCGTTCAGGCCCGCAGCAATGCCCAGCGACTGGGCCAGAGCCAGGAACACCGTCAGATAACGGGTGTACTGGTTCAGCTGCTTGCGGCCGCTCTCGCCGCCTTCCTTCTTCAGCTTCTCCCAGGGCGGGTACACCGTGCCCATCAGCTGCACGATGATCGACGCCGAGATATAGGGCGCGACGTTCAGGGCGAAGATGGCCATACGCTCGACCGCGCCGCCCGAGAACATGTTGAACATGTCCAGGATGCCGCGCTGCCCCGAAGGGTCCTGGAAGAACTGCAGGAAGGCCTGCGAATTGATGCCCGGGATCGGCACATAGGTGCCGATGCGATAAACCAGCAAGGCGCCCAGCGTGAACAGCAGGCGCTTGTGCAGCTCGGTCGCTTTCGCGAACGAGCCCATGTTCATATTGGCGGCGAGTTGTTCTGCGGCCGAAGCCATTATGCGTCCCCACGACTGACTGAGTCGTCAGATAGGCGGAAAGCGGCCCTCATGCGAGGGCCGCTTCCGTTGTTTCGTCGTCGCAGGTGTAATCAGGCCACGGCCGATACAGCGCCGCGACGACGCGGTGTTCAGGCCTTGTCGGCCGTACGCTTGGTGCGGGCCGAGATCTTGTTCTCGTCGCCGCGCGGCGCCTTCGGAGCCGGGACCTTGCCCTTGGCGGCGTTGCGCTTTTCGACGCGCGCGGCGGCCTTGGCTTCGGCGGCGATACGTTCTTGGACGACCGAGCCGCCGGCGGCTTCGATGGCCTTGATGGCGCCCGAGGTGGCCGACCAGACGACCAGGTTCAGGGCCTGCTTCAGTTCACCGGTGCCCAGCAGACGCACGCCGTCCTTGACGCGACGGATCACGCCGGCGGCGACCAGGGCGTCGCCCTTGATTTCCGACTTGGCGTCCAGCTTGCCGGCGTCGATGGCGTCCTGCAGGCGCCACAGGTTCACTTCGGCCAGCTTCAGGGCGTTCGGATTGTTGAAGCCGCGCTTGGGCATACGCATGTACAGCGGCATCTGGCCGCCTTCGAAGCCCAGCAGGCTGACGCCGGTACGCGACTTCTGACCCTTGACGCCGCGGCCCGAGGTCTTGCCCTTGCCCGAACCGGGGCCACGGCCGACACGCATGCGCTTCTTGTGTGCGCCTTCGTTGTCGCGGATTTCGTTCAGTTTCATATGCCTGATCCTTTCGGGTGCTAGCGCCCGGACATTCGTCCGAACTCGGCGTTCAAAGTTTATCGTCTCCCTCCCCCTCGGGGGAGGGTGGTCGGCGAAGCCGACCGGGTGGGAAGGGCTCGGCGAGCCAGTCCCGGATATCTCAAGGTCGGGCGCTATAGCGGCTCCCCGAACAGCAGTAAAGGCGACTCTTGCCGAGCCGCCCCCACCTGGTCGCTTGCGCGACCTGCCCTCCCCCGAGGGGGAGGGAGAGTCTTTGTCTTACTTTTCGACGATCTCGGTCAGGTGGGCGACCTTGGCGATCATCCCACGAACCGAGGGGGTGTCTTCCAGGGTCGACTCGCGACCCAGGCGGTTCAGACCCAGGCCCACCAGGGTGGCGCGCTGGTCGTTCTTGCGGCGGATCGGCGAACCGGTCTGCTTGACGGTGACGGTCTTTTGCTCGGCCATGACTTAGGACTCCACAGCTTCGGGCGCCGAGGCGCCGTCGTTGCGACGGCCCATCAGATCCGCGACCTTCTTGCCGCGCTTGGACGCGACTTGACGGGGCGAGGACTGGACCTTCAGCGCTTCGAACGTCGCGCGGATCATGTTGTAGGGGTTCGACGAACCGGTCGACTTGCCCACGACGTCCTGGACGCCGAGGGTTTCGAGCACGGCGCGCATCGGACCGCCCGCGATGACGCCGGTCCCGGGAGGGGCGGCGCGCATCATGATCTTGCCGGCGCCCCAACGGCCGTTGCCGTCGTGGTGCAGGGTGCGGTTCTCGCGCAGCGGAACGCGGATCATGGTCTTCTTGGCTTCTTCGGTCGCCTTGCGGATGGCTTCCGGCACTTCGCGCGCCTTGCCGTGACCAAAGCCGACCCGGCCCTTGCCGTCGCCGACGACCATCAGGGCCGCGAACGAGAACCGGCGGCCACCCTTGACGGTGGCGGCGACGCGGTTGATGTGCACCAGCTTTTCGACGATGTCCGAATCCGGACCGTCGACAGCGGGAGCGTTGCGATTGTCACGACGGTTGCGATCGTTGCCGCCGCCGCCGCGCTGGGGTTGATGCGCCATGCTTCGCGTCCCTTAGAAGTTCAGGCCGGCTTCGCGCGCGGCTTCCGCCAGCGCCTTGACCCGGCCGTGATAGATGTACTCGCCACGGTCGAAGACGACGTCCTTGACGCCCTTCTCGATGGCGCGTTCGGCGATCAGCTTGCCGATCGCGGCGGCTGCGGCCGTGTCCGAACCCTTGGAGCCCTTGCCGCCTTCCAGCGACGAGGCCGAAGCGACGGTCACGCCCTGGGCGTCGTCGATGATCTGGGCCGAGATGTTCTTGTCCGAACGGTACACCGACAGACGCAGACGACCGTTGGCGACGGCCTTCAGGCGGCGACGGGTGCGCTCCGAGCGGCGCTTGGCTTGTTGTCGAAGAGAAAGAGCCATGACTTACTTCTTCTTGCCTTCCTTGCGACGGACCTTTTCGCCCGCGTAACGGACGCCCTTGCCCTTGTAGGGCTCCGGCGGACGCAGCTTGCGGATGACCGCGGCGATCTGACCGACAGCCTGCTTGTCCGCGCCCAGAACCTTGATTTCGGTCTGTTTCGGAACAGCAAAGCTGACGCCGGCCGGCGGAGCGATGTCGACTTCATGCGAGAAGCCGAGCTGCAGCGAAAGGGCGTCGCCCTTCATCGCGGCGCGGTAACCCACGCCGACCAGCTCCAGCGACTTCTCGAAGCCGGTGGTGACGCCGACGACCATGTTGTCGACCAGGGTGCGAGACAGGCCCCACATCGCGCGACCGCGTTGCGTGTCGGCCCGCAGACCCAGCGACAGTTCGTCGCCTTCGCGCGTGACTTCGATCTCGTCGGCGACGGTCCAGGAGCGTTCGCCCTTGGGACCCTTCACGACGACGTTCTGGCCGTCGAGCGTGACAGTCACGCCCTTCGGCACGGCGATGGTTTTCTTGCCAATACGGGACATATCAGTAGACCCTGCAGAGGACTTCGCCGCCGACATTGGCGTCGCGAGCGGAGGCGTCCGACATGACGCCCTTCGAAGTCGAAAGGATCGAGATGCCGAGGCCGTTCTTGACCGGCTTCAGATCGCCGATCGCCGAATAGACCCGGCGGCCCGGCTTGGACACGCGCGAAATCTCGGCGATGACGGGCTGACCGTCGAAATACTTCAGCTCGATCTCGAACTGCGGAAACTCACCCGGGTTCTGAACCAGGTTGTAGCCGCGGATGTAGCCTTCGTCCTGCAGCACGTCGAGGACGCGCTGGCGCAGACGGGAGGCCGGGGTCAGCACCTTGGAACGCTTGCGGGTCGCCGCGTTCTTGATGCGAGCGATCATGTCGCTCAGGGGATCGTTGATCATCATGTCTGTTCGCTCCCCTTACCAGCTCGACTTGGTCAGGCCAGGGATCTGGCCCTGGTTGCCGAGTTCACGCAGCGCAATCCGGCTCATCTTGAGCTTGCGATAGAACGCCCGCGGACGACCGGTCACTTCGCAACGGTTGCGAATACGGGTCGGCGCGGAGTTGCGCGGCAGTTCAGCCAGCTTCAGGCGCGCGTCGAAGCGCTCCTCAAGCGGCAGGTTTTCGTCGTTGGCGGTCGCCTTCAGGGCAGCCCGCTTCGCGGCATACTTCGCAACCAGGGCCTTGACGGCTTCGTTGCGGTTTACGGCGCTTTTCTTAGCCATTGTTCTCTTCCCTTCCCGCTCAGTTCTTCACGAACGGGAACTTGAACTCGGTGAGGAGAGCCTTGGCTTCCTCATCGGTCTTGGCCGTGGTGCAGACGACAATGTCCATGCCCCACATCTGGTCGATCTGGTCGTAGTTGATCTCGGGGAACACGATGTGTTCCTTCAGACCGGTGGCGTAGTTGCCGCGACCGTCGAACGAGGTGCCCTTCAGACCACGGAAATCCTTCACGCGCGGCAGCGCGATCGTGATGAACCGGTCCAGGAACTCGTACATCTGGTCGCCGCGCAGGGTGACCTTGCCGCCGATGACCATGCCTTCGCGCAGCTTGAAGCCGGCGATGGAGTTACGGGCCTTGGTGGCGACGGCCTTCTGACCGGCGATGGCCGTCAGATCCTTGAGGGCGGCGTTCGCCTTCTTGGAGTCCGCGACGGCTTCGCCGATGCCCATGTTCAGGACGATCTTGTCCAGCTTGGGCACCTGCATTTCGTTCGTATAGCCGAACTTGGTCTTCATTTCCGCACGGATGCGGGCCTGATATTCGGCCTTGAGGCGCGGGGTGTATTTCTCGGTAGCCATCAGATGACGTCTCCCGTCGTCTTGGCGATGCGGACCTTGGTGTCCCCATCGATCTTGAAGCCGACGCGGGTCGCCTTGCCGTTGGCGTCGGCGATCGCGACGTTCGACAGGTGAAGCGAGGCTTCCTTGTTCTTGATACCGCCCTGCGGGTCAGCCTGGGTCGGGCGCGTGTGGCGCTGAACCATGTTGACGCCTTCGACGAGGACGCGGTTTTCGGTGGGCAGGACCTTCAGCACGTTGCCCGTGCGGCCCTTGTCCTTGCCGGTGAGGACGACGACGCGGTCGCCCTTCTTGATCTTGGCGGCCATGTTACAGGACCTCCGGAGCCAGCGAGATGATCTTCATGTGGTTCTTGGCGCGCAGTTCGCGGGGAACCGGGCCGAAGATCCGCGTGCCGACAGGCTCGTTCTGCTTGTTGACGATGACGGCGGCCGACTTGTCAAAACGGATGACCGAGCCGTCCTTGCGTTGGATGTCCTTGGCGGTGCGCACGACGATGGCGCGAACGACGTCGCCCTTCTTCACGCGGCCACGCGGGATGGCTTCCTTCACGGAGGCGACGATTGTGTCGCCGATCGAGGCGTAGCGGCGCTTGGAGCCGCCCAACACCTTGATGCACATGACCCGGCGGGCGCCCGAATTATCGGCCACTTCCAGGTTAGTTTGCATCTGGATCATAAGATCAGATCCTTCTGATTACGAGGCGGAGGCGTTGGAAAGGACTTCCCAGCGCTTCAACTTGGACTTCGGGGCGCACTCGACGATGCGAGCGATGTCGCCGACTTTGAGCGCGTTGGCTTCGTCGTGCGCGTGATACTTCTTCGAAAGACGAACGATCTTCTTCAGAACAGGGTGCAGCAGCGTGCGCTCCACCTTCACGACGACGGTCTTCTCGCCCTTGTCGGACACGACCACGCCTTCAAGAATTCGCTTGGGCATATTCGTTTCCTTACGAGGCCGCACGCTTCTCGCGCAGAAGCGTCGAGATGCGGGCGATGTCTTTGCGCACTTCACCCACGCGGTGGGTTTTTTCCATTTGGCCGGTGGCCGCCTGGAAGCGCAGGTTGAACTGTTCCTTCTTGAGCTTCAGCAGCTCGTCGGACAGTTGGTCGGTCGTTTGCGACCGCAGATCGGCGATCTTGGTCATTAGGCGGCTTCCTCAACGTGAGCCACGCCGGCGTCGATACGGGTCACGACCTTGGTGCGGACCGGCAGCTTGGCGGCGCCGAGACGGAGCGCTTCGCGGGCGACATCGTCCGGAACGCCGTCGATTTCAAACAGGATGCGGCCCGGGTGGCAGCGCGCGGCCCAGTGGTCCACGGCGCCCTTGCCCTTACCCATCCGGACTTCGGCCGGCTTGCCCGTGACGGGCAGGTCGGGGAAGACGCGGATCCAGACGCGGCCCTGACGCTTCATCTGGCGAGTGATCGCGCGGCGAGCCGCCTCGATCTGACGCGCGGTGATGCGTTCCGGCTCCAGCGTCTTCAGGCCGTACGAGCCGAAGTTCAGCGAGAAGCCGCCCTTGGCCGAGCCGTGGATGCGGCCCTTGAAGGCCTTGCGGTACTTGGTCTTCTTCGGTTGCAACATGACTTAGTTCTCACGTCCCCGGTCGCGACGCGGACCGCGGTCGCCACGGGGGCCGCCGCGTTCGCGGCCTTCGTTCGAGGACGGACCCGACGCTTCCTGGGCCCAACGCTTGTCCTGGGCCATCGGGTCGTGCTCGAGCACTTCACCCTTAAACACCCAGACCTTCACGCCGATGATGCCGTAGGTCGTCTTGGCTTCGTAGAAGCCGTAGTCGATGTCGGCCCGCAGGGTGTGAAGCGGCACGCGACCTTCGCGATACCATTCCATCCGCGCGATTTCCGCACCGCCCAGACGACCCGAGACGTTCATCCGGATGCCCTTGGCGCCCAGACGCATGGCCGACTGCATCGAGCGCTTCATGGCGCGGCGGAAGGCCACGCGACGCTCGAGCTGCTGGGCGATGTTCTCGGCGATCAGCTGCGCATCGGTTTCCGGCTTGCGGACTTCGATGATGTTCAGGTGAACTTCACCTTCAGTCCGGGCCGAGATGTCCTTGCGGAGCTTCTCGATGTCGGCGCCCTTCTTACCGATCACGACGCCCGGACGGGCGGCGTAGATGGTGATGCGGCACTTCTTGTGCGGGCGCTCGATGATGATGCGCGACACGCCGGCGGCGGCCAGGCGTTCCCGCAGCCACTCGCGCAGCTTCAGGTCCTGGTGCAGCAGGCGGGAATAGTCGGCGCCTGCGGCGAACCAACGGCTGTCCCACGTACGGTTCACGCCGAGGCGCAGACCGATCGGATTGATTTTCTGACCCATCAGGCGGCCTCGCCGGCTTCACGGACCACGATGGTGATCTCGCTGAACGGTTTCAGGATGCGCGACGAGCGGCCACGAGCACGGCTCGCGAAACGCTTCATCACCAGGTTCTTGCCCACGAAGGCCTCGGCGACGACCAGGTTGTCGATGTCGAGGTTGTGGTTGTTCTCAGCGTTCGAGATCGCCGAATACAGGACCTTGCGGACGTCGGTTGCGATGCGCTTGCGGCTGAATTCCAGCTCGTTCAGCGCCTTCTGAACCGGCATGCCGCGGATCGATGCGGCGACCAGGTTCAGCTTTTGCGGGCTGATGCGCACGTTGACCAGCTTGGCGCGGGCCTCGGTCGGGGCGACCCGACGAATGTTCTTGGTCTGGGCCATCAGTTACTTCCTTTTGGCCTTCTTGTCCGCCGCGTGACCGGGGAAGTTCCGGGTCGGGGCGAACTCGCCGAACTTCATGCCGACCATCTCTTCCGAGACCGACACGGGAACGTGCTTCTGACCGTTATGGACGCCGAACGTCAGACCGACGAACTGCGGCAGGATGGTGGAGCGGCGCGACCAGGTCTTGATCACGTCCTTGCGGCCCGACGTTTGAACGGCGTCGGCCTTCTTGAGCAGATACCCGTCGACAAACGGGCCTTTCCAGGAGGAGCGGGCCATTCTTAGCGAGCCTTCTTAACGTGGCGGGTACGGATGATGTACTTGTCCGTAGCCTTGTTCTTGCGGGTACGGGTGCCCTTGGTGTCCTTACCCCACGGTGTAACCGGGGTGCGACCACCAGAGGTCCGGCCTTCACCACCACCGTGCGGGTGGTCGATCGGGTTCATGGCGACGCCGCGAACGTGCGGGCGGAAGCCCATGTGACGCTTGCGACCGGCCTTGCCGAGGTTCTGGTTCATGTGGTCGGGGTTCGAAACCGCGCCCACAGTGGCGATGCAGCCGTCCAGGACCATGCGAAGTTCGCCCGAGCCGAGACGGATCTGGGCGTAGCCCTGATCGCGGCCGACCAGCTGGGCGTAGGCGCCGGCCGAACGGGCCAGCTGAGCGCCCTTGCCCGGCTTCATTTCGATGTTGTGGATGATCGTACCCACCGGCATCGAGCGAAGCGGCATGGCGTTGCCCGGCTTCACGTCGGTCTTTTCGCCCGCGATCACCGTGTCGCCGGCCTTAAGGCGTTGCGGCGCGATGATATAGGTCTTCTCGCCGTCCTCGTAGGTCACGAGCGCGATGAAGGCCGTGCGGTTCGGGTCGTATTCCAGACGCTCGACCGTGCCGACCATGTCCCACTTGCGACGCTTGAAGTCGATCTTGCGGTACAGGGTCTTGGCGCCGCCGCCGCGGAAGCGGACCGCGATGCGACCGCCCTGCCCGCGTCCGCCCGACTTGGTCAGGCCTTCGGTCAGCGACTTTTCCGGACGGCCCTTGTGGAGCTCCGAACGGTCGACCAGCACGAGGGCGCGGCGGCCCGGCGAGGTCGGATTGTAATGTTTCAAGGCCATCTGATCAGAGCCCCGTGGTCACGTCGATCGACTGGCCGTCGGCCAGGGTCACGATTGCTTTTTTGATGTCGACCCGGCGACCCAGGATACCCCGGAAACGCTTGGTCTTGCCCTTTTGAACCAGGGTGTTGACCTTCAGGACGTTGACTTTGAACAGGCTTTCGACCGCCGCGGCGATCTCGTCCTTGGTCGCCGTGTCGGCGACGCGGAAGACGACCTTGTTCTGCTCGGACAGGATCGTGGCCTTCTCGGTGATCACCGGAGCCAGGATGGTGTCGTAGTGCTTGGCGGTAGGTTGAGCGGCCATTACGCGGCTTCCTTATCGCTGAAGCGGGCTTCGATCGCCTCGATGGCGGCCTTGGTCAGCACCAGCTTTTCAGCCCGCAGGATGTCATAGACGTTCAGGCCGGCGTTCGGCAGCACGTCGATGTGCGGGATGTTGCGTGCAGCCAGGCCGAAGTTCGTGTCGACTTCCGGACCCGCGATGATGAGAGCCTTGGTCCAGCCCAGCTTGCCGAGCGTCTCGCGCAGCGAGGCGGTCTTGGCTTCCTTGACCGAGACGGTGTCGACGACGATCAGGTCGCCGGACTTCACCTTCGAGGACAGGGCGTGACGCAGGGCCAGCGCGCGGATCTTCTTCGGCAGCGAGAAGCCGTGGTCGCGAACGACCGGACCGAAGGCGCGCGAACCGCCGACGAACTGCGGTGCACGGCGCGAACCGTGACGAGCGCCGCCGGTGCCCTTTTGCTTGTACATCTTCTTGCCCGTACGAGAGTTCTCGTTGCGGGTTTGAACCTTGTGCGTACCGGCGCGGCGCTTGGCCAGTTGCCAGTTGACGGTGCGGGCCAGGATGTCGCCGCGGATGTCAGCGATGCCGAAGACGGCGTCCGACAGATCCACGTCGCCGGCGGCCTTGCCGTCGAGTTGGATGACAGAGAGTTTCATTACGCTTCACCGCCTTCGGTCGCTTCGACAGGAGCTTCTTCAGCCGGGGACGAGGCGGGTTGAGCAGCAGACTTGCTCGACTTGACGGCGCCCGGGAACGGGGCCTCGGCCGGGCGAGCCTTCTTGATGGCGTCGCGAACCTTGACGTAGCTGCCGTCGTGACCCGGGACAGCGCCCTTGATCAGGATCAGGCCACGCTCGGCGTCCACGCGGACGACGGTCAGGTTCTGCTGGGTGACGACTTCCTGGCCATAGTGGCCGGCCATCTTCTTGCCGGGGAAGGTGCGACCCGGGTCCTGACGGTTACCCGTCGAACCGTGCGAACGGTGCGAGACCGAGACGCCGTGGGTGGCGCGAAGGCCGCCGAAGTTCCAGCGCTTCATGGCGCCGGCGAAACCCTTACCGATGGTCTCGCCCTGGATGTCGACCTTCTGGCCCACCAGGAAGTGTTCGGCCGACAGTTCGGCGCCCACGTCCAGCAGACCTTCCGCATCGACGCGGAACTCGGTCACATAGGCCTTCGGTTCGACTTCCGCCTTGGCGAAGGTCTCGCGTTGAGCCTTGTTGGTGTTCTTGGCCTTCTTCGTGCCAGCGCCCAGCTGGAGAGCGACGTAGCCGTCACGCTCCTGGGTACGTTGGCCGACGACTTGGCAGCCGTCGAGCTGCAGCACAGTGACCGGTACGTGCGCGCCGTCATCGGCGAACACGCGGGTCATGCCCAGCTTCTTGGCGATCACGCCCGTGCGCATCGGATCCCGCCTCTTTCTACTTTAAATCTTGATCTCGACGTCCACGCCGGCGGACAGGTCGAGCTTCATGAGCGCGTCCACGGTCTGCGGGGTGGGGTCGACGATGTCGAGC
>NZ_JACESA010000037.1 GCF_013912065.1 Brevundimonas sp.
CCATGAAGCGCACCGGTTGGATCTCGGTGATCGCGGTCTTCCTCGCCGTCGCCGCCTTCGCCTTCGGCATTCTGTCCCGTCGAGGCGCCCCCGACGCCTCCGCCCCGCCGCCGGTCGAGGCGCGAGCGATTGATGGGCACGCCGGCCACGAGGGCGCGCCCTCGGATACGCCGTCGACCCGCGCCTATCGGGAGGCCGCCGACCGCATGCACCAGGCAATGAACATCGACTACTCCGGCGACGCCGACATCGACTTCCTGCGCGGCATGATCGCCCACCACGAAGGCGCGATCGCCATGGCCAGGATCGCCGTGGAGGAGGGCGAGGCGGATGACGTGCGCGGCCTGGCGCAGGAGATCATCCGCGCCCAGGAAGCCGAAATTTTGCGGATGCGGATCATGCTGGCGCGGCACGAGGACGCGCCGGCAGTCTCAGAACGGCCCTGACCCCATGGCCGGCAAGCGCTTCACGGTCCGCAGCCGCAGCATCCGCTGGCGCCAAGGGCGCTACAAGGGCCGCCGCGGCTCGAGCCCGCGCCGGCCGCCGAAGCCCCGGCCAGTACTTGATGTCGTAATCGCCGTCGGCGCCAGCCTGATCGCGGCCTTCGTCGTCCTGTGCATGGCCTTCTCCCTGCTCGGCGCCTACGGAACGCCGCTCTACATCGGCTACGGCGTGATGATGAGCCTGGTGACGGGCGGCTGTCTGGTGTTCGGTCCCCGCGACCGGGCCGGATTGATGATCGCCGGCGGGCTCGGCGTGCTTTGCGTCGCCGGAACGCTCATCCTGTACGGGGTGCGGGCGGACGTGCACTACCATCCTCACGCCAACGAACGCCCCGCCGCCACAGGGAAGCGCGAATGACGAGAAGCTCCGACGGGGAAGGTCAGGCCCGCCGCCCCGCGCGCATCGCCCGCGGAGGGTGGCTGGACGTGCTGCGGTTCGCCGCGGGATCGCTGATCATCCTCTACCACTTCCGGGAAGCGGCCCCGCTGCCGCTCGGACAGATCCATCCGGTGTTCGACCGGGGGTTCCTGCTGACCAATTTCTTCATCATCGACTCCGGCTATGTGCTGGCCCGGATCTACGGCGAGCGCCTGGCCTCGGGCGGGATCGACGTCGGGGCCTACGCGCGCCAGCGGCTGCTGCGCGTGTTCCCGGCCCATCTGGCCGTGATCGCCGGTCTCGCGGCCTTGGTCGCGGCCGCCGCTCTGGCCGGGGTCCGACCGAGCAATCCCCAATGGTTCGACTGGAGCCAGCTGCCCGCCCAGGTCTTGCTCGTGCAGGCCTATGGCGTGCCGGGCGGCGTCGGCTGGAACGCGCCGACCTGGACGCTGTCGGCTCTGATCGGCTGCTATCTGCTCCTGCCCTGGATCTGCCGGGCGCTCTGGAGCCGACCCCGGGCCACGGCCGCGATCGCGATCACCCTGCTTCTCGCCGCCGACGTCGCCAGCCGCGTCTGGCTGGGCGATCCGGTCTATCGCCTGCCCCTGCGGTTCGGATTCCTCCGCGCCCTTCCGCTCTTCCTGCTGGGCGTGGCCGCCGCCGTGGTCGGTGCGCGCGTCTACGTGCGTCCGTCCGTGGCGGGCGCCTTGGGACTCGGCGCTTTCGGTGCGCTCGCGCTCGGTCAGGCCGTTGGCCCCTTCGGCCTGGCCTCCCTGCTGCTGATGACGCCCATCATCTGGGCGGCTGGAGCCTTGCCCGTGGTGCGCTCGTCGCGCCTGATCGAACACCTCGGCTTGATGTCGTTCGCGATGTTTCTCACCAATGAAGTCGCCCGCATCGTCTGGTTCGGCGTCTTCGACGCCGTCGGACAGTCGGACTGGTCCATCGGGATGCGCTGGGGCGTCTGGGCCGCCGGTCTGGCGGCGGCGTTCATGGGGGCGGCGGCGTTCCGGTATGGGTTCGACCGGCCGGTTCAGGCCTGGTTGAACCCGCCGAGGCCTGCGACGCCTGCGCCGGGGGTCAGCGCGGATCGGCCGGTGGCCTAGGGTCAGGGTCCCGCGCTCGCCAAGGCGTCCAGATAGCCGTCGCAGCCGGTGAAATAGCCGTCTACGCCCTCGATGACATCGGCAAGGACGGAGAGGTCCATATAGCCGTGGGCCAGCTCGATCGGCCGCCCCTGGGTGTCGACCGGATATCGGAACGAGAAAGAGCCGGGATCGACGGTCGCGAACTCCGCGACGAGCCTGCCGACCGCAGCGGTCGCGCCGTCCTCGTCGTCGCTCCCGAACGCCTGGAGCACCGCCTCGAACTGCGTCCACAGTTTGGTGAGGTCGTGAGACTTCCAGATGGGATCAACTCCGAC
This sequence comes from Brevundimonas sp., assembly GCF_013912065.1. Classification (GTDB taxonomy): domain Bacteria; phylum Pseudomonadota; class Alphaproteobacteria; order Caulobacterales; family Caulobacteraceae; genus Brevundimonas. The sequence goes on from NZ_JACESA010000037.1 coordinate 2,306, forward strand.
GGTCCGGCCGTAGGTCGAGATCAGATACTTCAGGGAGAGTTCGAGGAATTGGCGGTAGTTGAAGATGATCGGGAAGACGAGGGTGTCACGATCGGCCGTATCCTCGACGGCCTGCTTGACCAGACTGTCCGCCGCCCGCTTGTAGCCGGTCAGCATCAGCACCATTCGGCTATGCGGATGCTCAGCCAACACGGCGTTCCCGTCCCACCGGGCCGAGACCTGAAAAAGTCTGTCGTCCGCCTTCGGCCATCGGAAGGGGCGTTGCATCAGGTCATCAAAGCTCATGGGTTCGCTCTCCGGATCACCGCGTCCATATAGGGTCATGAAGTTGATCCCACAGACGATGTTCGACGTCTTCGCGCTCGCCCTGCCGCGGGGCCACGGTTTTGGCGACCGCCCGCCCATTGGCGCGTGGGGCGACGCAGCGGGGATGGTGTGCGGCATCGTCACCCAGAAGACGGAGGACGGTTCGCTCGGGATCATCGCCATGCGACGCCGCGTCGATCACGTCTGGACGGTGACCGGGGAGGAGATCGGCTTTGCAAGCCTTGAGGACGCCAAGGCCCGCCTCGAGCTCCTTTTGCGCATCGGCGCGCCCCCAGAGCCTCTCCCGCCCAACACCGCGCCACGGCCTCCGCTACACGATCTCAAGGGTCGGACGCCCGGCGATCAGTTCTCGGTTCTCCTGCGACCCACGCACCATCTCGCCGCATGGGTCCTGAACCAGCTCTATCTCGCCTTGCCCAATCCGGACCGGAACTGGGCGGGCGACTGCCAGACCCGGAACTTCCACACGCGGATGTGGGAGGCTCAGCTGCTCGCAGCCTTCCGCGAGCAGGGGCTTCTCGTCAGTCAGCCTGTGGACTCCCCGGACTTCCATATCCAGAACCCATTGGGCGGAGAGGCCTGGGTCGAAGCGGTGACCGCCAACCCCGAGGTGCCGTTCGAGCACGTCAACGCGCCGAGAAGCGCGCCGCCAACTGAGCGAGACGCGCTGTTCTTCGGACCGGCGGCTGTTCGGTTCGCCAAGACCCTCGGCAGCAAGCTGCAGCGCGGCTACGATCGGATGCCGCACGTCACCGGCAAGCCGTTCATGCTGGCGGTCGCGGACTTCCATGCGCCCGCGTCGATGCTCTGGAGCCGCGAAGGCCTGATCGGCTACCTCTACGGCGAAGGGGCGGAGGTTGCCGACGACGGCGGGCGCAAGGTGGCGCGGACCACCAGGGCGGCGCACCTGCAGGGGCCGTCGGCCTTTCCCGCCGGACTGTTCGCCAACGCCGACCACGCCGAGCTGTCCGCCGTCATCTTCTCCAACGCCTGCGCCATCTCGAAGCTCAACCGGGTGATGGTGTCCGCTGGAGCCGAGGCCAAGGGGCTGCGTTACAGCCGCATCGGGCGCTTCTTCGATCGGCGGCCGGGGGCTCTGGAGGGCGAGCCCTTCTGTCTTGACGTCGCGAGTCCGGAGTACCGCGGGCTCTGGCCCCAGGGCTATGAACCTTGGTCGGCGGAGATGGAGGTGTTCCACAATCCCTACGCCCGACACCCAGTCCCGCACGCCCTTCTGCCCGAAGCGACCCACTGGTTCGAACAGGACGGCGAGCGGGTGTGCACGTCCTTCTACGAGACCTCCATCCTCTGGTCGGAGACCCATATCACGGACCTGGACCAGCCTGCCCCGCGCCTTGAGGACTTCCTTCGCCCGGCCGCCCCGTAGCGCAAGAGCGCGGTTGGCGCCGCCGCGCGCGCCGGAACCGGTCGTCAGGCCGCCGAGCGCATGAGAATATCAGGGAACAGTGCGTGGACGATGCGGCCCTCCACGGAGCCTTGGGTGATCTGGGGAGAGGTGAGGGAGGCCCGGAGCTTGCGCGCGACGCTCGGCTTCTGCAGAGCCGCCAACTGATCGGTCGCTCCGGCCACACGCCGGATCAGCCCCGCGAACTTGTGGCGCTCCTCGCTGTTGCTGAAGAAGGTGTTGAGCATCTCGACCAGGTTGCTCTGCTTGGTCGCCACAGGCTGCCGCAGCTCCAGCGACAGGATCAGGCTGACGAGCACCGGGATCTGCAGGGTGTCGAGGTCGCGGGGCTCCACCCCCGTGAGGGCGACGCGTTCCACCAGCTCCTGCAGCAGGTCCTGCCGGGCCTGCCACGGAAGGTGCCCTTCCACGACGGCCTCTCGCCATCGACGCAGATAGCCGACGTTCCAGGGCGCGACGGCGTAGGGCAAGCCTGAGGCGGGCCATTGCAGATCAGACAGGGCGAAGATCGCGGACCGCCAGTCGCGCCCGTCCTCCCAATGGCAGCGCACGAGGAAGCGGCCTTCCTCGCGCGATTGGGCCAGGACCTGTTCATCGAGTGAGAACAGGTTCTTGTTGTGCGAATAGAAAATGTCGAGGAACGCCGTCAAAAGCAGCCGGCGAGGAACGGGCTGGAACTTCCACGTCAGCCAGACCAAGTGGTAACCCTCTCGCCCGTAGAAATGCTCTCGACTGTCGATGATCGGCAGTTGCGTGCTTGAGAGCTGGATCTCCAGCGCCAGGCTTCGGCCGTTGTTGATCGCCCGTACGTCGGGCCGTCGGTGGCCGGTCTCGCCTCTCAGATACTCGTCGATATGGATTGAGCCGGCCTCCGTCGCCGGATCGATGGCGAGAATCTCCCCGACCTGATGTTTGAGCCAGCTGTGGAGAGGGCTCTCCTGCGCGCCCTGAAACTGCGCGGCGCTGCGCTGATCGACCGTGGCGGGGTCCCCTGTCCACCAGGGGCAGGTCGTCGGCGCACCCTTGTGGTGACGCCAGTAGGGCAGGCGGGTGCGCGCTTCCTTTGGCGCATAGACGCCGTGGCCGCATTGCTCGCAGACATAGGCGGCCGCCCCTTCGCGGCGGGCGGCCGCAGCGTTGCGGCGGATCTTCTGGTAGCGGTCGGGATCAATGGCGAGAAGCTGGTCGCTGGTGATGGTCGCGCCGGTCGACAGGTCGGTGACCCGTTCCAACGTCCTTTGCGGCTTCCTGACCGTTGCGACCATGTCCTCTCCGTGTTCCCAGTATGTTCACTGCGTGATTCCGCGCAAGGGCGATCGGATCGTCATCGGTCGGAAGCGCTAGGGGCTCCGCCCCCGCGCGGGCCAGGGTGAAGCGGCTACGCCGCCGGACCGGCCGGTCTCCCCGACCTTCCGCGCCGGCGAAGGCGCGATCCTCGGAATAACGGGCAGGCTTGTGCAGGTCGGGCGATCCCCCTCCGGCCGGTCCGCCCTGGCCCTTGCTACCCCGGTCTCGCCGACGGGCAGGGTTTCAGGCGCGCAGTTCGCGTGCCTGCAACCCATGCCCAAGGAGGCAGACATGACTGCTCAATCCATCGAAACCGCCGCGACCGAAGCGACCGCGCCGCAGCACGGCTCGGAGATCACCGTGCCGCTCAACCGGCTCAAGGCCTCGCCGAAGAATGCGAGGAAGACGCCGCACAGCGCGGCGACCATCGAGGCCTTCGCGGCCTCCATCAAGGCCAAGGGGGTGTTGCAGCCGCCCGTGGTCGAGATCGAGCGGGACGGGGAGGGCGCGCCCACCGGAAACTACCTCGTCACCATCGGCGAGGGGCGCCGTCAGGGGCTGCGGCTGCTGGCCAAGCGCAAGGCCATCAAGCGGACCCATCCGGTGCGGGTCATCGTGGACGCCGAGAACGACGCCCACGAGATCAGCCTCGACGAAAACATGACCCGTGAGGCCATGCACCCCGCCGACCAGTTCGAGGCCTTCCAGCGGCTCGCCGCCGAGAAGGGCTACGGACCCGAAGAGATCGGCGCCCGGTTCGGAGTGTCGGCCCATGTGGTGCGCCAGCGGCTGCGGCTCGGGTCGGCGGCGCCGGAGTTGATGACGGCCTATCGGGAGGGGACGCTGGCGCTCGACCAACTGACCGCCTTCTGCGTCAGCGAGGACCGCGAGCGGCAACGGCAGGTGCTGGAGCAGATCGGGCCGCACACCCCGGCCTACGCCATCCGCCGCGCCATGACCGAGGCCAAGGTCCGCGTCGATGACCGGCGCGTCCGCTTCGTCGGCGTGGAGGCCTACGAGGCCGAGGGGGGCGGGGTGCTGCGCGACCTGTTCACCGAGGACGGCGGCGGCTGGCTGGAGGATGTGGTCCTGCTGGACCGGCTGGTCGGCGACAAGCTGACCGGACTGGCCGACGAGGCCCGCGAGCGCGAGGGCTGGAAATGGGCCGAGGCCTGTCTGGACTACCCCGACGTTTCGGCGTTCGGGCGGGTCTATCCGGTGGCGGTCGAACGGTCGGACGCGGACGTCGCCGAAATCGCGGCCCTGTCCGAGGAATACGACCGCCTCGTCTCTGAAACCGACGCGGCGGAAATGTTCCCCCCCGAGGTGGACGCCCGGCTGGAGGAGATCGACAAGGCCTTGCAGGCCTTCGGCCCGGACTTCGCCTATGCCGACGAGGCCAGGGCGCGGGCCGGGGTCGTGGTGACGCTGGGTCACGACGGCCTCGCCCGCTTCGAGCGCGGACTGGTCCGCGCCGAGGACGTGCCCGCCGATCCGCCGTCGCCGTGGCAGGAGGAAGAGGCGGCGGACGAGAGTGCGGACAATTCGCCGGGCTCGGAGGCGGAGGCCGCCGAGGACGAGGCGCCCTCGGCCTTGTCGGATCGTCTGCTGATCGACCTGACCGCCCACAAGACCATGGGTCTGCGCGACGCGGTGCAGGCCGATGTGAATGCGGCGCTGGCGACGGTGGTTCACGCGCTCGCCCTGCAGGTCTTCTATCCGGGCTACGGCGTCTGGACGCCGTTGCAGCTTCGGTTGACGACGACCGGGCTGGAGCGGCTGGCGCCGGGGGTGGAGGACGGCCCCGCCGGACGCCGGGTCAGCGACCGGTGCGAGGCGTGGGGCGCGCGCCTGCCCGAGCGCCCGGAAGACCTCTGGGGCGTGGTGGCCGCGCTGCCGCCTTCGGAGCAGTTGGACCTGATGGCCTGCTGCGCCGGGGTCGGTCTCTACGCGGTGCGCGATCCGCACGACCGGCGGCCCGGCGCCTTGGCGCAGGCCGAGACGCTGGCGACGGCTGTAGGGCTCGACATGGCCGGGACGTGGACGGCGACGGCGGCCAGTTACTTCTCGCGGGTGGCCAAGGCGCGGGTGCTGGAGGCGGTGACCGAGGCCGTCAATCCGGAGGAAGCGGGCCGGATCGCCGGGTTCAGAAAGGGCGACATGGCCGAGGCGGCGGAACGGCTAGTGGAGGGTCGGGGCTGGCTGCCGTCGGTGTTGCGGACGCAGGCTGGTGTGCCTGCGGAGGCGCAGGAGGCAGGCGAGGGTGCTGACGACGAAACCCGCACCGCGCCGAACGACGACGCCTATGCGTTCGCGGCCGAATAGCCGCAGCGCACAGATCGAGCGAAAACTCGCCGCGCGCCCTTTGGGGGCGCGCGGCTTTTTCATGGCTTGATGGCGGCTCGTGACTCTGAGCCGTCGTCGATCTGGTCTGCTTTGCGGGAGCGGGTAGCTAAGCAAATCGAGTATCGAGATCTTGGGGTGCGGACTCTGTTAATTTTGACCGCTGACGCAGGTCAGTCTGATCCTTCACCCTCCGTGAGGGCTGCCTCAGCGACCCGGTTCCAGAAGGTGCAAACCGCATCGTTGTATCGGTTCATGTCAGCCTCGCTGACGATGAACTGAGACAAGGGCTCTTTCGCGGGCATGTACCAAGGGCGCAGTCGGATGATCTCGCTATCGGGTGCCCACAGTTCCGGATGGGCTTCCCAAAGTTCGGTCAGGGAACGTCCCGGACCGTGCCTCACCGCATTAGCGACGAGGTGCAGTTCCCGGAGCGTGGCGTATTCCGGGAATGTCGAGAGGCCGCATCCCCGTAGGCGGCGGACGTGCTTGTCGACCGCTTCCGGCGACGCGCTTTTCCTGAATTTGGAGAAGTCCGTGGCACCTGATGATCCGAAGGCCTGGGTTTCGCACAACCATTCCACCACGTCGTTCTGCCACTGGCCGTTCAACGTCAGGGCGATGGCCTTGAGCAGATTGTTGCTGAGGGTGGGGATCCACCACTGACCTTCGCCACCGAGGTCCTCGTAAGCGTGACGGACCGCCTCGTGGTGACCCTTCATGCTGAAATAGAATAGTTCACCCGTCCGGTTCGCATAGCGCTGGACCGCGTGATCCAGCGTCCGGGAAATCCAGTCTTCGGGAACATCGAGACGTGCCTTCGTCATTAGCTTACGGTCACAGGTCGCGATGGATCGCTCAGGGGATGCCCAAACAGAACGCCCATTTCGTCTTGGTCGATGGGGACAAGCGCCCGGATCGTTCCGAGCTCCGCGTCGGCGCAGACGCAGACATCGGCGGTCCCGACAATGAGGAAGGCGAGCGGGCGTCGCTGCTCACGTCGCGACTTGAGCCAGGACGCCCGGTCGATCACCGAGGGGGTCGGGCGGAGTTCCGGGTGGGAATGCCATTCGCCAATATGGGTTACCAGACCGCCAGACCGTCTCCATGCTGCATCCGCAAAGGCCTGGTGACCGGCTGGAGATCGCCAGAACCGTGTCGGGGACCAACGGTCGCTGTTCTGAGGAGCGGAAGCGTCGATGACATGAAGATCGCGGCCACGATAGCTCCCCAACAGAATCCCACCGACCTCGTGTCGAAAGGCTGCGGCTTCTGCGATGGCCTTGATGCGGCTCAACACCATGTGTTCGACAAGGACGTTGCGGGGGCCGAAACTCAAGTCACCGGGCCTTGGCAGGCCGGACAAAGCGGCTCGATGGGCCAGTTTCGGTCCTTCGGAGGAGCCGTATGCTCGAGATCCAGCACCCGAGTGCGGACGCGAGGACCTGGCATGTCGGGTGCCGCCGCCCATTCAAGGGCGGCTTGAACGACAAGGGTGGCAGCGAGCATCGGCGCCGGGGCTGCATAGTTGATATGAGCGCCATCGCCGCAGGTGCCGCTCTCGACCGCCGTGGTCACGCCGGGTTTGAGGGGATTGGCTTTGAGTTCGCCGTGGTTAGGCCGCAAGCACTTTAGACAGGCATGGGCTGAGCGGGTGACCAGCACGGTCTGGGCCGCCAGACCATTGCCGTGGATGGCGGCGTGGATCACCGGGGGGAAGGGCTTGCCTAGGCGGCGGGTCGTTACGGCCAAATCGTTGAGACGAAGGCCCACAGGTGTTGAGCCAGTCGCGTCGATGACGAGGTCGTAGTCTTGGAGTCGGGCTGTGACCCCGAACACGTCGGTGGCCACGCCCTCCACCGTCAGGTCGGGATGGAGCCGTCGAACTTCGGCGGCGAGAGCGCCGGCCTTGGCGAGGCGAACCGCGGAAACCGGCAGGACATGGCGGCCAAAATTGGCGGTCGAGAACTGATCGCCGTCGATGATCAACATGGGGCGCTGAGATTGACCGGCGCCGGACCTCGCCAGCTCTAGGCAGACTCGGGAACCAATTGCGCCCGCGCCCACGACTGCGACGGCCTTTCCGATAAGGGGAGAAGGCGCGCTGAGCCGGCCGTTGACCAAGTCCGGGAGAGCGACGCTGTCGGCAAGGCCACGATCGAGGGTCATCTCGTTCTCTCCGTGAGATATGGATCGGGCGCGACGATTCTGGGGCGCTTTCGCATAGGCGATCCTGGCGAACTCGGGCCATTTGAATGACGCGGCGACGACCCCGTTCTCGGCCGCAAGGATGATGTGCCCCTTGTCCACCAAGGCAGGCGCAAATGCGTGGGCGATGGCGTCCGGCTCATCGACGAAATGCGCGATCCAAGTCTTTAGCGTGGCGAGGGTTTTGCCCGGCCCTCCGCCTCGCCGAATGTCGAAAGGGCGGTTGCCGCGCAGCACATATGCCTGCCGTACATCGTCAGGCTTGTCCCGGCTCCATCGGCTAACCCGTTCTGGTGTCGTGATCACCAAACTGTCTCGCCCGCCGACCCTGTTCCAGGTGCAGCAGCGCGCGCGACCGGAGAACCCTGCGGGGAGGTCCGTATAGAGATAGGTGTCAGGGTTCCAGTAGGAGACGAACTCCCTTTGGCGGTCGGCGAGCGTGGAAGCGTGGAGCACTTGGTCGAGCGTCTCTTTGGCGGACTCGAGCACCCTAAGGATGGCCCCTCCGGCATTGTAGGGATCATATTCCTCGACCTCTTTCTCGGCGAAGCAGAGGCTGTCATCGGCGTTCAGGTGGGCCAAAAGGCGCCTGCGGATCGCGAGGTCTTCGACATAGATCTTCGGTGGCGTCGTCATCACCGGATCAGTCACGCAGACCGCGACCGCGATGGTGGTCCTCCCCGACCGGAGGTCGCCGCGATAGCGGGTGATCCCGCGTCGGCTTTGCACATAGGCGAACCCTCGCGCCTTGAGGGCGGCGTCGAGGGCCGCCCAAGCGCGGGTCTCCAGAGGCGTCACCCGGAGGTCTGGGACCCCACCCGGGGCGATGGGCTTTGCGCTGCAACGGTGGAGCGCACCTGGCTTGCGGATGCGATGGGCGACACAAGAGCGGCGTTGTCCGGCACCCGATGACCGAAGAGCCTGCGGAAGCGCTCGACGACATTGAAGATGCTGGTCTCGTTGTTGAGAGCACCGTCCAATTCACTGGCGAGGGCGCGCGCTTTGAGTTCGAACTGGTTCTGCTCGGTTGTGGTCCAGTTGTCGTTCAGGGCCTTGTCGTCAACCACCGGGTTCCACACCACGCCCGCGATCTTGGCGGACAGGGCGCGGGCCACCACCAGCAGCCCGTCGTCGTCCCGCCCAGGCTGGGGCGGGGTATTGGCTTCGTCCAAGGCTTCAACAGCGCAGACCATCAGGACCAGAGAGCTCAAACGACAGCTGTCCCAGTGGTAGTCCCGCCACGCCTTGAGATAGCGAGTAAGCCGCTTTAGGTCGGTCCAGCTGGCATGACGCGCCGCCGCATTGACGAACCAGTCCTCGAGTTCCAGCGGGTCCGACTGCTCCCAGCCTGTAGTCCGGTGGGCGACATAGATCTCGCTCGGATCGAGCCGGATTTCGGGCGGCGGGGACGAGAACGCGGAGCCGTCCATTGCGCGATTGGCCGCCGCATGAAAGGCTTTTTCAAGTAGGGCCATCTTCACGTCAGGGATGGCGTAGATGTTGAGGTCGAGGTGCGCTTCCGCATCAATCACGACCCGGACGCAGATGCTTTTGCTTGTGTCGAGGGTCCAGCCTTGGGCGTCGCAGAGGGCGCCCAGGATGCGTTCGACGATCGCGAACAGCGTGTTCGAGGCCACGGCCGGGTTGAGCCCGACGATCGACATGGGGACATACATGCCGTCATCGAGGTCGAGTTGCTGACAGGCCTTCGCGGGCTGATTCAGCGTGCCGTACGCCCAAGATCCTTGGGTGCGGAACTTCGGGGTAAAGGACAGGGCGGCGGGGTCCGGAACCCCGTGCGCCTTGACCAGAGGGACCTCGTCCTGGGTCAGATAGGCACCGGCCACCCGCAGCCCTGCACGAAGCGCGTTGCGGACCAGCTTCTGTGCGGTCTGGAGTTTGTGCTTCTGCGCGTCGGTGATAACCAGTTCGCATCTCAGGCACGGTTGATTCGCCGCCTGATGAAGAAGCCGATGTGCATTATACCGCATGTTGTTGTCCTGAGCGCGCCCGAACCCTACATCTAGGGTTAAAGATTGTGACCGCAAGGGGGCGAAATGCATTCCGTTCTGGGTTGGAAGGCTTGGCTCACGGCAGCTTTGGCGATCTGCGTCGCGATCATTGGCGCGCGCTTGTTGGTCGGAAGCGAAATCCTCCCGTCATTGCAAAGCGGTATGAGCCTGACCTCGCTTTTAGTGACGGTTTTCGTCGCGACGCCGATCTGGCGGCTGCTGTGGCTTGTCCCCTATTTTCAACGCAAGGCTCCGCAGCTTGACGGGGAGTGGTCGGGCGTGGTCGCCTCGAATTGGTCCGTCGTCGAGCGGCTTAAGGAGGCGGCCAAACAGGCTGGCGCACCCGCTCTCGACGTGGATGACTTGGCTAGGCCCTTGCCGGACTTGGTCGAGGTTCCCGTGTCGGTGAAAATCCGGACCACCTTCGCCCGGATTTATCTCGAACTCGAAAGTGCCGACGATCGCTATCAGATATCAACCCTGAAGGCCGTTGAACTAAGGCCGGCGAACGAAGCCGGGGACGCCGTCCTCAGCTATGTCTTCGAGGGGCGGGTGTTGAACCCCAAGGCCGGCGATGTCGGCTGTTTCGACGGAGCCGCAACCCTGTCCTTGCGCTCACAGGCAAGTGGAGGTCTGGCTATGGCCGGGCCGACTTGGACTAACCGGGCTTGGAGTCGGGGCCTGAATACCGCAGGTGTCCTGCGTCTCACTCGGATCCGCGCCGACTTTTGGACGCCTCTGACATTCGGCTTGATAAAGCGCTAGCAGGTCGCCATCGCGGGGTCGGGCCGTCACCAGAACGGGCCTTTCGGCCCAGCAGAAGCGGCTTTCTGAATATCAAGCCCGGTATGGGAGCGAGGAGCGCCAGATTTCGAGCCCGTGAGACTGGAAGAAGTCGCTGGCCTCAGGGGCGGCGTCCGCAGACATGGTCGGGCCCATGCCGACGCTGACTATCGCCGACGAACCATCCTGGCGGGCGAGGGGCACATCCACATATCGCGTCGGCCCGAAACGGCCGGCGCGAAGACCCACTGGAAGCGCAGGTGTCTTTTCTCCGCCCGTCCGATTTCCACCAACGTCCTCGAGTGCGCCGTCGCCATTGCGAACTAGCATCCGCGATATCCGCACTTCGCGCTCGTCCGCGAAGCCAGGGTGTTTCATCGAAAAGAGGTCGACGCACAGGCGCCGCGCATAGTCCGAAAGCGTCGGGTGATCGTCAGGATCATCCTCTAGCTGTTGCTGGACGACGCCCAAGCCGAGACAGAGCATTCGGTCGACCAAGGCTTCGTCGTAAACCACGGTCCGGATCGCGACGCCGGCGTCGTGTTCGAGATGCCGTGCGTCCAAGCCCAGAACGCACCCGCCACCATCGCCCGCGTAGCTTCGCCACTGCCCCAGATCGTCGCGCCGAGGAGTCAATGACCCGATCATGAGGCCGGTGTTTGCGGTCAGCCCCTCAAGCTCCGACACGACGAAAATGCGGGTCGTGAGGTCCGTGTAGACCTGTCGATCCCGCATAAGGCCGATCAGTCGATCACGAGCATACGAAAACTCCGAAGCGTCGTTCAGCGCGGTATACTCGGAGAGCCGAAAGGTCCGGTTTTCAACGATCGCCCGCGCCGCCTCGATCGAGGTGTAGTGGTATACGACCGGACAGTGGTCCGAGCTGAAGTCCCAAGGCAAGGCCATGCGGAAGTTATGACCTGCCGTTGCTAAAGAGAATATGGCTGGAAGGGATTGGAAGTGTCGCTCACGCAGATCCGGATTTGACATCCGCTATAGAGCCGTCGCTCTTGGTTCGCTTGTGGCGCTCTCCGCAGTACCCAGCGCAATGAAGGCCGCTGCATTGTCGGCCTCCCGGCGGCAGGTCCTTCAAAAACAAGATCGCGCTTCGGGGAGCAGGGCGTCAAACCGCTTCGAGTTGCTGAACCCCGGACTTCCGATGCCTACTCAATCTCCAATTGGACACGGGCGGGTCTACGCTTCAGCTTGACCGTATGTATCTAACTGAAGCTCAAGCCCGCGCTCGCGCTGGCGTAGCAGAGGACGAGCCCGCTCATGTGCTGGCGTTCGCGCTCGCTCTCGACTCCGCGCTGAGCGCCCTGACAGATCGCTTCGACATTTTCCTCTCCCATTCCGTTCGGGACGCTAGTCTCGTCATGGGGGTGAAGCGGATCCTGGAGGAGGCCGGAAAGACCGTCTACGTGGACTGGATCAGCGATCCGAACCTTGACCGAAACGCAGTCACCGGCGCTACGGCAGAGAGGTTGCGGCATCGTATGAGGAAGTGCGACGCCTGCTTCTATCTCTTTTCCCGACATTCGAGGCGGTCGA
>NZ_JACESA010000038.1 GCF_013912065.1 Brevundimonas sp.
GACCGTCACCCCCCTCGCCCCGTAGGCCTCCGGTGCTGCACGTCCTCCCCTCGGCGACCGCTGCACGGCCGCTCGCCCGCCGTCCTGTCGGACGCCCCAGCCGGACGGATCATGAGGAGGGAAGCGGCCTCGGAGGCAGACGCCCGCGCTTTCGCGCGGGCGTCCTCCGTCAGCGGATCAGCAGCAGGGTCCGCCGTTACAGCAGGCCGCGAGAAGCTCGCAGCAGGAGGCGGCGGCCTTGACCACCGAGTCGGGCGCGGCCGCGAAGGCAGCCGAGGCCGAGGTCAGCAGCACGAGGGCCGCGAGCGAAAAAGCACGTTTCATTGTTGATCTCCATGGATCGGTTTTCTGAGAAAAGGATCGTCGGTGGAGATCAGGTTCGAGGGGGCGGGTCCTCCGCTCCCGGCTCCACCCCCGCGAGGGCGTCGGCCGGTAAACGATCGTGCACATCGGCGGAGGCCGCTACCGGGACGGCCGCGGCGGGCGTCGGAACCAGGCCATGGCAGAGCACGGCGCACAGCCGAGCGCAGCTCATCTTCACGGGATCGCAGGGGGCATCCGGACTGGAGCCGTCGGCGGGCGCCATCGGCATCGACATGGCCGCGGCCGGAGTCTCCCAGGCCGTGACCGGGCTCGACGCGAACAGCAGGGCGAACACGGCCAGAATGGCCGGCGCCCAGGCCGCAGTTGTTCGACGTCCGATCATCAAGCTCAATACGTCCAGCAAGACCCCAAGGTTACAGCGCAGGTGACGCGCGCGCCAGCCATGACCGGCGCGCGCCCCTGCATCTTTTACGTCCCCGGCGTCAGCCGCCCTCGCCGGCCGCATGAAGAAAGTCCACGGCGCGCTGGGCGTGGGCGGCGGCCGAGAAGATGAATCGCTTGTCGTCGCGCAGCACCTCGAGCCATGAGGCGACATAGGCGGCGTGATCCTCGCGCGGCTCGAGAGCCAGCCCCAGGTCGGCGCAGAGGAAGGCGGCGCCGATTTCGGCCACCAGTTCTTCCCGGGCGTAGCCGGCGTCTCCATGCCGGCGGCGTCCGAAGTCGCGGTCGAGCCGAGCGGGGTGCCTGGTCCAGTGCGTCAGCTCGTGGCCCAGCGTCGCGTAGTAGGCTTCCGGATCGCGGAAGCTTTCGAACACCGGCATCTGCACGAAGTCCGGTCCCGGCGCATAGAAGGCGCAGCCGCCGCCATGACGGACGTCGGCGCCCGTCGCGGCGAAGAACGTCTCGGCCCGGGCGATCCGTTGACCGAGGTTCAGGACCGGCGCGGGCGCCGGGGCGGACGAGGCCGGGAGACCCTCGATCTGTTCGACGTTGAAGACCGTGTAGGCCTTCAGGAACGGAATGCGTCGGGTCGTCTCCTCCCCGGCGTCGTCATCGTCGATGCGGACCAGCTGGTCGGCGTAGACGACGGTGGAACCCTTTTCGCCCTTGCGGACATGAGCGCCCAGGGCCAGCGCCTGCCGGAAGGTCATCCAGGTGGAGGACTGAAAGCCTCGGGCGGCGGCCTCGCCCCACAGCAGGACGACGTTGACGCCGCGGTAAGGCGTGCCGTCGTGCCGGAGGGGTCGGCTGACGCTTTCGGATGCGGCCCAGGGCTGGCTCCAGGGCCGGACGCCGGCTTCGAGCTGGGCGACGATCTGGTGGGTGATGCGGGTGTAGAGGTCGGGACGTGAGGGTTCGTTGGGGCGCGACATGGCGGCCTCCTCAAGACGGGATTTGAAGAAGGGGCGGCGGCGCTGTCGTCAGCGCCGCCGCGGCTCGCTCAGCGGGACCAGATCAGGCTGTGTCCGCCATCGATCTCGACCAGCGAGGCGTAGATCGGGGCCGGGAAGCTGGGATCGTCGAGCTTGACCGACAGGTAGTCGCGGTTCTGCTGGCTCGTTTTCTTCCAGGCCGCGCCGAACTCGGTCTGGCCGGAGAAGATGCGGAAATCAGGAGCCTTGTCGTCGGTCTTGTCATTGGCCCGGAGTTGGGCCGCCTTGACGTTGAGGGTCAGGGTCTTGATCGAACCGCTGTAGCTGCCGTCCGCTTGCTGGGTGAAGGAACCGATGGTGGCCATGGAAGTCTCTCCTTGCTGATCTCGGGCCACGCCTGCCGCGGCCTCGATGGCGATCGGCGGACCGGAGGCCGGGCGGCCCGCAGGCGAGCACAGGGAGCCCCGCAGCGCAGCGGAGGACCGGGAGCGCGACTTTCTTGCCTCGCGAGGAAGGCCGTCAGGCCGGGGAAGAAAGTCGCGCGAACGGTTGCGGAAGCCGGACGGGCTTCGGTCAGATCAGGCCATTGAGAGGCCGCGCAAGGCTTGGCGCGTCGCAGGAGAGACGGCTGGTCACCGCCGCTTGAACCATGCGGCCAATCGCGGCGCTCGTAGGGATCGTGCCGCCAATGCCGGTGCATCCGCTCCGCCACCAAAGACGTGCCCAGGATTCACCGCTTCCGCGTCGTCGCAGCTGACGCGCGGCATGGCGACGGGCGCGGCCACGCCTGGCATGAATCTGAGGTGTCTCCTGCTATGAAGGGAACCTGAAGCAACTCCAGCTTCGTTCCCCTTCCGAGCGTTCCGTTCGAGGGACAGTCGCGGTGTCGTAAGCCAGCCGGATGAGGCGGCCGGAGCGTGCTCATCGGGAGTCAGAACAATGCGCAACTCCATCAAAATCGCTGGCTGCGGAGACAGCCCTCGGCGTCATCGCCGGTCTCGTGGCCACGAGGGTAACCGAGAGGGCGCAGACGGCGCTCTACCAGATCAAGCCGCCGAAAGTACGGGAAGAGGAAGTGCTGGAGCGACCATGCTCTTGATGATCGACGAAGGTCTGACGCCTGTGTTCGGCTACAGTGCTCCCAATCGAGACAACCCCCTGCTCACCCAGGCTAGAGGGGTCGCCGGGCACCTTCTCTTTGGCGCCGTCAACGCGGTGGTGACCGAGGCACTGTACCGCCTCGTCCGTCCCAAGGTAGCCGCTACAGAGCGAGCGCGGAGCATACATCGATGACCAAACATTATGATCTTGTGGTGATCGGGACCGGGACCGCCGCCATGGTCGGAGCCATGCGGGTTCGCGCTGCTGGTCGCAGCGTCGCGGTTGTCGATTTTCGTCCCTTTGGAGGCACGTGCGCGCTCCGGGGCTGCGATCCAAAAAAAATGCTGATCAGCGGGGCCAACGCCGTCGATCATACATGGCGGATGCGAGGCAGGGGTGTCGCCGGCGACGCCCGAATTGCTTGGGCCGACCTCATGGCCTTCAAGCGGGGTTTCACCGATCCCGTTCCCCAAAAGCACCAAGAGCGGTACTCTGAAAGAGGCATCGACACTTTTCATGGACGGGCGCGCCTCACCGGCCGCAACAGCCTTGAGGTGGGCGAGGAAACGCTGGAGTTTTCGAACCTGCTCATCGCCGCCGGAGCCGAACCCAGGAAACTCGGCATCCCGGGGGAAGAGCATCTGGTCACCAACGAGGGCTTCCTCGAGCTGGGTGACATGCCAAAGCGCATTGTGCTGGTCGGCGGAGGCTATATCGCGGCCGAGTTCTCCCACATCGCCGCGCGGGCTGGCGCCGAAGTCGTAATCCTCCAGCGTGGCGAGCGATTGCTTCCCCAGTTCGACCCGGACGTGGTCGGTTGGCTCATGGAAAGCTTTCGCCAACTCGGCGTTGACGTGCGCCTCGAAACGACAGTCCAGGCGGTCGAGCAGACGCGCGCAGGCTTTCGGGTTCACGCCCAGACGAAGGGGAAAGCCGTCGATGTCCATGCTGATCTGGTCATTCACGCCGCCGGACGAGGACCTGCGATCGACGATCTCGGCCTTGACGCCGCCGGGGTCGAGCATGAAGGAGGCCGCCTGAAGCTCAACGAATTTCTGCAGAGCGTTTCCAATCCAGCCGTCTATGCCGCGGGCGACGCAGCCCAGGTCGGTCCGCCGCTGACCCCCGTGTCCAGCCACGACGCCAAGGTCGTGGCGGCCAACATTTTGAACGGTAACTCCGAAAGGCCGAACTATCGCGGCGTCCCGAGCGTGGCCTTCACAATCCCGCCTATCGCGGCGGTCGGGCTGACGGAGAGGGAGGCTAAGGATCAGGGTCTGCTCTACCGAGTCAAAAATCAGAAGGCCTCCGACTGGTTCACAGCACGCGCAGCGGCCGAACCCACCTTCGGCTTCAAGGTCTTGGTCGAGGAAGGGACGGAACGGGTGTTGGGCGCCCACCTCGTGGGCCCGAACGTGGACGAGGTCATCAATATTTTCGCTTTGGCGATCCGCCATGGACTGACTGCGGATGACCTCAAGACCACGATGTTCGCCTATCCGACGGGCGCATCGGATGTGGGCTACATGCTATGACGCTCAAGCGGTGTCGCGGTAGGTTCATGGCGCCATCCGCATCGCGGATTGGAGCGAAGGAGGGATCCCTTGGAGAGGCAGTCCGACACCATCCAGTTCACGGTGATCCGGGGCGACGGCGACTGGCGGGTGCTTCGCGATGGCCGACCCTCAGGGCATTTCGACTTCAGCGTCGACGCCATAGAGTCCGCGCTCGTGAAGGCGACGACGCTGATCGACAAGGGCGAGCAAGTGGAAGTCTTTGTCCAGGACGCGGCCGGCCAGTTGCGTCAGGTCGATCCGGTCGGCGGGGAAGTGCTCCACTAAGAGGACGGCGATTCCGACCTCGTCGCCTTTTAACCCGTCCACTCGAGTTCGAAATCCGGAGTGAGCGCGATCAAGCCTGTTTCGATCTGGTTCCAGGTCAGGCGGAGCGCCTTCAGATCTTCGGGCGTGAACAGGTGCGCATGGTGCGACGCCGCGCGCAGCTTCCCGGCCTGCTTCAGAAGATCGAACACCGCCTCTGGGTCGTCGAAACCAGCCTCGAAGATCGCCTGGAAATGCTCCGGATGGCTCATGATCCGCGCGTAGTGGGTGTAGTCGGCATGGTCGAAAACCTCGCCTCCCCGCTTCTTCCACTTCCCCAGCAAATCCTTGCAGTCGCACAGCGGCAGGCGCTCGTCCGCCCAGTCCTCACCGTAGGTCTCGGCCATCACGGCATCTAGAATTTCCCTCAAGGTCAGTTCGTAGCGGTGAACCAGAGTCTTGGCGCGCTTCACATGCGGCGGGGCCGAGTTGGCCTGAAGGCGGGCCTTCAGGCGACGGCGCTTCTCCGCCATCGTCAGGAGACGCCGTCTCGGCCAGTGCGCAAGCCGCAGTCCCGCCGCGTCGAGGAAACTGCGATAACCGGCCAGATTGGCGAACTGCGGCATCTCCGTGATGGAGAAGGCGCCGACCGCCTCTCGCACTCCCCGCGTCAGCCGGTCGCTCTCGGCGAACATGTCGGCCATCGCCGAGGCCCGCGCGAAGGCCTCGATCTGGGCGGGTCGCCCGATCGCCAGGGCGCTCGCGCCAAGACCACTGTCCGACAGTCGGAGGATGCGATCGACGAAACTGTCCGTCGGCGTCCTGAAGCGCTCGAGACCATCCGGCAAGGCGAAGCCGGCGGACAGTTGCGCGATCCGCTCGGCCTGCTCGATCAGGCCATTCGGAAACGCGGCGCGATAGACGCGGTCCGCGTCGGTCTGAGCCCTCATCAGGGCGCCGACGCCCTGCATCCGGTCCATGAACGGGTTACGACCCATCGCGGCCAAGGCCAGCGGGGTCTCCAGCTTCATGCGCTCGGCGATGCCGAGCACGCCGCTGGCCCGCAGCATATCGTGCTGTCGGCGGACGTCCTCAAAGGGATCGGCCATCCGTCTTGCGGCGTCCAGCGTCGCGCGCATGCTGGGCGGGATCAAATCACGCGGAAGGGTCATCGCTCGCCGCTTCGCGCAGATGGGCCAGCCGTTCCTCGCACACAGTCGTCGCCAGCGCGCGCAGCACCTCAACCCGCTGGGTCAACCAGGTCAGTTCCTCGACGCTGATCTTGTAGTGCTTGGAGTAACGAGCCTTCACATAGGCCTCGCGCAGCAGCTCGAAGCAGCGGCGCTCGAACTTGGTCTCGCGCGGCCAGGCCTCGGCCAGGCGGGCGTCGATCGCCTCGCACTTCTTGCGCAGGAAGGCGAGGTTGTGCGCCTTGCCGCTGTAGAGCGTCACAACCAGCAAAACGCAGTGGTAGAGGTGTTCAGCCGATTGATGAAGGTTGAACGCGGCGAGCTTAGGATCAGCGCCCTCGCCCATATAGAATTTCGCGCCACGAGCAAAGCTGGCCGAACTCTGCGTCCAATCTCCGAAGAACTCCTCCGCTTCCTTAAGGGCAACCTGAGCTTTCAGGTCAGCCGGCTTGCGCAGCTTGGCGCCGGGCGTGTCGAAGAGAACGATGCCCTCACGCACGATGTCGGCCCAGAAGTATCGCCCGCGGTCCAACTGCTCGTTCACGTCTTCCAGACTGTGCACGATAAGGCTCACCGGCGTGCGGATCAGGGTCTCGCCCGGCATCAGCTTGTTCTCGGCGTCATGCCAGAACTCGCCGTCGGTCAGATCCTCATGATCGACAACGATCAACAGATCGAAATCCGAGAAGTAGCGTCCGACCGGATCATGGACCCAATCGCCGCGCGCATACGATCCGTAGAGGATGATCTTGAGGATCTTGCCGTTCTTCAGCCGCTCGGCCCGACGGGTCGAGACGGTTTCGGCGAACGACTCGCGGATCACCTCGACCACCCGGCGCAGTTCCACCTGCTTGCGCGGCGGCAGATGATCGATCGAAGTCTTCATGACGCGAGTCTCGCGCAACGCGTGCATCGGGGCAAGGCGCGAAGCCTCAGTTCTGGATCAGGCGGATCAGGGTTCCGTCCGGGTCGATGAGCGCGCCGATCCGCATGCCCGACTCCTCGATCTTGGGCGCGTGCAATCGGGGTTGGCCCCAGCACGTCTCCGGCAGTCCGGTGCCAAGGCACACGGCGTAGAACGCGTCGAGATCGTCAAGCCGCAGGCAACAGCTGAAGTTGCTGGTCAGCGGATCAAGTTCCGGGTGCGGGAAGAACTCAAGCGTCAGCCCGCCCCGTTTCAGGATCATCCACCCTTCGTCGCGCCAGCCCTGCTGGAAGCCCAGTCGAGTGTAGAACTGGGACGTAGCTTCGAAATCCCGCGACGGCAGGTTGGGCGTGGCGTGATCGGTCACGGCGAACTCCGGAATGCAGCAGTGCCGCCTAAGCCTAGCCGCAACAGCCCTTTCCATCCACCTGGATCGGCGGACACGGCACGTCGGCATAGGAGCAGAACACGCAGCAATCGCCGGGTTGAGGCTTCAGCTTCACGCCGCAACCGAGGCAATCGTAAAACCAGATGCAGGCGTCGGTGGGCATGGTCTCGGTCGCGACGTGACCGCAGTGCGGGCAGGTCAGCGTCGATTCCAGAACGATGGCGGGGCTCATCGCATGGCCGCCAGTCGCGGCATGGCCCATGGTTCGATGTAGGGCTGCCAGGCCAGGGACAGGACGATCAGCAGGCTGGCGATCACCAGCAGCCAGAACGCCAGACGCGAGGGCCGGCGGCAGGATGCGTCCTTCCGACACATCCGCAGGCGACGCCAATGCAGCAGCCAGCCGGCGGCCAAGATGACGGCGGCCAGAAGCGTCAGCCAGGTTCGCGCGCCCGCGATGACCGCGGCGCCGGCGAAGGACACGCCCGCCACCGAGAGAGCCAGAGGCAGTACACAGCACGCGGCCCAGGCGAACACCGAGGCCACACCGCCGATGGCGGCCGAGGCGCTGACGGCGACCTCAGGAATGTTGGGCCGGTCTTGATCGATGGCCATGGGGCCTCCCGTTCGATTTCTGCTACAGGCTACAACCCGTAGCCGCTACGGGATCAAGAGCCATGTCCGCACGAAGTTTGACGATCGGGCGCCTCGCAGAGAGCGCCGGGGTGAACTTGGAAACGGTGCGCTACTACGAGCGGATCGGCCTGATGCCCGCCCCGGCCCGCACCGAGGGCGGACACAGGAGCTATGAGCCGGAACACGCCCAACGCCTGCGCTTCATCCGCCGGTCCCGCGAACTGGGATTCGGCATCGACGCCATTCGGCGGCTGATCGCGTTGAGTGAGCCGGGCGTCCAGGCCTGCTGCGAAGTCCGCGACATGGCCCAGGACCACATCGCCAGCGTGGACGCCAAAATCGCGGATCTGGAGCGGCTCCGGACGGTGCTTAAGCAGGCCGTCGCGGACTGCAGCGAAGGCGGGCGGGTTCGGTGTCCGGTGATCGCAGAACTCGGATCGATCGCATAGGTGATGACCTGCGCACCCTGTCGAGCCGGTAGGGTCCTGGCAATCACGCGCCGATGACGCCGAGGTGCTCAAGCAGGATCATCAGACCGAGCGCGACAAGCGCGAGCCCTCCCAGAAGCTCGGCGATCTTGCCAAAACGCTGGCCGACGGCCCGGCCAATCAGCATGCCGATCGTGGTCAGCAGGAAGGTCGTGACGCCGATTGAGGCCGCGATAACCCAGATATTGGCTCCGATGAAGGCCAGGCCGACGCCAACAGCCGCCGCGTCGATGCTGGTCCCGACCGCCATGGCGATCAGCGCCCAAGGTCCGGACCGGCGTGGGGCATCCTCAGCCAGGGGACGGGTCGCTTCCCAGATCATCTTGCCGCCAACAGCGGCGAGGAGGCCGAAGGCGATCCAATGATCCACGCGTTCGACGAGGCCTGCAGCGACCATGCCGAGCCCCCAGCCAATCACCGGGGTGATGGCCTCGATACACCCGAATACCAGGCCTGCCTTCACGGCGCCGGCCAGGTTCGGTCGATGCAAAGCACCACGCCCAACGGCGGCGGCGAAGGCGTCGGTAGACATGCTGAGAGACAGAACGGCGATGGCGACAGGAGTCATGACGAGCATCCACCCGGCAACGAACAGCGCTTCCCTCCCCGGCCGGTGCGGCGGTGGGACGCGCTGGTCTCGCTAGGCGGCGGTTCCGCTGGTCGGACCGCGCGCCGAAACGCGAGTGTGTTGATCCGACCCCGGCGATCAGACGCCGGAAGCTACTCCCCAACAGGAAGCGGCCTCATAGGAGGTGTCGCGCGCCGGTGCAAGATACTATAGGGGAGTATCCATGGCGCATACCTCCACGAACAAGAAGAAGCTCGTCGCGCGGGTCCGGAGGATCTCGGGTCAGCTCAGCGCAATAGAGCGCGCCATCGAGTCTGAAGCCGGGTGTTCGCAAATCCTGCAGCAGGTCGCGGCCGCGCGGGGCGCCATGGGCGGGCTTCTGGAAGAGTTGATTGAAGACCATCTGCGCCACCACGTCGCTCATCCCGATCTGAGCGAGGACGCCCGGCAGGGCGGCGCCGACGAGTTGATCGCCATCATTCGCCGCTATTCAAAGTAAGGCCCGCGCCATGTCCGCGTCCGAGACCGACTATCTGACCCACGACCACTATTTCCTCAGCCGTTCGCACGACGACAGCGCACGGCGAACGCTGTGGGTGGTCGGCCTGACGGCCGTCATGATGGTCGGGGAGATCATCGCCGGCCTGGTCTACGGCTCGATGGCCCTGCTGGCCGACGGCTTTCACATGGCGACCCACGCCGGCGCCCTGGCCGTTGCGGCCGGCGCCTACGCCTACGCCAAGCGGCATGCCGCCAACCGGCGCTTCAGCTTCGGGACCGGCAAGGTCGGGGACCTGGCGGGGTTCGCCTCGGCGCTGGTTCTGGGCATCGTGGCGCTCGGGATCGCGGGAGAGTCCATCGGCCGCCTGATCGATCCGCGCTCGGTCGCCTTCGGCCAGGCGACGCTGGTCGCCATCCTGGGTCTCGTGGTCAATCTGGTCAGCGCCGTCCTTCTGTCCGGCGGGGGGCACCACCACGGTCGTCATGGCCACGGGCATGGCCATCACCACGACCACGATCATCACGACGACCATGATCACCAGCACGGTCATGGCGGCCATCGCGACAACAACCTGCGCGCCGCCTACATCCATGTGCTGGCCGACGCCCTGACCTCGGTGCTGGCGATCATCGCCCTGCTTGCGGGCCGCTATATGGGATGGGTCTGGCTAGACCCGCTGATGGGCATCGTCGGCGCGATCGTCATCGCCCGGTGGTCGTGGTCCCTGATGCGCGACACCGCCGCGGTGCTGCTCGACACAACGGACACCGCCATCGAGGCCGAGGTCCGCGAATTCGTCGAGGGGCCGGGCGACGCCCGGATCACCGATCTGCACGTCTGGCGCATCGGGCCGGACGCGCACTCGGCTATCGTCAGCGTGACCGGGGCTGTGGATGTCGCGACCGTTCGCGACCGGCTGAGGCCGGTCCACGAGCTCGGGCATCTGACGGTCGAGTGCCGTTGACGGCGATCGGCCTCAATGGCGTGACGGTGTGATCGAGGAGGCAGCCTCGCGGCAAGCGTTTTCGCAGCGGCGGCATTCCTCGGCGCAGATGCGGCAATGCTCGTGCATCTCGGCGTGTTTCTCACATTCGACAGCGCAATCCGCGCAGGCCTCGGCGCAAGTCTCGAGCATGCGCTGGATCAGTGTCTCGTGGCTGCCGGCGCGACGCGCGGCGAGGCCGGCCGTGGCCAGGCAGACGTCGGCGCAATCAAGATTGAGGCGGATGCACTGGGTGAGATCCTTCACCATATCCTCGGCCAGGCAGGCATCGGCGCAGATGTGGCACACCGCGGCGCAGCCGTAAGCCGCTTCGATCGCGCGAACGAGACTGTCGTTGACGCTTCCGCGCACGTCGGGATGGGTGCTGATCATTGGTTGGATTTGCATCGGAGGGCTCCTTGGTTGATCGGAGTCCAACCCAAGCGCCGCGACGGGGTTCCGAATGGCGACGCCTCCGGATATCCCGCGGATGACCATCGCCTCCTCCCTGGGGCTACGGACAGATAAGACTGCGGTGAAGCGCCAAAGAGCGGACATCAGTCCGCCGCCGAGAACTAGATGTTTCGACAAAATCGAAGTTGTCCGCACGCGGCGGCGGACCAACATACATCGTATGGCTGGCTGTCCGATCGCGAACCCGTAGTGGCGGGAATATCCGACAACCGTAGCCGTTGACTCGGAGGACCGCCGAGCGCAACCCAAGCGTTAGCAAGGGGCGATTCAGACCCGTGGAGGGAAACATGGCACGTCGGGTGTTCTTCAGTTTTCACTATCAACGCGACATCTGGCGTGTGAATCAGATTCGCAACATCGGCGAGATCGTGGGCACCGCGGCGGTCGGGTTCCATGACGCCTCGCTCTGGGAAGAAGCCAAAAAGAAGGGCGATACGGCGATCAAGAAGATGATCGACGACGCGCTGCTCAACACGTCGGTTACGGTTGTTTGCATCGGCGCGGCCTCAGCGGGCCGCAAGTACATCGACTACGAAATCAGCCAATCGATCGCGCGGGGCAACGGGATAGTGGGCATCCAGATTCACGAGCTCAAGGATAGGCTCGGAAATACGGATCTTGCCGGCGCTACCCCGGCTCTTCTTACGAGGGCCGGGGCGCCCGTCTACAAGTATGCCGATCACGCCCGGTTGGCGGCTCGGATTGAAGAGGCGGCCAAGCGGGCCGGACGGTAGGATGCCTACGTCAAGCCGAAATCGCTTTCTCAAGGATTTTCCAGCTGCCCTCCACGAAGGCGTTGGCGCAGTGTTCGTCGGCGCCGGTGTTTCGAAGGCCGCGGGATATCCGACTTGGGCGGAGCTTCTTAAGGACATCGGCGAGGAACTCGGTGTCCGCTCCAGCGACATCCAGGACCTCGCCGCACTGGCCCAGTGGCACATCAGCGAGAGCGGTGCCGCGACCGGCGTCCGCAACGTGATCCGGCAAGAGATCGGCAAAGATCGACCGGTTCCGCCGACCTTGGAGGTGCTGGCGCGCCTCCCCGTTCGGCAGATCTGGACGACGAACTACGACCGTCTGGTCGAGCGCGCCTTCGCCGTGATCAATCGGCCTGTCGATGTTGTCTCCGGGGCGGCCGACCTTTCGCTCCGCGCCCGGCCCGGCGCGGCACGGCTCTACAAGATGCATGGGTCCGTCGACCGAATGGACGACATCGTCATCTCGACCGACGACTACGAACTCTATCGGTCCAAGCGTGGGGCCTTCCTCCCCCTGCTGCAGGCGCATCTCAGCAGCATGTCCGTTCTTTTCATCGGGCTCAGCCTGACCGATCCCAATGTCCGGCACGTGCTATCCCTCATTCGTGAGAGCTTCACTGAAGCGCCGCCGGAGCACTTCGCAATCGTGAAGCCGCCCAGCCTGGCGGACTGTTCTTCCGAGGACGAGTTCAGGGCCCGCACGGCGCAGCATAAGCACTGGGCCAAGGACCTTCGCCGCTACGGACTGAGGACAATCGAGGTAGAGCATTACGACGAAATTCCCGAACTGATGCGCCAGGTAGAGCGCCGCGTCGCCGCGATGCGGGTATGGGTCAGTGGAAGCTGGCCGCTCGACGGCGACGACGGTCGCGCCGGCGATCTGTATCGCCTTTCCGAGGCGGTCGGCGGGTTGATCGCGGACACCGGGCGGGATCTGGTGAGCGGATCGGGCTTACTGGTCGGCCCAGCTGTGATTGGGGGCTTTATCGACCGTCTCCGTCAGGACGGCGGGTGGGATCTGGACCGCCGGCTGATCGTCCGACCCTTCCCTCAACCGCTGACGGATAGGGAGCCGGACCAGAAACGATGGACCGCGCTTCGCGCCGAGATGGCGCGACAGGCCGGGATTGTGATTTTCCTAGGCGGCGCAAAGCTCGAGGGCGGCTCTCAGATCGTTGCGGACGGCGTGTTGAAGGAGTTCGAGGTCGCGCGCGAGGCCGGGGCCTTCATACTGCCCATCGGTGCGACCGGAGGCGCGGCCGAGCAAATCGCGCAAGATCTGACTGGGTCCGCTATCCCATCGCAGGGCGCAAGCGCGGCCAGGCCAACCGACGAAGAGCTAGCCGTCCTGTCAAACCAGGCCACAACACCCGACAAGCTCCTGAAGCTCGTTCGAGAGATACTCCAACGGCTGGCGAAGCCACAGGACGACAACTGAGGTGACCCGGTTCGTAACAAGGGCGGAACTTCGGGGTTTCGCCGCGAACATCACTTTGACCGAACAGGCCTCCGTGCTTCGCACGGCTTCGGCGCGAAGCCCTGCCGGCTCAACTTTCCTGTCCCACTCCAGCAAGGACCAGGATCTTGTCGTGGGTGCCACGATCGTCCTGCAGAACCACGGCGCCGTGGTCTACATCGATGAAATCGACCCGGAGATGCCTCCCTACACCACGGACGAAACCGCCAATTTGCTGAAGTCTCGCATCAAGCAGAGCAGCAGGTTCGTTCTTCTGACGAGCAAGAACAGTAAGGAGTCGCGCTGGGTGCCTTGGGAGCTGGGAGTGGCTGACGGCTACAAGGGCCTCGGACAAATCGCTCTGTTTCCGTCCTCGGACGATCTGCACGACTCGACCTGGGCCTCATGGGAATATCTGGGCCTCTATCGCCGGATCGTTTGGGGCCAGATGAAGGGCAGCGACCAAGACATCTGGATGGTACTAAATCACAAAGCGAACACCGCAACGCCTCTCCGGAAATGGCTGACGGGTGGGTAGCTAGGTCGTGGGTCTAAGCTTATCAGCGCCACGCCGCCATTCATCATAGGACTTGTACGACCCCATCTCCGTGCGTCGTACTTGGTTCACGAATATGCTGGGGCTGCCGCTTAGGTTTGCGAAGTCTATCTTGGGATAAATCTCTAGATACTCTTCGCCTGTGAAGTCGAGTTCGCCCGTTGGAGGGATCAGCGGAAGGATCGCGACGTTGCCGTTATGGCCGTCGAAAAAACCGAGCTCCCACGGCATCCACCTCGACCGCCTCGAATGTCGGGAAAAGAGATAGAAGCAGGCGTCGCACTTCCTCATACGATGCCGCAACCTCTCTGCCGTAGCGCCGGTGAC
>NZ_JACESA010000039.1 GCF_013912065.1 Brevundimonas sp.
GCGCCGTGATCACGCCGCGCCAGTCCATAAGCACGCCGCCGCCTTCCAGCGGATCCGGCGGCGTGCTTATGGACTGGCGCGGCGTGATCACGGCGCTGGATCGAGATCGTTACCAGCGCCGGGACGCCGCCTGGGATCTGGCCCTGCAGCAGGCCCGCCGCCAGCGCGGCTCGGGCGACCTGAACAGTCTCGGCGACCTGATCGATCCCAACGCCGCCCGGCCCGGCGTGGCCCCGCCGCCCGGCGACTACCGCTGCCGCACCGTCAAACTGGGCTCCCAGGGCGGCGATGAGGGGCTGGGCTATGTGGTCTACGGCTGGTTCGCCTGCCGCATCGAACAGACCCCGCGCGGGCTGAAGTTCACCAAACTGACCGGCTCCCAGCGCCCCTCGGGCCTGCTGTTTCCCGAGAACGACCGGCACATGCTGATGCTGGGCTCCATGGCCCTGGCCCAGGAACCGGCCGCCAACTCCTATGGCCGCAACCCGGACCGCGACCTGGTCGCCGTGGTGGAACGCGTCGGCGAGGCCCGCTGGCGGCTGGTCCTGCCCTGGCCGCAGTACGAGTCCAACCTCGACCTGATCGAGCTGGTCCCGAAGACCGACTGAACCTCGCGGCGGCTTGGCCGTTCGTCTCCCGAACCGATGGAGACGCCCATGCGCCGCACCCCGATCCTCTTCGCCTTCACCGCCGCCGCTCTCGCCGCCTGTGGCGACAATCGGCCGAATGGTCCGGCCGAGATGTCTCCGGCCGTGACCGAACCCGCCCCCGGCGTGCCGCCTCGGGCCGCGCCCCAGGCCACGGCCACCCCGGCGCAACAGGCCGCGCCCGGTGGTCTGCAGGGCGGGACCGACGACTGGCGTCAGGTCGCCTCGGCCTCGGACGCCAGTCTGTTGGGGCGTCTTGATCAGGCCTGGCGCATGGCGCGGGCGGAGGCCGACGCCGCCGGCTTCGCCCGTCAGGTCGAGGCGCTGGGCCCCCTGGTCGATCCGAACGCCGGCCAGGTCGGCCGCCTCCAGCCCCCGCCCGGAACCTATCGCTGCCGCACCATCAAGCTGGGTCGGCGTGCGGAGGGCCAGGGGCTGGCCTATGTCGACTATCCCTGGTTCGCCTGTTCGGTCGAACTGACCCCCGGCGGCGATCTGGTCCTGACCAAGACCGGCGGCTCGCAACGCACGCGCGGCCTGCTCTATCCCGACACCGACCGGCGTCTGGTCTATGTCGGAACCCAGGCCTGGGGAGACGAGACCGGCTTCCCCGCCTATGGCGAAAACCCAGAGCGCGATCAGGTCGGGGTGCTGGAGCGTATCGGCCAGAACCGCTGGCGTGTGGTCTTCCCCTGGCCCAAGCAGGAAGCCAAGCTGGAACTGCTCGAAATCACCCGCTGAGGCGGGTCGCCCGGCCCGATAGTTCCAATCCTCAGCGCGCCCCGGTCGAACGCGATATGGCCGCTCGCATCCCCTCGGCGTGAAGCGCGCCGGAAGGGGCGATGCCGGTATTGGGGGTTTCGGCCGGGCCTGTGTCGGCGGTTCGGTCGGTCGGTCCGGTCCAGGAGGGAGATTCGGCCTTGCGGCTGACGGCCTCACGCAGATGTTCGGTCGCCTCGCGGGCCTTGGCCGCGCCCTTGCCTGTCCGGCGGCCGGCCATTTCGCCAGACACGCGGCCGATGGCGTCGGTCAGCAGAGCCTTCTTCTCGCGCGCGCCCGTGTCCGCTCCGGCGCTCTCGCCTCGACCCTGGGCGGCGCGGGCGCGGGTTCGGATCTGGCGCTGGGCCTTGTCGCGACGCGCCCTCAGCCGGCCGATCAGATCCTTCAGTTCCGAGGACGACAGCTGGGTCAGGGCCCGGCTCCGCTCGACCATCTCCGCTTCGTCGCGGTCGAGCGGGCGGGTGTCGATTGTCTTGGTCATGACGGTCCTTCCTTTCTTTGAAGGAAGGACAGCGTTCCGTCTCCAGGGACGTTCCGCCCTTGCGCTGTCAGGCCACAGCCCTCCCGGTCACATCCGCGTCAGACTCAAGTCCTGATAGTCATAGGAAAAATCGATGTCGGGCGACACGCCCTTCAGCCTCGCCGTCGCCGGTCTGGCCGTCTGTATGCTGAAGGTGACGAAGGCGTCTTCCTCGCGCTTGTCCGGGAAGCGGGTGCGGAAGGTCTCTCCGTCATAGGGCTCCAGCCAGCCTTGCAAGGCGGGGGTGTGGGTGAAGGTCAGCCACAGGCCCGGCTTGCTGTCGCGGCCGCGACCCCGGCGCTTGGAGGCGATGACGATGTCGCCGTACCAGGGGTCGCGCCAGGTCCCGGCATAGGCCTCCAGCGGCATGGCCGGCGGGGCGCCAGCGGCCTGTTTGGCGTCGATCTCGGCGGCGGCGGCGATGGATTTCGCATTGCCCTCGGCCTCGAGCCGCTTGGAATTGGCGATCCAGTCGACATCGACCTTGCCCATGCACAGGTCGGCGATCCCCGAGCGCAGGGCGCGCAGCAGGAAGCTCTCCTCGGCGTTGGAGAAGATGCAGAAGCCGGTCTTGCGGCCGGGGATCAGCACCGTCGCCGAAATCCCGCCGGGAGAACCGCCGCCGTGGCTGATCAGCCGCTCGCCGCGATAGTCCTGGACCTGAAACCCCATGGCGTAGGTCGAGGCGATGGCCCGGTTCGGCAGTTCCGCCGTCGGTCCCGGCGAACTGCCGACGATGATATTGGGTCGCACCATTTCGCGCGCGGCGGCCTCGGAATACAGCCGCGTCCCGTCCGGCAGCAGGCCGTCGTTCAGCCGCACGGCGATCCATTTGGCCCAATCGGTCGGGGTGGTGCAGATGCCGCCGGCCGCGGCGGCCGAATCCCAGTTCCACACCTCGACGATCGAATCCGCGATCGGCGTCATGGCCCCCTGATAGCGCAGCGGGGGGCCGACACGGCCGTGGGGCAGGGCGGACCTGGCCGGATCGGCCAGTCGCGCCAGGGGTACGGTCTCGGTCATGCCGACCCGGTCCAGGATCCGGGTCTGGACGAAATCCTCCCAGCTCTGGCCCGACACCGCCTCGATCACCGCCCCGGCGACCACGAACATCAGGTTGCAATAGTGGTAGCGCGCGCGGAACCCGTCCTCGATCGGCACGAAGGCGGCCTGGGCCAGAACCTCGGCGCGGGTCCGGTCGCTGTTGGGCCAGAACAGCAGATCGCCGGCGCCCAGGCCGAATCCGGCGCGGTGGCTCAGCGTGTCGCGCACGGTGATATGGTCGCCGATATAGGGGTCGGACAGGCGGAAGTCGGGCAGATAGGTCCTGATCGGCGCGTCCCATTTCACCTTGCCCTCGTCCACCAGAATGGCCAGGGCGGCGGCGGTGACGTTCTTGGTGTTCGAGGCGATGGCGAACAGGGTGTGTTCATCGGCCCTCGCCGGCCGGCCCTGGACCTTGACCCCGTATCCGCGCGCCAGCACGGCCGTCCCGTCCTTGACCACGGCGATCCCCAGCGCCGGCTGATCGGGCCAGGCCGCCATCGCCGCCTTCACATAGGCGTCGACCGCCTGGGCCAGGGCCGCGTCATCGTTGGACGCCTGCGCCCAGACCGGCGCGCCCAAGGATTGGGCCGCCAGCGCCGTGGCGCCTCCGGAAGCGAACAGGGCGCGGCGGGACAGGACGGTCATGGGAAGCACTCAGACTAAGGACGTCCCAGGCTTAGCCGCCTCGTCGTCGAATGCAACCGCCCCCCGACGCCGCGATTGGACCCGGTCTTCGACGCGGCCTAGAGATGGCGCCGGAGGCGAGGATGGATGTTCTGACGTACGGGCCGGTCGATCCGGGGGTCGTCCTGCCGTTTCTGGCGGCCGTCGTCCTGATCGAGCTGACCCCGGGCCCCAATATGGGCTGGCTGGCCCTGGTGTCCTTGTCGCAGGGACGAACGGCGGGGCTGGCGGCGGTGGCGGGCATAACCCTGGGCCTGACGCTGTGGATGCTGGCCGCCGCCTTCGGCCTGGCCGAGATCGTCCTAGCCTGGCCGTCCCTGTATCACGCCGTCCGCTGGTCGGGGGTGGTTTTCCTGCTCTGGCTCGCCTGGGAGGCCTGGCGGGGGGAAGGCGACCCGGCCGGCGCCGCGCCCCGGACTCAGGATCGCCGCCGCGCGCTCTTCCTGCGGGGGTTGATCGCCAACCTGCTGAATCCGAAAGCGGCCCTGTTCTATATCGCCCTGTTGCCGGGCTTCATCCGTCCTGATTACGGCCCGACCCTGCCCCAGGCGCTCACCCTGGGCGGGATCCATGTGGCGGTCAGCGTGGCGGTTCACGGCTTTATCGTCGTGGCGGCGGCCCGCGTGACCCGGCTTGGCGTCGGCGGTCAAGGCGCCGGGGTGCGGGTCATGTTGGCGGCCGGCCTGGTCCTGATCGCCGGCTGGACGGCCTGGGAGACACGCCTCTAGGCCGGACCGCATCCGCGGCCCGGCCCAGGGATCAGATCCTACAGGGTGCAGATCGCCGTGCGACCGGCGCGCACCGTGTAGCGGTCCGTACGCGGGTTATATGTGCGATAGCGCTGCTGACAGGCGCGGACGTGAGCGTACCAGTTGGATTGACGCTTGAAGTGAGCGGGCGGCGCGGGAGGGCGCGAGCCCCAGCTGGACTGCCACGATCCGTAGGCGTCGCGGTGTTCGCCGCGATTGTCATTGCGGTTCTCGTTACGGTTCTCGTTACGGTCGTCGTTCTGGTGCTGCTGGGACGAACCGGGACGGTTCTGGTCGAAGGCGGCGGCCTGGGCCGAGGCGGCGGACAGGGCCATCAGGCCGGCTGCTGCGGCGATCAGGATGTTGCGCATTGGGTGCTCCTTTCAGTGAGCGGGTGGATGCAGGCTTAACGCGCCGCCCCGGCTAATCCGTTGCATTAATTCAAATATTTCGTTTCCGAAACCGAACGGACCGGCCGTCGCCGCAATTGACCTCGGTCAAGGCGCGCGGGCGGGCTTGTCGGCTCTTGTGTGGCTGCATCGACACACCCACTTCCTCTGGCGAACCGAGACGTCGCTTGCTTCAGAGGGCGTGTCGGACCACTTCCGCCTCACGAGGGGACACGCGCATGAATCTCGACCTCTATTCCGACCGCGCCAAACAGGCGGTCCAGTCGGCCCAGTCGCTGGCCCTGGCCCGCCGGCACCAGCAGTTCGCGCCCGAACACCTGCTGAAGGTGTTGCTGGAGGAACGCGACGGCCTGGCGCGCAATCTGATCACCGCCGCGGGGGGCGATCCCCGCCGCGCCGAGGCCGAGGTCGAGACCGCGCTGAAGAAGCGCGCCCAGGTCACCGGCGGCTCGGGCCAACTCTATCTGGACGGCGACACCGCCCGCGTCTTCGCCGCCGCCGAGGAGGCGTCCAAATCCGCCGGCGACGCCTTCGTCACCACCGAACGCCTACTGGCCGCCCTAGCCAGGGAGGGCGGGGTCGCCGCCGAGGTGCTGAAATCCGCCGGGGTCACCGCCGACAAGCTGGAGGCCGCCATCGCCGAGGTGCGCAAGGGCAAGACGGCCGACAGCGCCGGGGCCGAGGACGCCTATGACGCCCTGAAACGCTACGCCCGCGACCTGACCCTGGCCGCCCGCGACGGCAAGATCGACCCGGTCATCGGCCGCGACGAGGAGATCCGCCGCACCATCCAGGTCCTGGCCCGCCGCACCAAGAACAACCCCGTCCTGATCGGCGAACCCGGCGTCGGCAAGACCGCCATCGTCGAGGGCCTGGCCCTGCGCATCGTCAACGGCGACGTGCCCGAGAGCCTGCGCGACAAGACGGTGATGGCGCTGGACATGGGCTCCCTGATCGCCGGCGCCAAATACCGGGGCGAGTTCGAGGAGCGGCTGAAGGCCGTCCTGTCCGAGGTCTCGGCGGCCGAGGGCGGGATCGTCCTGTTCATCGACGAAATGCACACCCTGGTCGGCGCCGGTAAGGGCGACGGGGCCATGGACGCCTCCAACCTGCTGAAGCCGGCGCTGGCGCGCGGCGAACTGCACTGCGTCGGCGCCACCACCCTGGATGAATACAGGAAACACGTCGAAAAGGACGCGGCCTTGGCCCGTCGCTTCCAGCCGGTCTTCGTCGAGGAGCCCTCGGTCGAGGACACGGTGTCGATCCTGCGTGGACTGAAGGAGAAGTACGAGGTCCACCACGGGGTCCGTATCTCCGACAGCGCCATCGTCGCCGCCGCCACCCTGTCGAACCGCTACATCACCGACCGTTTCCTGCCGGACAAGGCCATCGACCTGATCGACGAGGCCGCGTCGCGTGTGCGGATGGCCGTCGATTCCAAGCCCGAGGCCCTGGACGAGATCGACCGCCGGCTGGTCCAGCTGAAGATCGAACGCGAAGCCCTGAAGAAGGAGACGGATCAGGCGTCCCAGCACCGGCTGGAGAAGCTGGAGGACGAGATCGCCGATCTGGAAGGTCAGTCCGACGACCTGACCGCCCGGTGGAAGGCCGAGAAGGAAAAGGTCGGCCAGGGCGCCCAGCTGCGGGAAACCCTGGACCGTCTGCGGCTGGAACTGACTAACGCCCAGCGCGCCGGCGACCTGGGCCGCGCGTCCGAGATCGCCTACGGCCAGATCCCGCAGATCGAGAAACAGCTGGCCGAGGCCGAGGCCAACGAAACCTCGGGCAAGGGCCCTCTCACCCCGGAAGTCGTCGACGCCGAACAGATCGCCGCCGTCGTCAGCCGCTGGACCGGCGTGCCGGTCGACAAGATGCTGGAGGGCGAGCGCGAGAAACTGCTGTCGATGGAAGACGCCCTGTCCGCCCGCGTGGTCGGTCAGGACGAGGCTCTGGCCGCCGTCTCCGACGCCGTGCGCCGGGCTCGCGCCGGCCTGAACGACCCCAACCGGCCCCTGGGCAGTTTCCTGTTCCTGGGCCCGACCGGCGTGGGCAAGACCGAACTGACCAAGGCCCTGGCCGAGTTCCTGTTCGACGACGAGGCGGCCATCACCCGCCTGGATATGTCCGAGTATATGGAGAAACACTCGGTCAGCCGCCTGATCGGCGCCCCTCCCGGCTATGTCGGCTATGACGAGGGCGGCGCCCTGACCGAGGCCGTGCGTCGCCGCCCCTATCAGGTCGTCTTGTTCGACGAGGTCGAAAAGGCCCACCCCGACGTCTTCAACGTCCTGCTGCAGGTGCTCGACGACGGCCGCCTGACCGACGGCCAGGGGCGCACCATCGACTTCCGCAACACATTGATCATCATGACCTCCAACCTGGGCAGCCAGTATCTGGCCGAACAGGGCGAAGGCGACGACGTCGAGGCCGTCCGCCCCTTCGTCATGGACGCCGTCCGCGCCCATTTCCGGCCCGAGTTCCTGAACCGGATCGACGAGATCATCCTGTTCCACCGCCTGGGCCGCGAACAGATGGGCGGCATCGTGCGGATACAGCTGTCCCGCTTCGAAAAACTGCTGGCCGACCGCCGGTTGAACCTGTCGTTAGACGACAGCGCCCTGGCCTGGCTCGCCGACCGCGGCTACGACCCCGCCTATGGGGCAAGGCCGCTGAAGCGGGTGATCCAGAAGGAACTGGTGGACCCGATTGCGAGGAAGCTGCTGGCCGGCGAGATCGAGGACGGCGGGGTGATTGCGGTGTCAGCCGGCGAGGGCGGGTTGGAGATCGGGAAGGCGCGGGTGCATTAAACCTCCGCTCCCTACTTTCGTCATGCTCCGGAGGATGATGGGGCGGAGCTAAATGACGGTGAAGCGGTGAGAACCCCTCCGTCACGACGCTGAAGAAGCGCCGCGCCACCTCCCCATTTCATGGGGAGGAGACAGATGACGGGCGTCGCACCGTCTCCTCCCCGCTTGCGCGGGGGTGGAGGGGTTCTGGACGCCGCACGATGCCGGAACACTTCGTTCGCGACAGGTTCGCGCTCGTGCGCGCCGCTGGATCCCCCGGTTCCGCTTTGCGGCCCGGAGGATGACCAAAGGAGCCTCAGCCGCCGACGCCCATCGAGCGGGCCAGGTCGACGATTTCGTCGCGGGTGATGAAGCCGTCGCGGTTACGGTCAGCGGCGGCGAAGCGTTCGCCGTTGGTGGCGCGGAACTCGTTCAGGTCGACGGCGCGGTCGTTGTTGCGGTCGATGGCGCGCAGCTTCTGGATCTGTTCGCGGCTGGGGCGGCGCTGGGGCGCGGCGGCGCCTTCGGGGCGCAGGGCGCGCAGCTCGGACATGGTCAGCCGGCCGTCGTGGTCGGCGTCGGCGCGGGCGAACCGGGCCTCGCGCGCGGCGTCGAACTCGACGCGGGAAAGGCGGCCGTCATTGTTGACGTCGGCCTGCTGGAATAGGGCGCGGCCGGCGTCCGCAGGTGTCTGGGCCAAAGCCTCGGCTGGGGCGAGGGAGGCCGCAGCGAGGGCGGCGGCGGCGAGGGCGGAGAGGGCGAGGGTTTTCATCAGGGGTCTCGATCGGGAAAAGAAGGACCCCGGCCGCGGGGTTTGGGGGCGCGGCCGGGGCGACGGGCGGAGGACAGGGTGAGGAACTCCGCCCGAACCGGGGAACGGGGGTTCAGGCTCAGTAGGGGCGCGTGACCGTCGAACTGCGCGAGGCGCCGTTGTTGGTGGTGGCGGAGCGGTTCACCGTCGAGCCGTTCTCGTCGCTCGAGGCGTCGACCTGACGGGTGTAGCCATGGCCGTTCGAGGTCTGGACCGACGCGTCGCGGCTATAGCCGTCCTCGCCGTAGGAGACCGAGCCGGTGCGGGTCTGGGTGTTGCCGGCCGGGCCGGTGTGGACGCTGGTGGTGGCGTAGCCGTCGCCGGTGTCCACCGTGGTGCGCGACCGCGAGCTGGACCAGCTCTCGCCGTCGACCGTGCCCGAGCGGGACACGGTCGCCGAACTGGGGCTGCGATAGATGTCGGCGTTGCGCGTGGCGCTGTGGTTGGGGCCGGTGACGGTGGTCGAACGTTGACGCGAACGGGATTGGGCGTCGGCGCTGTCGGCGACCGCGGCCACGCCGGCGACGGTCAGAACGCCGGCCAGGGCGGCGACGGCGAAGGGGCGATTGAAGCGCATGGGCAGGGTCCTTTTGCGAGGTCCGGCCTTTTCCGGACGACCACAGACTGACAGACCCGGCCGCCAGGGGTGTGTCGCTCCGGCGCCTGTGCGTAACAGCGTGTATCCCCTACTGGCGGGGCAGGGACGGTTGCGCCAAAGCTTGGCCCATGACGACGGCGCTGATTTATCTGGTCGAGGACGACCCCGAGATACGCGAACTGGTGTGCGCCCTGCTGGCGCGCGAGGGCCTGACCTGCGTGGCCTTTCCCGAGGCTGCGGCCTTCTGGCGGGCGTGGGCGGATCATCGGCCGGACCTGGTGATCCTGGACCTGATGATGCCGGGCGAGGACGGGCTGTCGATCTGTCGCCGCATCCAGGGCGCGGTCCCGGTGCTGATCGCCTCGGCGCGGGGCGAGCCGATGGACCGGGTCGTGGGCCTGGAGGTCGGGGCGGACGACTATGTCGCCAAGCCGTTCGAGCCGCGCGAACTGGTGGCCCGGATCAAGGCCCTGCTGCGTCGGCGCGACCGGGCCGAGCCGTCCCAAATTCCGGCCCAGATTCCGGCCCGCCGCGTGGTGTTCGACGGATGGCGGCTGGACCTGGCCTCGCGCGCCCTGACCGACGCCGAGGGACGGGCGGTCGAGCTGACCGGGGGAGAGTTCGATCTGCTGGCCGCCTTCGTGAAACGCCCGCAGCAGATCCTGTCGCGCGACGACATCATGGACGTGCTGAAGGGCCGCCAGGCCGACGTGTTCGACCGCTCGATCGACATCCAGGTCTCGCGCCTGCGCCGCAAGCTGGGGGACGACCCCCGCGAGCCCCGTCTGATCCGCACCGTGCGCAACGCCGGCTATCTGTTCACCGCCGACGTGGAGGCGGCGTCGTGAGGCGGCTGGGCCTCGCCAACCGCCTGACCCTGACCCTGGTCCTGGTCGTGGTGGCCTTCCAGGCGATCAGCGTCCTGGGTCTGATGGCCCTGCAGCAACAGGATCAGGACGAATGGCGCCTGCCCGTTCCGGTGCGGATCGCCGCCGCCGCCGCCGCCCTGGACCGCACGCCGTCCGCTCGCCGGGACGATCTTCTGGTGGCCCTGAACGGGGACGCGACCCGGTTCTTCATCACCGACGGGGTTCCCGCCGGCTATCGCCAGCGCGGCGGCGCCCTGCCGGTCCTGTTGCGCAGCTATGGCGCGGCTCTGGAGGGGCGCGACGTGCGTCTGCTGGTTCCGGAGGAAAGACGCCGGTTCCGACCCCGTTTTCAGGGCCGTCGCACCGCCGTCTATGCGATCTCCGTTGCTCTTGAAGATGGACAGCGGCTGGTGGTCGCGCCGGGCCTGGGACAGCGTCGCCGCGGCGTCGCCATGGCGGCCCTGGTGTTCAATCTGCTGGTGGGGCTGGCCGCCGCAGTCCTGGTGTGGCGGACGGTGCAGCGCGCGACCCGCGACCTGCAGGTCATCGCCGACGCCTCCGACCGGTTCGCCGTCGATCTCGGCGCCCCGCCGATGGACGAGACCGGCCATGCCGAGGCGCGACGCGTCGCCTCGGCCTTCAACCGCATGCGCGCCCGCATCCAGGCCCTGATGGGCGAACGGATGCGGATGCTGGCGGCGGCGGCGCACGATCTGAAGACCCTGATGACCCGGCTGAGGCTGAGGGTCGCCCTGATCGAGGATGCGGACCAGAGAGCCCGCGCCGACCGGGACGTGGCCCTGATGGCCACCCTGATCGAGGACGTCCTGCTGGTCGCGCGCGGCGAGGAAAGACCGGCCGTTCTGGTTCCTGTGGATGTGGAGGAGCTGCTGACGGACCTGGTGTCGGAACGCGCGGCCCTGGGTCAGGCGGTCAGCCTGGGGCGTGTAGAGCCGGGGCGCGTCCAGGGCGACGTCGTCGCCCTGCGCCGCATCGTCGAGAACCTGGTGGAGAATGCGGTCGTCTACGGCGGATCGGCCGAGGTAAGTTTCCAGCGCGACGACGACCGCTGGCGGCTGGCGGTGGTCGACCATGGGCCGGGGCTGACCGCGGCCTTCGCGGACCGGGCGTTCGAACCCTTCGCGCGGGGGGAGGCCTCCCGCAGTCGCGCGACCGGCGGGTCCGGCCTGGGCCTGTCGATCGCCCGCTCCCTGGCCCAGCAGATGGGCGCCGACATCCGCCTGGAGACCACGCCGGGCGGCGGCGTCACCGCCCTGGTCCTGTTCAGGATCGGCTGAGCCGCCTCACTCCTGCGGGATCGGATTGGTCCGGGGGTCTGGCCCGTTGGTGACGACGCGGTCGCGTTCGCCCAGGTCCTTGATCACCTTGACGTCGGTGAAGCCCTGGGCCTCGAACAGGGCCTTGACCTGGGGCCCCTGGTCCCAGCCGATCTCTACGGCGAAGACGCCGCCCGGCTTCAGGATCCGCTTCACCTCGGGCGCCAGGTCGCGATAGGCCTGCAAGCCGTCGGGCCCGCCGTCCAGGGCCAGATGCGGGTCATGGTCACGGACCTCGGGGTCCAGGGTCGGGATGTGGTCGGTGGGGATATACGGCGGGTTGGACACCACCAGGTCGAAGCTGGCGTCGCCGAAGCCCGCCGCCCATTCGGTGCGCAGGAAGGCGGCCCGATCGTTCAGGTCCAGGTTGGCGGCGTTCTCCTTGGCCACGGCCAGGGCCTCGGACGAGATGTCGGTTCCCACCCCCTGAGCGGCCGGCCGCTCGGCCAGCAGGGCCAGGACGATGGCGCCCGAGCCGGTGCCCAGGTCGATGACGTTGAAGGCCTCGTGCTTGGCGAAGGCCAGCAGGGCGATGTCGAGGATGGTCTCGGTGTCGGGCCGGGGGCTGAGGACGTCGGGGGTGACGTTCAGCATGATCTTCCAGAACCCCTTCTTGCCGACGATGCGCGAGACGGGCTCGCGGCGCAGGCGGCGTTCGACCATGGCCTCGTACTCGGCCTGCTGCTCGGCCGTGACGATCCGGTAGGGGTCGGTCAGGATGTCCATGCGGCTGGCGCCG